>NZ_CP032698.1:4196522-5595362 GCF_003627815.1 Streptomyces hundungensis
CTTCGCCATCAACTCCGCCGTCGCCGACGCGGACGCGCTGAAGCGGTACATCGAGCACCCCGCCCACCAGGCGGCGGCCGGACAGTGGCGCGAGTTCGCCACCTGGGTGATCGCCGACTACCCCTTCTGACCCGGCGTCCGATCCACGGTTCGATTCGGCGCCCGGTCCACGGTTCGATTCGGCGTCCGATCAACCGCCGGTCCGGCACCGATCCGTCGGCCGAACCGGTACGCGGCCCGGCCCCGCACCTGAGAGGTGCGGGGCTTTTTCGTGACCCGGCACGCCGCTGACCGGGCCATCTGTCCCAACTTGCCCTCAACACGTGGTTATACGGTGCTTGCACACAGTGGACATGTCTTGTGATGCTATGACCGCTTTTGACGGATGAGTGGACCGAAGACTAAGGGGTGGCGTGACCGTGCCGGCCAGTACTACGCCTCAAGTGCCGCCCCAGAACGAGCCCCAGGACACCCCCGACGTGCCCGCACAGGACACCGCGGAGGGCCCCAGAGGACCCGTCAGGACCTCCACCAGGGGCGCGGACACCCGCGCCCTCACCCAGGTGCTCTTCGGCCAGCTCAAGAACCTCGAACCGGGCACCCCGGAACACGACCGCGTGCGCGGGGCGCTGATCGAGGCCAACCTGCCGCTGGTGCGGTACGCGGCCGCCCGGTTCCGCAGCCGCAACGAGCCCATGGAGGACGTCGTCCAGGTCGGCACCATCGGCCTGATCAACGCGATCGACCGCTTCGACCCGGACCGTGGCGTCCAGTTCCCCACCTTCGCGATGCCCACCGTCGTCGGCGAGATCAAGCGCTACTTCCGCGACAACGTCCGCACCGTGCACGTCCCGCGCCGCCTTCACGAGCTGTGGGTACAGGTGAACGGCGCCACCGAGGACCTCACGACCCTGCACGGCCGCTCCCCCACCACCGGCGAGATCGCCGAGCGGCTGCGGATCGGCGAGGACGAGGTGCTGGCCTGCATCGAGGCGGGCCGCTCGTACCACGCGACCTCCCTGGAGGCCGCCCAGGAGGGCGACGGTCTGCCCGGCCTGCTCGACCGGCTCGGTTACGAGGACCCCGCGCTCGCCGGGGTCGAACACCGCGACCTGGTCCGCCATCTGCTCGTACAACTGCCCGAACGCGAGCAGCGGATCCTGATGCTCCGCTATTACAGCAATCTGACGCAGTCCCAGATCAGCCAGGAATTGGGAGTGTCGCAGATGCATGTGTCAAGGCTCCTGGCCAGGAGCTTCGCCCGACTGCGATCCGCAAATCGAATCGAGGCATAACCGGTTCGAGTGAGCCGGGCCCTTGTTTGCCGTTTTTTGGGCTCGGTAAAAAGATCCCCGGTCGAAAAAGCCCACACCCCCCGTTTCCTGCACGTACTCCGACTTGCCTTGTCGACAAGTCACTACAGCGTGTTGCCGACATGTGACATTCTGCGGAAACCGCGTTTGCCGCAGCCCCCCGTCCGGTATTCAGGTGGAGGCTGCTTCCTGTGATGGTCGTGGCCCACACACGACCGTCCGCGACCGCCGCAACTTCAAGGGGGTTGGCATGTCCGTAGAACAGGGCAGCTCGAAGGTGCTCACGCTCACCAAGAGCGTTCCCGCACCCACCGTGCACCGACACGCCGCAAACACCGCAGCCATCGACACCCGCACGCTGTCCCGCTCCCTGTTCCTGCGCCTTGCCACGCTGGACAACGACAGCCCGGAGCGTACGTACGTACGCGACACCCTCATCGAGCTCAACCTGCCCCTGGTGCGGTACGCGGCCGCCCGGTTCCGCAGCCGCAACGAGCCGATGGAGGACATCGTCCAGGTCGGAACGATCGGTCTGATCAAGGCGATCGACCGCTTCGACTGCGAACGTGGCGTGGAGTTCCCCACGTTCGCGATGCCGACGGTCGTCGGTGAGATCAAGCGCTTCTTCCGCGACACCTCGTGGTCGGTGCGGGTGCCGCGCCGCCTCCAGGAGCTGCGGCTCGCCCTCACCAAGGCCAGCGACGAACTCGCGCAGAAGCTCGACCGCTCGCCCACCGTCCCCGAACTGGCCGTGGTGCTCGGGGTGTCCGAGGAGGACGTGGTCGACGGGCTCGCGGTGGGCAACGCCTACACCGCCTCCTCGCTCGACTCGCCCGCCACCGAGGACGACGGCGGCGAGGGCTCGCTCGCGGACCGGCTCGGCTACGAGGACACGGCGCTCGAAGGCGTCGAGTACCGCGAGTCCCTGAAGCCGCTGCTCGCCAAACTCCCGCCCAGGGAACGGCAGATCATCATGCTCCGCTTCTTCGCGAACATGACGCAGTCGCAGATCGGCGAGGAGGTCGGCATCTCCCAGATGCACGTCTCGCGCCTGCTGACCCGCACGCTGGCCCAGCTCCGCGAGGGCCTGATCTCCGACTGAGGCCCGGCCCAACCCGACTGACACCCTGGTTAATTGACGCTCCGTCAGACACACTGGCGCGATGCGACGACGTGCTGCGCTGATCGGGATCCCGGCGGCCGTGGTGCTGGGCCTGGGTGGCGCCCTAGCGGCCTGCGCCGGGGGCGGGACCGGGGCCGGCTATGTGGCGGTCGGCGCCGTGGGCGCCGGCCCCGACGCTCCGGGCCGCGCGGTGCCACCCCACGGCAGGGTGGAGCTGGTCCCCCTGGACGGTTCGGGCATGCCGGGGTCGCGGTCAGCACCGCCCGGCGCTCCCGGTACGTCCGGGGCCCCGGGTGCGCCCGGCGCTCCCGGCACATCCGATGCCTCCGGTACGTCCGATGCTCCCGGCGCATCCGATGCCTCCGGTACGCCGTCCACTGCGGCGGGCGCCGGCTCTCCAGCGGGGGCGACGCCGGGGGCCTCCGGTGGCTCCGGTTCGCCTTCCGGGGACGGGAGTTCGGGCCGGGGCGGAACGTCAGGGGTGCCCGGGGGCGGGGGCGCTACGGGGACTCCGGGGCAGCCCGGTTCTTCTTCGGGAGGGCCCGGCGCTCCAGGGACACCGTCCACTCCACCCGGTACGCCGTCCGATCCTGGCCGGCCCCGTCCGCCCGCCGGGCCGGCCGTGCTCGCGCTCGGGGCGCCGAGCCGGTCGGCGGCGGATCACCGGTGGTGCGAGAACGTGACGGTGCAGTTCCGCAACACCGGGGGGACGGCGGTGACATCGGGCAGCGTCATGTTCGCGACGCACATCATCGGGCTGCTCGGGGTGGACTGGGCAACCATCACGTCCCGTCAGGACCTGCCGGTGCCGATCCCCGCGGGGACGGTACGGTCGCGCACGTACGCGGTGTGTGTGGACGCCTGGCGGGTGCCGCTGGGGATGCATGTGGAAACCCGCTCCGTGACGGCCAGTTGGGGGTAGGGGGCCGCTCTCTCGCCCCCACCCCCCCGCCCGCTCACATCGTGGACGGGCCGAGAACGCCTCAGCCCAGGGCCAGCCAGGCCACCGCGGCGAGGACCACGATCACGGCGACCACGCCGACGATCAGGCCTACGCGTGGGCCCGCCGGAGCCGCGGCCGGGGTGGCCGGCCGGCCGCCCTGGGGCGCGCCCTCGTCGACGAAGGCGCGGAACATCTGCGTGGAGCCCGCCGGGTCGTAGCCCTCGGGACCCTGGGGTGCGTGGGGGTTGTGTGCCATGGGGCAGGACCCTAGCGAAGTTGGGGGTTCCACCCAACCCCCGCCCCCGCGCGAACGCGCCCGCGAGACGGCTCCGGCCCGGGTGCGCCCCGCGCCGCGAGGGGCCCCACGGGCTTCCATGAGCCCCGGCGAGCGCTGCCACGAAAACTCCGCACCCCCGCCCGCAAGGGCTTGACCTGCACCTTGGGTTTTCACTTGCGAAGCCTTTGCGCTTCCTTTGCTCCAGCATCCCGGATTTAGTTTGCCTTCGGCAACCAACAATCTTATGGTTGCCCGAAGCAACAAGATTTCCAGGGAGGTGTCCATGGCCGCGCAGAGCCTCTACGAGGAGCTGGCCCGGCAGCTCAGCGCCATCGGCGCGGTCAAGCGCGGGCTCGCGCGGATCCTGCCGCCCGAGTGCCCGGGCGGCTCGGCCGCGGTGCTGACCCTCCTGGAGCGCCACGGCGAGATGCGGATCAGCAGACTCGCCGAACTCCTCGCGGTGGACATGTCGGTGACGAGTCGTCATGTCGCGCACGTCGCCCAGCGGGGCTGGATCGAGAGGTCCGCCGACCCCGCCGACAAGCGCTCACGGATCCTGCGGCTCACCCCCGCCGGCCAGGCCATGATCGACGACCTGGGGACGCGCACCACGGAGATGTTCGCGCACACCCTCAAGGACTGGTCGGACGACGAGGTCGGGCAGCTCAACGCGATGCTGGCCCGGCTGCGTGATTCCTTCGGAGATTGCCGGGCACCCCACGCCCGGGCCCTCCATACGGGAGAGGCCCGGGCCCCCGAGACCCGTCCGCCGACCCGTACACCCGCTTAGCACCACACCCGTACACCTGCCCAACCCACGCACAAGACAAGGAACTTCATGGCTACGACCACACCAGCCGGTGTGCGGGGCGGCCACGCCAAGCACGGAGGGCACGCGCCGTCCGACGGTGGCGCGCCGATGACTCACCGGCAGATCATGGAGGCGCTCTCCGGGCTGCTGCTCGGCATGTTCGTCGCCATCCTGTCCTCGACGATCGTCTCCAACGCACTGCCGCACATCATCAGCGACCTGGGCGGCGGCCAGTCCGCCTACACCTGGGTCGTCACGGCCTCGCTGCTCGCGATGACCGCGACCACCCCGCTGTGGGGCAAGCTGTCGGACCTCTTCAGCAAGAAGCTGCTGGTCCAGATAGCCCTGATCATCTACGTGTCCGGCTCGATCGTGGCCGGTCTGTCCCAGAGCTCGGGCATGCTCATCGCCTGCCGCGTGGTCCAGGGCATCGGCGTCGGCGGTCTCTCCGCGCTCGCCCAGATCATCATGGCCGCCATGATCTCGCCGCGTGAGCGCGGCCGTTACAGCGGTTACCTGGGCGCCACGTTCGCGGTCGCGACGGTCGGCGGCCCGCTGCTCGGCGGTCTGATCACCGACACCGACTGGCTCGGCTGGCGCTGGTGCTTCTACGTCGGCGTGCCGTTCGCCGTCATCGCGCTCATCGTGCTCCAGAAGACCCTGAAGCTCCCCGTCGTCAAGCGGGACGTCAAGGTCGACTGGACCGGCGCGTTCCTCATCAGCGCGGCTGTCTCGCTGCTCCTGGTCTGGGTGACCTTCGCGGGCAACAAGTACGACTGGATCTCGTGGCAGACGTACGCGATGGTCGGCGGCTCGATCGTGCTCGGCGCGCTGTTCGTGCTCGCCGAGTCGAAGGCCAGCGAGCCGATCATCCCGCTGCGCCTGTTCCGCAACCGCACCATCACGCTGGCCTCGCTCGCCTCGCTCTTCGTGGGTGTCGCGATGTTCGCCGGCACGGTCTTCTTCTCGCAGTACTTCCAGCTGGCGCGCGGCCGGACGCCGACGATGTCCGGTGTCATGACGATCCCCATGATCGGCGGACTCTTCATCTCGTCCACCGTCTCGGGACAGATCATCACCAAGACCGGCAAGTGGAAGGCGTGGCTGGTCAGCGGTGGTGTGCTGGTGACGGCGGGCCTCGGTCTGCTCGGCACGATGCGCTACGACACCCCGTACTGGCACCTCGCGATCTACATGGCCCTGATGGGTCTCGGCATCGGCATGATGATGCAGAACCTGGTCCTGTGCACCCAGAACCAGGTCTCCCCCGCCGACCTCGGCTCGGCCTCCTCCGTCGTCGTGTTCTTCCGCTCCCTCGGTGGTGCGGTCGGCGTCTCGGCGCTCGGCGCGGTCATGGCCAACCGGGTCACCCACTACGTCACGGACGGGCTCACCGCGCTCGGCCCGCAGGGCGCTGCCGCCGCCAAGAGCGGTGGCGGCTCCGGGGCCATCCCGGACCTGGCGACGCTGCCCGCGCCGATCCGTACCGTCATCGAGAGCGCGTACGGGCACGGTGTCGGCGATGTGTTCCTGTACGCGGCGCCGTGCGCGCTGCTCGCCTTCCTGATCACGCTCTTCATCAAGGAGATCCCGCTGCGTTCCCACGCCGTGGGCGCCGCCGCCGCCGCCGAGAAGACGCCGGTGGCCGAAACCCCCGCCCCGGCTGCGGGAGTCGAGGCCGCCCCGGCCGCCGCGACCCTCACCGCCCCGGTGGTGGACGCGGCCCCGGCCCCGGCTCCGGCCGTGGACGGCATCGTGGTGCGCGGCACGGTTCGCGCCGCCGAGGGGGCGCCCGTCGCCTCCGCGGCCGTCACCCTGATCTCGCTCGGCGGCAGCCAGCTCGGCCGCGCGGTGGCGGGCCCCGACGGCGGGTACGCGCTCGCCGCGCCGGGCGCCGGCAGCTACGTCCTGATCGCGGCCGCCGACGGCTTCCAGCCGCAGGCCTCGACGATCGTGGTGGGCGCCGAGCCGCTCTCGTACGACATCCTCCTGTCCGGCACCAGTGGCCTGGTCGGTGCGGTCAAGGCCGCCGAGACCGGGGCGCCCGTCGAAGGCGCGATGGTGATCGTGACCGATGTCCGCGGCGACCTGCTGGCCACCGGGAAGTCGGGCGCCACGGGCGAGTTCACCTTCGGCGAGCTCGTTCCGGGCCAGGTCACCGTGGCGGTCAACGCGGACGGCTTCCGCCCGCTGGCCCTGCCGGTGGAGATCGCGGGCTACGGAGTGACCCGCGTCGAGGCCGCGCTCCAGGCCGGCGCGCTGGTCCAGGGCACGATCCGCGGCGGCGCCGACCGGCGCCCGCTGGCCGACGCCCGGGTCACCCTCCTGGACGCGGCGGGCAACGTGGTCGCCAACGCGACGACGGGCGAGGACGGCGCGTACGCCTTCGCCGACCTCAACTCCGGCGAGTACACGCTGATCGCGACCGGCTACCCGCCGGTGGCCGGCTCGCTCACCGTGGCAGGGCGCGGCGTCGACGGCCACGACGTCGAACTCGCCCACCCCGGCGAGTAGTCGGGGTTGCTTCAGACCCCCGGGTGCGGCCCGCTTCGAGCGGAGGCGGTCGCGCCCGGTGTGGAAATGGGCCCCGGGGCAGGGGCGGCGGGCAGGGGACGGCCGGCCGCCCCGCCCCCGGGGCCCGACTTTTTTTCGAGGAGAGAAGAGAGAACGGGATGGGACTGCGGGCACAGGTCAGGACGCGCGACGGCTGGGCGCTCTCGCACGCCGTGGTGACGATGACCGACATGACGGGCACACAGGTGCTGCGCGCCGCGGCGGCCGAGGACGGTTCGGTCGCGGCCGACGTGGCCCTCGCGCCCGGCCCGTACACGGTGATCGTGACGGCCGTCGGATACGCGCCGGCCGCCTCCACGGCGCTGGTGACGGCGAGCGGCCGGGCCTCGGTCGGCACGGTGGTACTGGCCCGGCAGGGCGGCGTCGAGCTGCCGCCGCCGGGCCCCTGGACGATCGACCCGGCGCACTCGTCGGTCGGCGCGGTCGCCCAGCACCTGGGGATCTCCAGCGTGCACGGCCGCTTCGGGGAGTTCGGCGGGCGCATCGAGATCGCCGAGGACCTGGAGAAGTCGCGGGTCGAGGCGGTCATCGGCGCGGCGTCCATCGACACGGGCAACGCGATGCGGGACGGGCATCTGAAGTCGCCGGACTTCCTCGACGTCGAGCGCTTCCCCGAGATCACCTACCGCAGCACGGGCCTGACCCCGGCGGGCCCCGACCGCTGGACGGTCCACGGCGAACTCGCCCTGCACGGAGTACTCCGCGAGGTCGACCTCGACCTCACCTACCTCGGCACGGGTCCCGACCCGTGGGGCGGGGTGCGGGCGGCGTACCGGGCGACGGCGGAGCTGCGGCGCGAGGATTTCGCGATGAATTACAACCAGGTGGTGCGGGCGGGGGTTTCCGCGATCGGGACGACGCTGCGGGTGTCCCTGGACATCCAGACGGTCCAGGGGGAGGTCCTGCCGGCTGGCTGAGCCCGCGCCGCCCTCCCGGGGGGGGTGGGGGGCGCTGGCGGGCCTGCGTGCCGCAGAGCTGTCCGCGCAGTTCCCCGCGCCCCTAAACCCTCGCGCAGTTCCTCGCGCCCCCAAGAAACCCCGTTTTCGTCTGCGGGCCGTGCGGGGCTGGTCGCGCAGTTCCCCGCGCCCCTAACTACTCGGCGCTGGCCAGCACCTCAGCCTGTCATGGGGGTCCCCCCTGGCCCTTAAGGCCTTGGGGGAGATTGAGGACGAGCGCCCTTAAGGCGCGATACGGGGTCTGGGGCAGAGCCCCAGGAGGCCCGGGCCATCCAACCCTGCGCCTACGGGCGGGCGGGTGGGAAAACGCGTCGGGGTCTGGGGCGGAGCCCCAGGGGGTTGGGGGCCGGCCCCCAACCCCTAGGCGCGGCCCGCAGGGCGTAGGGCTTCGATGCCCGCGATCAGCAGGGACAGCGCGAAGTCGAAGTCCCGCTGACGCATGTCCACCACCGTCTCCCCACCCCGCGCCGCCATCAACTCCGCCGCATCCGCGAACTGCTCCCGATACTCCGGCCGCTCCACCAACGCCCCCATCGCCGAGGCGAAGTACTCGTCCTGGGTGAGCCCGGCATCCGCGCAGCGCTTCACGAACGTGCCCTCGATCGTGCCGAACCCGTACACGAACTGGAAGACCGCCGCGAGCCCGCCCATCTGCCCGTGCGGCGGGAGCCCGGTGCGCGCCATGATGCGCTGGGCGGTGCGCGAGAAGGCCATGGAGTGCGGCCCGATGTTGAGGTAGCGCCCGACCAGCGCGGACGCCCAGGGGTGGCGGACGAAGGCCGCACGATAGCCGACGGCGACCGCGCGGAGCTGATCGCGCCAGTCGGCCGCCTCGTCCGCCGCGTCGGGCAGGTCGACCTCCGCGAACACCGCGTCGAGGGCGAGTTCGAGGAGGTCGTCCTTGGTGTCGACGTACCAGTAGAGGGACATCGCGGTGACGCCGAGCTCGCCCGCCAGGCGCCGCATGGAGAACTTGGCGGCGCCCTCGGCGTCGAGCAGCCGTACGGCCTCGGCGGTGATCCGGTCCCGGTCGAGCGCGGGCCCGCCCTCGGCCGGCTCCGCGCGCCGCACCCGGTGGCCCGCCTTGCTGCCGAGCCACACGCTGGTACGCGCCGCATCCTTGCTACGGTCCGCCGCCGACACCATCGCCGCCCTCCTCTGGCCTAGGTTCTCGCACCCCCTCAAGGGCCTTGGGGGATCGCACCCCCGACGATGCTATGCGGCGGGAGCCGCTCCGGCGGGTGCGGGCGCCGATCGTTCGGCGCGGTGCAGCAGGACCGCCGCGAGCAGTCCGCCCGCGAGCACCGCCACCGCGCCCACCAGCTGGCTGGTCTCCAGGCCGGAGGCGAACGCGTCGGCGATCCTGCCCCGTTCCGCGTCGTCCCGGGCGGCGCCGAGGGCCGCGGGCAGCGAGGCCGCGGCCACCGGCGCGAGCGCCGCGAACCGGGAGTTCAGGACCGCGCCGAGCACCGCCACGCCGAGCCCGTTGCCGAACTCGCCCAGCGTGCCGTTCACGCCCGCGCCCACCCCGGCCTTCTCCGGCGGGATCGCGCTCATGATGGCGTTGGCCATGGCCGGCATGGACAGCGCGATGCCCGCGCCCATGACGACCAGGCCGAGCAGTGTGCCGCCGTAGCTGTGTGCGCCGAGCAGCGCGATCGAGGCGAGCCCGGCCGCGTTCGCGGTCATGCCGATCGCTATGGCGCGCGGGGTGCCGACCTTGGTGACCAGCTTCGCCCCGACGCCCGTCATGTTCAGCGCGACGACGCTGAGCGCGAGCGGCGCGGTCCGCAGCCCCGCCTCCAACGGACCGTATCCGAGGACGAATTGGAGGTGCTGGGTGAGCAGGAACAACGAGCCGCCCATGCCGAAGGCGACCAGGATCGACCCGGCGACCGCGCCGATGAACCTCTGGTTGCGGAAGAAGTGCATGTCCAGCATGGGGTGCTCGATGGACAGTTCCCACCGTACGAAGGCCGCGAGGAACACCGCGCCGACGCCCGCGGAGACCAGCACATGGGTGGAGAGCCAGCCGTGGCCCGGCCCGGAGATGATCGCGTAGACCACGCCGGTCATGCCGATCGTGGAGAGCAGCGCCCCGAGCAGGTCGGGCCGCTCCCCCTGCGGGTTCTTCGACTCCGGTACGAGCGTGATCACGGCGACCAGTCCGAGCACCGCCACCGGGATGTTGACCAGGAAGATCGCGCCCCACCAGAAGTGGTCGAGCATGACCCCGCCGATGAGCGGCCCGGCCGCGAAGCCCAGGGAGTTGACGGTGGCCCAGATGCCGATGGCCTTGATCCGGGACGCGTCGTCGAAGATCTGCACGACGACGGCGAGCGTCGTGGTCATGAGCAGCGCCCCGCCGATGCCCATCCCCGCGCGGGCCGCGATGAGCTGCCCCGAGTTCTGCGCGAGGCCGGCCGCCAGCGAGCCGATGCCGAAGAGGGCGAGCCCCGCCGCGAGCATCTTCTTGCGCCCGTATCGGTCGGAGGCGCTGCCCGCGGTCAGCAGCAGCCCGGACTGGACGAGCGAATAGGCGTTGATCATCCACTGGATGTCGGCGGTGGACGCGCCCAGCGAGGTGGTGAGGGAGGGGATGGCGACATTGAGGACGGTGTTGTCGAGCAGCACCGTCAGCTGGGCCACGCACACGACGCCGAGGATCAACCAGCGCTGCGGATGCCCGGTGGGGGTGGTGGTGGAGTTCTCGGCGGTCGTGGCCGTCATGGCGGCTCCTCGCTCCTTATACGGTGTAAGGGCTGTCTTGTACACCGTAAAGGAGTTCTTCTACGCCGTAAAGTGAATTCGCGTGACCACCTCCCCCGGTGCGGGCCTCAGCCCGCCGCCACCGGTGACGTCAGGTCGTAGAACGTGGCGGTGCCGACCGTCACCTTCTTGAAGGACGACTCGACCCAGCTGCTGATGGAGCTGCCCCCGGACTGACCGCCCCGACCGCCACCGCCGCCGCCCATCATTCCGCCGCCGCTGGAGACGAAGTAGTGGATCTTCCCGTCCGCGACGTACCGCTTGAACTGCGCCAACGTCGGTGAGGGGTCGCTGCCGTTGAAGCCGCCGATCGCCATCACGGGCTCCGCGGTGGCGAGTTGGTAGCTCGCGGCGTTCTGCGAACCGATGGCGGCCGCGGCCCAGGTGTACTGATCCGCGTTCTTCCGCAGGAGCGCCTCGGCATCGGCGCCCACCTCGGCGCCGTCCAGCAGACCGCCCATCCCTCCGCGAGCGGTGCGGCCGCCCTGACCGTCCTGGCCGGGTGAGGCGGGTGCGTTGGGCGTGGTGGGTGTGGTGGGTGGCAGGCCCGGAGTGCCGTTCTGTCCCGCGCCCGGCGCCCCGCCGAACCGCGTCCGTCCACCGCCGCCACCAGGCCCGCCCCCACCCGGTCCGCCGCCCGCAGGGCCTCCGCTCGCCCCGGCCGGGCCCGCCGTCACGATCGAGCCGGTGTGCCCGGTCTCCAGGGTGCTCACCGTGTACGCGGCGGGACCGGCCAGCGCGACCGCGAAGCCGAGCCCCGCTACACCGACGGCGAGCCGACGGTTCAGCCGACCCGTCAGCGCGAGGCCGACCGCCGCCGCGAGCCCGCCGATCAACACCGCCCAGCGCAGCCACGGCAGATAATCCGGGGTGCGCCCAAGCAGCACGTACGACCAGAGGGCCGTGCCCGCCACCGTCACTCCGAGCGTGAGGGCCGCCCCGATGCGCGCCCGTTCCTCCCACAGCACCGTGACGCCCATGCCGACGAGCGCCGCGATGAAGGGCGCCAGGGCCACCGTGTAGTACTGGTGGAAGATCCCGGCCATGAAACTGAAGACCCCGGCGGTCGTCAGGAGCGCCCCGCCCCAGGCGAGGAACGCGGCCCGCGCGGTGTCGGTGCGCCCGGCCTTCCAGGTGATGACCAGACCCGCGACCAGCAACAGCAGGGCGGCGGGCAGCAGCCAGGAGATCTGGCCGCCGATCTCGGAGTTGAACATCCGGCCGATGCCGGTCTCGCCCCAGCCACCGCCACCACGGCCGCCCGCCCGCATTCCGGCCGGGAGTTCCATGCCCGCGGGCAGCTCCATGCCGCCGGGCCGGGCACCGCCGCCGACACTGCCCGTCTCGTCGCCGCTGAGCCGCCCGAGCCCGTTGTAGCCGAAGGTGAGCTCGATGAACGAGTTGTGCTGGGAGCCTCCGATGTACGGCCGGGACGACTTCGGCCACAGCTCCACGACCGCCACCCACCATCCGCCCGATACCACCAACACGCCTGTCGCCAGGGCGAGTTGACCGAGCCTGCGCCGCACCGAGGTGGGCGCGCACACGGCGTACAGCAGCGCGAGCGGCGGCAGGATCAGGAAGGCCTGGAGCGTCTTCGTCAGGAACGCGAAGCCGATCGCGACCCCGGCCCACACCAGCCACTTCGTACGGGCCCCCTCCAGGGCACGCAGCACGCAGTACACGGTGACCGTCATCAGGAACGCGAGCAGGGCGTCCGGATTGTTGAAGCGGAACATGAGCGCGGCGACGGGCGTCAGGGCCAGCACCGCGCCGGAGATCAGCCCCGCCGCCGCGCTGAACCGGCGCCGCACCGCCGCGTACAGGACGGCGACCGTGCCCACGCCCATCAGCACCTCGGGCAGCAGGATCTGCCAGGAGCCGAGGCCGAAGAGGCGTACGGACAGGGCCATCGGCCACAGCGCCGCCGGGGGCTTGTCCACGGTGATCGCGTTGGCGGCGTCCAGCGAACCGAAGAAGAACGCCTTCCAGCTCTCGCTGCCCGCCTGGACGGCCGCCGAATAGAAGGAGTTGGCGTACCCGGAGGCGCCGAGGTTCATCAGGTACGCGACGCAGGTGGCGGCGAGCAGCGCGAGGAGCGCGGGCCGCGCCCAGGCCGGGTCGTCGGGCCGGCCGCGCCACAACCGGGCCGGGGCACCCCGACGACGCCGGGCCGCCGCGACCCCCTCGCGCGGATCGGCCTGCGGGGAGGAGGTCGTGGTCATCGTGCGTCGCCCTTCGGGTGGGGGTGGGAGGAAGCCGTCTCCGGCGTGACGGCGGCGGGGGAGGTCGCCCCGCCCGGGGCGTTCGCGCGGTCGGGGAAGACCCAGGCGCGGAACAGCAGGAAGCGCAGGACCGTCGCCGCGAGGTTCGCCGCGACCAGGACGGCCACCTCGGTGGAGTGCGCGGCGTGCGCGTGCGCGGCGTCGAGGGCGGCGAGCGAGCCGCTGGTCAGGGCGAGCCCGATGGCGAACACCGCCAGGCCCTGCGCCTGGTGGCGTACCGCACGGTCCCGGCCGCGTACCCCGAAGGTCAGCCGCCGGTTGGCCGAGGTGTTGGCGACCGCCGACACCAACAGGGCCGTGGCGTTGGCGAGTTGGGGGTTCATGGCGGTGCGCGCGAGCGCGTACAGGGCGAGGTAGAAGAGCGTGGAGAGCGCGCCCACCACGCAGAACCCGACGAGCTGGCGGGCCAGGCCCCCCGGCACCCCGGGGAGCTGCCGGTCCCTGGGGTCGTCGCCGAACGGCCGCGAGAGCCGGTCCAGCGGCAGCGCCCCCACCGCCAGCGCCCGCCCGACGCGCCACACCCCCTTGAGGTCGTCCATCGCCGTGCTGACGATGTGCACGGTGCTGGCCGGATCGTCGACCCAGTCCACCGGCACCTCATGGATCCTCAGTCCGGCCCGCTCGGCGAGCACCAGCATCTCGGTGTCGAAGAACCACCCGCTGTCCTCGACCATCGGCAGCAGCCGCTGCGCCACATCGCGCCGGATCGCCTTGAACCCGCACTGGGCGTCGGAGAACCGGGCCGCCAGGGAGCCGCGCAGGATCAGGTTGTACGTACGCGAGATGAACTCCCGCTTGGCGCCGCGCACCACCCGCGAGGACCGCGCCAGACGCGAACCGATCGCGAGGTCCGAGTGGCCGGAGATGAGCGGAGCGACCAGCGGCAACAGGGCGTTGAGGTCGGTGGACAGATCCACGTCCATGTACGCGAGCACGGGCGCGTCGGACGCCGACCACACGGTGCGCAGGGCCCGCCCGCGCCCCTTCTCCTCCAGCCGGAAGGCCCGCACCTCGGACAGATCACCGGCAAGTGCGGCCGCTATCAAGGGAGTTGAGTCGGTGCTGGCGTTGTCGGCGATGGTGATGCGGAAGCCGTACGGAAAGGTCCGCGCGAGGTGCTCGTGCAACCGCCGCACACAGGGCTCCAGGTCCCGCTCCTCGTTGTGGACGGGAACGGTCACATCGAGCACGGGCACGCCGGCCGCCTGCACGGGCAGATGCTGCCGGGCGGGGAGGGCGGTCGGTTGCGGGGGCGACTTCGTCGGGTGCGGCGGCGTGTGCGGCGCCGGGTGTGGTGTCGGATGCGCCGGGTCGGTGGCGTGCGGTGTCGGATGCCTCGGGTCCGCCGGGTGCGGTGTCGGATGCGCCGGGTCGGCCGCGTGTGGCGCGGTCGGGGCGCCCGTAGCGCCGGGGGCGCTCGCAGAGGGGTCGGTTCGCATACGTGCGACCCTCGCGAGCCCCGCTGTCACACCTGTGTGGTCGACCTGTGCTCAGCCTGTGAGGTGGGGGCCGGGGCGGCGGAGCCGGGCGCGCCGGGGAGGTGGACCGTGAACACCGTCCGCCCGGGCCGGCTGTGTACGTCCACCCGGCCGCCGTGCGCGGCGACGACGGCCTGCACGATGGCGAGCCCGAGGCCGGTGGACCCGGCGGTGGACCCGGCGGTGCGCGAACGGGAGGCGTCCCCGCGCGCGAACCGCTCGAAGACGCGCGGCAGCAGGGCGGACGGGATCCCGGGCCCGGTGTCCTCGACCGCGACGACGGCGTCCGGCCCGCGCACCTCGACCCGGGCGGTGACGGTCGTCCCCGGCGGGGTGTGCGTACGGGCGTTGGCGAGCAGATTGACCAGCACCTGCTGGAGCCGCTCCGCGTCCCCGTACACGGCGACGGGCTCCTCGGGCAGTTGCAGCCGCCAGGTGTGCCCCTGCCCGGCGGCATGGGCGTCCCCGACCGCGTCCACCACCAGGGCGGAGAGATCAGTGCTCTCGTACGAGAGCGGGCGTCCGGCGTCGAGCCGGGCGAGCAGCAGCAGGTCCTCGACCAGGCCCGTCATGCGGGCCGCCTCCGACTCGATGCGGCCGAGCGAGTGCCGGGTGTCGGGCCCGACGTCCTCGCGTCCGCGCCGGGTCAGCTCGGCGTACCCGCGGATGGAGGCGAGCGGGGTCCTGAGTTCATGGCTGGCGTCGGCGACGAACTGCCGCACCCGCGTCTCGCTCTCCTGGCGCGCGCTGAGCGCCTCGTGGACGTGGTCCAGCATCCGGTTGAGCGCGGCGCCCACCTGGCCGACCTCGGTCCTGGCGTCCGCCTCGGCCGCCGGAACCCGCTCGTGCAGCGCCACCTCGCCGCTGTGCAGGGGGAGTTCGGATACCCGGGTGGCCGTCGACGCGACCCTGCGCAGCGGCCGCAGGGCCACCCCGACGATGGCCGCGCCCGCGATCCCCGCGGCGACGAGCCCGGCGGCGGTCACGCAAATGACCACCACCACAAGGGTGTTGACGGTCGAGTCGACGGCGGCGTTGGGGAAGCCGAGCACGAAGTCGTTCTCGCGGTCCCACACGGCCCGGTAGTCGCCGAGGCCGGCGATCGTCACGGAGTGCACCCGGCCGTCCTTGGGCACGGCGGCGAGCGCCCGGGTCTGCGCGGCGGTCAGCGCGGCGCTGCGAGCCTCGCCCTGCCGCTCGGGCCGGACCGCCTGCGCACCGGCGACCCGTCCGTCGGCGCCCGCGCCGGCCGCCACCGCGTGCAGCGGCTGCCCGGGCCGGGACACGACGAAGTCGATCCGCCCGGCACCCTTGTTCGTACCAGTACCAGTACCAGTACCAGTGCCCGTACCGCTGCCGGGGTCGCCGGCGAGCGGGCCGGAGCCCGGCGACTCGTGGCCGACCATCCGGCCGGGCACGAGGGCGCCACGCAACTGGGCGTCGAGCTGGCTCTGGAGGTTGGCGCCCATCGCGAGCACCGTCACGGTCCCGATGACGGCTCCCACCACGGCGAGCAGCGCCACCGCCGACACGACGAGCCGGGTACGCAGCGACCAGGGCCCCCGGAGGGTGCGTGCCGTCCGCGCCGCTCGGGGCGTCCGCGCTGCCCGTGCCGTCCGTGCTGCTCGTGCCGTCCGTGCTGCTCGGGGCGTCCCCACGCGGTCCTACTCCCCGGGCTTGATCAGATATCCCGCGCCGCGCCGGGTGTGGATCATCGGGGAGCGCCCGGCGTCGATCTTCCGCCGCAGATAGGAGATGTACAGCTCGACCACGTTGGCCTGGCCGCCGAAGTCGTACGACCACACCCGGTCCAGGATCTGCGCCTTGCTGAGCACCCGGCGCGGGTTGCGCATCAGGAAGCGGAGCAGCTCGAACTCGGTCGCGGTGAGGTGGATGTTGACCCCGCCCCGGGTCACGTCGTGGCTGTCCTCGTCGAGGGTGAGGTCGCCGACGGTCAGCACCGACTCGCTGCGCAGGGCCGCCGCGCCCGAGCGGCGGATGAGACCGCGCAGCCGGGCCACGACCTCCTCCAGGCTGAACGGCTTGGTGACGTAGTCGTCGCCGCCCGCGGTGAGCCCGGCGATCCGGTCCTCGACGGAGTCCTTGGCGGTGAGGAAGAGCACCGGCACGTCGGGGAGTTCGCGGCGCAGCCGGCCGAGGACGGCGAGGCCGTCCATGTCGGGCAGCATGATGTCCAGGACCACGGCGTCGGGCCGGAACGCCCGGGCGTCGCGCACCGCCCCGGCACCGTCACCGGCGCTGCGCACGTCCCAGCCTTCGTAGCGCAGGGCCATGGAGAGCAGCTCGCTGAGCGGCGCCTCGTCGTCCACGACGAGCACCCGGACGGGACTGCCGTCCGGCCTGAGCATTTCGGTCCGCCCCTGGGGCGAGGAGGTAACGGTCATGCGCCCACCCTGTGAGGGGGCCGTGAGAACAGCCTTGGCCGATCCTGTGATTTCCCTGAGAAAGTACGGGCGCGGGGCCGCTCGGCGCGGCTCGGCGGGGGGGGCTCGGGTGCGGGGCGGTCTACTCGCCCGAAGGTCGCCCGGGGGCCGGCCCGAAGAGACGAGCCGCGTTGTCGTGACAGACGGCCCGCAGCCACGCGTCCCCGAGCCCGAGCCGCTCCAGCGCCTCCAGTTGGTGGATGTAGGGGTAGGGGATGTTGGGAAAGTCCGAGCCGAACAGCACACGGTCCCCGAGATCCGCCAGCCGGCCGAGCTCGCCGGAGGGGAACGGCGCGAGGCGCTCGCTGAAGTCGGTGAAGGCCATGGTCGTGTCGAGCATGACGGAGCCGTACGCCTCGGCGAGGTCGAGGAAGTCGGCGTACTCCGGCATTCCCATGTGCGCGACGATCAGCCGCAGCCGGGGGTGGCGCGCGAGCACGCGCCCGATCGGCCCGGGCCCGGTGTACTTCCCCGGCGCGGGCCCGGAGCCGCAGTGCATCACCACGGGCACGTCCGCCTCGGCGAGCAGCCCCCAGACGGGGTCGAGGAGCGGATCACCGGGGTCGTAACTCCCCACCTGTACATGGGACTTGAACACCCGGGTGCCCGCTTCGAGGGCGTCTTGGACATATGCGGCGACCCCGGGCTCGGGAAAGAAGGTGGAGGTGTGCAGACACCCGTCCGTCCGCGCCGCGAAGCCGGCGCTCCACCCGTTGAGCCACGCGGCCATCCCGGGCTTGTGCGGGTAGATCATCGAGGTGAAGGCGAGCACCCCGAACTCCTCCCGCAGCAACCGCACCCGCTCGGCCTCCTCCGCCCGATAGGTGATGGGCCACTCGACCCCGCCCACCAACTCCCCGGCGGAGTCGAAATACCGCCACACCTTGTCGAGCACCCGCTGCGGCATGAAGTGCGTATGCACATCAATCCCCCCGGGAACCCCGATCCGCCCCCAAAACCCCCGAACATGCGCCCCGTCCCGAGGCCCAGCACTGGCGGCGCTTTCGATACCGGCCGTTCCGGGGCGGGCGCCTGAATCCGCGACGCAGCCGTTCCTCGGTGCCGCGCCGCCCCTCCGCCCGGCACAGCGGTCCGATGGCGCACTGCCCAGCACCTCGCCTGCCGCCCCTGTGCCGCCATCCAACGGCACGCCGCCGGTCAACGCCGCGCCTCCGGTCAACGCCGCGCCTCCGGCCGACCCGGTAGACCCCGTAGACCCGGCCGCCCCGGTACACCCAGTAGACCCGGCCGCGCCGGCAGCCCCGCGGTCATCGGCCGCTCCCGCCACCCCACTTGCCCCTTGATCGCTCATGCCCCCACCCTCGGCCGCCCCCGCGAACCCTGTCCAGCGACCGCAGACGACCGCTGGTGCACGGCGCATCCCACCCCCGCCGAACCAGCAACCGACCAACAGGCAAGCCGACGCACCTACCAACCGGTCAGCCGACGTACCGGCCAATCGGCCAGCCGACGTACCCGCCAACCGGCCGGCCAGGTGCGGCGGGGTTCCGCTCAGAACAACAAATCCTGCACCCCGCGCTCGCCCTCCTTGGGGACCTCCCGCACCGGCACGGTGACGCCCTCCGACTCCCCGGGGCGGACGGCCGCGAGATCCCAGCCGCTCATGAGCCGCGCGTCGAGCACCACGACGCCGCGCCCACCCCCGACCTCCAGGTGAAGATCGGGCCCGGCGGCGGCGATGAGCCGGCCGCTCACCACCCCGTGGTCCACGAGCTCGGTGACCACCGCCGAGGCAGCGGGAAGCCCGTCGAGCCCGAACTCCCGTGCGTGGTCGACGACTTGGCACTCCAGCCGCTGCAAGGACTCGGGCCAATCGGCCAGCGCGACGGCCCGCGCGTGGAGCGCGGCCACCTCGGCCGCCCGCTCGGCCACCCCGGGAAGCCGGGCCCGTACCGCCCGCTTCGCCGCGTACGGAATCCGGTCCGGCACCGCGAGGGCCGCCCGGAGCAGTTCCTCGCAGCGCCGAGCCGCCATCAGGGGCCCGCGCCCGAGCCAGCCGAACGCCACCGCGCCCTGTTCGAGCAGCCGGGCCGAGCCCCGCTCCTCCGCGGTGATCCCGACCTTGACCATCCCGCTCCCGAACCAGGCGAGGTAGACCCGATAGGTACGCGGATCATCGACATAGGTATCGGCGGCGACGGAGTGCGCCCGATCGAGCCGAGCACATTCGGCGCACCGCGCCTGCGTCCCCCGCCCCGGCACCGGCGCCGCCACCGGACAGGGATTCCCCCGCGCCCCCACACAGCTCCGCACCCCGACGGCCCGGAACGCCACATCCCGCCCATAGCCGAGCGGACTGACCCGCCCCCCTTCCCACCGCAGCCCGGGCCCCTCAACCCCCCACCGAACCCCGACACACCGCCACAACCCATCCACCCCCCGAAGCTACCGCCCCCTACTGACAACCCGGCCGTTCGCGCGAAGCGGGGGCGGACAGGAATGGGCGCCGGACGGCAACCTCGGAAGCCCCAGTTCCCCCAATCACCGCCCACGCGGAAGTGACATTGGTCACACTTGCTGTCTCGTAAAAGCAAGGGGGACTCATGAGCAGCCCATACATCAATGCCCCTGTGCGGGCCCGCATGTACGCGACCAAGCAGCACAAGGTGATCTGGATCGTCGCGACCGTCCACGCCGCAACCCTGGACACGGACTGGAAGGCGGACCAGTAATCCGCACGCGCCCCCCTGTCGCCCCACGGCCCGACTCTCGCGGGGCCGCGTCACCAAACCTTGTCGTCGCGCTCCAGGATCAGGTTGATGGACCCCTCTTCAAGGTTGATACCCGCATCAAGGTGCTGGTGGTAGCCGTCCCGAAGTTCGGGATCCGCGAGTGCCATGAGCCGCTCGGCAAGTTCCCTCAACCCGGCAGCGTTGGCCGCGATGGTGACTTCGTCCGCCGAACCGTAGAGCCTGATCCGGGGTTCGTCCATGGCGCCGCGTTATCGCCCGGGGCAGAAGCCATCACTTAGATGCGGCTCACTCCTCGCGCGCAGCAGTGCAACTGCGCTTCTATCGCGTTCAGTTGACGCCAAACGACTCGTACGTACGTCTCCTCTTGGCTTGGTCTGAGACTCTGGAAGCCGATCGAGAGGGGCCGCAGCGATGCAGTGGAAGATCCACGGGGAACGTCCGATCTACGAGAACAGCTGGGTGAACCTGTGGCTCACCGACGTCGAGACGCCGGATGGGAACCGCTGGGAGCACCACGTCATCAAGCTCCGGCACTTGGCGGTGGCCGCCGTGGTCAACGAGCGGCGCGAGGTCCTGATGATGTGGCGGCACCGCTTCATCACAGATGCCTGGGCATGGGAGCTGCCCATGGGTCTGGTCGAGGAGGGCGAGACGCCCGTCGAAGCGGCCGCTCGTGAGGTGCTGGAGGAGACCGGTTGGCGGCCCGGTCCCATCAAGCCGTTGATCTACGCTGAGCCGGCCAACGGCATCACCGACTCTCAGCATCACGTCTTCCGGGCCAATGGGGCGACGTACAAGGGTCCGCCGACCGAGAAGAACGAGTCGGACCGAGTCGAGTGGATCCCGCTGGCCGATGTGCGGGGCATGATCGACCGGCGCGAGATCGTCAGCAGTGGCTCCCTGGTCGGACTGCTCTACGTCCTCATAGACGAGGCAATCCGCTGATCTGGCGGGGCAGCGCTTCCCGGAGCCGGGACTCGAACGCCACCGCGGCCGGCTCGCGGCGGAAGGGCTCCAGCTGTTCGTAGAACTCCCGGAGGTGGCCGGCGACTCGTTGAGAGCTGACTGCCGCCGCCGGGGCGAGGGCGTCCATGGCTGTGTGGCACGCCTCGTCAAGTTTGCCGCGGTGGAGCTGGGTGCGGGCGAGCCAGAAGGCATGGAAGGCACGGCCTCGGTGGTTCGTCTGGTGTTCTCGGTGCAGAGCGTCCGCGATCAGGGGTTCGGCGAGGGCGGCTTCGCCCAGGCGGCCGTGTGCGATGCCGGTGTCCACGATCAGCTTCGGTTCATCGAAGTAGGCGACCCAGGCCGGATCCGGATCGCCGGTGCTGATCCGGCCGAACTGGGTGTGGGCTTCCGAGATCGCGGTGTGGGTCGCGCCGTGGTTGCCGAGGGTGGCGTGGGCGAAGGCTTCACGCATCGCGAGCATGGCCAGCACGCGCGGTGTCGTCCCCGCAGCCGTTCGGGCCTGATCCTGGGCGGCCGTGACGAGCGCGAGAGCGTCGCCGGGCTTGTCCTGGTAAGTGGCCTGGAGGCTCATGCAGGCAAGGACGTTGGCCATGAACAGGCGGTCGTCGATGGCCTTGGTGAGGGCGAGGGATTCGGTGAAGTAGGCGCGTGCCTGGTTGTACTGGCGCGCGTCGAAGTAGGTCCATCCGGTGAGTCGGGCCAGTTCGGCCGCGATGCTGTGCAGGCCGTCCCGTAAAGGAGCCGGACGCTGCTCCTTGAGGAGATCGACGACATAACGGAGCTGGCCGACAACCGCCGGCCGTAAGGTCTCGCCACCGTGTTCATCGTCCCGGCGCCAGTAGTCCGCGATCGACGAGTGCAGCGCGTCCAGCGTCGAGGCGCTGAGGTCCCGCTCGGCCGCCAGGGCGAGGATGCTGTCGACGTCCGCCCCTGGTAGTCCGGCGGCCAGCGGTTCGACGGCTGTGGTCGGCGCCTCGTCCGGTTCGCGGGGCATCACTGTCAGGCTGGGCGGTGTCTCCCAGGAGCGTCGGGCAAGGCCGAGCATGCGTCCGGGAATGCGCAGCCCGTCCGAGATCCGTTCGATCACGCCCATGTGCAGCAGCTGCCGCCGTCCGGCGATCACCTCGCTCACACGGCTCGGGGTCAGATCGCAGCGACGCGCGACCATAGACGGATAGATACCCGCTCGCGCTTTGACCAGCTGAAAGACCCGCCCGAAGTCTCTGGCATGGCATGCCTCGATCATCACTGGGTCCGTGAGCAGGCTGACCGGGAGTTCCTTCGAGCGAAACAGCTCGGGCATCGGGCACGCTCCGGCATGAGAACTACGGATCGCTGCACTTGGTCAACCGACAGTGATGTTACCCAAGTTGGGTAATCCGCTTGGCCTTTCTGGCCGGGCCCGCAGATCGCGATGCTCCCGACCATGGCGAACGGACAGGACAATGCACGGATGACGTTGCGGGTCTCCCGCGACTCCGGCCAGTCGTGGGGACCTCGCACCGAGGTACTCGTGGGCGGGGATCCGGTGGTTCCGGAGAACCCGGGCCGCTACCCGCCGTGCGTCTGCCCTCGGTGCTCGAAGCAGGAACGGAACGCCGTCGCGTCCTTCCGGATGGTGTCGTGATGCGGTGCGCGCACTGGCGCCCGGTACCCCTCGACCTGGCAAGGGAAGCGCGGGAGAAGTCGACCGCCCCGTACATCGACCGGGCCGTGCAGTGCCAGCTGTCCGTGCACGGCGAGGGTGAGCACTTCGGCCTCCTCACCGACGCCGGGGCGTACGGGACCGCGCTGTGGCTCCGCTGGCGCGGGACGGACGAGGCGGAAGTCGTCGCGCTGCCGGACTGCCCGGTGGCCGCCCCGGGCCCCGACGGTGAGGGCTGCTGTCTGTTCGCCGACCACGCCGAGCAGCACACCTGGGAAGACGCCCTGGAGGAGGTCTCGTGCCCCAACTGATCGCGAGCCCGCACAAGACCCGACGCCCTCGCTCGCCTCGCAGCGAACAGTGCGGGGACTGCGGTGGCAGCGGCGCCAACTCGTCCGGCAAGACCTGCGGCACCTGCAACGGACTCGGCGAGATCCACTGCCGCGTCGGCCACCGGGAGTCCCGTGCGCTGTTCCGCTCCGTGATCCGGAAGGAGGGCCACCAATGGCCCACGCTCTGATCGCCTCCCCGTTCCTCGACGGACACCTTCTCCTCAAGCCGGGAGCAAGGGCCGGCGCCCGAATCTCCGCCGACCACTACGAGGGCCTGCGCCAGGCCGCAACCGACGGTGAGTCGCTTCCCGCCTGGGCGGTTCAGACCGCCGCCGACGTGTGGGGCCTGGACCTGGGCGGCCGCCCCGCGCAGGGCACCGTGCTGGTACGCGAGCCGTCCCCGTACGGATACTGCCGGGCCTCCTGGGAGATCAACCTCGGCTGCAACTTCGGCTGCAAGCACTGCTACCTCGGCGAGCGGCCCGTCTCCGGCCTCGGCTGGGACGACAAGGTGCGACTGCTCGACATCATGCGCGAGGCCGGCGTCCTCTGGCTCCAGATCACCGGCGGCGAGCCCACCATGGACCCCCACTTCCAGGGCGCCTACCGGTACGCCTGGCAGGCCGGGATGATGCTCACCATCTCCACCAACGGATCGCTGCTCTGGCGGCCGGACCTCCTCAAGCTCTTCCGAGACTGCCCGCCCTACCGCCTGGTGGTCAGCATGTACGGGGCGAGCGAGGAGTCCTTCGACACGCTCACCCAGCGCCGCGGGGCGTGGAAGGCGTTCCGGCGCGGCATGGACGCCGCCCGTGAGGCGGGTCTTCCTCTGCGGATCAACGTCGTGGTGACCGAGGACAACGCCTCCGAGGCCGACGAGATGGCCGCCCTCGCCGACGAGTGGAACGTCGAGAACCACGCGTACACGAACATGACGCCCACGATCTACGGCGGCGGAGAGCCGCTGCTCGCCCAGTCCGCCGCCCACCTGCGACAGCGCAAGCCGTTCGCCGGCTGCAACGCAGGACACACGTTCTTCCACGCCGACCCGCACGCCAAGGTGTCGATCTGCAAGGTCGGGCGCGACGACCAGATCGACCTCATGGCCGAAGGCATCGACGGCCTCACCCGGCTCGGCGCCATCGCCGACCGCCTCATGCTTCGCACCGGTGGGTGCGAGGGCTGCGCCCTGTCCGGCACCTGCCGGGTCTGCCGCCCCCTGGCCAAGCACTACCAGGAGGCCAAGGCGCCGCTGCACAGCTACTGCCAGCACGGAGACAAGGAGAACGCCTCATGACCCCGCCCGTACCGGTGACCATCCTCCCCGGCCCGCCGGCCTCGGCCCGCCGCGCGGCCCCGCCCGTCGCGACCGCGTCGATCACCGCCGTCCAGGACCTCGACGTGATCGTGGAGAGCGCGGAGTGCTCCTGCGACGCCGGGGACGACAACCCCCACTGACCGACACGATCCGGTCAACTCCGTTCAGGCCCTGGCGCGCTCGCGTCGGGGCCTGAGCCCTGCCCGGTTCACCATTAGGGTGCCGCTCATGTTCTTCCGCTGGGACTGGCTTCGGCCCCAACTGGCCGCACCGATCGTGCCGGCCCTCGGTCCCGTCCATCCCGACGCCCTGGCCGTCGGCATCTTCGAGGACGCCCTGCGAGCGGCCGACACCGGAGAGTTCCTGCCCTACGACAAGGACCGGCGCTGGGGCGGCGAGAAGGACGAGAAAATCCTCCGCGAAGACGTGGTGCACCAGCCCGAGCACACCCTCATTCCCACCCTGACCCGGCGCGGACACGGCACGGTGAAAGTCTTCGCCTACGGGCCCAACGACAGCGTCGTGGAGGAGGCCGCCGAGTTGGCAGCGAAGCTCGCCGCCGCGCACGATGTGGCCACTGCCCGGGTCGTACGCCCCCTCGGCCCCGGGACCACACACCCGCGCGGTACCCGCATCCACCTGAAGGACTTCACTACCGGCCCCTGCCCCGATCCCGGCGGCCCGGTCCGCCCCGTGGCCGATTGGCCGGTCACTGTGCAGAACACCTTCGCCCCGTTCGCCCAGGCCATGGCGGGCGATGGCCTGGCCTTCCTCCACACGCGGATGCAGGCGGGCCAGTGCGGCCCGGTCCTCGCCGCCGCCGTCGAGGACCGCACCGTGGGCGCGATCGGCCCCTTGGAGGTGCTCCCCGATGCCGTCGGACGCCCGCACCTCATGCCCCAGTACTTCGCCGTCCTGCCCGAGGCCCGAGGCCGGGGCCTGGGACGCATCCTGTGGCGGGCGGCGATGCACTGGGGCCAGTCCCACGGCGCCGCCTACCAACTCCTCCAGACCGAGCTCGACGGCCCCTCGGACCGGCTGTGCCAAGCCGAAGGACTGACCTCCCTCGGCTTCACCCACACCGCGTCCGTGTAGCTCCTGACCGCACCGCCTTACGTCACGGTCTGGGCCACGTTGCAGCCTGGCGGTGCCGCCGGCCTCGCCTGACGGATCGGCAGGAGGCCTACCGACCGGAACTCGGCTGGTTGAACGTCGGTCCGCGGTGACCAGTCCCATGTCTTGCCCGGCAATCCTCGCGATAGCGGCGTAACTCAAGGGAGTTGAAGGCAAAGTGGCGCGACTCCACGAGCAAGACGCTGACGCGCGCGCGTTCGGAGGAGGATGCCGTCGGACGGTATCGGGCGCCGTGGTTGCTGTACTTCGTTGCTGTACCGCAGGCGGCTACTTACTGAGGACGTTCACAAGGGCCATGAAGACACCCCCGCCGAGGACAGCGAGGGCGACGCGCCCGACAACCGCCATCGCGCAGCATGAGGCGACCCCCACCATGAACCAGGCCTGGTGCTCGGACCGGTGATACTCAGCGTCGTCATCCCAGCTTTGATCGACCACGCCCCCTGACATCCGCGCAGCACGCCGGCTTTGCGGTTCGACGACAGCCTTTTCAAATCGCTCATGAAAACCTGCCGACGGCGGTCAACGTCTGCTGCAACCTGGTGGGTCGGTCGCTGAGGTCCCGCCTCGACCGTTGTCGTCCGCGTCTGTTGGTGTCAGCCGCTGATGTCACGGTCGGAGTCGGCCTTGGCACGGCCCCACTCCACCGAGTGGCGCCCGTAGCGGATGGCCGCCAGCGTGAGCCCTGAAGCCAGGAGGCATCGCGTGATCGTGTCGTCTTCAGTGATGAGATGGATCAGAAGCGGAATCACGACCAACGGGGCCTCCCCCTGAGTGGTGGACACGCTGATACTGGATCTGCTTGATCCGGAGGAAGCGAGAAGACCGCCGATGGCGCTGAAGGACTACTCGGACGAATTCAAGGCCGATGCCGTGGCCCTGTACGAGTCCACACCCGGGGCGACGTACAAGAGCATCGCCGCTGACCTGGGCATCAACCGGGCGACCCTGCGCGAGTGGGTGCTGCGGGACCGCGAACGCCGTGGCGTCACCGCCGCACCTGCGCGGCCTGCCTCTCCGCCGGCGGCGATCGCGTCCGCTGACCCGGACGAGCGGGTCCGCCGCCTGGAGGCGCGGGTGGCCGAGCTCGAGGCGAGTGAGCGCAAGCTCGCGACCGAGCGGGACATCCTGCGCAAGGCGGCCAAGTATTTCGCCGGAGAGACGAACTGGTGAGCCGCTTCCAGTTCGTCCACGACCACCGGAACACCTATGAGGTGAAGCGGCTCTGCCACGTCCTGGACGTCAGCCGGTCCAGCTACTACAAGTGGTGCGCCGGCGCCGAAGCCCGCGCCGCCCGGCAGCGCCAGGACGTGGCCCTGGTCAAGGAGATCCGCCGGGTTCACGGCGAGTCCGGCGGCGCCTACGGCTCCCCGCGGGTGACCGCCGAGCTCCGCGAGAACGGCCACCGAGTCAACGAGAAGCGGGTCGCCCGGGTCATGCGGGCGTTCTCGATCACCGGGATCCGCCTGCGCAGACGGGTCCGCACGACCGTCCCGGACCCGGCCGCGGGGACCGTCCCCGACCTGTTCGGCCGGGACTTCACCGCCACCGAGCCCGGGCGCAAGCTCATGGGCGACATCACCTATCTCCCGCTCCAGGGAGGGAAGTTCCTCTACCTCGCGACGGTGCTGGACTGCTTCAGCCGCAAAATTGTCGGCTGGTCCATCGCCGACCACATGCGCACGGACCTGGTCGCCGACGCGTTGCGGATGGCCGCCCGCACCCGCGGCTCACTGGAAGGCGCGGTCTTTCACTCCGATCACGGAGCCCAGTACGGATCCAGGGCCTACGCCGGCCTCTGCGACCAGCTCGGGGTGACCCGGTCGATGGGCGCGGTCGGCACCAGCGCCGACAACGCCGCCTGCGAGAGCTTCCACGCCTCCCTGAAACGCGAGACCCTCCAGGGCGACCACGACTACGGCGACGCCACCACCTGCCGCCGCACCGTCTTCGCCTGGCTGACCCGCTACAACACCCGCCGCCGGCACTCCACCAACGGCCACCTCAGCCCCGACGCCTACGAACGACGACACCACAAAGCTAAACTCACGCTCGCCGCGTGATCGATAACCGCGTGCCCACCTTCATGGGGGAAGGCCCAACAGGTGCCCGGCCGGGTGGTTCCACCGACTGGTCTTGTCTGCCATCCTGCCCCTCCCCCCAGCGCCACGGTAGCGCGTTGATCAACCCACCACGCCCGGCCGGCACCCATCCCGTCCGCCGTCGCGGCCCATTCCACGTGGCGGGGCTGGTTGCTGTACTTCACTGCTGTACGCCCAGGAAACGCAAGAGGCCCGGACTCTCGTCCGGGCCTCTTGCCTGCTGTGCACTCGGCAGGATTCGAACCTGCAACCTTCTGATCCGTAGTCAGATGCTCTATCCGTTAAGCTACGAGTGCTTGTGCTTCCGGGGTTTTTTCTGCCCCGTCGGCGTTGCGAGAACAACATTACATGACCTGCGCCGTGACGCGAAATCCATTGCCCCCACCGCCTCCGACCTGCGGAAATGCCTCTGTGTGAGCAGGGCGGGAGGGGATCCGGCCGGGTGCGGGGGGCCGGTGGAGTGGGGCTGGAACGGGCGAAGCCCCGGCCGTGGGGCCGGGGCTTCGGGTGATGCTGGCGGAGGCGGAGGGATTTGAACCCTCGATGGGCTTTAAGACCCAAACCGCATTAGCAGTGCGGCGCCATAGACCGGACTAGGCGACGCCTCCAGCACACCGTCGCGTGTGCGAGTGGTGCGTGCAGATGATGACACAGCCTTGCGGGCCGTCACCAATCGCACCCCACGGTACTAGGCAGGTGGCCGCCAGAGCAAAGGCGTTCCGCGCCGCAACGCCGGGGCGGTGACGGCCGCAACGCCGGGGGTTGACGGCCGCAACGCCGGGGGTTGACGCGCGTTAGACCCCGCGGAGACCGAAGTCCGCGAAAGTCCGCCCGACCGCCCTGGAGTACGAGACTCATGCTGCGTCGCCTCGCCGTCACCGCCGCCGCCTCCCTGGCCGCGCTCACCACCGCCCCCACCGCCCTGGCCGGCCCCCTGCCCGTCCCGCTGCCGCTGCTCGGGGGCGGCCAGACCGAGGACCGGCTCACCATCACCGTCGAGAACATGCCGGGCGTGGAGGGGGAGTACACCCTCGAATGCCACCCCACCGCCGGCACCCACCCCCGCTCCCAGCAGGCCTGCGACAAGCTGGACTCGTTGACGACCTGGGGCAAGGACCTGTTCGCGCCGGTGCCCAAGGACGCGATGTGCACGTTCGTCTACGGCGGGCCCGCCACCGCCCACATCACCGGCAGCTGGGCCGGTCGGCCCGTCGACGCGACGTACAGCCGTGCCAATGGATGCGAGATCTCGCGGTGGGACAAGCTGGAGCCGGTGCTGCCGAGCGCCAGGTAGGGCACCCTGTGGGGCCCCCTCGCGTACGTCGTGGTCACACAACCTTGGTGAGAGCTCCCCCTCATCCGCCGCCGTTCGCGCATCCCCAGCCTTTAGACTCCCTCCCAGTGACAGGCCGCAAGGTGCAGTGGTTCAGGGAGGAAGCGTCGTCGTGAGCAGCAGGCCATCCCGAGGCGCTGCTCGCCTCGCAGCCATACTTGACGCCCTTCCGGACGGGCTTCTGCTCGTCAACTGCAACGGCACGGTCGTCAACGCCAACACCGTCGCGCTGGAGATGCTGGAAGCGCCGGGCACCGGGCTCGTGGGGCGGGGAGTTCTCGATCTGCTGCCCTCCTTCGACTCCCGGCTCATCCCCGGCTCCATGCGCCGGCCCGAGAGCGAGGACGACCAGGGCCGCACCAAGCCGACCCGGATGGTCGCGCGCCGCACCGACGGCACCGAGTTCCCGGTCGAGGTGACCAGCGCCAACCTGGAGGACGGGCGGGACGCCTACGCCTCCTACGGAAGCGGCGGCGGCCCCGGTTCGTACTCCGGGGACGAACTCCTCATGCTGGTCGTACGGGACCTTTCCGGCACCGTCGACACCGAGGCGGAGCTCGCCCGTTCGCAGCGGCAGACCGAGATGATCCTGCGCGCGGCGTCCGAAGGCGTGGTCGGCACCGACACCGACGGCCGGGTCGTCCTCGTCAATCCCGCGGCCGCGCAGATCCTCGGCTACCGGGCCAGCGACCTCGGCGGGCAGGAACTCCACCCGCTGGTGCTGCACTCCCGCGAGGACGGCGAGCCGTTCCCCTACGAGGGCAGCCCGCTCGCCGACACCCTCAAGTCCGGGCGCAAGCACCGGGTGCGTGGGCAGGTCATCTGGACGAAGTCCGGCGCCAAGGTGCCCGTCGACCTGACCACCGCGCCGGTGCGCGACGGCGATCTGCTCGTCGGCGCCGTCATGACGTTCACCGACCGCCGCCCCTTCGAGGAGCAGGCCGCCAAGCACGCCGAGGTCCTGGAGCGGGAGACCGCGCGCTACGACGCGCTCGCCGCCCGGCACCAGCAGCTCCTGTCGGTGCTGGCCGGTTCGCTGCGCGGGCCGCTCGACGAACTGCGCCACGAACTCGCCGCGCTCGCCGCCGACGACGCGGGCCAGCTGTGGCCCGAGGCCAACCAGGTCCTGCACCACCTGGCCGCCGGCTATTCGCGCATCACCACGCTCGTCGACAACGTCCTCGGCTACCAGCGGCTCGACGCGGGCAGCGAGGAGCTCAAGAAGGCCAAGGTGCTGGTCGATTCGGTGGTCGGCGCCGGGGTCGAGGGCGCCGTCGAGCTGATCGGGCCCGGGCGCGCCCAGTTCGCCGTCCACACCCCGCCCATCGAGGCCGAGGTCGACGCCCCGCGCCTCGCGACCGCGCTGGCCCATCTCATCGCGGACGTGGCCGGCGTCGACGCCACGGGCAAGGCGCCGGTCGCCGCCGGCGGCTACATGGACTCCACCGTCGTCGTCGCGGCCGCCGTGCGCGGCACGGTCGTACGCATCGAGGTGCGCGGGCCCTACCCCGGCGGCGACCCCGTCCACGGGCCCATCGTGCGCGGCATCGTGCGGGCGCACGGCGGAGTCCTCCAGACCGTCGCGGTGCCGGGCATGAGCGGCTCGGCGTACGTACTGGAAGTCCCGCTCGGCGCGGGCGCCGGAACCGTCGAGGCGACCCCGGTCCCGCAGCCCGACGAGGCGCTGCTCCCCGCCCAGCAGGACGGCGGCGGGCGCAGGCGCGGTCGGCGTGCGTCCATGGACGCCTTCCTCGACAGCCCGGTCAGCGACGAGCCGACCTCCCCGACCGGACGCCGCCGGGCCCGCACCGATTCCGATTCCGGGTCCGGGTCCGGGTCCGGGTCTGGGTCCGGATCCGCGTCCGGTTCGGTCCCCGGTTCGCGGTCCGGTTCGCGGTCCGAGCTTGGTCCGGGGGCCGGGGCCGGCTCCGGTGGGGCTGGGCCCGTTGGTTCCGGTTCCGTTGGGTCCGGTTCTGCTGACGCCGGTACGCCGGGTGGTTCCGGGGCCGGAGCCGATGGCGGTACGGGTGGGGCCGAGGGCGGGCCGGACGGGCGGGCCCGGATTCCGGCGCAGCAGAACGCCGGGAGCGGTCAGGTTCCCGAGGGCGGGGCCGGGGGCGTTTCCTCGGGCGAGGGTGCCGGAACGGGGAACGCGTCCGGTTCCGGGCGGCGTCGTGGGCGGCCCAGCCCCGCCGAGCAGGCTGTCCATGCCCAGGGCTCCGTGGGGTCCGTCGTCACCGGTGCGGAGAGCGCTCGCGAGTCGTCCGGCATGGGGCGGGCCGCGCTGGGCGAGACCGTGCCGCCGCAGGGCGTCCCGGCCGAGACGACCGGGCGCCGCGCCCGCCGCGCCCTGCCGGCGCCCGCGTCCGCCGACGCACCCACCGCCTCCGCCCCTGCCTCAGCCCCTGCCGAGAACTCCGCCGAGCCGTCCGGCCGCCGGGCCAGGCGTGCCCTGGGTGTCGCGCCGGGCGGGGGAAGTGCGGCGGGGGGCGCCGCGAGTGGCCAGGAGGGGCAGGTACGGACCGCGTTCGCGCTGCCGCCCGCCGACGCCGACCGCGCGCCATACCCCGGGCCCACCCCCGCCCCGCCGACGCCGGCCCCCTCCGCCGCTCCCGCGCCGGGCCGCCCGGATTCCGTACGTTCCGATGCTGTACGTGCCGAAGGGCCCGCGCGTTCGGTGGATGCGGCGGGTGCTCAGGGTTCTGTGAGTGCGGCGGGTCCTGTCGGGGCGGCGGGTCCTGTGGGGGCCGAGGCCATGGGGCGTCGAGCCATGGGTGCTGGGCACATGGGTAGCGAGCCCTTGGGCGCCGACTCAACGGGCGCCCCGCCTAAGGGAGTTGAGCCCACGGGCGCTCGGCCTATGGGTGCGGGACCTGTGGGTGCCGGACCTGCGGGCGCCGGACCTGCGGGCGCCGGACCTATGGGTGCCGGACCTATGGGTGCTGGCCCTGTGGGTGCCGGACCTGCGGGCGCCGGACCTATGGGTGCCGGACCTGCGGGCGCCGGACCTATGGGTGCTGGCCCTGTGGGTGCCGGGCACGTAGGTGCGGGAACCACGGCCCCTGGAACCACGGCTCCCGAAGCCCTGGGTTCCGCGCCCACCCCTCCCGCCGCCCCCGCCGCCCCCCGCGCCCTGAACCCGAACGGCCCGAACCCGACCGGTCCGGTTCAGGGCAACGCCGCCCCCGGCGACCCGCTGGCCGAGCACACCCCGCCCCAGCCGCACCCCGCCGAGCGGCCCGAGTGGGCGGCCCGCGCGACGGCGGCGCCGGGCGCCCTCAACCCCGTACCCCCGCAGACGCAGGACCCGGGCCCGGATCCGACCCAGGGGCGGGGCTCCGCCGGGGGCCGGCCCGCTCGGCAGCCGCTGCCCGCCGAGACTCCGCCCGGAGGGATCCCGGCCGCCGGCGGGGACACCCAGGGCCGGGCGTTCAGTGTGCGGGCGCTCGGGCAGGGCGCCCCGTTCAGCCAGACGCAAGCCCAGGTGCAGGCCCAGGCCCAGGCGGCCCAAGCCGCCCTGGCGACGCAGACGTCCGGCGGCTCGCTCGGCTCCGGGCGGCGGCGCAAGCTCGGCACGCCGCCCGAGGGGGTGGAACGCCCCACCGAACCGGCCGCCCGCCCGCACCCCGTACTGCCGTCCCCTCCCTCCGAGGGGCAGGGGCGCGCGTACGCCATCGGGCGGCCCGACGAGGGCGCCGAGGGTCCCGAGCCGTTGGACGGACCCGGCGGCGCCGTCGAGGTGGCCAACCGGCCGCAGCCGGGGCCCGTCGACGACGAGCTGCCCCCCGAACCGCTCGACAACCCGCGCCGGCTCCTGGTGTGGCCCGCGCCCGACGTCTCCACCCAGCAGGCGCTGAGCGAGCGGGGCTACCGTCCCGTGGTCGTGCACTCCCGCGAAGAAGTGGACGCACAGATCGCCGCGTTCCCCGCCGCCCTGTTCGTCGACCCGCTCACCGGACCCATCACCCGCACCGCGCTCCAGGCGCTGCGTCAGGCGGCGGTCGCGGCCGAGGTTCCCGTGCTGGTCACGGCGGGTCTCGGGCAGGCCACGCGGGAGGCGGCGTACGGCGCCGACCCGGCCGTCCTGCTCAAGGCGCTCGCTCCGCGTGACAGCGAGCAGCATCCGCCCCGGGTCCTGCTGATCGAGGAGCACGAGGAGATCGCGCTCGCGCTCACCGCGACGCTGGAACGGCGCGGCATGCAGGTGGCCCGCGCGGCCACCGACTCCGAAGCGGTCACCCTGGCCGCCCAGATGCGGCCCAACCTGGTGGTGATGGACCTCATGCAGGTACGCCGCCGCCGCGCCGGAATCGTCGACTGGCTGCGCGCCAACGGGCAGTTGAACCACACCCCGCTGGTCGTGTACACCTCGGCCGGCATCAACCAGGCCGACCTTCCGAACCTGGCGTCGGGCGAGACGGTCCTGTTCCTGGCGGAACGGTCCACCAGCACCGAGGTGCAGGGCCGCATCGTGGATCTACTGGCGAAGATCGGCACCAACTAGCCCGGGGCGGAAGGGAGTTGACGGGACGGGCGTTGCCGCCCCCCGTCAACTCCCCCCGTCACCTGCCGGTCAGCGCAGTTCGGTCACGTCCAGTTCGCCGTCCGCGTACTGCCTGCGGATGACCTTCTTGTCGAACTTGCCGACACTGGTCTTCGGCACCGCCTCGACCAGCGCCCAGCGCTCCGGCAGTTGCCACTTGGCGATCCTCGTGGCGAGGAAGGCCTTCAGGGCGGCATAGTCGACGGTGGCGCCGGGCCTCAACACGACCGTGGCGAGCGGGCGTTCACCCCATTTGGTGTCCGGGACGGCGACGACCGCCGCCTCGGCGACCTCGGGGTGGGCCATCAACGCGTTCTCCAGCTCCTGGCTGGAGATCCATTCCCCGCCGGACTTGATGACGTCCTTGGCCCGGTCGGTGAGCGTCAGATAGCCGTCCGGGCTGATGACGCCGACGTCGCCGGTCCGCAGCCACCCGTCCGGGCTGAACTTGTCGTCGGGACGGAAGTCCTCGCCGCCCGCCCCACCGAAGTAGGCGCCCGCGATCCAGGGCCCCCTGACCTCCAGCTCGCCGGCCGACACCCCGTCCCAGGGCAGGAATGCGCCGTCGGACCCGGCGAGCCGCGCCTCGACGCCGGCCGGGAAGCGGCCCTGGGTGATGCGGTAGGGCCACTCCTCCTCCGCGCTGAGTCCGGCGGGCGGGTTGGACATGGTGCCAAGCGGCGACGTCTCCGTCATGCCCCAGGCGTGGCAGAGCCGCACGCCGATCTTGTCGTATGCCTCCATCAGCGAGGGCGGACAGGCCGCGCCGCCGATCGTGACGTTCCGCATCGAGGTGAGGTCGCGGGGGTGGGCGGTGACCTCGGCCAGCAGGCCCTGCCAGATGGTGGGGACGGCGGCCGCGTGCGTGGGCCTCTCCCGCTCGATCATGTCGGCGAGCGGCGCGGGTTGGAGGAACCGGTCAGGCATGAGCATGCTCACCCCGGACATGAACGTGGCGTGCGGCAGGCCCCAGGCGTTCACATGGAACTGCGGCACCACCACCAGCGTCGTGTCCTGGTCGGTGAGCGCCATCGACTCCGACATGTTGACCTGCATGGAGTGCAGATAGATCGAACGGTGGGAGTAGACGACGCCCTTGGGGTCGCCGGTGGTGCCGGAGGTGTAGCACATGGCGGCGGCGCTGCGCTCGTCCAGCTGCGGCCAGTCGTACGTCGTGGGCCGCCCGGCGATCAGCTCCTCGTACTCGTGGATCTGAGGGCCCCCGCCGTCGATGTCGTCGAGCAGGGAACGGTCGCCCGGGCCGGACACGACGAGGTGTTCCAGCGTCGGAAGGTGGGGGAGCAGCGGGGCGAGCAGCGGCAACAGCGAACCGTTGACGATCACCACGCGGTCGGCGGCGTGGTTGACGATCCAGATCAGCTGCTCAGCGGGCAGCCGCAGATTGAGGGTGTGCAGCACGGCGCCCATGGAGGGAATCGCGAGATACGCCTCGACGTGCTCGGCGTTGTTCCACATCAGCGTGCCGATGGCGCTCGCGTCCGTGACTCCGCATGAGTCACGGAGCGCGTGAGCGAGCTGGGCGGCCCGGGCACCGACCTCGGCGAAGCTGCGGCGGTGCGGTTCGGCCTCGCCGGTCCAGGTCGTGACCTGGGACTTGCCGTGGATCGTCGACCCGTGGGTCAGGATCCGCGAGATCAGCAGCGGTACGTCCTGCATGGTGCTCAGCACGGCGTCCTCCCGGTGAGCGCTACGGCGCGCTCCATGACGATAGGGTCTGCCGATTCTGCTCACGTACCGCGCGGTATGTCACTACCCGGGAGTAGTTACACTCGTGGATCGGCGAAGTTACCTGGAGAAACCGGCCACGCTGTGCCTGCCGGACCCCCACCCGTCACGGCACGTCACCGTATGGGCTCCAGCTCCGGGTCCTCGCGGAGCTTGCCGAGGGCGCGCGACACCGCGCTCTTGACCGTGCCCACCGAGACCCCGAGCACCTCGGCGGTCTGGGCCTCGCTCAGGTCCTCGTAATACCTGAGGACGACCATGGCCCGCTGGCGGTCGGGGAGCTTCATGACCGCCCGCCACATCGCGTCGTGCAGCACCTGCTGGTCGGCCGGGTCGGGGCCGGGCACGATCTCCGGCTCGGGCAGCTCGTCGCAGGCGAACTCGTCGACCTTGCGCTTGCGCCACTGCGAGGTGCGGGTGTTGAGCAGTGCGCGGCGCACATAGCCGTCGAGCGCGCGGTGGTCCTCGATCCGGTCCCAGGCCACATAGGTCTTGGTGAGGGCCGTCTGCAACAGGTCCTCCGCATCGCTCGCGTTCGCGGTCAGCGAGCGCGCGGTGCGCAGCAGCACGGGGCCCCTGGCGCGGACGTACGACGAGAACGACGAGTACGCGTGGTAGGGCGTCGCCGCTCGGGAGGCGCTGGTGCAGACGGGCGTTGTCATGGCTCCACGCTATGAGCGCGAAGGGCCGCCGGGATCGGCCCCAGGTCCCGAAGCGATGTCCGCCTCAGGTTGTAGGGGTGGGGCTGGCTGCACCTCCTGTAGGTGGAGGACGCAACCTCGGCCCTCAGGGTTCAGCCGGCGCTCAGCCGATGCGCGCGACCGGCGCGTCGACGTCGTTGCGGTCCACGACCAGGCGCTTCCCGCCGTGCGTCTCGTCGGAGTTGCCCGCGTACTGGTGGATCCGACGGTGCTGCCAGGCGTCCTTGTGCAGCGCCGCCTCCTGGTAGAGGGCGGGGCCGGAGCGCCAGCGAGCGAACCAGATCGCCGCCGGAAGGTCGCTCTTGCCCGCGACCCTGGCCTGCTCGATCTGTCGTACGCCCGATTCGGCGCTGCTGTAGAACCCGGGCAGATAGCCGCGCTCGCGCACCTCCCGGTTCCAAGCCCGCACGAAGTCCAGGGTGGTCCTGGCGCAGGCCGCGTTGTTCGCGTTGTACGCCTCCAGGTCGAGGTAGAGGGCGCTGCCCTCGCGGATGCCGAGCTCCGCCGCCTCCTGGACCGCCTGCTCCCCCTCGGAGCTGCCCTGCTTGACGGGTTGGTTGCCGATCTTCACCTTCTGCTTGTTCGCGGCGTACACGCACGGGGACTGCGACCCGACGAACACGGGCAGCACCTGCCAGCCCATGTCGTGCACCTGACCCACCCATGCCTCGTTGAGGTTCTTCTGGACCAGGCAGTGCCGGCCGCGCCCCGCGTAGTAGACGCCGACACCGCGGTACGGAGAACTCTTCTTCCAGGCCCGCATCGTGTCCAGCGGAGGCGTGTTGCAGGTGTCGAAGGCGGCCCCCCGGAACGACATGGCGTCCGCCACCCTGTCCTCCCACTCCCACCCGTCGTCCGCGGCGGCGGTCGGGGCGAGCAGGGTGGCCAGGGCGAGGAGGGCGGTGGTCAGGGCGGCGAGGGCCGTGGCGCGGGCGGCGGAGGCGGTGACAGAGGGGGCGGAAGTCAGTCTGAAGCGGCGCATGGCCCGAGTGAACGGGCCCCCACCCGCACCGGCCACCGCTCGGGCCGCCCCCTGCGCCGTACGGGCGCAGGATCAGCCGTACGGGCACACGGTCGGCCGTCCGACCCGGCGCGGGCCGCCCTTTGACGGCCGCTCAGCCGTCCCGGCCCAGGACCAGGCCCGAGGTCGGGACGCCGGTGCCGGCCGTGACGAGGACGTGCGCCGCGTCCGCCGTCTGGTTCACCGAGGTGCCCCGGAGCTGGCGGACCGCCTCGGCGACGCCGTTCATCCCGTGCAGATACGCCTCCCCCAGCTGCCCCCCGTGGGTGTTGAGCGGCACCGCGTCCGCCGCCACGAAATCGGCCGCCTCGCCCGGAGCGCAGAACCCGAACTCCTCCAGCTGCATCAGCACGAACGGCGTGAAGTGGTCGTACAGGATCGCCACGTCGATGTCGGCGGGGGCGAGCCCGGAGGTGCGCCAGAGCTGTTGGGCGACCACCCCCATCTCGGGGAGGCCGGTCAGCTCGTCCCGGTAGAAACTGGTCATCGCCTCCTGTCTGCGCCCGGCGCCCTGCGCGGCCGCGGTGATCACGGCGGGCCGCTGCCGCAGGTCCCTGGCCCGCTCGGTGGTGGTGACGACGAGGGCCTGGCCGCCGTCGGTCTCCTGGCAGCAGTCCAGGAGCCGCAGCGGCTCCACTATCCACCGCGACGCGGCATGGTCGGCCAGGGTGATCGGCTTGCCGTGGAAGTAGGCCGCCGGGTTGTTCGCGGCATGGCGCCGGTCGGTGACGGCGACATGACCGAAGGCCTCGGGGGTGAGGCCGTAGGTGTGCAGATAGCGCTGGGCGGCCATGGCGACCCATGAGGCGGGCGTGAGCAGCCCGAACGGAAGGGACCAGCCCAGGGCCGCGCCCTCCGCCGACGGCTCGCGGTGCTGCACTCCGGAGCCGAAGCGCCGCCCCGACCGCTCGTTGAACGCCCGGTAGCAGACCACCACTTCGGCGACACCGGTCGCGACGGCGAGGGCGGCCTGCTGCACGGTCGCGCACGCCGCGCCGCCCCCGTAGTGGACGCGTGAGAAGAAGGAGAGCTCGCCCATGCCGGTCGCCTGCGCGACGGTGATCTCGGGGCTGGTGTCCATGGTGAACGTGACCAGGCCGTCGACGTCCGAGGGCGAGAGCCCCGCGTCGTCGAGCGCCGCCTGCACCGCCTCGACGGCCAGCTTCAGCTCGCTGCGCCCCGAGTCCTTGGAGAACTCCGTCGCGCCGATCCCCACGATCGCCGCCCTGCCGCCGAGCGAGTCGGCCCCGCGCACGCTCATGACGCGGCCCCACCGAGGACGTGGCCCCCGGGCACGGCCACCCGTACCGTGCCCGTCACATGGTGGCCGAGCCGGTTGGCCCCGACGACCCGCACCTCGGCCACCTCGCCGTCCACGGCCGTGACCGTGCCCGTCAACGTCATCAGGTCGCCGGGGTAGTTGGGCACGCCGAGCCGTATCCGCACGGACCGCAGCCGCGACGCCGGGCCGAAGTGGTCGGTGATGTATCTGCCGACCAGACCGTTGGTGGTCAGGATGTTCATGAAGATGTCCGGGGACCCCTTCTCCCGCGCGAGCACCACGTCGTGGTGGACGTCCTGGTAGTCGCGGGACGCCACGGCCCCGGCCACGATCAGGGTCCGCGTGATCGGGATCTCCAGGGGCGCCAGCTCGTCTCCCGCCTTCATGCCCGCACCCCCTCGTGTCCGGACGCACCCTCCGAGGGGCACGATTCGGCCGCCTTCTCGAACGCGCCCTCCGAGGGGCGCGGCTCGGCCGTCCGCCCGGCGCGCGCCGCCACCTTCTCGGCGACGATCGCCTCACCCAACTCCGCCAAAAGCCGCGCCCCGCACCCCAGATGGGCGTCCAGTTGCCGGCCCCACAGGAAGTGCCGGTGGACGGGGTGCTCCACATCCGCGCCGAGCCCGCCGTGCAGATGCTGGCCCGCGTGCACGACCCGGGTGCCCGCCTCGGATGCCCACCAGGCCGCCGTCAGCGCGTGCGTCCCGTACGGCAGCCCCTCGTCCCGCCGCCAGGCCGCCTCGTAGGACGTGACCCGTATCGCCTCCGTGTCCATGTACGCGTCGGCGGCCCGCAGCAGCACGGCCTGGTTGGTGGAGAGGGGACGCCCGAACTGCTCGCGGGTGGTGGTGTGGTGGACGGCCCGGGCCAGCGAACCCGCGCAGACCCCGGCCTGCAACCCCGCGAACGCCGTGCGGGCCGTCGCCAGCACGTCCTCGTACGCCCCCGCGCCGCCCACCCGCTCCGCCGGGGCCGCCTCCAGGGTGAGCCGCCCCGCCGACCAGGGCGCGGTCGTCTCCACCGGCTCGGCCCGCGCGTCGGCGACCCGTACGAGCCACAGCCCGCGCGCCACGTCCGGAACCAGCACATGGGTGGCGTCCCGCAACCAGGGCACGAGCGGCACGCACCCGCTCAACTCCCCTTCACCCGTGGCCCGTACGCCACCTTCCGCCGCGGGAAAGGCACCGGTCACCACGGTCTCGCCCGCCCGCAGGGCCGGCAGCAGCCGCTCGCGCTGCTCGGCCGTGCCGTGGGCGGTGAGCGCGAGGATGCCGTAGACACAGTGGGCCGCGAACGGGACCTGTGCCGTGGTTCTGCCCTGCTCTTCCAGGGCGAGGACCAGGCCGAGAAGGCCGACCTCCTCGACCGCCGCCACCAGGCCCGCGCCGCACAGCGCCTTCCACAGCTCGGCATCGCTCCCCGAACCGGCCGCCGCCAGCCGCTCGTGCGTCGAGAGGTCCCCGAAGATCTGCCCGGCGAGCCGACGGGCGGCCTCCTGCTCCTCGGTGGGCGTGAAGTCCATCAGGCCGCCTCCGCCCGGAACACGGGTAGCTCCAACTCGTGGTCCGCGCGCAGGAATTCGAGGCGCACCGGCATCCCGATCCGGACCGCTTCCGGCTCCACGCCCACCACATTGCTGATGATCCGCACGCCCTCCGCGAGCTCGATCAGGCCCACCGCGTAGGGCGGGTCGAAGGCGGGGAAGGGCGGGTGGTGCATCACGACGTACGAATAGACCGTCCCGTCCCCGCTCGCCTCGACCGTGTCCCACCGGCCCGATCCGCAGGCGTGGCAGCCCGGCAGCCAGGGAAAGCGCAGCTCGGCGCAGTCGTGACAGCGCTGGATGAGCAGCCGGTGCTCGGCGACCCCCGCCCAGAACCCGGCGTTGTCCCGGTTGACGACGGGCCGCGGCCGCAGCACCCGGGCCACCGCACCGCCCCCACCGTCCGCACCGCCCGCCCCTCCCGCGGGCACCGTGCTCCCGCGAATCGGGGAACCGGCCCGTACGGGGTGCTTGGTGAGCGGACGTGACTGCACGGGTTCACCGGCGAGCGGACCGGCCCGTTCGGGTTCGGTGGCGGCGCGTGAACTCGCTTGCGCAGGCACGTACTTGAGGATGCGGAAGCGATGGGTTCCCGCGAGTTCGCCGTTGGCGCGCACGTCCATCCGCGTGGTGACGAAGTGCCCGGTCCCCAGCTTGGTGGTCTTGCGCTCGGACACCGTCTCGATCAGCGCGTCATAGGTGACGCGGTCACCCGGCCGCAGATCGCGCACGTACTCCTGCTCGCAGTCCGTGGCCACCACCGAGGTGAAGCCGGCCCCGTCGAGCAGCTCGAACAGTTCGTCGTAGCCCGAGGCGCGGCCCGTCCCGTCGCCGTGCCCGGAGAGGCCGCCCATCGTCCAGGCCTGGAGCATCGTCGGCGGCGCTATCGCGTCCGCCCCCGTGTACGCGGGGTGGGTGTCGCCCATCGCCTCGCACCAGTGCCTGATCATGGGCGCGTTGACGAGGTCCTTGCCGACTCCTCCGGTCGCCGCGGGACGGCCCTCGAACTTCTTCAGCCGGCTCACGAATTCCGCCTCGTCCACCTTCTCCACCCCCCTCACCGCTTCCCCCGCTTCATCCCGAGCCGCATCGTCGCGACGATCTCCCGCTGCACCTCGCTCACCCCGCCCCCGAATGTGTTGATCTGCGCCGCCCTGTTCATCCGCTCCAGCTCCCCGTCCCCGAAGGCGCCGGGCGAACCGCCCCGGATCAGGCCCGCGTCCCCCACGATTTCCTGACACATTCGATACGTTTCGACCGCGGACTCCGTTCCCGTGAACTTCACGCCGCTGGCGTCTCCGGGGGCCAGGACACCGGCCCCCACATCCCCCACCAAACGCCAGCTGAGCAGGCGATTCACCGCCAGCCGGGCATGGATGGCAGCCAGTTTCGCCTTCACCCATTCGTGGTCAACAGGGCGCCTCGCACTCACCGGATCGGGTGTACAGGCGTACGCGAGGGCAGCCTCGTAGAAATCCTCGGCCTGCATCCCGATGGCGGCGAGCGCGACCCGCTCGTGGTTGAGCTGGTTGGTGATGAGGCCCCAGCCCTCGTTCTCCGCCCCGACCAGGTTTCCGAGCGGCACCCGGATGCCGTCGTAGTAGGTCGCCGTGGTGGTCAGGCCTCCGACGGTCTCGATCGGGGTCCAGGAGAACCCAGGCGCGTCGGTGGGTACGAGAACGATCGAAATCCCCCGGTGCTTGGGGGCGTCGGGGTCGGTGCGGCAGGCGAGCCAGATCCAGTCCGCGTGCTGGGCGTTGGAGGTGAACACCTTCTGCCCGTCGATCAGCCAGGAGTCCCCGTCCCGTACGGCCCGGGTGCGGAGCGAGGCGAGATCGGTCCCGGCCTCCGGCTCGCTGTAGCCGATCGCGAAGACGAGCTCACCGCGCAGGATCCTGGGCAGGAAGAACGCCTTCTGCTCGGCGGTCCCGTACTTCATCAGGGTCGGCCCGACCGTGTTCAAGGTGACCATGGAGACGGGCGCGCCCGCCCGGTAGGCCTCGTCGAAGAAGACGAACTGCTCGTCGGCGCCCCGGCCCTGACCTCCGTATTCGACGGGCCAGCCGAGCCCGAGCAGCCCGTCCGCCCCGATCCGGCGCAGCACCGCCCGCTGCGCTTCCGGGTCCGTGCCCTGGGGCGCCCCCTCGGGCATCAACGTGGCGAAGTACGAACGGAGTTCGGCGCGCAGTTGCTCCTGGCGCTGGGTCGGGGCGAGGTGCACGACGGTGACCTTCCGCGCGTACGGACACGTCGGTGGGCCGTCGCGGGTGCGGGCCGGCCTCCGAATCGGGTTTCTGACTGTCCGTCAGATATGGCCTCGCTGTCAATGCCCCAGGGCCACGGGCGTCCGGAGGCGGCCCCCGCACCCATGCCGACGGCCCGGGTGGCCGTGCCGAAGCACTGTCACCCGGGCCGCCGTTCAGGCTATGGACCGGTCCCCGCGGCAGCGGAGCCGACGGATCACCACAGGCGGAAGAAGTTCACGGCGACGTTGGAGTTGCCCTGGTTGATCGAGGTGAAGGCGGAGCCGTTCACCTGGGCGGTATTGCTCTGATTGGTGGCGCCGGAGCCCACCGCCTGCTGCTGCGTGGTGGACGAGCTGCCGCGGTTGTCGTGGCCGACCCCGCTGCCGCTGACGGTCGCCACCGCCGCGTTCGATCCGTGGCCCGCGATGGAGCCGTTGTCGGCGGAGGCGACACCCGAGCAGAGGGCGGCGGCCAGGGGCAGCGCGGCAACGGCGGCGAGGATGCGGGCGGTACGGATGCTTGCCATGTCAATTCCTCCAGGAACCAGATGTGGCGGGTGATACGCGTGATTCGTGTGGTTCGGGTTGTGCGGGCGGTCCGAGTGGTTCGGCTCGCCGCGGGCCGTGCTCGTGTTGCTCAAGTACGGCCTGTTCCAAGGCAGTTGGCCGACCGCCCCGGACGCTCTGTGACGACGTCGCGAGATCAGAGTTGCCCACCGAATCCCCGGCGAACCAGGCATTGGGGCACCTTTCGCCCGCAAGCGTGAGGACATGTCGATAAACCCCCAAGGCGCCATCAAAGCTCTGGCCAAGGCTGGAGGGTGGCCGCGAGAGCCGTGCCCTCCCAAGGGGAGAACCGTTTCTGCTCGGATTCGGCCAACCTGATCCGACGTCCCGGCCACCGCTCTGACCCCCCGCCCCCTCCCGCCATCACCCCCCCACCCGAGGACCCCAAGGCGTCATCTGAGGGCCACCTGTCCGCCACCCGCCCGTCGCCCAGCGGGGATGGGGTCGATACCGGGGAGGGGGGTGTGACGGAAGTGACCGAGGGGGTGCGGCGGGAGGGAGCGCGGGGGTGCGGCGGGAGGGGGCGCGGGGGCCACGCCCGGGCCGGCGGCGCTCACCACCGGTCAGCCGATGCCCTCGAACCCGGCCAAGTCCCCTCGCCCACCGCTCCCACCCCTGTCCTGAAAGGGATTCCCTTTCTCGAACATTCGTACGAACATGGAGCCATGGCCACCATCGACCGGCAGGCCGCCACCCTGGCCCTCGCCCACGCCCTGTCCGCCGCCGAACGCGGCCTGCCCGTCATCCCGCTCTCCCGCACCAAGCTGCCGGCCCTGCCCTCGCCCCACCGTGACGATCCCCGGCCGGTGCTCTGCCGCGGAGAGTGCGGGCTGCCGGGGCACGGGGTGCACGACGCCACCACCGACCCGGCCGCGGTACGCGCGCTGTTCGCGGCCGCGCCCTGGGCGACCGGGTACGGGATCGCCTGCGGCCGGCCACCGCACCACCTCATAGGGATCGACCTCGACACCAAGCCCCCGGAGGCCGACGCCACGGCGGCCCTCCAACACCTGGCGCTGCGCCACCTGTTCACCATCCCGGAGACCGTGGTGGTGATCACTCCGAGCGGGGGCCGGCACATCTGGCTGACCGGCCCGCCCGGCACGGTGGTGCCGAACTCCGCGAGCAGGCTCGCCCCCGGCATCGACATCCGGGGCGCCGGTGGCTATCTGGTCGGCCCCGGCTCGCTGAGCACCCGGGGCGTCTACCGGCTGGCCCCCGGCACCGCCCACCTCGGCCCGGCCCCCTGCCCCCGCGCCCTCCTCGACCTGCTGACCCCGCCGAGCCGGCCCCACGCCGCCCAGCCCCACGGAGACCACCAGGGGCACGGCCTGGTCCAGTTCGTCCTGGCCGCCCACGAGGGGCAGCGCAACACCCGGCTGTTCTGGGCGGCGTGCCGCGCCTACGAGAACGGCATCGGCGAGGAGCTGGCGGGCGCGCTCACCTCCGCCGCGATCCGCACCGGCCTCACCGAACAGGAGGCCCGAGCGACGATCGCCTCCGCCGCCCGCATGAACGCGGCCCGCTGACGGGCCGCCCCGCCCGGTACCGGTCCCGCCTTCGCCCAGGAGGCATGCGCAAGGGGCGCCTCGCGATGCGAGACGCCCCTTCTGATCAGCGCTTTCACTGAGCCTGCGGTGGGTGTGGGATTTGAACCCACGGTGACATCGCTGCCACGACGGTTTTCAAGACCGTTCCCTTAGGCCGCTCGGGCAACCCACCCGTGCCCCCGTCGACCAGCGGCGGAAGCGGCTACAGCCTACCGGCAACAGGTCAGTTGCTGTCGCCCTTGCGTTCGCCCAGGGTGATCGTGACCGTGGACTCCTTGCCGTCGCGCTTGTACGTGAGGGGGACCTGGTCGCCCGGCTTGTGCGTCCAGATCTCGCTGATCAGCGTCGGGCCGCTGTCGATCGGCATGTCACCGAACTTGGTGATGACGTCGCCCGGCTTCAGGCCGGCCTTGTCCGCGGGGCCGCCCGGGGTGATCGGCTGCTGGCTCGCGTTGCCCTGCTGGGAGATCTGCGCGCCGTCGGTCGCACTGGGACCGCCGCCCCCGGGGCCGCTGCCCTGCTGGATGCCGACCGAGGCGCCGATCACCGGGTAGACCGGCTGGCCGGTCTTGATCAGCTGCTCCGCGACGTTCTTGGCCTGGTTGATCGGGATGGCGAAGCCGAGGCCGATCGAGCCCGCCTGGGACTGGCCCATGCCACCGGCGCCCGCCGACTGGATCGCGGAGTTGATGCCGATGACCGCGCCGGCCGAATTGATCAGCGGGCCGCCCGAGTTGCCCGGGTTGATGGACGCGTCGGTCTGGAGGGCGCTCATGTACGAGGCCTTGGAGTTCTGGCCGTCGCTGGAGGCCACCGGGCGGTTCTTGGCGCTGATGATGCCGGTGGTGACGGTGTTGGAGAGGCCGAAGGGGGCGCCGATCGCGATGGTCGAGTCGCCGACCGCCACCTTGTCGGAGTCCCCGAGCGAAAGCGGCTTCAGGTTCGCCGGGGCGTTCTTCAGCTTGATGACCGCCACGTCGTAACCCTGGGCGCGGCCCACCACCTCGGCGTCGTACTTCTTGCCGTTGGAGAACGTCGCGGACAGCTTGCCGCCGCCGCTCGCCGCGGAGGCCACCACGTGGTTGTTCGTGAGGATGTGGCCTTCCTTGTCGTAGATGAAGCCGGTGCCCGTGCCGCCCTCGCCGTCGTTGCCCTGGGCCTCGATCGTCACCACGCTGGGCAGCGAGGCGGCGGCCACGCCCGCCACCGTGCCCGGGTCGCGCTTGAAGTCCTTGGGGGTGTTGGACGAGGCGACGGTGGTGGAGCCCGAGCCGTTGTCCTCGCGGTCCGCGGCGAAGTAGCCGATGGCTCCGCCGATCCCGCCGGCCACCAGGGCGGCCGCGACCACGGCGGCGATCAGACCACCGGCCCGCCTGCGCGGGGCCGGGGGCTGCGGGGCGCCCCAGGGCTCGCCTCCGTGGCCCCCGCCTCCGTAGGAGGGGAGCGTGGGCGGGGGCGGCGGCCAGCCCACGCCGCCCTGCGAAGGCGCCGACTCGTGCGCCGCGTACGCCTGCTGGGCGGGGGCCGGGGCGTCCGGCGTCGCGGGCATCGGCGTGGTGGCCGGGTCGGGGCCGGGGCGCGGAGCCGACCCCTCCGGCTGCGGTACGGCGCCGTGGACCAGGGTCTGCTCCGCCTCGGCGGGCGCGGGGGCGGCGGGGGGTGCGGCGGGCGCGGGAGGTGCAGCAGGTGCAGACGACGGGGCAGGCGGGACGGCCGGGACCGCGGTGCCCTCGTTCTCGGTGCTCACAGCTTGCTCTCCTCGGTTTCCACTCGGTCTTGGGGACGGTCTGGCGGGCGGGGTGACGGCGGTGCGGACGGTGCTCGGCATCGCCACCGGGTACCGGCGTGGGACTCGGTGACCACCATGGTGCGCCCGGGGTCCGACATCGGACCCCGCACGATGTGGATGACTGCGCTCAGCTTTTCCCACCGCACGTCAGGCCACTGTAAGCAGGAGCTGTGTATTCGTGCGCCAACCTGTGCACCGGCGGTGGCACGATGGCGCGGTGACCCAAGCACGGCAGCACAGCCCGCACAGCCCAGACCGCGCCCCCGTCCAGGTGGTGGCCCACCGAGGAGCCTCCGAGGACGCCCCCGAGCACACGCTCGCCGCGTATGTGAAGGCGATCGAGGACGGGGCCGACGCCCTGGAATGCGATGTCCGCCTCACCGCCGACGGACAGCTCGTCTGCGTCCATGACCGGCGGGTGAACCGCACCTCCAACGGACGCGGCGCCGTGTCCACCCTGGAGCTCTCCGACCTCGCCGCGCTCGACTTCGGCTCGTGGAAGGACAGCGAGGAGAGCCCGGACTGGGGGGACCGCGAGTTCACCTCCGTACTGACCCTGGAGCGGCTGCTCGAACTCGTCGCGGACGCCGGGCGCCGGGTCGAGCTGGCCATCGAGACCAAGCACCCCACCCGCTGGGCCGGCCAGGTCGAGGAGCGGCTGCTGCACCTCCTCAAGAGGTTCGGCCTCACTGAGCCGCCGCCGGCCGGCGAAACCTCCCCGGTGCGCATCATGAGTTTCTCCGCGCGCTCCCTGCACCGGGTGGCGGCGGCCGCACCCGACATCCCGACCGTCTACCTGATGCAGTTCCTCTCGCCGCGCCTGCGCGACGGGCGGCTGCCCGCGGGGGCGCGGATCGCGGGCCCGGGCATGCGGATCGTGCGCAACCACCCCGCGTACATCGAGCGGTTGCACCGCGCGGGACACCGCGTGCACGTCTGGACGGTCAACGAACCCGAGGACGTGGACCTGTGCGTAAGCCTCGGAGTGGAGGCAATCATCACCAACCGCCCGAAACAGGTGCTGTCCCAACTGGGCAGGATTTAGCGGCCCTTACAGGGAGTGCACCGGCGCGTTCGCTCCGTATTCGACCGTGACGAATGCGTCTCCCGTCCATCGTTGGCCGGTTTCCGGTCCAGTCCATTGGGGCATCCACACCGTGGCGTGGGGCGAAGGAGGTCTCGGGGGTGGCGTTGGTGGTGGCACAGGAGGTGCCCACGTCGTCGAGCATGGCCGTACCCCATGGCCCTGCGGGCGTGGGCAAGGCACGACACCGGATGCGCGAGCAGTTGCTCGGCAGCGGGGTGTCCGAGCCGGTCGTGGACGATGCCGTTCTGATCCTGTCCGAACTGCTCAGCAATGCCTGCCGGCACGGCAGGCCGCTGGGGCGGTCCGACATAGGCGATGGCGACATCCGGGCGGCCTGGCGAGTCGACAAGGCAGGACGACTGACGGTCGAGGTGACGGACGGAGGCGGCCCGACCAGGCCCGTCCCCGCGACACCCTCGGTGACCGCGCGCGGCGGCCGGGGGCTGAACATCATCAGCGCCCTCGCCCAGGACTGGGGCGTCCGGGACAGCGCGTCCGGCGAGGTCACGGTGTGGGTGATCCTCATCGCGGGGCCCCGTCGCGACGATTTCGCTACGCGCGTTGCGGGCCCGGCGGCCGGTCTGGAGTTCGCGGACGCGTTCGACGACATGGACTGATGAGCAGCGGGGGCGCGCGGCCGCCCTCGCGCCCTCGCGCCGACACCCCGCACGCACGCGGCCCGGGACGGCCACCCGCATCCTCGGTGCGGGGCCGTGGGAACGGCGGGGCCGCCCGGGGCCGGTCCGTACGGCTAGGCTCGCGCCCGACACAGCGACACCGCACCACCGCAGTCGGGAGTGAGCCCCACCATGGCCAAGAAGCGTCCCCAGGCGAAGGCCGTCAAGCCGCAGATCAGCGACGGGGAAATCCCGGTCGTCGGGGCTCGTGAGCCCTGTCCCTGCGGCTCCGGCCGCCGTTACAAGGCCTGTCACGGCCGTGCCGCCTCGCACGCCGTGACCGAGCTGGTCCAGCGCCCCTTCGAGGGCCTGCCCGGCGAGTGCGACTGGGTCGCGCTGCGCGAACTGGTCCCGGCGGCGACCGTCCCGCTGACCCTGAAGGATGGACTGCCCGAGGGCGTGCCGTCCGTGACGCTGGCGACCGTGCTGCCGATGGCGTGGCCCGCGCTGCGCCGCGAGGACGGGTCCGTGCTGCTCGGCCTCCAGAACGACACGCCCTCCGGCGACCTCAGCCGCGACCTCGCCGACACCCTCAAGCGCGCGCTGGTCGCCGAGCCCGGCTCGCCGGTCGCGGCCCAGCGCGCCGAGTCCGACGGCCCCCGTCTGCAAGACCTGCTCGACCCGGACGCCGCGTTCGAGCCCGAGGTGCACAGCGGCTTCGAGTTCTGGGTGCCGGACGCCGAAAGCGCCCAGAGCGAGGTGGCGGCCTCCCTGGAGCGGGCCAACGCGGCCGCGATCCCGACCGTGCGGCTGACGTCGGTCGACTCCTCGTACTGGTGCGAGACCCCGGAGAAGAACCACCTGCGGTGGGTCATGCCGCACCCCGAGGAGAAGCTGCTCGACGCGCTGGCGCGGCTGCACGCGGCCGGTACGTCCTCGCTCGGCGAGGGCACCCGGCTCGTCGGCTCCTTCCGCGCCCACGGGCTGACCGTGCCGGTGTGGGACCTGCCGGCCGGGATGGGCGCCGAGGAGTGCGAGAAGCCGGCCGCCGAGTTCGCCGAGCGGCTCGCCGGGGCGCTCGCCGTCGAGGAGCCGCTCACGGCGGAGGAGCGCCGGGCGCGCGGCGGCCTCACCAACCGCCAAGTGACGCTCAGCTGAGAGTGACGGCGGGTGCGACGGAGGCCCGTCGCCAGGTGACTCCTGTCACAACTCCCCGTACTCGCAGGTAAATCGGTGTCCGAATTACCGAGATCGAATTTGCGAACGACCGATCTCTTGTTACGGTTCTAAGAGCCCGGTCGCTGGTGCATCCCCCGTCGCCAGCGACCGGGCCCTTCCATGTGCGGGCTCGGTCAACGAGCCGCCGGTTCCGTCGAGTTGCTTCCGGAACGCAGGAGCAGCGGTGAGTCCTCTCCCGCCTCCGAAAACTCCGACACCGCCGAATACGCTCCCGCTTCCGCGGAGCCGCCTTGCGAACTCTGGTGCGGGGTCTCACAGGAATTCGGCTGGTCGTCGGCCTCGACCTGGCAGTTCGTCTCGATGGTCCGCCCGCCCGGGCCCATCAGCGTCAGCACCGCACGCAGCTCCTGACCGGTGGCGTTGCGGTAGTAGGTACGCGCCCAGGTGTCGCGCCCCCGGCTCAGTACGCAGGTCTGCGCCTCGACCCCGCCGGGGGAGACCAGTTCGGGCCCGCACCGGGCGGCCGCGTCCCGCACGGACCGCCCCAGTGGCTTGTTCACCCGTACGGGGGCTTGCGCGAGGGGGCTTTTTGCGTCATCCGTGGCGCCGTTCTTCTCGGGCCCCCCGGCGACTCCGGCGGAGGCGGCCAGCGGCAGCAGGACGGTTCCCACGACGACGGCGGTGAGCCCGGCCATGCGGAGGTGCTGGAGATTCATGGGGGACCCGCCTGCCCTGGAATTCCTGATGGTGGGCCGAAGATATCCACGGAAACCGGGCGCCCCGCGATGCGCGCGCCCAATTCCCGTACAACCAGGGCCCGCTCACACCCGAAAGAGTGAAGGCGGCCCGGGAACCGGACCGCCTTCTCGCTCATTGGGCGTCCCGGCTCCGCACGCCTGCCGGGCCCGCCCCGCTCTCAGTACGCCAGCCGGCTCCCGCCGTCCGGTGCGCTGGTGCTCGCCTCGACCAGCGCGTCCACCACCGCCTCCACATCCGGCAGCCAGGGCCCGGCGGCCCCGAGCGGCGGACGCTCCCAGCGGAGCTTTCCCCCGCCGGTCCGCGACGGGGGCAGCACCAGATATCCGCCCTCGCTGTGGAAGCGCAGCGAACTGGGCACCCAGTCCTTGGAGTAGAGCAGCTCGCCGAGGCGCTCCATCGAGTACGGAGCCACCAGGAGCGACCATCGGGTGGGGCTCGCCACGACCGGGCCGAGCCGTACGCCCATGGAGTCGAGGGCGGCGAGCGCCCGGGCTCCGGCGGCGGCCGGCAGGCTGATCGCGCAGGGCGCGCCGGCGCCGGTGGCGAGCAGGACCGGCGCGACCGGCCGGTTCGTCCACCACCAGCGGATCATGCGCTCGTCGGTGGTCGCCGCGAGCAGGACGGGGTCGAAGGGGTGCGCCCCGGGCACCACACATTCAGGGTCGGGACAGGCACAGCCGCGGCCGTCCGCGGCCAGTCCCACACCGGGGAGCACGGGCCATTTCCATCGGGTCGCACAGGTCAGCGCGGCGCCGAGCTGAGCAGCCCTTTCACTGCGCCGGAGCCGGAACCTGCGTCGCCTTCCGAGGATCTCGCGCATGGGCGCTCGTTCCTTTCCGTTGAACGCCGAGTCCACATCACAACAGGTGTGCATCTCTTCACTGCGCGTACTTGATCTGTAAGCCCGCGGTACGGGAAATTCGCCAGGCCGGACAGGGCCGGTCACCACGGGTTGCGACGGCCACTGCCCGTAACCATTTAAAGCATGGCGAAGGGTGGCGCGTACGTGGCGCTTGCCGTCCTGAGTGCAAAAACCCCGTCGCTCGGGGGTGAGGCCTGGCCGCTCGGCTCCTAAGACGCTGAGCCCGGCCACAAGGTTCCGGGCCATCCCCAACTGCCCCGGACCACACCGATTACGTACCCAACGCGGTTGAAACGACGCGCAGTTGAACGGCTTCAGTCGACCCCAGCCCTGGGCCACCGGGGCCATTTTTCGGCCAAGTTGGAAGTCCCACGGACACCAATAGTCCCGCTATGACAATGCTGGACATCCCCTCACTTGTGCGTGTACATGTGGATGCATTGATAGCGGCGCAGAATGACATGGGGGTTTGCGATGCTATTGAGCAGAATCGTCCAGTCGGAAAGCCGGCTGCCATGAGCGCCCCTCACCTGCCGAAAGTGGCTGGAATCGATCCAGCCGTTCCGTCTCCCGCGCACACTCATGCGCCTCTGCCCTCGCCCAGCGCCCACACCCCACCCGGAGCGGTGCTCCAGGACCGCCTCGCCGGCTGGGTCTCCGACCTCACCACGCTGCACGAACTCACCGAACGGCTCGCCCGCACCGCCGCCCTGGACGCGGCCCTGAACGAGCTCCTCAAGGCGGGCGCCGCCCTGGTCGGGGCCCGCAGGGGACTGGTCGTCCTGGAACCCGCCGACGGTCTGGGCCCCGCCAGCACGACCGGCCTGGGGCTCGCCCATGCCGACCTCGGACACATCGAGACCGTGCCGCGCAGCGCCACCGCGTACGGCAGGATCCTGGACGGCCTGCCCGACGCCGACGGCGGCCCCGACCTCATGGCGGACCCGGACGGCATCGACCCCCGCCACCGCGAGGTCGCCGCCCGCCTCGGCTACGCCGCCAGCTACGCGCTGCCCCTGACCACCGAGGGCTCCGGCCGGCTCGGCGCCGCCGTCTGGCTCTACGACGAGAGCGCGGAACCCGTCGAACGCCAGCGGCACCTGGTCGGGCTGTATCTGCGGTACGCGAGCGAACACCTGGCACGCCTGGTCGAACTGGACCGGGCCCGGGCCCATGTGGCCACCGTCGCCGAGGAACTGCTGCCCAGCCGGCTGCCCCGGGTCGCCCGGGTCCAACTCGCCGCCCGCCACCGCACGGGACCGCGCGGCGGCGGCGACTGGTACGACGCGCTGCCGCTGCCCGAAGGGGCGCTCGGCCTCGCGGTCGGCTCGGTCACCGGCGCCGGGCCGAGCGCCGTGGCCGCGATGGGCCGGCTGCGCGCGAGCCTGCGGGCGTACGCCGTCATGGAGGGCGAGGACCCCGTCGCCGTCCTCTCCGACCTCGAACTGCTGCTGCGCCTGACCGAGCCCGCCCGCTCGGCGACCGCCCTGTTCGCCTACTGCGAGCCGGCCCGGCGCAGCATCGTGCTCGCCGGGGCCGGGCACGCCCCGCCGCTGATCATCGGGGACCGGCGCACCGAGTTCGTGGAGACCTCGCTCTCGGCGCCGCTGGGCATGCTGGCCTGCTGGGAGGCGCCGAGCGTGGAGATCGCGCCCGAGCCAGGAGAAACGGTGCTGCTGTACACGGACGGCTTGCTGCACCGCACCGGCGACCCCATGGACCGCGCCTTCGCCCGGCTGCACGCGGCGGCCGCGAGCGTGCCGAGGTCGGTGCGGGACGACCCGGACGCCGTGCTCGACCACGTCCTGCGCACCGTGCTGCCCGACGGACTCGACGCGGCGGACGGCGCCGAGGACGTGGTGATGCTCGCGGCCCGCTTCGCCTAGCCGAGGTAACGGGCACTACGGCCCTGGACCCCCTTCCGTACGCCCGTACGATGGAGGACGGCCCAGTGTCGTATCAAGGAGCAGACGTGTCTGAGGAGCTCAGCCCGGCGACCCCGGAAGAGACCACCGACGAGAAGCCGATCCAGCAGCGGAAGAACGGCCTGTACCCGGGCGTCTCCGACGAGCTGGCGGAGAACATGAAGACCGGCTGGGCCGACACCGAGCTGCACGGCCTGGAGCCGATCGCGCAGGCCGGCCACACCGCCGACCGCCGCGCCGCGCTCTCCAAGCGCTTCCCGGGCGAGCGTCTGGTGATCCCCGCGGGCAACCTCAAGACCCGTTCCAACGACACCGAGTACAGCTTCCGCGCGTCCACCGAGTACGCGTACCTCACCGGCGACCGGACCGAGGACGGCGTACTCGTCCTGGAGCCCACGGCCGACGGACACGAGGCGACGCTCTATCTGCTTCCGCGGTCCAACCGCGAGAACGGCGAGTTCTGGCTGTCCGGCACGGGCGAGCTGTGGGTCGGCCGCCGCCACTCCCTCACCGAGGCCGAGCAGCTGCTCGGGCTGCCCGCCAAGGACGTCCGCGAGCTGGCCGCCGCCCTGACGGAGGCCACCGGCCCGGTCCGGTGCGTTCGGGGCCACGACGCCTCCATCGAGGCCGCGCTGACCGACAAGGTCACCGCCGAGCGCGACGAAGAGCTGCGGGTCTACCTCTCCGAGGCACGCCTGGTGAAGGACGCGTTCGAGATCGCGGAGCTGCAAAAGGCGTGCGACGCGACCGCCCGCGGCTTCGAGGACGTCGTCAAGGTGCTCGACAAGGCCGAGGCGACCAGCGAGCGCTACATCGAAGGAACGTTCTTCTTGCGCGCCCGCGTCGAGGGCAACGACATCGGCTACGGCTCGATCTGCGCCGCCGGCCCGCACGCCACCACGCTGCACTGGGTGCGCAACGACGGCGCGGTCCGCTCCGGCGACCTGCTGCTCCTGGACGCCGGCGTGGAGACCAACGAGCTCTACACCGCCGACATCACCCGCACCCTGCCGATCAACGGCACCTTCTCGCCGCTCCAGCGGAAGATCTACGACGCGGTGTACGAGGCCCAGGAGGCCGGCATCGCGGCGGTGAAGCCGGGCGCCCCCTACCGCGCCTTCCACGACGCCGCCCAGCGCGTGCTCGCCGAGAAGCTCGTCTCGTGGGGCCTGCTCGGCGACCTGGACGTCGACAAGGTCCTGGAGCTCGGCCTCCAGCGCCGCTGGACCCTGCACGGCACCGGTCACATGCTCGGCATGGACGTCCACGACTGCGCGGCCGCGCGCACCGAGACCTACGTCGGCGGCGACCTGGAGCCGGGCATGTGCCTCACGGTCGAGCCCGGCCTGTACTTCCAGGCGGACGACCTCACCGTGCCCGAGGAGTACCGGGGCATCGGCGTGCGGATCGAGGACGACATCCTGGTCACCGAGGACGGCAACACCAACCTGTCCGCCGCGCTGCCGCGCCGCTCGGACGAGGTCGAGGCGTGGATGGCCCGGATCAAGCAGGTCTGATCGGGCGCTGCGGCCGCTGCGGCACCAGGGTCAGCGCCGGGGGCGCGCCGCTCAGGACACCTTGAGCAGCGCGCCCTCGCGCCATTTCAGCATCTTGTCGAAGCTGACCACCGCGCCCCGGCCGGGCCGGTTCCTGAAGTGCACATGGTCGGCGAGTTGCTCGATCAGGCCGAGGCCCCGGCCGTGTTCGGCCAGGGCGCCGGTCCTGGCCGGCACGGGGGTGCGCCGGCCGCGCCGCGCCGGGAAGCCCGGACCCGAGTCGGCGACCTCGATGCGGCACTTCTCGCCGTCGAGATAGGCGGTCACCCGGTAGTCCGCCGACGCGCTGCCCGGCCCCGTCTCCCCGCCGTGCTCCACCGCGTTGGCGCAGGCCTCGCTGAGGGCGACCGACAGGTCGTAGGAGATGTCGGGGTCGACCCCGGCGGTCTCCATGGTGCCGATCAGAAGACGACGGGCGAGCGGAACGCTCGCAGCCTCGCGCCGCAAGTGCAGAGACCACCAGATGCTCATGCTCCAGCCTCCTGGCTGTGCCCGCGGCTCGACATAGTTCCTTCTCTCTACGGGCGCAGTATTGCCGCAAGACACCCTCCGTAAGCGCCCACTTGACGTGATGGCGCCCATTCGGCGGATGTACGCGCCCCGCACGCCGGTGTAAAGCCCCGGAACCCCCTCCTCCGTCGCCCGGAACCCCCCGCCCGTACCAAAGGGTGACCTTCCGGACCTGCCGTATGGGGCGGGTAAGCGGAGTGCGATGATGGCCCCGCCATGTCTCCCCTCCACGCCCCAGCAGGCGCCGGTCTCCGGCTGCTCCGGGCCGCGGTGTTCGCCGCGGTCTGCGTCGTGCTGTCCGCGATGGGGCACGTCATGGCGGCCTGTGCGAGCGTCCCCTGGTGGACGCTGCTCGCCGGTTTCCTCGGGGTGTTCGCGGTGGTGACACCGCTCGCAGGACGGGAGCGTTCGCTGGCGTCCATCGCGGGCGCTCTCGCGGCCGGACAGCTCGGCCTCCACACCCTCTTCGGCATCGGCCAGCACACGGCGGCCGCCTCCGGCGGCGGATCCGCCGGCGACCTGCCGCTGATCCACTTCGCCGCCAAGCTCATCTGCGGAAGCGGCGCCGCCACCCTCACCGCGGCGGACGCCCAGCGGATCGTCACGGACGCGGGCATCGATCCGGCCAGGATCACCGGCGCCGGACACGCCTCCATGGCCGGCATGGGCCACATGGGCCACATGTCCTCGATGGGACCGATACTGCCGGGCACCTCGGGCTCCGGCATGGAGTCGGCCTCGCTCGCCGCCTCGCTGCTGCCCACCCTGCCGATGCTGCTGTGCCATCTGCTCGCGGCGCTCGCCACGGGCTGGCTGCTGCGGCGCGGCGAGATCGCCCTGTTCGGGGCGGTGCGGCTGGCCGCGCAGTCCGTCACGGCCGTCGCCGAGGCCGCTTCCGTACGCTCCCTGCGCAGGGCCCTCGCCTTCGTGGGCGCCCTGTGCGCCGGGCTCTCGGCGGCCGCCGGGCACGGCCCGCGCATCGCCCACGGGGACCTCGGCCAGGCGGCTCCGCTGCCCGGGGCGGCACTCCAGCACTCGGTGATCAGGCGCGGGCCGCCCCCGGCGTACGCCCTCGCTGCCTGAACGCGGCCCACTCCCCTCACGTACCGCAGGAGTGGTGTCGCGGGTCCCCGTGCACCCGTGCGCGGTGGACGTACCCCACCCTTCCTGCTCACTGGAGTGTCTCTGCCATGAACGCTGTCCGTTCGCGCACCCGTGTCGCCCTCGTCGGTTCCGTCGCCGCGGGCTCCGTCCTGCTGCTCTCGGGAACGGCCTTCGCCCACGTCACCGTGCAGCCCGAGGGAGCGGCCGCCAAGGGCGGTTACGCCGTCGTCGACTTCAAGGTCCCCAACGAGCGCGACAACGCCAAGACGGTCAAGGTCGAGGTCAACCTGCCGACCGACCACCCGCTGGCGTCCGTCATGCCGCAGCCGGTGCCGGGCTGGAACGTCGAAGTCACCAAGTCCAAGCTCGACAAGCCGCTGACCGTGCACGGCAAGCAGATCAACGAGGCCGTCACCAAGGTGACGTGGAGCGGCGGCAGCATCGAGGCCGGCCAGTTCCAGAAGTTCCCGCTCTCCATCGGCTCGCTGCCCACCGACACCGACCAGCTGGTCTTCAAGGCGCTTCAGACCTACGACAACAACGAGGTCGTGCGCTGGATCCAGGAGCCGCAGAGCGGCGCGGCCGAGCCCGCGAACCCGGCGCCGACGCTCAAGCTGACGGCCGCCACCGCGGGCCACGGCGGCACGGCGCCCGCCGCCGACAAGGACGCGGCCGCCGCGAAGCCCGAAGCCTCTTCCTCCTCGAACACCGACACCACCGCCCGCGTCCTGGGCGGCGTGGGCATCGCCGTCGGCGTCGCCGGCGTGGCCTTCGGCGTGTTCGCCGGACGCCGACGCTCCGCGTAACCCGCCGCCTGCACCCCTCCGACCGGAAAAGACCGGAAAATCACCCCATGCGCACCAAGACCGCGCTGACTGCCGCCGCCCTGGCGGCGGCAGCGGCGCTCACCCTGACCGCGTGCGGCGGCAGCGGCGACAGTGGCTCCAACAGCCCCGTCGCCGATGTCTCCGCCCCGGCGAAGACCCAGGCCGCGACCGTGCTCGACCGGCCGTTCGCCAAGCCCGACTTCGTCCTCACCGACACCAGCGGCAAGAAGTTCGACTTCCGCGCCGAGACCAAGGGCAAGCCGACGCTCATCTACTTCGGCTACACCAACTGCCCGGACGTCTGCCCGCTCACCATGGGCAACATCGCCATCGCCAAGAAGGCGCTGCCCAAGGCCGACCAGGACAAGCTCCAGGTCGTCTTCGTGACGACCGACCCCGAGCGCGACACCCCCGCGTCGCTCGGCAAGTGGCTCAAGGGCCAGGACCCCTCCTTCATCGGGTTGACCGGCGACTTCGCCACCATCCAGAAGGGCGCCCGCCAGATCGGCATCGGCATCGACCCGCCCAGCAAGGACAAGGACGGCAAGGTCGTCTCCATGCACGGCGCCCAGGTCATCGCCTTCTCCCCCAAGACCGACCAGGGCTACGTCCTGTACGGCCAGGACGCGAAGGTCGACGACTACACCAAGGACCTGCCGAAGATCATCAAGGGGGAGAACCCGTGAACCGCCGCACCACCCACGCCGCCCGCTCGTCCGTCGCCGCCGTCATAGCCCTGTCCGCGGGCCTGGCCCTCGCGGGCTGCTCGGACAGCGCCGACGCCAAGCCGAAGCTCCAGGTGAGCGACGCGTTCATGCCGGTGCCGACCAGCGACATGGCCGGCGGCTTCCTCGTCGTCAAGAACGACGGCAAGACCGCCGACAAGCTCACCAAGGTCACCAGCGAGCTCTCCGACGACATCACCATCCACGAGACCAAGGACCAGAAGATGCAGGAGGTGAAGTCCTTCGACATCCCGGCGGGCGGCGAGCTGAACCTCGAACGCGGCGGCAACCACATCATGTTCATGGGTCTCAAGAAGAAGCCCCAGCAGGGCGAGAAGGTCACCGTGGAGCTGCACTTCGAGAAGGCCGACCCGGTCAAGGTCGACCTCGCGGTGAAGGAAGCCACCTACAACCCGAAGCACCACTGAGGCATCCAGAGGGACTTGAGGGACTGACATGACGGCCATCGCCCCACCCCTTCGAACCACCGCGAGCAGGCCGCTGACCAGGCTGGCGCTCATCACGGTGGCGCTGCTCGGCGCGCTGTTCGCGGGCGCCGCACCCGCGTCCGCGCACGCCGCGCTGACCAGCAGCGACCCGAAGGACGGGGCGGTGGTCGCCACCGCACCCGCACAGGTCGCCCTCACCTTCTCCGAGGGCGTCGCCCTGGACGCCAACTCCATCCGGGTCCTCGACCCCACCGGCAAGCGCTCGGACACCGCCGAACTCGTCAACCTGTGCAGCGGGGACGTCGTCAAGTACGGCGTCCGGCTGCGCACCGGCATCCCCAACGGCACCTACACGGTGGCCTGGCAGGCGATCTCCGCCGACAGCCACCCCGTCTCCGGCGCCTTCACCTTCTCCATCGGCGCCCCCTCCGCCACCACCGCGGTCCTGCCCACCCAGGAGGTCGGCGGCGGCCTCGTCGGCGCCCTCTACGGCATCGCCCGGTACGCGGCGTACGGCGGCTTCGTGCTCCTGGTCGGCGGCGCCGCGTTCGTGCTGGTCTGCTGGCGGCGCGGGGCGGGCGTGGGTCCCGTACAGCGGGTCGTGGTCGGCGGCTGGCTCACGATGACCGCCGCCACCCTCGCGATGCTGCTGCTTCGCACCCCCTACACCGGCTCCGGGAACCTCTCCGACGCCTTCGACCTGAACGGGCTGCGGGCCGTCCTGGAGACCAAGCCGGGCGCCGCGCTCATCTCCCGGCTGCTGCTGCTCGGCGCCGCCGCGCTGTTCGTCTCGGTCCTGTTCGGCGCGTACGCCAAGAGGGAGGACGAGGCCGAGAAGCAGGACCTCACCTTCGGCCTGGCCATCGGCGGCACCGTGGTCGCCGCCGGGCTCGCCGCGACCTGGGCGCTCGCCGAACACGCCTCGACCGGGCTGCAACCGGGCGTCGCCATGCCCGTCGACGTGCTGCACCTGCTGGCGGTGGCGGCCTGGCTGGGCGGACTCGTCACGCTGCTCGTCGTCCTGTACCGCGCGCCGGGCATCGAACGCGCCGCCGTGCTGCGGTTCTCACGCGTCGCGTTCTGGAGCGTGGCCGTCCTCGCGGCGACCGGCGTCTACCAGTCCTGGCGACAGGTCGGCGCCTGGTCGGCGCTCATCGACACCACCTACGGGCAACTCCTGCTGGTCAAGGTCGCCCTGGTGGCCGTCCTCGTCGCGACCGCCTCCTTCTCGCGGCGGTGGACCGCGCGCCTGTCCGAGCGGGCCGCGCCCGAGACCGAGGCCGCCGCGACCGTCGAGCAGCGCGCGAGCGAGCCGGAGCCCGTCACCGTCCCCGACGACGGCAAGGACGCCCAGCGGGCCGCCCAACTCGCGCGCCAGCGGGCCGCGATGAGCACCGCCCGCGAGAAGCGGATCCGCGACGCCGACCCGGAGCGGTCCGGGCTGCGCCGCACCGTCCTGGCCGAGGCCGGCATCGCCGTGGTGCTGCTCGCGGTCACCACGGTGCTGACCCAGACCGAACCCGGCCGCACCCAGCAGGCCGTGGACCGGGCCAGGGCCGGCTCCCAGGTCGCCGTCGCGGACCGGCCCGTCGACATCCGGCTGCCCTTCGACACCGGCGGCCAGAACGGCAAGGGCACCGTCAAGGTCACCCTCGATCCCGGCGGTACCGGCTCCAACGACCTGCACGTCTATCTCGAGGACCCGGCGGGCGCGCCGAAGGACGCCCCCGAGGTCAAGGTCGCCTTCACGCTCGCCGCCAAGTCCGTCGGGCCGCTGCCCGTCGCGCCCGACCGCATCACCGCCGGACACTGGAGCGCGAGCGGAGTGCAGATCCCGATGGCGGGCGACTGGCAGATCGCGGTGACCGTACGCACCTCCGAGATCGACGAGACCACCGTGGACAAGAATGTCAAGATCGGCTGAGTTGAACTGACATGAGCGAGACCAAGAACTCCGAGCGGGCCCCGGCCGCCTCCGCCGAGCCCGTCCTCGACCTCTCCCGGCGCAAGCTGCTCGCCACCGTGGGCGGGGTGGGCGCGGCGGGTCTGGCGCTGGGCGCGGCGGCCGGCGCCGGCGGGTACGCGGCCGTCGAAACCCCCGACGACACCAGCCCCTTGGCATCGGTCGGTTCCACGCAGGTGATGTTTCACGGGAAACATCAAGCGGGGATCAGCACTCCGCTTCAGTCCACCGGCCATCTGATCGCCTTCGACCTGGCCCCCGGCGCCGGACGCAAGGAGGCGGCCGCCCTGCTGCGCCGCTGGTCGGAGACGGCCAGGGCCCTGATGGCGGGCGAGCCCACGAGCAGCGGCGACACCGGCGTCGCCCTGGACGCCGGCCCTTCCTCGCTGACCGTCACCTTCGGCTTCGGCCACAGCTTCTTCGACCGTACGGGGATGGCCGACCGGCGCCCCGCACAACTGGACCCGCTGCCCGACTTCTCCGCCGACCAGCTCGACCCCAAGCGCTCCAACGGCGACCTGTGGGTGCAGATCGGCGCGGACGACGCCCTGGTCGCCTTCCACGCGCTGCGCGCCCTCCAGCGCGACGCCGGTTCCGCCGCGCGACCGCGCTGGCAGATGAACGGCTTCAACCGCACCCCGGGCGCCACCGAGAAGCCGATGACCGCCCGCAATCTGATGGGTCAGGTCGACGGCACCAACAATCCCAAGACCACGGACGCCGACTTCGAGCGGCGCGTCTTCGTGCCGGACACCGGACAGCCCGCCTGGATGGCGAACGGCTCCTACGCCGTCGTACGCCGGATCCGGATGCTCCTGGACACCTGGGAGAAGCTGCCGCTCACCGAGCAGGAGCAGGTGATCGGCCGCAAGAAGTCGAACGGCGCCCCTCTTTCGGGGGGTACGGAGACCACGAAGATGCGGCTCGACGCGTTCGGCCCGGACGGCAAGCCGGTCATCCCGGCCAACGCCCACGCCCGGATCGCCGCCCCGGAACAGAACGGCGGCGCGGCCATGCTGCGACGCGCCTTCTCCTTCCACGACGGCATCGCCGCCGACGGCACCCCGGACGCGGGTCTGCTCTTCGTCTGCTGGCAGGCCGATCCGCTCCATGGCTTCGTGCCGGTGCAGCGCAAGCTCGACCGGGGGGACGCCCTGTCCCCGTTCCTGCGGCATGAGGCGAGCGGCCTGTTCGCGGTGCCGGGCGGGCCCCGTGCGGGCGAATACGTGGGCCAGCGGCTGCTGGAGTCCTGAGGGAGGCCGGCCCCGGGTGGGGGTGGTCGATCGCTGCGTGCCCGTTACGTCGGGCCATTAGTGTGACGTCCATGTCCGCCACGCGATACACCTATCTGGGTCCCGAGGGCACGTTCACCGAGGCAGCCCTGCGCACCCTCCCCGAGGCCGCGACCCGTGAACTGGTCCCGATGGTCTCCGTGCCGGCCGCCCTGGACGCGGTGCGCAACGGGGACGCGGCGGCGGCCCTGGTCCCGATCGAGAACTCGGTGGAGGGCGGCATCACCACCACCCTGGACCAGCTGGTGTCGGGCGAGCCGCTGATGATCTACCGCGAGGTGCTGCTCTCCATCAAGTTCGCGCTGCTCGTCCGCCCGGGCACGACGCTGGCCGACATCAAGACGATCACCGCGCATCCGGCCGCCCAGCCCCAGGTCCGCAACTGGCTGAAGGCGAACCTGCCCGAGGCGCTCTGGGAGTCCTCGGCGTCCAACGCGGACGGCGCCCGCCTGGTCCAGGAGGGGCGCTACGACGCGGCGTTCGCGGGGGAGTTCGCGGCGGCGACGTACGGACTCGAACCGCTGATCACCGACATCCACGACGCGGTGAACGCGCAGACCCGCTTCGTCCTCGTCGGCCGACCGGCCCGCCCGGCGGCGCCCACCGGCGCGGACAAGACCTCGGTCGTCCTGTGGCAGCGCGAGGACCACCCGGGCGCCCTGCTCGAACTGCTCCAGGAGTTCTCGGTGCGCGGGGTCAACCTGATGCTGCTCCAGTCCCGGCCGACCGGTGAGGGCATCGGCAACTACTGCTTCGCCATCGACGCCGAGGGCCACATCTCGGAACGCCGGGTGGGGGAGGCGCTGATGGGGCTGCGGCGGATCTGCCCCGAGGTCCGCTTCCTCGGTTCGTACCCGAGGGCGGAGGTGACGCTCGACGACGTCGGGGTGCCGCGGGCGGGAACCTCGGACGCGGAGTTCGACGAGGCGGCGGAGTGGCTGGCCCGCTGCCAGGACGGGCGCCTCTAGGTCCGGGACGGCTTCGCGCCCGGTCCTACCTGCTGATTTTCCTTGTCCACAAAGTTATCCACAGGCCCGCTTCTCGACCTGTGGGTAAGTCGACAACACAACCGGACACAGTCGACAAATCCCTCTAGTGACGACACAACGGTCCACAGGCCGCCAGGGCATCCTCTGTCACCTCAATTCCATTGATCAACTCTTTAGAGCGAGTAATTCCCACCCGAATGAGTGTGTGGAACGGGTTTGGGAGGGGAATCCTCGGCCCCGCATGCGGCTTTCGGAACGATCTCTTCCGCAGTCCACAGATTCTCCACACAGCCTGTGGATAAGTATTCGGCGGTGCGCCCTTCTGTGGACAAGTCCGGGGCGCGACAAGGGAGTCGGTCAACGCCGGTCCGATGGGCGCCCCTTTCCGGGGAATAGCGACACTTTCCTTGACATCCGTCGGGCGCTCCGCCTGACGACCCGTCGGGAATTCCACGCCTACTTTTCCTAATGCGGTCAATTCGGACAAAGCGCCGCGCGGGTCGACGCCGCGCGGGATATCCGGTGGGGGGCCGCGAGTCCGCACCGGTAGCCTGGAGGGGTGATTGACCTTCGCCTGCTCCGTGAGGACCCCGACCGTGTTCGCGCCTCCCAGCGCGCCCGTGGAGAGGACGTCGCCCTCGTCGACGCCCTGCTCTCCGCCGACGAGCTGCGCAGGTCCTCGGGCCTCCGCTTCGACGAGCTGCGCTCCGAGCAGAAGGCGCTCGGCAAGCTCATCCCCAAGGCCACGCCGGACGAGCGCGCCGAGCTCCTGAAGAAGGCCGAGCAGCTCAAGACCGACGTCAAGGCCGCCGAGGCCGCGCAGAACGACGCCGACGAGCAGGCCAAGCAGCTCCTCCTCCAGCTGGGCAACATCGTCCACACGGACGTCCCCGTGGGCGGCGAGGAGGACTTCGTCGTCCTGGAGACGCACGGCACCATCCGCGACTTCGGCGCCGAGGGCTTCGAGCCCAAGGACCACCTGGAGCTCGGCGAGTCGCTGGGCGCCATCGACGTCGAGCGTGGCGCCAAGGTGTCGGGCTCGCGCTTCTACTACCTGACCGGCGTCGGCGCGCTCCTGGAGCTCGCCCTGGTCAACGCCGCGATCGCGCAGGCCACCGAGGCCGGGTTCATCCCGATGCTCACCCCCGCCCTGGTCCGCCCGCGCGCCATGGAGGGCACCGGTTTCCTCGGCCAGGCCGCCGAGAACGTCTACCACCTGGAGAAGGACGACTACTACCTGGTCGGCACCTCCGAAGTCCCGCTCGCGGCCTACCACATGGACGAGATCCTCGACGCGGACAAGCTGCCCCTGCGTTACGCCGGCTTCTCGCCGTGCTTCCGCCGCGAGGCCGGCACCTACGGCAAGGACACCCGGGGCATCTTCCGGGTCCACCAGTTCGACAAGGTCGAGATGTTCTCCTACGTCCACCCGGACGAGGCCGAGAACGAGCACAAGCGCCTTCTGGACTGGGAGAAGCAGTGGCTGACCGCCCTCGAACTGCCCTTCCAGGTGATCGACGTCGCCACCGGTGACCTCGGCGCCTCCGCCTCGCGCAAGTTCGACTGCGAGGCGTGGATCCCCACCCAGGGCAAGTACCGCGAGCTGACCTCGGCCTCCAACTGCGACGGCTTCCAGGCCCGGCGCCTGTCGGTCCGCATGCGCGAGACCGGTGACGGCAAGAGCAAGGTCGCCCCGCTGGCCACCCTGAACGGCACGCTGTGCGCCGTTCCGCGCACCATCGTGGCGATCCTGGAGAACCACCAGCAGGCCGACGGCTCGGTGCGGGTCCCGCCCGTGCTGCGGCCCTACCTGGGCGGGCGCGAGGTCCTGGAGCCGATCGCCAAGTGAGCACCGCCGTGGGCCGGGCCTTCCCGTACAAGCTGGTCGCGACCGATCTGGACGGGACGCTGCTGCGCTCCGACGGGACGGTCTCGCCGCGCACCCGCGAGGCGCTGGCCGCCGCCACCGCCTCCGGCGCCGCGCACATCGTGGTGACCGGCCGGGCGGTGCCCTGGACCCGCCACATCCTCGACGACCTCGGTTACGAGGGCCTCGCGGTGTGCGGGCAGGGCGCGCAGGTCTACCACGCCGGTGAGCACCGCCTCCTGACGTCGGTGACGCTCGACCGCCAGCTCGCCGGGCTCGCCCTGTCCAAGGTTGAGGCGGAGATCGGCCCCCTGGCGCTCGCCGCGAGCCGCGACGGCATCGACGGCGAAGTCCTGGTCGGCCCCGGCTACCAGGTCCAGGAAGGGCCCCTTCCGGTACGCCACTTCGAGGATCCGGCCGAGCTCTGGTCGGCCCCGCTGAACAAGGTCTACGTCCAGCATCCCGGGTACGACGACGACGCGCTGGCGCAGATCACGCGCCAGGTGGTCGGCAACCTGGTCGGCGTCGTCATGGCGGGCCCCGGCGTCGTGGAGATCCTTCCGCTGGGCCTCAGCAAGGCGACCGGCCTGCCCCTCGCCGCACGCCGGCTCGGCTGCAAGGCGGCGGACACGATCGCCTTCGGGGACATGCCGAACGACATCCCGATGTTCGGCTGGGCCGAGCACGGGGTGGCGATGGCCAACGCCCACGACGAACTCAAGGCCGTCGCCCACGAGATCACCGCCTCCAACGACGACGACGGCATCGCCGTGGTCCTTGAGCAGCTGCTCCAGGGCGCGCGCTGAGGGTGTGCCGCCGCTGACGGTGTGCCGCCGACGGTGTGAAGATCGAGACATGGGTAAGGGGCGTCCGCAATGGCGGGCGCCCCTTACCCATGGTGGAGGGGCGGCCTCGCGCTGACGCGCGCTCGAAGCGGCCGCCCCGGCAACCGGTCACGGGCGGCGGCCCGTCGAAGTGGCCGGTGCCACTCCGATGCCCGCCCCGCGAAGCCGCACCACGAGCCCGACGCAACCCGTCGTACGGCCGTCGTCCGGCGCGTACCTACAGGTCCTCGTCGTGCTCTGCCCCCGTGCTGCGGCCCGCGCCCGCCGTGCGCGGCTGCCTCAACCACTGTGCCCCGCACGGTCGTTGGGCGCCACCGGATTTCGCGTGGGCACGTCCCGGGTCAGCGGCCAGCACGCGAGACCGATGACCAGCGCGGTCACATGGCCGAGGTCGGTGAACGTGCCGCCGGTCGCGAGCGGGACGCCGAAGAACACGGCAAGCCCCACGAGATAGAGCCAGCGCCAGGGATGGGGCAGCCGGTACACGAGGATGCCCGCCGACGCGGCGAGCCCGTAACTGACCCCGATGTCCACCACATGGGACATGGCGTGCGCGAGCCGCTTGGGCAAGTGCTGGTTCTGGATCGACCACAGGACGTACTCCTGGCTGATCAGCGTCGCCACCACATGCCCCACGACGACCGTGCAGAGCCATCGCAGGGTGCCGAGCCAGCGCTCCACCGTGCCGTGGACGACCTCGAAGAGCACCAGGTAGAGCAGGAGCGAGGACGGGTTCTCGATCCAGAACGCGCTGGTGAACAGGGCCTGCACGGGGTGCTTGGTCAGCTCGTGGATGTTGCTGCTGTTGCGGTGCAGCAGGAAGTGTTCAAGGTCCCGCGTGGAGAGCTGGATGACGAGGCTGGTGAGGGCGATGACCAGCAGCCAGAGGTGCGTCCCGGGCGTGGAACGCACCCACGAACGGACCGGCCGCGAGCGCTCGGCGCCACGGGGGAGCAGGGTCGTCATCCCTAGATGATGGCCCGGAACCCTGTGTGGCACGCGGAGAGCCACGGGGGAACGACGGAACAAACGGAAGCGCGGGCCGGCGGAACGGCGGCCGGGCGCCGGACGGCCGGGGAGCCAGAGCGGGTGAGGTCGGCGCGAGTCGGTGCGAGGTCGGCGCGAGGTCGGCGCGAGGGCCAGTTGTAGGATGACTGGGCAACCGGGTGAATGACGAAGGGAGTGGGTGGGCGTGGCCCTCAGAACGGCGGGACGACAGTCCCTGGTGGACACCGTGGTCGATCAGCTGAAGGCCCAGCTGACCAACGGCGAGTGGGCGGTCGGCGACCGCATCCCGACCGAGCACGAGCTGGCCGAGCAACTGGCCGTCGGCCGCAACACGGTCCGCGAGGCGGTCCGCGTCCTGGTCCACGCGGGCCTGCTCGAATCCCGCCAGGGCAACGGCACCTTCGTACGCTCCACGGCCGACCCTTCCGCCGTCCTCCAGGGAATCCGCGCGGCCGACACCCTTGACGTTCTCGAACTCCGCGTCGCTCTGGAGGCCGAAGCCGCCCGGCTCGCCGCCGAACGCCGCGACACCGCCGACATGGTGGCCCTGCGCGGCGCCCTGCGAACCCTGCGGGAACACGGCGACCGCGCCGCCGACGCCGACATGGCGTTCCACCTGGGCGTGGTGCAGGCCACCCACAACCCGGCCTTCATCGAGGTGTACCGGTTCTTCTCGGTGCAGGTGCACGAAAGTCTGATCACGTCGCTGCGCGACCAGGAGATGCCGGCGATCGACCTCGACACGCACGAGGCGCTGGTCGACGCGATCGAGAGCGGCGACCCCGCGGCTGCGGAGCGCGCGGTACGCGAACTCCTCCGCGAGCCGCTGGCCGCGGTACGGGCGTTGGCGGTACGGGGGTAGGACCCCGCCCCCACCCCCTCCCAACTCCTCCCGCCAACTCCTCCCCTCCAACTCCTCCCCAAGGAAAGGTGCTTGTTTTGTCACGCCCGGATGTTGATCGTTTGCTGCTGCCCGACGCCGAGGCCGACGTACGGCCATCGCCTCAGGGCATTGCCGCGCGCCGGGCTCTGCTGGCGCATCCGGTGGTGCTGCTGGTCGGGATCGTGCTGGCATCGGTGAACATGCGGGCGGCCCTGGCCAGCGTCTCGCCGCTGGTGAGCGACATCAGCGAGTCGTTCGGGCTGTCGTCGACCGCGAGCAGCCTGGTGACCTCCGTGCCCGTGCTCTTCCTCGGGCTCGGCGCCCTGGTGGCTCCCTGGCTGGCGCGCCGCTTCGGAACCGAGCCGGTGCTCCTGTTCGCCCTGCTGCTCCTGGCCGTCGGCATCCTGGTGCGGGTGGCGCCCTCGACCGTGGCGCTGTACGGCGGTGGCGTACTGGTCGGCACGGCGATAGCCCTGCTCAACGTGTTGATGCCCGGCCTGATCAAGCGGGACTTCCCGGACAGGGCGGCGTCGATGACGTCGGTCTACACCGGGGCGATGATCGCGGGCGCCACCGTGGTGGCAGCGTCGTCGGTGCCGCTGGAGAAGGCGTTCGGAGACAGCTGGGAAGCCTCACTGGCGGTCTGGTCGCTGCTCGCGGTCCTCGCGGCGGTGGCCTGGCTGCCGCAGGTGCTGATCGCCCGCGGCCGTACGGGGCACGAGGTGCGGGTCACGAGCGGGGCGGCTTCGCACTCGACCGGAAGGGGTACGACGGGCGGGTCGGCGGCTCTCGGGTCGTCGTCCGACGGAAAGAGCGTGTGGCGCTCGGCGCTCGCCTGGCAGGTCACCTTCTTCATGGGGCTCCAGTCGCTCTGGTCGTACGTGTTGATCGCCTGGATGCCGACGATCTTCACGGACCACGGGATGAGCCGCTCCACGGCGGGCGTGATCTTCGCGTTCAACAACCTGATCCAGGTGGCGGGCGCCTTCGCCGTGCCGCTCCTCGCCGGCCGGATGCGCAGCCAGCGCCCGCTGATCGTCCTGGTCACCTCGTTGGTCGCGGCCGGCTATGTGGGCCTGATGGTCGCCCCGGTGAGCGGCGCCTGGCTGTGGGCGGGGGTCCTCGGGATCGGGCAGGGCGGCGCGGTCGGCCTGGCCCTGACGCTGATCGTGCTGCGCTCCGGCGACGCCCGCACCGCGGCCAGGCTCTCCGGCATGGCCCAAACGGTGGGCTACCTGCTGGCGGCCGTCGGCCCCCTTACGGCCGGCGCCGTGCACCAGGCGACGGGCGGCTGGACCGTGCCGATCGCCCTGGTACTCGGCGTATGCGCGGCGGCCCTGGCCGTGGGCCTCTTCGCGGCCCGGGACCGAACGGTCTAGCCGCGCATGCGCGCTGAAAGGTCTGTTCCCAACAGGTGTTCCCCGGATGCGTGACTTGTACGAAAGTCCGCTCGTTGACCACCGTGCGTGGAGGCAACTGGGGTTAGTGGCGTCGTACCTTTCGTGAATTTGGGGATTGCCGGTCGCGGGACAAGGACCGGTCATTGAGTCAGTGGCGTAGATGAGCGGACCTCCACCCCCGCTGCCCGGGGTTGGGGCGTCCAAGACATCCGGCACACGACCATGAACGGAAGGCCGACCATGCCATCCGAAGTCGCCCTACTCGAATCGCGCACCTTGCGCGCCGACCACCTGGGACGCATTGACGTCCTGGAGAAGGTCAAGGCGTTGCGGGTGCTACCCGATGGCGTCCACTTGTCCACAGATGCTGTGGCCCTGTACTTCGCCGTCCCCACAGAGGCCGTCAACAGTGTCGTCAGGCGTTACCGGGACGAGCTGCACGACAACGGGATGCGCACCCTGAAGGGTGCTGAGCTGCAAGTCTTTGAAATGGCTAACTTGGCCATTTCAAAAGACGGAGAACCGGCAAGTTATCCACAGGGCAGGGCCCACCTCAGGCTCTTCACCCGCCGAACCGTCCTCAACATAGCCATGCTTCTTCGCGACAGCGAAGTCGCCCGGTGTGTGCGGACGTACCTCCTCGACACCGAGCAGTCCCCCCGGACCGTCATCGCGAGCGACCCCCGCTACGACGGCCTTGACCGCCGGGTCGCCGACCTGGAGGGCTCCATGGCCCGGGTCGGACCCGCGCTCCAGGAACTGGGTCCGGTGCTGAACCGGATGTCCGTGCGGCTGGAGTCCATGGACCGGCGGATGTCCTCGATGGACCAGCGGATGACAGCGATGGACCATCGCATGGAGGAGATGGACCACCGCATGGAGCGGATGGACACTCGGCTGGAGCGGATGGACGGTCGCCTTGAGCAGGTCGACCGCCGGCTCGACGCCACCAACCGCGTGGTCGGGGCCATGAGCGTGCGGCTCACGGATCTCTCCGGGGATGTCGCCGACCTCCAGCGGCGCCTTCCCCCTCCGCCGTGCCCGCGTCGCAAACGCCGCAGGTAGCGAAGGAGCCCCCGGGCGGCCCGCACCAGGAGGTGATAGCTCTCCCCCGTGGTGTCGTCCGCCCCGCACACAACAGGCGGTGCCCGGCGGCGAGTTGACGCCGGGCACCGCCCTTGGCCGGGGAAGCCCCCGTTACTCCTCCCCGGCCAGCTTGAGGGTGCGCAGCTTGCGGCCCGCGTACCAGGTGGCCGCGGCCGTCACTCCCACCAGCAGGATCACCGCGAGCGGCAGCCCCACGTCGGAGGAGATCACGCCGTTCTCGCCGATGCGCTGGGCCAGCGCGAGGGACCACTGCTGGACGCTGAGCGTGCGCGCGCCGGGCACCAGGTTGCCGAACAGCGACTCCCAGACCAGCGCGTACACCAGCCCGAAGACCACCGCGTGGCGGGTAACGGTGCCGAGCAGCAGGAAGACGGCGGCGTACGCGATGGAGGCGACCAGGGCCGCCACGGTGTAGGCGATCGCGATCTGCTGGCCGTTGCCGTTGAGGATGAGCCCGGCGATCAGCGTGGGGATCGCGGAGAACGCCATCGTCACGGCGATCGCGACGATCAGCTTGGTGAAGATGATCGTCGATCGTTTCACCGGTTTGGCCAGCAGGTACACGATCGAGCCGTCGTCGATCTCCGGGCCGATGGCGCCGGTGCCGGCGATGACGCCGATCAGCGGCACCATCGTGGCCAGCGCGAACCCGCCGAGCAGGTCGGCGGTGACCTGGTCGTCGGCTCCGCTGAAGGAGCGGACGGCCGCGGCGATCACGATCAGCAGGGCGGGCAGGACGAAGAGAATGGCGGCCCGGCGGCGGCCGAGCAGGGCTCGGTAGGTGAGCCGGGCGACGGTCGGGTTGTACATGGGAACGTCACCGCTCCTTTCTGGAGGCGCTCAGGCCGCTACGAGGTAGGAGAAGACGGATTCGAGGGACTCGTCGGAGGGCGAGACCGTCAGCAGGCGGATGCCGTTCGCCTTGGCCACCTGCGGGAGCAGCGTGGTGAACCGGCCGAAGTCGACGGCCTGGATGCGCAGCGCGCCTTCCTTGAGGTCCACCTCGATCCCGGCGGTCGAGGGGTCGGCGATCAGCGCCGCGGCCAGCGCGCGGTCGTCGCTGGAGCGGATCAGATAGCGGTGCGGCCGGTCCGTCATGAGGCGGCGGATCTTGCGGAAGTCGCCGCTGGCCGCGTGCCGTCCGGCCACGATGACCTCGATGTGCGAGGCCAACTGCTCGACCTCTTCGAGGATGTGGGAGGAGAACAGGACCGTGCGGCCCTCGGCCCCCATCCGCCGCAGCAGTTCCATGAGTTGCATGCGCTGGCGCGGGTCCATGCCGTTGAACGGCTCGTCGAGGAGCAGCACCGAGGGGTCGTGGACGAGGGCGGACGCCATCTTGACGCGCTGGCGCATGCCCTTGCTGTAGGTCTGGATCTTGCGGTCCTGGGCGTACTCCATCTCGACCGTCGCCAGTGCCCGGTCGGCCTCACGGGCGCCCAGGCCGTGCAACTCGGCGTTGGCGACGACGAATTCGCGGCCCGTCAGGAAGTCGTACATGGCCTCCCGCTCGGGAACGATGCCGACCGTGCGGTAGACGGACTCGTTGCGCCAGATCTGGGCGCCGTCGAGCGTGACCGTTCCCGTGGAGGGGGCGAGGAAACCACCCATCATGTTGATGAGCGTGGACTTTCCGGCGCCGTTGGGGCCGAGCAGCCCGGTCACGCCGGGGCCGATCGTCATGGTGACGTCGTTGACCGCCACCACGTTGCCGAACCAGCGGGAGGCGTGATCGATGTCGATGGTGGTCACAGCCCGACCTTCCGGTAGCGGCGCATCAGCACGGCGTAGGAGCCGAGGATGAGCGCGAGGACGACGAGCAGGTAGACCACTCCGGTGCCAGAGCCGGGGCCGTGGCCGCCGGGGAAGGCGGAGCTCGACCCGAGGAACGCGGTCTGTACGCCGTCGATGAGCGTGATGGGGGAGAACAGGCCCAGCCACTGGACGGCGCCGGGCGAGCCCTGATTGAAGGCGATGGCCTGCACCGCGGAGACCGCCCCGAAGGACACGGTCAGTACGGCGATGACGGCGGCGACTCCGAAGCCGCGGCGCGGCGTCAGCGCGGCGATGACCAGGCCGAGGCCCGCGAAGAGGAGCGAGAGCAGTGCCACCGAGACCAGCCCCTGGGCGAACCCCTTGGTCTGGTCCGCGAAGTCGAGTTTGGCGAGCAGGGAGCCGATGTAGAGGACCACCAGCGGCGCGCCCGTGATGATGAACAGGGCCGACGCCATGGCGGCGTACTTGGCGAGGACGTAGTCGACGCGCTCGATCGGCCGCGAGAAGTACAGCGGCACGGTCTTGAAGCGCAGGTCGCGCGAGACCGTCTGGGGTGCCTGGGCCGCGATGAACAGTCCGATGACGGCCTGGAGGTAGATCGCGTACCGCGTGTACTGCACGGGGAGGTCGGTGACCTTGGTGACGACGGTGACCGCGACCATGATCGCGGCGGGCACGCACATCACCGCGAACAGCAGCATGGGCAGCACCTTGGACTTGGCGCTGCGGCCCAGTCCGTAGGCGCCGCGCAGCGACTGTGAGAAGAGTGAGCGGCGGGCGTAGGCCCGGCCCAGGCGCGGCCCGTCGTAGCTGCGGTAGCCGATGTTGTGGATCTGGGTCTGGGCGCTGTCAGTTGCCATCGCGGCCGTTTCCCTTCTGCTCGGCGCCGGCGGCGGTGGCCGCGGTGGCCGCCCAGGCGGCGGCGCGTTCGGAGACCGGCTCCCGCGTCGGCGTCTGGAACACCTCGATGATGTGGTGGCGGCGCTGTTCCATCCGTACGAGTCCGAGGCCCAGGTGGGCCACGGTGTCGCGGACCGTGTCGTAGATGTCCTCGCCAGTGGCCTCGACGAGCAGGATGTGGCCGGCGCCCGGCAGGCCGTCCTCGACCCCCGCGTGCAGCGTGACCCCGGCTTCGGTGAGGGCCTTGCGCACCGCTTCCGTGCCGTCGGTGTGGGTTTCGGAGTCGGTGACCTCGACGGCCAGGGTGGTCGTGGTCTGGGTGAAGTCGCTGGTGGAGCTGGAGCGCAGCAACTGGCCGCCGTCGATGACGACGACGTGGTCGCAGGTGCGTTCCAGCTCGCCCAGGAGGTGTGAGGTGACCAGGACCGAGATGCCGAAGTCGGTGTGGATGCGGCGGATCAGGCCGAGCATCTCGTCGCGGCCGACCGGGTCGAGTCCGTTGGTCGGCTCGTCGAGGAGGACCAACTGCGGGTCGTGGACGAGGGCTTGGGCCAGCTTGACCCGCTGTTTCATACCGGTCGAGTAGCCGCCGATCGGCCGGTACCGCTCCTCGTAGAGGCCCACGTGGCGCAGCGTGTCGGCGGTGCGTTCGCGGGCCGCGGTGGCCGGCAGGCCCGACATGCGCGCCATGTGCACGACGAACTCGGTGGCAGAGACGTCGGGCGGCAGACAGTCGTGTTCCGGCATGTAGCCCACCCGCTCGCGGATGGCGCCGCCGCTGGTCGCCACGTCGAGGCCGAGCACGGCGGCGGTGCCCTCCGTGGCGGGCGAGAGACCAAGAAGAATCTTGATCAACGTGGACTTGCCGGCTCCGTTGGCGCCCACGAGCCCGGTCACTCCGGGGCCGATGTCCAACGAGAGCCGGTCAAGCGCGGTCACCCTGGGGAACCGCTTGCTCAGGCTTTCGGTCGCGATCACAGTCACGTCATCGACGGTAGTGGCGCAGGACACAGCAATCGTCAGCCCAGACGGCTGGATCGATGTCCGACTCCAGAGGTACGGCCCCGTAGGGGAACCCGTACGTGAGGCGGACGGCTCACCGTCCCGGGCGACCGGGTTGTCCACAACCGGCCGGTTGTCCACAGGCTGACGCAGGACCCTTGACGCAGCCGCCGGGCATTGTCACATTCATCAGTGTCAAGTTACGCACGCGTAGGGCGACAGAGGGTGGACGGATGCCGACGGCAGTGAAGGCTGGACCCGACGCGCGGCTGCGCGGGTTCCGCGAAGTGCAGAGCCTGGCGTACGAGTGCGCGGAGGCGGTGGCCGGCCAGCTCAAGCCGGGGGTGACCGAGCGCGAGGCCGCGCGGATGCAGCGGGAGTGGCTGCGCGAGCGGGGCGTGCGCGACTGGTTCCATCTGCCGTTCGCCTGGTTCGGTGACCGCACGGCGTTCGTGAACTTCCGCGTCCCGTTGCAGTTCTTCCCCACCAACCGGCGCCTGGAGGCGGGGATGCCGTTCATCCTCGACATGGCCCCGGTCTACAAGGGTTACACCGCGGACATCGGCTACTCGGGCTGTCTGGGGCTCAACCCCGTGCACGACCGGCTGCTCGCCGACCTGGAGGCGCACCGCGCCCTCATCCTGCGGGAGGTGCGCGAGAAACGGCCGCTGCGCGAGATCTACGAGGACGTTGACCGGCTCATGGTCCGCCAGGGCTACGCCAACCGGCACCGCGCCTATCCCTTCGGCGTGATCGCCCACAAGATCGACCGGGTGCAGGAACGCCGCTGGTCACCCCACGTCTTCGGCTTCGGAACCCAGGCACTGAAGGGTCTGGCGAGCGACGCGCTGCACGGCCACCGGGACGGCTGGTCGCCGCTCTGGTCCCCCTACCGGTTCTCCGACCACCCGCCGCGACCCGGGCTGTGGGCGGTCGAGCCGCACCTCGGTTTTCGGGGTACCGGCGCGAAGTTCGAGGAGATCCTGGTCGTCACCGACTCCCAGGACCCCGAGCAGAGCGCCTTCTGGCTGGACGACGATCTGCCGCATGTGCGGCGCTGGGCCGAGGAGAAGGCGGCGTGAGCGTGACGAACGGGACCATCGAAGGGGCGCGTGAGCGCTGGGTACGGACCGGCGGCGTGGAGCTGTGCGTGGCGGAGCTGGGTGACGAATCCCAGCCCACCGTGGTTCTGGTGCACGGCTACCCGGACAGCAAGGAGGTGTGGTCCGAGGTCGCCGAGCGCCTCGCCGACCGCTTCCACGTGGTGCTGTACGACGTCCGCGGACACGGCCGCTCCACGGCGCCGGCCCCGCTGCGCGGCGGCTTCACCCTGGAGAAGCTGACGGACGACTTCCTGGCCGTCGCGGACGCGGTGAGCCCGGACCGGCCGGTCCACCTGGTCGGCCACGACTGGGGCTCGGTCCAGGGCTGGGAGTTCGCGACGGTCGAGCGTACAGAGGGCCGCATAGCGTCCTTCACCTCCATGTCGGGGCCGTCGCTCGACCACTTCGGCCACTGGATCAAGAGCCGGATGAGCCGCCCCACCCCGCGCAAGGTGGCCCAGCTGATGGGGCAGGGCGCCAAGTCCTGGTACGTCTATCTGCTGCACACGCCGGTCCTGCCGGAGCTGGCGTGGCGCGGGCCGCTCGGCAAGCGCTGGCCGAAGATCCTCCAGCGGGTGGAGAAGGTGCCCGCCGACGGCTACCCCACGGCTTCCCTCCCGCAGGACGCGGCGCACGGCGCCTGGCTCTACCGGGACAACGTCCGCGCCCGGCTGCGCCGCCCCCGCTCCGACGCCTACGCCCATGTGCCCGTCCAGCTCATCACCCCGCTCGACGACGCGTTCCTCTCCCCGAAGCTGTATGCCGAACTGGAGCGGTGGGCGCCCCAGTTGATCCGCCGGACACTGCCCGCCAAGCACTGGGTGCCGCGCACCAGGCCGGACCAACTGGCCGCGTGGATCAGCGAGTTCGTCCGTGCCAACGAGGACGGCACACCGGCCAAGGACACCGTCGCCACGGGCCCCCACGCCGATCGGTTCGCCGGCCAGCTGGTTCTGGTGACGGGCGCCGCGAGCGGCATCGGGCGGGCCACGGCCTTCGCGTTCGCCGAGGCCGGGGCGCGGATCGTCGCCGTGGACCGGGACGCCGAGGGTGCGCACAGGACCGCGGAGATGTCCCGGCTCATCGGCGCGCCCGAGGCCTGGGGCGAGGTCGTCGATGTCGGCGACGAGCAGGCCATGGAGAAGCTCGCCGAGAAGGTCGCCCTCGAATACGGCGTCGTCGACGTCCTGGTCAACAACGCGGGAATCGGCCTCTCGGGCTCCTTCTTCGCCACCACGGCCGAGGACTGGAAGAAGGTCCTCGACGTCAATCTGTGGGGCGTCATCCATGGCTGCCGCGTCTTCGGCCGGCAGATGGCCGAGCGCGGCCAGGGCGGCCACATCGTCAACATGGCGTCGGCGGCGGCCTATCAGCCCTCCCGCGCGCTACCCGCCTACAGCACGTCGAAGGCCGCGGTGCTGATGCTCAGCGAGTGCCTGCGGGCCGAACTGGCCGGGCAGGGCATCGGCGTCTCGGCGATCTGCCCCGGCCTGGTCAACACCAACATCACCTCGACCACGCACTTCGCCGGGACCGACGCAACGGAGGAGCGGCGCCTTCAGAAGAAGACCTCCCGCCTGTACGGCCTGCGCAACTTCCATCCGGAGAAGGTCGCTTCGGCGATCCTGCGGGCGGTCGTGAAGAACCAGGCCGTGGTGCCGGTGACGCCCGAGGCCCGGGGCGCCCACCTCATGTCCCGCTTCGCGCCGAGGACACTGCGCGCGATCGCCCGATTGGAGCCTCCGCTGTGAGCGCGGAGCACCGAGACGGCACGGGGGACGTCGAGCACTACCTCATATCGCCGCGCCGGGTCTCCTTCGCCTGGGACGCGACACCGCTGCACTGGATACCGGACGAGCCCACCGCGACCCATGTCATCAATGTGCTGCACCTGCTGCTTCCGGCGGGCGAGCGCTGGTTCGTGAAGGTGTTCAAGGAGGCCCTGCCACTGGTCGAGGACCCGGCGCTGCTCAAGGACGTGAAGGGGTTCATGGGCCAGGAGGCCACCCATAGCGTCCAACACGCCCATGTTCTGGACCACTTGGCCCGGCAGCACCTGGACACCGCGCCCTACACCCGGTACGTCGACTTCCTCTTCGAGCAGCTCCTCGGCGAGACGCCCCCGCTCGGGGCGCCGATTCCGGCGCAGGAGTGGCTGCGCTTCCGTCTCTCGCTGATCGCCGCGATCGAGCAGTTCACGGCGGTGCTCGGCAACTGGGTGTTGCAGGCCGAGGCCCTGGACCGGGCGGGTTCCGACGCGATCATGCTGGATCTGCTGCGCTGGCACGGCGCTGAGGAGGTCGAGCACCGGGCGGTGGCCTTCGACATGTACCAGCACTGCGGCGGCACGGGCCTGCCCCGGTACGCGCGCCGCGTGGAGGGCATGGTGGTCGTGGCCCCGGTGCTGCTGTGGCTGTGGGCGTGGGGCGCCTCCTATCTGATCCGGCACGATCCCTCCCTGGCCGGCCGGGTGCGCTACTCGCTGCGCGAGCACAATCGGGCGGTGCGGCGGGGCCTGCTGCCCACCTGGAAGGAACTGGGCTCGGCCATACCCCGCTATCTGCGCCGGTCGTACCATCCCTCGCAGGAGGGCTCCCTGCGCAAGGCCGTCGACTATCTCGCGACCTCGCCGGCGGCCCGAGCGGCGGCGGGCGCGGTGGGCCGCGCCGCCCTGGGTTAGAGGGAGTGGGTTTTGTCCGGGCAGTCAGCACTACAGCAGGGGGCGTCGCAGACGGCGGCACCTGCCGAGTACCGGATCGAGGACCTGGCGCACGCCAGCGGCGCCACGGTCCGCACCATCCGCGCCTACCAGGACCGGGGCCTGCTGCCCCGGCCCGAGCGGCGCGGCCGGTCCAATGTGTACGGCGACACCCATCTGGCCCGGCTGCACCAGATCGCCGACCTCCTGGACCGGGGCTACACCCTGGCCTCCATCAAGGAACTCCTGGAGGCCTGGGACGCGGGCCGGGGGCTCGGCGGCGTACTCGGTCTGGTCGCCGAGGTGAACGGCCCCTGGACCGATGAGGAGGCCGCCCGGATCTCCCGCGCCGAACTCGACGAGACCTTCGGCGGCAACCCGGACGACGGGGCGGTCGCCGACGCGGTCGAGCTCGGCATCCTGGAACGCATCCCGGACAACGATTCCGAGTTCCTAGTACCCAGCCCCCAAGAGCTGGCTGTGGCAGCTGAGTTGTATGCGGCAGGGGTGCCTCTCGACGCCATCTCCGGGCATCTGCGCGAGCTGCGGGGCCAGGTCGAACACATCGCGGCCCGCTTCCTGGACTTCACCACGGAACATGTCTTCGCCCGCTACCTGGGCCACCGCCCCCCGACCGACTCCGAGGCGGCCGAGGCCGCCGATCTGGTGCGCCGCCTGCGCCCCCTGGCCCAGCAGACCGTGGACGCCGAACTGGCCCGCGCCATGCGCCTGTTGGCGACCAGGCATCTCCAGCGCCACCTGGGCACCCCGGCCACCGCCCCCACCACCCCGGGCCCCGGACCGGTGATGGTTCCCGACGCCACCGTTCGAGCCGTCCAGGAGCTGGTCGGCCCGGAGAACGTCGCCGCGTTCATCACGGCGGCCGCCGAACGCGAGGTGCAGGCGCGTAGGTTGGATGCCTTGACTGCTCCAACTCATATCGGGACATAGGGTGCATCAGGCTCAAATTGCCTATCACGGAGGCAAATTCACCAACGGTGCGTATTGGTGCGGTAGTTGTCCACAGCGCTGTCAATTAGCCTGTGGATAACCGGCCTTCACTGTGGATCAAACCCAACAACCTTTCTCCATAGGGTGATTGAGGTCACTGATCTACTGATCAGCGAGCCAATTGCCGTGGAAGCCGAACGGGACGCGCTGCGGGAGGTGAACCGTCGCGACGGGCGCGGCCGCGAGGTCGTCCGCATCCAGAATGACGAGATCGCTGGCGTCGCGAGCGGCGTCGTACACATAGCTGAGCAGCCACCCCGGGCCACCCGGTCGGTCGTCCGCCGGAGCGAACGCCGCCTCCGCCGGAGCCCGACCCGCCCCGAACTCGTGCCGCGCCAGCGATCCCGTCCGCAGGTCGTAGCGGAGCAGCGCCCCCGATATCGGCCCCGAGGACGGCGTCTGCGCCACCGTGACATGCCCGAACCGGGACTCCCTCCCCGCCAGCCGGTCATCGATCCGGGGGAACTCACAGGCCTGGTCGTCCAGCTGCTCCTCACGGACCGTCCCGGCCGCCAGGTCCAGCGTCCACTTCCACAGCGTGGGCCCGCTCGCCCCCAGGCGCTCGTACCGCACCACATGCAGCACGATCCGCTCCCCGCCCCCGGCGCCGTCACCGGGCTCGTCATGGGCGTTCAGCGCGTGGAAGACATAACAAGGGTCGATCGTCAGCCAACGCACTTCGCCGTAGGGATCGTCCCGGCGCAGCACACCGAGCCGTGCCCCGTACTCGGCGTCCCAGCGATAGGGGAGCCCGCCACCGGGCCGCATCGCCGTCTCCAGGTCGAAGACGGCCGGCAGGTCCATGAACACCACATGCGAGGCGGTGAGATGGAAGTCGTGCATCATCGTGGCCGCTAGTACCTCCACCGGCCTGCTCACCACCAACTCGCCGGTGGCGTCGGCGCGGTGATAGGTGAGGTACGGCTCGCTGAGCATCCCGTATCCGAAGAAGTGCAGTTCTCCGGTGACCGGGCAGGTCTTGGGGTGCGCGGTCATGGCGGTGGTGAGCCGCCCGCCGAAGTCGTACGCCCCCAGCGTCTTCAGTTCGCGGCCCGGCCGGCCGTCCAGTTCGTACGGGTAGGACGACTCGACCAGGGCCAGGGTGCGGCCGGCGTGGCGCACCACATGGGTGTTGGCGACCCCGGCGGTGAGATCGGTGTTCCCCTGCCGGTCGTGGACCCGCGCCCCGTCGGTGAAGGTCGAGGTGCGCACCCAGCGGTTGCGGTAGGAGCGGGCCCGGCCCCCTTCGAGGCGGACGCCGTGGACCATGCCGTCCCCGAAGAACCAGTGCGGTGAGGCCGCGTCCTGCGGGTTCGGCCCGTTGCGCACGTACCAGCCGGTCAGCTCGGGGGGTATGGCACCGGTAACGGTCAGCTCGTGAGTGGTCAGCTCGTCGGGGACGGGGGCGAAGTTGCCCGCGAGGTGCGGGGCCGACGGCGTGCGCTCCGCGGAGGTGCCGGCTGCGGCGGTCATCGTGCGGCGCCCTTCTGGACGGCGGCGCGGCGGGCCCGCTCCGGGTACTGGGCGGTGACGATCGCCGGGACGGCGAAGCCCGCCACCTGGACGACGATCGAGGCGGTGCTGCCGAGCGACTGCGCGTCGATGAGTGCGAGCGCCGCGGCGGTCAGGGTGAAGGCGAGGGCCCAGACGGCGGTCAGCACCACATTGATCCGCAGGAACACCGGGTTGGTCCACACCTCGGGCGGCGCCTGCCGCTTGGCTATGCCGGTGGTGAAGGGCTTGCGGACGGCCAGGGTGGCCCATGCGGTCAGCGCCAGCCAGCCGGTGGCCAGGGCGCCGCCGTACTCGCGCAGTCCGCTGTCGGGAGCGATGAACGCTATGACGCTCAGCACCGCGAAGAAGGCGATCGTGGACTGCTCCAGGATCAGGGAGTCGGCACTCACCCCGCGCTTGCGGTCCATCGCGAGGAGGTAGGCACCCACGGCGAGGGCGGCGAGCGCGCCCCACTGCCAGTGCGCACTGCCGATGGCGGCGAAAACGATCCACGGGATGAATCCGCGCAGGTAGCTCATGGGAGTCCCCTCTGTTCCGGGCGCTCGGCCCGGCTCCACATTCCAACTTCGACATGTCGAATGTAGAGGTTCCATCTTTGACGTGTCAAGAGTGGAATGTAGAGTGGGGGACATGAGCCTCCGACACGCGGTCCTGGGCCTGCTCGCCGACCGGCGGGCCAGCGGCTACGACCTGATGAAGCTTTTCGAGACCTCGCTCGCCCACGTCTGGTCGGCGACGCAGAGCCAGGTCTACGGAGAGCTGGGCAAACTCGCCGACGCCGATTTGGTGGAGGTCTCCGCCGAGGGGCCACGCGGCCGCAAGGAGTACGGCATCACCGCCGCGGGCAGAGCCGAACTGCACCGCTGGCTGACCGAGGTCGAGCCGGTCCGCACCCGCCGCAGCGACTCCCTTCTCCGGGTCTTCTTCCTCGGCGAGCTCACCCCGCTCGAAGCACGGACCTATCTGCTCAACGAGGCCGAGCGCTCGGCGCGCCAGCTCGCGGGCCTGCGGCAGGCGGAGGCCGCCATCGACTGGGACGAGGATCCGCTGTCGGCACACGGCAGGCTCGCCCTGGAGTACGGCAAGCGGCTCAGCGAGATGCACGAGGAGTGGGCCCGCTGGGCGGTGGAGCAGCTCAAGCCCTGACCGGGCGCGGCCGCCGGAGAAATGGGGTGCCGGGCCCCCGCCCGGCCAGGCACCCTGGCGGCATGAAGGAAACACCACACCGGCCGCCGGAGGAAGGCCCACCGCCGTCCCCCGACGACAGACGGACCGTCAAGGTGTCCAAATACCTGTCCAAACACCTGCGTCACCAGCCCGAACGGATCGGCCTCGTCCTCGACGCCCAGGGCTGGGTGGAGATCGACGAGCTACTGCGGTGCGCGGCCGCCCACCGCTTCCCCATCACCCGCGCCGAGCTCGACCACGTGGTCGCCACCAACGACAAGCGGCGCTTCGCCATAGAGGGCGGGCGGATCCGTGCCAGCCAGGGCCACACCGTGGCCGTCGACCTCGCCCTGCCGCCCGCCGAACCCCCCGCGTACCTCTACCACGGCACCGTGGCCCGCTCGCTGGACGCGATCCGCACCGAAGGCCTGCGTCCGATGAACCGCCACCATGTGCATCTCTCGTCCGACCGGGAAACCGCCGCCCGGGTCGGCGCCCGCCGCGGCCGGCCGGTGATCCTGAGCGTGGACGCCGGAGCCATGTACCAGGACGGTCATGTCTTTCACGTGAGCGCCAACGGGGTCTGGCTCACCGGCTCCGTACCGCCGAAGTATCTGCGCCTGCCCACCTGAGGCCGGCACTTGGCATGATCAATGCCATGCGCCATCCCCACCTCCCCACCACCGAGTCCGCGGTCACCGCGATCCGCGCGATCGCCCACCAGTACCGGCTCGCGGTCGAGGTCACCGACGACATCGGTGCCGACCGCACCTCCCGCCGCACCTCCGCCGGAGTGTGCGCCGTGGTCGACCCGGACGGTTCGTTGCCGCACGAGGCCTACGTCGAGCTCGGTGGCTCGCCCTCCGTGTCCGTGCGGATCTATCCGGAGGACGACGCCCAAATCACCGTCGACGGCGTGCACTTCGACGATGTGCCGCGCGACGACGTGCCCGCCTTCCTGCGCTCCGTCTACGGCGGGCTCGCCCACGTCAGAGGCCGCTTCTTCCCGCCCGGCTGGTGGCTGGTCGTGCCGCTGCCCGGGGACCGGACGTACAAGGAGCTGGTGCTGCTCGGTGCGCTCACCCCGTGGATGAGCGCACACGTTCGCGACCGGAAGGGCTAGCGCCCCAGCTGGGCGAGTCCCTCGGTCGCGATCTGCTCGAAGACCTTCAGGTCGGCCGCGAAGTCGGAGTCGGGGATCGGCGCGTGCAGCACGATCTCGGAGATGCCGAGCTCGAAGTGGCGACCGGCGAAGTCCACGAACGCGTCGAGGGATTCCAGCGGCCGGCCGGGCTGCGGGGTGAAGCCGGTGAGCAAGACCTTGTCCAGCTCGTCCACCTCGCGCCCGATCTCCTCGCAGGCCGCGCCCAGCTTCTCGATCTGGCCGCGGATGGCCTGGAGGGACTCCTCGGGCGTTCCGGACTCGAACAGCTTCGGGTCGCCGGTCGTGACCCACGCCTGGCCGTGCTTCGCCGCCAGCCTCAGTCCGCGCGGGCCGGTCGCGGCCACCGCGAAGGGGATTCTGGGCCGCTGGACACAGCCCGGCAGATTGCGCGCCTCGACCGCCGAGTAGAAGGTGCCGTCGTAGGTCACCGAGTCCTCGGTCAGCAGCCGGTCGAGCAGCGGCACGAACTCGCCGAACCGGTCGGCCCGTTGACGCGGAGTCCACGCCTCCTGCCCCAGCGCGGTGGCGTCGAAGCCGTTGCCGCCCGCCCCGATGCCCAGGACGATCCGGCCGTTCGACACGTCGTCGAGGGTGATCAGGTCCTTGGCCAGGGTCACCGGATGCCGGAAGTTGGGGGAGGTGACCAGGGTGCCCAGGCGCATCCGGGTGGTGGCGGCAGCGGCGGCCGTCAGCGTGGGAACCGCCCCGAACCACGGGCCGTCGCGGAACGTCCGCCAGGACAGGTGGTCATAGGTGTAGGCGGCGTGGAAGCCCAGCTCCTCGGCGCGCAGCCAGGCGTCACGGCCACCCTCGTGCCAGCGGTCGATCGGCAGAATCACAGTGCTCAGTCGCATGGGTCGACCCTACGAGAGGTCGAGCAGCTCCCGCATCGACTGGGCGGCGCGCACCGCCGCGTCACCGCAGCAATTGTTGAACAGGACGTGCACCTCCCGGGCCCGCTCGGCCATCTCGCGCACGCGCGGCGCCCACTCACAGAGCTCCTCGGACGTGTACCCGTGGCGGAACCGCTCCTCCTTGGTGCCGGTCCCCCAGGCACTGTTGCGTCCGTGGAAGCGCACCACGGCGAGGTCCGGAGTGGTGACCCGTATGACGGGCGGTACGGAATCGGGCAGTGTCTGCACCATGTCGACGGCAACGGCAGCCGCGTCCAGCTCCGTCAACAGAGCCGTCGTGACATCGACGTGCCCCGCACGCCACCAGTCGGGATGGCGGAACTCCACGGCCATCGGCCACCCCGCGGCACGCTCACGGCAGCGGCGCAGGAACTCCACCGCGGGCCTGCCCGGTACGAGCCGACGCGGGAACTGGAAGACCAGCGTCCCCAATCGGCCCGCGGCCCGCAGCGGTTCGAGGGCCGCGCTGTAGCGGTCCCACACCTCGTCGAGCAGACCGGGATCGACGCCCGCCGTCCGGCGCGCGAGGGCCGGACGCAGATCGGCGGGCAGCGCTTCCGGCCGTGTCGGATGCCCGGTGAGCAGGGAGAACGCCTTCACGTCGAACCGGAAGCCGGCGGGGGTGCGCTCGCTCCACAGCAGGCTGTTGCGGGTGCTGGGCAGCCCGTAATAGGTGGAGTCGACCTCCGCCACCGGGAACTGGGTGGCGTAGTGCCGCAGTCTGCCCTCGGCGTCACGCCACCCCTTGGGATACCAACCGCTGGACACCAGCGCCTTGTCCGTCCACGAGCAGGTTCCGACCCGAATCCGTCCCATTGCGGCCGTCTTCCCCGGACGCCGTGACGGATTCACCCGGCGCGCCGGGACATCGCGCGGCCGCTCCACGGCGGCCCGTTCTGGTGACGTCAGAGGGCTCACCGCTCGTCCGACGCGGGAGCCCGACTCTCCCGTACGCATCTCGCCGTGCCCGGAGCATCCCCCCGTGCCGCGTACGCCCCCTCGTGCCCCGGGCGCACCGCCGAGCGCTCTCATCTGTGCGGTCCTTCGCACGTCCGTGCGCTGCTGTGCGGGACAATGGGGCGGTGACCTCTGCTATGGATCCCGCCCCGGCCATCCGCCCCGTGCCCACCGCACCGCGGCTCATCGCGACCGACCTGGACGGCACACTGCTGCGCGACGACCGGTCCGTCTCGGACCGTACGGTCGCGGCCCTGGCGGCCGCCGAGGAGGCGGGCATCGAGGTCTTCTTCGTCACCGGCCGCCCGGCTCGCTGGATGGGTGTCGTGAGCTCCCATGTCCACGGCCACGGCTTGGCCATCTGCGGCAACGGAGCGGCCGTCGTCGATCTGCACGGCGGCCCCGAGGGGCCCCGCTTCGTGAAGGTGCGCCCGCTGGAGCGGGACGCCGCCCTGGAGGTCGTCACCTTGCTGCGGGCGGCGGTTCCCGGTACGTCCTTCGCGGTCGAACGCACCGGCGGCTTCCACCACGAACTCGCCTATCCGCCGCTGCACATGGACCCGGCGGCGAGCGTCGCCCCGGTCGAGAAGCTGCTGGCCGAGGACGCCGCCCCGGCGAACCAGCCGGTGCTCAAGGTCCTCGCGTTCCACCCCGAGCTTGCCCCCGACGACTTCCTCGCGCTGGCCCGCGCGGCAGTCGGGGCACATGCCGAAATCACCCGGTCAAGCCCCACGGCGCTGCTGGAGATCAGCGGCGCGGGCGTCTCGAAGGCGTCCACGCTGGCGCTGTGCTGTGCCGAGCGCGGTATCTCGCCGGCCGAGGTGGTGGCCTTCGGCGACATGCCGAACGACATGGAAATGCTGAGCTGGGCGGGCACGTCGTACGCCATGGGCAACGCCCACCCCGACGTCCTGGCCACGGCCTCCGAGCGCACCGTCGCCAACAACGAGGACGGCGTGGCGGTCGTGATCGAGCAGATCCTCAAGGCCCTCTGAGGCCTGGCCGCATCAGCGCTGCCGCCGCGCACGGTGGGACGACACAGGCGCAGAGGCGACCACGCGGCCGTGTTTCACGTGAAACACAACTCCGCTCCCGGCCGATCCATCGGTTGAGCGGCTCGGATGGGCCGGCCCTCAGAGAGGCGCCTCCCAGACGACGGTCGTGCCCCCGCCGCCATCCCCGAGCCCGGGTCCGTACGAACTCGATCCGCCCAGCGCCTCGGCGCGCCGCCGAAGGTTGCGCAATCCGCTGCGGCGACCGCCCGGAGGGATGCCGACCCCGTTGTCGGCGACCGTCAGCCGCACCCCCGCGCTGCCGTCCGGCAGCTGTGCCGTGGCATCGACGACGACCTCGATCCGGGATGCCTCGGCGTGCCGGAAGGCGTTCGAGAGGGCTTCGCGCAACGCCGCGATCAGGTTCTTTCCGGTCAGCTCGCCGACCAGGGTGTCGACGGCCCCCAGGAAGCGGTGGGCCGGCTTGAAGCCGAGCGGCACGGCAGCCATGTTGATCTCCCGCAGGACGCGGGTGCGCAGCCCGGAGGGCGCCTCGGCCGGGCCCTGCTGGAGCGCGAAGATCGCCGTGCGGATCTCCTGGATGGTGACGTCGAGTTCGTCGACCGCCTTGCCGATGCCGCTCTGCACCTCGGGCACGACGGACTTGCGCTGCGCGCCCTCCAACATCATTCCGGTGGCGAAGAGGCGCTGGATGACGAGGTCGTGCAGGTCACGGGCGATGCGGTCGCGGTCCTCGTACACGGCGAGCCGTTCCCGGTCGCGCTGGGCCTCCGCCATCATCAGGGCGAGCGCGGCCTGCGAGGCGAACTGACCAGCCAGGGTCCGCTCGGCCTCGGTGAAGGGCCGCCCCCCACGCGCCCGAGGCGTGGCGAGGGCGCCCAGGACCCGGCCGCCGCTTTGCAGGGGCAGCAGCATGCTCGGCCCGTAGCGCTCGGCCAGTTTGGTGATCATGCGCGGGTCGGTGGCGGCGTCGTCGACGAAGACCGCCTCGCCCTCCAGCAGCGTCGACACGACCGGACTCTCCGGCGGGATCACCACGCCGAGCGAGACGCGCGGGTTGTCGGCGGAGACCGCGACGATCTCCAGGCCGCCCTCCTCGGCGGGCAGCAGCACTATGCCCGCGTCGGACACGGCGAGGTGGCGGGCCTGTTCGGCCACGACCTCCAGGGCGTCGTCCGCGTCGCCGCCCGACAACAGCGCCGTGGTGACCGCGACCGAACCGTCGATCCAGCGCTCACGCTGGCGCGCCGCCTCGTAGAGCCGGGCGTTGCCGATGGCGATTCCGGCCTCGGTGGCCAGGACCCGCACCATGTGCAGGTCGTAGTCGTTGAATTCGCCCCCGCCGTGCTTCTCGGTCAGATAGAGGTTCCCGAAGATCTCGCCCTGGACGCGGATGGGGACGCCGAGGAAGGTGCTCATCGGCGGATGGTTCGGGGGGAGGCCCGCCGAACGGGGGTCGGCGGCGATCTCGGCGAGCCGGAGCGGCTCGGGGTGGTGGATGAGCCAGCCGAGCAGTCCCCGGTGGCCGTCGGGCCGGTGCCCGATGGCGCGGGCCTCGGTGTCGTTGACGCCGTACGTCACGAAGTCGGACAGCCCCCGGCCGTCCTCGTTGACGACGCCGATCGCCGCGTACCGTGCGTCGGCGAGCTCGGCCGCCGTCTCGCAGATCCGGTCCAGTGTGGAGTGCAGCTCAAGGCCGGTGCCGACCGAGCGCATCGCCTCCAGCAGCTGCGGGACGCGCGCCGTGAGCTCGGTGGAGAGTCCTTGCAGGCTGCGGGTGGCGCGGGTGGCCGCTTCGAGCGGGTCGTGGTCCTGGTGGTCCAGGCCCGTGACGTCCTGGTGGCCCCTGGGCCTCTTCGGATCTGGCGGCATGCCTTGAGACTAGTTAGTCCTATTTGGCGAGGAAAGTCGGGTACTGTCGCGCCTCGGTCTCGCGCTCCCGTTCCACCATGCCCCGCAGGGGTCCGTCGACCGTGGCGAGCTCCTCGTAGGCGCCCCGCTGCACGGTCCGCCCCTCGGCAAGCACGATCACTTCGTCGACTGCTTCCAGGCCGCGCAGCCGGTGTGTGATCAGCACGGTGGTGCGGCCTTCGGTGGCTGCCAGCAGGTCGGTGGTGAGCGCGTCGGCGGTCGCCAGGTCCAGGTGTTCGGCGGGCTCGTCCAGGACCAGCACCGGGAAGTCGGCGAGCAGGGCCCGGGCCAGTGCGAGACGCTGACGCTGACCGCCGGAGAGCCGGGCGCCGTGTTCGCCCACCAGGGTGTCGAGGCCTTCGGGCAGCCCGTCGACCCAGTCGAGCAACCGGGCCCGGCCCAGAGCGGAGCGCAGTTCGTCGTCGGTGGCGTCGGTACGGGCCAGCCGCAGGTTCTCCCGTACGGAGCTGTCGAAGAGGTGCGCGTCCTGGGCGCACAGCCCGACGAGGCGGCGTACGTCGTCTCCGCTGAGCCGGCTCGCATCACTCCCGCCGATCTCGTAGGTGCCGGTCCGGGCGTCCAGGAAGCGGAGCAGGACCTGGGCGAGGGTGGTCTTGCCGGAGCCGGAGGCGCCGACGACGGCGACCCGCCTTCCCGGGGTGAGTCGCAGCCCGAAGTCGTGCAGGGCGTCGCGCTCCTGCCCCGCATGCCGGGCGTGGAGCCCGCGCAGTTCCAGCGGGAACGGGCCGGCGGGAGGTGCGAGGGGTGCTTCGGGTTCTTGTACGGGAACCGGCGCGTCCAGAACCTCGTGGACGCGCTCGGCGCTGTGCCGCACCCGCCGGCGGGCCCGCACCGCGAGCGGCAGCCCGGTCACCGCCTCGAAGGCGGCGAGCGGCACCAGCACGACCACCGCGAGCAGCACCCCGTCGAGGCGGCCGTCCGCCACGGCGCGTACTCCCACGAGCGCGGCGGCGGCCACCGTGAGCCCGCAGGCCAGCGCGGAGAGCCCGCCGCCGAGCGCGGTGGCGGCGGCGCCCCGCGAGGCGATCCGGGTCAGTGCCGTATCGGCGTCCCGCACCTCGCGGACACGGCGGCCGAGGGCTCCCGCCACCGTGAGCTCGCCGGTGCCGGTGAGCAGATCGGCCACCCGGGTGGCGAGCACTCCCCGGGCCGGGGCCAGTTGACGTTCGGCCCGCTGCGCCAGGGAGCCGCTGAGGAACGGAACGAGGACGCCGGCGACGAGGAGCCCCACGGCGAGTACGGCCCCGGCCTCGGGCAGCAGCCATGCCGTGAACCCCGCACTCAGCACGGACACCACGAAGGCGACCCCGGCGGGCAGGACCCAGCGCAGCCAGTAGTCCTGGAGTTCGTCCACATCGGCGACCAGGCGGGACAGCAGATCGCCCCGCCGCGTCTCGCGCAGCCCCGCGGGCGCGATCCGCTCCAGTCGCCGGTAGACCGCGACCCGCAGTTCGGCGAGCATGCGCAGTACGGCGTCGTGGGAGACGAGTCGCTCGGCGTAGCGGAACACCGCGCGGCCGATCCCGAAGGCCCGGGTCGCGGTGACGGCCACCATCAGATAGAGCACGGGCGGCTGCTGCGAGGCCCGCGAGATGAGCCAGCCCGAGGTGGCCATGAGGCCGACGGCCGAGCCGAGCGCCAACGCGCCGAGCAGCAGCGCGAGCGCGATGCGGCCGCGCAGGCCGCGGGCGGCGGCGCGAACCCGGGCGAGCGGGTTCCGCCCGACCACAGATCCCGTCGTGCTCGCCACCTCGACGGAGACCTCAACAGGCGCCCTATTGCCGAGAGTTGGGGTCACGGCGGCCAGACCCGGGGCCGGGGTGCGGGGGTGCGCATCGGCGGGGCGCAACTCCACCACGCGGTCCGCGACCGCGAGCAGCGCGGGACGGTGCACGACCAGCAGGACGGTACGGCCCACCGCGAGCCTGCGGACCGCGTCGACGATCCCCGCCTCCGTCTCGCCGTCCAGCGCGGCCGTCGGTTCGTCTAGCAGCAGCACCGGCCGGTCGGCCAGGAAGGCACGGGCGAGGGCGAGACGCTGGCGCTGGCCGGCCGAGAGCCCGGCGCCGTCCTCGCCCAGAGCGGTGTCCATCCCGTTCGGCAGCGCGGCGACGAAGTCATGGGCGCCCGCGTCGCGCAGCGCGTCGAGCACGGCCGCGTCGTCCGCGTCCGGCCGGGCGGGACGGACGTTCTGGGCGATGGTCCCCGCGAAGAGGTGCGGCCGCTGCGGCACCCAGGCGATCCGCTCGCGCCACTGCGTCAGGGACAGCGTCGCGAGGTCCGCTCCGGACACCAGGACCCGGCCGCCGTCCTGCGGCGTCACAAAGCCGAGCAGCGCATGGAGGAGCGTCGACTTCCCGACTCCGCTCGGGCCGGTCAGGGCCACCGTCTCGCCCGGCTCGACCACCAGGGAGGCGTCGGCCAGGGAGGGTTCCGTGCGTCCGGGGTGCCGTACGGTCACGCGGTCGAGCTCCAGACGGACCGGCCCGGCGGGCACAGATCCCGTGCCGCCCTGGGGCAGCGGTGTCTGGAGGACCTCGAAGATCTCCTCGGCGGCCGACAGCCCCTCAGCCGCGGCGTGGTACTGCGCGCCGACCTGGCGCAGGGGCAGATAGGCCTCGGGGGCCAGGACCAGGATCACCAGGCCGGTGTACAGATCGAGGTCGCCGTGGACCAGGCGCATGCCGACGCCGACCGCGACCAGCGCCACCGAGATCGTCGCGAGCAGTTCGAGGGCGAAGGAGGAGATGAAGGCGATCCGCAAGGTCTTCAGGGTCACCCGGCGGTAGTCCGAGGTGATCGCCTTGATCGACTCGGCCTGGGCCTTGGCCCGCCCGAACACCTTGAGGGTGGGCAGCCCGGCGACCACGTCGAGGAAGTGCCCCGAGAGGCGGGACAGCAGCCGCCACTGGCGATCCATCTGCGACTGGGTGGCCCAGCCGATCAGCGCCATGAACAACGGGATGAGCGGCAGGGTCACCACGATGGTCGCCGCGGAGACCCAGTCTTCGGTGACGATCCGAGCGAGCACCGCCACCGGCACGACGACGGCGAGGCCCAACTGCGGCAGATAGCGCGCGAAGTAGTCGTCGAGGGCGTCGACCCCACGGGTGGCGAGCGCGACCAGGGACCCGGTGCGCTGACTGCTGAGCCACTGCGGGCCCAGCCCGGCCGCCCGCTCCAGGAGCCGGCCCCTCAGTTCCGACTTGACCGCCGCGCTGGCCTTGTTGGCGGCCAGCTCCGTCAGCCAGGAGACCAGGCCCCGCCCGACCGCGACCGCCGCGAGAAGCAGAAGCGGCGTCCTCAGCCCGGCCGCGTCATGGCCGTCCTTGAAGGCCCCCACCACGACGTCGGCGATGAGCATCGCCTGGGCGATGATCAGTCCCGCCCCGACCAGGCCGAGAGCCACCACCGCGGCCAGGAAGAAGCGGGTGGCGCGAGCGTATCGCAGCAGTCGTGCGTCGATCGGTTTCACGTGAAACATCCCCCAACGGAAGGATCAAAGCGGGCCCGGGGGGTGTGTTTCACGTGAAACACACCCCGTCGAACCGTGGAGACCTCAGGGGTCAGTGCGCGTCGGCGATGTTCTTGGTGCCGATCCGCTTGCGGAAGACCCAGTAGGTCCAGCCCTGGTAGACCAGCACCAGCGGGGTCGCGAGCCCCGCACACCACGTCATGATCTTCAGGGTGTACGGGCTGGACGAGGCGTTGGAGACCGTGAGGTTCCAGGCGCCGTTCAGCGAGGACGGCATGACGTTCGGGAAGAGCGTCAGGAAGAGCATCGCCACGGCGGCCGCGATCGTGATGCCCGAGAGCGCGAACGACCAGCCCTCGCGCCCGGCCTTGATGGCCGCGATCGCTCCGACGAGCGCGAGTACGGCGACGGCCATCGCGACCAGGCTCTTGGTGTCTCCGCGCGAGGCCTGGGTCCAGACGAGGAAGCCGAGCGCGAGCACAGCCGTCACCAGACCCAGCTTCAGCGCCAGCACCCTGGCCCGCTCACGGATGTCGCCAAGCGTCTTGAGCGAGGCGAACACCGCGCCGTGGAAGGTGAACAGGGCGAGCGTGACCAGGCCGCCCAGGATCGAGAACGGGTTGAGCAGATCCCAGAAGGTGCCCACATATTCCTTGTGCGCGTCGATCTTCACCCCGCGCACGATGTTGGCGAAGGCCACGCCCCACAGGAACGCCGGGATGAGCGAGGTCCAGAAGATGGCCTGCTCCCAGTTGCGCTGCCACTTCTCCTCGGGCCGCTTCGCCCGGTACTCGAATGCGACACCCCGGACGATCAGACAGACCAGGATGACCAGCAGCGGCAGATAGAAGCCGGAGAAGAGCGTGGCGTACCACTCGGGGAAGGCGGCGAAGGTCGCGCCGCCGGCCGTGAGCAGCCACACCTCGTTGCCGTCCCAGACGGGACCGATGGTGTTGATCAGGACGCGCTTCTCGGGGCGGTCCCTGGCCAGCAGCTTCGTCAGGATGCCGATCCCGAAGTCGAATCCCTCCAGGAAGAAGTAGCCGATCCACAGGACGGCGATGAGTACGAACCAGACGTCGTGGAGTTCCATGCCTCGATCTCCTCAGCCTCAGTACGAGAAGGCCATCGGCCGGTCGGGGTCGCGGTCGTCCCCGCCGATCTTGGTGGGCGGATTGAGGTCGGCCTCGCTGAGCTCGGGCGGTCCGGCCTTGACGTACTTGACGAGGAGCTTGACCTCGACCACCGCGAGCACGGCGTACAGCAGGGTGAAGACGATCATCGAGGTGAGGACCTCGCCCTGCGAGACGCTGGGGGAGACCGCGTCCTGGGTGCGCAGTACGCCGTAGACGACCCAGGGCTGGCGGCCCATCTCGGTGAAGATCCAGCCCCAGGAATTGGCGATGAGCGGGAAGCCGAGCGTCCAGACCGCGAAGAACCAGTACCACTTGGTCAGGCGCGTGCCGAGGGCCGTGCTCTTGAAGAGCACCAGGTTCGGCACCTCGTCCTCACCGGTCCGCATCCCCGGCGCCAGCATGAACTTCTTCCGGGTGAGCCACAGCCCGACCAGTCCGATGGCGAAGGACGTCATGCCGAAGCCGATCATCCAGCGGAAGCCCCAGAAGGCGACCGGAATGTTGGGCCGGTAGTCGCCGGGCCCGAACTTCTGCTGCTCGGCCTTGTTCACGTCGTTGATGCCGGGGACGTACGAGGAGAAGTTGTTGTCGGCGAGGAAGGACAGGACTCCCGGCACCGAGATCTCGACGTCGTTGTGCCCCTTGGCCACGTCACCGACGGCGAAGATCGAGAACGGTGCGGGCTTCTCACCGTCCCACAGGGCCTCGGCGGCGGCCATCTTCATCGGCTGCTGCTTGAACATGACCTTGCCGAGCGAGTCACCGCTCACGGCGGTGAGCAGGCCGCCGATCACCAGGGTGACCAGGCCGAGCCGCAGCGAGGTGCGCATCACCGGGATGTGCTTCTTGCGGCGCAGATGGATGGCGGCGACGCCGACCATGAACGCGCCACCGGTGAGGAAGGCGGCGGTCAGCGTGTGGAAGACGACGACCAGGGTGGTGTCCTGGGTCAACACCCGCCAGAAGTCGGTGAGTTCGGCGCGCCCGGTGGCCTTGTTGAGCCGGTAGCCGACCGGGTGCTGCATCCAGGAGTTGGCCGCCAGGATGAAGTAGGACGACAGGATCGTGCCGAGGGAGACCATCCAGATGCAGGCGCAGTGGATCTTCTTCGGCAGCTTGTCCCAGCCGAAGATCCACAGTCCGACGAAGGTGGACTCGAAGAAGAAGGCGATGAGCGCTTCGAAGGCGAGCGGGGCACCGAAGATGTCGCCGACGAACCGCGAGTAGTCCGACCAGTTCATGCCGAACTGGAATTCCTGGACGATGCCCGTGACCACACCCATCGCGATGTTGATCAGGAAGAGCTTGCCCCAGAACTTGGTCGCCTTGAGGTACTTGTCCTTGCCGGTTCGCACCCAGGCGGTCTCCAGGCCGGCGACGAGCGCGGCGAGCGAGATCGTCAGGGGAACGAAGAGGAAGTGGTAGACGGTGGTGATGCCGAACTGCCATCGCGCCAGGGTCTCCGGCGCCAGAGCCAGGTCCACGTCGGCACTCTCCTTACTTCGCCGTGGTCACAGCCGCAGGCTTGCCCCTTTAATCCCCCCGATGACGGGAGGAAGCAGGACACGCTTGTGAACGCGTTCACATTCACAAGCATTATGTCGTACGTGCTGTCGACTCCGGCAGGGGGGTCCCCCGGAAACGGGTGTGAACGTGGACACCCTCTTCCCAAGGCTTTCAACATCTTGTTGAATTCGGCGCCATGGAGAACCAGCTGCGCATACGCATCTCATGGCCCGCGGGCAGTGTCACGGCGACCCTCGACCCGACCCCCACCAGCACGGCGCTCGCAGGGGCGCTCCCCCTCACCTCGACCGCCCACACCTGGGGCGAGGAGGTCTACTTCGACACCCCCGTCTCGCCTGCCCGGGAGGCGGACGCGCGCCAGGTGGTGGAGCCGGGCACGGTGGCGTTCTGGACCGACGGCGACGCGCTCGCGCTGCCCTTCGGTCCCACGCCGATCTCGCGCGGCGACGAATGCCGGCTCGCGAGCCCGTGCAACGTCCTCGGCCGCATCGACGGCGACCCCCGCAGGCTCGCCACGGTCCGCGCCGGCGACCCGATCCGGGTGGACGCCCTCTGAGAACGCCCCGAGCGCCGGGCGGGCCGACGCCCCCGGCGCCCCTTCCTCAGGGTCAGGCCTGCTTGCGGAAGCCCTCCGCGACCTTGAGGAACAGGTCGTTGGCCTCCCCCTCGCCGATCGTGACGCGCACGCCCTCGCCCGCGAACGGTCGCACCACGACACCCGCCGCCTCGCACGCCGCGGCGAAGTCGACCGTGCGCTCCCCGAGCCGCAGCCAGACGAAGTTCGCCTGCGTCTCGGGCACCGTCCAGCCCTGCTGCACCAGGCCCTCGTAGACCCGCTCCCGCTCACCCACCAACGCGCCGACGCGGCCCATCAGTTCGTCCTCGGCGCGCAGGGAGGCGACCGCCGCGTCCTGGGCCAGCTGACTGACGCCGAACGGCACGGCCGTCTTGCGCAGCGCCGCCGCGACCGGCTCGTGGGCCACCGCGAAACCGACCCGCAGCCCGGCCAGCCCGTACGCCTTGGAGAAGGTACGCAGGACGGCCACGTTCGGGCGGTCCCGGTAGATCTGGATGCCGTCCGGCACCTCGGTGTCCCGGATGAACTCCCGGTACGCCTCGTCCAGCACCACCAGGACGTCCGAGGGCACCCGGTCGAGGAACCGTTCCAGCTCGGCCCGGCGCACCACGGTGCCGGTCGGGTTGTTCGGGTTGCAGACGAAGATCAGCCGGGTCCGGTCGGTGATCGCGTCCGCCATCGCGTCGAGGTCGTGCACATCGCCCGGGGTCAGCGGCACCCGGACGGAGGTGGCTCCACTGATCTGGGTGATGATCGGGTACGCCTCGAAGGACCGCCAGGCGTACATGACCTCGTCGCCGGGCCCGGAGGTGGACTGGACGAGCGACTGGGCCACCCCCACCGAGCCGGTGCCGGTGGCCAGGTGGCCGAGGGGCACCCCGAACCTTTCGGCCAGCTCGTTCATCAGGCCCGTGCAGGCCATGTCCGGGTACCGGTTGAAGTTCCCCGCGGCCGCGACCGCGCTCTCCATCACGCCGGGGAGCGGCGGGTAGGGGTTCTCGTTCGAGGACAGCTTGAAGGCGACGGGCCCGTCGGAGGCCGCCGGCTTGCCGGGCTTGTAGGTGGGGATGCCGTCCAGCTCGGGGCGCAGCTTGGGGCTCGTCTCGCTCACCGCAGGTCCTCCTCGACCGTTCCGTACAGAAACTGGGCACGCCGTCGCGGACAGCTCCGTACACATCCAATGCTCCTCACCTTATGAGGATTCGGCTCCCCTGCGAATAGCCGACGGAGACCGGTTCTCGGCGGGCGCGCGAGAAGGGGGGAGCGTTCCCGTACCTGGCGCGCGCCGGTGGCTCGCGCCGTGGCGCGCATCACCCGTGAAGGTGAGTTGAGACCTCTTCGAAACATCGGACAGTTGGCAGCAGCCCACGGGTCGACAAGCGCCACCGTAACGCCGCATCGCCCAACTCCCTTGCATAGCAAGGCAATTGCTGTGTTTCGACCATGCAGAAACGTGCCTGTCAACGCGTGCATATGCACCCGGGCCAACCGCCCGTCATCGCCCTACTATCGGCTCGCCATGACAGCAGCAGGGAAGCACCAGGTGAGCCGGTCGACCGGTCGCCGGCTGGGGCGGGCGGGCATTCGGGACGTGGCCGCCGCCGCCGGTGTCTCCATCACGACCGTCTCAGACGCGCTCAACGGCAAGGGCCGGCTCCCCGACGCCACCCGCCGCCACGTCCGCGAGGTCGCAGACCGGCTGGGCTACCGCCCATCCGCAGCGGCCCGCACGCTCCGTACCGGCAAGTCCGGCCTCATCGGCCTGACCGTGACGACCTACGGGGATGAACCTTTCACCTTCACCGAATTCGCGTACTTCGCGGAAATGGCCAGAGCCGCGACCTCCGCCGCGCTGGCCCGCGGCTACGCCCTCGTCATCCTGCCCGCCACCTCACGCCGCAGCCCGGCGGACGTCTGGTCGAACGTCGCCCTCGACGGCACCGTCGTCATCGACCCCTCCGACCAGGACCCCGTGGTCACCGAACTCGTACGCCAAGGTCTCCCGGTCGTCTCCGACGGCCGCCCGGCGGGCAGCCTGCCCGTCACGGCCTGGGTGGACAACGACCACGAGGCCGCCGTACTCGACCTGCTCGACCACCTCGCCGCGGCCGGCGCCCGCCGGATCGGCCTGCTCACCGGAACCACCACCGACACCTACACCCGTCTGTCCACCGAGGCCTATCTGACCTGGTGCGAACGGGTCGGCCAGGACCCGGTGTACGAGTCCTACCCGGCCCACGACCCCTGCGCGGGCGCCGTCGCAGCCGACCGGCTGCTCGCCCGCCCGGACCGGCCCGACGCCGTGTACGGCCTCTTCGACCCCAACGGCACCGATCTGCTCGCGGCCGCCCGGCGCTACGGACTGCGCGTGCCCGAGGACCTGCTCCTCGTGTGCTGTAGCGAGTCCACCGTGTACGCCACCACCGAACCGCCCATCACCACGCTCTCGCTCAAACCAAGGCGCATCGGCACGGCCGTCGTCCAGTTGCTCATCGACGCGATCGAAGGGATCGACAACGGCCAGCCGATCGAGCAGGTGATACCGACCGAACTGATCGTGCGGACCTCGTCCCAGCGAAGGCCTCCGCGCACCACGGTCAGCCCACCGCGCTCACCGGCCAAGGGCAACCAGCCGGGCCCCAACAAGGAGTGAACTCCCGCCGGGCGGCCTCCCCGACCGCCCGGCGCTCGACCCAGGTCTGTCGGAACAACAGAGTCCGGCTTGGACTGGACCACCACATTGGGGACATAACCACCCACGAACGTCGCTCGCACCCGGATTGACCACCCCTGGTGCGTCACACAGCATGAGGCGCATTCCTATGATGGGCGCACGACACCACGGATCTCCGCCCGACCTGGCGGCTCCCACGGTGTACGGCGGCGCGACGGTGGTGGAGGGGTCGATGACTCAGGGGGCCGGTCAGGGACCCGTGCGGACGGCGACGTTGCGTGACTTCCGGGTGCCGCCGTATGCGCAACAGACCCCCGTCCCACCGCCGGAGGAACCGAGCGCACCACCGGGACCGGCGGTGCCGCTGTTCCGTCAGGAACCGCCCTCCGCGCACCCGGAGGCGCCCGGCGCGTCCGCTCCGGCGCCCGGCACGACCACCTATTCGGATGATGAGCCCCCGGAGGGCTACACGCCGACCGCACGGGACCTCCCCGTGATACAGCGCGGTGACACGGTCAGGCTGCCCACGGTCGAACCCGTCGCCTCCGCAGCGCCCGACGGCCCCGGCCCGCTGTACGTGGTCGGTGACGTCCACGGCTACCTCGACGAACTCCTGGCCGCCCTGCGCGAGCAGGGCCTCATCGACGAATCCGGGAACTGGGCCGCCGGCACCGCCCGGCTGTGGTTCCTCGGCGACTTCACCGACCGGGGCCCGGACGGCATCGGCGTCATCGACCTGGTTATGCGGCTCTCCGCCGAGGCCGCGGCCGCCGGAGGCTACTGCAAGGCCCTCATGGGCAACCACGAGCTGCTGCTGCTCGGCGCCAAGCGGTTCGCCGACACCCCGGTGAACTCCGGTGCGGGCACCGCCACCTTCCAGGCCGCCTGGCTGCTCAACGGCGGCCAGAAGGCCGACATGGACCGGCTCCAGGACGTACACCTTCAGTGGATGTCGCGGCTCGACGCGATCGAGCAGGAGGACGACCACCTGCTCATGCACTCGGACACGACCGCCTATCTGGAGTACGGCGACTCCATCGAGGCGGTCAACGACACCGTCCACGCCATCCTCAACCGCAACGACGCCGACGAGTGCTGGGACCTGTTCCGCAAGTTCACCAGACGCTTCGCCTTCCGCGACGAAGCGGGCCCGCAGGCCGCCCGCGAGCTGCTCTCCACATACGGCGGCGGCCGGGTGGTGCACGGCCACAGCCCCATTCCGTACCTGTTGGGCGAGGTCGGCACCGAGGACGGCGAGGAGGACGCACGGCCGGTGGTCGAGGGTCCGCACGTGTACGCCGACGGTCTCGCCATCGCCATGGACGGCGGTGTGACCATGGCCGGAAAGCTGCTGGTCCAGCAACTCCCGCTGCATGGCTGAGGGGTGACCGGGAAAGGCTTCCGCACAGCGCCGGGTATGCCATTTCCGGAAACACCCTGTCACCCCGTGCCGTAGCGGCTCTACCATCGGGTTATCCGTAGCAGGCTCTCCTCCGTTTCCGCCAACTGCCCGTTCGTCAGGCGGGCTTTCAGGCCCTACGGAGCATCGGGGGATGCACATGAACAGCGCTCCGCACCTGCTCAACGAGGACCGCCCGGAGTTCGAGCGGATCGTCGAGGAGGCACTGCGCACCGCGCATGAACGGCCCGAGCTGTCCGGCATCGGCGAGCGCCTCAACGCCGTGCAGCTGCGCACCATGGTGCTCGCCGCCGGCTCGTTCGTGACCGAACGGGCGGCCGCCGAGTACGAGCACTACGTCACGACACGCGAGGAGCTCCGCGCGCACGCCACCGCCGGCGCCCACGACTTTGGCCTCGCCTCCGGCGGCGGCACGGTTCTCGAACCGGCCGGTGCGGGCGCGGGCGCCGTCGTCGCCGTTCTAGCGCCGGTGCTCGCGGGCACCGCCGCCGTGATATTCCTGCTGGTCGGCTACATCCTGAAGATGCTCAAGCCGCAGCCCGCCTTCGCCGACACCATGCTGACCGCCGGCTGGTTCTTCGGTGCGCTGACCGCCGCCGCGATCCTCGCCGCCGCCGTCGGACTGCTGATCACGGCGGTGCGCAACGGCGCGACACAGGTGGTGGCCGTCGACGAGGCCGACGAGGCGGACGCCCCGGACGAGCGCACCCAGGAGCTCGCCCGGGCCCGCGAGGCCTGGCGCCACGCCCTGCTGGAGCGGGGCATCTACCCCTTCCTGCGCGACGCGCTGGCCGACCCGAGCATCGACCCGGGCGCCCCGGCGCCGCGCCGTCCGATGGGCCGCATCCCCGCCCTCGGCTACGACCGCCCGGGCTTCGACAGCCCCGACCAGGGCGGCTCCCCCGCAAACCACCCCAGCTTCACCAGCCCGGACTTCACCAGCCCCGACTTCGGCGGCCCCGAGCACCAGCCGGACTGAGCCCGCCCGGCCGGGCGCCGCTCCCGGGAGCCATCAACTCCCGGGGCAGCGCCCGCAGCACATCGCCTCAGTCGGCGATCGGCAGATAGACCCGGTTGCCCGCATCCGCGAACTCCCGTGACTTCTCCGCCATTCCGGCCTCGATCTCGTCGGTCTTCAGGTCGCCCCCGTGCTCGCGCCGGATGTCCTGGGAGATCTTCATCGAGCAGAACTTCGGACCGCACATCGAGCAGAAGTGCGCGGTCTTGGCCGGCTCCGCGGGCAGCGTCTCGTCGTGGAACTCCCGGGCGGTGTCCGGGTCGAGGGCCAGGTTGAACTGGTCCTCCCAGCGGAACTCGAACCGGGCGTCCGAGAGCGCGTCGTCCCACTCCTGCGCGCCCGGGTGCCCCTTGGCCAGGTCCGCCGCATGGGCGGCGATCTTGTATGTGATGACGCCGGTCTTCACGTCGTCACGGTTGGGCAGGCCGAGGTGCTCCTTGGGCGTGACGTAGCAGAGCATCGCGGTGCCCCACCAGGCGATCATCGCCGCACCGATGCCGGAGGTGATGTGGTCGTAGGCGGGCGCCACATCGGTGGTCAGCGGCCCCAGGGTGTAGAACGGGGCCTCTTCGCAGATCTCCTGCTGGAGGTCGATGTTCTCCTTGATCTTGTGCATCGGGACGTGTCCCGGGCCCTCGATCATCGTCTGTACGTTGTGACGCTTGGCGATCGTGTTGAGTTCCCCGAGCGTGCGGAGCTCAGCGAACTGCGCCTCGTCGTTGGCGTCCGCGATGGAGCCGGGGCGCAGCCCGTCGCCGAGCGAGTACGTCACGTCGTACGACGCGAGGATCTCGCAGAGCTCCTCGAAGTTCTCGTACAGGAACGATTCCTTGTGGTGCGCCAGGCACCAGGCCGCCATGATCGAGCCGCCGCGCGAGACGATGCCGGTCTTGCGGCGGGCGGTCAGCGGCACATAGCGCAGCAGCACGCCGGCGTGGACCGTCATGTAGTCGACGCCCTGCTCGGCCTGCTCGATGACGGTGTCCTTGTAGATGTCCCAGGTCAGTTCCTCGGCCCGGCCGTCCACCTTCTCCAGCGCCTGGTACAGCGGCACCGTGCCGATGGGGACGGGGGAGTTGCGCAGCACCCACTCACGGGTGGTGTGGATGTTGCGGCCCGTGGAGAGGTCCATGACCGTGTCGGCGCCCCACTGGGTGGCCCAGGTCATCTTGTCGACCTCCTCCTCAATGGAGGAGGTGACCGCGGAGTTCCCGATGTTGGCGTTGGCTTTCACCAGGAATCGCTTGCCGATGATCATCGGCTCGATCTCGGGGTGGTTGATGTTGGCGGGCAGCACGGCGCGGCCCGCCGCGATCTCCTCGCGGACGACCTCGGGGGAGACGTTCTCGCGGATCGCGACGTACTCCATCTCCGGGGTGATCTCGCCGCGGCGCGCGTACGCGAGCTGGGTGACGGCCCGGCCGCCGCGACCGCGGCGGGGCTGGCGCGGGCGGCCCGGGAAGACCGCGTCGAGGTTCTTCAGGCCCCCGCGCGGCGAGGTGTGCTTGATCCCGTCGTCCTCGGGGCGGGCCGGGCGGCCCGCGTACTCCTCGGTGTCTCCGCGCCCGATGATCCAGTTCTCCCGGAGCGGGGCGAGCCCGCGACGGACGTCGGTCTCGACGCCCGGGTCGGTGTACGGGCCGGACGTGTCGTACAGCGTCACGGCCTTGCCGTTGGTGAGGTGCACCTGGCGGACCGGCACCTTGAGGTCGGGGCGCGAACCCTCGATGTACCCCTTGTGCCAGCCGATGGACTTCCCGCTCTCCTCAGTGCTGGAGGCAGGCGTGCGTGCGTCCTGAACGGTCATGAGACCTACTCCCTACGCCGGCATTACCCGGTAACAGGTTCGGCGGTCGGCGCAGCCTCTTCCGTACGGTTCGTACGGTTGTCAGCGCCCTCTCAGCCCGGTGCTCCGAGCTCCCGCGTGTGCAAAGGTGTCACCACGCTAGCGTCCTTTCTGGCGCGCTGAACAGAGGGCCCCCTGTGTTCTTGCGATGATCAGGCGGTGACCTCACCAGAACCGCACCCTCCGCACCAGCACGGTGGACACGGCCACGGGCACGGCCACTCGCACGCGCACGGCCCGGCCGCACCCGTCTCCCAGCACCTGCGCAAGGTCATCGCCGCCGTACTGATTCCCTTCTCCACAGCGGTACTTGTGGGTCTGGTGGTGCTCTGGCCGGGCGGCGCCCCGCCGCACCAGCGCACCGGTGTCGGCTTCGACCGCCAGACCCAGCAGGCCAGGGTCGTCACGGTGGACACAGTGGACTGCAAGTCGGTCAACGTCGGTCAGGGCCCGTCGAACGGCGACACCTCCACCGCCGAGAGCCAGCAGGCGAGGAACGCGCCGCGAAAGCCGTGCGGCAAGGCCACCGTCGAGGTCACCTCGGGCAAGGAGAAGGGCCGTACCTTCACCGAGATCGTCCAGCCCGACTCGCCCCGCCAGTTGCACGCGGGCCAGGACGTGATCGTCGCGTACGCCCCCGACGCCCCCCATGACCTGCAATATTCCGTGACGGATGTGAACCGTCGATTCCCGATGGCGCTGCTCGCGGGCGTTTTCGCGCTCGCCGTCGTGGTCGTGGGCCGGCTGCGCGGGGTGATGGCGCTCGTCGCCCTGGTGGTCTCGTTCGCCGTGCTGACCCTGTTCATCCTTCCGGCGGTACTCCAGGGCTCCAACCCGCTGCTTGTGGCGGTGGTCGGGGCGAGCGCCATCATGCTGATCGCGCTCTACATGTGCCACGGCCTGTCCGCGCGCACCTCCGTCGCCGTCCTCGGCACCCTCGTCTCGCTGATGCTGATCGGACTGCTCGGTTCGCTCTTCATCGGCTGGGCCGCGCTCACCGGCAACACCGACGACAACACCGGCCTCATCCACGGCCTCTATCCGAACATCGACATGTCCGGCCTGCTGCTGGCCGGCGTCATCATCGGTTCGCTCGGCGTGCTCGACGACGTGACGGTGACGCAGACCTCCGCCGTGTGGGAGCTCCACGAGGCGAATCCGACGATGGGCCCGCGTGGCCTGTACCGGGCGGGCATCCGGATCGGCCGCGACCACATCGCCTCGGTGGTGAACACGCTGGTGCTGGCCTACGCGGGCGCCGCTCTGCCCCTGTTGCTGCTGTTCTCGATCGCCCAGAGCAGCGTGGGAACGGTGGCCAACAGCGAGTTGGTCGCCGAGGAGATCGTCCGCACCCTCGTCGGTTCGATCGGCCTGGTCGCCTCGGTGCCGCTGACCACCGCGCTGGCCGCCCTGGTGGTCTCGGCGGACCGGTCGAGCACGGGGACCCGCCCCGCCTCCCGCGTGGGTGCGGGACGCGGCGGGGGCGGTCGCCGCCGTAAGAAGTAGCGGGCTACTTCGACAAGCGGCAGGTCAACCGGCGTTCTCCTCGGCGAGGATGCGCCCGAGCGCGTCCTCCAGATGCTCGTCGAAGTCGCCGAGCGTCCACTCCTGCCCCAGCGGTACGAGCTTGTCGGTGCGGTCGAGGAACGCCACGAGCGGCGCCGCGCCGGACCGGAACAGGGCGCGGTCCTCGCCCACTTGGAGTCTGATGCGTACGTCGCAGAGCTCCTCGGGGTGGGTGGGCTCGATCCGCACATCGCCGTCGCCGGTCGCCACATTGATGCCGTCGAGCAGCAGCTCTCGACCGAAGGCCCAGGTCACCGGCGCGTCGCCGGGCAGGTGGAAGGTCATGCGCACCGCATAGGGATCCTTCGCCTCGTACGTCAGCTCCACCGGGATCCGGAAGGAGAGCTCCTCGGACACGAGGAAGCTCATCATCACTTCTGCCTGAACCGATTCACGCATCGCACGCACCCCGCTTTAGCCGAACTTGGCCAGGAATGATCCCCGTTGGCCTTCTTGACGCCATCGTGCTGTAAGCGCTAGCGGATCACAAGGAGTGATATTTCAGATACTGATAGAGAGGGCCGGGGAGCCCCAGAGAACCGCCACCTCGACGCGGAGTCGCTCAATGGTCGGAAGGAGGCGTTCTTGCTGGTGAAGGGGTACGGAGATGGCCACGGTGGCGGGAGTTGAGCCCGCCGTGACGGGGATCGCGGCGCAGACCGTCCCGAGGGCGTATTCCTGCCGTTCCACCACCGGTTGCATACGCTCCGTAGCCGCGAGGCGGTCCGTCAGAACGCGGCGGTCCCGCACGGTGTAAGGCGTGATGGCCTGGACCGGATGCCGGTCGAGGTAGTCCTCGCGGGTGCGCTCGTCGAGCTGGCCGAGCAGGCACTGACCGATGGCGTGGGCGTGTCCGGTCTCCCGGAAGTCGGCCCATTCCTCGACGGCGGGTACGTCGGGCGTGTCGGCGACCCCGGCGATCTCGATCTCGCCCTCGCGGTAGACCGCGAAGTAGATGGGCACTCCGAGGGAGTCCCGCCAGCGGACCAGTGAGTTGGCGATCTTGCTGCGACGATTCTGCAATGCCCCACCCACGGCCAGCCGCTCGACCGCGGGCCCGAAGACGAACACCCCGTGCTCGCGCCGCAGATAGCCCTCGTGAGTCAACGTCCGCAGCAGGTGGTAGGCGGTGGGCAGCGGCAGCCCCGCCTCGCGCGCCAGTTGTTTGGCGGGAGCTCCGTCCAGGTGGGACCCCACTGCCTCAAGCAGACGCAGGGCTCGCTGGACCGAGCCGATCAGGGTAGGGACGGCGCCGTTCGAAGCCGTGGCCACAGGTCACCCCCAGGCGTGCTGACGGGCAACGCGCCCGCCCGCGGGGGCCGCCCCCGCGCGCCCGCCGCGACCCCGGGGGCGGCGGCACGGGCCGGTCGGACCGGCGGTCGGGATCGATCAGGACCCGTGGTTCCCAGGGGGCGGCAGAGACTGGCCACTCTAATGGCGGCCCTCTGGGCGAAGGGGGCTCGGCAAGGTCCGTTCCCCCGGCCGGGCTAACGCCCGCCCGCCCCCGACGTGGCTTGCCGGGTCGGCAAGGACTGCTCGACGGCGGCTGCCACGGCCCCCGGGCGGAAGGTCATGTTCCGCCCGGGGCCGACTACCAGTCGCTACGCGAGGAGGACGAGGAGGACATGAACCTCCGCACCAGGTAGATCAGACCGCCGACCAGGGCCACGAAGACCAGGACCTTGAAGAGCAGCCCGAACAGGAACCCGATCACGCTCGCGATCACACCGCCGAACACCACCAGGGCGATGAGCGGCACGGCGACCCACTTCACCCACCAGGGCATTCCCGCGAACAACTCCCGTGCCGCCATCGTCCCTACCTCTTTCCGTCAGTTCACGATTCTGTGCGCTTTCGACACCCTCGATGCTAGGCGGGAGGGGGTGCCGGGCGGGGCCCTCGCAGCCCTTGAACTCCCCTGACCGAACCCCTAGGGAGAATCGGGGTCGACCCTCAGCTCTCAGGCGGAGAGAAGACCACCAGAACCCTCAGATCCTCGGTGATGTGGTGGAACTTGTGCGCTACGCCCGCCGGCACGTAGACCACGCTGCCCCGCGCCACCTGCGTCGTCTCCAGGCCCACGGTGATCGACGCGCGGCCGCTGACCACGAAGTAGATCTCGTCCTGGGCGTGCGGGGATTGCGGGTCGTGCGCCCCCGCGTCGAGCGCGTACAACCCCGCCGACATGTTTCGCTCTCGTAGGAATTGCAGATACGCGCCGTCGTTGGCGGCCCGCTCCGTCTCCAGCTCGTCGAGTCGGAAATGTTTCATCGCCGTCTGCCCCTGCGCTCGTGCCGATCCGGTCTGCCACGATCAGACCCATGAAGAATTTCGTAGTCAAGACGATCGCCAACGCGGCCGCCCTGGCCGTGGCCATTTGGCTGGTCAAGAACATCACGCTGACCGGTGAGAGCACCGGCAAGAAGGCGCTGACGCTGGTCCTGGTCGCGCTGCTGTTCGGCGTCGTGAACTTCGTCGTGAAGCCCGTGGTCAAGCTCCTGTCGTTCCCCCTCTTCATCCTCACGCTCGGGCTGATCACCCTGGTGGTGAACGCCCTGATGCTGTTGTTGACCTCCTGGCTCGCCGACAAGCTCGATCTCAGCTTCCATGTCGAGGGCTTCTGGACCGCCGTGGTGGGCGCCCTGATCATCTCGGTCGTGTCCTGGGCCATGCACATCGTCCTGCCCGACGACAAGGACTGAGCGTCGCCCCCTCCGTCGGGCCCGTCCATGACGAAGACCGCACCGAGGGACCGCTTGACACCCCCGCGATGAATGGAGCATGTGGCATGACAGGTGACGGCACTCGATCCGTACGCGCCGGGATCCCCGCGCCGGTGGCCTACGAACCCACCCTGCCCGGGCCGGTGTTCGCCGCCCACTTCCACCTGCCCGGCGAGGCGGCCGGCCCGTACACCTACGGCCGCGACACCAACCCGACCTGGACCCATCTGGAACGGGCCATAGCCGAACTCGAGTCCCCCGACGAGAGCGCCGAAGCCGTCGTCTTCGCCTCCGGGATGGCGGCGATCTCGGCGGTCCTGCTCTCCCAGGCGCGCTCCGGGGACACCGTGGTCCTGCCGGACGACGGCTATCAGGCCCTGCCCCTGGTCCGTGAGCAGTTGGAGGCGTACGGCATCGAGGTGCGCACCGCGCCGACCGCAGGGGATGCCCAACTGGCGCACCTCGACGGCGCGAAGCTGCTGTGGATCGAGACACCGTCGAATCCCGGTCTCGATGTGTGCGACGTACGCCGGCTGGCGCGGTCCGCACACGAAGCGGGCGCGCTCGTGGCGGTCGACAACACGTTGGCCACACCGCTCGGGCAGCGCCCCCTCGAACTCGGCGCGGACTTCGCGGTCGCCAGCGGCACCAAGGGCCTGACCGGCCACGGCGATCTGCTGCTCGGCTATGTGGTGTGCCGCGATCCCCGGCTCGCCGCACGCGTACGCACCTGGCGCAAGGTCGTCGGGGCGATCCCGGGGCCGATGGAGGCCTGGCTCGCACACCGCTCCCTCGCCACCCTGCACCTGCGCGCGGACCGGCAGGCCGCCAACGCCCTCGCCCTGGCAGAGGCGCTGGCAAAACGCGGCGAGGTGACGGGGCTGCGCTATCCGGGCCTGCCCTCGGATCCCTCGCACCGACTGGCCTCGGCGCAGATGCGCCGCTTCGGCTGCGTGATCTCCTTCGACCTGCCCGACCGCGCCTTCGCCGAACGGTTCCTGGAGGCGCTGCGTCTGGTGGACGACGCCACGAGCTTCGGTGGCGTGCGCTCGACCGCCGAACGGCGTGGCCGCTGGGGCGGCGACGCGGTGGCGGAGGGCTTCATCCGCTTCTCGGTCGGCGCGGAGGACGCACCCGATCTGATCGCGGATGTGGAACGCGCCCTGGACGAGGCGGGTGCGGCCTCGTGATCGCCGTGCGGAGCGTATCGCCTCCGCAGGACGGACGGTCCGAGCCTCCCCCCTCGTGGCTCGGACCGTCCCGGTTCCTCGCGTACGAAGAACCGCCTGGCCAAGGCTAGTTGACTCTGCGTCAGTGTCCAATCACCGGAACGACAGAGGCCTATCGACATATTTATAGTGGGGTCCGGCCGGGGATGGCGCGAGGCAGTTCAGGACGGGAGGGCGCCCGCATGGACCTTGCCCTGCTGCGTACGTTCGTCACCGTGCACCGGGCCGGCTCCTTCACCCGGGCCGCGGCGCTGCTCGGACTCTCACAGCCCGCCGTGACCAGCCAGATCCGCACCCTGGAGCGGCAGTTGGGCCACACCCTGTTCCTGCGCAGGGCGCGCGGGGTGACCCCGACGACGATCGGCGACGAACTGGCCCAGCGGGCCGCGCCGCATCTGGACGCACTCGTCGAAATCACCGAGCCGGGCCTGTGCGAGGAATCGGGCGCGCGGACGCTCCACCTGGCGGGCCCGCCGGAGTTCACGGCAGTGCGGGCCCTGCCCGCTCTCACCCGGCTCATCCCGCAGGGACTCGCGCTGCGGGCCTCCTTCGGGAACGCGGAGGAGACCCTGGAAGGCCTGGCCGCCGGACACCACGACCTGGTCATCGCCACCGCCCGGCCGCGCGGTGGGCTGCTGACGTCGACACCGCTGTGCGACGAGGAACATGTGCTGGTCGCCGGGGTGCGCTGGGCGGCACGACTCGGACCGGGCGCGGTGCGCCACGGCGGTCCCGAGGTCCTGGAGCCCATCCCGGTGGTGGAGGTCCATGAGTCGCTTCCGCTGGTGACCCGCTACTGGGCGGCCGTGTTCGACGCCCGGCCCGCGGCCACGGGCACGGTGATCGCCCCCGACCTGCGGGCCGTCCTGGCCGCGGTGGCCGCCGGGGCCGGCCTGGCGGTGCTGCCCCGCTACCTGTGCGAGACGGCCCTGGAACAGGGTGAGGTGGTGGCGCTCCTCGACCCCCCGGTGCCTCCGCTGCGGACCTATTTCCTCGCGGCGCGCACCGGCACACTCGGTCTCGCACACATCGCGCGGGCGCAGGAATGGCTGCTGCGTGCCGCCGTCGACTGGAGCTGAGGTGCGGCGGCCAGGCCCGAGGAGTTTCGCGGCCATCCCTTCGGGCCACATTTCTCCCATGACCGTACGTCCAGTGGTCAAGCGCACCGCACGAGCCGTTCTGCTCGACGGCGACGACCTGATCCTGATCAAGCGCACCAAGCCCGGCATGGATCCGTACTGGGTCACCCCCGGTGGCGGGGTCGAGCCCGAGGACTCCACCGTCGTCGAGGCCCTCCACCGCGAGGTGCACGAGGAACTCGGAGCCAAGATCACCGACGTGGTGCCCTGCTTCGTCGACACCGTCGAGCACATCGGCGCCGACGGAGGGGCGACCGGAGTGAAGGTGCAGCACTTCTTCGTCTGCCGCCTCGACTCCATGGACCCCTCGCTGCGGCACGGCCCCGAGATCGACGAGCCGTGCGGTGAGTACGAGATCGTCCGCATCCCGTTCACCCGTGTCGGGATCGCCTCCGTACACCTCGTCCCGCTGTCCCTCAGGCACTACCTGGACGGCAACATCGAGGGTGTACGCGCCATGCACGCGCCCGACCTGGGCTGACCCCCGCGCTCACCCAGCGGCACGGACGAGCGCGTAGGCCTCCCGGAGGTCGTCACCGGTGTACGCATGGGTCGCGAGGCCCTCAAGATGGTGATCCGCGTTCACCGCGACCGACACGGGCACCGCGGCGAAGAGGTCCACGTCGGACATCGAGTCCCCGTACGCCACACAGCTTCGGGGGCTGACACCGAACTCGGCACACAGCCGGTCCATGACGCTCACCTTGGCGGCCGGACTGAGGATCCCGGCCGGATCCACCGGCCGCGCGAACGGCACGTCCGGGAAGACGGAGCCGTGGGCGGCGTGGGCGCCCCAGGCGAGCAGCCGTCGCACGAAGAAGGACGGGGAGAGCGAGATGACGGCGCAGTAGTCACCCTGTTCCCGGATCTCGCGCCACACGTCCTGGATCCCGGTGAGCCAGGGGGCGCTCTCGAAGGCGCTCGCCACGTGCGCCTCGGTGAGCCCGGCCCACAGGGCATGGACGCGTACCGCGTACTCCGGAGGCCCGATCAGCCCTGCGGACAGCTCACGCTCCAGCTCGCCGATCTCGCTGAGCAGTCCCAGTTGCCGGGATATCTCGACCGGTGCGGCGGAGCCCCGCATCAGCGTGCCGTCGAGGTCGAAGAGATGAAGTCTCGCCATGTACGCCGAGGCTAGTACGAGGGGTTACTCCCCCTGTCGGACGCCCGGCCCAGCCGTGCGGCGCCACCCTGTTTCACGTGAAACATCCACCGCTCCCCTCATCCGGTTCGACGCCGGTCCAGCCCACGCCGCCCCGGCCCACCCCGCTCCGGGCGACGCCGTTTCACGTGAAACATCTGCGTCGGCGCTCCCGCAGGGGCTGGCTGGTGGCTCATGTCGCCGTCTCGGTGAGCTGGCTGGGCCTCACCCTGGGACTGCTCGCGCTCGGCGTCACCGCGTTCACCACGGACTCCCCTGCGATGACGGAGTCCGCGTACCGCGCCATGAAGGTCTTCGGCGACTGGCTGGTGATACCCATCGCGTCCGTGTCGCTGGTGACCGGGGTGGTGCTCTCGGGGGGCACCCGGTGGGGGCTCGCGCGCCACCGCTGGGTCTGGGTCAAGTTCTGGCTGACCTTGCTCACGCTGTGTCTGTCGGCCTTCGCGCTGCGGCCGGAAATCAACAGCGCTGTCGCCGCGGGGGCGCCCGACGTCAGCCTGGTCGCGGCGCCCGTCGTCTCCTCCAGCGCCTATTTCTTCATGACGGCGATCTCGGTGCTCAAGCCCTGGGGACTGACGAAGCGTGGCCGGAAGCACCATGCCGAGAGCCGGAAACTGCTGGACGCCGCGCCCAGGCGTCGGACAACCTGACCTTCATGCCCTCACCGCTCGCCGAGCTCCCCCTGCGCCATCTGACCCATGAAGACGTCGTCGCCTGCGCCGACCTCTCCGAAGACCGGGGCTGGCCACGGGAGGAGCACAAATGGGGGCTTCTGCTCGCGGCGGGCACGGGATACGGAATCGATGCCCCGGACGGCAAGGGCCTGGTCGCCGCCTGTGTCGTCACCTCGTACGGTCCGGGTCTCACGGCCATCGGCATGGTCCTGGTGGCCCAGCGCTTCGCCCGGCAGGGCGTCGGGCGACGGCTGATGAAGGACGTGCTCCAGAAGTGGGAGGGCACTCCGCTCACCCTGCACGCCACACCGAACGGCCGCCCGCTCTACGAGGAGCTGGGCTTCGCAACGACCGGCCGCGCCGAGATGGTCGTGGGGCACTTCCAGCCGTCGGGGCCCGCCCCGACGGTGGCCACCCGTCCGGCGACCGCGGACGACCTGTCGGCGATCCTCCGGCTGGACACCGAGGTCTTCGGCCAGGACCGCACCCACATGATCACCCGGCTGCCGGCCTTCTGCGATCAGTTGCGGGTCGCCGAGGACTCGGTCGGCCTCATCGGGTTCGCGGCCGCCTGGCCCAATATGCACACCCATGTGGTCGGCCCGTTGATCGCCCGCGACACGGAGACCGCCAAGGCTCTGGTCGCCTCGCTCGCGGCCGGCACGGACCGGCCGCTGCGCACGGACGTCGACGTACGGCACGAGGAACTGTTGAGCTGGCTGAGGGCGTCCGGCCTGGACTCGGTCGGCTTCAACGCGGTGATGACCCGGGGCATCCCGGCTCTCCCCGGCGACTGGACCCGCCGCTTCGCGCCCCTGACGGTGGCAGCGGGCTAGCCCGGCCCTCGCTGCCTCAGTACGCGTCCGCCCTCATGTGCCGTCCCAGTAACGGCACTTGAGGGCGGATGCCGGGATATCGGGGTGGTCAGCGGCGAGTCAGGTTCGCGACGGCGGCGGACGCGAATCCGTGGTCCTGCTCGGGGGCGCCGCCACCCACGCCGATCGCGCCGATGAGACGGCCGTCGCGATGCACGGGCACGCCACCCGCGATGAAGAGCAGCGGACGGTCGAGCGCCGTCGGCAGGGTGTGGAACGGGCCGCCCGGCTGGACCGCGTCCACCAGGTCGGCGGTCGGCGCGTTCAGCTGGAGCGCCGTGTACGCCTTGCGTGTGCTGGTCTCCCCGGCGATCAGTACGGCCCGGTCGTCCCGGCGGAAGGCGAGCAGATGGCCGCCCGCGTCCAGGACGGTAACCGCGACGGTGACCCCGGCCGCCTCCGCGGCCACCCGGGCCGCTTCGACGAGGACCTCGGCATCCTGGGTGCTGAACGGGGCCGGTGCGAGGGTGGTGGTGCTCATGCGGGACAACTCCTTGACGGTTATGGGCAGTTGATTCAGCGGTGGGCGGCCGGGACCCGGATCGGCTCCGGTACGGCGCCCGCGACGACGGTGCTGTGCGTGGCCGTACGGCGCTCCAGCGCGCTGGAGACGAAGGCCAGCACGAGGGCGGAGGCGGCGAGTGCCGCGCCGACCCAGTTCGGGGCGGTGTAGCCGAGGCCGACCGCGATGACGACGCCGCCGAGCCAGGCGGAGAGCGCGTTGCCGAGGTTGAAGGCGCCGATGTTGACGGCGGACGCCAGGGTGGGTGCGCCGGCGGCCTGGTCGAGGACCCGCTTTTGCAGCGGGGGGACGGTCGCGAAGCCCAGCGCGCCGATGAGGAAGACCATGACGGCGGACGCGGACTTGTCGTGGGCGGCCACCGTGAACAGCGCCAGGACCACGGCGAGCCCTGATAGCGAGACATAGAGCATCGGCATCAGAGCGCGGTCGGCGAACCGGCCGCCGACGAGGTTTCCGACCACCATCCCGAGGCCGAACAGCACGAGCAGCCAGGTGACGGAGGTGTCGGCATAGCCGGCGACGTTCGTCATCATCGGGGTGATGTAGGTGATCGCGGCGAAGACACCGCCGAAGCCGAGCACGGTCATCGCCATGGCGAGCAGCACCTGGACGTTGCGGAACGCGGCGATCTCGTGGCGCAGCCGTACGCCCTCAGCCTTCGGCATGTCCGGGACCAGCTTGGCGACGCCGAGCAGTCCCAGCACCCCGAGGGCGGCGACGACGAAGAACGTCGCGCGCCAGCCGACCTGTTGGCCGATCAGCGTGCCGGCCGGTACGCCCACGACGTTGGCGACGGTCAGACCGGTGAACATCATGGCGATGGCCCCGGCCTTCTTCTCGGGGGCGACCAAGTCCGCGGCGACGACCGAACCGATTCCGAAGAACGCGCCGTGCGCGAGCGAGGCGACGATCCGCCCGGCCAGCATCAGCCCGAAGGCGGGCGCGAGCGCGGAGAGCACGTTGCCGACGATGAAGAAGCCCATCAGCAGCATCAGCATCCGCTTGCGGCTGATCTTCGTTCCCAGCAGCGTCATGAGCGGCGCGCCGAGCATCACGCCGACCGCATAGCCACTGACCAGGTATCCGGCGGTCGGGATGGAGACATCGAAGGTGCCGGCGACCTCGGGGAGCAGCCCCATGATCACGAATTCCGTGGTGCCGATACCGAACGCCCCGATGGCGAGGGCTAGGAGCGCGAGTGGCATGGGATGGCCTTCCAGAAGATTGCTTGAGCCCCTTACAAGCGTCAACAATAATTGCAGACGCTGGCTAATTGCAAACGCGGGCTATTGCACTCGTGGACTATCCTGAGGACACGCCGCTCCGGACGGAGGACAGACGCATGACCGCGACCGACCCCGCACTCACCGCCCTCGCCCAGGGCTGGTGCGCGCTCTCCCTGCTGCACGGCAAGATCGATGCCCACATCGAGCGCGCCCTCCAGTCGGGCCATGACCTCAGCGTGCGCGAGTACTCCCTGCTCGACGTCCTGAGTCGCCAGCACAGCGGCCCCGGGGGCCATCTCCAGATGAAGCAGGTCGCCGACGCCGTCGTCCTCAGCCAGTCGGCCACGACCCGGCTGGTGACCCGGCTCGAGGACCGTGGCCTGCTGACCCGGTACCTCTGCGACACCGACCGGCGCGGTATCTACACGGACGTCACCGACTCCGGTCTCGCCCTGCTGGCCGAGGCGCGGCCCACCAACGACAGGGCACTGCGCGAGGCCCTGGACGAAGCGGCCACCAACCCCCAACTGGCGCCCCTGGTCCGCACAGTTGAGGCGCTGCACGCACCGGCCTGACAGGGCCGGGCGTACGCTCCTATCCATGAACGATCTTGAGATCAGGCCCGCGACGCCCGAGGACATTCCGGCGATCGTGGCGATGCTCGCCGACGATCCGCTGGGCGCCCAGCGCGAATCGCCGGACGACCTCGCCCCCTACCGCGCCGCCTTCGACCGGCTGGCGAGCGATCCCCACCAGCGATTGGTGGTCGCGGATCGCGGCGGGCAGGTCGTCGGCACGCTTCAGCTCACCGTCATTCCCGGTCTCTCCCGGCGCGGAGCGTCTCGCTCGATCATCGAGGGCGTCCGCGTGGAGAAGACAGAGCGGGGCAGCGGCCTGGGGACCATCCTCATCGAATGGGCCATCGCCGAATCCGAGCGCCTGGGCTGCCAGTTGGTTCAGCTGACCTCGGACGCCACCCGCATCGACGCTCATCGCTTCTATGAGCGGCTGGGCTTCGAGGCCTCACATGTGGGGTTCAAGAAGCCGCTGTAGGCCCCGTTTCACGTGAAACGGTCTCGCATGACCGCCCGGTGTGCCGCAGGGCGTCAGACCTACAGCGAAGGCCGGGCGCGGCCGTTTCACGTGAAACGGCCGCGTCCGGTGTCGGTTCCACGTGAAACGTCAGATTCCCCGCCAGCCCTCGGGGTCCACACCACCCGGCACGGCGCTCGCCTCGGGGCCGTACGGCTCACGCGTGAACACGAAGGAGCCGAGGTCGAGATGGCTCACCGAACCGTCCGGTCGGCGCACCACACGGAGTGTCTCGCCCTGGTAGTAGCCGTCGAGACCGACCCAGGTCCCGTCGGCGGCCGCCTTGAACGCGGACGCCCGGCCGATCCCCCGCAGCGGCGCCAGCGCCACCCCCCGCTCGGCAGTGAGCCGCAGGCCGTAGGCGTGGGTGCCCCAGTACCAGGGCCCGGTGAGCGCCAGGAGGTGCTCATCCACCTCAGGGAGGGGGCGCCAGGGCTCCGGGAAGCGCGGCTCGGCGTCCGCCACGATGCGTACGAGATCGGCCGCCAGCGAGCCGCACATCGGACCCGAGGTCGCATTGGCGAGCGCGACGGCGGCCACCCCGTCCGCCACGCTGATCCATAGACCCGCGACGAACCCGGGCAACGAGCCGGTGTGCCCGGCGAGTTCGCGACCACCGCTGCGAGCGAGCTGCATGCCGAATCCGTATCCGTCGTCCCATCCACCCGCTTCCGGGGCGACGGCGGGAGTCCGCATCTCTGCCACCGACTCGGCGCTCAGCACCCGCTCATCGCCCTCGGCGAGAAAGACGGCGAAGCGGCACAGGTCGGCGGCGGTCGACCAGAGCTGCCCGGCGGGAGCCATCAGGCCGAGGTCCTCGGACGGTTCGGGCAGCAGCACATCGGCCCACGGATGCACGGCCCAGCCACCGGCATGGGGGTGCGCCGGCTGCGTGCCCGTACGGTCGAGCCCGAGCGGCTGGAGGATCTCGCTCCGCAGCGCCTGCTCCCAGGACACTCCGCGCACCGCCTCCACCAGAGAACCGAGCAGGGCGTAACCCGGGTTGGAGTAGTGGTGGAGCCGTCCCGCGGGGTGCAGATACGGCTCGCTTCCCAGGACGTCGGTCAGTTCGGGGCGGAGCTCTCCTGGCGTCCGCTCCCACCAGGGAGCGGGCGACTCCGCCGCCAACCCCGCGGTGTGGGAAAGGAGTTGAGCGATTGTCGCTCCGCCCGCCGCGGTGCCGGGGAGGTGCTTCTCCAAGGGATCGCCGAGATCGAGCAGCCCCTCGTCACGCAACCGCAGAACCAGTACGGCGGTGAAGATCTTGGTGATGGACCCGATGCGGTACTGGACGTCGGCGTCCGGGCCGTGGCCGTCGACCGAGGTGCGCGAGCCGGACCAGACCATCCGGCCGTCCCGCGCCACGGCCGCGACCAGCGAGGGCGCCCTCCCTTCGGACTGGGCGACAGCGATGCGGTGAAGCAGCGCACGCCGCGTCGATGGCAACAGCTCTTCGAAGGGGGCGGGCGATACGGGCGAACGGGATGAGGTCATGGGCTAGGTCTAACCGCGCACCCGCCTCCCGTCGACCGCTTTTCCCCGAGCCGACCTCTTTGGCACCGTGTAACCCAACGGGGTTGCTGGATCAGGTCGCCGCCATGTCCACGAAGCGCGAATAGTGACCCTGGAAGGCGACGGTGATCGTCGCGGTCGGGCCGTTACGGTGCTTGGCCACGATCAGGTCCGCCTCGCCCGCGCGGGGCGACTCCTTCTCGTAGGCGTCCTCACGGTGCAGCAGGATGACCATGTCCGCGTCCTGCTCGATGGAGCCCGATTCACGCAGGTCGGAGACCATCGGCTTCTTGTCGGTGCGCTGCTCGGGACCACGGTTCAGCTGCGAGAGCGCGATCACCGGAAGCTGGAGCTCCTTGGCGAGCAGCTTCAGGTTTCGCGACATGTCCGAGACTTCCTGCTGGCGGCTCTCCGCACGCTTCGAACCGCCGGACTGCATCAGCTGGAGATAGTCGATGACGACGAGGCGGAGGTCGTTCCGCTGCTTCAAGCGGCGGCACTTGGCGCGGATTTCCATCATCGACAGGTTGGGAGAGTCGTCGATGTAGAGCGGCGCCTGGGAGACGTCGGGCATGCGCCGGGCCAGCCGTGTCCAGTCGTCGTCGGTCATCGTGCCGGAGCGCATGTGGTGGAGCGCGACCCGGGCCTCGGCCGACAGCAGACGCATCGCGATCTCGTTGCGCCCCATTTCGAGCGAGAAGATCACGCTCGGCAGATTGTGCTTGATCGAACAGGCCCGCGCGAAGTCCAGCGCCAGCGTGGACTTACCCATCGCGGGTCGGGCGGCGATGACGACCATCTGACCGGGGTGCAGACCATTGGTGAGCGAGTCGAAGTCGGTGAATCCGGTAGGCACTCCGGTCATCTCGCCGCTGCGGGAGCCGATCGCCTCGATCTCGTCGAGCGCGCCCTCCATGATGTCGCCGAGCGGGAGATAGTCCTCGCTGGTGCGCTGCTCGGTGACCGCGTAGATCTCGGCCTGGGCGGAGTTGACGATGTCGTCGACGTCGCCGTCCGCCGCGTATCCCATCTGCGTGATCTTGGTGCCCGCCTCGACGAGCCGGCGGAGCACCGCCCGCTCATGGACGATTTCCGCGTAGTACGAGGCGTTGGCTGCCGTCGGCACCGACTGGACCAGCGTGTGCAGATAGGACGCACCGCCGACCCGGGTGATCTCGCCGCGCTTGACCAGTTCGGCGGCGACGGTGATGGGGTCGGCCGGCTCGCCCTTGGCGTAGAGGTCGAGGATCGCCGTGTAGACGGTCTCGTGTGCGGGCTTGTAGAAGTCATGGCCCTTGATGATCTCCACGACGTCCGCGATGGCGTCCTTGGAGAGCAGCATGCCGCCGAGCACGGACTGTTCGGCGTCGATGTCCTGGGGCGGCACCCGCTCGAAGCCGGAGGAGCCGCCGTCCCAGTCGTCCTGGCCCCGGTCGTGCTGATCGTCACGGCCTCTGCCGCGGCCGCGGCCACGGACCTCGCTGTCGCCGCGCTGGCGGGAAACAGGCAGACGGTCACTTGGACCGGTGTCGGCCCAGGGCTCGTCCAACGGCTCGGGAATGCTCACCGGGCCACCTCCTCCCGTCCGCTCCGCGGACCTAGCCGTGCCACTCTTTCTACGGCACGACACTGACAAAACGAGAAGCCCGACTCCGGTTCTGGCGCGTCGGGCGCCGGACCACGGTAGGCCCGCGAGCGGCGTCAGCCAATCTGGTTATCCACAGGCCTTGTGGACGAACGACCGGATGCTGTGGAGAAGTCTCCGGAACCTGTGCACGGACCGGGGGACAGCACTGTGGACAAAGTCATAGCACCCCGACGACGAACCACTTGACCTGCACTTTCTCCATCCACCGGCTGTGGGGGAGAAAAACTTTCCCGACTGGCTCAAGATCTCGGCAGACAGCGCCCGCGCGAACCGGAGCCCACCCTCGAAGTAAGGACTCCAGGTGCATTGCATCCATTACCTGTGGAAGATTAGATTGACCCCATGAAACAGGCCCCCGCAGCGCCGGAGAGCGACCGGCGGACCTCCCGGCACCGACACGACCGCGAGATCGTGTCGCTCGCCGTACCCGCCTTCGGCGCCCTCGTCGCCGAGCCGCTCTTCGTGATGGCCGACAGCGCGATCGTGGGCCATCTCGGCACCCCGCAACTGGCCGGTTTGGGTATTGCCGCGCCTCTGCTCACCACCGCCGTGAGCATCTTCGTCTTCCTCGCCTACGCCACCACCGCCGCCGTTTCCCGCCGGGTCGGCGCGGGAGATCTGCGCGCCGCGATCCGCCAGGGCATGGACGGCATCTGGCTGGCCCTGTTCCTGGGCGCCGTGGTCGTCGCCGCCGTACTCCCCGCCGCCCCCTCGCTGGTCGGCCTGTTCGGCGCCTCGGACACCGCGGCCCCTTACGCCATCACCTATCTGCGCATCTCGGCCCTCGGCATCCCCGCCATGCTCGTGGTCCTCGCCTCGACGGGCATCCTCCGCGGCTTGCAGGACACCCGAAAGCCCCTGTACGTCGCGATCGGGGGCTTCACCGCCAACGGAGCGCTCAATCTGGGACTCGTGTACGGCGCCGGGCTCGGCATCGCCGGATCGGCCTGGGGCACCGTCATCGCCCAGTTCGGCATGGCCGCCGTCTATCTCACCGTGGTCGTGCGCGGGGCCCGGCGCCACAACGCCTCGCTCCGGCCCGACCTCGCGGGCATCCGGAACAGCGCACAGGCAGGCGCCCCGCTGCTGATCCGTACGCTCTCGTTGCGGGCCGTCCTGATGATCGCGACCGCCGTCGCGGCCCGGCTGGGGGACGCCGACATCGCCGCGCATCAGATCATCCTGTCCCTGTGGAGTCTGATGGCCTTCGCCCTCGACGCGATCGCCATCGCCGGCCAGGCGATCATCGGGCGCTATCTGGGGGCCGGCGACGCCCACGGAGCCAAACAGGCCTGCCGCCGCATGGTGGAGTGGGGCGTCGCCTTCGGGGTCCTGCTCGGCGTGCTGGTGGTGGCGGCCCGGCCGCTCTTCGTTCCGCTCTTCACCAACGACCACACCGTCCAGCACACCCTGCTGCCCGCCCTGCTCGTGGTCGCCCTGACCCAGCCGGTCGCGGGCGTGGTCTTCGTCCTCGACGGCGTCCTGATGGGCGCGGGTGACGGCCCTTACCTGGCGCGGGCCATGTTGGTGACCCTGGTCGTCTTCGCCCCGGTCGCACTGCTCGTACCGACCCTCGGCGGCGGCCTCACAGCGCTGTGGTGGGCCATGGCGCTGATGATGACCGTCCGCATGCTGACGCTGGTCCTGCGGGCCCGCTCCGGGCGCTGGCTGGTCACCGGCGCCAGTCGCTGACCCGGAGGCGACCCGTGACTGCTCGCGTGGTGTTTCACGTGAAACGCGGCCATCTGCTTCCGTCCCGTTTCACGTGAAACACCGAAGGCAAGCACGGAAGAAGGGCCGCCCCCCGAGGGGTACGGCCCTTCTTCTTCTTCTGCTGTGCGGTGCTTAGGCGGCGATGACCTCGACGCCGAGCTTCGCGACAACGTCGGAGTGCAGACGCACGGACACCTGGTGAGCACCCAGGGTCTTGATCGGCGAACCGAGCTCGACGCGGCGCTTGTCCACGTCCGGGCCACCGGCAGCCTTGATCGCCGAAGCGACGTCGGCCTGGGTGACGGAGCCGAAGAGACGGCCGGCGTCGCCGGAGCGAACAGCCAGACGCACCTTCACGCCCTCGAGGCGGGCCTTGACCTCATTGGCCTGCTCGATGGTCGCGATCTCGTGGATCTTGCGCGCACGACGGATCTGCGCGACATCCTTCTCGCCACCCTTGGTCCAGCGGATCGCGAAACCACGCGGGACCAGGTAGTTGCGAGCGTAGCCGTCCTTGACGTCAACGACGTCGCCGGCAGTGCCGAGGCCAGAGACCTCGTGGGTGAGGATGATCTTCATTTTTCGGTCACCCTTCCCTTATCGCGCGGTGGACGTGTAGGGCAGCAGCGCCATCTCACGGCTGTTCTTGACGGCCGTGGCGACGTCACGCTGGTGCTGCGTGCAGTTGCCGGTAACGCGGCGGGCACGGATCTTGCCGCGGTCGGAAATGAACTTCCGCAGCATGTTCGTGTCCTTGTAGTCCACGTAAGCGGTCTTGTCCTTGCAGAAAGCGCAGACCTTCTTCTTAGGCTTGCGCACAGGCGGCTTCGCCATGGTGTTTCTCCTGTGTGATCAAGAAGTGGGGGTTACGAACTGCCCTAGAAGGGCGGCTCGTCCGAGTAGCCGCCGCCGGAGCTTCCGCCCCAGCCGCCACCGCCGTTGCCACCCTGCTGCGGCTGTCCGCCGCCGGCCGGCGCGCTGGAGGCCCAGGGGTCGTCGGCGGGTGCACCGCCGCCGGCCGGCTGGCCACCGCTGGGAGCTCCGCCCCAGCTGCCGCCGCCCTGCTGCTGACCGCCGCCGCCGTATCCACCCTGACCGCCGCGACCGGTGGTCTTGGTGACCTTGGCCGTGGCGCTCTTGAGGCTGGGGCCGACTTCCTCGACGTCCAGCTCGTAGACCGTGCGCTTGACGCCCTCGCGGTCCTCGTACGACCGCTGCCTCAGCCGGCCCTGCACGACTACGCGCATGCCTCGCTGAAGCGACTCCGCGACGTTCTCCGCCGCCTGACGCCAGACCGAGCAGGTCAGGAACAGGCTTTCGCCGTCCTTCCACTCATTGGTCTGACGGTCGAAGGTGCGGGGAGTGGACGCGACACGGAACTTCGCGACGGCCGCACCGGAGGGGGTGAAGCGCAGCTCGGGGTCGTCGACGAGATTGCCGACGACCGTGATGACGGTCTCGCCTGCCATGGGTGAACCTCTCGGCGGGGATTGCTGCTGGCTGCTGTGTTGCTACTCGGACCCGATTACCTCTGAGCGAAAGCTCAGTGGGTCTCGGGACGGAGGACCTTGGTCCGGAGGACCGACTCGTTCAGGTTCATCTGACGGTCGAGCTCCTTGACGACCGCAGGCTCGGCCTGCAAGTCGAGAACCGTGTAGATGCCCTCGGGCTTCTTCTTGATCTCGTAGGCGAGACGCCGACGGCCCCAGGTGTCGACCTTCTCAACCTTTCCGTTGCCCTCGCGGACGACGGAGAGGAAGTTCTCGATCAGGGGAGAGACAGCGCGCTCCTCCAGATCGGGGTCGAGGATGACCATCACCTCGTAGTGACGCATGTGGAACCCACCTCCTTTGGACTCAGCGGCCACGGTCGTTCCGTGGCAGGAGGGTCGTGATGCGTAAGCAACGGTATCGGCCCCCACTGACAATCCCCTCCGTGAGGAGCGGGAGGGCATGCGGGCACGGCTGACACCGGTGCAGACCGTCCAGAGTACCTGTTGACCCGCTTCCGGTTGAAATCCAGTGGGCAGGGGACGCAATCTGTACACATCGGTGTGTGCGGCGTCACCCTTCGCCGCTTTCCGCCAGGAGGTGCCCCATGGCACAAGCAGTGCGACCGAACGCCCCCGTCTCCCTCTTCGCCACCGACGGCAGGCCCCACCCGCTCCAGGACACGTTCGCGGCCGTCACGGTCGTCCTGGGCGTGCTGGCCTTCACCACGGCGTGGTTCTACAACCTCCACCTGCTCAGCTCGTGGGCCGGCCTGATCGGCATCGTCACCGGCGCGTACGGGCAGTTCATCTCGGCGACGACGCGCGAGCGGTTCCTGTTGATCCTCGGGCTCGGCGCATCCGCCGTCGGCTTCTTCCTCGGCATGGCCCACGGCGGCCTCTTCGGTGGTGTCGTCGGCGGCTGACGGCCGCGCGACACCCGTCCCCGCCACGGAATCCCGCGCGGCACAGAGCCGTACGGCCATCCGGGGCGCTCCTGTGGCCCAGTAGGCTTCGGCACGAGAGCCGGAGCCCCTGACCCCATGGGGACACACCTGCCGAGGAGCGCCCCGCATGAGCCTGACCCTGAGGACCATCAGCCGTGAGCAGCATCTGGCGTACATCCAGACCCTGCCCGCGGCGAGCCACTGCCAGGTCCCGGCGTGGGCTGACGTCAAGACGGAGTGGCGTTCGGAGAGCCTCGGCTGGTTCGACAAGAACGAGCAGCTCGTAGGCGCCGGCCTGGTCCTCTACCGTCAGCTCCCCAAGGTCAAGCGCTACTTGGCGTATCTGCCCGAGGGCCCGGTCATCAACTGGTACGCGCCCAACCTGGACGAGTGGCTGAAGCCGATGCTCGCGCACCTCAAGCAGCAGGGTGCGTTCTCGGTGAAGATGGGCCCGCCGGTGGTCATCCGCCGCTGGGACTCGACGGCCATCAAGTCCGGTATCCAGGACCCCGATGTGAAGCGCCTGCGCGACGTCGAGGCCACTCACATCGAGCCGCGCGCCTTCGAAGTCGCCGACCGGCTGCGCAAGATGGGCTGGCAGCAGGGCGAGGACGGCGGCGCCGGGTTCGGCGACGTCCAGCCGCGCTACGTCTTCCAGGTGCCGCTCGCCAACCGCTCGCTCGACGACGTCCTCAAGGGCTTCAATCAGCTGTGGCGCCGCAACATCAAGAAGGCCGAGAAGGCCGGCGTCGAGGTCGTCCAGGGCGGCTACGAGGACCTCGCCGAGTGGCAGCGCCTGTACGAGATCACCGCGGTGCGCGACCACTTCCGCCCGCGCCCGCTGTCGTACTTCCAGCGCATGTGGACCGTCCTCAACTCCGAGGACCCCAACCGGATGCGGCTCTACTTCGCGCGCCACAACGGTGTGAACCTCTCGGCCGCGACGATGCTCGTCGTCGGTGGGCACGTCTGGTACTCCTACGGCGCCTCCGACAACATCGGCCGCGAGGTGCGGCCCTCCAACGCGATGCAGTGGCGGATGCTCCGCGACGCCTACGCGATGGGCGCGACCGTCTATGACCTGCGCGGCATTTCCGACTCCCTGGACGAGACCGACCACCTCTTCGGTCTCATCCAGTTCAAGGTGGGCACCGGTGGTGAGGCGGCCGAGTACCTCGGCGAGTGGGACTTCCCGCTGAACAAGCTGCTCCACAAGGCGCTGGACATGTATATGTCGCGCCGCTGACCGGTTGCGTAACCTCGTTCCTCGTACCTCCCACATCGCAGCCATCAGAAAGGTCCGGACGGCCATGGCGCTCACCCTCTATGTCGACTCCGCTCGCTGGCGGGCGCACCAGAAGTCCGTGATCGACCAGTTCCCGGGCATCGTCCCGGTCTGCAAGGGCAATGGCTACGGCTTCGGCCACGAGCGGCTCGCGGACGAGGTGTCCCGGTTCGGCTCGGACATCCTGGCGGTCGGCACCACCTACGAAGCCGCCAAGATCAAGGACTGGTTCAGCGGTGATCTGCTCGTCCTGACGCCGTTCCGGCGCGGCGAGGAGCCGGTGCCGCTGCCCGACCGGGTCATCCGCTCGGTCTCCTCGGTGGACGGTGTGCACGCCCTGGTGGGCGCCCGCGTGGTCATCGAGTGCATGAGCTCGATGAAGCGCCACGGCGTGAAGGAGGAGGAGCTCGGCATGCTCCGCTCCGCCATCGAGGACGTACGCCTCGAAGGCTTTGCGCTGCACCTTCCGCTGGACCGCACCGACGGCTCGGACGCCGTCGAGGAGGTCATCACCTGGATGGACCGGCTGCGCGCGGCCCGGCTGCCGCTGCACACCATGTTCGTCAGCCATCTGCGCGCCGAGGAGCAGGCCCGGTTGCAGCAGCAGTTCCCGCAGACCCGCTTCCGGGCGCGCATCGGGACGCGGCTGTGGCTCGGCGACCACGAGGCGACCGAGTACCGGGGCTCCGTCCTCGACGTCACCCGGGTCACCAAGGGCGACCGGTTCGGCTACCGCCAGCAGAAGGTCGCCTCCGACGGCTGGCTGGTCGTGGTCGCCGGCGGCACCTCGCACGGCGTGGGCCTCGAGGCACCGAAGGCGCTGCACGGAGTGATGCCCCGGGCCAAGGGCGTCGCCCGCGCGGGGCTCGCCACCGTCAACCGCAACCTGTCGCCGTTCGTCTGGGCGGGCAAGCAGCGCTGGTTCGCGGAGCCCCCGCACATGCAGGTCTCGATCCTGTTCGTGCCGTCGGACTCCCAGGAGCCGCGCGTGGGCGATGAGTTGGTGGCCCATCTGCGCCACACCACCACCCAGTTCGACCGGCTCGTCGAGCGCTAGTCCCGCCTTCTGGCACCCACGACATCGGGCCCCTGACCGACGACAGCCGCCGTCGGTCAGGGGCCCGAGCCTTGCCCCCGTCCCCTAGGAGACGGGGGTGCTCGTGCCCCATTCGACCCGCGACCCCTGTTCGAGCAGGGCCGCGTGACGTGGCGGATGTGCGGCATGGCCCAGGACGAACACGTCCTCGGCCCGGTCCAGAACGCCGCCCGAGGGATCGTCGGAGCCGTCCCGCCGAACGACGTCGCGTTCGGGCAGCAGGATGTCGCGCACCACCACGGCGCACAGATACAGCGTGGTCAACAGATGCGCGGCGATGGCCAGTTGATAGCCCTCCGTCGGCAGTCCCTGATGCTTCTCGCCGCTCATCGTGTAGGCGAGGTACAGCCAGATCCCGAGGAAGTAGGCCACCTCTCCGGCCTGCCAGATCAGGAAGTCCCGCCAGCGCGGCCTGGCGAGCGCGGCCAGCGGGATCATCCACAGCACGTACTGCGGCGAGTAGACCTTGTTGGTGATGATGAACGCGGCGATTACGAGGAAGGCGAGCTGGGCCAGCCGCGGACGGCGCGGCGCGGTGAGGGTGAGCACGGTGATTCCGGCGCAGGCGAGAACCATGAGGAGCATGGCCAGGGCGTTCACCATGTCGGTGTCCAGGCCCTTGCCCGTACGCTGCGAGATGATCAGCCAGAACGAACCGAAGTCGACGGACCGCTCCTGGCTGAAGGTGTAGAACTTCTTCCACCCCTCGGGCGCCAGCATCATCACCGGCAGGTTCACCACGAGCCAGCCACCTGCCGCTCCCAGCGCGGCAGCCCCGAACTCCCGCCATTTCCCTGCCCGCCAGCACAGCACGAGCAGCGGACCGAGGATCAGTACGGGGTAGAGCTTCGCGGCTGTCGCAAGCCCGATCAGAATGCCGAACGCGAGCGTCCTGCCACGCGACCACATCAGCAGGGCAGCCGCGGTGAGAGCGACGGCGAACAGGTCCCAGTTGATGGTGGCCGTGAGCGCGAAGGCCGGGGCGAGCGCCACCAGGAGGCCGTCCCAGGGGCGGCGGCGGTGCGTCCGGGCGACACATACGGCGATGACGGCCGTGCACGCCATCAGCATCCCCGCGTTGACCATCCAGTACATCTGCTCGCGGTGCTGCATGTCGCCGCTGCCCGGCGTCAGCCAGGAGGCGACCTCCATGAACAGACCCGTGAGCACCGGATACTCGAGGTAGTTCATGTCGCCGTTGAGGCGGTCGAAGTACGGCACCAGGTTGTCCGCGAACCCGCGGAGCGAATACAGATGCGGGATGTCCGAGTAACAGGCGTGTGTGTACTGCGAATTGGCGCCCCGGAACCATGCCCAGTCGTAGCAGGGCACCTTCTGCACCATCCCCAGCGCGAACATGCCGATCGCGACGAGCACCACCACCCTGACCGGGGTGAGCCAGTGTCGGCCGGGCCTGGCCCAGCGGCCGAGCGGGCCGCCGATCAGCTCGCTGCCGGCCGCGGCGACCTCGTCCTGCTCCGTGGGGCGCACGACGGGTTCTGCGGAGTCTCCGCGCCGGTTCCGGTACGCACGGGGGCTCGTCTCACTCGTCATGGCGGACATCCTGCCGTACAGCGCTGTGGATGCGGGGAGCGGCTGTGTTTCACGTGAAACCAGGAGACCGTTTCACGTGAAACGGGGGGTGACGTTTCACGTGAAACGTCACCCCCCGCCATCAGTAAGCGGATCTAGCCGCCGGTCCCTCCGAACCAGGCGCCGCCGGGGCCGCCCCCTCCCGGACCGCCGCCGGGTTTCGTTTTCGTCGGCGACGGGCTCACGGTCGCCCCGCCGTCGGTTCCACCATCCGTCGGGCCCTGGTTGGTGGTGCCGCCGGTCGTGTCGTTGCAGGTCCAGTCCCACTTGCTGCACGAGTGGGTCGGCGTCGGCGACGGCGGGGGCATCGAGGGGGTGATGGACGGCTTCGGGGTCGGTGTCGGGGAGGGAGCAGCGGAGCTCGGGGTCGGGGACGGGGTGGGGCTGGGGGACATGCCACCGCCGTACACCTTGTCGCCGATCTTCTGGGGAGCGGGGAACGATTCGGCGGGGGAGTTGCCGAGCGCCTGCTCCATGTAGTCGTGCCAGATGGTCGACGGGAACGAGGCGCCGTGGATCTTGTCCTGGCCACCCGTTCCGAACATCTTCAGGAACTCGCGCTTCTTGCTGGTCTCGTTGTCGTCGAGGCGGTACATGCCGACGGCCGTCGCGTACTGCGGGGTGTAGCCCACGAACCAGGCCGACCGGTTGCCGTCGGTGGTACCCGTTTTGCCCGCCACCTGCCGCCCGCTGAGCTTGGCGTTGGTTCCCGTGCCCTTTTCGACGACGTTCTTCAGGACGTCCGTGACGTTGTTGGCCACGGCGGCGGGGAAGGCGCTCTTGGTCTGGTCCTCGTGCTGGTAGATGGTCTTGCCGTCCTTCCTCACCTCCGTCACCGAGAACGGATCGCGTTGCGTGCCACTGGCAGCGAACGTGGCGTACGCACCGGCCATGCGGATCGCGCTGGGCGAGGACGTACCGATGGAGAACGACGGCACGCTGGAGGAGGCCATGCTGGTCTTGCTGTCGCGCAGCCCGGCGGCCATGGCGGCCTGCTTCACCTTGTCGGTGCCGACGTCCATACCGAGCTGGACGTAGGGGGTGTTCACCGACTCCTGCATCGCGTAGCGCAGGTCGATGGCGTAGCTCGGCGGGTTGTAGGACTGGTCACCATCGTTGGTCTGGAGCCACTCCTTGCCCTCCTGGTCCTTCCAGATGGTCCCGTCGTAGTTCTTGATCTTCAGCTTGTTCTTGCCGCTGTAGATGCTGTCCGGAGAGACGGGCGTCCGGGACGAGTCGCTCTGCGAGGCCGGCTTGTCGGGGTCGCGCTTTCCGTACTGCATCGCGGCCGCAAGCACGAACGGCTTGAAGGTCGAGCCGACCTGGGCACCGGTTTCGTCGGCGTTGTTGGTGAAGTGCTTGGTCGCGTCGTCGCCGCCGTAAATGGCCACGATGGCCCCGGCCTTCACATCCACCGAAGCGGCACCGAACTGGACGAAGGTGTCCTTCTCGGGGCGCTTCTTGGGGTCGATGTTCTTGTCCCGGACCTTCTTGACCACGCTCTCCATCTCCTGGACCTTCTTCTTGTCGAAGGTCGTGTAGATCTGGTAGCCGCCCTTGGCCAGGTCGATGTCGGGGTTGCTGTTCTTCGCGGACGCCTGGGCGAGGGACACCAGGTAGCCGATCTGCCCGCCCAGATTCGCGTTCTTCTTCGGCTTGTCGGGCATCGGGAACGTCTGGTACTTGGCGCGCTCGGCCGCGTCCATGTGCTTGTCCTTGACCTCTTGGTCGAGGATCCAGCCCCAGCGCTCGGTGGCGTTCTTGGTGTTCTGTTCGGCGGTCGCCAGCGGGTCGATCTCGGGGGCGCCGGCCGGGTCGAAGTACGTCGCTCCCTTGAGGAGCGAGGCGAGGAAGGCGCACTGGCTCGGGTCGAGGTCCTTGGCGTCCTTGCCGTAGTACGTACGGGCTGCGGCCTGGAGACCGTAGGCGCCGCGACCGTAGTACGCGGTGTTCAGGTACCCGGCCATGATCTCGCTCTTCGGCCGGGTCGCGCCGACCTTGATGGAGATGAAGAGCTCTTTGAACTTACGGGTGATCGTCTGCGACTGGTCGTTGAGCTGCGCGTTCTTCACGTACTGCTGCGTGATGGTCGAGCCGCCCTGGGTCTGGCCGCCCTTGGCCATGTTCACCAGGGCGCGCGCGATGCCCTGGGGGTCGACGCCGCTGTCGGTCTCGAAGGTCTTGTTCTCGGCCGAGATGACGGCGTACCGCATCGCCGTCGGGATCTGCTCGTACGGGATGATCTGGCGGTTGACCTCCCCGCCGGTGGCGACCATCTGTGACTTGTCGGACCAGAAGTAGACGTTGTTCTGGGCCTTCGCCGCCTGGGCCACGTCCGGGATGGCCACCATGTAGTAGGCCACCCCGATGACGGCGATCAGCACGCCGAAACATCCCAGGGCGCACGCGCTGACGAGCTTCCAGGAGGGCATCCAGCGACGCCACCCGTGCTTGCCGAAGCGGGGGTAGTCGATGAACCGCTTCTTGGACGGCCGACCGCCGCCCGCGTCACCCGCACCGCCCCGTCCCGCCCGGCGCCCGGGTCCCGAAGGCGGCCCGGCGCCGTCGGGGGCGCGCCTGCGTCCGCCACCCCGCTGGGCCCGCCGTGCCTCGGCCCGGCCGCCATAGGCGGTCTCGTCCGCACCCGAGGCAGACGGTGACCCGTGCGAGGCGGACAGCGAGGGGCCCGCGGATCCGGCTGCCGGCCGGGCCGCCCTGCGACCGGAGGGCTGCTGCGCGGCGCGCCGGGCCGCGGCCCGCCCACCGCCCTGGGGCTGCGGCGGTTTGCGACGGTGCTCGCTCATCGAACGACTACTCCTCGGGCAGGCGAGAGCGCCTGGAAACGGCAGCTGATTTCCTGTCCCCCCGGTGCACGCGACGGCCCCGCGAAGGACACGGTCGCGCTGCGTCCCGTGTGCCGATGGCGTTGAACACGCCGACGTCCCCCTGACGCCACTCGGCACACAGTGATCTGCATGGCGCACAGACTACGCACGCTCAAAACCTCCCTAGGGCCGAAGTTCACCCCAAATCAGGCAACTTGCTGCCTATGAATTGAGGATGTGACGCCGTTCACCATGGCCCCTCTTGCCGCAGCTGCCGCACCGCCCTATCGTGCTGATGTATCGAGTCGATACATCAGCACGGCATAAAGGTCCCCGACTGCCGAGGAGGCGAAGGATGAGCAGGCGCTCCGGCATCCTCGAATTCGCCGTACTCGGCCTGCTCCGTGAGGCCCCCATGCACGGTTACGAGCTGCGCAAGCGGCTCAACACCTCGCTGGGGATCTTCCGGGCCTTCAGTTACGGGACCCTCTACCCCTGCCTCAAGACACTGGTCGCCAACGGCTGGTTGATCGAGGAGCCGGGCAGCGCTCCCGAGGACGCGCTCGCCGCTTCACTCGCAGGGCGCCGCGCCAAGATCGTCTACCGGTTGACGGCGGAAGGTAAGGAGCACTTCGAGGAGCTGCTCTCCCACACCGGCCCCGACACCTGGGAGGACGAGCACTTCGCCGCCCGTTTCGCCTTCTTCGGCCAGACGGAGCGAGAGGTGCGGATGCGCGTGCTGGAAGGTCGTCGCAGCCGGCTGGAGGAGCGCCTCGAGAAGATGCGCGCCTCCCTGGCCCGTACGCGCGAGCGCCTGGACGACTACACGCTTGAGCTCCAGCGCCACGGCATGGAGTCCGTGGAGCGCGAAGTGCGCTGGCTGAACGAGCTCATCGAGAGCGAGCGGGCGGGACGGGATCAGCGATCCGGCCCCGCCACCGGCTCCGCTCAGCAGGACCACCACACATCAGGAGAGACGGGCGGTCTGCCCCGGCACCGGGACAGCACCCGGCCGGATCCGTCCGAGGACACCGCCAACTGAAGGCCCTGCGCACGCAGGACTTCGAAGAGATCGAACAGGGAGCAACCGGAATGGGTTCGGTTCGCGTAGCCATCGTCGGCGTGGGCAACTGCGCCGCCTCGCTGGTGCAGGGCGTCGAGTACTACAAGGACGCCGACCCGGCCGCCAAGGTCCCGGGTCTGATGCATGTCCAGTTCGGCGACTACCACGTCGGTGACGTGGAGTTCGTCGCCGCGTTCGACGTCGACGCCAAGAAGGTCGGCCTCGACCTCTCGGACGCCATCGGCGCCAGCGAGAACAACACCATCAAGATCTGCGACGTCCCGAACAAGGGCGTCACGGTCCAGCGCGGCCACACCCTGGACGGTCTCGGCAAGTACTACCGCATGACCATCGAGGAGTCCGCCGAGGCTCCCGTGGACGTCGTGCAGGTCCTCAAGGACAAGCAGGTCGACGTTCTGATCTGCTACCTGCCGGTCGGTTCCGAGGACGCCGCGAAGTTCTACGCGCAGTGCGCCATCGACGCCAAGGTCGCGTTCGTCAACGCCCTTCCGGTCTTCATCGCCGGCACCAAGGAGTGGGCGGACAAGTTCACCGAGGCGGGCGTCCCGATCGTCGGCGACGACATCAAGTCGCAGGTCGGCGCCACCATCACGCACCGCGTGATGGCGAAGCTGTTCGAGGACCGCGGTGTCCGTCTTGAGCGCACCATGCAGCTCAACGTCGGCGGCAACATGGACTTCAAGAACATGCTCGAGCGCGACCGCCTCGAGTCCAAGAAGATCTCGAAGACGCAGGCCGTCACCTCGCAGATCCCGGACCGCGACATGGGCGAGAAGAACGTCCACATCGGTCCCTCGGACTACGTGGCCTGGCTGGACGACCGCAAGTGGGCGTACGTGCGCCTCGAGGGCCGCGCCTTCGGTGACGTTCCGCTGAACCTGGAGTACAAGCTCGAGGTCTGGGACTCCCCGAACTCCGCGGGTGTCATCATCGACGCCCTGCGCGCCGCGAAGATCGCCAAGGACCGCGGCATCGGCGGCCCGATCCTCTCCGCGTCGAGCTACTTCATGAAGTCCCCGCCGGTGCAGTACTTCGACGACGAGGCCTACGCGAACGTCGAGAAGTTCATCAAGGGCGAGGTCGAGCGCTAGAGCTCGCACCCCTGAGAACGGCTGAGGGTCCCCGTGCGCGAGGTGTGCACGGGGACCCTTTCCGTATGTGACGCTTGCTCACATGCCTGTCGTACGTGACCTCCGCGTGCTTCTGCGCCTGAAGCACTTCCGGCATCTGCTGGCCGTACGACTGCTGTCCCAGGCCGCGGACGGCGTCTATCAGGTCGCCCTCGCCACGTACGTCGTCTTCTCCCCCGAGAAACAGGCCTCACCGGGCGCGATTGCCTCCGCCATGGCCGTCCTGCTCCTCCCGTACTCGCTCGTCGGCCCCTTCGCCGGCGTGCTTCTGGACCGCTGGCGACGGCGACAGGTCTTCCTGTACGGGAACCTCCTGCGGGCCCTCCTCGCCGGCTGCACGGCGCTGCTCGTCCTCGCGACCGCGCCCGACTGGCTCTTCTACGCGTCCGCGCTCGCCGTGACGGCCGTCAACCGCTTCGTCCTCGCCGGGCTCTCGGCCTCCTTGCCCCGCGTGGTCGACGCCGAGCGGCTCGTGATGGCCAACTCGCTCTCCCCGACCGCCGGAACCCTCGCCGCGACCGCGGGTGGTGGGCTGGCCTTCGCCCTGCGCCTCGTGATCGACGCGGATGCCGCGACCGTCATCCTGGGCGCCGTCCTCTATCTCTGCGCATCGCTGGCATCCCTCCGGCTTCCGCCGGGACTGCTCGGGCCGGATCCCACAGCCGTCCAGCCCGGCCTCGCCGCGGTGTTGCGTTCCACGGCGCGCGGCCTCGCGGACGGCGTACGGCACCTGAACCGGCGCCGCTCGGCGGCCCGGGTGCTCGCCGCGATGACGCTGATGCGGTTCTGCTACGGGGCGCTGACCGTCATGCTGCTGATGCTCTGCCGGTACGCCTGGGCCGGGGGACGGACAGGGGTGCCGGGACGGGTGGTCTCGCCCTGCTCGGGCTCGCCGTGGGCGTCTCGGGAGCGGGCTTCTTCGTCGCGGCCGTCATGACACCGTGGGCGGTCGCGCGACTCGGCCAGTACCGGTGGATCATGGTGTGCTCGGCGACCGCCGCGGTACTGGAACCGGCACTCGGGCTGCCCTTCGCCCCCGTGCCGATGCTGATCGCCGCCTTCGTTCTCGGCCTCGTCACCCAGGGCGCCAAGATCACCACGGACACGGTCATCCAGTCCACGGTGGACGACTCCTACCGGGGGCGGATCTTCTCCCTCTACGACGTCCTGTTCAACATGGCCTTCGTGGGTGCCGCCGCGGTCGCCGCGTTGATGCTCCCGCCGGACGGCCGCTCGGCCCCGCTCGTCATCACCGTCTCCCTCATCTACGCAGCGGTAGCAGCGGGTATGACCCGGTTTCCGCACCCCTGAGTGTCACATCGAGGACACAGAGTGGCCTGCGGTGTCGGCGGTGTCATAGGGGCCCGCTAACTTACGGGCGTCATACATCGCCATCCTTTTGAGGGGGACCTTCTCCGTGACCACGCCGCCCCAGGGCCAGAACCCGTACGCCCAGAACCAGAACGCACCGTACGGACAGACCGGGCAGCCCGGCTTCCCGGCGCAGGGAGCCCCGTACCAGGGCGTCCCGATGGCCCCGCAGGGCACCCCGACGCGCGGCGGCGGCAAGAAGGCGATCAAGGCCATCGGCATTGTGGTCGGTCTGGTCGTCATAGCCGGCGGCTGGTACCTCAGCAAGGACAGCGATGACGCCAAGCAGCTGTCGGTCGGCGACTGCCTGTACAACAAGGGCACCGACAACAAGCCCGACATCCAGCAGGTGAGCTGCACGGACTCCAAGGCGACCAACAAGGTGCTCAAGAAGAGCCCCGGCGCCAGCACTCCGCAGCTGACCTGCCAGAACGTCACCGGCACCACTGCGGCCTTCACCTGGGACGAGAAGGGCAACTCCTTCACCCTCTGCCTGGGCGACACCAAGTAGCAGAGCGCATGACGCGGGGGCTGTGTTTCACGTGAAACACAGCCCCCGCGTCATGCCTCCAGCTCGTCGTGTTTCACGTGAAACACGACCTCAGCTCCGCGCCGCCCACCATTCCTTCAGTGCCGCGACCGCCGCATCGTGGTCCATGGGGCCGTTCTCCAGGCGCAGTTCCAACAGGTGCTTGTACGCCTGACCGATCGCCGGCCCGGGGCTGATGCCCAGGATCTCCATGATCTGGTTGCCGTCGAGGTCGGGCCGGATCGAGTCCAGCTCCTCCTGCTCCTGAAGCTCCGCGATCCGTTCTTCCAGGCCGTCGTAGGCCCGGGACAGCGCGCTCGCCTTGCGCTTGTTGCGCGTGGTGCAGTCCGAGCGGGTCAGCTTGTGCAGCCGTTCGAGGAGCGGCCCCGCGTCGCGGACGTACCGTCGCACCGCCGAGTCGGTCCACTCCCCGGTGCCGTACCCGTGGAAGCGCAAGTGCAGCTCCACGAGCTTCGAGACGTCCTTGACCATCTCGTTGGAGTACTTCAGCTCGGTCATCCGCTTCTTGGTCATCTTCGCGCCGACCACCTCGTGGTGGTGGAAGGAGACCCGCCCGTCCGACTCGAAGCGCCGCGTCCTCGGCTTGCCGATGTCGTGCAGCAGCGCCGCCAGCCGCAGCACCAGGTCCGGCCCGTTCTCCTCCAGGTCGATCGCCTGGTCCAGAACGGTCAGCGAGTGCTCGTAGACGTCCTTGTGGCGGTGGTGTTCGTCACTCTCAAGGCGCAGGGCCGGCAGCTCCGGCAGGACGTGCTCGGCGAGCCCGGTGTCGACCAGGAGCCGCAGCCCCTTCTTCGGATGGGCGGAGATCAGCAGCTTGTTGAGCTCGTCCCGCACACGCTCCGCGGAGACGATCTCGATACGGCCGGACATGTCCGTCATGGCGGTGACGACCTCGGGTGCCACCTCGAAGTCCAGCTGGGCGGCGAAGCGCGCGGCGCGCATCATCCGCAGCGGATCGTCGGAGAAGGACTCCTCGGGTGTGCCGGGCGTGCGGAGCACCCGGGCGGCGAGGTCTTCGAGGCCGCCGTGCGGGTCGACGAACTCCTTCTGCGGCAGCGCCACCGCCATCGCGTTGACGGTGAAGTCGCGCCGCACGAGGTCCTGCTCGATGGAGTCGCCGTAGGACACCTCGGGCTTGCGCGAGGTCCGGTCGTACGCCTCGGAACGGTAGGTCGTGACCTCGATCTGGTACCCGTCCTTCTGGCAGCCGACCGTGCCGAAGGCGATCCCGACCTCCCAGACCGCGTCCGCCCAGGGCCGCACGATCTTCAGCACGTCCTCGGGGCGGGCATCCGTGGTGAAGTCCAGGTCGTTGCCGAGCCGCCCGAGCAGAGCGTCCCGGACGGACCCGCCCACGAGGGCGAGAGAGAACCCGGCCTCCTCGAATCGGAGGGCGAGGTCGTCCGCGACCGGGGACACCCGCAGCAGTTCACTCACCGCGCGGCGCTGCACCTGGCTCAGTGCACTGGGATTGTCTTCATTGGCGTTCGGCACAACAGAAAAGGGTACGTGGCCCGGCCGCCCCGGTCGTCACCGTTCTTCGGGGCCCCGGCACCACGGCCCCCGAAGGAGCGCCCGCTCCTCGGTACGGCACCGTTGCGATCATGTAGAGCGGACCGCGGCACTTCGCCACAGTCCGCATCGTTACCATGCGTGGACGCAGCAACCGACAGCGAGGGACGGGCGAGCGCGTGGCCGAGGCGGCAGATTCTCAGGGGATGACTCCCTCTCCTGCCCGCCGGTGGTTCCGGCGTACGGCGGCACTGCTCGTCGGCGCCCCTCTGTTCGCGGGCCTGCTGTCCGCGACGGCAGCCCCCGCGGCCCACGCCGTCGAGGACGCCGTGAGCGGTCAGAGCGTGCAGGTGTCCCTCGACTCGGTGGCCCCCACGGCCCCCGTCAAGAGCGACACGCTGACGATCTCCGGCACGGTGACCAACAAGGGCAAGCAGGCCGTGACCGGCGCCCATGTGGCGCTACGGGTGGGGCAGAAACTGTCCGGGCGTGCGGCAATCGACGGAGCCGCCGCGCGCAGCGCCTCCCCGTCGAGCGGCGACGGCGCCGAACTCAGCGACGGACCCACCGTCACGTTCGCCAAGCTGGACACCGGGATCAGCCAGGACTTCACCCTCTCGGTGCCGGTGGCCAAGCTGGGCCTGGACGAGAGCGGGGTCTACCAGCTCGGTGTCTCCCTGTCGGGGCAGACCGCGAACCAGCGGTACGACCAGGTGCTCGGCATCCAGCACACCTTCCTGCCGTGGCAGCCGGAGGCCGTCGAGGGCAAGAAGAGCCAGCTCACCTTCCTGTGGCCGCTCATCTCCTCGGCCCACCTCACCGCCCAGACCGGCTCGGACGCGCAGCAGACCCCGGTCTTCGCCGATGATTCCCTGGCCAAGGACATCGGCCCCGGCGGGCGGCTCGAGCAGATGGTGTCGCTCGGCAAGCAGCTGCCGGTGACCTGGGTGATCGACCCTGATCTGCTGGCCACCGTCGACGCGATGACCCGCAACTACAAGATCAAGGTCGGCGACGCCCTGGTGAACGGCACCGGGCAGGACGCGGCCAAGGCGTGGCTGAGCGCCCTGGAGGCGGCGGTCCAGGGCGAGAAGGTGGTCGCGCTGCCGTTCGCCGACCCGGATCTGGCCTCGCTCGCCCACCACGGCCGTGACGTGCCCGGTTCCCTCGGTCATTTGCAGAGCGCCACCGAGGTCGCCCAGAAGACGATCGACACGATCCTGCACGTGACCCCGTCGGCCGACTACTCCTGGCCCGTCGAGGGCGCCGTCGACCCCTCGATCGTCGACGTGGCCACGTCGGCCGGCGCCCACAACGTGATCGCCCGCAGCGACAGCCTGCGGGACAGCGCGCTGTCCTACACGCCGACGGCGGCCCGGCCCATCGGCGGCGGCGCCAATGCCATCGTCGCCGACGCCCGGCTCTCCACAGCCTTCCAGGGCGATATGTCCATGGCGGGCGGCTCGACCCTGGCCACGCAGGAGTTCCTCGCACAGACCCTCGCGATCACGCTGGAGGAGCCCGAGAAGCAGCGCAGCATCGTGGTCGCCCCCCAGCGCATGCCGACGGCCAGCCAGGCCCAGACGATGGCCGCCGCCCTGCACGCCCTGGACCCCCAGCGCTGGACCCAGCCCCTCGTCGACCTGTCCGCGGCGGCCGCCGCCAAGCCCGACCCCCTGGCCACCACGCGGACGCCCGGCACGAACGCGTACCCCGACTCGCTGCGCCAGCAGGAATTGCCGCTCGACGCCTTCCAGGACATGAAGAGCACGCAGGGCACCCTGGAGCGGTTCAAGGTCATCCTGAGCGCCCCCGACCGTGTGGTCACTCCCTTTGGGAACGCGATCAACCGGGAGATGTCGACGTCCTGGCGCGGCAATTCGGGCGGCGCGCAGAACTACCGTTCCGGAGTGCAGCTCTACCTGGACGGTCTGGCCGACCAGGTCCACCTCATCCAGAAGTCGACCGCGACCATGTCGGGGCGCAGCGCCACCCTCGCCGTCACCGTGCAGAACAAGCTGGTGCAGGGCGTCGACCACCTGGTGCTGAGGCTTCAGCCCAAGAGCCCCACCCGTCTGCTGCTGGGCGACGACGGTGCCGCGATCGGCGAACAGCCCGTGAAGGTGGACGGCGACCGCAGCCAGTCGGTGAAGTTCACCGCCATCGCGAACGCCAACGGCCCCGTACCGGTGATCGCCCGGCTCTACACCGAGGACGGCACGCCGTACGGTGAGCCGATGGAGTTCACCGTCCAGGTCTCCGAGATCACTCCGACGGTGATGCTGGTCATCGCGGGCGGTGTCCTGCTGCTGGTGCTCGCGGGCATCCGGATGTACACCCACCGCAAGCGCTCCATGGCTCGTGACGAGCCCGACGGCGACGACGATCCGGGACAGTCGAACGGTTCGGCGGACGCCGATCCCGGGCAGCCGAGTGACCCGACACCGGACACCGGTCCCGAAAGCGGGGCCTCACCCGGCCCGGGTGAGAAAGTGGACCATTGAGCTATGTCGTGGCCGGTCGGCCGGGGACGATGAGGTGGGGTAACCATGAACGCGCCGTACGACGGTGACCGTGGGCAGGGCGCTGGCAGCGGTGCCGCGCCCTCCGGGGGCATGCCTCCGGCACCCACCCAGGCGGGGCAGATCCCGCCGCCGCAGTCCGCACCCGACCCGTACGTCCAGGATGCCTATGCCTACGATCCGTACCGGGAACAGGACCTCTCCGCCCAGGACCCGGTGACCGAGGCGCTCTACGACCGCGCCGCGCACCCGCCGCCGCCCCCGGGCACCTATCCCGAGCAGCAGCCGCTCTACCAGCAGCCCGCGGCGCAGCAGTTCGCGCCCGATCCGCGGATCTGGGCGCAGACGCCGCCGCCCGAGCCCGAGGGCCCCTCGCGCCATCTGCCCTACGGCGACGACGCGAGGACCACGCAGTTCGTGGGGCTCGACGACCTCGTCACCCAGGCGGGTGAGGAGCTGCCCGAGCAGGACGCCTTCGCGCACCTCTACCGCGACCAGCAGCAGGCGGGCCAGCCCCCCGTTCCCGCCGTGCCGGAGCCCGCCCCCGAGCCGCCCCGCAAGCAGGCCGGCCGCGCCTCCAGCCTGCTGAAGTCCAGCGCCGTCATGGCCGCGGGCACCCTGGTCTCCCGCCTCACGGGCTTCGTACGCAGCCTGGTGATCACGGCGGCGCTGGGCGCCGCACTGCTCGGCGACACCTTCACCATCGCGTACACCCTGCCGACGATGATCTACATCCTGACCGTCGGCGGCGGCCTGAACTCGGTGTTCGTGCCCCAGCTGGTGCGTTCCATGAAGGACGACGAGGACGGCGGCGAGGCCTACGCCAACCGGCTGCTGACCCTCGTCATGGTCGCGCTCGGCACCATCGTGGTGCTCGCGGTCGTCGGGGCGCCCCTGCTGATCCAGTTGATGTCGCCCACCATCGGCAATGACGCGGCCGCCAACAGCGTCGCCGTCACGTTCGCCCGCTACTGCCTGCCCACGATCTTCTTCATGGGTGTGCACGTGGTGTTGGGCCAGATCCTCAACGCGCGCGGCAAGTTCGGCGCGATGATGTGGACCCCGGTCCTCAACAACATCGTGATGATCTCCACGTTCGGCCTGTTCATCTGGGTCTACGGCACCTCCGCCGAGTCCCACATGGGGGTCCAGACGATCCCGCACGACGGTGTGCGCCTGCTGGGCATCGGCACCCTCCTCGGGCTCGTGGTGCAGGCCCTGGCGATGCTGCCCTACCTCAGGGAGACCGGTTTCCGCTTCCGGCCGCGGTTCGACTGGAAGGGCCACGGCCTCGGCAAGACGGTCAAGCTCGCCAAGTGGACCGTGATGTTCGTGCTCGCCAACCAGGCCGGCGTCATCGTGGTCACCCGGCTCGCCACGGCGGCGGGCAAAGAGTCCGGGCGCTCCGGCGCGGGCTTCCTCGCCTACTCCAACGCCCAGCTGATCTGGGGCATGCCGCAGGCCATCATCACCGTCTCGGTCATGGCCGCGCTGCTGCCACGCATCTCGCGTGCCGCGCACGACAACGACCCCGGCGCGGTCCGCGACGACATCTCGCAGGGGCTGCGGAACTCGGCGGTCGCGATCGTGCCCGTCGCCTTCGCCTTCCTCGCGCTCGGCGTCCCGATGTGCACCCTGCTGTACGCGTCGAGCGGCATCCAGGCCGCCGAGTCCATGGGCTTCATCCTCATGGCGTTCGCGCTCGGCCTGATCCCGTACTCGGTGCAGTACGTCGTGCTGCGCGGTTTCTACGCATACGAGGACACCCGGACGCCGTTCTACAACACGGTCATCGTGGCCGCCGTCAACGCGGCGGTCTCGGCCGCCTGCTACGTCGTGCTGCCCGCCCGGTGGGCGGTCGTCGGCATGGCCGGTGCCTACGGCCTCGCCTACGCCGTGGGCGTCGGAGTGGCGTGGCGCCGGCTGCGCGAACGGCTGGGCGGCGACCTGGACGGCGCCCACGTCCTGCGCACCTACGCCCGCCTGTGCCTCGCCGCGGTCCCGGCCGCGATCGTGGCGGGCGCGGTCGGCTTCGGCCTGCTGAAGTTCCTGGGCGAGGGTGCGGGAGGATCGGTGGTGGCACTGGTCGTCGGCGGTGCCGTACTGATGGGAGTCTTCTTCGTCGCGGCCAAGCGGATGCGCATCGAGGAGCTCAACGCCATGGTCGGAATGGTGCGCGGACGGCTCGGCCGCTGAGGCCGCAGCCCCGCGCACAACCATCGCCGGCCACCGCGTGTCGTGCATAGTGCTGGACTGTGGGCACAATTGGCATGACTTTGCATGGCTGGCCTACAGCACGCAACGGATGGGGAGGCAGGAGCGACGGTGGCGGAACGTAGCACGGCTGCCGTCGACGTGGCCGACAACAGCGGCGACAGCCCGCTGGCCGCCAAGGCGGACCAGGCGACGACCGACGGGGTGACGGAGTCCATCGACACGCCAGACACGGCGCAGCAGAACGCCAACGGCCCCGGCGGTGAGCGCAAGGCCACCGAGCCGTCCATCGCGACGCCCGAACTGCACAGCGGCCACAAGCTGGCCAGACGCTACCGCCTCGAGGAGTGCGTCACCCGTCTGGACGGTTTCAGCAGCTGGCGTGCGGTCGATGAAAAACTCCGCCGAGCCGTCGGCGTCCACCTGCTGCCCGCCGACCACCCCCGGGCCCGCTCCGTCCTGGCCGCCGCCCGTTCCTCCGCGCTCCTCGGTGACCCCCGCTTCGTGCAGGTCCTCGACGCCGTCGAGGAGAACGACCTCGTCTACGTCGTCCACGAGTGGCTGCCGGACGCCACCGAGCTCACCGCCCTGCTGGCGCTCGGCCCGCTGGAGGCGCACGACGCCTACCAGATGGTCACCCAGGTGTCGCAGGCCATGGCGGCAGCCCACCGTGAGGGCCTTGCCCACCTCAGGCTCACCCCGAGCGCGATCCTGCGGACCTCGACCGGGCAGTACCGCATCCGCGGCCTGGCCGTCGCCGCGGCGCTGCGCGGCATCAGCTCCGACACCCCGCAGCGCACCGACACCGAGGCGATCGGCGCCCTCCTGTACGCCGTGCTCACCCAGCGCTGGCCGTACGAGAGCGATGCCTACGGGCTGCACGGCCTGCCCAAGGGCGTCGGCCTGATCGCACCCGACCAGGTGCGGGCAGGCGTCCACCGGGGCCTCTCGGAGCTCGCCATGCGGGCCCTGGTCAACGAGGGAGCCACCGCCTCCCGCCAGGAACCGCCGTGCACCACCCCGGACGAGCTGGTCAAGGCCATCGGGGAGATGCCCCGCATCCGCCCGCCGGAGCCCGCGTTCACCGCGCCGCCCGAGTACCAGCGCACCACCTACCAGCAGGGGACGTACGCCCGCCCGGCCACCGGCCCCGGCCCCTCGGTCACCCAGCCGTTGCCTCCCCCGCCCCCACCGCTTCAGGGACGCACCGGCAAAGCACTCAAGTGGGGTGTCTCGGCCCTCCTGATCGCCGCCCTCGGCCTCGGAAGCTGGCAGCTCGCCGACGCCCTGCTCCACCACGACAAGGGCGGAAACAACGAGACCGGCAACACCCAGACCACGGACCACAGCGACGGGGACAAGCCGCACGCCCCGGTACCGATCAAGATCCAGGACGCCCAGGAGTACGCGCCGGACGGATCGCCGCAGAACGCCGCCGCTGTGCGGGACACCTACGACGGCAGCACCTCCACCTTCTGGCGCACCAAAACCTTCTTCGACGGCCCCGACCTGGTGCCTTCCGTGAAGGCCGGCGTCGGCATCGTCTACGACCTCGGCTCCTCCAGGAACATCTCGACCGCGTCGATACTGTTGCGCTACGCCGGGGATCACACCACCATCACGCTGTACGCGACGGACTCGCTCACCCCCTCGACATCGGTGAGCGGGATGAAGAAGATCGCCAGGACCCAGACCAGTGGCACCCGTGCCGACTTCAAGGCGGACTCCCCGGTGACGTCGCGCTATGTGCTCCTGTGGATGACGGCCATGCCTGATGCGCCGGCCGACGACTACAGCAAGGCCGGCCACAAGCAGGCCATCACCGATGTGAAGTTCGCCGGCTGACCGAACGGCAGGGGGAGGCTCACCGTTGGACGAGGCCACACTGGGCGACATAAGCGACCAGGACCTTCTGGCGCGCCATGTCGAGGGCGACCCCGACGCCTTCGGTGAGATCGTGCGGCGCCACCGCGACCGCCTCTGGGCGGTGGCGCTGCGCACGCTGGGAGACCGCGAGGAGGCCGCCGACGCCGTCCAGGACGCCCTGGTCTCCGCCTATCGGGCCGCCCACTCGTTCCGTGGCCAGTCGGCCGTCACCACCTGGCTGCACCGCATCACGGTGAACGCCTGTCTCGACCGGGCCCGCAAAGCGGCCTCCCGCAAAACGTCGCCGGTCGACGACACCGAGCGCCTGGACCAGCTGATGGAGCCGCACGAGTCGGCCGAAGCACCGGCCGAACGGGAGGATCTGCACCGCCAGCTCATCGCGGCGCTGGGCACCCTCCCGCCGGACCAGCGCGCCGCACTCGTCCTCGTCGACATGCAGGGCTACCCCGTGGCCGAGGCGGCCGCCGTGCTCGACGTCCCCACCGGCACGGTGAAGAGCCGCTGTGCCCGAGGACGCGCCCGACTGCTGCCTCTCCTCACTCATCTGCGCGCCGATACGGGGAGTAGTGGTGAGTCCGGTGGGGGAAGGAACCGGACGCCGGGGACATCCGTCCCACCGGAGTCAGGAACCAACGACGCAGGACCGAGCGATTCGGCTGCCGTGAAGGGCGGAGGTGGGCGCGCGTGACATCCACGACCGGAACGACACAACACCCGGACGTCTCGGAGATCTCCGAACTCACCGAAGGGCTGCTGCCGCCGTCCCGTATGGAGGATGTGCGGCGCCATCTCCAGGGCTGTGCCCTCTGCGCCGATGTACGGGCCTCCCTGGAGGAGATCCGCGATCTGCTCGGCACGCTGCCCGGGCCGCACCGCATGCCTGTCGATGTAGCGGGCCGTATCGACGCGGCGCTCGCCGCCGAAGCACTCCTCGACGCCACGGCCCCCGACGACGCCTCACGTGAAACCCCGCATGTTTCACGTGAAACACCCGCCGCGACCGACGAACCAGAGGCCGAGCCGACCACCTCCTCGGCGGTGCCGCAGACCGACCGCCCCGCAGGGCACAGCCGGGCCGCCACGGGGCCCGGTCGTGGTGCCAGGGCACGCCGCCGCCGCGTGGCGGTGCTCAGCGCGGTCGTGGGCGTCGCGGCCGTCGGGGTGGGGATCTTCTTCGCCCAGGGCTTCCAGTCGACGTCGCCGCCTCCCGCGGCCCGGCAGGCCTCGTCCCCCGCCTCGGTGCCCAGCGGCACCGTCTTCTCCTCGGGCACCCTTGAGAACCGGGTTCAGTCGTTGTTGTCCCAGCACGGCGGTCAGGCGTCCGGGAAGGCTCCCTCGGCACAGATCGCGCCCTCGACGAAGAACGCCCCCAGCGACGAGAACCACCCGGACACCCTGCGTTCCGCCGTCAGCGTGCCGCCCTGCGTCCAGGCGGGCACCGGACGCCCCTCCCAGACGCCGTTGGCGACCGAACAGGGCACGTACGAGGGAAGCCCGGTCTATCTCGTCGTGCTGCCCGACCAGACCGATCCCGCGAACGTAGAGGCGTACATCGTGGACGCGGCCTGCGAGAACACGGGTTCCCCGACCGCGGGCAAGTTGCTGCTGACCCACTCCTATCCGCGCCCCTGAGGCCACGCGAGAGGCGCTTGCGCGTGCGGCCCGTCCGGCTCGGGAATGCAACCCCCGTAGGATCCGTTGGGTGGGGTGAGAGTCCTGGACCGGGGCCCCGACAGGCAGTAGGCAGTCCGCAGAGACGAGGAAGAAACCCGTGAGCGACGTCCGTAACGTGATCATCATTGGCTCGGGGCCGGCCGGATACACGGCCGCGCTGTACACCGCACGTGCGTCCCTGAAGCCGCTGGTGTTCGAGGGCGCCGTCACCGCCGGCGGTGCGCTGATGAACACCACCGAGGTGGAGAACTTCCCCGGCTTCCAGGACGGCATCATGGGCCCGGAGCTCATGGACAACATGCGCGGCCAGGCCGAGCGCTTCGGCGCCGAGCTGGTTCCGGACGACGTCGTCGCCGTGGACCTCACCGGTGACATCAAGACCGTCACGGACACCGCCGGCACCGTCCACCGCGCCAAGGCCGTCATCGTCACCACCGGCTCGCAGCACCGCAAGCTGGGCCTGCCCAACGAGGACAAGCTGTCCGGGCGCGGTGTCTCCTGGTGCGCCACGTGCGACGGCTTCTTCTTCAAGGACCACGACATCGCCGTGGTCGGCGGTGGCGACACCGCGATGGAGGAGGCGACCTTCCTCTCGCGCTTCGCCAAGTCGGTCACGATCGTCCACCGCCGCGACAGCCTGCGCGCCTCCAAGGCCATGCAGGAGCGCGCCTTCTCCGACGAGAAGATCAAGTTCGCCTGGGACAGCGAGGTCGCCGAAATCCACGGAGACCAGAAGCTCTCCGGTCTGACGCTGCGCAACACCAAGACCGGCGAGACCTCCGAGCTGCCGGTGACGGGCCTGTTCATCGCCGTCGGACACGACCCGCGCACGGAGCTCTTCAAGGGCCAGCTCGACCTGGACGACGAGGGCTACCTGAAGGTCGACGCCCCGTCGACCCGCACCAACCTCACGGGCGTCTTCGGCGCCGGCGACGTCGTCGACCACACCTACCGTCAGGCCATCACGGCCGCCGGCACCGGCTGTTCCGCCGCCCTCGACGCGGAGCGCTTCCTGGCCGCTCTCGCGGACAACGAGAAGGCCGCAGCAGGCGTCTGATCCACCGCTTTCAGCTTCCCCCTCCCCCCAACACCCCTTAGGAGACTGCCGTGGCCGGCACCCTGAAGCACGTGACCGACTCCGACTTCGACGAGGTCGTCCTCAAGAGCGACAAGCCCGTCCTCGTGGACTTCTGGGCCGAGTGGTGCGGCCCGTGCCGCCAGATCGCCCCGTCGCTGGAGGCCATCGCCGCCGAGCACGGTGGGCAGATCGAGATCGTCAAGCTCAACATCGACCAGAACCCGGAGACGGCCGCCAAGTACGGCGTCATGTCGATCCCGACGCTGAACGTCTACCAGGGCGGCGAGGTCGTCAAGACGATCGTCGGCGCCAAGCCGAAGGCCGCGCTGGAGCGTGACCTCGCCGACTTCATCGCCGAGTAAGGCGCCACGCGCTCGTCGTTTCACGTGAAACGGGCCCGCCCCCGGACTGGGGGCGGGCCCGTTTCACGTGAAACACCTCTTACAGCGGTCTGAGGGCCGGTTCCTTCTGGACCGCTCCGAGCAGCCGGTCCAGGGCCAGCTCGACGTCTTCCTTCCAGGACAGCGTCGTCCGCAGTTCCAGCCGCATCCGCGGATACCGCGGGTGGGGCCGTACGGTCTTGAAGCCCACGGCCAGGAGATGATCGGCCGGCAGCACACAGGCAGGCTCGCGCCAACGGGCGTCCCCGAACGCCTCGATGGCCTTGAAGCCACGGCGCAGCAGATCCTTGGCGACCGTCTGCACCAGCACTCTCCCCAGCCCCTGCCCCTGGTACCCCGGCATGATCCAGGCGGTCATCAGCTGGACGGCATCGGCTGCCACCGGGCTGGTGGGAAACGCGGTGGAGCGGGGCACATAAGCCGGAGGCGCGTACAGCACATAACCGACCGGGATGTCATCGACGTAGACGACGCGGCCGCAGGAGCCCCATTCCAGGAGCACGCCCGAGATCCAGGCTTCTTTCTCCACTTCGGGTCTGCCCGCTCTTACCGCGGCTTCTCCGCTGACCGGGTCGAGCTCCCAGAAGACACAGCCGCGGCAGCGCTGGGGGAGGTCCGGAAGGTTGTCCAGCGTGAGCGGTACGAGCCGTCGCCCCATGGAGGCTGTTCCTCACTTCCCTCGCCTGCCGCACCCTGCGCGGCCGACAGCGCGTTCCGCTCCCGCAGCAGACTGCCGACGAATCCGCCGACCGCCCCGAGACCGAGCCCTGCCGTCACCAGTTGAGTGCGGCTCACCGTTCGCATGGCCCCCGCCTCCCTCAAGGATGGATCAAGGTGGATGTGCCATACCAGAACGCATCGTATCCACCCCCTGGTGGCGGGGGTACCGTCCGCATGCAAAGGGCGGGCCGAGTTCCGGTAAGCACCGGAACTCGGCCCGCCCTCAAGCGAAACCGAGCGGCCTCAGCTGTCGCCGTCGTCCGAGGCGTCCTCGGCCAGGCCCTTCTCCAGGACCCTGCCCTCGCCCGGGGCGAGGGTGCCGAGAATCCTCTCCAGATCGTCTATCGAGGCGAACTCGACGACGATCTTTCCCTTCTTCTGACCGAGGTCGACCTTCACCCGGGTCTCGAAACGGTCCGAGAGACGGTTCGCCAGGTCGGACAGCGCGGGTGACAGACGCGTCCCGGCTCGGGGACCCTTGGCCTTGGGAGCGGCCTGGGGCTCGGAGGACATCAGGCTGACGATCTCCTCGACCGCCCGCACCGAGAGGCCCTCCGCCACGATGCGGTGGGCGAGCCGGTCCTGTTCCGCGGTGTCCTCCACCGACAGCAGCGCCCTCGCGTGCCCCGCCGAGAGCACACCGGCAGCCACCCTGCGCTGAACCGGAGCCGAAAGGCGCAGCAGACGCAGGGTGTTGGAGACCTGCGGACGCGAGCGGCCGATGCGGTCGGCCAGCTGGTCATGGGTGCACTTGAAGTCCCTGAGCAACTGGTCGTAGGCCGCGGCCTCCTCCAGCGGGTTCAGCTGGGCACGGTGGAGGTTCTCCAGGAGGGCGTCGAGAAGAAGCTTCTCGTCATCCGTTTCCCGGACGATCGCGGGAATCCGCTCCAAGCCCGCCTCACGGCAGGACCGCCAGCGCCGCTCACCCATGATGAGCTCGTAACGCTCGGGGCCGGTCTGACGGACGACGACGGGCTGGAGGAGCCCCACTTCCTTGATGGAGGTGACCAGTTCGGACAGCGCGTCCTCGTCGAACACCTCACGCGGCTGTCGCGGGTTCGGCGTGATCGAGTCGATCGGCAGCTCGGCGAAGAACGCACCGGCCGCACCGACCGGCTCCGGCACTGCCTCCGGCTCGGGCGCCGGAGCTGTTTCACGTGGAACGGAAGCCGCCGGCAGCGTCGTCACCTTCGCGGCCGCCACCCCCCGCTCCGCGGTCAGGACTGGCACCGACGACGGGGACGTGGAAGCCGTCCCCACCGAGGAGCCCGGCTTCTCCTGCGCGGCTGATGGGATCAGCGCACCGAGCCCACGCCCCAGTCCTCTGCGTCGCTCACTCACTGGATCCCCTCCGACATGCTGTGCTTGTTGTTCTGGCTGACCACATGCGCGTGCGTGGGGTCGTACTGCACGCCGACGCCGCGCAGGGCGATTTCGCGGGCAGCTTCGAGGTACGACAGCGAGCCGCTGGAGCCCGGGTCGTAGGTGAGCACCGTCTGCCCGTAACTCGGGGCCTCGGAGATGCGTACCGACCGCGGAATGCTGGTCCGCAGCACCTCCTTGCCGAAGTGGCTGCGCACCTCGTCGGCCACCTGGGAGGCGAGCCGGGTCCTGCCGTCGTACATGGTCAGCAGGATCGTCGACACATGCAGCGTCGGGTTGAGGTGGCCGCGCACGAGGTCGACATTCCTCAGGAGCTGGCCCAGGCCTTCCAGGGCGTAGTACTCGCACTGGATCGGGATCAGGACCTCAGCCCCCGCGACCAGGGCGTTCACCGTCAGCAGCCCCAGCGAGGGCGGGCAGTCGATGAGGATGTAGTCCAGCGGCTGCTCGTACGCCTGGATGGCGCGCTGGAGTCGGCTCTCCCGGGCCACCAGGGAGACGAGCTCGATCTCCGCACCGGCGAGGTCGATGGTGGCCGGTGCGCAGAAGAGGCCTTCGACGTCCGGGACGGGCTGGACCACTTCGGAGAGCGGCCTGCTCTCGACCAGGACGTCATAGATCGAAGGGACGTCGGCGTGGTGGTCGATACCCAGTGCCGTCGAGGCGTTGCCCTGCGGATCGAGGTCGACCACCAGGACCCGAGCGCCGTGCAGCGCGAGGGAAGCGGCGAGGTTGACCGTGGTGGTGGTCTTTCCTACGCCGCCCTTCTGGTTGGCGACGACCATGATGCGGGTCTGCTCCGGCCGGGGCAGACCCTCGCCGGCCCGGCCGAGGGCTTCCACCGCCAGCTGGGCAGCACGACCGATAGGGGTGTCGTCCATCGGGGGCGGTGTTTCACGTGAAACATCCTCCCCCGCCGATTCGGTACGGGGACCGGGGACCGGATCGGTCATCGGTCCCGCGATGTTGGCGTCGGACCGCAAGGATTCACTCTCCTCGACTTCAGGCTCGCAATGAACAGAGCCTCCCATGTCTTCGGGGTCGTGAACCAGCGAGGCCCTGTCTTCTGTGGACGAATCCACCTCTGTGGACAACTCCGTAGCCCTCACGGGGGACTCTGGGCCCCCTGCGAAGGGCCTGCGGTCGCGCGGCGAGGAAGCCGCACGGCCGCGGCTGATGATTCCATGCAGCAGTGAGCGACGTTTCACGTGAAACACGATGCATCCGCGCTACCCAGCCGCCGTTACGACACTCCGAAATGCGTACGTATACGGCCTTCTATGGACCATTCGCCCATCGAATCCCCAACCAGGGACCGGTTCTCAGCGGCGACGTCGGGTTCGGCTGGTGCGGGCGGCCTTGGCGCGCTTCGCGGCGAACCGCACCCCGCCCGGGCTCTCCCCGACCTCGACCCGTACGACCGTGGAGAGCGGGTCCACCACGCCCTCGCCCACGTGCAGCACGGACGTCTCCACCACACCGAGCTTGCTCAGCGCGGCGCGCGCGCCGACGATCTCCTCTTCCGCCGTGTCGCCCTTGAGCGCCAGCATCTCGCCGTAGGGACGCAGCAGCGGAACACCCCACCCGGCCAGCCGGTCCAGCGGTGCCACCGCGCGGGCCGTCACCACGTGAACCGGGGTGACCTTGCCCAGCATCTCCTCGGCGCGGCCGCGCACCACGGTGACATGGTCGAGGCCGAGGAGCTCCACGACCTCCTGGAGGAAATTGGTGCGGCGCAGCAGCGGCTCAAGAAGCGTGATCTTCAGGTCCGGGCGCACCAGCGCCAGCGGGATACCGGGCAGCCCCGCGCCGGAGCCGACGTCGCAGACCGTGACGCCTTCGGGGACGACCTCGGAGAGCACCGCGCAGTTCAGCAGGTGTCGCTCCCACAGGCGCGGCACCTCACGTGGACCGATCAGACCGCGCTTGACCCCCGCATCCGCGAGCAGCTCCGCATACCGCACGGCCTCGGGGAAGAACTCCCCGAACACCGCCCGCGCCTCCTCGGGCGCCGGGGGAAGCTCCGCTGCTGCCTCTGCCTCCGTCACGGGGACCGTCCTTCCCTAGCTACGCGTTGCCGCACTGTGGTGGCTGACTATCAGGCTGACAAAGATCGGCCCCGCCTGCGAACAGACGGGGCCGACAAAGCAATGACCGCTCAGGCGGGCAGTACGACGACGAAGCGCTGCGGCTCCTCGCCCTCCGATTCGCTGCGCAGCCCCGCCGCGGCGACGGCGTCGTGGACGACCTTGCGCTCGAACGGCGTCATCGGGTCCAGCTTCACCGGTGCCCCGGTGCTCTTGACCTCGTCCGCCGCCTTGGCGCCCAGCTCCGCGAGCTCCGTGCGCTTCTTGGCCCGGTAGCCGCCGATGTCCAGCATCAGCCGGCTGCGGTCACCGGTCTCGCGGTGCACGGCCAAGCGCGTCAGCTCCTGGAGAGCCTCCAGCACCTCACCGTCGCGCCCGACCAGCTTCTGAAGATCACGGTCGCTGTCGCTGATGATCGAGACCGCGGCTCGGTCCGCCTCGACGTCCATGTCGATGTCGCCGTCGAGGTCGGCGATGTCGAGCAGGCCCTCGAGGTAATCGGCGGCGATCTCCCCTTCCTGCTCCAGGCGGGAGAGGGTGTCGACGCCCTCAGCGGCCGGGGAGGTGGTGCCTTCCGTCACGGATGGACTCCTTCTTACTTCTTGGTCGGGTGCTTGGGCCGCTGCTGACCCTTGCGCTGGCCCGACTTGGCTCGTGCCTGGCCCGCGGTGGGCTTGCCCTGCTTCGGCTTGGCTTCCTGCTGCGGCTTGGCGTCCTGCGGCTCGGCCTTCGTCTCCGCGGGCACCACGTCCGAGGGCTCGGCGGCCTCCTTCGACAGCGAGGTCTTCGCCGCCGCGTCCTCCTGCTGAACCGCGCCGGCCTGGCGCTGCGCCTTGGTCTGCCGCTTGGGCTGCTGACGCCTGGGCGTCGCTCCGCCCTCGGCCTCGGCCAGCGCCACGTCGCTCTTCACCACGGAACCGTCGGCCTGGGCCACGAAGCCCTGCTTGGAGAGGCCGGTGACGAACTTGCGCTCGATGTCATTGCGGTCCGGGCCCTTGGCCACGATCGCCTGGACGACCGCGCGCCGCCGCTTGCCGCGCACCTCGCTGTGCAGCGCGACGCTCTTGAGCAGCCGGTCCAGGTAGTGCTCCTGGGCCTTGGAACCCGGCGTCGGGTTCTGGTTGATGACGTACATCTGCTGGCCCATGGTCCACACGTTGGTGGTCAGCCAGTAGACGAGGACACCTACGGGGAAGTTGATGCCCATCACGGCGAACATGATGGGGAAGACGTACATCAGCATCTTCTGCTGCTGCATGAACGGCGTCTTGACCGACAGGTCGACGTTCTTCGTCATCAGCTGGCGCTGGGTGAAGAACTGCGAGGCGGACATCAGCACGATCATGATCGCGGTGACGACGCGGACGTCGGTCAGCGTCGCGCCGAGGCCTTCGACCTTGGAGGCGCTGTCCATGAACTTCGCGGCCAGCGGGGCGCCGACGATGTGGGCCTTCTGGGCGCTCTCGAGGAGCGGCTGGTTGATGACGCCGATGGTCTTGCCGTTGGCGATGCCCGACAGCACGTGGTAGAGCGCGAAGAAGAACGGCGACTGAGCGAGGATCGGAAGGCACGAGGAGAGCGGGTTGGTGCCCGTCTCCTTGTACAGCTTCATCATCTCTTCGGACTGACGCTGCTTGTCGCTCTTGTAGCGCTCCTGGATCGCCTTCATCTTCGGCTGGAGCGCCTGCATGTTCCGGGTCGACTTGATCTGCTTCACGAAGAGCGGGATCAGGCAGATACGGATCAGCACCACGAGGGACACGATCGACAGGCCCCAGGCCCAACCCGTGTCCGGCCCGAAGATCGCGCCGTACAACTTGTGGAACTGGACGATGACCCAGGAAACGGGCCAGGTGATGAAGCTGAACAGACTGGCAATCGTGTCCACTAATCAGGCTCCTTGAGCATTGGGCGGGGTCTCTGCGGCCGGGCTTGTCTCGGTCTCAGCGGCGGACTGCCCGCCCTTGTCGCCGCGCCAGGCAGCGCGCAGCGCCTCGTGCCAACGAGGTCGCTTGCGCTCCGGCACGTAGTCCACACCGCCCGGCGACCACGGATTGCACCGCAGAATGCGCCAGGCGGTCAGGGCTGTGCCTTTGACGGCACCGTGCCGGTCGATCGCCGTATATCCATAGTGGGAACACGACGGGTAGTACCGGCAGACGGGCCCCAGAAGTGGGCTGATCGTCCACTGGTACAGCTTGATCAGGGCCAGCAGCGGGTACTTCATCGCGCGCCCCCTCCCAGCAGCCGCGCGAGGGCGGCGTCCAGGTCTCGGGCCAGCTGTGCATGGTCGGCATCGCCCGCACCGGGCAATGCCCGTACGACCACAAGGCTACCGGGGGGCAACTGGGACAGCCGTTCGCGCATGAGGTGGCGAAGCCTGCGCTTCACCAGGTTGCGGACGACTGCCACGCCGACGGCCTTGCTGACAACGAAACCCGCACGCGTCGGGGGAGCGCTCTCCCCAGGCGCGTGCGGGTCCGTTGTACCGCTGCGTAGATGGACGACGAGGAGCGGGCGGCCGGCCCGGCGTCCTCGGCGTACCGCGGTCGCGAAGTCCTCGCGCCGCCTCAGCCGATTCTCGGTAGGCAGCACGTCATGACCTGTCGGCTATTACGCGGACAGGCTCGCGCGACCCTTGCCACGGCGGTTCGCGAGAATCGCGCGGCCGGCACGGGTACGCATCCGCAGGCGGAAGCCGTGGGTCTTGGCGCGGCGACGGTTGTTCGGCTGGAAGGTGCGCTTGCTCACTCGGGGGCTCCAGAAATGATTCGTTGGCGGCGGGACATCGCCTGGCTGTCACCGTGCGCCCACGAGTAGCTCGCGTATACGCCCGTGTGCACCGCTTCACGACCACAGATCGTGATCTTTGCCCATCGGAGGCAGGCGGCAGCAGCCATCGACAACTCGACCTGGTTACGGTACGCGCGGCTACGCCATCCGGTCAAACCGGCCTCTCCCAGGGGCCCGGTATGCACAGGCTGTGGACAACAACTTGAACCACGTCAGTGGGCCCGACTACCGTGGCCGAACTCCCGAACTTTTCCCCATCTGTCCTTGCCTGTCTGTCTGAGCCATCCCATCCCGTCCCGAGAACCACACATTCGTGGGACCAGCGAGAGAGCGTGCCCTGTGGCTGACGTACCTGCCGATCTTGCCGCAGTGTGGCCACGAGTGCTGGAGCATCTCCTCGGAGAGGGGCAGCAGGGCATCGAGCCCAAGGACAAGCAGTGGATCGAGCGCTGCCAGCCGCTCGCCCTGGTCGCCGACACCGCACTGCTCGCCGTTCCCAACGAATGGGGCAAGCGCGTCCTCGAGGGCCGGCTCGCCCCGCTGATCAGCGAGACCCTCAGCCGGGAGTGCGGTCGCACCATCCGGATCGCGATCACCGTCGACGACTCGGTGGGCGACTCCGCGCCGCCCGCCCCGCAGCAGCCCTCCGGCCAGCAGCGCTACCAGGAAGACCCATACGGCCGGCCCGCCGACGACGGCCTGCCGACCGTGCGCCCCGCCTACCCCGGCGAGTACCAGCAGCGTCCTGAGCCCGGTTCCTGGCCGCGCTCCCAGGAGGACCTCTGGCAGCAGCCGCGCCTCGGCGGCTTCCAGGACCGCGATTCCTCGAACGACCAGTGGCGCGAGCCCTACGGCGGCTCCCGCCCCCAGCAGCCCCAGCACGATTACCGCTCGCCGCAGCTGCCCGACCGCGGCCAGTACGACCAGGACCACGGCCAGTACGACCAGGGCCGGGGCGGCTATGAGCAGCCCAAGCCCCAGCCGTACGAGCAGCAGCGCCACGAGCAGCGGTCCGAGCGGCGCGAGCTGCCGGACGGGCAGCCCCCGCAGCGCGGCGGTTCCGGGCATCTCGCGCCGTCCCCGTCGGGCGGGGCCCCCGCGAAGGGCGGCCCGGGCGAGCCGCACGCACGGCTGAACCCGAAGTACCTCTTCGACACCTTCGTCATCGGCTCCTCGAACCGGTTCGCGCACGCCGCGGCCGTCGCGGTGGCCGAGGCGCCGGCGAAGGCGTACAACCCCCTGTTCATCTATGGGGAGTCGGGGCTCGGCAAGACGCACCTGTTGCACGCGATCGGGCACTACGCGCGCAGCCTGTACCCCGGCACGCGGGTGCGCTACGTGAGCTCCGAGGAGTTCACCAACGAGTTCATCAACTCGATCCGCGACGGCAAGGGCGACACCTTCCGCAAGCGGTACCGCGATGTCGACATCCTCCTGGTCGACGACATCCAGTTCCTGGCGAGCAAGGAGTCGACGCAGGAGGAGTTCTTCCACACCTTCAACACGCTCCACAACGCCAACAAGCAGATCGTGCTGTCCTCGGACCGGCCGCCCAAGCAGCTGATGACCCTGGAGGACCGGCTGCGCAACCGCTTCGAGTGGGGCCTGACCACCGATGTGCAGCCGCCCGAGCTGGAGACGCGTATCGCGATCCTCCGTAAGAAGGCGGTGCAGGAGCAGCTCAACGCCCCGCCGGAGGTGCTCGAGTTCATCGCGTCCCGGATCTCGCGCAACATCCGTGAGCTGGAGGGCGCGCTGATCCGGGTCACGGCGTTCGCCTCGCTGAACCGGCAGCCGGTGGATCTCGGGCTCACCGAGATCGTGCTGAAGGACCTGATCCCCGGCGGCGAGGACTCGGCTCCCGAGATCACCGCGAGTGCCATCATGGCGGCGACCGCCGACTACTTCGGGCTGACGGTGGAGGACCTCTGCGGATCCTCGCGCAGCCGGGTCCTGGTGACGGCCCGCCAGATCGCCATGTATCTGTGCCGCGAGCTGACCGATCTCTCGCTGCCCAAGATCGGGGCGCAGTTCGGCGGCCGCGACCACACGACCGTGATGCACGCCGACCGCAAGATCCGGGCCCTGATGGCGGAGCGTCGCTCCATCTACAACCAGGTCACCGAGCTCACCAACCGCATCAAGAACGGCTGACGCGGCCGGCACGGACGCCTCCGAGGGCGCCCGGGGATCCCCTCCCCGGGCGCCCTTCGGCGTTCCCGGCCCCCTCTGGAACACGCTCAGAAGCCTCCGAGAGGGCTCCCGGACGGCGTCGCGAGCGCTCCCGGACGCCTCCGAGGGGCTCCAAAATCCGCGCGTACGCCCCGGAAGGAAGCGTGTGTACGACCCCGACGGAGCCGCCGGTGTTCGAATACCGGCTGGTCAGAGGGGGTTCTCCACAGATCAGGGGACTTTTCTCCGTCCACACCCTGGGGACTGGGAAGTTGTCCAGATTGCTTCCACAGGCACGGCGGCTGATACTCCATCACCCCAGGTCAACCGCCTGTGGATTTGTGGGCAGAGCCGCTCCACAGCTTGTGGACGAATCCTCTGTCCACAGCCTGTGGGCAAAGTTTTCCACCGACGGCCCACAGGCTGCGATCCGTTGTCCCCAGCTTCTCCACAGAGCTGTCCACTGTTCGGCAACGAAACACCCGGAACCACCGGACCGAGTGAAAGCCGTCACACCAAGGAGACGGGTTGGGCTGTGGGGAACCGGGGTAAAGCTGGGGACAGCGCTGGGGAGAACTACCCCTGTCCTGTGCACGGGATGTGCAGAACTTTCGGGCGTCCACAGAAACCCCGAGTTGTCCACCGGCTCCACCCACAGGGGCAGTGGATAAAAAAGCGGGTGTGACCTGCGAAAACGGGGTTATCCACGGTTTCCACAGCCCCTACTACTACTCCCACTTAGAGTTAGCTAGGAATCCGTTTGGAAGTGGGGCCTGTGCACAACTGGCCGCCGGAGCTCCCGCCGCCGCTCGACGCGACTTGACCGCGACGCGCACCGACTGTCAGCGGCGTACGTCAGACTGGTCCCCGGCGATACAGCCGACGACGAAAGCCAGCAGGGCGAGCCAGCAACAGCAGGAGGCGGTTCCGGTGAAGATCCGGGTGGAGCGCGATGTACTCGCGGAGGCGGTGGCCTGGGTGGCCCGCAGCCTCCCGGCCCGTCCGCCCGCGCCCGTACTCGCGGGCCTTCTTCTGAAGGCGGAGGACGGCGCGCTCAGCTTCTCCAGCTTCGACTACGAGGTCTCGGCGCGGGTCTCGGTCGACGCCGAGGTCGACGAGGACGGCACGGTGCTCGTCTCCGGCCGCCTCCTCGCCGACATCTGCCGCGCCCTGCCCAACCGGCCGGTGGAGATTTCCACAGACGGTGTACGGGCGACCGTGGTCTGCGGCTCCTCCCGCTTCACCCTCCACACCCTGCCGGTGGAGGAGTACCCGGCCCTGCCGCAGATGCCGACCGCCACGGGCACCGTTCCCGGTGAGGTCTTCGCCTCGGCCGCCGCCCAGGTGGCCATCGCGGCCGGCCGGGACGACACGCTGCCCGTCCTGACCGGTGTGCGCATCGAGATCGAGGGCGACAGGGTCACCCTTGCCTCCACCGACCGTTACCGCTTCGCGGTCCGCGAGTTCCTGTGGAAGCCGGAGAACCCGGACGCCTCGGCGGTCGCCCTGGTGCCCGCCAAGACGCTCCTGGACACCGCCAAGGCGCTCACGAGCGGCGACACGGTCACCCTGGCGCTTTCCGGCTCCGGCGCCGGTGAGGGCCTGATCGGCTTCGAGGGCGCGGGCCGCCGTACGACGACCCGGCTGCTCGAGGGCGACCTGCCGAAGTACCGGACCCTGTTCCCCACCGAGTTCAACTCGGTCGCGGTGATCGAGACCGCTCCGTTCGTCGAGGCCGTCAAGCGCGTGTCCCTGGTGGCCGAGCGCAACACCCCGGTGCGGCTCAGCTTCGAGCAGGGCGTCCTCATCCTGGAGGCCGGTTCCAGCGACGACGCACAGGCTGTGGAAAGGGTCGACGCCAGCCTGGAGGGCGACGACATCTCGATCGCCTTCAACCCGACCTTCCTGCTCGACGGCCTGAGCGCGATCGACTCGCCGGTCGCCCAGCTCGCCTTCACCACCTCGACCAAGCCGGCGCTGCTGAGCGGCAAGCCCGCGCTGGACGCCGAGGCGGACGACGCGTACAAGTACCTGATCATGCCGGTGCGTCTCTCCGGCTGAGCGGCTTGAATCCGTACGCCCCGGGCACCCGGGGCGTACGTCTGAGCGGCTGACCCCGCAGGTGTGTACCAGGGCCCCGGCGTAGGCTCGGACGCGGGTACGAAACGCCTCAACGTCAAAGGATTCTGTGATGGAGCTCGGTCTCGTCGGCCTCGGCAAGATGGGCGGCAACATGCGCGAGCGCATCCGCCGCGCAGGCCACACCGTCATCGGTTACGACCGCAACCCGGACGTCGCTGATGTCCACAGCCTCAAGGAGCTTGTGGACAGCCTCAAGGGCCCCCGCGTCGTGTGGGTGATGGTCCCGGCGGGCGCCGCGACGCAGTCCACCATCGACGAGCTCGGCGAGCTCCTGTCGCCCGGCGACATCGTCGTGGACGGCGGCAACTCCCGCTGGACGGACGACGAGAAGCACGCCGTCGAGCTGGGCCTCAAGGACATCGGCTTCGTCGACTGCGGCGTCTCCGGTGGTGTCTGGGGCCTCGAGAACGGCTACGCCCTGATGTACGGCGGCGACGCCGAGAACGTCGCGAAGGTCCAGCCGATCTTCGACGCGCTCAAGCCCGAGGGCGACTTCGGCGCGGTCCACGCGGGCAAGGTCGGCTCCGGCCACTTCTCGAAGATGGTCCACAACGGCATCGAGTACGCCATGATGCAGGCCTACGCCGAGGGCTGGGAGCTCCTGGAGAAGGTCGACTCGGTCACCGACGTCCGCGAGGTGTTCCGCAGCTGGCAGGAGGGCACGGTCATCCGTTCCTGGCTGCTCGACCTCGCGGTCAACGCCCTCGACGACGACGAGCACCTCGACAAGCTCAAGGGCTTCGCGCAGGACTCCGGCGAAGGCCGGTGGACGGTGGAGGCGGCGATCGACAACGCCGTGCCGCTGCCCGCGATCACCGCCTCGCTGTTCGCCCGCTTCGCCTCCCGCCAGGACGACTCCCCGCAGATGAAGATGATCGCCGCGCTGCGCAACCAGTTCGGCGGCCACGCGGTCGAGTCCAAGTAGCAGCACCAGCAGTAGGTCAGCCGGGGGAGGTCGGCGACACCATGCACGTCACGCATCTCTCGCTGGCCGACTTCCGCTCGTACGCCCGGGTCGAGGTTCCGCTCGACCCGGGCGTCACCGCGTTCGTGGGTGCCAACGGGCAGGGCAAGACCAACCTCGTCGAGGCCGTGGGCTATCTCGCCTCGCTCGGCAGCCACCGGGTCTCCTCGGACGCGCCGCTTGTGCGCATGGGCGCCGAACGCGCCGTGATCCGCGCCGCCGTCACCCAGGGCGAGCGCTCCCAGCTGATCGAGCTCGAACTGAACCCGGGCCGCGCCAACCGGGCCCGGATCAACCGGTCCTCGCAGGTCAGGCCGCGCGACGTGCTGGGGATCGTACGGACCGTGCTGTTCGCGCCGGAGGATCTTGCGCTGGTCAAGGGCGACCCCGGCGAGCGGCGTCGTTTCCTCGACGAGCTGATCACCGCGCGCTCGCCCCGGATGGCGGCCGTACGCTCCGACTACGACCGCGTCCTCAAGCAGCGGAACACCCTGCTGAAGTCCGCCGCGATGGCCCGCCGGCACGGCGGCCGCGGCATGGACCTGTCCACGCTCGACGTGTGGGACCAGCACCTCGCCCAGGTCGGCGCCGAACTGCTCGCCCAGCGCCTCGACCTGATCGCCGCCCTGCAACCGCTCGCGGACAAGGCGTATGAGCAACTCGCCCCGGGCGGCGGCCCGTTGGCGCTCGAATACAAGCCGTCGGCGCCCGGCGGCGGCCACACCCGCGAGGAGCTGTACGGCCAGCTCATCGCGGCCTTCGCGGACGTCCGCAAGCAGGAGATCGAGCGCGGCGTGACCCTGGCCGGGCCGCACCGCGACGACCTCCTGCTGCGCCTGGGCGAGCTGCCCGCCAAGGGATACGCGAGCCACGGCGAGTCCTGGTCGTACGCGCTGGCGCTGCGGCTCGCCTCGTACGACCTGCTGCGGGCCGAGGGCAATGAGCCGGTGCTCGTGCTCGACGACGTGTTCGCGGAGCTGGACGCCAAGCGGCGCGAGCGCCTGGCGGAACTGGTCGCCCCGGGCGAGCAGGTCCTGGTGACGGCCGCGGTGGACGACGACGTTCCGGGGATCCTCGCGGGCGTCAGGTACGAGGTCGCGGCGGGCGAGGTGGCGCGGGTATGAGCGAGGCTTCGGGGCCGGCCGAGCCGCCCAAGGTGCCGGAGGTCTCCGGCATCGACCTGGCGCGCGTCGCGCTGCACGCGGCGCGGGAGCAGGCCAAGGCGCGCGGTGAGGCGGCGCAGCAGCGCAAACAGGCGCGCAGGGGCGGCGGACTGCGTTCCGGCGCCCGGGCCGACGGGCGCGACCCGCTGCCGCTGGGCGCGGCGATCAACCGGCTGATCAGGGAGAGCGGCTGGGAGACGCCGACGGCGGTGGCCGGGGTGCTGGGCCGCTGGCCGGAGATCGTTGGCGAGGAGCTCGCCAAGCACACCGTGCCCGGCCCGTACGACAAGGAGGACCAGGTCCTCGTCGTGCGGTGCGACTCGACGTCCTGGGCGACCCAGCTGCGGCTGCTCGCGCCCCAGCTGGTGGCGCGCATCAACACCGACCTCGGCCACGGCACCGTCCGCCTGATCAAGGTGTACGGGCCGAGCGGGCCGCCGCAGCGCTACGGCAAGCTGCGCGCGCCGGGAAGCACCGGCCCCGGCGACACCTACGGCTGACCGGGCCGGCCTTCCCGCGCACAGGGCCGGCGCCGGGGCTGCCCCGGCGCCGGCCCTCCACGCTTCCCCCCTGTAGCCCTCTGCCCTTCCCCTCTGTAAAGAGGGCGGCGCGCGCTCCTCTTTAAGGAGGCGGCCGTGTTCCCCGTGCCGCGGTCTCCTTCGGCTCTCCTCCACACCGCTGTGACGTGCGAAAACGGGGCTTGAGAGGGCCTTGGGGACCGGTGTGGGGCATGAGGTGTCCCTCACGGTAGTCGGAGGTTGACAGGCCGAAGCGCTGAATGCCCGTGTGAGGCTCCTAGGGCCCCTCCCCGAATATGGGGAGTCGGAAGGCGCCCGCCCAGGGCGGCACATGAGGACTCAGGTACCGGCAAACCCCCATTCATGTCGGCGCTACCGGTAGACTGGTCAATAATCCCGCCGTCCTCGCGGGACCCACCGAAAGACGCGGTCGGCCGCCATCCCCCGGGGGCGGTGTCCGACGCTGACCATCGCTGAACGACGCAACCGCTCCCGCGCGTGCGGGTGAAGGCTTGTGCTGTGCCAGAAAGGGCGCTTCGTGGCCGATTCCGGCAACCCCAACGAGAACACCCCGTCCACTGCCGTCGGCGAGAACGGCGAGGTCACCGCCTCGTACGACGCCAGCGCGATTACCGTCCTCGAAGGTCTGGACGCGGTCCGCAAGCGACCCGGCATGTACATCGGCTCGACCGGTGAGCGGGGTCTGCACCACCTTGTCTACGAGGTCGTCGACAACTCCGTCGACGAGGCCCTCGCCGGACACGCGGACACGATCGACGTCACGATCCTGGCCGACGGCGGCGTACGCGTCGTCGACAACGGGCGCGGCATCCCGGTGGGCATCGTCCCGTCCGAGGGGAAGCCGGCCGTCGAGGTCGTGCTGACCGTGCTGCACGCGGGCGGCAAGTTCGGCGGCGGCGGCTACGCCGTCTCCGGCGGTCTGCACGGCGTGGGCGTGTCCGTGGTGAACGCGCTGTCCACCAAGGTCGCCGTCGAGGTCAAGACCGACGGCTACCGCTGGACGCAGGACTACAAGCTGGGTGTCCCGACGGCGCCGCTCGCCAAGCACGAGGCCATCGAGAAGACCGGCACCTCGGTCACCTTCTGGGCCGACGGCGACATCTTCGAGACCACCGAGTACTCCTTCGAGACGCTGTCGCGGCGCTTCCAGGAGATGGCCTTCCTCAACAAGGGCCTGACCCTGACGCTCACCGACGAGCGCGAGTCGGCGAAGGCGGTCTCCGGCGCGGACTCCGCGGAGGAGGGCGAGGAGGCCAACCCCCTCACGGTGACGTACTTCTACGAGGGCGGCATCGTCGACTTCGTGAAGTACCTCAACTCGCGCAAGGGCGAGCTGATCCACCCGACCGTGATCGACATCGAGGCCGAGGACAAGGAGCGACTTCTCTCGGCCGAGATCGCGATGCAGTGGAACTCTCAGTACAGCGAGGGCGTTTACTCCTTTGCGAACACCATCCACACGCATGAGGGGGGTACGCATGAGGAGGGATTCCGCGCCGCGCTCACGGGCCTGGTCAACCGGTACGCCCGCGACAAGAAGCTGCTGCGCGAGAAGGACGACAACCTCTCGGGCGAGGATATCCGCGAGGGTCTGACGGCGATCATCTCCGTCAAGCTGGGCGAGCCGCAGTTCGAGGGCCAGACCAAGACCAAGCTGGGCAACACCGAGGCGAAGACGTTCGTCCAGAAGGTGGTGCACGAGCACCTCACCGACTGGTTCGACCGCAACCCCGTCGAGGCCGCGGACATCATCCGCAAGTCCATCCAGGCGCAGACGGCCCGCGTCGCCGCCCGCAAGGCGCGTGACCTGACCCGCCGCAAGGGCCTGCTCGAGTCGGCGTCGCTGCCCGGCAAGCTGTCGGACTGCCAGTCCAACGACCCCACCAAGTGCGAGATCTTCATCGTCGAGGGTGACTCCGCCGGTGGTTCGGCGAAGTCCGGCCGCAACCCGATGTACCAGGCGATCCTGCCCATCCGAGGCAAGATCCTGAACGTCGAGAAGGCGCGGATCGACAAGATCCTCCAGAACACCGAGGTGCAGGCGCTGATCTCGGCGTTCGGTACCGGGGTCCACGAGGACTTCGACATCGAGAAGCTCCGCTATCACAAGATCATCCTGATGGCGGACGCCGACGTCGACGGCCAGCACATCAACACCCTGCTGCTGACCTTCCTGTTCCGCTTCATGCGGCCGCTGGTCGAGGCCGGGCACGTTTACCTGTCGCGCCCGCCGCTCTACAAGATCAAGTGGGGCCGGGACGACTTCGAGTACGCGTACTCGGACCGTGAGCGCGACGCGCTCGTGGAGCTCGGCAAGCAGAACGGCAAGCGCATCCGCGAAGACTCGATCCAGCGCTTCAAGGGTCTCGGTGAGATGAACGCCGAGGAACTGCGCATCACCACGATGGACGTCGACCACCGCGTGCTCGGCCAGGTCACCCTGGACGACGCGGCCCAGGCCGACGACCTGTTCTCGGTGCTGATGGGTGAGGACGTCGAGGCGCGGCGCTCGTTCATCCAGCGCAACGCGCGGGACGTCCGCTTCCTCGACATCTGACTCGGTCTGTCGCTGACCGCTTCGAAAGGACTTGAGAACCAGCAATGGCCGACGAGAACACTCCCGCGACCACTGAAGCCACCGAGGAAGGCCCTGTTCTGCGCATCGAGCCCGTCGGGCTCGAGACGGAGATGCAGCGCTCCTACCTCGACTACGCGATGTCCGTCATCGTCTCGCGTGCGCTGCCCGACGTGCGGGACGGCCTGAAGCCCGTCCACCGCCGCGTCCTGTACGCGATGTACGACGGTGGATACCGGCCCGAGAAGGGCTTCTACAAGTGCGCCCGCGTCGTCGGTGACGTCATGGGTACGTACCACCCGCACGGCGACTCCTCGATCTACGACGCCCTCGTGCGCCTCGCCCAGCACTGGTCGATGCGCATGCCGCTCGTGGACTCCAACGGCAACTTCGGCTCCCCGGGCAACGACCCGGCCGCCGCCATGCGGTACACCGAGTGCAAGCTCATGCCGCTGGCCATGGAGATGGTCCGTGACATCGACGAGGAGACCGTCGACTTCACGGACAACTACGACGGCCGCAACCAGGAGCCGACGGTCCTGCCGGCGCGCTTCCCCAACCTCCTGGTCAACGGCTCGGCCGGCATCGCGGTGGGCATGGCCACCAACATCCCGCCGCACAACCTGCGCGAGGTCGCCGAGGGCGCCCAGTGGTACCTGGCGAACCCGGAGGCCACGCACGAGGAGCTCCTGGACGCGCTGATGGAGCGCATCAAGGGCCCCGACTTCCCGACCGGCGCGCTGGTCGTGGGCCGCAAGGGCATCGAGGAGGCGTACCGCACGGGGCGCGGCTCCATCACGATGCGCGCGGTCGTCGCGGTCGAGGAGATCCAGAACCGCCAGTGCCTGGTGGTCACGGAGCTTCCGTACCAGACCAACCCGGACAATCTCGCTCAGAAGATTGCCGACCTGGTCAAGGACGGAAAGGTCGGCGGCATCGCGGACGTCCGCGACGAGACCTCCTCGCGCACCGGCCAGCGCCTGGTGATCGTCCTGAAGCGGGACGCGGTCGCCAAGGTCGTCCTGAACAACCTGTACAAGCACACCGACCTCCAGACCAACTTCGGCGCCAACATGCTGGCGCTGGTCGACGGCGTGCCGCGCACGCTCTCGATCGACGCGTTCATCCGCCACTGGGTGACGCACCAGATCGAGGTCATCGTCCGGCGTACGAAGTTCCGGCTGCGCAAGGCCGAGGAGCGGGCCCACATCCTGCGCGGCCTGCTCAAGGCGCTCGACGCGATCGACGAGGTCATCGCGCTGATCCGGCGCAGCGACACGGTCGACGTGGCGCGCGAGGGCCTGATGGGCCTGCTCTCCATCGACGAGATCCAGGCCAACGCCATCCTCGAGATGCAGCTGCGCCGGCTCGCCGCCCTGGAGCGCCAGAAGATCGTCGCCGAGCACGACGAACTCCAGTCGAAGATCAACGAGTACAACGCGATCCTCGCCTCGCCCGAGAAGCAGCGCGGGATCGTCAGCGAGGAACTGGCCGCGATCGTCGACAAGTTCGGCGACGACCGCCGCTCGGCCCTGGTGCCGTTCGACGGCGACATGTCCATCGAGGACCTGATCGCCGAAGAGGACATCGTCGTCACCATCACCAACGGCGGCTACGTCAAGCGCACCAAGACCGAGGACTACCGTTCGCAGAAGCGCGGCGGCAAGGGCGTGCGGGGCACCAAGCTGAAGCAGGACGACATCGTCGACCACTTCTTCGTCTCCACCACCCACCACTGGCTGCTGTTCTTCACCAACAAGGGCCGGGTCTACCGGGCCAAGGCGTACGAACTGCCCGACGCGGGACGGGACGCGCGCGGCCAGCACGTCGCCAACCTCCTGGCGTTCCAGCCGGACGAGAAGATCGCCCAGATCCTCGCGATCCGTGACTACGACGCGGCGCCCTATCTGATCCTGGCCACCAAGGGCGGCCTGGTGAAGAAGACCCCGCTCAAGGACTACGACTCGCCCCGTTCGGGTGGTGTCATCGCCATCAACCTGCGGGAGACCGCGGACGGCAGCGACGACGAACTGATCGGTGCGGAGCTGGTGTCGGCCGAGGACGATCTGCTGCTCGTCAGCAAGAAGGCCCAGTCCATCCGCTTCACCGCGACCGACGACGCGCTGCGCCCCATGGGACGCGCCACGTCCGGCGTCAAGGGCATGAGTTTCCGCGAGGGAGACGAACTGCTCTCGATGAATGTCGTCCGGCCCGGTACGTTCGTGTTCACCGCAACCGATGGCGGGTACGCGAAGCGCACCCCCGTCGACGAGTACCGCGTCCAGGGTCGCGGCGGCCTCGGCATCAAGGCCGCCAAGATCGTGGAGGACCGGGGCTCGCTGGTCGGCGCGCTGGTGGTCGAGGAAACGGACGAAATCCTCGCCATCACGCTCGGCGGCGGTGTGATTCGTACGCGAGTCAACGAGGTCAGGGAGACGGGCCGTGACACCATGGGCGTCCAACTGATCAACCTGGGCAAGCGCGATGCCGTCGTCGGCATCGCCCGTAACGCCGAGGCGGGCAGCGAGGCCGAAGAGGTCGACGGGGCCGACGACGCCGAGGGCGCTACTGCCGAGGCTGCTGCCGAGGGCGCCCAGCCCTCGGCCGGGGAGCACGAGGAGTAAAGCGTGAGTGGAGCCACGGGCGCCGGAGCGGCCGCTTCCGGAGCGAACGGTGCCCGTGGCCCTGCCGCGGACTCCCAGGGGGTAACGGTGACGGAGACCCGGGGCCCACAGGGCCGCGCGGAGTATGAGAGCGGGACGCTGCCCGGCGAGCGCGACAAGTCCGCGCCCGGCGGCCAGCAGCCCTACCACCCGCCGCAGGCGTATCCGGCGCCCCAGCGTGGCGCCGACGGCGTACGCCGGCCGCGCACCGGGGCACGCACGACGCCCCGTACGCGCAAGGCGCGCCTGCGGGTGGCCAAGGCCGACCCGTGGTCGGTGATGAAGGTCAGCTTCCTGCTGTCCATCGCGCTCGGCATCTGCACGGTCATCGCGGCCGCCGTGCTGTGGATGGTCATGGACGCCATGGGCGTGTTCTCCACGGTCGGCGGCACGATCAGCGAGGCCACGGGCTCGAACGACTCCAACGGCTTCGACCTCCAGTCGTTCCTGTCGCTGCCGAGGGTGCTGCTCTTCACGTCGATCATCGCGGTGATCGACGTGGTGCTCGCCACGGCGCTGGCGACGCTCGGCGCGTTCATCTACAACCTCTCGGCCGGGTTCGTGGGCGGCATCGAGCTCACGCTCGCCGAGGACGAGTAGCCCCTGTTCACGGCCGCGCGGCTATCGATTTTGGGACTGGCCGTCCCGTGCGCTAATCTTCAGAGGTCGGCGCGCGGGACATCCCGCAAAGCGCGGCGGGGCTATAGCTCAGTTGGTTAGAGCGCATCCCTGATAAGGATGAGGCCACAGGTTCAAATCCTGTTAGCCCCACAGTGACGAAGACCCCCGAGGCGAAAGCCCGGGGGGTCTTCGGCGTTTCCGGGGGCGGAGGCGGGGGCTGGGCGGACTGGGGGCGGTCGGGGGCTGGGGCCTCGCCCCCTCGCCGGGGGCGGGGTGCAGCACGCCCACTCCCTCGCGCCGGGGCCGTATGACATCCACGCGCACACGCCACACATCCGTACGCCCCGCCTCCGTACGCCCCGCCTCCGTACGCCCCGCCTCCGTACGCCCCCCTCCGTACGCCCACGTCGATACGCCACGCACCGCAGCGCCCTGTCGGCGGGTCTGGGCGGCTCGGGGCGGGTCGGGACACCGAAGAGCCCGGCAACTCGGGGGAGTTGCCGGGCTCGCAGCTCGGGCAGAGCGGGGTGCGTCAGGGGGAAGGGGTCTCGGTGGGGGCTTCGGCCGGGTCTTCCGCGGTGGCGTCGGTGCCCTTTGCCGGGTCGTCAGTCATGTCGCGTACGTCCGCGCGGTGGCGCGAGGAGGGCGAGGAGCCGTGGGCCTCCGCGCGGATGCGCTGCTTCATCGTGGGCGGCAGGGCCGAGGGGGCGGGCAGGGCCCAATGCACGCTCGGCGCAACGGAGGTGGCCGGTTCGCTGCGGTTGTACGTGGCGTCGTGCTGCGGTACGGAAGCCACCGGGGCGGCGGCCGTGGCCTGGCCGGCCAGGCCGAGCGATGCGAGGAGGGCGACGAGCGCGCCGATGAGTGCGGTCCACCAGGTCGTGATCTTGCTCGTAGCCATGACTTCCTCGCTTCTTCCGTAAGCAGTACGTGCTGTGGGGTTGCCCGAATTGCGTTGTATCCGACTATGTGCGGGGGGTACCGGGGAGGCGAGGAGCGACGCACCGTATCGACGGATCTTCCGATGAACTACACACGGATGGAGCATCACCGGTTGATATCGATCGGTGTGTATAGTCGGGCGGCAGAGGTCCCTTACGTCAAGGAAAGACGAGGTCGCGCGGTGAAGAAGCTTCTCCTGGTCGCACTGGCTGCCATCGGCGGGCTCCTCGTGTACCGCCAGATCCAGGCGGATCGCGCCGAGCAGGACCTGTGGACGGAGGCGACCGACTCCGTGCCCGCAGGTTCGGGTGTGTGAGACCGAAAGACCCGGTTGCGAAGCCCCGGCCCCACTAGGTGGCCGGGGCTTCGTGCTGTCCCGGGGGTGCCCCGGGCACCGGTGAGTTCACGTGAGCGAATAGTTGACTTGCGAGGGCAAAGGCGGGTGGGGCGACGTGCGGACCAGGTGGGGCAGGTCCGGGGCGGGGGCACGAAGGATCGGAGCGGCGGCGGCCGTGCTGGGCGCGCTGCTGGCGGCGCCGGGCACCGCGCACGCGGCCGGGCCGCCCTCCCCCTCCTACCGGTTTCCCGACGGCGTACGGGATGTGGTCGGGGGCCAACGGGACAAGGACGGCCCGGTACTTGAGGCCAACGCCGCCTATAGGTCGAGCATCAAGCCCGGCGGCAAGCTCTATTTTCAGCTGGTTCTGGACGGGAAGAACGACGCCTACGCATCGGCGGTCGCCCTGCCGGGACCGGCGGGCGCGAAGCTCGCCTACAGCGACTCCATCAAGGTGTCGATCCAGGACGCGGGCGGCGAGGACTGCGATTCCCAGCGGCGTTCGATCGGCTCGGCGCAGTATCCCCACCCCTTCGCCGCCTCGGCCTACCGCGCCCTGCGCAAGGGCCTGTCGTCCTGTCAGGAGCCCGGCACCTACTACATGGTGATTGAGCGTCAGAGCGATCCCTCCTCGACCCGCTCCGACTGGGGGCTCGACCTGCGCTACACGACCGAGCCCACCCGCAGTGACGCAGGGCCCGGCACGGCGCCCTCATCCCGGCCCACCGCGTCGCCCGCCCCGCCCCCCGGAAGCCCGCGCCAGGTCCATGGCGGGACCGGTTTCCACGACGCGGCCGAGCTGTCCGAAGGGCAGTGGAGGGACTCCATCCGGCCGGGCGAGACCCTCTTCTTCCGGGTACCGCTCGACTGGGGCCAGCACTTCTCCGCCGGAGGAGGTTTGGCAGGCATGGCCGCGCCCAAGGACGGCTATGTGGGCACCGCCCTCTCGCTCCAGCTCTACAACCCCGCCTGGGGACCGGTCACCGGGGCGTCGGCTCCGTACGACGGGCGGCGCAAGGAGACCGTGCTCGACCCGCTCGCGCCGGTCGCGTACGAGAACCGTTTCTCCCCCTCGGACGACACCTCGGCGATGCGGGTCGACGGCCCCTACTACCTGGCGGTGTCGCTCAGCCCCGAGGTCGGGCAGACCTTCGGGGCCACGCCGTACGACCTGACGCTCTGGCTGACCGTACGGGGAGAGGCGAAGGCCGGCCCCTCGTATGCCGGGCGCGCACCCGACTTCGGCTCCGGCGGCCCTTCAGCCGGCGACGGCTCGATGAAACTTCTCGCCGCCCTCGGAATCGGCACGGGAACGGTGCTGGTGTCCGGGCTCGGCGTGTGGAGGCTGCTGGCCCGCAGGCGGGCGGCCATGCCTGACCCGGGCCCGGGCCACCACGGTTTCGGGCCGCCAGGGACCCGGTAGCCGGGGCTCAGATCTGGGTCAGCGCCCAGATGCCCACGGCGAAACACACCAGCGCGAGCAGGAGCACCGGGACGGCGACCTTGGCGGTCGGCCCGGTCCGGGGGCGTGGTTGTGGTGGCAGGGGTTGCGGCGGCTGAGGTTGTGGCCCAGCGGATGACCCGAAAGAGGAGCCCTGAAAGGGAACTTGGGGCGCCTCGGCCGCATAGGGGTACGGCGTGGTGTAGGGGGTCGTCGCCGGGGTCGGAGGCGTAGGCGTCCCGTCGTAGTGCTGCGGCGCATGGGCGGCGGCTGGGGCGGCCGGCGGCGGGGCCTGGGTCGAAGGGGTAGGCGGTTGCCGCGGGGCGGGCGGGAAGGTTCCGGTGCCGAAGCTGTGAGGGGCCGGGGCCGGGGACGGTGCCGGTGCTGCGTGGCCCTGGGTGCCCTGGCCGGGCGCCCCGGAGTCATACGCCCCAGAGCCACCCTCCCGGGAGACAAGGCCCCCCGAGCCAGACGTCGCAGCGTCATACCCCACCCCCTCCCTCCTTACGGAGGCCGATGCCTCCGCGAGGCGGGACGGCTGGGCGGGACCTTCGGCGGTGCAGCCGGGGGGTAGGGGGCCGATCTGGTCGAAGACTTCGACGGGCTCCTCGTCGGGGTCGGGGTCGGGCAGCAGCTCCACCGCCGAGGCCAGCGCCTTGCGCGCCCCCGTCGCGGTGCGGAACCGGTTCTGCGGGTTCGGCTGGAGGAGCCCTGCCAGGACCTGCCAGAGGGGCTCGGGGATGCCCTGAGGGGCGCCGGGGGTGCCGTGGGCGGCGAAGTACTCGACGAGGGCCCGCGCGTCCGGCTTGCTTCCCTCCAGGAGGTACAGCGCGACCAGGCCGACGGCGAACAGATCGGCGGGGAAGTCCGGTTCGGCGCCCATCATCTGCTCCGGCGCGAAGTAACCCGGCGTCCCCACCACGTAGTTGGTCTCGGTGAGCCGCGGCTCGTCCTTGCGCAGGGAGATGCCGAAGTCGGAGAGCCGCAGATGGGGGCGGCCGCTGCCGGTGGCCTCCAGCAGGATGTTGGCCGGTTTGATGTCGCGGTGCACGACGCCCTCGGCGTGGACGGCGGCGAGGCCGGCCAGGAGCTGGTCGAGCAGGATGCACACGAACCGGGGCGGCAACGGCCCGTAGTCGCCGATCAGATGGGCCAGCGAGCCGCCGCTCACCAGGTCCATGGTGAACAGGACCTTGTTGTCGTCGGCGGCCCAGCTGGCCGGCGCCAGCACATGGGGATGGTCGATCCTGAGGGCCTGCTCGCGGACGAACCGCAACAGGGTGTGCGCGTCGCTCTGCTGAAGCACCTTCGCCGCCACGTAGCGGCGTCTGCGCCGGTCCCAGGCGCGCCAGACGGCTCCGGCCCCGCCCCGTCCGACCGGGTCGATCAGCTCGTACCGACCGGCGAAGACCTCGCCCACCCGACGCCCCCCAGGATCGATCGGACCGTTGTCAGCTCTGGTGCGCCTCGTAGTGCGAGACCGCCTCCGCGGTGCGCCCGGCGCCGTACACCCGGAGGAACTCTGCCAGTTCGGGGTGGGCGGGGGCGAGGGTGTCGGCCGCGTCGATGATGTCGCCCGCGGCCGCGACGGAACGCAGCAGCGACTGGATCTCGCGCACGACGCGGCGCACGGTCGGGGCGCCGGAACTGGACGTGGTCTGGCCGGTGTTGGTCAGCACCGAGCCTCCTTGCGACTTCTTGATCTCTTCCATCCGGTCGGTGGCCTCCACGGCACTCACGCTGCCGTCGGCGACCTGTCCGGCCAGGTCCTGGAGGGCCTGGACGCGCTGCACCACGGCCGGATTGCCGATCTTGGCGCGCTGTCCGCTCATCAGCTGCGACAGCATGGGCGCCGAGAGCCCGAGAACAGCGGCGAGCCGGGCCTGGTTGAGCCCGAGGTCGTCTATCAGTCGGCGGAAGAGCGCCCCCAGCGGCTCCCCGTACCAGCTTCGCTGAAGCTCCCTGGCTCTGGCGGTCGCTTCCTGCTGTGCTGCGTCCATTGCGCGTCTCCCCATCGCTTCCCCAGTGAGGCCGCTTCACGGGTGCGAACCTCGACGAGCATCTTACGGAGAGTGGTCGTTCACCGGGAGTCCCAATCCTTTTGCGAGATCCCCGGTTTCACCCGGTACTCTGGTCCCGCACCACCTCACCCGGGGCCTTAGCTCAGTTGGTAGAGCGCTGCCTTTGCAAGGCAGATGTCAGGAGTTCGAATCTCCTAGGCTCCACATCATGAGAGGCCCCCTGACCTGCGGAAACGCGGGTCAGGGGGCCTCTTTCTGTTGCCTCGCGGGAGCTCATGGCGAGCCGGGGCTCACTCGGGGCGAGAACGCCGGACGCCCGGCGGCCCCTCGAAGGGCCGCCGGGCGTCCGGCGCGTTCGGTACCGCTCAGTGCCGCTCGTCGCCGTCCGTGGCGTCGGCCTCCGCCTCGGCCTGCTTGGCCTCCACCTCGGGGTCGAGGGCGTCGGCGTTCGTACCGTCCACGGAGGTGAGCGGCGGGCGGTCGGCGACCTCGGTCGGCTCCGGGGGCTCGACCAGCCAGTCCGGGTTGGCCTGCTTGTCCCACCAGCGCCACGCGGCGAACGCGCCGCCCGCGAGGACGCCGAAGACCAGGAAGCCCTTGGCGGCGCGGGCCGTCCTGGCCCGACGCCGGTGCTTGCGCGCCAGCTTCTCGATCTCCTTGGTCGTCACCTGCCCGCGCAGTGCGGCCAGCGCAGCCGCGGAGCGGGCCATGGCCTCCTCGCGCAGCGGCCCGGCGGCGGCGACCGCCTGTTCCACCCGGGGCGCCGCGTAGTCGGCGGCCTGGCGGGCGGCGCGGCGGGAGCGCTCCGCCGCCTGGTGGGCGACCTCGTCCACCTTCGACGGGACGCGGGGTGCCACGTGGGCGTCGTACTGGTTCCGTGCCTGGTGGCGGGCCTGTGCCGCGGCCTTCGTCACCTTCGGCCCGACCCGTACGCGCGCTTCCTTGGCGTAGTGCTGTGCGTACTGTGCGGCCTGCTGCTTGGCCGAGTCGGCGTAGGGCGCCACCACTTCCGCGGCGTGCAGCACGCTCTCCTTCGCCGTTCCGGTTGCGGCGCGCACGCTCTCCATGCGGGTCACGTGATCCTCCTCCTTGGTGGCGGTTCGGTATGTCGCCTTTCCACCCAGCTCGAAATCATGCCTGTCCTGCGGGTACCCGGCATGTGCGGAAAGGCATCCGGGTGGGCGTCGCGTGTTGGAAAGATTTGGGGGGCGGGGTGTGGAGCGCGGTACTGAAGGGGAGTTCGTGCACGACAATGCCACGGTTGGGGGCGGTACGGCACTGTTCGGCGGGTATCTGTCGCAAGCCGGGCGGTTTTCCACCCGTCGGCGGTGTCCGTGCGAGGATCGTGGGACGTCAGAGCAGACCTTTGCAGAGCTTTAAGGAAGGCAGATCGTGGCCGAGCAGCTTTACGCCACCCTGAAGACCAATCAGGGCGACATCGAGATTCGGCTCCTGCCGAACCACGCACCCAAGACGGTCAAGAACTTCGTGGAACTCGCCAAGGGCGAGCGCGAGTGGACGAACCCGGCGACCGGCCAGAAGACCACGGACCCGCTGTACGACGGCACCGTCTTCCACCGCGTGATCAGCGGCTTCATGATCCAGGGCGGCGACCCGCTGGGCAACGGCACCGGCGGCCCGGGCTATGAGTTCGCCGACGAGTTCCACCCCGACCTGGCCTTCAACAAGCCGTACCTGCTGGCCATGGCGAACGCCGGCCCGGCCACCAACGGCTCGCAGTTCTTCATCACCGTGTCGCCCACCGCGTGGCTGACCGGCAAGCACACCATCTTCGGCGAGGTGTCCAACGACGCCGGCCGCAAGGTCGTGGACGCCATCGTGCACACCGAGACCAACCCGCGAACCGACCGCCCGGTCAGCGACGTCGTCATCGAGTCGGTCGTCGTGGAGAGCCGCGAAGGCTGAACTTCGGCTCCGCAGGGAACCTTTCCGCCCCGCTCGTCCGTATGACGAGCGGGGCGGAGCTGCTGCATGAGGACGAAGGAGCCCGATGAACCAGGACCAGGACCAGGTGCGGCAGTCCGGCCTGCCCGGCTGCTACCGCCACCCCGGAGTGGCGACGGGCATCAGCTGCGCCCGCTGTGAGCGGCCGATCTGCCCGGAGTGCATGATCAGCGCGTCGGTCGGCTTCCAGTGTCCCGACTGCGTCCGATCCGGTTCCGGCACCGGCCACGCCCCGTCGGCGAACCAGCCGCGGACCGTGGCGGGCGGGGTGCTCGCGGCCGGCGACCCCCAGCTGGTCACGAAGATCCTCATCGGCATCAACGCGGTCGCTTTTCTGGTGCAGCAGATCGTCGGGGAACGTTTCACCAATGCGTTCTGCCTGCTGGGCCGGGCAGTCGTGCCGGGCTTCGACGACGTGCAGGGCCTGGCCGAGGGCCAGTGGTACCGCCTGGTCACCTCGATGTTCCTGCACGGCGGCATCGCGCACATCGCCTTCAACATGCTCAGCCTGTGGTGGCTCGGCGGCCCCCTGGAGGGCGCGCTCGGCCGGGCCCGCTATCTGGCGCTGTACTTCGTGTCGGGCCTGGCAGGCGGAGCGCTGACGTACTTGCTGGCCGCGCCCTATGAGCGTTCGCTCGGCGCCTCCGGCGCGATTTTCGGCCTGTTCGGTGCCATGGCCGTCCTGATGCGCCGCATGAAGTACGACATGCGCCCGGTCATCGGGCTGCTCGTGGTCAACCTGGTCTTTACGTTCAACCCGTGGGTGGGCATCGCCTGGCAGGCCCATGTGGGCGGTCTGGTCGCGGGCGTCCTGGTCGGGATCGGCATGGTCCACGCCCCGGCCCAGCGGCGCTCCCTGGTGCAGTGGGGCAGCTGTGCGCTGGTGCTCGCCCTGTCGGTCGCGTTCGTGTTGATCCGTACGGCTGAACTCACGTAACCCCGGCCCGCGACCACAGCGGGTACGAGCTTTCCCCAGAGTTGTCCACAGAGGGTGCCCGACCTTGTGCACCGGGTGGGGAACGCCTGCGCCCCTCGGCCCTGACCTGGTGCTTTCCAGGCGGGACAAGGGGCGCATGAGGCAGAGGGGCTGGCGGAGCCAGTCACACCGGCGTCAACATCCCGGAAGTTATCCACAGATGGTCTGAGTTATCCACTCCCCGTGGATAGCGCTGTGGATAACTAGGGGCAGAGCTTGCTTTCGGCCTCGGATCGCGCTGGGGTCGAAGCGCTACTTCCACTGCGTGGAGACGCCGAAGCCACCCGCGATGAAGCCGAAACCGACGACGATGTTCCAGTTCCCGAGCGACTTGAGCGGCAGATCCCCCTCGGTCACATAGAAGAGGACGATCCAGGCCAGCCCGATGAGGAAGAACGCCAGCATCACCGGGGCAACCCAACTGCGGTTGCCCAGTTTGATGGCGGTCGCCTGCTTCGTGGGCGGCGGCGTGAAATCGGCCTTCTTGCGGATACGTGACTTCGGCACGAGGGACTCTCCTGTCGATGCGCTGCGTGACCGCGCAGGGAACTGTGGCGGCGCCGGGGGACGGGGCTGCGGGGGAGGCCTCCCCCAAGCGTCCGTTAGCGTAGTGCTTCCGTGGCGTCGAAGGAGATAAGGGTACGTTGAGCAATTCTGCCGACTCCCCCGGCGGGGTCCTTGAGCAGCCCCCGCGGCGCCCGCGCGCCCGGCCGGTACGGCTGCTCTCCGCCGCCGCCTTCGCGCTCGCCGGCCTCATCTTCGTCACGAGCTTCAACACGGCCAAGGGCACCAACATCCGTACGGACGCCTCCCTGTTGAAGCTGTCGGACCTCATCAAGCAGCGCGACCACAAGAACAAGGAACTCGGCGACACCACCGCGACCCTGCGCGGCGAGGTGGACGCGCTCGCCCAGCGCGACGACGGCTCCACCAAGGCCCAGGACCAGCTCCTCAACGCCCTCAAGGACGCCTCGGGCACCGCCCCGGTCTCCGGAAAGGGCCTGAGCGTCACGCTCAACGACGCCCCGCCCAACGCCACCGCGGCCCCCGGCTACCCCGCTCCGCAGGCCAACGACCTCGTCATCCACCAGCAGGACCTCCAGGCCGTGGTCAACGCGCTGTGGCAGGGCGGCGCCCAGGGCATCCAGGTCATGGACCAGCGTCTGATCGCCACCAGCGCGGTGCGCTGCGTCGGCAACACCCTCATCCTCCAGGGCCGCGTCTACTCGCCCCCGTACAAGATCACCGCCGTCGGGGACACCGGCAAGCTGCGCGGGGCGCTGGGCGCCTCCAAGGCGATCCAGAACTACCAGCTGTATGTGAAGGCCTACGGGCTCGGCTGGAAAGTCGACGAGCACAGGACGATGACTCTCGCCGCCTACTCGGGCACAGTGGATCTCCACTACGCGAAACCGGTGCAGTAGCGGCGCGGGAGGAGGCACCGCCGATGTCCGTGCGGGTCCTCGTCCGGTCCCTCAGCGAACTGTGCATCACCGTCGGCGCCCTGATCGTCCTGTTCGTCGCCTACCTCCTGTACTGGACCGGGGTGAAGGCCGACCACGCGGCCGGCGACCAGATCAGCGGCCTCACCGCGCGGTGGGCCCAGAGCCCGCCGCCCCGCCCCGCGGCCCCGCAGAAGGCCGCGCCCGCGCCCCCCTATGCCGAAGGCCGCTCCTTCGCCGTCATGTACGTGCCCCGGCTCGGCAAGGACTGGCACAAACCGGTCCTCGAAGGCACCGCCGTCAAGGACCTCCAGAAGGGCCTCGGCCACTACGCCAACACCACCCGGCTCGGGCAGCAGGGCAACTTCTCGGTGGCGGGCCACCGGCGCACCTACGGCGACCCGTTCAAGGACTTCCCCGACCTGCGGCCCGGCGACGCGGTCGTGCTGCGGGACGACACCACCTGGTACACCTACCGCCTCGACAACAGGCCGTACCGGACCGTGCCCGGTGACATCGGCGTCATCGATCCCGTCCCCGCCAAGTCGCCGTTCCGCGCCCCGGGCCGCTATCTCACCCTCACCACCTGCGACCCGGAGTGGGGCAGCAGCCACCGGCTGATCGCCTGGGGACACCTGGAGGCCACGCAGCCCGTGACGCGGGGCGAACCCGCGGCTTTGGACGGCTGACCCCACTGCACAGTCCGGCCCCTTAGTCTGGTGCCGTAACGATCGTCGGAAGGGACAGCGGGGACCGCATGTACGGCTGGATCTGGCGGCATCTGCCGGGCAACGCGTGGCTGCGGGCGTTGATCTCGCTCGCGATGGTGCTCGTGATCGTCTACGTGCTCTTCCAGTACGTCTTCCCGTGGGCGGAGCCGCTGCTCCCGTTCAACGACGTGACGGTGGACCAGGGAATGGGGACGACAGCCCGGTGAACGCGCGCATTCTCGTGGTCGACAACTACGACAGCTTCGTCTTCAACCTCGTCCAGTACCTGTACCAGCTCGGCGCCGAGTGCGAGGTCGTCCGCAACGACGAGGTCTCCCTGGGCCATGCCCAGGAAGGCTTCGACGGCGTTCTGCTCTCCCCCGGGCCCGGCGCACCCGAACAGGCGGGCATCTGCGTCGACATGGTGCGCCACTGCGCCGCAACCGGTGTCCCCGTCTTCGGCGTCTGTCTCGGTATGCAGTCGATGATGGTCGCGTACGGCGGTGTCGTGGGGCGGGCCCCCGAACTGCTGCATGGCAAGACGTCCCCGGTGCTGCACGAGGGCACCGGTGTCTTCTCGGGCCTTCCCTCCCCCTTCACGGCGACCCGCTACCACTCGCTGGCCGCCGAGCCGGCCACCCTGCCGGGCGAGCTCGAGGTCACCGCGCGCACCGAGGACGGCATCATCATGGGGCTGCGCCACCGTGAACTGCCGGTGGAGGGCGTTCAGTTCCACCCGGAGTCGGTGCTCACCGAGCACGGCCACCGGATGCTGGCCAACTGGCTGGTGCGATGCGGGGACGCGGGGGCCGTCGGGCGCTCCGCGGGGCTCGCGCCGGTGGTGGGCAAGGCCGCGGCGTGACTTCGGCCCGCCCGGAGCACGAGTACGACCCGCTGACGGACCCCCTGCCACCGGGTGGGCACGCATCGCCCTGGTTCCGGTCCGGCAACCTGCCGCCCCAGCCGTCAGCCCCCGCACAGGAGCCCGGATACGAGCCCGTGGACCGGCCGGGGTACGAGCCCGTGCGGGAGCCGGTGGCGGCCTCCCAGGAGTGGTACGAGTCCGGGCCCGCGCCGACGCCCCAGGAGTGGCCCGGGCCGGGCCCTGTGGCCCCTGGCCAGGACTGGTATCCCGCACCCACACCCGCACCCGCCCCGGAGCCGATGGCCGCACCCGAGCCGATGGCCGCACCAGGGCCGACAACCGGCCCGGCCGGACCGGCCACGGCCGCGATACCCCTGACCGATGCGGGGGCTGTCCCCCCGGCCACGGCCGTCCCCCGGCCACCGGCGGGCGCGCCGAGCGGCGCAGAGCGGCCAAAGGCAGAGGGCGCGCGGCCCCCGCACCCCCTCCCGCCCCCGCTGCCGCGCCGGACGGGCGGCGGTTGACCCGGGCCGAGGCGCGACGGGCGGCGAAGGCGCGCAAGGACAGCGCCGCGGTGATAGCCAGCCGGGTGCTGGGCGAAGCGTTCATCACGCTGGGCGTGGTGATGCTCCTGTTCGTGACGTACCAGCTGTGGTGGACCAATGTCCGCGCCCACCAGGAGGCGGGCAGCGCCGCCAAGAAGATCGCGCAGGACTGGGCGGACGGCCGCAAGCCGGGCGCGTTCGCGCCGGGCGAGGGATTCGCCCTCATGCACATCCCCAAACTCGACGTCGTCGCCCCGATCGCGCAGGGCACCAGCAAGGCGAAGGTCCTCGACAAGGGCATGATCGGCCACTACGACGAGGCCGGCCTCAAGACGGCGATGCCCTCCGACGCGACCGGCAACTTCGCGGTGGCGGCCCACCGCAACACCCACGGCGAGCCGTTTCGCTACATCAACCGGCTGAAGGCCGGCGACAAGGTCGTCGTCGAGACGCAGGACGCGTACTACACCTACGAGATCACCAGCGAGCTGCCGCAGACTCCGCCGTCCAATGTGTCGGTGCTGAAGCCGATCCCCGCGGGCTCGGGGTTCACCAAGCCGGGCCGCTATCTGACGCTGACGACCTGCACGCCGGAATTCACGAGTACCTACCGATTGATCGTGTGGGGCAAGATGGTCGACGACCGACCGCGCAGCAAGGGCAAGCCCGACGCGCTCGTGGGATGACCGAACGGACAGCAGGGGCGGGTGCGGTGGCGACGGGAACCGACCACGAGGAGCGGACCGGGGAGTCCGGGCCGACCCCGGCCCCGCGCGGGGGCGCCATCGCCACCGCCGTCAGCGTCTTCGGTGAACTCCTCATCACCGCCGGCCTGTTGCTGGGCCTGTTCGTCGTCTACTCGCTGTGGTGGACCAATGTCATGGCCGACCGCGAGGCGTCCGCGCAGAGCGACAGCGTGCGCCGCGGCTGGGCGGCCTCCACGGGCCCCGGCGCGCTCGACACCAAGGGCGGCATCGGCTTCCTGCACGTCCCGGCGATGAAGAACGGCGAGGTGCTCGTCAAGAAGGGCACGGACACCGACGTCCTCAACGGCGGGGTGGCCGGCTACTACACGGACCCGGTCAAGGCCTCGCTTCCCGGCGCGGCCAAGACCGGCAACTTCACGCTCGCCGCCCACCGCGACGGCCACGGCGCCAAGTTCCACAACATCGACAAGCTGAAGGACGGCGACCCGATCGTCTTCGAGACCAGGGACACCTGGTACGTCTACAAGGTGTTCGCCGAGCTGCCCGAGACCTCGAAGTACAACGTCGACGTGCTCCAGCCGGTCCCGAAAGGCTCGGGTGCCAAGAAGCCCGGCCCGTACATCACCCTGACGACGTGCACCCCCGTCTACACCTCGAAATACCGCTACATCGTGTGGGGCGAGCTGGTGCGCACCGAGAAGGTCGACACCCGGCGCACCCCGCCCGCCGAGCTGCGCTAGCGGGCCCCGAGACCGATCCCGTACGGCACTGAGCCCAGGCACCCTGTGAGGGGGCCGGGGCTCAGTGCCACGCGCGGTGGGGAGAGTCAGTCCTGTGGTGAGCCCGAAGGCCCGCCGAAGAACACCGGGCCACCGTTGTCGCCGGCGCGCATGGTGGTCAGGGTGACGGGCTGGTTGGGATCGGCCATGGTGCCCGAGTTGGGCGTGACCATCACGACCCGCGCCTTGCCGTCGTCCGAACTGCCCGGCGTGAACTGGATGTTGTTGAAGCCCGCGCCGTTGAGTGTCTGCGTGGCCTTCTTCACCGTCATCCCGTTCAGGCCCTGCGGAATCGCCACCTGCCCCGGCGGTGTCGGCGGTGTCTGCGACTGCGGGCCCTTGGAGACCTTCAGGGTGATCTGGACGTCCTTGGACTGGCTGGTGTTGCCGTTCGGGGACATCGAGACGACCTGGTCCAGCGGGCTCTGGTCGTCCACGTTCTGGCGGACCACATTGGTGAAGCCGACGCTGTTGAGCTGCGCGAGCGCGGACGTGTAGTCCTTGCCCGTCACATCGGGCAGGTTCACGGTCTGCTTCTTGGCGATCGTGAGCGTGACCGTCGAGTTCTTCTCCGCCTGCGAGCCGCCCGCCGGGTCCTGCTTGTCGACCGTGCCCGGAGTCGAGCTGGACTCGACCTCCTTGGTCTTCACCTGGAAGCCCTTGTTCTGGAGCAGCTGGGTCGCGCTGTCCTTGTCCTTCTGCGTGACGTCCGGGACCTCGATCTTGGGCGCGCCCGTGGAGACGGTGACCAAGATCGTCTCGCCCTTCTTCATGGTGCCGCTGGCCGGAGACTGGGTGCAGATGTTGCCCTTGGGCTGGTCCGCACACGGCTCGTTCTTGGTGACGGACATCTTGACGCCGGCGTTGATCGCCAGCTTCTCGGCGTCGCCCTGACTGCTGCCCACCAGCTGGGGCACGTCCATCGAGCTGCTGTCGGCGCTGTTGCTGAACACCGCCTTGCCGATCAGGATCGCGCCGACCAGCACCAGGACGCCCGCCAGGATCAGCAGCACCGTCGAGGTGTGGGACTTCTTCTGGCGGCGCCGGTCGGGCCGGTCGTCATAGCCGTAGCCGCCGTCGTCGGGGTTGACCGGCGGCAGCATCGAGGTCTGGCCGGCGCCCGGGTCGGCGTGACGCAGCGCGGTGGTCGGCTGGTCGTTGCCATAGCCGTCGTACCCGCCGCCGTACCCCACAGCTCCCAGGGTGGCGGTCGCGGCGACGGGCTGGCCGTCGAGGTAGGCCTCGATGTCGGCACGCATCTCGTCGGCCGACTGGTAGCGGTAGGCCGGGTCCTTGACCAGCGCCTTCAGGACGATGGCGTCCATCTCGGGCGTGATCTCGGAGTCGAAGTTCGAGGGGGCCTGCGGCTCCTCGCGTACGTGCTGGTAGGCCACCGCGACCGGCGAGTCCCCGACGAAGGGGGGCCGGACGGTGAGCAGCTCGTACAGCAGACAGCCCGTGGAGTAGAGGTCGCTGCGCGCGTCGACCTGCTCGCCCTTGGCCTGCTCCGGGGAGAGGTACTGGGCGGTGCCGATGACGGCCGCGGTCTGGGTCATCGTCATGCCGGAGTCGCCCATGGCGCGGGCGATGCCGAAGTCCATGACCTTGACCTGGCCGGTGCGCGTCAGCATGACGTTCGCCGGCTTGATGTCGCGGTGGACGATCCCGTTGCGGTGCGAGTACTCGAGGGCCTGGAGGATGCCGATGGTCATTTCCAGCGTGCGCTCGGGCAGCAGCTTGCGCCCGGAGTGCAGCAGCTCACGCAGGGTCGAGCCGTCGACGTACTCCATCACGATGTACGGGATGGAGACGTTGTCGACGTAGTCCTCGCCCGTGTCATAGACAGCGACGATCGCCGGGTGGTTGAGCGAGGCGGCCGACTGGGCCTCACGGCGGAACCGGGCCTGGAAGGACGGGTCGCGGGCGAGGTCGGCCCGCAGCGTCTTCACGGCGACGGTGCGGCCGAGCCGGGTGTCGTGCGCGAGGTAGACCTCCGCCATGCCACCACGGCCGAGCACCTGGCCCAGCTCGTACCGCCCGCCGAGGCGACGCGGCTCTTCCATAGCTAATCCAGCCCTCTCCGTCTGTCCCGACCGTACCCATGGGTGGTCCGGCGGTGTGCTGTTCGCGCATACGCTACCGGGCACCGCGAGCCGATCAGCTCGCGACCGTCACCTGATACCGGACCGGTACAGGGCACGTGTGATGTTTCACGTGAAACGGGCGAGCGTTTCACGTGAAACAGCCCGGTCACTTCTTGCCGTCGAGTACCGCCTTCATGACGTTCTTGGCGATGGGAGCGGCGAGCTTGCCGCCCGCGATGTCGTCACGGGTCGTGTCGGAGCCTTCGATCACCACGGCGACCGCGACCGGGGAGCCGTTGTCGGTCTTGGCGTAGGAGATGAACCAGGCGTACGGGTTGTCCTTGTTGTTCACACCGTGCTGGGCGGTACCGGTCTTGCCGCCGACGGTCACGCCGGGGATCTGCCCCGCCTTGCCGGTGCCGTCGGTGACCACGAACTCCATCATCTTCTGGAGTTTCTGGGCGTTGGCGGCCGACAGCGGCTGGCTCATCTGCTCCGGCTGGGTCTTGGAGAGCACGTCCACGTTGGGCGCCTGGAGCTGGTCGACCATGTACGGCTTCATCAGCTTGCCGTCATTGGCGACGGCGGAGGCGACCATGGCCATCTGGAGCGGGGTCGCACGGTTGGAGGCCTGCCCGATGCCCGCCATGGCGTTCTGCGGGCGGTTGTCCTTCGGGTAGATGCTGGCGTCGGTGCGCACCGGGTTGAAGATCTGCTTGTTGAAGCCGAACTTCTCGGCCTCGGTCTTCATCTTCTCGTTGCCCAGGTCGGCGCTGATCTTGCCGAAGACGGTGTTGCAGGAGTACTGGAGAGCCACCTTGAGCGTGGCGTTCTCGCAGGGGATGGGGCCTTCGTTGTTCAGCGGCTGGTTGGCGGTGTCCGGCAGGATGTACGGCACCGGCGACTTCGTCGGCTCGTCGATCCCGGAGTACAGGCCGTTCTCCAGCGCCGCGGCGGCGGTGACCACCTTGAAGGTCGAGCCGGGCGGATAGGTCTGGCGCAGCGCCCGGTTCAGCATGGGCTCGTTCTTGTCGTCGAGCAGCGTCTTGTACGCCTTGCTGTCCTTGTTGCTGCTGCCCGCGAACACCGACGGGTCGTACGAGGGGGTGGAGGCCAGCGCGAGGATGGCGCCGGTCTGCGGGTTGATGGCCGCGACCGCGCCCTTCTTGTCGCCGAGGCCCTCGAAGGCGGCCTTCTGGGCGGCGCTGTTCAGGGTGGTGACGACATTGCCGCCCTGCTTCTTCTCGCCGGTGAACATCGACAGCGTCCGGTCGAAGAAGAGCCGGTTGTCGGTGCCGGACAGGATGCCGTCCTCGATCTTCTCCAGCTGGGTGGCGTCGAAGATCTGCGAGGCGTACCCGGTGACCGGCGACCACATGGCGCCGTCCTTCCAGACCCGCTTGTACTTGAAGTCGGTGCCCGTCGACTCGGCGGAGCCGGTGATCGTCTGCCCGTCGGCCGTGATGATGTTGCCGCGCTCATGGGCGAAGCGCTCGATCTGGACGCGGCGGTTGTACTTGTGCGCGTTCAGCTCGTCGGCACGCACGTACTGGAGCCAGTTGTCGCGGATCATCAGCGAGAGGACGAGCAGTCCGCAGAAGATCGCGATCCGGCGCAGGGGCTTGTTCACGGGCGGACCACCTGGGTCATCTCGGCGTCGGAGGACGGGGCGGGGGCCGGGGCGGGGCGGCGAGCGGTGTCGCTGATCCGGATCAGGATGCCGATCAGCGCCCAGTTGGCGATGACGGAGGAACCACCCTGCGCGACGAACGGCATCGTCATACCGGTCAGCGGGATCAGGCCCATCACGCCGCCGGCGACGACGAACACCTGGAGCGCGAACGCGCCGGACAGGCCGATCGCGAGCAGCTTGCCGAACGGGTCGCGGGCGGCGAGCGCGGTGCGCACGCCCCGCTCCACGATCAGGCCGTACAGCAGCAGCAGCGCCATCATCCCGGCCAGGCCGAGCTCCTCACCGACGGTGGAGAGGATGAAGTCGGCGTTGGCGGCGAAGCCGATGAGGTCGGAGTTGCCCTGGCCGAGCCCGGTGCCGAGGGTGCCGCCGGAGCCGAACGACATGATCGCGTCGCCGATCTGCTGGCAGGCGCCGGTCTTGTCGGTCTTGTAGCAGGCGAACGGGTCGAGCCAGGCGTTCACACGCGACTGGACGTGCGGCTCGAACGAGGCCACCGCGACCGCGCCGACCGCCGACATCACCAGGCCGAACACGATCCAGCTGGTGCGCTCGGTGGCCACGTACAACATCACGACGAACAGGCCGAAGAACAGCAGCGAGGTACCGAGGTCGGTCTCGAAGACCAGGATCAGGATCGACAGCGCCCAGATCACCAGGATCGGCCCGAGGTCGCGGCCGCGCGGCAGATACAGGCCCATGAAGCGGCGGCTGGCCAGCGCCAGCGCGTCCCGCTTCACCATCAGATAGCCGGAGAAGAAGATCGCGATGATGATCTTCGCGAACTCGCCGGGCTGGATGGTGCCGAGGCCGGGGATCGAGATCCAGATCTTCGCGCCGTTGACGGCGGGGAAGAACATCGGCAGCACCAGCAGGAACAGCGCCACCGCCATCGAGATGTAGGTATAGCGCTGAAGGATGCGGTGGTCCTTGAGCAGCAGCAGGACGCCGATGAACAGGGCCACACCGATCGCGGTGTAGAGCAACTGGTGGGGGGCGTCCGGAGAGAACTTGCCCCAGGCGCCCTTGGCGCGCTGGATCAGCCGCGGCGACTGGTCGAGCCGCCAGATCAGCACCAGGCCGAGCCCGTTGAGCAGCGTCGCGAGTGGCAGCAGCAACGGATCGGCGTACCGGGCGAACTTGCGCACCACCAAGTGCGCCACACCCGCCATCAGGCCGAGGCCCAGACCGTATCCGAGCATGCCGGAGGGAAGCTTGCCGGTCATGGCAAGCCCCACGTTGGCGTACGCGAACACCGGGATGGCCACCGCGAAGATCAGCAGGGCCAGCTCGGTGTTGCGGCGGCTCGGTGCTTCGATCGCGCCAATGGTGGTGGTGTTGGTGACAACGCTCATGGTGTGGAAAGGCCCCCTACGGCTGCCTACTGCTTACCGCACTGCGAGACCAGCTTCTGCTCGTCCTCCGAGAAACTGGGGCCGGGTGTGGGAGATGCGGTGGTGGCGGTCTTGTTGGACGGGGCGCTGGTGGCGCCCGTGCCGGGCTTCTGGACGTTGTTGCCCTCGGTGGCCCGGCGCTCCTCCTCCTTCTTGCAGGCGGACGCCTGCGTCGCGAACTCCTTGATCTTGGCCTGCGCCTTGTCGAGGCTGCTCGCGGCGATCGTCGAGTCGATCTGGTTGCGCTGGTACTGCGGGAGGTACTTGAGTTCGATCTCGGGATGATCGGTCTCCACCGTGGAGAGCTTCACCCACGCCAGGTCCTGGCTGATGCCCCGATACAGCGCCACGTGCGGAGTGCCGTCGCTGTTGGTGCCGATGAAGTACTGCGTCTGCGTCCAGCGGTAGCCGCCGTACAGGCCGCCGCCGACGACCGCGAGAGCCAGCACGATGTACAGCGACCGCCGGATCCAGCGGCCCTTGCCACGCCTGCGCGGCTTGACGAAGTCCTCGTCCGTGTACGCGCCGAACGCGCCCTCGGGCGGGGCCCCGTAGCCGCCGCCGTCCTCCCCGCTGCCGGGCGGGCCGAAGCCACCCGGGGGCGAGGGGGCGGGGCGGCCGAGCCCGGAGGCCCGGCCCGCCGGCGTCTGCATGGCGCCGCCGTCGTTCAGCTGCAACTGGTTCTCGGCGACCGCGCCGACGATGACCGGGGTGTCGTTGAGCTGCCCCGCCAGGGTGTCCCCGGAGTCGACGTCCAGCACATCGGCGATGATCACCGTGATGTTGTCGGGGCCACCACCGCGCAGCGCGAGCTGGATCAGCTCCTGCACGGTCTCCTGCGGGCCCTGATAGCTGGCGAGGGTCTCCTCCATCGTCTGGTGGGAGACCACCCCCGACAGACCGTCGGAACAGATCAAGTACCGGTCCCCGGCCCGCACTTCACGGATCGACAGATCGGGCTCGACGTGGTCACCACTGCCCAGGGCACGCATCAGGAGCGAACGCTGGGGGTGTGTGGTGGCCTCTTCCTCGGTGATGCGGCCCTCGTCGACCAGACGCTGCACCCAGGTGTGGTCCTGGGTGATCTGGGTCAGGACGCCGTCGCGCAGCAGATAGGCCCGCGAGTCACCGACGTGCACCAGACCCAGGCGCTGGCCCGTCCACAGCAGAGCGGTGAGCGTGGTGCCCATGCCCTCGAGCTGCGGATCCTCCTCGACCATCATGCGCAACTGGTCGTTGGCCCGCTGCACGGCCGTGCCGAGCGAGGTCAGGATGTCGGAACCGGGTACGTCGTCGTCGAGCGTGACCAGGGTGGAGATCACCTCGGAGGAGGCGACCTCACCGGCGGCCTGACCACCCATGCCGTCGGCGATCGCCAGGAGACGGGGACCGGCGTAGCCGGAGTCCTCGTTCCCCTCGCGGATCATGCCCTTGTGCGATCCGGCGGCGAAACGCAGGGAGAGACTCATGCGCACCTCGCCTGTCGGCTCGGGGTACGGCCGGTCATGTCGAGCCACACTGCCCACCCTCCGGTCGGGAGCCCGTCCCGGTCCCTGAGGACCGCCGCGGCTCGCTCGCTCCGCTCGCTCATTGTCGTACTACTTCCGCAGCTCGATGACGGTCTTGCCGATGCGGATCGGCGAGCCCAGCGGAATCGGGGTCGGGGTGGTGAGCCGGGTCCGGTCCAGATAGGTGCCGTTGGTGGACCCGAGGTCCTCGACGATCCAATTGCCGTCCCGGTCCGGGTAGATCCTGGCATGGCGGCTCGACGCGTAGTCGTCGTCCAGGACGATCGTCGAATCGTGCGCCCGGCCCAGCGTGATGGTCTGGCCCTGAAGGGCGACCGTGGTGCCGGTGAGGGTGCCCTCGGAGACCACCAGCTTGGAGGGGGCGCCACGGCGCTGCCGCCCGCCACCCCCCTGCTGCTGGCCGCGCTGGGGCGGCGGCGCGGCGGCCGCGGCGGCCTGCCGGCCGGTCTGCTGCTGCCGGTTGGCCTCATTGCCCCGGCGCGAACCGCGCTGGGTGACGCGCGTTCCGAACAGATCACTGCGAATGACCTGAACGGCCACGATGACGAACAGCCACAGTACGGCGAGGAAACCCAACCGCATGACCGTGAGGGTCAGCTCTGACATTGCCCCCGCTTCACCCTTCGGCTTGCCGGTAAACGATGGTGGTGCTGCCCACGACGATCCGCGAGCCGTCGCGGAGCGTAGCGCGGGTGGTGTGCTGCCCGTCCACCACGATGCCGTTGGTGGACCCGAGATCCTGGATCGTCGGGGGCGTTCCGGTCCGGATCTCACAGTGCCGGCGCGAGACGCCGGGATCGTCGATCCTCACATCCGCATCGGTGCTGCGGCCAAGGACCAGAGTCGGGCGGGAGATCTGGTGGCGGGTGCCATTGATCTCGATCCAGCGTCGCACTTGGCCGTGGCCGCCCGGCATCGGCCCCGGACCCGCCGGACGGCGGTCGGCGGGCGAAGCGGTCGGACGGCCCGGAGGCGGCGCAGCGGGCATGGGCGGGGCCGCGGCCGGCGGATAGCCGTAGCCACCACGACCGCCCTGCGGAGCCGCCGGAGCGGGACGCTGACCGGCGCCCGGACCGGGGCCCGGGCCCTGCTGGTCGGTACTGGACGCGAGCGTACGGCTGCGCACCCGGTACAGACCGGTGTCCAGGTCCTCGGCCTTCTCCAGGTGCACCTTGATCGGGCCCATGAAGGTGTAGCGCTGCTGCTTGGCGTAGTCACGCACCAGGCCGGACAGTTCGTCACCGAGCTGACCCGAGTACGGGCTGAGCCGCTCGAAGTCCGGAGCGCTCAGCTCGACGATGAAGTCGTTGGGGACGACCGTGCGGTCCCGGTTCCAGATCGACGCGTTGTTGTCGCACTCGCGCTGGAGCGCGCCGGCGATCTCGACGGGCTGGACCTCGGACTTGAAGACCTTCGCGAAGGTGCCGTTGACCAGGCCTTCGAGACGCTGCTCGAAACGCTTCAGGACTCCCATGGGGCACCTCCTCCGTCGTTGTCGTCCTGGTCTTGCTGCCGGTTGTGCCGGTTCTGCTCTGGGTCGCTCTCTTGGTACTGCTTACTGATCGTATCCACGCGTCGGGAAATCGGCTGGTTCCCCTTCTGTGCCCTGTGGACGAGTGTCACCTCTCACACGCACCTCTCGTACGGATCGTAGAGGTGGCTTCCCGACAGTGTCCCGCACCTCGGGTGCACTCAGGAGGAGCGGGTAACCATGCCGGGGGTTGCCTCTCTCCTGACCTCCTCCTCCCCACCAGGGTCACCGCAAACAACGGATGTGAATCCACCCTGTCCAGCGTGCTAATCTTCTCGACGTCGCCAGGCAATCGCACCGAAAAGTGAGAGAGCCCAGCACACCACTCTTGCGCGAGTGGCGGAACGGCAGACGCGCTGGCTTCAGGTGCCAGTGTCCTTCGGGACGTGGGGGTTCAAATCCCCCCTCGCGCACAAGTCGGAAGCTCCGCAGATCCCCGGATCTGCGGAGCTTCCGTCGTCTCCGGGGTTTTTGTGGACCTCGCGAAGTCCGCGGGGTGTCCGAAGCGTCTCCCGTTCGGGTGTCCGCGTGGTCTCCGTCCGGGTGTCCCCGTGGTGTCCCCGTGACTTCCGAGGCGTTCGCGTGGTTTCCGTCGTCTCACCACTCCTCGTACCTGGTACGTGTCCCAGCACATGTGCCGGGGACGCTCCTGGTCCGTGTGCCCAGACCCAGCGTTTTGTGTCACGCGGAACCTCGCCTTCTTCCTCGCCTTCTTCCACGGAGACCCTTTCTGCCATCGGGAGACCTTCGTCGCGGCCAGGCGCGACGAAAGAGAACCGTGCGGCACGGCATGCGCTGCCTAGGGTGCGGGCGTGAACGTGTCATCGAGGGCCCGGACCGCAGGACGCCTGCTGAAGGGGCCCGACCCCTGGACGCGGCGCCGGATCGTCGGCGAGGCCGCGCTCGCCCTCGCGCTCGCCCTCCTGGCGGGCGCGCTCGCGCTGCTCGCCGGAGGGCCCCTACGAGTCGCGGGCGTGGCCGTCGGCATCGCGCTGCTGTCGCTGCTGCGCCGCTCCCTGCCCACCGCCGTGCTGCTCGCGGCCACCGTCCTGTCCGTGACCACCCCGGAATCCGCGCCGCTCCTGATGGTGGCGGCCTGGTCGGCGGGCCGGCGCGTCATCGGCGCCGGGCGGGCCCTCGCCGCCTTCACCGGCGCCTTCGTCATCTACCAGGCGCTCGGCGTCATCACCCTGTGGCCCATCCCACAACCCATCCTGATGGGCGTCTTCAGCACCCTGTTCTTCCTGGCGGTGGCCGTCGTACCCGGACTCACCAGCCGGTACTGGTCGCAGCGGCGCACCCTGCTGCGCGCCATGCGCGAGCACAACGCCCAGCTGCTGCGCGAACGCGCGATGGTCGCGGGGCAGGCCCGGCTGCGTGAACGCCAGCGCATCGCCCAGGACATGCACGACAGCCTCGGCCACCAGCTGGCCCTCATCTCCGTGCACACCGGCGCCCTGGAGGTGGACCCCGAGCTGACCGGCCGCCAGCGCGAAGCCGTCGGGGTGCTGCGGCAGGCGTCGGTGACCGCCATGCACGAACTGCGCGAGGTCGTCGGCATCCTGCGGGACGGCGTCGAAGCCCCCGCCGCACCCGACGGCGCGCAGCCCGCGGCCCGGGGCACCGCCGGAATCCACGCGCTGGTGGCGGCCGCGCGGGCTGCCGGAAACACCGTCGAACTGCGCACCGGGGGCGACCCCCGGCCACTGGCCGCCGCCGGTGACCATGCGGCGTACAGGATCGTCCAGGAAGCCCTCACCAACGCCTACAAGCACGCGCCCGGGGCCCCCATCACCGTGGAACTGCGCTACGAACCGGACTCCTTCGTCGTGGAGGTGGTCAACGGCGTCGTCGACCGCACCGCCCTCGACCAGGCCGGCGAAGTCGTCAGTGGAGGCCAGGGCCTGACCGGACTGCACGAGCGGGCCCGCCTCGTCGGCGGCATGGTGCACACCGGCCCCACCGACGACGGAGGCTTCCGCGTCGCGGGCGTACTGCCTTACGGGACGGCCGACGCCGCGACCTTCGGCGACACCTTTGACGACTTCCGGCAGCAGTCGCCCGGCGCGGCGCCCGGCGACGGTGATCCGGTCGTGGACTGGAACATCGCGGAGAAGGAGCTGGGCATGGGCGGCAGGAACAAGACCGGTGGCGTCGCGCTGGGATGCGGCATCGCCCTGGGGGCGGTGGTGCTGCTGGCGATCGCGGCCGGAGTCGGGCTGTTCTTCCTCGCCGGGTCGGCCGAGAAGGGCATGATCGACCCGCCCGAGTACGAGAAGATCAAGGTCGGCAGCTCCGAGGCGGAGGTCCGCCGGCAACTGCCGGACGGTGACACGGTGCTGATCGCAGGCCTCGCCGGAAAAGGCCCCGCGGAACCGGAAGGCTCCTAGTGCCTGGTCCTGATGTCCTCCGAGACCGGCGACACCCTCAAGACCGAACCGGTGTTCCGCTTCTGCTTCCGGGACGGCAAGCTGATCGAGAAGAAGTCGTACGACGTGGCGCGCTGACGGCGCCGCGAGGTGGCCTGGAAACGGGCCCGGGGCGGTCGGTGGATGGCCGGGCGGCGGCCTGAGGACAGTCCTCAGGACGGTCGGGGTCGGCCCGGGTGGCCCGGCGGCGCAATGGACGCGGGACGCGGGCGGAACGGAATGTGGGTATGGGCGTGACGGGCGTGACGGGACCACAGATCAGAGTGGTGATCGCCGACGACGAGCCCCTCATCCGGGCCGGAATCCGCATGATCCTCACCTCGGACCGGGAGATCGACGTCGTCGCGGAGGCCGCCAATGGCCGTGAAGCCGTCGAACTCGCCCGCTCCCACGACGTGGACGTGGTCCTGCTCGACATTCAGATGCCCGAGATGGACGGGCTGAGCGCGCTGGCCGAGCTGCGCCGGACCGTACCGGCGGCACGGGTGATCATCCTCACGACGTTCGGCGAGCGGGAGAACGTCCTGCGCGCGCTGGAGCACGGGGGAGCGGGATTCCTCCTCAAGGACACGGCCCCAGCGGAGCTGATCCGGGCGGTACGGGCGGCCGCGGCCGGCGATGCCTACCTCTCACCCGGCGCCACCCGGCACGTCGTCGACCAGCTCGCAACGGGTCGGGCCGCGGCCCGCGCGGAAGAGGCGCGGCGCCGGGTCGGCGTCCTGTCCGAGCGCGAGCGAGACGTCCTGGCCCTGCTCGGCGAGGGGCTCTCGAACGCGGACGCGGGCAAGCGGATCCACATGAGCGAGGCCACGGTGAAGACGTACGTCAGCCGGATCCTGGCGAAGCTGGACTGCGAGAACCGGGTCCAGGCAGCGCTGCTCGCCCGCGACGCGGGGCTGTAGGGCAAAGGGGCGGTGGCGGCAGAGGGCGGCCGCCTCACGGCCGGCCGCGCAGGCGCTGTGGGCGTTGTGGGGGTCGTGGGGGTTGTGGGGGTGCGGTTGAAGTCGCGTCGTTTCACGTGAAACAGCGCTGCGTTTTCGGCCGTCACGCGGAGTTATCCACAGGGGCAGACGGCTTTCCGCCGACGCCGGTACCGTCAGGGGCAGTTGAGCTCCCGACCTCGATCGGGAGCACCGCACCAAGCTGCACGAGACGGGGGAGGCGACACGCGATGAGCGAGGTCGAGACGGTGGTTCCGGCGCCACGGGCCGGAGCGGAGGACGGACGGGGACGGATCCCTCACGTCCCCGGCTTCGCCCACCACGCGCACACGGCGGGCGCGGGGCGCCGCCGGGCACAGGAGTCGCCGAAGGCCGAGGGGAAGGCGCTGCGGAGCCGATTCCCGCGCTCCTCGCACGACTCGCTGCTGCTCTCGGGGGACCGGCCGGACGCCGTCCGCGCGGTGGAGGAATCCAATGCGGGCCGAGTGCCCGAGCTCGTGCCGATACGAGTCGGCCGCATGGCCGCAAGTCCCTTCGCGTTCCTGCGCGGCTCCGCGGGGCTGATGGCGCACGACCTCGTCGGCACGCCCGTCACCGGCGTCGGCGCACAGATCTGCGGCGACGCACACGCGGCCAACTTCGGCCTGTACGGCGACGCACGCGGCAACCTCGTCATCGATCTGAACGACTTCGACGAAACCGCGACCGGCCCCTGGGAATGGGACGTGAAACGGCTCGCCGCCTCCCTGGTCCTGGCCGGCCGAGAAGCGGGCGCCGATGAACACACCTGCCGGGCCGCGGCGTTCGACGCCGTCGGGGCCTATCGCCGCACCATGCGCCTGCTTGCGAAACTGCCGGTCCTCGACGCCTGGAACGCGATAGCCGACGAGGAACTCGTCTCCCACGCGGACGCCCACGACCTGGCCGGCGCCTTGGAGCGGGTCTCCGAGAAGGCTCGCAACAACACCAGCGCACGCTTCGCGGCGAAGGCCACCGAACAGAAGGAGGACGGCACCCGGAGCTTCGTCGACGCGCTACCCGTGCTGCGCCGCGTGACCGACAGCGAGGCCGCCGCCGTCGCCGCCTCCCTCGAGCCCTACCTGCGCAGCCTGCCCGAGGACCGGATACCGCTGCTCGCCCGGTACGCCATCCACGACGTGGCCTTCCGGGTGGTCGGCACCGGGAGCGTCGGAACACGGTCCTATGTGGTGCTGCTCCTCGACCACCGGGGCGAACCGTTGGTGCTCCAGGTCAAGGAGGCCAGGCCGTCGGCACTCCTTCCCCATCTGGCCAAGGCCGGGTTCAAGACGCCCGAGCCCGGGCACGAAGGCCGTCGTGTGGTGTTGGGCCAGAAGCGGATGCAGGTGGTCAGCGACATCCTGCTCGGCTGGACCACCGTGGGCGAACTCCCTTATCAGGTAAGGCAGTTCAGGAACCGCAAGGGCAGCGTGGATCCGGCCGCCCTCGCCGCCGACCAGCTCGACGACTACGGCCGCATGACGGGCGCGCTGCTTGCCCGGGCGCACGCCCACAGCGTCGATCCGCGGCTCATAGCCGGGTACTGCGGAAAGAACGAGGAGCTTGACGAAGCGGTGGCCGCCTTCGCGGTCACCTACGCCGACCGCATGGAGGCCGACCACGCGGTCCTGGCCGCCGCCGTGCGGGACGGTCGCATCGCGGCGGAGGTGGGGGTCTGAGGGGGTGAGGAGGGGGGTGGGGGGCGGGGGGAGGGGGGAGGGCCCCCCGCCCCCGCCCCCCACCCGTACGCTGGACCGGTGACGGACGAAGCTGCCGGCGGTACGACTGCCCGGAACGAGGACCCGCAGACCACCCCGCCCAGTGCGGGGGGCGAGCCGGAGACGCCGCCGAGTGCGGGGGGCGAGCCCGGGGCGCAGCAGGGTGGGGAGGGCGAGCGGCCCGAGGCCCGGCTTGAGCGGGCGGTGCGGGCGGCCGAGCAGGCGCTGATCGAGTTCGAGATCGCGGTGGAGACGTTCCGGGTCGAGGTGGAGAACTTCTCCCGGCTGCACCACCAGAAGCTCGGCCCGATGTATGCGCGGCTCGACGAGCTGGACGCGCAGCTCGCGGAGGCCAGGGCGCTGCGGAGCGGCGATCCCGAGGATCTGCGCAGGGCCCAGGAGGCGCGGGCGGCGGTCATGCCCATGCCGGGGGTGGAGGAACTCTTCCACGGCTGGATGGACTCCGACGGGCTGTCCCCCGAGGCTGCTTCGATGCTCACCGACCAGCCGGTGCGGCCGCCCAAGCGGGTCCGGCCGAGCGAGGAGGTGCGCAGGCTGTACCGCGAGCTGGCCCGCAAGGCGCACCCGGATCTGGCGCAGGACGAGGCGGAGCGGGAGCGGCGGGACGAGTTCATCGCCCGGGTCAACGCCGCTTACGGCCGCGGTGACGAGGCGCTGCTGCGGGAGCTGGCCGAGGAGTGGGCGGCGGGCCCGGCGCCGGCGGAGGCGGGGCCCAGTGAGAGCGACGAGCTGTATGCCCGTCTGGAGTGGCTGAGTCGGCGCAAGGAACTGCTGTCGCTGTTGGCTCGGGAGCTGGAGGACAGCGCGATCGGTTCGATGCTGCGCATGGCGCCGGACGACCCGGACCGGCTCCTGGAGGAGATCGCGGAGCAGCTGTTGGCCGAGGTGGCCGGTCGTGAGGCGGAGCTCGCGAAGCTGGTGCAGTAGCGTTTGGGGGACCTGCCGGTTCGTACGAGAGAAGGCATGACCCATGAATTTCGCCCAGCTTCCCTCGGTGGATGTCGCGGCGGTACCGGCCGACGCCCTGGTGCTCGATGTCCGCGAGGACGACGAGTGGGCGGCGGGGCACGTCGAGGGCGCGCTGCATGTGCCGATGAGCGAGTTCGTGGCCCGCTTCGGTGAGGTGACCGAGGCGGTGGCGGACGGGCGCCGGGCGTATGTGATGTGCCGGGTCGGCGGACGGTCGGCGCAGGTCACCCAGTATCTGGTGCAGCAGGGCATCGACGCGGTGAACGTCGACGGCGGCATGCAGGTGTGGGAGGCCGCGGGCCGCAGGATCGTCGACGCCCAGGGCGCCCTGGGCACGGTCGTCTAGCCCTCCCCCTCCCCGATCCCGATCCCGATCCCTCTCCCTCTCCCCCTTCTCCCTTCTCCTGGGCTTCTGCGGCGGCGCCCCGCGCTCGCTACACGGTCTGGTTGAGGGGGTGCGCGGCGAGGAGGTCGCCCAGTGTTTCCTCGTGGGCGGCGGCCGGGCCGAGGGAGAGTTCCAGTTGCTTGGCCCAGGCGTGGTAGCGGTGCAGCGCGTAGTCGGTGTCGGCGCCGAAGCCGCCGTGCAGGTGCTGAGCGGTCTGCACGACGCGGCGTACGCCTTCCGAGGCCCAGATCTTGGCGACCGCGACGTCACCGGCGACGGGCAGGGCGCTCTGCGCGCCGGTGCTGATGCGCCAGGCCGCCTGCCACAGGGTGACCTCCATGGCGCGCAGGTCGATGTAGCGGTCGGCGGCCTGGACGGCGACGGCCTGGAAGGTGGCGACCGGATGCCCGAACTGCTCGCGCTTTCCGGTGTATTGGGCGGTCATGGCCAGTACGGCCTCGCCGAGGCCGAGGGCGAGGGCGCAGGTTCCGGTGGTGAGCAGGGTGCGCAGCCATTCCCAGGCGCCGTCCGCGTCGATGACCGACGCGGCGTCGACGCGGACCGTGTCGAGGGCGAGTGCGGCGAAGCGTTCGCCGCTGGTGGAGATCTGATCGGCGAGGGTGATGCCCTGCTGGGTGCGGGGGACCAGCGCTAGGACGGTGTGGCCGTCCGCGGTGTGGGCGGGGACGGCGATGCGGTCGCAGGTCTGGGCCCAGGGCACGCCGGTCTGGGCGCCGTCGAGTAGCCAGTGATCGCCGTCCCGGCGGGCGGTGACGGCGAGTTCTGCGCCGTCGTGGCCGGTGCGGCCGTTGGTGGCGACGGTCAGGACGAGTTCGCCCCGGCCGACGGCGGGCAGCACCTCGCGCGCCAACTCGGGCCGGCCGTACCGCTGTACGGCCAGCGCGACCGCGCTGGTCTCCAGGAGGGGCAGCCGGGCAAGGACTCGCGCCGATTCGCGTAGCACCAAGCACAGCGCGATCGGGTCCAGGCCCGCTCCGCCGTACTGGGCGTCGAGGACCAGGCCCAGCAGGTCCGACGCGGCGAGCTTGGCCCACAGTGGGCGGTCGAAGTCGTCGGCGACGGCGCCCGGGGTGAGGGCGGGGCTGGGCACCGCGTCGGGGGCGACGCCGGCGAAGACCGCCTTGGCCGCCTCGACGGCGGCTCGCTGCTCCTCGGTGAAGGTGAAGTCCACGGCCTTGTCCTCCCGCACGCACCGGTTGTGTCCGGACCGAGGCGGAGCATGGAGTGAACCGCCCGCCTCACGAACGGATCTGACGGGTCGTCAAGATAGAACAGGTTCTACAGGAAGAGAACAGGTTCCACGGGAAGAGAAGAGCTTCTGCGGGACGGGAACAGCTTCTGCGGGACGGGAACAGCTTCTGCGGGACGGGAACAGCTTCTGCGGGACGGGAATGGGCGCGCGGTCGTCGACCCCCCCCCGAGCCCAGCCAGCTCATGACCCCTGAGGCCGCCCCCCATGAACCGGCCATCGGCTCCTCACCGGTCGAAGTCGAGCTCCACCTCCCCGGTGGCGGGGTGGGACTGGCAGGCCAGGACGTAGCCAGCTTCGGTCTCCTCCGGTTCCAGCGCGAAGTTCCGCTCCATCCGGACCTCGCCCTTGACCAGGAACGCCCGGCACGTCCCGCACACCCCGCCCTTGCAGGCGTACGGCGCGTCCGCGCGGGCGCGCAGCACCGTTTCCAGCAGGGACTCGCCCTCGCGCACCGGCCAGTTGCCCGAGCGGCCGTCCAGGGTCGCGGTGAGCGTGGCGTGTGCCGGGGCGGCGGCGGTGGCGGTGGGAGCAGGGGCCGCGTCCACGTGGAAGATCTCCTGGTGGATGCGGTTGCGGTCGACGCCGAGCGCGCCGAGGGCCTGCTCGGCGCCTTGGACCAGGCCGAAGGGACCGCACAGGAACCAGCCGTCGATGTCCGTCACCGGCAGCAGCGCGGGCAGCAGCTCGCCAAGGCGCTCGCGGTCGAGCCGGCCGGAGGGCAGCCCGGACTGCTGCTCCTCCCGGGACAACACGGTGACCAGCTGGAACCGTTCGGGATAGCGGTCCTTCAGGTCGGCCGTCTCTTCGAGGAACATCGTCGACGCGGCGCTGCGGTCGCTGCGTATCAGACAGAACCGGGCCTCGGGCTCGCGGGCGAGCAGGGTGGCCGCGATGGACAGGACCGGGGTGATGCCGCTGCCGCCGACGATCGCCGCGAAGTGTCCGGGGCGGGGGGCCAGCACGAAGCGGCCCATCGGTTCCATGACGTCGACCGTGTCGCCGACGGCCAGTTCCTTGAAGGCGTACGTGGAGAAGGCGCCGCCCTCGACGACGCGGATGCCGACGCGCAGCACCGGCTCGTGGGGCGCCTCGACGGCCGGGGCGCAGATCGAGTACGTACGGCGGATGTCCTCGCCCAGCACGGTGCGGCGCAGGGCGAGGTGCTGGCCGGGGAGGTGGCGGTAGGCCTCGCGGAGTTCGGGCGGGACGGCGAACGTGACGGCGACCGCGTCGTCCGTGAGCTGCTCGACCTCGCTGACCCGGAGCGGATGGAACATCTACAACTCCTTGAAGTGGTCGAACGGTTCACGGCACGCCACGCAGCGGCGCAGTGCCTTGCAAGCGGTAGAGGAGAAGCGGCTGAGCAGCTCGGTGTCGGTGGATCCGCAGTGCGGGCAGCGCACCGACAGGGTGAGCGCGACGGGTCCGTCAGCGGCGTGCGAGCGCGGCGGAGCTATGCCGAACTCGGCGAGTTTGCGGCGGCCTTCGGCGCTGATGTCGTCGGTGGACCAGGCCGGAGACAGCACCCGTACGACCGAGACGTGTTCCATGCCGTGGTCGTGGAGCACGCGCTCGATGTCCGACGACATGGCTTCGACGGCGGGGCAGCCGGTGTAGGTGGGGGTGAGCTCGATGCGTACCCGGCCGGGCCCTTCGACCCGTACGCCGCGCAGGACGCCGAGCTCTTCGAGGGTCAGTACGGGCAGTTCGGGGTCGGGGACGGCGCCGGCGAGGCGTCGCAGCTCGGTCTCCAGGGGGGTGGGGGCGGTGTCGGTCACCATGACGCCCCCGGGTGGCTGCGGTGCAGGTGCTGCATTTCGGCGAGCATCCGACCGAACGGTTCGGTGTGCAGGCCCTGGCGGCCGGCTCCCGCGGCCCAGGCGCCGGTTCGCGGGCCTTCGGGGACGGTCAGCGTGGCCCGGCCGAGGACCGAGGTCATCGATGCCGTCCACCGCGCGTCGAGAGCCGCCCAGTCGAGGTCGAGGCCGGGCACGGGCTGGAACATCTCGCCGGTGTAGCGCCACAGCGCCTCGCAGGCCTGCCGCATCCGCCGGTGGCTCTCCTCGGTGCCGTCGCCGAGCCGTAGGGTCCACTGCTCGGCGTGGTCGCGGTGGTAGTCGACCTCCTTGACCGCCTTGGCCGCGATGGCGCTGAACTCGCCATCCCCCTCGGCGAGTTCGCCGTACAGCAGGTGCTGGTACGTCGAGAAGTACAGCTGGCGGGCGATGGTGTGGGCGAAGTCGCCGTTGGGCTGCTCGACGAGCTGGAGGTTGCGGAAGGACCGCTCCTCGCGGAGGTAGGCGAGCTCGTCCTCGTCGCCGACCTCGGAGAGCAGCAGCCGGGCCTGGCCGAGCAGGTCGAGGGCGATGTTCGCGAGGGCGACCTCTTCTTCGAGGACGGGGGCGTGGCCCGCCCACTCCCCCAGCCGGTGCGAAAGCACCAGGGCGTCGTCGCCGAGGGCGAGAGCGGCGTCCGCCGAGACGATGGCCGTCACAGGTGCTTCACCCCTTCCGGGATCTCGTAGAACGTGGGATGGCGATACGGCTTGTCGGCGGCCGGGTCGAAGAAGGAGTCCTTCTCGTCGGGCGACGACGCGCTGATCGCGCTGGACGGCACGACCCAGATCGAAATGCCCTCGGACCTGCGGGTGTAGAGGTCCCGGGCGTTCCGCAGCGCCATCTCGGCGTCCGGCGCGTGCAGGCTTCCCGCGTGGGTGTGGGAGAGCCCGCGGCGCGAGCGCACGAACACCTCCCAGAGCGGCCAGTCGTGCGTGCTCATGCGGTTGCCTCTCCGTTCGCGTGCTGCGACTGCGACTGCGACTGCGACTGTGACCGTGAGCGCTGTGTTTGGTGCTTCGTCGCGTAGGAGGCGGCCGCCTCCCGCACCCAGGCGCCCTCTTCGTGGGCCCGGCGCCGCTGGGTGATCCGCTGCTCGTTGCAGGGGCCGTTGCCCTTGAGGACCTCCCAGAACTCCGTCCAGTCGATCGGCCCGAAGTCGTGGTGGCCGCGCTCCTCGTTCCAGCGCAGCTCGGGGTCGGGCAGGGTGAGACCCAGGCCCTCGGCCTGGCCCACCGCTATGTCCACGAAGCGCTGGCGCAGCTCGTCGTTGGAGTGCCGCTTGATCTTCCAGGTCATCGACTGCGCGGAGTGCGCCGATTCGTCGTCGGGCGGGCCGAACATCATCAGGGACGGCCACCACCAGCGGTTCACCGCGTCCTGCGCCATGGCGTGCTGGTCCGGCGTCCCCTGGGACAGGGCGAGCAGCAGCTCGTAGCCCTGCCGCTGGTGGAAGGACTCCTCCTTGCAGATGCGCACCATCGCCCGTGCGTACGGGCCGTAGGAGCAGCGGCACAGGGGGACCTGGTTGGTGATCGCCGCGCCGTCCACCAGCCAGCCGATCGCGCCGACGTCGGCCCAGGTCAGGGTGGGGTAGTTGAAGATCGACGAGTACTTCTGGCGGCCCGAGTGCAGCTTGTCCAGGAGCTCGTCGCGGCCGGTGCCGAGCGTTTCGGCCGCGCTGTAGAGGTAGAGGCCGTGGCCCGCTTCGTCCTGGACCTTGGCCATCAGGATCGCCTTGCGGCGCAGGGACGGGGCGCGGGTGATCCAGTTCGCCTCGGGCTGCATGCCGATGATCTCGGAATGGGCGTGCTGCGCCATCTGCCGGACCAGCGAGGAGCGGTACTCCTCCGGCATCCAGTCGCGTGGCTCGATCCGCTCGTCCGCTGCGACGGCCGCGTCGAACACCGCCTGGTACGACGCGTCCGTCCCTGCGGCTGCCGTGGCTGTCGCGGTCACTCCGGTCATTCCGGCCCCCTGCCGAGCTGCTGTGCGGCTGTCCACCAACCGACCGATCGTTCGGTTCAATGACTTCAATGGTGAGTCGACGGCCCGTAGGGTGTCAACCCTGTGGATAACTCAGTGGGTGCCGATCGGGGCGGGATGGATTCGCACAAGGACGAGGCCGGAGTCGGTGGCAAGGCTGTCGGTACGGGATCCGGGCAGGTCAGGGCCGCTGCGGCCGGGTCCGGGGGCCCTGCGGAGAGCGGCCGTGGGCATTCGGCTGGACGGGTTGTGCCCCGGCGGACCGACCCCGCGTCCGGCCCTGCCGACGGCGCTGTTTTCGATTCGCCGGTGATCTCCGACCGCGATTCCGCCACCGCCCCGGCCACCGATCCGGATGCGGATCCCGCCACGGGAGCGCCAGCCGCGGTGGGCGGGGACGGGCCCGGCGGGTCTGCTGGCGGCGGGGTCTCGGCCGCAGCGTCCTCCGAGGGCCCGGCGTCGCCTGCCGATCCCTCGATGGACCGAGTCACGACTGCCGATCCCTCCGAGGGTCCGGTGTCGGCTGCCCACCCCTCGGCGGACCGAGCCACGGCGGCCGATCCCGCCGTGGACGCGGCGCCGGCTGTCGACCCGTCCGCAGACGCGGTGTCGACTGGCGACCACCCTTCCGCGGGCCGAGCCACGGCTGGCGACCACGCCGAGGGCCGCGCCTCCGCTGAGGGGCGTGCCCCAGCTGAAGGTCGCGCCTCCGCCGAGGACCGCGTCCCCGCCGAGCGTCCCGTCCCCGCTGATGACTCGTCCGCCGAATCCGCTGACCGTGCCAGGGCCCCCTGGCCGCTGGTGCGCCCGGACCGAGGCCCCACCCCGGGCCCGCGCGCCGACGGCGCCCCGGCCTCCACCCCGGCCCCCTCTACCGGCCCCGCCGCCAGTGACCCCGCCGAATCTGACCCCGCCACCCCCGGTGGCCCTGCCACCCCCAGCGACCCCGCCACCCCCGGTCACCAGGCCACCCCCGGCCCCACTCCCTCCCAGCCCCCCGGCCCTACAGGGCCCGGCGCGGGGCTTTCGGCGCGGGGGATCGCGGGGCTGCCCCGCCGGTTTCAGGTGGTGGCCGCGGTCGCGCTCGCGGTGATCGCCGTGGTCGGCTGCGCCCAGATAGGGATGGTGTTCCTGCACGTCGCACCGCCCAACACGATCAGCAAGCAGCACGGCAAGAACGTGGACGACTGGATCTACCCCGAGTTCGAGCAGAACTGGAAGCTCTTCGCGCCCAATCCGCTCCAGCAGAACATCGACGTCCAGGCGCGTGCCGAGATCAAGATGCCCGACGGCAGCACCAGGACCACCGCCTGGATCGACTTCTCGGCGCAGGACGGCGCCGCGATCCAGCACAATCCGCTGCCGAGCCACACCCAGCAGAACGAACTGCGGCGCGCCTGGGACTTCTTCTTGGGTTCGCATGGCGACGACAACAAGCCCAACGGTCTGCGCGGCGAACTCTCCGAGCAGTATCTGCGCCGCATCGTGATGCTCCGCCTCGGCACGCACCGCGACGGCGGAACGGTCGACCGGATCCAGGTCAGGTCGAGGACCACGGCCGTCAAAAACCCGTCGTGGAGCGACGAGAAGAGCGACACGCGGCCGTTCTACCGAGAAGTGCCGTGGTGGACGGTGACCCCCGCCGACCTGCCCCCGGGCGCCGGTGACGCACGCACGGAGGCGAAGCGGTGAGCACGTACGACCACACCGGCCCTACCGCCGACCACCCTGTCCCCACCACCCGCGCGGCCGACGCCCCGATCACCCCCGCCCCCCAGGGCTCGCCCCCCGGGGCCCTTGACGCGGGGGAGACGCGGGCCGCGCGGGCCGTGCGGATGGTTTCGGCCGCCGCTCTCGGCCCGTACCAGAGCGCCGTCGTCCGCATCGGCTTCGCCGCGACCTGGCTGTTCTTCCTGCTGCGTGAGCTGCCGCACCGCCGTGAGCTGTACGGACCGGACGGCCCCTGGAGTTGGGACCTCGGCAACCGTCTGGTGAGCGGCAACCACGCCTTCACCGCGCTGCTGTGGAGCGACAGCACCCTCTGGTTCGAGTTCGTGTACGCGCTGGCCATCGTGTCCAGCGTGCTTCTGCTGCTCGGCTGGCGTACCCGCACCACCTCCGTCGTGTTCATGATCGGCGTGCTGTCGTTGCAGAATCGCTCCGTCTTCATGGGGGACGGCGGTGACAACGTCATCCACCTCATGGCGATCTATCTGGTCTTCACGCGGTGCGCCCAGGTCTGGTCGCTGGACGCGCGGCGCGCCGCGCGCGGGGCGGTCCGCGACCGGGTCGGGCCGGTGTTGTGGGCGGTGTGCGGGCTGGGTCTTGCCGCCGCGACCTGGCGTACGTCCGGGTCGGGCGTTTTCGGTGGCGGCGAGTGGTGGCTGTGGGTCGTGTTCTGGGGCGCGTGGGCGGTTCAGGGCCTGTGGTGGGCGGTGGGCCGGTTCGCCGCCGCCGACGCGCGGGCGCTGCTCGATGTGATCGCCAACCTCGTCCACAACGTGGCCATGGTCGTGATCATGGCGGAGGTCTGCCTGGTCTACGCGACCGCCGGCTGGTACAAGATCCAGGGCAGCCGCTGGCAGGACGGCACCGCGCTGTTCTACCCGCTGAAGCTCGACTACTTCTCGCCGTGGCCCGAACTCTCCTCCCTGCTGGGCACGAGCGGGGTGATCGTGATGCTGCTCACCTATGGAACGGTCATGGTGCAGGTGGCGTTCCCGTTCACGCTGTTCAATCGGCGGGTCAAGAACGTGCTGCTGGTGGCGATGATGCTGGAGCACGCCGGCATCGCGGTCCTGCTGGGTCTGCCGTTCTTCTCACTGGCGATGATCGCCGCGGACGCCGTGTTCCTGCCGACGTCCTTCCTGCGCCGGGTGGGCGCGCTCGCGGGCCGGCTGCGGCCGGGCGCACGCCTTCCCGAGCAGCGCGGACAGCGGGCGGACGAGCCCGAACGGCCACGTACGCTCGTGGGGTGAGCAGCACCGAACAGCCGGCCCCGGCCGCCACGACCCCGGCCGCCACGACCCCGCCCGGCGAGCCCCTCCAGTACGACGAGGGCTTCGGGCCCGAGGTCGGGGTGGGGCCGCACGCGCTGCCCTGGCCCGAGGGCGAGCGCTACGACCCGGAGTTGCTCGCGCACGGCGACCGGCGCAACGTCGTGGACGCCTACCGGTACTGGACGCGCGAGGCGATCGTCGCCGACCTCGACACCCGCAGGCACGACTTCCACGTGGCCGTCGAGAACTGGGGCCACGACTTCAACATCGGGTCCGTGGTGCGCACAGCCAACGCCTTCCTGGCCAAGGAGGTGCACATCGTCGGGCGGCGCCGCTGGAACCGGCGCGGGGCGATGGTCACCGACCGGTACCAGCATGTGCGCCACCACCCCGACACCGAGTCGCTGACCGCGTGGGCGCTGGAGCAGGACGTGCCGATCATCGGCATCGACAATCTGCCCGGCGCGGTGCCGCTGGAGCGGACCGAGCTGCCGCGCCGCTGTGTGCTGCTCTTCGGGCAGGAGGGGCCCGGCCTCACCGAGGAAGCCCGGAAGCACGCCCATATGGTGTGCTCCATCGCCCAGTTCGGCTCCACGCGCTCCATCAACGCGGGGGCCGCCGCGGCCATCGCGATGCACGCCTGGGTGCAGCGGCACGCCGTCGTCCCCGACTGACGCGCCCCGCTCCGTGCGGGCCGGGCTCAGGCCTGCCTGCGGACCTCCACCACGCGGAACCGGTTGGACACGAACGCCCCGTCGCACAGGGCCGCGTTGGCCGCCGGGTTGCCGCCCGAGCCGTGGAAGTCGGAGAACGCGGCCGTCTGGTTGACGTACACCCCGCCCGTCAGGTTCAGCGACAGCTGGGCCGACTCGTCCAGGCAGACGTCCTCCACCGCGCGCTCCACCTCGGGGGAGGTGGTGTACGCGCCGACCGTCATCGCGCCCTTGTCGCGGACCGTGCGGCGCAGCAGCTCCACCGCGTCCGCCGTGGAGTCGACGGCGACGGCGAAGGAGACCGGGCCGAAGCACTCCGACAGGTAGACGGATTCGGCGTCCGGCTTCGCGCCGTCCAGCTTGACGATCACGGGGGTGCGCACCACCGCGTCCGGGAACTCGGGGTTGGTCACCTCCCGTGTGGGCAGGGCGACTTCGCCGAGGCCGGAGGCTGCTTCCAGGCGGGCCTTCACATCGGGGTTGACCAGCGCGCCGAGCAGCGCGTTGGCGCGGGCGTCGTCGCCGAGGAGGCCGCTCACCGCGCCCGCGAGGTCGCCGACCACGTCGTCGAAGGTCTTGTGGCCCGCGTCGGTGGTGATGCCGTCGCGGGGGATCAGCAGGTTCTGCGGGGTGGTGCACATCTGGCCGCTGTACAGGGACAGCGAGAAGGACAGGTTGGCGAGCATGCCCTTGTAGTTGTCGGTGGAGTCGATGACCACCGTGTTGACGCCGGCCTTCTCGGTGTAGACCTGCGCCTGGCGGGCGTTGGCCTCCAGCCAGTCGCCGAAGGAGGAGGAACCCGTATAGTCGATGATCTTGATTTCGGGGCGGACCGCGAGGGTCTTGGCGATGCCCTCGCCGGGCCGCTCGGCCGCGAGCGCCACCAGGTTGGGGTCGAAGCCCGCTTCGGCGAGGACTTCGCGGGCGACCTTCACCGTCATGGCCAGCGGCAGCACCGCGCGCGGGTGCGGCTTGACCAGGACCGGGTTTCCGGTGGCCAGCGAGGCGAACAGGCCGGGGTAGCCGTTCCACGTGGGGAAGGTGTTGCAGCCGATCAGCAGGGCGATGCCGCGCCCGGCCGGCGTGAACGTCTTGGTGAGCTCCAGGGGGTCGCGCTTGCCCTGGGGCTTGGACCAGGCCGCGCTGCCCGCGGGGGTGCGGGTCTGCTCCTGGTAGGCGTACGCGACGGCCTCGAGGCCCCGGTCCTGGGCGTGCGGGCCGCCCGCCTGGAAGGCCATCATGAAGGCCTGGCCGCTGGTGTGCATGACCGCGTGCGCGAACTCGTGGGTGCGGGCGCCGATGCGCGCCAGGATCTCGACGCACACCAGGGCGCGCGTCTCGGGTCCGGCGGCCCGCCAGTCGGCCATGCCGGCCCGCATCGCGGGCAGCAGCACGTCGAGGTCGGGGTGGGGGTACTGGATGCCCAACTCGACGCCGTAGGGCGACACTTCGGCGCCCGTCCAGTCGTCGGTGCCCGGCTGGTCGAGGTCGAAGCGGCGGTTCAGGAGCGCGTCGAAGGCGGCCTTGCCGTCCTCGGCGCCCGTCTCCCCGTAGGCCTTGGGGTGCTCCGGGTGCGGCGACCAGTACGCACGGGTGCGGATCGCTTCCAGGGCCCCGTCCAGGGTGGGCCTGTGCTTCTCGGTCAGCTGCATGGCGTGCAACTCCTCGTCGAGTCTTCGAGCTGGGCAGGGAGAGCCGGACACCGTTAGAGTAACCGAACGATCGGTCGGGACAAGAGGGCCCGGGGAAACCTGTGGACAACTACCGGCCAAGCCCGCCGGGGCCCTGTCCTCGGGCCCCGCGAGGGGGCCCGCCGGGCCCCTGGGCGAGCCGTAGGGGAGGATCGCGTTCATGACCAAAACCGCCAGCGCCTCAGCGATCGCGCCGAGCCGTACCGTCGCCGTCGTCGGCACCGGGACCATGGGCCAGGGCATCGCCCAGGTCGCCCTCGTCGCCGGACACCGCGTACGGCTCTACGACGCCGTGCCGGACCGGGCGCGCGAGGCCGCCGACGCCCTCGCCGGACGCCTGGACCGGCTGGTCGACAAGGGCCGCATGGACGCCGCCGACCGCGACGAGGCGCTGGCCCGCCTCCACCCGGCCGCCGAACTGGCCGAGCTCGCCGACGCGGCGCTCGTCGTCGAGGCCGTCCTGGAACAACTCCCCGTCAAACAGGAGCTGTTCGGAGCTCTGGAGGACGTGGTGGGCGAGGAGTGCCTGCTGGCCACCAACACCTCCTCGCTCTCCGTCACGGCGATCGCGGGCGCGCTCAGGCACCCCGGCCGCTTCGTGGGCCTGCACTTCTTCAACCCGGCGCCGCTGCTGCCCCTGGTCGAGGTCGTCAGCGGCTTCGCCACCGACGCGGAGACCGCGACCCGGGCGTACGAGACGGCGAAGGCCTGGGGCAAGACGCCGGTGCGCTGCACCGACACCCCCGGCTTCATCGTCAACCGCATCGCCCGGCCCTTCTACGCCGAGGCCTTCGCGATCCACGAGGAGCGCGGCGCGGACCCGGCCACCATCGACGCGGTGCTGCGCGAGAGCGGCGGGTTCAAGATGGGCCCCTTCGAGCTCACCGACCTCATCGGGCAGGACGTCAACGAGGCGGTGACCCGCTCCGTCTGGGAGTCCTTCTTCCAGAGCCCCAAGTTCACGCCGTCCCTGGCCCAGCGCCGCCTCGTCGAATCGGGCCTGCACGGGCGCAAGAGCGGGCGCGGCTGGTACGCCTACGGGACCCCCGGCGCGCCCTCACAAGAGGCCGAGCGTCCCGCGCCGCACACCGCGCCGCCCGCGAAGGCGCCGGACGCCGTCACCGTCGTCGGTGACCTGGGGCCGGCCCGCGAACTGGTCGCGATGATGACCGAGGCCGGCATCGACGTGACCAGCGTCAACGAGGGCGGCCCCTACATCGAGCTTCCGGGGGATGGACAGCTCGTCCCGGCCGACGGCAAGACGTCCGTGGAGTTCGCGGACGTCGTCTACTTCGACCTCGCCCTCGACTACCGGGGCGCCACCCGTATCGCGCTCTCCGCGAGCGAGGACACCTCCGAGCGTGCCGTCACCGAGGCGGTGGGCCTGTTCCAGAAGCTCGGCAAGGAGGTCAGCGTCATCGGTGACGTGCCCGGCATGATCGTCGCCCGTACCGTGGCGATGCTCGTCGACCTCGCCGCCGATGCCGTCGCCAAGGGCGTCGCCACCGCCGAGGACATCGACACCGCGATGCGCCTGGGCGTCAACTACCCGCTGGGGCCGGTCGAATGGAACCGGCGGCTCGGCCAGGACTGGGCGTACGACCTGCTCTCCGCGCTGCACGAGCGCTGCCCCACCGGCCGCTACGCCCCCTCGCTCGCGCTCTACCGCCAGGCGTACGCGGGCGAGGAGGAGACGGGCTCATGACCACCGCCAAACGCGACACCTACACGCCCGAGACGCTGCTCACGGTCGCGGTGCGGGTCTTCAACGACCGGGGCTACGACGGCACGTCCATGGAGCACCTGTCCAAGGCGGCCGGGATCTCCAAGTCGTCGATCTACCACCATGTGGCCGGCAAGGAGGAGCTGCTCCGCCGGGCGGTGAGCCGCGCCCTGGACGGCCTCTTCGGTGTGCTGGACGAGCCGGGCGCCGTGCGCGGCCGGTCCATCGAGCGGGTCGAGTACGTCACGCGGCGTACCGTGGAAGTCCTGATGGCCGAACTCCCCTACGTCACGCTGCTGTTGCGCGTGCGGGGCAACACCAAGACGGAACGCTGGGCGATGGAACGCCGGCGCGAGTTCGACCAGCGCGTCGCCGACCTGCTCAAGGCGGCCGTCGCGGACGGTGACCTCCGCGCCGACCTGGACATTCGCCTGGCGACCCGGCTGCTGTTCGGCATGGTCAACTCGCTGGTGGAGTGGTACCGGCCGCAGCGCGAGGGAGAGGCGGACGGGGCGCAGGTGGCGGACACCGTGGTGCGGATGGCGTTCGACGGGCTGCGGACCGGGCACTGAGTTCCGGCCACCGGCCCCTGTGCGAGACCCGGGCCGACGGTCCCCTACGCGGGGTCCAGATCGGTCTCCTCGAACACCAGCAGGGTGCGCGTCGACAGCACCTCCGGGATGGACTGGATGCGGGTCAGAACCAGCTCGCGCAGCGCCCTGTTGTCGGGGGTGTGCACCAGGAGCAGCACGTCGAAGTCGCCGCTCACCAGGGCGATGTGGGCGGCGCCGGGCAGCTTCTGGAGTTCCTCGCGGACCGTGCGCCACGAGTTCTGCACGATCTTCAGCGTGATGTACGCGGCGGCGCCCTGGCCCGCCCGCTCGTGGTCCACGCGCGCGGTGAAGCCGCGGATCACGTTGTCCTCGACGAGCCGGTTGATGCGTGCGTAGGCGTTGGCGCGCGAGACGTGCACCCGTTCGGCCACGGAGCGTATCGAGGCCCTGCCGTCGGTTTGCAGGATGCGCAGGATGTCGTGGTCGATCTGGTCCAGCGGGCGCGGCGGCACCGGCCGGTTCTCGCCGGTGGCCATTTGTTCAGCTGCCATGTCCCCCCGCCTTCCTGTTGTGGACGACCTGTTCCCATCCCAGGCTGTGGAGAACCGTTTGTCCACAGGCTGGAGGCGCCTGTAGCCAAAATGCGTCCACGACCGAACAATCGGTAGGTGAGGGGCGTCACAGTCACGCGTCCCGTTCTGGATGTCCGCTCCTGACACGGAGGTGCATTGGCATGACGGTCCAAGAGCTCCCCGGGGCCGCCGCATACCGGCCGACCCCTCCGCCCGCCTGGAGGCCCCGCACCGACCCCGCGCCGCTCCTGCCGGACCCCGAGCCGTACCGGGTCCTCGGCACGGGCGCGGAGCTCGACCGCGCGCTGATGCTGAAGCTGTACGCCGAGCTGGTGCGCGGACGCCGCTTCAACGCCCAGGCGACCGCCCTCACCAAGCAGGGCCGCCTCGCCGTGTACCCCTCCTCCACCGGTCAGGAAGCCTGCGAGGTGGCCGCGGCGCTCGCCCTTGAGGAGCGCGACTGGCTGTTCCCCAGCTACCGCGACACCCTCGCCGCCGTCGCGCGCGGACTGGACCCCGTCGAGGCCCTGACGCTGCTGCGCGGCGACTGGCACACCGGCTACGACCCGCGCCGCCACCGCATCGCCCCGCTGTGCACCCCGCTCGCCACCCAGCTCCCGCACGCGGTGGGCCTGGCCCACGCGGCCCGCCTCAAGGGCGACGACGTGGTGGCGCTCGCCCTGGTGGGCGACGGCGGCACCAGCGAGGGCGACTTCCACGAGGCGCTGAACTTCGCGGCCGTCTGGCGGGCCCCGGTCGTCTTCCTGGTCCAGAACAACGGCTTCGCGATCTCCGTGCCGCTCGCCAAGCAGACCGCCGCGCCCTCCCTCGCCCACAAGGCCGTCGGTTACGGCATGCCCGGCCGCCTGGTGGACGGCAATGACGCGCCGGCCGTGCACCAGGTGCTCGGCGAGGCCGTCGCCCGCGCCCGGCGCGGTGGCGGACCCACCCTGATCGAGGCCGTCACCTATCGCATGGAGGCGCACACCAACGCCGACGACGCGACCCGCTACCGGGGCTCCGCCGAAGTCGACGCCTGGCGCGACCACGACCCGATCCGCCTTCTGGAGGACGAGCTGACCGCCCGCGGGCTCCTCGACGAGGACGGAATACGCGCCGCCGCGGAGGCCGCCGAGACCATGGCCGCCGCCCTGCGCGAGCAGATGAACGCCGAGCCCTCCCTCACCCCCATGGACCTCTTCGCCGAGGTCTACGCCGAACAGAGCGGTCAACTGCGCGAGCAGGCCGCCCAGTTGCGCGCCGAGCTGGAAGCCGAGGCCCGGTGATGACCACCGCCACCGACAACACCACCGCCCGGCGAGCCGACAAGAAGCCCGCCACCATGGCGCAGGCCCTCCAGCGCGCCATGCGCGACGCGATGGCCGAGGACCCGACCGTCCACGTCCTTGGAGAGGACGTCGGCACCCTGGGCGGCGTCTTCCGGGTCACCGACGGGCTCGCCAAGGAGTTCGGCGAGGACCGCTGCACCGACACCCCGCTCGCCGAGGCCGGCATCCTCGGCACGGCCGTCGGCATGGCGATGTACGGGCTGCGTCCGGTCGTCGAGATGCAGTTCGACGCCTTCGCGTACCCCGCGTTCGAGCAGCTCATCAGCCATGTCTCCAAGATGCGCAACCGCACCCGCGGGGCCATGGCGATGCCCATCGTGGTGCGCGTGCCCTACGGCGGCGGCATCGGTGGCGTCGAGCACCACAGCGACTCCAGCGAGGCCTACTACATGGCCACGCCCGGCCTGAAGGTCGTCACGCCCGCCACCGTGGAGGACGCGTACGGCCTGCTCAGGGAGGCCATCGCCTGCGACGACCCGGTCGTCTTCCTGGAACCCAAGCGCCTGTACTGGTCGAAGTCCGACTGGTCGCCCGAGGCCCCGGCGCCCGTGGAGCCCATCGGGAAGGCGGTCGTGCGGCGCGCCGGACGCAGCGCCACCCTCATCACCTACGGGCCGTCGGTGCCGGTGTGTCTGGAGGCGGCCGAGGCGGCCCGCGAGGAGGGCTGGGACCTCGAAGTCGTCGACCTGCGCTCGCTGGTGCCGTTCGACGACGAGACGGTGTGCGCATCGGTGCGCCGCACCGGGCGGGCCGTCGTCGTGCACGAGTCGTCCGGCTTCGGCGGGCCCGGCGGCGAGATCGCTGCGCGCGTCACCGAGCGTTGCTTCCACCATCTGGAGGCGCCCGTGCTGCGGGTGGCCGGCTTCGACATCCCCTATCCGCCGCCGATGCTGGAGAAGCACCATCTGCCCGGCGTGGACCGGGTCCTGGACGCGGTGGCCCGGTTGCAGTGGGAGGCGGGGCACTGATGCCGAAGGTGCTGGAGTTCAAGCTGCCCGACCTCGGTGAGGGTCTCACCGAGGCGGAGATCGTGCGCTGGCTCGTCGCGGTCGGCGACGTGGTGGCCGTGGACCAGCCGGTCGTCGAGGTCGAGACGGCCAAGGCGATGGTCGAGGTGCCCTGCCCCTACGGCGGTGTCGTCACCGCCCGCTTCGGCGAAGAGGGCACCGAACTGCCCGTGGGTGCGCCGCTGTTGACCGTGGCCGTCGGCGCGCCGCAGGAGCGGGAGGGCGCCGGGGTCTCGAAGGACGCCGGGTCCTCCGGGGACACCGGGTCATCCAGGGGTGCTGGGTCCTCCAAGGACGCCGGGTCCGCCGAGGACGCCGCCGCCTCCGAGCATTCGGGCAATGTCCTGGTGGGCTACGGGACGGGCACGGCCACCACCCGCCGCCGCGCCCGCGTGCGGCCCGCCGCCCCCGCGCCGACCGCGTCCCCCGCCACGGTCGCGGTGGCCGCCGCACCCGCCACGGCGACGGGGCCCGTGCCCGTCATCTCTCCGCTCGTGCGCAGGCTGGCCCGCGAACACGGCCTCGATCTGCGGGAGTTGCGGGGCACCGGCCCCGAGGGGCTCATCCTGCGCGTCGACGTCGAGTCGGCCGTGCGGGCGCCCGCCGAGGCCCCGACACCCGCCGCACGCGTCGCGCCGACACCCGCCGCAGGCACCAGTGGCGCACGCACCGGGGAGCGGATCGCGCTCAAGGGCATCCGGGGCGCGGTCGCCGACAAGCTCAGCCGCAGCCGTACCGAAATTCCCGACGCCACCTGCTGGGTGGACGCGGACGCCACGGAGCTGATGGCGGCCCGCGCCGCCATGAACGCCGTGGGCGGCCCCAAGGTGTCCGTCCTCGCCCTGCTCGCCCGGATCTGCGCGGCGGCCCTCGCCCGCTTCCCCGAGCTGAACGCGACGGTCGACATGGCGGCCCGCGAGATCGTGCGGCTGCCCGAGGTGCACCTGGGTTTCGCCGCGCAGACCGAGCGCGGCCTGGTCGTTCCCGTTGTCCGCGACGCCCACGGCCGCAACGTCGACTCGCTCGGCGCCGAACTCGCCCGGCTCACCGAGGCGGCCCGCACGGGCACCCTGACCCCGGCCGAACTGACCGGCGGCACCTTCACCCTCAACAACTACGGGGTGTTCGGCGTCGACGGCTCCACGCCGATCATCAACCACCCCGAAGCGGCGATGCTGGGCGTGGGCCGCATCATCCCCAAGCCCTGGGTGTACGAGGGCGAGCTCGCCGTCCGCCTGGTGGTGCAGCTCTCCCTCACCTTCGACCACCGGGTGTGCGACGGCGGCACCGCGGGGGGCTTCCTGCGCTACGTCGCGGACTGCGTGGAACACCCGGCGGTCCTGCTGCGCACCCTGTGACGAAGGTCCCCGAGCGTTCGGGACGTGCGCGGGGGTGGTGGCGGTCGAGCGGCGGCCCATACTCGGAGGATGACCGCGTATGACGCCGCGACGCCCGCGCACGACGCGCCGGGCACCGCCCAGGGCGCCGCAACACCCGCGTACGACGCCGTAGTTCTGGCCGGAGGAGCCGCCAAGCGCCTCGGCGGCGCCGACAAGCCCGGGCTCAGCGTGGGCGGCCGCCGGCTCCTCGACCGGGTGCTCACCGCCTGCGCCGGCGCGGCGACGACGGTGGTGGTCGGTGGGCGGCGGCCGACCGCGCGGCCCGTGGTGTGGACCCGGGAGGAACCGGTCGGCGGAGGGCCGCTGGCCGCGCTGGGCGCCGGAGTGCGCCACACATCGGCCGACCGCGTCGCTGTGCTCTCGGCCGATCTGCCGTTCCTGGCGGCCGGCACCGTCAGGGACCTCGTCGACGCACTGGAACGCACCGGCGGCGAGGGCGCGCTCTGCACCGACGCCGACGGCCGTGACCAGCCCCTGGTCGCCGTCTACCGCGCCGAACCACTGCGCCGCGAGCTCGCCCTGCTCGCCACCGAACACGGCTCGCTCGCGGGCCTTCCGCTGCGGCTGCTCGTACGCGAACTCGACCTGACCCGCGTCACCACGGACCCCCTCGCCTCGTTCGACTGCGACACCTGGGAGGACCTCGCCGCCGCCCGGGCCCGGATCAGGGACCATGGGGGCGTGCTGGACGAATGGATCACCGCAGTCAAGAACGAACTCGGCATCGAGCTGGACGTCGACACCGGCGTCCTGCTCGACCTGGCCAGGGACGCCGCCCACGGTGTCGCCCGGCCCGCCGCCCCGCTCACCACCTTCCTCGTCGGCTACGCGGCCGCGAAGGCGGGCGGTGAGGGCAAGGACGTGGCGGATGCGGCCCGCAAAGCGGCCGCGCTCGCCAACCGCTGGGCGGCAGAGGCAGAGGCCGGCGACGGTCCGAAGAACGACGCCGGATGACCGCCGAAAGCACGGGCGCGGACGACGGATCCGACGAGGCTCTCGCCCTGCTGCGCGAAGCCCGGCCCGCGGCGGCCAGCGATCGAGAGGCCCGGCCCGCGGCGGCCCGCGAACGCGACGCCCGGCCCACGGGCGAAGGCCACACGGGTGCTTCCCCGTCCGCCGCTCGCAAGGCCCCCCGTCCCCGAGCCGCCGCCTGGGCCGACGCCCGCGCCATTGCCGCGAGGGCGGGCCGCGCCGCCCCGGCCCGCTCCCATCGGGTGCCGCTGGAGCGGGCCCTGGGCGAGATCCTCACCGAACCGCTCACCGCCCTCACCGACCTGCCGTCCTTCGACACCTCTGCCATGGACGGCTGGGCGGTCGCGGGCCCCGGCCCCTGGACGGTGCAGGACGGCGGCATCCTCGCCGGACACGCCGCTTCCGGCGCCCTCGCCGACGGCGAAGCCGTCCGTATCGCCACCGGCGCCCGCATCCCCGCAGGCGCCACCGCGGTCATCCGCAGCGAGCACGCCCGCAGCGACGAGGCCCGCACCCAGCTCCAGGCCGACCGCGTGGTGCTGCACGGCCAGGACATCCGCCCGCGCGGCCAGGAGTGCCGCTCGGGCGATGTCCTGCTGCCCGCCACCGCGCTCGTCACCCCGGCAGTGCTCGGGCTGGCCGCGGCCGCCGGATACGACGAGCTGGACACCGTGCCGAGGCCCCGGGTCGAGGTCCTGGTGCTGGGCGACGAACTGCTCACCCAGGGGCTCCCCCACGACGGGCTGATCCGTGACGCGCTCGGACCGATGCTCGGGGTCTGGCTGCGGGCGCTCGGCGCCGACGTCATCGGGACCCGGCGGCTGAAGGACGACGCGGGGGCGCTGCTCGCCGCCGTCACCGGCTCCCCGGCCGATGTCGTGATCACCACCGGCGGCACCGCGTCCGGGCCGCTCGACCATGTCCACCCCGTGCTGCACAGCGCCGGAGCCGAGCTACTCGTCGACGGAGTCGCGGTACGGCCCGGCCATCCGATGCTGCTGGCAGGGATCGGGGTGGGAAAGCACCTGGTGGGGTTGCCCGGAAATCCCCTCGCGGCGGTCTCCGGCCTTCTGACCCTGGCCGAGCCGCTGCTGTGCGAACTCGCCCGCAGGCCAAGGCCCGCCCCCTACACCGCGCCGCTGCGCAACGAGGTGCAGGGCCATCCGCACGACACCCGGCTCGTTCCGGTGGTGCACCGCGCGGAACGAGTCGTGCCCCTGCACTACAACGGGCCGGCGATGCTGCGGGGGATCGCCGCCGCCGACGGGCTCGCGGTCGTGGCACCCGGCGGGGCCCGCGCCGGCCAGGAGGTCGAGATCCTCGACCTGCCCTGGGTAGAAGCCGGCTCGGGACAGGGGTGTTTCACGTGAAACACGCCCCCGTCGCCAACTCCCGCAACCCGCAAGGGTGTTTCACGTGAAACACCCGAACCGCTGCACCCGCCCCCACCCGCAGGACGGGCGTTTCACTGAACGGCGTTTCACGTGAAACTGCCCGGCCATGACGCGATGGCACGCCAGGCGGGCGAGGAGCTCGTCACCCGACGGGTGAAACTGCCCCGCCGGGTCGTCGACCGGCCGCTGCGCCAGGTCGCCAAGCGCATCCTGATGGCGCTCGCCGTCCTGATACTGACGACCCTCATCGTCTGGATCGACCGCGACGGCTATCACGACAACGCCAACGGCAAGGTCGACTTCCTCGACGCCGTCTACTACGCCACCGTCACGCTCTCCACAACGGGCTACGGCGACATCGTCCCCTACAGCGACAGCGCCCGTCTGACCAACATCCTGCTGGTCACGCCGCTGCGCGTGCTGTTCCTGATCATCCTCGTCGGAACCACTCTCGAAGTCCTCACCGAACGGACCCGCGAAGAGTGGCGGCTCAACCGCTGGAAGGCCCAATTGCGCGAGCACACCGTCGTCGTCGGTTTTGGTACGAAGGGCCGCTCGGCGCTTCAGACCCTGTGCGCGCGGGGCCTGAAGCAGGACCAGGTCGTCATCGTCGACCCCAGCGCCAAGGTGATCGAGGCCGCCAACGCGGAGGGCTTCGTCGGGGTCATCGGCGACGCGACCCGCAGCGACGTCCTCGTACGGGCCGAACTGCACAAGGCCCGCCAGGTCATCATCGCCACCCAGCGCGACGACACCGCCGTCCTGGTCACGCTGACGGCCCGCCAGCTCAACCGGGGCGCGAAGATCGTCGCCGCGGTGCGGGAGGAGGAGAACGCGCCGCTGCTGCGCCAGTCCGGCGCGGACGCCGTCATCACCAGCGCCAGCGCGGCCGGCCGGCTGCTCGGCCTCTCCGTGCTCAGCCCGAGCGCGGGCACCGTGATGGAGGACCTGATCCAGCAGGGCAGCGGGCTCGACATGGTGGAGCGGCCCGTGAAGAAGAGCGAGGTCGGCCGCGGAGTGCGGGAGACCGAGGACCTGGTGGTGAGCGTGTTGCGCGGCCACCGCCTGCTGGCCTACGACGACCCCAGGGCGAGCCCGCTCCAGCTCACCGACCGGCTCATCACGATCGTACGAGCGGGCGGTACGGCGGCGCAGGGTCAGCCGGAGTAGCGTCGGCCGCATGTATGCGATCACGATTCCTGAGCCGGGCGGTCCCGAGGCGCTGATCTGGGCCGAGGTCCCCGATCCCGTACCGGGCGAGGGCGAGGTCCTCGTCGAGGTGGCCGCCGCCGCCGTCAACCGTGCCGATGTGCTCCAGCGCCAGGGCTTCTACAACCCGCCGCCCGGCGCCTCTCCCTACCCGGGCCTGGAGTGCTCGGGGCGGATCGCCGCGCTCGGGCCGGGGGTGACCGGCTGGAGCGTCGGCGACGAGGTGTGCGCGCTGCTGAGCGGCGGCGGCTACGCGCAGAAGGTGGCCGTGCCGGCCGGCCAGCTGCTGCCCGTGCCCGAGGGCGTGGACCTGGTCACGGCGGCGGCGCTGCCCGAGGTCACCTGCACCGTGTGGTCCAACGTGTTCATGGTGTCCCATCTGCGCCCCGGCGAGACGCTCCTGGTGCACGGCGGGGCGAGCGGCATCGGCACCATGGCGATTCAGCTGGGCAAGGCGGTCGGCGCCAAGGTCGCGGTGACCGCGGGAGGCCCCGCCAAGCTGGAGCGCTGCGCCGAACTGGGCGCCGACATCCTGATCGACTACCGCGAACAGGACTTCGTGGACGAGGTGTTGAAGGCCACGGACGGCGTCGGCGCCGATGTCGTCCTCGACATCATGGGCGCCAAGTACCTGGAGCGGAACGTGCGCGCCCTCGCCGTCAACGGACGTCTCGCGATCATCGGCCTCCAGGGCGGCGCCAAGGGCGAGCTGAACCTCGGCGCGCTGCTCACCAAGCGGGCCGCCGTCACCGCGACCTCCCTGCGCGGCCGCCCCGCCTCGGAGAAGGCGACGATCGTGGCGGCCGTACGCGAACACGTGTGGCCGCTGATCGCCGGGGGCCAGGTGCGTCCCGTGGTCGACCGGACGCTGCCGCTCGCGGACGCCGCCGAAGGACACCGGGTGCTCGAGGCGTCGAGCCACGTCGGCAAGGTGCTGCTGACGGCCTGACCAGCACAGGACCGCGAAGAGGGGGCGCCGCGAAGGCGCCCCCTCTTGTGCTGTTCCGTGGTGACTTCGGTGCGCCCTGCCGGGGCCGGGTTACAGGTAGGGGCCCGAGCGGGCGCCCGTGTGCGGGCCGTCCTCGTCGTCGTCCTCGTGCAGCGTCCCGGGAGGCAGTGCGCGACGCATCTGCTCCAACTGGGCGCGGGCCGCCATCTGCTGGGCGAACAGCGCCGTCTGGATCCCGTGGAAGAGACCTTCGAGCCAGCCGACCAACTGGGCCTGGGCGATGCGGAGTTCGGCCTCCGAGGGGATCGCCTCGTCCGTGAACGGCAGGGAGAGTCGCTCCAGCTCCTCGACCAGCTCCGGCGCCAGACCGTCCTCCAGCTCCTTGACCGACGAAGCGTGGATGTCCTTGAGGCGCACACGGCTCGCCTCGTCGAGAGGAGCCGCGCGGACTTCCTCGAGGAGCTGCTTGATCATGCTGCCGATGCGCATGACCTTCGCGGGCTGTTCGACCATTTCCGTCACCGGGACCTCGCGGGACTCGTCGTCTCCACCGCCGATGGCCATACCGTCCTGGCCTACGACCAGGATGGGGGGGCTGTCCGGCGACTTATCGTTCCTCGGCATCTCCATGCCGCCCATTCTCTCGCACACGTGCCTCACATCCCGTTGTGCCCCCGGGAAGAGATGATCCACCGCCTTGCGTGCGGCGATTCCTCCCGGACAGGCGATGTTTCACGTGAAACGGGAGCTCTTTGCCGCCCGTCTTCTCACGGCCTGCGCAGCCGCAGGGCCAGAAATCCGAGGCCCAGCCCGGTCAGGGTCAGCCCGGCTCCCATCGAGAGGACGTGGACGCGCAGATCGGAGCTGCCGGAGAGGGCCTGGGGCGACCGGTGGTGGCGGCCCGGGGGAGGGTGCCGCCGGGTGTGCGGGCGGGCGTCGGCGGTGGGGGCTCGGGTGGCGGAACGTCGGCGGCGGGCGGCGGCTCGGCGGGTTCGCGGCCCGGGACCGCCTCGTCGGTCGCCATCGCGTCGGTGGCGTCCGGGAGAAAATCCTGCGCCTTCCGGCCGGGCCGGGTACGGCCTTCGCCCGCCCGGCTGCCCGCCAGGTGCTGGTCCTGCGAGACGGTCTGCGGCGAGGGGTCGGTTCGCGGTGATGGCTCCGTCCTCGGCGAGGGCCGGGCCGTGCCGGAGGGCGACGCGCTCGTGGGCGGGCCGGGCGAGGGGGTGCCGACGGCGGCCGCGTACGGCAAGGGCGTCAGAAGCAGCGCCCCGGTCAGCGAAACGGCCGCGGTGAGCGACCGGATCCCTGGAGTCATGCGAGGGACCCCTTCCGCTACGACGTGGATCGCCTGGGATGACCGAATCAGCGTCACACGGGGCGAGTTGCGCGGCATCCCGGGAAGCGTCCGGCGTGCGCCGAACGGGACGGCCCCGCCCGCCCCATGCGCGAAGGCCCGACACCAACGGTGCCGGGCCTTCGTCGAACGCGTGGTGCGCGGTTACTGCGAGGGCGGGTTGCCCGAGGAGATCTGGAGCGTGAACTGCGCGTTCTTCTTGTCCACGTCGACTCCGGCGGCGGGGAACTGGGTGACCACCACGTCCTGGCCCCACTGGCCGTTGTCGATCGTCTCGGTGTTGACCTTCCAGCCCGCGGCCTGAATGCAGGACTTCACCGACAGGATGTCCTTGTAGGAGAAGTCGGGAGCCTGGACCTTGCCCGGGTCGAGGGTGGAGGTCTGCGGCGAGGTGCACTTCTCCGTGTTCATCGTGCGCTCGCGCTCCGGGCCCTTGTGGCCGGCGGGGGCCGCCGAGCCGCTGGACTTCGCGTCGCTGCCGCCGCCCGTGTCGTCGTTCTTGTTCAGGGCCAGCGCCGTGACCAGACCGCCGACCGCGAGCAGCGCCACCACGATCGCGCCCACGATCACCGGGGTGTTCCGCTTGGAACCGCCGGAGGCGGCGGGGGTGTGCGCCGGGGACATCGTGTACGGCGGCGGCGTCTGGGCCGCCATCGGGGCGGGCTGCTGCGGGTAGCCGTACGAGGGCTGCGGCGTCGGCGCCGGGGTGGGCGGACCGTAGGGCCCCGGCTGGTACGGCGTCTGGACACTGCCCTGCGGGCCGGGCGCGGTCCCCGAGCCGAGCGGCGGGAAGACGGTCGCGGCGACCCCGGTGCCGCTGACGGGCGGGGCGCCGCCGGTGATGACCGGGGCCGCGCCCATCTGGCCCGCGGAGGCGATCCGCAGGATCTCGTCGTGCATGGCCTGGGCGCTCGGGAAACGCTCGTTCGGGTTCTTCTTCAGCGCGCGGGCGACCAGCGCGTCCATGGCCGGGGTGATCGACCGGTTGACGGAGGAGGGCGCGACCGGCTCCTCCTGGACGTGTGCGTACGCGATCGCAAGCGCCGAGTCCGCGTCGAAGGGGATGCGGCCGGTCAGGAGCTGGAAGAGCATGATGCCGACCGAGTACAGGTCGGAGCGGGCGTCCACGCCGCGGCCCAGCGCCTGCTCCGGCGACAGGTACTGGGGGGTGCCCACGACCATGCCGGTCTGGGTCATGGAGGTGACGCCGGACTGCATGGCGCGGGCGATGCCGAAGTCCATCACCTTGACGACGCCGCGCTTGGTCATCATCACGTTGCCCGGCTTGATGTCCCGGTGGACCAGGCCCATCTCGTGGCTGACCTCAAGCGCGGCCAGCACGTCGGCGGTCACCTTGAGGGCCTTGTCGGCGGGCATCGCCCCGTACTGCTGGGTGTCGCGGTGCAGCGTCGAGCTGAGCGGCTCGCCCTCCACGTACTCCATGACGATGTACGGCATCACGCCCTCGCCGCCGGCGGAGCCGTTGAAGGTGACCGTGTCCTCGCCGGTGTCGAAGACGGAGACGATGTTGGTGTGCTGGAGCTTGGCGACGGCCTGCGCCTCGCGGCGGAACCGCTCGCGGAACGACTGCTCCCGGCCGAGCTCGGTGTGCAGCGTCTTGATGGCGACCTGACGGTCGAGAGCGGAGTCGTACGCGAGGTACACCGACGCCATGCCGCCCTCGCCGAGGAGGTCGCGCAGCTGGTAGCGCCCGCCCGCGATGGAACCGCCCGCATAGCGACCGTGTGCGCCGTCCTGGCTCATGACTGTGCATCCCCCTTGGCGCGGTGGCCAGTGATGATCCTCGATTTTTCAGGCCAAGTCTGCCCGAGGGGTCGGACACGTCAAGCCGAGTGCCCGTTCCGTGACCGTACGCGCTGGAAGAGTCTCGCAAGCGTTACAGGAACAGCATGGAAAACGTACGGGATTTGCATGGGTGCACGCGGAACCGATTGGATGGCCGGTCCATCCCGGACCGGCGCCCCGCGTGAACGCTGTAGCGTGCACTACTGCACGACCAGCGGTGGCGCACGACGGAAGACCCCAAGGAAGACCGCGGACGCGGCCAGATACGACGGCGAGGACTGATGGCACCCGAACCCGACGGAAACGGCGCCGGGATGGCCGATGGTCAGGACCACGAGTCCTGGGTCGGCGGCCTCGTCGGCGACGGCCGGTACCGCCTGACCCACCGGCTCGGCCGCGGTGGCATGGCGGAGGTGTTCGCCGCCGAGGACGTACGCCTCGGCCGTACCGTCGCCGTGAAGCTGCTCCGTGCCGATCTCGCCGAGGACCCGGTGTCCAAGGCGCGCTTCACGCGTGAGGCGCAGTCGGTGGCCGGTCTCAACCACCACGCGGTGGTGGCGGTGTACGACTCCGGTGAGGACGTCGTGGGCGGCCGGACCGTCCCGTACATCGTCATGGAGCTCGTCGAGGGCCGCACCATCCGCGACCTGTTGGTGGACGCGGATGCCCCGCCGCCGGAGCAGGCGCTGATCATCGTGTCCGGTGTTCTGGAGGCGCTGGCCTACTCGCACCAGCACGGCATCGTGCACCGGGACATCAAGCCCGCCAACGTGATCATCACGGACACCGGCGCGGTCAAGGTGATGGACTTCGGCATCGCGCGGGCCCTGCACGGTGCCCAGTCGACGATGACCCAGACCGGCATGGTCATGGGCACGCCGCAGTACCTCTCGCCCGAGCAGGCGCTCGGCAAGGCCGTCGACCACCGCTCCGACCTGTACGCCACGGGTTGTCTGCTGTACGAACTCCTCGCGCTGCGGCCCCCGTTCATCGGCGAGACGCCGCTGAGCGTGGTCTACCAGCACGTCCAGGACATGCCGGTGCCGCCCTCGCAGGCGGCCCATGTGGCGCCGCCGGAACTCGACGGCCTCGTCATGCGTTCTCTCGCCAAGGACCCGGACGACCGTTTCCAGTCCGCCGAGGAGATGCGCGGCCTGGTCCAGTACGGCTTGCAGATGCTCCAGGCGCAGGGCGGCCACACCGGCACCTGGAACACCGGCCCGGTCGAGCTGATGCACGAGGGCGCCCACACCCCGGCGATGGGCACCGCCGGTGCGACGTCGGTCATGGGCCATCCCGTGCACGGGGAGACCTCGCAGTTCGGCGGCCCGATGCTGCCGCCGATGAACCCGAACGACGGCGGGTACGACGGCTACGACCACGGCGGCCACAAGCAGGGCGGCGGTGGCCGCAGCGGCAAGATGGTGCTGTTCGTGGTGCTCGCGATCGTGGCGATCGCTGTGGGTGTCGCGTTCGCGCTGAGCGCCACCCAGGGCTCGGGTTCGGGCTCCGGCGGTGGCGGCAAGACCTCCAACACGCCGAAGACCTCGCCGTCGGTCTCCCAGTCGGACACTCCCTCGACGCCGGACACGCCGGGCACCAGTCAGGGCCAGACGTACGGCAGCAGCACGAGCGGCAACGGCGAGTCCCCCTCGCGTCACCGCTCGCGCTCGGCCTCGCCGTCGCCAAGCAAGTCGCAGTCCTCGCACTCCCCGGGCACGGACCAGGGGACGACCGACGGCACGTCGACGGGCACCAGCGAAGGCACCACCGAAGGCACGACCGACGGCACCTCGACGGGCACCAGCAAGGGCACCACCGAGGGCACGACGACCGGGACCAGCAAGGGCACGACCGAGGGCACCACGACGGGCACGAGCAAGGGCACCACCGAAGGCACGACGACGGGTACCAGCAAGGGCACCACCCAAGGCACCACGTCCGGCCCCGGCGGTACGCCGAGCCCCTGACCCGCCGACCCCCGCCGCACCCCGTCTCACCCCGCGAAGGCCTCGCACACCGCCTCGTACTCGCGGGTCCACCAGACCGCCAGGGCCGACGCCGCAGGAAACTGCGGGTCGGCCCTTCGGTCGTGGAGCTGGTAGCGCCAGCGCAGGATCCAGAAGTCGTTGAGCCGCTCCCACCACACCCGGTGCACGGCGGCCGCCAGCTCCTCGGCGTCGGCCCCGGCGGCCCGCCGGTAGGCCCGCGCGTAGGCCCGTACCTTCGCCAGTTCCAGCTCGCCCGAGGGGCGGACGAAGAAGATCGCCGCGGCCCGGACGGCCTCCTCGGCGCGGGGCTGGACGCCGAGCCGGTCCCAGTCGACGATCGCGGCGGGCTCGGCCGAGCGGCCCTCGCCCCGGTACAGCAGGTTCAGCGGGTGGAAGTCGCCGTGCACCCAGGCGCCCGTCACGGGGGTCGCGGGGCGGCGGTGGGCGTGCAGGCCGAGCAGGACCCGGCGCTCCAGGAGGCGGTGTTCGGCGAGTTCGTCGAAGGCGTCCCGCGGCTCGTGCCGGCGGGCCCGGGCGACCAGGTCGTCGATGAGGGCGAGGGTGTTCACGGGGTCGGCGCTGCGGTGTTCGGCCTGCGGCACGTCGGGGTCCATGACCTGCGCCAGGCAGGTGTGCACCAGCCCGAGCAGGGCGCCGAGCCGGCGGGATTCCACGGCGCAGAGCTGGGCGCCGTCGCGGTGGCTGCCCTGGACCCAGGGGTGCAGGGCGTAGCAGTCGCCGCCGATCACCGCGACGGTGTCGCCGTCGGCGGCGGGGACGGGCGGGGCGACCGGGACCCCCAGGGCCTGGAGGCGTTCGGTCGCGCGGTGCTGGCGGGCGATGGCCTCGTGGTCGCCGTCCAGGTGGTGCTTGAGGAAGTAGTCGCCGCGGGTGGTGGCGAGCCGGTAACCGCGGTTCAGCAGGCCCTGGGCGACCCGTTCGCAGGAGAGCGGCTCACCGGGTGATGCGTAGCGGCGCAGCAGGGCGCCCACGGGTGGAGTTGCAGATGAGCGCGGCACCCCACAGATGTTAGATCACGCAACGTGTTGGAGTCGGCGCTCTGTGGAGTAGTCCAGCGAATGAACCGTCACGAACTGGGGTTCGATTCGCATGTAGACGGGGTCGAAGGGCTCGCCGTCCACGGCGCACGGGTCCGCGCCGAAGAGCCCGCGCTGCTCGGGCGTCGGCTCGAAGGGCTCGGCGGTGCCGGTGAACTGCACCGACCACACGTGCGGTTCACCCGTGCTGAGGTTGTCCGCGCCGTACGCGACCACGCTGCCCAGGCAGGCGTGGTGGTAGCCGAGGCCCGCGTGCAGACGGAGCAGGACGCGGTCGTCCACCACGACGTGGCGGGCGGGGGCGACGAATGGCAGGGCGCGCATGCTGGTCGCCACCCGGCCGTGGGGGACGCGGCCGAGCAGCTCGATGGCGCGGGCTTCCTCGAAGGACATGCCCCCCACTCTCGTCGTCCGCCGACGCCCCCGAAAGAGCCCGGCGCCCCGCTCGGGCGGGCCCAAAGTCCCGAAAGAACGGGCCCGGTCCGCCCGGGCGAGGGCCTTCAGTGGGCCTTCAGTGGCTCTTCTCTGCCTGGATGCGGGCCACGTACGCGGCGGCCTGGGAGCGGCGTTCCATGCCGAGCTTGGACAGCAGGGAGGAGACGTAGTTCTTGATCGTCTTCTCGGCGAGGTGCAGGCGCTCGCCGATCACGCGGTTGGTGAGGCCCTCGCCGATCAGGTCGAGGATCTTGCGTTCCTGGTCGGTGAGGTTGGCGAGGCGGTCGTCGCCCTTGCTCTTGCCGCCGTCGCGCAGCCGCTCCAGGACCCGGGCGGTGGCCACCGGGTCGAGCAGCGACTTGCCCGCGGCGACGTCCCGTACGGCGGTCAGGAGCTCACTGCCGCGGATCGCCTTGAGGACGTATCCCGAGGCCCCGGCCATGATCGCGTCGAAAAGCGCTTCGTCGTCGGCGAACGAGGTGAGCATCAGGCACTTGATGTCCTCGTTCTGCGAACGGATCTCCCGGCAGACCTCTACTCCGCTGCCGTCCGGGAGGCGCACGTCGAGCACCGCGACATCGGGGCGGGTGGCCGGGATCCTGACCAGGGCGTCCGCGGCGGTGCCGGCTTCGCCGACGACTTCGATGTCGTCCTCGACGGAGAGCATTTCGTGGACGCCGCGACGCACTACCTCGTGGTCGTCGAGCAGGAATACGGTGATTTTGCCTGTTTCGCGCACGGAATCAGTCTCACACATTCATCCGAAGGCCGCCGGAAGGTGCCATAAGTGACCCCTTCCCGAACGTCCGCGACCGGGATAACGTGCCGTTGTTCCGGCGGCCTGCAAGGCTGTGACCAGCGACTGTTTCCCAGTTTCTCGATTTACTTGGAAATCCAAGCAAAATCGCAGGTCAAGTGGGGTTTCGCAGTAATGCGCAGCACTGGGTAACGTGCCTTTGGCAGGGCGCTCGCCGGGGCACCTGTCACGCCTGATCCCCGGCCGAGCGCGCACACCCCCGTGCACTTGAGACGGACAGGCGAGCCTCTCCCCAGCTCTCGACGAGCCGGGGGGACCCCCAGGCTCACCGGCGAACCCGGGAGCCGGACAGACGGAGGAGCACGCACGTGACCGTGGAGAGCACTGCCGCGCGTAAACCGCGACGCAGCAGCAAGCGCACCGCCGGCGCCGGCGCCAAGAAGACGGCCGCCGAGCCCGAGCTCGTACAGCTGCTGACGCCCGAGGGCGAGCGGGTCGAGCACCCTGACTACGACGTCGACCTGAGCGCCGATGAACTGCGCGGGCTCTACCGCGACATGGTCCTGACCCGGCGGTTCGACGCCGAGGCCACCGCGCTGCAACGCCAGGGCGAGCTGGGCCTGTGGGCCTCGCTGCTCGGCCAGGAGGCCGCGCAGATCGGCTCCGGGCGTGCGCTGCGGGACGACGACTACGTCTTCCCCACCTACCGCGAGCACGGCGTCGCCTGGTGTCGCGGGGTCGACCCGACGAACCTGCTCGGCATGTTCCGCGGCGTCAACCACGGTGGCTGGGACCCCACCACCAACAACTTCCACCTGTACACGATCGTCATCGGCTCGCAGACGCTGCACGCGACCGGCTACGCCATGGGCGTCGCCAAGGACGGTGCCGACAGCGCCGTGGTCGCCTACTTCGGTGACGGCGCGTCCAGCCAGGGCGACGTGGCGGAGGCCTTCACCTTCTCCGCCGTCTACAACGCCCCCGTCGTGTTCTTCTGCCAGAACAACCAGTGGGCGATCTCCGAGCCCACCGAGAAGCAGATGCGCGTCCCGCTCTACCAGCGCGCCCAGGGCTTCGGCTTCCCCGGTGTGCGGGTCGACGGCAACGACGTCCTCGCCTGCCTGGCCGTGACGCGCTCCGCCCTGGAGCGGGCCCGCCGGGGCGAAGGACCCACCCTGGTCGAGGCGTTCACCTACCGGATGGGCGCCCACACCACCTCCGACGACCCGACGAAGTACCGGGCCGACGAGGAGCGCGAGGCGTGGGAGGCCAAGGACCCGATCCTGCGCCTGCGCACCTACCTGGAGAAGGCCGGCCTCGCGGACGCGGCCTTCTTCGAGGAGCTGGAGACCGAGTCGGAGACGCTCGGCAAGCGGGTGCGCGAGGTGGTCCGTGCCATGCCGGACCCCGAGCCGATGGCCATGTTCGAGAACATCTACGCCGACGGCCACACGCTCGTCGACGAGGAGCGCGCCCAGTTCGCCGCCTACCAGGCGTCGTTCGCGGCCGAGTCCGAGGGCGGCTCCGCCGCGGGGGAGGCCAACCAGCGATGACCGTACAGAAGTTGCCGATCGCCAAGGCGATCAACGAGTCGCTGCGCAAGGCGATGGAGACCGACCCCAAGGTCCTGATCATGGGTGAGGACGTCGGCAAGCTCGGCGGCGTCTTCCGGGTCACCGACGGCCTGTTCAAGGACTTCGGCGAGGGCCGGGTCATCGACACCCCGCTCGCCGAGTCCGGCATCGTCGGCACCGCGATCGGCCTGGCCCTGCGCGGCTACCGGCCCGTCGTGGAGATCCAGTTCGACGGGTTCGTCTTCCCCGCCTACGACCAGATCGTCACCCAGCTCGCGAAGATGCACGCCCGCGCGCTCGGCAAGATCAAGCTGCCGGTCGTCGTCCGCATCCCCTACGGCGGCGGCATCGGCGCGGTCGAGCACCACAGCGAGTCCCCCGAGACGCTGTTCGCGCACGTGGCGGGCTTGAAGGTGGTCAGCCCGTCCAACGCGTCCGACGCGTACTGGATGATGCAGCAGGCCATCCAGTGCGACGACCCGGTGATCTTCTTCGAGCCCAAGCGGCGCTACTGGGACAAGGGCGAGCTCGACACGGAGACCATCCCGGACCCGCTGCACAAGGCCCGTACGGTACGCGCCGGTTCGGACCTCACGCTGGTGGCGTACGGCCCGATGGTGAAGGTCTGCCTCGAAGCCGCGGCCGCGGCGCAGGAAGAGGGCAAGTCGATCGAGGTCGTGGACCTGCGCTCGATGTCGCCCATCGACTTCGACACCGTCCAGGCCTCCGTCGAGCGCACCGGCCGCCTGGTCGTCGCCCATGAGGCGCCGGTCTTCTACGGCGCCGGAGCGGAGATCGCCGCACGGATCACCGAGCGCTGCTTCTACCACCTGGAGGCCCCGGTGCTCCGGGTCGGCGGCTACCACGCCCCGTACCCGCCGGCGCGCCTGGAGGAGGAGTACCTGCCGGGTCTCGACCGGGTGCTCGACGCCGTCGACCGCTCGCTGGCGTACTGAGGGAATGGTCGTGACGACAATGACTGAGAACGCAGCCCGCTACCGCGAGTTCAAGATGCCGGACGTCGGCGAGGGACTCACCGAGGCGGAGATCCTCAAGTGGTACGTCCAGCCCGGTGACACCGTCACCGACGGCCAGGTGGTGTGCGAGGTCGAGACCGCCAAGGCGGCCGTCGAACTCCCCATCCCCTACGACGGAGTGGTGCGCTCGCTCCACTTCGAAGAGGGCGTGACGGTGGACGTGGGCACGTCCATCATCACCGTGGACGTGGCCCCGGGGACCGACGACGCGGCGGACGCCCCGGCCGCCGGGTCGGTGGCACCGGCCGTGCCCGCCGCGCCCGCCGCGGAGGAGGAGCCCCAGGGCCGCCAGCCCGTCCTCGTGGGCTACGGCGTCTCCGAGGCTTCGACCAAGCGCCGCCCCCGCAAGGGCGCCACGGTTCCCGAGCAGGCCCCGGCCGAGGCCCTGCGCGCCGTGCAGACCGAGCTGAACGGTTCGGTGCCCGCACCGGCCCGCCCGCTCGCCAAGCCCCCGGTGCGCAAGCTCGCCAAGGACCTCGGCATCGACCTCGCCACCGTGGTGCCGACCGGCCCCGACGGCATCGTCACCCGCGAGGACGTGCACGCGGCGGTCGCTCCGGCGGCGTCCGTCCAGGGCGACGCCCCTGTTTCACGTGAAACAACTCCCGCTCCGGCGGCGCCGGTTCACTCCGACGCCCGCGAGACGCGCCTTCCCATCAAGGGCGTACGCAAGGCGACCGCGCAGGCCATGGTCGGCTCGGCGTTCACGGCGCCGCACGTCACGGAGTTCGTGACGGTCGACGTGACGCGGACGATGAAGCTCGTCGAGGAGCTCAAGGGCGACAAGGACATGGCGGGCCTGCGGGTCAACCCGCTGCTCCTGATCGCCAAGGCGCTCCTCGTGGCGATCAAGCGCAACCCGGACGTCAACGCCTCCTGGGACGAGGTGAACCAGGAGATCGTCCTCAAGCACTATGTGAACCTGGGGATCGCGGCGGCCACCCCGCGCGGTCTGATCGTCCCGAACATCAAGGACGCCCACGACAAGACGCTGCCTCAACTCGCGCAGTCGCTGGGCGAGTTGGTGGCGACGGCCCGCGAGGGCAAGACGTCGCCCGCCGCGATGTCGGGCGGCACGGTGACCATCACCAACGTCGGCGTGTTCGGCGTGGACACCGGCACCCCGATCCTGAACCCGGGTGAGGCCGCGATCCTGGCGGTCGGCGCGATCAAGCTCCAGCCCTGGGTGCACAAGGGCAAGGTCAAGCCGCGCCAGGTCACCACGCTCGCGCTCTCCTTCGACCACCGCCTGGTCGACGGCGAGCTCGGCTCGAAGGTCCTCGCCGATGTGGCGGCGGTCCTGGAGCAGCCGAAGCGGCTCATCACCTGGGCCTGACCGCCCCTCGGTCCCCGGTGCGCACCCCGCACCCGACCGCTCCCCCGGCCCCCGGCGCGCACCTCGCGCACCGGGGGCCGGGGCGCGTCCGGGCGGGCCCCGGTGGACAGGGGCGGGCGTCGGCCGGAGAGTGAAGGGGAGCGTCCCGAGGCCCGAGGGGAGCCGTTCATGAGGCCACGCGCCCGCGTCGCACTCGGCGCCACGATCGCCGCGGCCATCTGCACCGCGGCCCTCCTCGACCCGGCCGCCGGGCACCGGCACGGCGCCTCCGCGCCACCCGTGAGGCCCTTCTCGGCGGCCGCGCACAACCCGGCCGCCGCGACCCGACCGGCCGCGCCCCCGCCTCCCGTGGGGCCCTTCTCGGCGGGCCTTCCGGACCCGGCCGCCGCGACCCGGCCCGACGCCCTCGCGTCTCCCACGGGCGCCCTCGGCGGTGGCACGGCCTGCACCGCCTCCCGGGAGGTGTCCATCGGCGCCGGCGTCTCCGCGCTGCTGACCCTGAGCCCCGCAGGACCCAGGGTCGCCTTCAAGGACGGCCCGGGCCGGCCCCTCCCCGGCCTCGGCACCCTCGATCGCGCCCACCCCGCGGCGCCGCCCTCCGCGGGCATCCGTGCCGAGATCCTCACGCCGTACGGCACCGCGCCCCGGCTGAGGACCAAGGTCGAGGGCGGCGCCGCGACCCCGTACCAGCTCCAGGACTTTCCCCGGCTGCCCCGGGGGTGCGCCCTGAAAGGGGTCGAAGCGCCCGCCGCCTAGGGCGTCGTCCCGCGATCCGGACGGTGCTTTCTGATGCACCCCTGTTGTATCTATCCTGTGCGCATGCCTTCCGCCCCGGCCCCCGCCACCAAGCAGCCGCCCGCCGCCGACCGGGTCTACCTGTACGTCAAGCAGGCGGTGCTCGACCGCCGGTACGCGGGCGGCACGCTGCTCACCGAGGGGGAGCTGGCCGAGGCGGTCGGGGTGTCGCGGACGCCGGTGCGCGAAGCGCTGCTCAAGCTCGAAGTCGAGGGGCTGCTCAAGCTCTACCCGAAGAAGGGCGCCCTCGTGCTCGCCGTCTCCGCGCAGGAGACCGCCGACGTGGTCGAAACCCGGCTGCTCGTCGAGGAGTTCGCGGCCCGCCGGGCCGTACCCGCGCCGGACCGTCTGATCCGGCGCCTGGAGGAACTCCTGGCCGAGCAGAAGGCGCACGCCGACGCCGGAGACCTGGCCGCCGTCGCCGTCAGCGACCGCTGCTTCCACGCCGAGATCGTGAGCAACGCCGGGAACGCGATCCTGTCCCGGCTCTACGACCAGATGCGGGACCGCCAACTGCGCATGGGCGTCGCCGTGATGCACGCCCAGCCCGACCGCGTCGCCAAGAACATCGCCGAGCACGAGGAGATGCTGGCGGCGATCAGGGCCGGAGACGGCGAGCGGGCCGCGCACTGTGTGCGCCAACATCTGCGCTGGGTCAAGGTTTTGGTCAGGGGGGACGACCGATGAGTTCAGCGGGAACGCCCGCGCCGCGGACGCTGGGCGGGCGCCGCGCCGCGTTCGTGTGGGGCATAGGCGTCGGCGTCTACTTCGTCGCCGTCATCTTCCGCACCTCGCTCGGCGTCGCGGGCCTCGACGCCGCCGACCGCTTCCACGTCAACGCCTCGGCGCTGTCCACCTTCTCCATCCTCCAACTCCTTGTCTACGCGGGCATGCAGATACCCGTCGGCCTCATGGTCGACCGGCTCGGCACCAAGAAGGTCCTGGTGCTCGGGACCGCCCTGTTCACCGTCGGGCAGCTCGGCTTCGCCCTGTCTCCCTCGTACGGCACCGCGCTCGCCTCCCGGGCGCTGCTCGGCTGCGGTGACGCGATGACCTTCATCAGCGTGCTGCGGCTCGGCTCGCGCTGGTTCCCGCCCAAGCACGGCCCGATGATCGGGCAGGTCGCCGCGTTGTTCGGCATGGCCGGCAACCTGGTGTCCACCCTCGTCATCGCCCGCGCCCTGCACCACTTCGGCTGGACGGCGACCTTCGCGGGCAGCTCGCTCGCCGGGGTCGTCGTGCTGGTCCTGCTGCTCGCGTTCCTGCGCGACCACCCCGAGGGCCATGAGCCGCCGCCCGCCCATCACGCGGGGGCCGCGTTCGTCCGCCGTCAGATCGCCGAGTCCTGGCGCGAGCCCGGTACCCGCCTCGGCATGTGGGTGCACTTCACGACGCAGTTCCCCGCCATGGTGTTCCTGCTGCTGTGGGGGATGCCGTTCCTCGTCGAGGCCCAGGGCCTCGACCGGGGCGCGGCCGGGGGACTGCTGACCCTGGTGGTGCTCTCCAACATGGTCGTGGGCCTGGTGTTCGGCCAGCTCATAGCCCGCCACCATGCGGCCCGGCTGCCCCTGGCGCTCGGCACCATAGGGGCGACCGCCCTGCTATGGGCCGCGACCATCGCCTACCCGGGCGTCCACGCCCCGATGTGGCTGCTGGTCACACTCTGTCTGGTCCTGGGAGCGTGTGGCCCCGCCTCGATGATCGGCTTCGACTTCTCCCGCCCCGCCAACCCGCCGGAACGCCAGGGCACCGCCTCCGGGATCACCAACATGGGCGGCTTCATCGCCTCGATGACGACGCTGCTCGCGGTGGGCGTGCTGCTCGACGCGACCGGCGACAACTACCGCGTCGCCTTCTCGTCGGTGTTCGTCCTGGAGGCGCTGGGCATCGTCCAGATCCTGCGGCTGCGCAGGCGGGCCCAGCGTCGCGAACGGGAGCGGCTGGTGGCGAGCAGAGTGGAAGCGGTCCACGTGCCGGTATAGGCGCCCACCACACAGCGCGGTGGCTTACGGCGTGACCGCGAAGTGCCGCAGGATGGCGTCGGCCAGTGCCTGGTCGCCCTCCGCCTTGACGCGGTCGGCCACCGCGTGCGGACGGACCCGGCCGCAGGCCAGACGCAGGAAGGTCTCCCAGTCCATGGCGAGGGTGACGAGCGGGCCGAGCGAGGGCGCGCCGTCGATGGTGCCGTGCCCGTCCGCGTCCACCCGTACCGTGCGCAGGAACTCCAGCGGGCCGTGGATGTCGAAGACCACCGCCGAGTTGGGCGGCGCGCCCGCGTCCTTGGCGACGACCCGGGGCAGCGTGTGCAGCAGGATGTCGCGGGCCACGTACGCGCCCGGGGAGTCCAGGTTCCCCGGCTTGTTCAGCGCCCAGCGCAGGTCCTGCTCGTGCACCCACACATCGAACGCCCGCATCCGCAGCGCCAGTTCCAGCGTCTGCTCCGCGCCGAGCGGCGCCCGCACCTTGGTGTCCGGGTCGCGGTTCTCGTTGCGCAGCTGACGTGCCCGGCGAATGATCGTGTACTCCAGCTCGGAGGTCATCTCCGGCGCCGTGTGGTGGCGGCGCACATCGACCTGCATCTCCATGTAGCGGGCGAACTCGGTCTGCACATGGAAGATGTCGCGCGGCAGGGTGTGGATCGGCCGGGGATCGCCCAGCTGCTCGCACTCCATGCCGATGATGTGCGACACGATGTCCCGCACCGACCAGTTGGGGCACGGGGTGGGCCGGTTCCACTCGCCTTCGACGAGCGGCTGCACCAGCTCGGATATCGCCTCGATGGAGTGGGTCCAGGCATCGGCGTAGGTCTGAAGGCTGGGATGGACGGTCACGGGACCCCTCGGCGGTTCTTGTACGCGGGCTGGACTGCGGGACTGCGTGGGAGGCTTGGTCGCTAAGTTACGCTGCCGGGCAGCACCCCGGCAGTGCTTTCGTGTGACGATCGTAGGCTGTCTCCCGTAGTGCTGACGGCTCGAAGGCCAGGACGGTGGTACTGTGCGCGCTTCCCTCATCCAGATCGACGTCGACCCCGGCGAGTCCGTCAATTCCCGCCGCGAACGCGCGGGTTCGCTCGTCCGCGAGCAGCGGGGCAGCGATCTGGTCGTGCTCCCCGAGCTGTGGACGACCGGCGCCTTCGCCTACGAACTCTTCGGCGACGAGGCCGAGAAGCTCGACGGGCCGACCGCGCGGGCCATGTCCGAGGCGGCCCGGGACGCCGGTGTCTGGCTCCACGCGGGCTCCGTCCCGGAGCGGGGCGAGGACGGCGTGCTGTACAACACCTCCCTCGTCTTCTCGCCCGACGGCGCACTCGCGCACAGCTACCGCAAGATCCACCGGTTCGGCTTCGACAAGGGCGAGGCGGTTCTGATGGGCGCGGGCGACCGGCTCGTCACCGTGCCGCTGCCCGAGCTCACGCTGGGCCTCGCGACCTGTTACGACCTGCGCTTCCCCGAACTCTTCCGGGGTCTGGTCGACGCGGGCGCCCAGGCCTTCGTGATCCCGGCCGGCTGGCCCGAACGGCGCCGCGCCCACTGGACGCTGCTGGCGCGGGCCCGTGCGGTCGAGAACCAGGCGTATGTACTGGCCTGCGGGACGGCGGGGACGCATGCGGGGGTGGAGCAGGCGGGGCGCAGTGTGGTGGTGGATCCGTGGGGGGAGGTGCTCGCGGAGGCGGGGGCGGGGGAGGAGGTCCTGGTGGTGGACCTCGCGCCGGGGAAGGTCGCGGAGACCCGGGCGACCTTCCCGGCCCTACGAGACCGCGTCCTGTAGCCCCCCGGCCCCCTCGCCCCTCAACCCCCTGACCCTGCGGACCGTGCCCGCTCTTCGCGCAGTTCCCCGCGCCCCTTAAACCCCGTTTTCGTCCGCGGACCGTGCGTGGCTGGGCGCGCAGTTCCCCGCGCCCCCAAAACCCGTTTTCGTCTGCGGGCCGTGGGTGGCTGGGCGCGCAGTTCCTCGCGCCCCTTAAGTGCTCGGTGCTGGGGCACCTTCAGCCTGTCCGGCGATTGAGGACGAGCGCCGTTCAGGCGCGAACGGGGTCTGGGGCGGAGCCCCAGGAGGGCCGGAACCATCCAGCCCGACCCGGGGCCCGCCGAACGGCGACACAAGCTGTTCATACCGGGATGGCAAGCTTGAACCATGAACGACGCCCCCGTCCCCACCCCCCGCCGCGCCCGAGTCCGCGCCCCCGAGCTGATCGGCAAGGGCGGCTGGCTGAACACCGGCGGGAAGGAGCTGAGCCTCGCCGAGCTGCGCGGCCGCATCGTGATCCTCGACTTCTGGACGTTCTGCTGCATCAACTGCCTGCACGTCCTCGACGAGCTGCGCGAGCTGGAGGAGAAGCACCGGGACACCCTGGTGATCGTCGGCGTGCACTCGCCGAAGTTCGTGCACGAGGCCGAGCACCGGGCGGTCGTGGACGCCGTGGAGCGGTACGGCGTGGAGCACCCGGTCCTGGACGACCCGGAGCTGGCCACCTGGAAGCAGTACGCGGTGCGGGCCTGGCCCACCCTCGTGGTGATCGACCCCGAGGGGTACGTCGTCGCCCAGCACGCCGGTGAGGGCCACGCCCACGCCATCGAGCGCCTCGTCGAGGAGCTGGAGGCCGAGCACGGCGCGAAGGGGACGCTGCGGCGCGGGGACGGCCCCTATGTGCCGCCGGAGCCCGTCGCGAGCGACCTGCGCTTCCCCGGCAAGGCGATCGCCCTGCCCAGCGGGAACTTCCTGGTGTCCGACACCACCCGCCACCAGCTCGTCGAGCTCGCCCCCGACGGGGAGACCGTCGTACGCCGGATCGGCGGGGAGGGCCGGTTCAAGGAGCCGCAGGGCCTCGCGCTGCTCCCCGACGGCACGGTGGTCGTCGCCGACACGGTGCACCACGCGCTGCGCCGCTTCGACCCGGTGAGCGGGGAGATCGAGCTGCTCGCCGGTACCGGCACCCAGTGGTGGCAGGGCCGCCCCACCTCCGGACCCGCCCTTGAGGTGGACCTCTCCTCGCCGTGGGACGTGGCCTGGTGGCGGGGCAAGGTGTGGATCGCCATGGCCGGGGTGCACCAGCTGTGGACGTACGACCCGGAGACGAAGACCGTCGAGGTGGCGGCCGGCACCACCAACGAGGGCCTGGTGGACGGGCCCGGCGCCGAGGCCTGGTTCGCCCAGCCCTCCGGGCTCGCGGCCACCGAGGACCGGCTCTGGGTCGCCGACTCCGAGACCTCGGCGCTGCGGTACGTCGACACCGAGGGCGCGGTGCACACCGCCGTCGGCACCGGCCTGTTCGACTTCGGGCACCGCGACGGCGACGCCGCGCAGGGGCTGCTCCAGCACCCGCTCGGCGTCACCGCGCTGCCGGACGGTTCGGTCGCCGTGTCGGACACCTACAACCACGCGCTGCGCCGCTACGACCCGGCGAGCGGTCAAGTGACCACGCTGGCAACGGACTTGAGGGAGCCGAGCGATGCGGTACTGGTCGGTGACGACATCGTCGTCGTCGAGTCGGCGCGGCACCGGCTGACCCGGCTGCGGCTGCCCGAGGAGGCCGTACGGGTCGAGGCGGTGGCCCACCGCACCCAGCGCGCGGCGACCGAAGTCGCCCCGGGCAGGCTCCAGTTGGACGTGGTGTTCCAGGCGCCCGCAGGGCAGAAGCTGGACACCCGCTACGGGCCATCGACCCGGCTCCTGGTCTCCTCGACGCCGCCCGAGCTGCTGCTCACCGGTGAGGGCACCGGCACCGACCTCGCGCGCGAGCTCGCCCTGAACCCGGAGGTCGGCGAGGGCGTGCTGCACGTGTCGGCGATGGCGGCCTCCTGCGACGACGACCCGGCGAACGAGTACCCCGCCTGCCATGTCCACCAGCAGGACTGGGGCGTCCCCGTGGTGATCGTCGAGGGCGGCGCGGCGCGGCTGCCGCTGGTGCTGGCCGGGATGGACCGGGCGGCCGAGGGCGCCTAGCCGAAGCCCGGCTTGAACGGGCCGGTCCGCGGGGCCGGCCCGCACAGGGGCAGCGCGGCCGGGCGCCCGTGCGCGTCCAGGACCGCCACGGTGATCGCCGTGTCGGAGCCGGGCAGCGTCACCCGCACCGCCGAGCCGCGGGCGGCGCAGCCCCGGCGCGGGGTGTGGTGCACCCGGGCCACCCCATTCGCCCCGGGGTGCAGGGCGAAGGGTTTCGCGAACGGCTTGGCGGGGGCGGAGACGAGCGGGGCGCCGCGGCCGCTGTCGTCCAGGACGGCCAGGGTGGGGGCGCCGTGCAGCACACAGGTGTGGCCGGAGGTGTTGCGGACCACCAGGACGGCGTCGCTCTCGGCCCGCACGTCTGCGCCGGGCCGTGAACCGCCCGGGCCGCGGGGGCCGTCCGCGGTGCGGAAGGTGAAGGACAGCGCGGTGGGCGAGCAGAAGGCGCGGGCGTCGTCCCCGCCGTCGCCGAACGGGCCCGTGCGGGTGTCCGTGCCGGAGGGACTGGGCCCCGGGGTCGCCGACGCCGTACCGGACGCGGCACTGGGCACGGCCCCCGGCGAGGGGCTCTGCCCGGTCGCCTTCGGGGCGGGCGTGGGCACGGACGGCGCGGGCCGCTCGCGCGGGGTGGTGGCCGAGGGCGCCGGGGAGCTGTGCGCCACGGTGTGCGCGGAGGTGGTGGGGGCGGCGGGGACGCGGTCCGTGCACGCGGTGAGGGCGCCGAACAGCACGGCGAGACCGACGACGGCCCCACTCCCCCTGACCCCGCGCATACGCCCTTCGATCCCCTCGTGAAACACCATTACCGGACGGACACCGGCCAGCCTGCCGGACCGTCGCCCGACGCACATCCGCCGGAAGTACCTCCCCCGTGAGTACCTCCACCGGACGTAGTCTCCCGAGGGCTTCCACCGGACGCACTCACCCGAGAGCTTCCACCGGACGTGCTCATTCGAGAGCTTCGCGGGCGCGCCTATCGTTTGGCTAATGGGCTCGCGGGGCGGAACGCAGGCCAGTGCCTCACGGACCGGGGTCAGAGTACGCGGGGCAGCGCGTCCAGTTGGGCGCGGGCCGCCGCCGCGCCCTCCTCGTAGCCGTGGTCGTCGGCCTCGCGGGCCGCGTGGGTGAGCTCGCGGCTGGCCTCCTCGGTGCGGCCGAGGCCGGCCAGCGCCTCGCCGTAACTGGTGCGCAGCAGCACCCGGCGCGGGATCGCCTCCGGCGAGGGCCCGAGGTCCAGGCCGCACCGGGCGTGTTCCAGGGCGGCCTGGTGGGCGCCCGCGTCGAGGTGGTGGCGGGCCAGGTGCTGGTGGGCGAGCATTTCGGTGGAGCGGTCGCGGGCCCGGCCGGCCAGCGCGAGGGCGTGGGTGAGCAGTTCGCCGGCCCGGTCGACCTCGCCGTACTGAGTGAGGATGAGGGCGAGGTTCATGCGGGCGATGGCCTCGCTGGTGGCGTCGCCGGCCTGGCGGGCGAGGTCGGGGGCCTTCTCCAGTTGGTCGAGGGCCTCGTCGTAGCGGCCCTCCTCGTGCAGCACCCAGCCGAGCAGGGCGCGGGTGCGTGACTGCGCGTCGAGCTCCTGCTCCACCTCGGCGGATTCCAGGGCCTGTTGGAGGAGCGGCACCCAGCCGTCGCGGACCCGCCACAGGATGAGCGGCCACTGGAGCAGCACGAGGCGCCAGGCGCGGTCGTGCATTCCGGCGGCGACGGCGGCGGCGACCGCCCCGCGCAGGGTGGCCCGTTCGGCGTCGTACCAGGCGAGCGCGGCCTGGCGGTCCTCGAACTCGCGCACCGCCGCGGGCCGGCGGGCGCCGGGGGGCGGCGCGAAGCAGGGCTGGCTGCCGGGCTCGGCGGTGGCGGTGGCGACCAGGCCGGTGTGCAGATAGTGGTCGAGGAGCCGGGCCAGGCCGTCCGGGTCGGCCTCGGGGGCGAGCGCGCGGGCGTAGAGGCGGACGAGGTCGTGCAGGGTGTACGAGTTCGGGTGGCTGCGCCCGTCGGGGCCGTGCGGGCCGGACTCGACGACGAGGTGGGCGGCGGCGAGGCGTTCGAGGGCGCTGGCGGCCTGGTCGGGGGTGCAGCCTGCGAGGGCGGCCGCCGTGTAGCGGTCGAGTTCGGAACCGGTGTGCAGGCCGAGCGCGCGGAACATCCGCCGGGCCTGTTCGGGCAGTTGCTGCACGGTCAGGTGCAGAGCCGCGGCGACTCCGGTGTCCTCGACGCGCAGCAGACCCAACCGGCGCTGTTCGTCGGCGAGTTCGTCGGCGAGGGCGGCGAGGGTCCACTGGGGGCGGGCGGCGAGGCGGGCGGCCGTGACGCGCAGCGCGAGCGGGAGGCCGTCGCAGAGCGTGGCGAGGCGGGCGGCCGCCTCGGGTTCGGCGGCGACCCGGTTCTCGCCGAGGACGGCGCCGAGCAGGGCGGTGCAGTCGGCGGCGGGCAGTTCGTCGAGGCGGACCGGGCGCGCGGCGTCGGAGGCGACGAGCCCGCCGAGCCGGTCGCGGCTGGTGACCAGGGTGACGCAGTGGTCGCCGCCCGGCAGCAGCGGGCGGACCTGCTCGGAGTCGCGGGCGTTGTCGAGGACGACCAGCATCCGGTGGTCGGCGGTCAGCGAGCGGTAGAGCGCCCCCATCCCGGCCTCGGTCTCGGGTATGCGCTGGACCGGCACGCCGAGGGCGAGCAGGAACTCCCGCAGGACGACGGTGACTTGACGGGCCGGGGTGTCGCTGTAGCCGCACAGGTCGACGAAGAGACGGCCGTCGGGGAAGTCGGCGCGACGCTCGTGCGCCCAGTGCACGGCGAGCGCGGTCTTGCCGACGCCCGCGCCCCCGGTGACCACCGCGACCGCCCCGTACTCCCCGGTGGCGGCGAGCCCGAGCGCGCTGAGCTCGGCGTGCCGGCCGGTGAAACCGCGGGGCCTGCGGGGCAGCAACTCCGGGACGGCGAACGACGTTTCGGGCTCCTCGGGAGCCGGCCCGGCAGCGGTGACGGGCGTGCCGGTGTGGAGGATCTCGGCGTACGCCTCGCAGAGCGCCGGGCCGGGGTCCACGCCGAGTTCGTCGGCGAGCAGCCTGCGGGTGCGGTGGAACCACTCCAGGGCGTCGGACTGGCGCCCGGAGCGGCTCAGGGCCAGCATCAGGGCGGCCGACAGGGGTTCGCGCAGGGGGTGGGCGACGGCCTCGGTGCGCAGGACGGCGGCGGCCCGGCCGTGCTCGCCGAGCTCCCCGTACGCCTCGGCGAGCGCCTCGACGGAGGCGATCCTGAGCTCTTCCAGGGTGTGCGCCGCGGCTTGCAGGGGCGCACTGGTGACGGTGCCGGTGAGGGCGGGTCCCTGCCACAGGGCGAGCGCCTCGCGCAGCAGGAGCACCGCGTCGCCGGGCTCGCGCCGGCCGCGGGCGAGGGTGACGAGTTCCTCGAAGCGGTGCGCGTCGATGAGGGTCTCGGGCAGCCGCAGCACATAGGCGGGGCCCTGGGTGGCCAGTTCGATCCCGTACGCCTCGGCGCCGTGCTCGGCGAGCAGCGCCCGAAGCCGTGACACATGGCCTTGCAGGACGGTGCGGGAGTGCAGCGGTGGCTCTTCGTCCCACAGGGCGTCGGTGAGGCGGTCCACGGGGACGGCGACGTTGGGGCGCAGCAGCAGCATGGCGAGCAGGCTGCGGCGCTTGGCCGGGCCGAGCGGGAGGAACGCGCCGTCCTCCGTCGCGACGGCCACCGTTCCCAGGACGCGGAACTCCACGGTGGCGGTACCCCCTTGCTCCCCGTACCCGGACTTCCCGGACCTGGTCAGGGCCCGGACAGTCGAGGATACGCGGGGCGGAGGGGGGAGGTTCACGTGCCGGGGCCCAGGTGGCGCGGGTCACGTGAGGTGGTCACCACAGTGGGTGCCGGTGGTGTGGGTGCGCGTCACATGAGGGGGCCGCGGCGGTCCTCCTCCACGACGGTGGTGGTGGCTCCGGGAACCACACGCCGCCTGCGCAGCACACTGGTGAAGACGGCCACGCCGATGATGCCGACGGCCATCAGGATCAGGCCCACGACGTCGACGTTCACACCGCTTGCGTGCCAGTCCGTCGCGAACGTGAGGATCGCCCCCACCGCGATGAGGATGATGCAACCGCCCAAGCCCATGGATCTCGCCTCCGTGAAAGGTGGTGGACCGTCCGGGTACCCGCGCCCCGGACGGTCAATCACCTTGTGCGGTGCGGTGGTTGTACGCCGTCGCGCCTCAGGCCGAAAGGAACGCGGCAAGGGCGCCCGAGAGCAGGTGCGGGTCGTCGGCGCCGCACAGTTCGCGCGCGCTGTGCATCGACAGGATCGCCACGCCGATGTCGACGGTCTGGATGCCGTGCCTGGCCGCGGTGATCGGGCCGATCGTCGTGCCGCAGGGCATCGCGTTGTTGGAGACGAAGGTCTGCCACGGCACCCCAGCACGCTCGCACGCCGCCGCGAACACGGCGCGGCCGGCGCCGTCAGTGGCGTACCGGGCGTTCACGTTGACCTTGAGGATGGGGCCGCCGTTGGCGCGCGGGTGGTGCGTGGGGTCGTGCCGCTCGGCGTAGTTGGGGTGCACGGCGTGGCCGGTGTCGGAGGAGAGGCAGATCGTTCCTGCGAAGGCGCGGGCGCGGTCCTCGTACGTCCCTCCGCGGGCGAACACCGAGCGCTCCATGACGTTGCCGAGGAGCGGGCCGTCGGCGCCGGTGTCGGCCTGCGAGCCGTCCTCCTCGTGGTCGAAGGCGGCGAGCACCGGGATGAAGGGGAGGTCGTCGTCGCCGGAGACGGCGGCCAGGGCGGCGGCTCCGGCGTGCACGGAGAGCAGGTTGTCCATGCGGGGCCCGGCCACCAACTCCCGGTCGCGGCCCAGGTATGCGGGCGCCTCGACGGAGTGCAGCATCAGGTCCCAGCCGGCCACGTCGCCCTCGTCGAGCTCCGCCTCCTGCTCCAGGAAGCGGATCAGATCGCCTTCGTGCACGTCGTCGCCGAGACCCCAGATCGGCTGGAGGTGGCGCTGGCGGTCGAGCTTGAGCCCGTCGGTGTTGACCGAGCGGTCCAGGTGCACGGCGAGCTGCGGCACGCGCAGCAGCGGGCGGTCCACGTTGACCAGGCGGTGGCTGCCGTCCTTGAGGGTGAGCCGGCCCGCGATGCCGAGGTCGCGGTCGAGCCAGGTGTTGAGCAGCGTCCCGCCGTAGATCTCGACGGCGACCTGCCGCCAGCCGTACGCCCCCGAGTCCGGCTGCGGCTTCACGCGCAGGTTCGGGGAGTCGGTGTGGGCGCCGACGATCCGGTACGGGGTGTGGGGTGCGGCGCCCTCGGGCACGTACCAGGCCACGATGGCGCCGCCGCGCAGCACGTACTTTCCGCCGTGCGTGCCGTCCCAGGCGTCCGTCTCCTGGACCTGCCGGAACCCGGCCTTCTCCAGGCGAGCGGCCGCGTTGGCCACGGCGTGGTACTGCGACGGGCTCGCCGCGAGGAAGGTCATCAGGTCGTCGGTGTGGCCGCGGTCGAAGCGGGGCGGTGTGCTCATGCCGCCACCCTAACGGCGCCCCACCCACCCCCTCCGGGGCTCCGCCCCAGTAGGCCCAGGGTTGGTTGGTTCCGCCCCCCTGGGGCTCCGCCCCAGACCCCAACGCGTTTGCCCACCCACCCGCCCGTGCAGCGGGTTGGTTGGTTCCGGGCCCCCTGGGGCTCCGCCCCAGACCCCGTTCGCGCCTGAACGGCGCTCGTCCTCAATCGCCGGACGGGCTGAGGTGGCCGATGCGGGCCAGCACCGAGTAGTTAGGGGCGCGGGGAACTGCGCGAGCCCGGTGCTGGCCCGCACCGAGTAGTTAGGGGCGCGGGGAACTGCGCGACCAGCCACGCACGGTCCGCGGACGAAGACGGGTTTCCAGGGGCGCGAGGAACTGCGCGACCAGCCACCCGCGGCCCGCAGGCGAAAACGGGGTTTTGAGGGGCGCGGGGAACTGCGCGAGCCGGGGCCCGGGGCGGGGGGGCATGGGAAAGGGGCTCGGGGTCCGACCACCCCGAGCCCCCGGTACCGAAGGGGTGGCTAGAACGCCGCCTCGTCCAGCTCCATCAGCGAGTTGTCGACCGACTCCGCCAGCAGGCGAGCCGTACCAACCTCCGGCAGAACGTTCGCCGCGAAGAACTTCGCAGCCGCGATCTTGCCGGTGTAGAAGGGGACGTCCTTCGCGGAGGCCGAGGACAGCTTCTCGGCGGCGACGGCCGCACCCTTGAGGAGCAGGTAGCCGACCACCACGTCACCCGAAGCCATCAGCAGACGGGTCGTGTTGAGACCCACCTTGTAGATGTTCTTGACGTCCTCACCCGTCGCCGTGAGGTCCGTGATCATCGTGCCGACGATCGCCTCCAGGTCGACGGCCGCCTTGGCCAGCGCGTCCAGCGAGCCGCCCAGCGCCTCGTTGCCGTTCTGCTCCGCGAGGAACTTCTTGATCTCCTCGGAGAGCGCGTTCAGGGACGCGCCCTGGTCACGGACGATCTTCCGGAAGAAGAAGTCCTGACCCTGGATCGCCGTCGTGCCCTCGTACAGCGTGTCGATCTTCGCGTCACGGATGTACTGCTCGATCGGGTACTCCTGGAGGTACCCGGAGCCGCCGAAGGTCTGGAGCGACTCGTGCGACAGCTTCTCGTACGACTTCTCCGAGCCGTAGCCCTTCACGATGGGCAGCAGCAGGTCGTTCAGGCCGACGAGCGCCTTCGCGTCCTCGCCCGCCGCCTCCTTCACCTGGATCGCGTCCTGGATGGAGGCGGTGTAGAGGACGAGCGAGCGCATGCCCTCCGCGTACGCCTTCTGCGTCATCAACGAGCGCCGTACGTCCGGGTGGTGAGTGATCGTCACCTTCGGCGCGGTCTTGTCCATGAACTGCGAGAGGTCGCTGCCCTGGACGCGCTCCTTGGCGTACTCGAGGGCGTTGAGGTAACCCGTCGACAGCGTCGCGATCGCCTTCGTGCCGACCATCATGCGGGCGAACTCGATGATCATGAACATCTGGCGGATGCCGTCGTGCTTGTCGCCGATCAGCCAGCCCTTGGCGGGGTGCTGGTCGCCGAACGTCATCTCGCACGTGTTGGAGGCCTTGAGTCCCATCTTGTGCTCGACGTTCGTCGCGTACACGCCGTTGCGCTCGCCCAGCTCGCCGGTCTCCCAGTCGAAGTGGAACTTCGGGACGAGGAAGAGCGACAGGCCCTTGGTGCCGGGGCCGTGACCCTCGGGGCGCGCCAGGACGTAGTGGAGGATGTTCTCCTCCATGTCGTGCTCACCCGAGGTGATGAAGCGCTTCACGCCCTCGATGTGCCACGAGCCGTCGTCCTGCTGCACGGCCTTGGTGCGGCCGGCGCCGACGTCCGAGCCGGCGTCCGGCTCGGTGAGCACCATCGTCGAGCCCCAGCGCTTCTCGACCGCGATCTCGGCGATCTTCTTCTGCTGCTCGTTGCCCTCCTCGAAGAGGATGCCGGCGAACGCGGGACCGGAGGAGTACATCCAGATCGCCGGGTTCGAGCCGAGCAGCAGCTCCGCGTACGCCCAGATCAGGGAGCGCGGCGAAACGGTGCCGCCGATCTCCTCGGGCAGGCCGAGCCGCCAGTACTCGGAGTCCATGAACGCCTTGTAGGAGCTCTTGAAGGACGCCGGGACCGGAGCGGTGTTCGTGGCGGGGTCGAAGACCGGCGGGTTGCGGTCCGCGTCCGCGAAGGAGTCGGCCAGCTCGTTCTCGGCGAGACGGGCGATCTCCTCCAGGATCGACTTGGCGGTGTCGACGTCCATCTCCCCGAACGGGCCGGTGCCGTACAGCTTGTCGCGTCCGAGCACCTCGAAGAGGTTGAACTCGATGTCGCGGAGATTCGACTTGTAGTGCCCCATGGCGACGGCTCCGTAAGCAGGGTGTCGGTTACATCTACCAGCAAGTAGGTCAGTCCCTACGATGATGCTACCCACCGGTAATAACGCGCAACCTCTGGCCGGGAACTGTGACGTGTCAGGCAGTGGAACTCTGGTGAGCCGGGTGTGGCTCCGGGTGCCGCTCCAGTGCCGCCGTGAGCGCCCGCGCGGTGTCGGCGTTGCAGTTCCCGAGGATGACGAGCGGGGGAGTACCGAAGTCCCGCCCGAGCGAGGGCAGCGTGATGCCGTGTTCTGCGAGCGCGGCTCGCAGCTCCATGACGGTGTTGTACGTGTCGTCCCGGCGGGGGGTGAGGGGGGTTTTGCTCATGGTGGCGCCTCCTGCGAGTGCGGTGTGTGACGAACCCCTCACAGATTGGCGCCGCTTCCCGTACGTTCGGAAGAGGTTCGGGGTCCACGGCCCAGGTGGTGGAAGGCGACAACCATGGCTGTGCGCAAGGAGATTGACGGATCGGCGAGCGTTCCGGAGTTCTACGGCAAGGAGTTGCGCTGGCAGCGCGAACGGGCCGGGCTCACGCTGGAGCAACTGGTGGAGGGCAGCTTCTACGGAGTGAGCTACCTCAGCGAGATCGAGCGGGGGCAGCGGCGGATGCCGCCCGATCTGGCCCGCCATGTCGATCAGGCGCTCAAGACGGATGGGTTCTTCGCACGGCGCTGCGGGGACGTACGCAAAGCCCGGCAGGGCGCCCACGCTGCATATTTCGCGCCCGTCGCCGAGAGCGAGACGCGGGCACTGGTCATCGAGGAGTGGGCCAACGCCCTCATTCCCGGGCTGCTTCAGACGGAGGCGTATGCGCGTGCCGTCATTCACGCGACGCATCCGCTGGCGCTGCCCGAGGAGGTCGACGCGAAGGTGCACGCCCGGCGGCAACGAGCCCGCATCTTCGATGACCCCAAGTGCCCCGAGTACTGGGTCGTCCTGCACGAGTCGCTGCTGGGGAGCCCGATGCTGCCGTCTGCGGAAATGGCCGAACAGCTGGATCGCATCGCGGCGTTGGCGCATCGGCGGCGCATCGTTCCGCAGATTCTTCCGTGGAATGACGCCACCCGTCACTTCATGACGTCGTCGCTCAAGCTCATGGAATTCGATCACGAGCCGCCGATCGTCTATACGGAGGGCATGTATCACGGACAGCTCATCGACGATCCGGCCCTCGTGAGGCGGTACCACAAGGCATACGATCGGCTGAGGGCCGCCGCGTTGCCGCTTGAGGCGTCCCTTGCCCTGCTCGACCAGGCGGCCGAGGAGTACCGAAATGGTGGGCGCAGCACCGGACTTGAGCGCGGCTCGCTGGCGTAAGAGCTCGTACAGCAACGGCGACGGCGGGGACTGCGTAGAGGTTGCTGAGGGGTTCCTCGGCGCGGCTCGCTGGCGTAAGAGCACGTACAGCAACGGTGACGGCGGCAATTGCGTCGAGGTCGCCGACAACCTCCCCGGGGTCGTCCCCGTACGGGACTCCAAGGCCCCGAACGGCCCCGCACTCATCATCGCGGCCGGCGCCTGGGTGCCCTTCGTCGAGGCGGTGAAGGCGGCAGGCCTCCGCGGCTGAGACCCGCTGTCCGCCAGGACCCCGCGTCGGTAGTCTTGGGCGCATGTACGGCTACGACCAGAACCCGGGCGCGCAGCAGCAGTACGCCCCGCCGCAGCAGCAGATGCAGGGCGGTTACGGGGAGCAGCCGCTGTACCCGGAGCCGTCGCCGCCCTCGCTCGCCGACGCGGTGCGGGCCTTCACGACCGGCTCGCTCTCCGCCGAGGACTTCCAGCAGATCTTCGCGGGGGCCCGGGTGTACTGCCCGCGCGGTGACAACCCCGGGTTCCTGGCGCTGCACAACACCCAGCAGCCGGTGATCCCGATGTTCACCTCCCTCAAGGAGCTGCGCCGGTACGCGGGCAAGGAGTCCAAGTACTTCGTCATCACCGGCGCCGAGGTGATCGACCTCCTGCCCACCGGGTACGGCTTCGTGCTGGACATGGAGGGCGACCACCGGATGGTCTTCGACGCGAAGGCCGTGGAGCAGATGGTCGACTTCGCGATGCGGCGCATGTACGGATAGCCGGACCGGCTGAGCTTTGGGTTCTTCGGGCCCGTACCCCTTGGGGTGCGGGCCCGAAGTGTGTCCGGGGCGGGGGCCGGAAGGGGGGCGGGAATGGGCACGCCTTGCAGGATGTTCACCATTCAACTACTTTGAACGTAGAGCATCCCCGCAAGGAGGGCCGTCCCATGCCTGCTGTGACCGTCGAAAACCCGTTGACCCTGCCGCGTGTGACCGCGCCGGAGGGAGCCTCGGCGCGGCCGGTCCTCGCCGTGACCACCGCTCCGCAGGGGTTCGAGGGGGAGGGGTTCCCGGTGCGCCGCGCGTTCGCCGGGATCAACTACAAGTACCTCGACCCGTTCATCATGATGGACCAGATGGGTGAGGTGGAGTACGCGCCGGGCGAGCCCAAGGGCACGCCCTGGCACCCGCACCGCGGCTTCGAGACCGTCACGTACATCATCGACGGGATCTTCGACCACCAGGACTCCAACGGTGGTGGCGGAACCATCACCAACGGCGACACGCAGTGGATGACGGCGGGCTCCGGCCTGCTGCACATCGAGGCGCCGCCGGAGTCGCTGGTCGTGTCCGGCGGGCTCTTCCACGGGCTCCAGCTGTGGGTGAACCTGCCGGCCCGGGACAAGATGATGGCCCCGCGCTACCAGGACATCCGCAGCGGATCCGTCCAGCTGCTCACCTCTCCCGACGGGGGCGCGCTGATGCGGGTCATCGCCGGTGAGCTCGACGGCCACGAGGGTCCGGGGATCACGCACACCCCGATCACGATGGTCCACGCGACCCTCGCACCGGGCGCGGAGATCACCCTGCCCTGGCGGCAGGAGTTCAACGGGCTGGCGTACGTGCTGGCCGGGCGCGGCTCCGTCGGCGCGGAGCGGCGGCCGGTGCACGCGGGGCAGACCGCGGTGTTCGGCGAGGGCGGTTCGCTGACCGTCCGCGCCGACGAGAAGCAGGACTCCCACACGCCCGACCTGGAGGTCGTCCTCCTCGGCGGGCAGCCCATCCGGGAGCCGATGGCGCACTACGGGCCGTTCGTGATGAATACGCGCGCCGAGCTCGAGCAGGCCTTCGAGGACTTCCAGAAGGGCCGGCTGGGCACGATCCCGGCCGTGCACGGCATGACCGCGAGCGGCCCGCAGGGCTGATGTCCTGCGGGGCGCGCCCGCCCGCATCACGGGGTGATCATGAGCCCTGTTCGCGCTCGGCAGTCGGTGACACGGGCGTCCGGCTCTCGCCGGCACGGCCCCGCCGGGCCGCGATCAGGGCCAGCACACCGAGCACGATCAGTCCGGGTGCGCCGGAGACGGGGCAGAGGATCTGAAGCGGCACGCCGATGGCGAGCAGATACCAGCCCAGCTGCGCCGGGAGGATCCCGGTGTCCCGGACGATGCGTTGGCTGAGGGTGCCCAGGGCGAGCAGCCCGAACCCCGCGATGAAGAACCACGTCTCGTACCCACGCTGCGGGTTTCCGGGAACGGCGTTCCAGAATCCGGCGCGGGCCACATCACCGAAGGTGCTGGCGGCGCTCAGGGCGACCGCGAAGTGCAGTGCGGCAAGACCTGTCACCAGTCTGGGAATCCATCGGGTCATCCTCGGCCTCCCCCGGCCTCCCCCGGCCGCGCCGAGGCCGACCTCGGCCTCCCCGTCGGCGAGTTTCGTCACTGTCATGCTGCCCCCCCTGTCATCCGTACACCCCTGTACGGTCGGACCATACAGTACTGTACGGACATGGCGAGAAGGCACCTCACACCCCAGGACTGGTCCACCGCGGCGTTGCGTGCGATGGCACGCGGGGGAGTCGCCGCGGTGTCGGTCAACGCCCTCGCGGGCGAGCTGGGGGCGACCCGGGGCAGCTTCTACTGGCACTTCAAGGACCGCGACGCGCTGCTGACCGCCGCGCTGGAAATGTGGGAGCGCAAAACCACCACCGCCCTCATCACGGAGCTGGGCGACATCACCGACCCCCGGCAGCGGCTGAGGGTCCTGCTCACCACCGGGCTGGGGCCGGGAAGCAGCGACGGCCTGGAGCCCGCGATCGTCGCCCACGCCGATCACCCCGCCGTCGCCCGGGTCCTGCGCCGGGTCACCGAGCGGCGCATCTCCTACCTCACGGACCTCTACGCCGACCTGGGCCTGGCCCCCGCCGCCGCCCGACGCCAGGCCGTCGCCGCGTATGCCACGTACCTCGGATGGCACGAACTGCGCCACTCCGTCTGCGACATCGTTCCCGAGGTCGCCACCGAGGGCGCCGTCGCCGGCGCCGCGCTCGAGCACCTCATCACCGAGCTGGCCCGACCCGCCGTACACCGGGCGAAGCCGGAATAGAGCCCGGGTTCGCCGCGGGCTCGGCCGCCCTCACTCGGCTCGTGGGCCCTGGCCGCCCCGGTCAGTGGCAGCGCCTTCCCGAGCACCGCGACCCCGGCCGCCGTCAGCCTCGCCCGCCCCGCCGGTCTCGTACAGCTCGAACCAGATCGACTTGCCGTCGCCCCGGGGGTCCACCCCCCACGCGTCCGCCAGCATCTCCATCAGGATCAGGCCGCGCCCGCTCGACGCCAGCTCGCCGGGGCGGCGCCGGTGCGGGAGTTCGTCGCTCGCGTCGGCGACCTCGACGCGCAGGCGGCGGGTGCCGAGGGGGCCGCGCGCCTCGGCCACGAGCAGGGCGTCGCCGTCCGTGTGGACCAGGACGTTGGTGATCATCTCGGAGATCATCAGGACCGCCGAGTCGACCTGGTCCTCGTCCGCCCAGTCGTGCAGCAGCTCCCGCAGTTGCCTGCGCGCCCCCGCGATCTGCTCCGGCTCGGCCTGCGCGACGGTCAGCGCGGTGCGGCGGACGGCGGCGGGCGGCGCGGCCCCGGGCCGTCCGGCGAGGCTGTTGCGGCGCAGCAGCAGGAGCGCGATGTCGTCTTCGCGGCGGTCCACCAGCGGGCCCGTGGTGTGGTGCGAGGACGGCCCGTGCACGGCCTGGACCAGTTCGTCGGCGAGCTGTTCGAGATTGTCGTCGGTGTGCTTCTCCAGCACCGGACGCAGCCGCGTCCAGCCGCTCGCCATGTCGTGGCCGCCGGTCTCGATCAGACCGTCCGTGCAGAGCATGATCGTCTCGTCGGGGTCGAGGACGAGCCGGGTGGTCGGGTAGTCGGAGTCCGCCTCGATGCCGAGCGGCAGCCCGCCCGCCGTCGAGCGGATCAGCGCGGTGCCGTCCGCGGTGCGGATCACCGGGTCGGGGTGGCCGGCCCGGGCGATGTCGAGGGTGCCGGTGGCCGGGTCGACCTCGATGTACAGGCAGGTCGCGAAGCGCGGGGCATAGTCCTCGTACCCGTCGCCGTACGGGTCGGGCACCCCGTACGACTCGGTGATCCCGTACAGGAAGCGGGAGGCGCGGGAGAGGACCGCGTCGGGGCTGTGGCCCTCGCTGGCGTACGCCCGCAGCGCGATCCGCAGCTGGCCCATGAGCCCGGCCGCCCGTACGTCGTGCCCCTGTACGTCCCCGATGACCAGGGCGAACCTGCCGCCGCCGGAATCCGTGCGGGAGCCGCCGCCGGGCAGCGGGATCATGTCGTACCAGTCGCCGCCGACCTGGAGGCCGCCGCCGGTGGGAACGTAGCGGGCGGCGACCGCCATGCCCGGGATCTCGGGGCCGAGGGTCGGCATCATGGAGCGCTGGAGGCCGAGCGAGAGCTCGCGTTCGCTCTCCGCCTCGCCCGCCCTGGCCAGGGCCTGCGCCAGCATCCGGGCCACCGTGGTGAGCACCGAGCGCTCGTCGGGCGTGAAGGCGACGGGGTGCTTGAACGCGGCCATCCAGGCGCCGATCGTGCGCCCGGCCACGATGAGCGGGACGAACGCCCAGGACTGGCGGTCGAAGCGCTGGGCCAGCGGCCAGGTGGCGGGGAAGCGGCGCCGGTACTCCTGGGGGCTCGGCAGATAGATCGCCCGGCCGTTGCGCACGACGTCGGCAGCCGGATAGTCCATGTCGAGGGCCATGTCCGTGAACGGGCCGTCGTCCCCGGGGTTGTGCCCGTGGTGCCCGATGATCGTCAGCCGCTCGCCGGCCACCCCGAACACCGCGAGGCCGTCCGGGGAGAAGCCCGGCATGGACAGGGACGCGGCCACCCGCAGCACCTCGGAGGTGGAGCGGGCCTCGGCGAGCGCGCGGCCCGCGTCGAGGAGGAACGCCTCGCGTGAGCGCCGCCAGTCGCCGGTGATGGAGGGCTGGGCGGCGGTGGTGCCCGGCTGGGGCTCGGCGACCTCCTGGATGGTGCCGATGAGCAGATAGCTCTTGCCGTTGAGCATGGGCTTGGAGCGGCTGCGTACGGTACGCAGGACCCGGCCGTTCTCGTCCATGATCCGCAGCCGGACCTCGGCGAGGGTGCCTTCGGCGAGGGCGAGGTGGACGATGCCGTCGACTTCGTTCCAGTCCACGGGGTGGAAGCGGGAGCGCACGGCTGCCTCGCTCAGGGTCACCCGCTGGGCGGGCAGCCCGAGGAGCCGGGCGGCCTCGGCGTCGAGGGTGACCGTCCCGGAGGCGTTGTCCCAGCGCCACAGGCCAGTCGCGATCGCGGCCAGGACGTCCTCTGTGCGCATTGCCCCTATTTAAGAAGATGTGGGCACCGGCCGCCACCGTGGACGGGGCCGGAGGCCCCTCGGGGGTGGGTTCTTCTGCTGCGGGCCGTGCGCGGCCGCTCGCGCAGTTCCCCGCGCCCCTAAACCCCCTCGATCCTGCGGACCGTGCCCGCTTCTCGCGCAGTTCCCCGCGCCCCTTAGGCGTGTCGGTGCTGGGCACCTTCAGCCCGTCCGGCGATTGAGGACGAGCGCCGTTCAGGCGCGAACGGGGTCTGGGGCGGAGCCCCAGGGGGCGGGCGTGGCTGGGCGGTAACCTGGAGCGGTTGATTCCCGCCTGTCTCGCGATGAATCTCGCGAAGAATTGGATGAATGATGCACCGGTACCGGTCCCACACCTGCGGCGAGCTCCGCGCCTCCGACGTCGGCGCCGACGTCCGGCTGAGCGGCTGGCTGCACAATCGCCGAGACCTGGGCGGCATTCTCTTCATCGACCTGCGGGACCACTACGGCATCACCCAGCTCGTCGCCCGCCCCGGCACGGCCGGCGCCGAAGCCCTGGACAAGCTGTCCAAGGAGACCGTCGTACGCGTCGACGGCAAGGTCGTCTCGCGCGGCGCAGAGAACGTGAACGGCGAGCTGGCGACCGGCGAGATCGAGATCGAGGTCGGCGAGGTCGAGGTGCTCGGCGCCGCGAACCCGCTGCCGTTCACGATCAACGCGGACGACGGCGTCAACGAGGAGCGGCGCCTGGAGTACCGCTTCCTGGACCTGCGCCGCGAGCGCATGCACCGCAACATCATGCTGCGCAGCGCCGTGATCGCCTCCATCCGCTCCAAGATGGTCGCGCTCGGCTTCAACGAGATGGCCACCCCGATCCTGGCCGCGACCTCCCCCGAGGGCGCCCGCGACTTCGTGGTGCCCTCGCGCCTGAACCCGGGCAAGTTCTACGCCCTGCCGCAGGCCCCGCAGCAGTTCAAGCAGCTCCTGATGATCTCCGGCTTCGACCGGTACTTCCAGATCGCGCCCTGCTTCCGCGACGAGGACGCCCGCGCCGACCGCTCGCCGGGCGAGTTCTACCAGCTCGACGTCGAGATGAGCTTCGTCGAGCAGGAGGACGTCTTCCAGCCCATCGAGAAGCTCATGACCGAGATCTTCGAGGAGTTCGGCGGCGGCCGCCAGGTGACGTCGCCCTTCCCGCGGATCCCGTTCCGCGAGTCGATGCTGAAGTACGGCAACGACAAGCCCGACCTGCGCGCCAAGCTCGAACTCGCCGACATCACCGACGTGTTCGAGGGCTCGGAGTTCAAGGCGTTCGCGGGCAAGCACGTACGCGCCCTGCCGGTGCCGGACGTGGCTTCGCAGTCCCGGAAGTTCTTCGACGGGCTCGGCGAGTACGCCGTCTCGCTCGGCGCGCAGGGCCTGGCCTGGGTGCGGGTGGGCGAGGACGGTTCGCTGTCCGGCCCGATCGCCAAGTTCCTCACCGAGGAGAACGTCAAGGTGCTCACCGAGCGCCTCGGCCTCGTCCCCGGGCACGCGGTGTTCTTCGGCGCGGGCGAGTTCGACGACGTCTCCAAGATCATGGCGGGCGTACGCGTCGAGGCGGCCAAGCGGGCCGGGCACTTCGAGGAGGGCGTCTTCCGGTTCTGCTGGATCGTCGACTTCCCGATGTACGAGAAGGACGAGGAGACCGGCAAGATCGACTTCTCGCACAACCCGTTCTCCATGCCGCAGGGCGGCCTGGAAGCCCTGGAGACCCAGGACCCGCTGGACGTCCTCGGCTGGCAGTACGACATCGTCTGCAACGGCATCGAGCTGTCCTCGGGCGCGATCCGCAACCACGAGCCCGAGATCATGTTCAAGGCGTTCGAGGTCGCGGGGTACGACCGGGAGACGGTGGAGCGCGAGTTCGGCGGGATGCTCAAGGCGTTCCGGCTCGGCGCCCCGCCGCACGGCGGCATCGCTCCGGGCGTCGACCGCATGGTCATGCTGCTCGCGGACGAGCCGAACATCCGCGAGACCATCGCGTTCCCGCTCAACGGCAATGCGCAGGACCTGATGATGGGGGCGCCGACGGAGCTGGACGAGTCCCGCCTGCGCGAGCTGAACATCGCTCTGCGCAAGCCGGTGGCCGACAAGTAAGGGCTGTGCCCTTTCCAACCCCCTGGGCGGCGGCTCGGGGGGTTGGTTGTTTTTGCCCCGCCCCACCCCTTCCCGAAGTTCCAAAGTAGGGGTTCTGTCCCGCCCGACCCTGTGCCGGGCGGGACAGCGTGGAAGGACGTACTACTTGGCCGTTGCGCGGCGCACCGTGGGCAGCTCGCCCCACTGCGGGCCGGGAGTCAGAACGTGCGCATGGCCGGGGCACGCATAGAGAGTCGTCCCGGGGCCGCTACTGCTTTCTATCCAGCGGACAGGGATCGGGGCGCGCGTGCAGCTTCAGGCGGCGCACAAGGGCCACGTCCTCGAAGGTCCGGGCGAACGTCGGGTGTCCGGACAGGCCCGTGTGCGTCATCATCGCCAGATCGGCGGCCTTGAGGTCTGACGTAGTGGCCAGCGTCCACAGGCAAGCACCGTCAAGGCAGAGGGCCGACACGGTGATCTCTCCGCGCGGGTGGGTGCCGATGGAGTGCTTTACCGGCCGGATTACGGCGCGGGGGGTTCTCACTGCCACGACGACCCCACAGGGCGAGTCCACACGCGCGCCTGCCAGACCTCGGCGTCTGTCGGCGGGCGGAGCCTGTTCGGCGGGGCGGCCCACTCGGCACCCCCGCCCGGCGGTACGAGGTACATGCTGCCTCTGAACAGGCGGCGCGCCTCCCCGATCCGATTGTCTGCCGTGTCCACTGCGTAACTGCCCATCGTGGGCGACCAGTTGTCCGCCATTGCTTCTCGCCGTCCCCTCGAACGTCGTGAGCCTTGATCGTGCTGCCGCGAAGGGATGCCGACCAGCGGCCCCGTGTAGGCCAGCTGTCGGCCAGACTGGGCACATGTCGGGGAACATGGGGGCCACCATCCGGCGCGAGCGGAGACAGCGCGGGTGGAGCCAGGCACGCCTAGCGCGGGAGGTCTGCCGAGTTGCCGGGGTTCAGGGCGAACCGGTCGGCCGCCAAGAGGTCAGCCGATGGGAAACGGGGAAGCGCACGCCCCGCGACTGGTTGCCGTTCATCGCTGCCGCTCTCGGCGTGTCCGTGGATGCGCTCACAGCGCCGCAAGGGCCCGCTGAATCTCCGTTGCCGACGCTCGCCGACTACCTGCCCGCCGATGACCCGCTAGCACCCCTCGGCGCCCGCACGGGGCGACGCATCGGCATGGAGCAGGTAGGCGACTTGCAACAGCGTGTGCACGGCCTGCGGCTAGCCGATGATGTTCTAGCTGGTGGCGACCTGATCCGTCCCGCGCTCCGCGAGCTCCGGTCGGCCGTGAAGCTCTACCGGGAAGGCAGCCACACCGGAGAGGTTGGCCGCGCACTCCTGCGTTAGATCGGCGAGTTGGGGCAGATCGCCGGATGGATCGCGAGCGACGCCGGGCAGCACAGCGAGGCGGAACAGTTCTACCGGCTAGGACTCAGCGCCGCCAGGCAGGCAGAGGATCACACCCTAGCCGGGAACCTCGCCGGGTCACTGGCCTACCAACTCAGCAATACGGGCAGGGAAGTTGAGGGAATCCAGCTTGCCCGCGCCGCTCTCGATGCGGCCGGAACAGACGCACCGGCCAAGGCTCGCGCGCTGTACCTCGACCGGGTGGCCTGGGCGCACACCAAGGCCGGTGAATTTCAGCCCGCCATTCGGGCACTCGGAGAGGCCGGCGAGGCACTGAGCCAGGACAGAAAAGGGAGCGAGGCGCCGGCCTACCTGTATTGGGTTGACTCCGGCGAACTACAGGTCATGGAGGCTCGTGTCTATACGGAGCTGCGCCGACCGCTCCGCGCTGTTCCGCTGCTTCGGGACGTACTCAGCTGGTACGACGCGACCCACACCCGGGAGCTTGCCCTGTACCTGTCGTGGCTCGCCGTTGCCCTCTCCGATGCCAACGAACCCGAGGAGGCGGTAACCGTCGCCGAACGCGTGATGTCACTTTCCGCCGACGTGGCCAGCGAACGAACAGCAGAGCGTGTGCGAATCGTGCTCGCTCGTCTGGAAGAGTTCCACGACATTCCAGACGTCCGGGCACTGCTCGACGGTGCTGCATAAACGCAGGAAGCCCCCGCACCCGTCGCCCTGGCGTGGGTGACGAGCACGGGGGCTCTGGTGGTGCTGTGGGTCAGTCCCACACGCCCGAGTCGTCGCCCTCGGGCTCGGGTGCCGTGATGGCAGTGCGGGCGCTCGGCGACAAGCTCAACTCGCAGATGTAGCGGGCGAGTTGGGTGCGGTACTGGGCTGCGATGGTGGCCGCGCCGTTCTTCACGGTGCCACGCTCGGCGGTCACGATCAGCCCGCGCTCGGACAGGTCCCGCTCGGCCTGGTCGATGCGGGCGACGCACACACGTCGGCCCGGTTCTGTCCCTTGCATGGAGCAGCTTGCCGCGCTCCAGAACTGTCAGTCTGGAACTTCGGGGCTTCCCGAAACCCTCCGGGGGTGGCGGGGCGGGGGCCGCCGTTTTCGTCCGCGGGCCGTGGGTGGCTGGTCGCGCAGTTCCCCGCGCCCCTAGCCGGATCGGTGCTGGCCAGCACCTCAGCCTGTCCGGCGATTGAGGACGAGCGCCGTTCAGGCGCGATACGGGGTCTGGGGCAGAGCCCCAGGGGGCCCGGAACCATCCAACCCCGGGGCACGGGCGGGTGGGTGGGCGACGTGCCCGGGGTCTGGGGCGGAGCCCCAGGAGGGTGGCCCGGGTCAGTTTTTGGAGCGGGCGAAGAATTCGACTTCGGCTATGGCCACCTGCTTGTCCTTCGCCGCGCCGAACGCCGACCGCAGGGTCAACCGAACCGACGCCGCATCACGCACACGCACGTCGATCCGCTGCACCCCGCCGTCGTTGAGCGAGCGGTGCGACACATGCGCCTTGCCGCTCGTGTCGGTCACCAGCAGGTCGAACTCCTGCGGACGGGCCTGCTCGGACTGCTGCCCCTGCCGCTTGGACGTACCCGGGGTGATGAGCAGCGCCAGCAGATCCGTGGGCTGGCCGAACGTCGCCTCCAGGTACGTGCCCTGGGCGTCGCCCGCGTAACCCGTGCCCCACCAGGTGTTGGAGTAGCTGTCGCCCGCCAGCTCCGGGCCGTGCTTGGGGTCCCAGTGGGACGCCGTCCACGTCGCCGGGTGGACCGCCACGCGCTTGGCGAAGTGGTCCTGTACGGCCCTCGCCGCAGGCGGACCGCCGAAGACGCCGCCCACGACGAGCGCCACCACCGCCGCGGCCGTCAGCGCCCGCGCGATCCAGCGCTTGCGGTCCCGGTGCAGCGGCGGACGCTGGCCCGCGTACGGGCCCGTCGCGTTGTCCTCGCGGCGCGGGGTGAGCGGGGTCGCGCAACTGCGGCAGAAGCTGCGGTGCTGGTGGTTGGCGGTGCCGCAGGCGGGGCAGGGCGTGCCGTTCTCCGGGGCCGGCGCCGGGGTCGCCGCGCGGACCTTGGGCCGGGCCGCCTCCGGCCGGCCCGGCAGCACGGTCCCGGGGGCCTCGGGCGCCCGCGCGGTGGGCTCCTGGACGGGGACCAGCAGGGCCCGCGCCGCGTCCGACACCGAGGGAGCGCGCGTCTCGGGGTGCGGGGTGACGGGTTCGTTGGCGGCCGCGTCGGGGCGTACGTCGGGACGTACGTCGGGACGTGCCTCGGTACGCGCGTCCGGGCGCGCCCCGGGGGTCACCTCCGGGAGCGGGGTGGTGTCCCCGGCGGAGGCACCCGCCGCGGACCCGGCGGGCGCCGCCGGGGCCGCGGTGCTCGCGGCACCAGCGCGGTCCGCAGCACCCGCACCCGCACCCGCACCCTCCGCGGGGTTCGCGACCGCCGGGATCGGGGTCGTCACCGCCTCCGGGGCCGTGTCGGCGGCGGCGTCGGGGGCGGGGGCGTTCGCCGGCGGGGCGGCCGGGGCCGACCAGCGCAGGAAGGCTCCGCAGGAGTCGCAGAACGACTGGCCGGTGGCGCGGGCCGGGGTGCCGCAGTCGGGGCAGGGGACCATGGCCGGGGTGGTCATGAGAGGTCAGTTCCCTTCGGGAGTCAGGGTTTTCGCGGATACCTCGGCCGTGAAAGGGAGGTGGGCGGGGCGGGCCGCCGCCACCACCGCCTGGAGGCGGTGGGGGTCGACGGAGGACGGGTCGGAGAGGCGGAGGGTGACCCGCAGCGACGGCTTCGGGTCGCCGGGGAACGGGCCAAGCGGACGGGCCGACCAGGCCGCGCCGCCGCTCTCGCTGATCTCGGGGCGTACCCCGAAGGCGAGGTGGACGGCGCGTGACAGGCCCTGGGCGGTGCCCCGGACCCGGTGCAGGGAGACCGCCGTCGCCACCGCGTGGCGGCGGATCTCCAGCGGCTCGGTGCCGTCGAGTTCGGTACCGACCCACCCCGTCAGCCAGTCCACGAAGTCCTCGGGGGCCAGCGCCGGGTCGAAGTACGCCTCCAGGCAGTCCAGGACGTTGAACAGCGGGGCCAGGACCACGTCCAGGCCTTCGACGAAGCGCTGGGCGAGGTCGTCGTCCGCGTACACGGCGGGCAGTTGGGCGCCCAGCGGGTGCGAGGAGGCGAGGCCGTCGACGGATCCGCGCGTGCTCATCGGGCCTCGATGACGCGGACGCGGTGGTCGAAGGGGAAGAGCAGCGCCGACGACGAGAGGTCGATGCGGTCGGTGGCGTCGCCCCGGCGGCCGGTCAGCGGGTCCGCCGGGTGCAGCAGGACCTCGTCGACGAGCTCCACGCCCGGGACCCGCTGGAGCGCCGCGAAGATCTCGCCCGCGCGCAGCGGCCGGCCGAACGGCCAGCCCGTGCCGTGGGCGCCGCCGGTCAGCGGGTCCAGGTAGGAGTACAGGGTGTTCAGCGCGTCGTCGCGTACGTGGTCGGCCTTGGCGGCGCGGAACGCGTGCAGGGTGGCGACCACGGTGACGCCCTGGTAGAACGGCGGCCCCACCGCGAGGCGGGTGCCCAGCGGGCGGCGGTCGTCGAGGAAGGACGTGACGCGGCCCAACAGCTCGTCGCCCGGGACCAGTTGCTCGAAGCGCAGCCGTCCGCCCCGGTCGGGCACGGCCTGCGGCACGACCAGGACCCGTACCGCGTTGTCGCCCGACTCGGCGGCGTCCGCGGCGAGGCACGCGATGCGGGCGGTCTCGGGGGCGGCCCTGCGGGCCAGCTCCTCGTAGTCGCGGGCGGTCACCGCGCGCTCCTGGGCGCGCAGCGCGATCGGCGCCCGTATCTTGGCCTCCTCGACGGTCTCGCCGTCGACGCCACCGCGCGCCGCCTCCCGGTTCTCCACCCGGGAGATGTACGGGATGGAGCTGCGCAGCACCTGGATGGCGCCCCGGGCCACATTGCCGGAGCGGCCGCCGCCGGTACCGTACTGGGAGGCGCGGATGGCGGCGCCCTTGAGGGGCACTGCCCCGAACTGCCTTACGCTGCCGTCGGGTTGGCGCACCGAGGGGCCGAAGGCGAGCTCGCCGGTGGCCGCGTCGAGGGTGAAGTGGCGGTCGAAGGGGCTGGAGGACGCGAAGTCGTCCACCGTCTCCCACTCCTCCCAGCCCTCGCCCGCCGACACCTCCAGGCGCACCCCGCCGACGACGGGCGCGTGCGCCAGCATCAGCCGCTGGCCCGGGACGCCTTCGGACTCGCCGAGCGACTCGTCGCGCACCGACTCGGAGTGCGAGACCCGGGTGGTGCCGCCGATGGTGAAGGCGGAGGCGCCGCGCACGGTCGGCGAGACGCTGTAGAACGGCTGGCCCGGGGCGGCCTCCACCACACGGCAGCGCAGCCAGCCCGCCTCCAGGCGGCCCATCCGGGACACGGCGTGCGTGGTCGGCATGTGCAGGACGACCTCGCCCGGCCGGTTGAGGCCACCGGTGGTGTCCTCGGCGACCTCGCACTCGCTCCAGCCGTCCGCCGTCCACGCCTCCCACACCAGCGGAGGCTGGCGCGGGTCGACGCCGACACCGTCGACGCGGCTCTCCAGGCGCAGCACCGCGGTGCAGTGCGGCAGCGCCGCCGACAGGCCGAAGAGCAGGACGTCGCCGGGGAGCGGGCCGGAGCTGAACACCGAGACGTCGGTGTTGCCGAGCACGTCCTGGGAGCAGTCCTCGGGCGCGGAGCCGGCGGGCTGGCGCAGGACGTGGGTGAGGGTGCAGGGCACGATCGTCAGGTCGTTCTCGGACGCGAAGACCACCGCCTCCTCGGTCTCGGTGCGTCCGGTGGCGACCTCGGTCCCCCGGGGCAGCACCACCGGTTCCGCCTGGGGCGCCGAGAGCCAGAACGTCACCGAGGCGCGGGCCGCCGACGGCGGGAACAGCGTCACGCCCAGCAGGTCGAGGAAGGCCAGCTGGTTCTTCTCGGGGACCCGGTTGAGGCGGTACACGACCTGATCGGCCATGTGCGCGACGGCTTCGATGAGGGTGACACCCGGGTCGGAGACGTTGTGGTCGCTCCATTCCGGGCAGCGCTGCTGGATGTAGCGCTTGGCGTCGTCGACGAACTGCTGGAAGCGGCGGTCGTCGAGGTGGGGTGCGGGCAGAGCCATCAGTGTCGTTCGCTTTCGCCGGCCGTCGGGCCTGGCTCGTCGCCGCCCTCGGAGGGAATCACATAGAAGGGGAAGACGAGGCTGCGCGGGTTGTTGGTGCCCCGCACCGAGTAGCGCACGTCGATGTGGAGCACGGTCGGCTCGTCGGGCGCCGGGGTGACGGTGACGTCCTCGACCTCGATCCTGGGCTCCCAGCGGTCGAGGGAGGTGCGGACCTCGTAGCGGATGCGCCCGGCGGTCGCGTCGTTGACGGGCGCGAACACCAGGTCGTGCACGGCGCAGCCGAACTCGGGACGCATGGGACGTTCGCCCGGCGCGGTGGCGAGCACCAGGCGCATGGACTCCTCGATCTCGCGGTCGCGCCGGGCCAGCGCGATGCCGCCACCCGGCTCGGTGCGCATCGGGAAGGCCCAGCCGGCCCCGACGAAGTGTTCGCTCATCTCAACTCTCCTAGATGATCGGCGCGCCGTTGACCAGCGGGGCCGCCGACTGGATGGAGAAGGCGGGCGCGTTGACGAGGATGGTCGCGGAGTCGATGGTGAGGTTGGCGATCGCGTTGATGGTCGTCGCTCCGATCGAGTTCAGCGCCAGCATGCCGCCCGCGCCGATGGACGCCTCGCCACCCGCCTTCACGTCGAACGCGAGGCCGGCCTTGACGTTGATGGCCATGCCCGCGTCGATCTCGATGGCGCCGCCCGACTTCAGGCTCAGATTGCCGCCCGCCTTCAGGGACAGGTCGCCACCCGCCTCGATGTCGACGCTGCGGGTGCCCCGGATGTCGACGCTGCCGTCGCTGTGGATCGTCAGGGAGGTGCGGGCCTCGTTCATCTGGATGTGCAGCCGGCCCCTGCCGGTGCGCAGCCGGATGCCGCTCTCCATCCGCGCGGCCCCGCCCGATTCGAGGATTTCCAGGGTGTGGCCGCTGCGGCCGGTCAGCGAGCGCCAGTTGATCTCGCCGCTGGTCGGGTCGACGGCCGGGTAGTTGTCGGGTTCCCGGGTGTGCTTGTCGATGCCGTTGTAGAGCCCGGCGATGACGTACGGGTGCTCCAGGGAGCCTCGGTCGAAGGCGCACAGCACCTCGTCGTTGACCTCCGGGAGCAGCAGCCCGCCGCCGCCCTTGCCGCCGAACTGCGCGACCCGGCACCAGTCGCTCTCGTACGTGGCGGACAGCCACGGGAACGACAGCCTGACCCGGCCCATGCGCAGCGGGTCCTTGGTGTTGGTGACCAGGGCGACCGCGACGCCGGGCATCGGGGGCGCCTGCTCGGTGCCGCCCGAGGCGAGCCCGTACAGCGAACGGAACTGGCGGCCCGAGACCGTCAGCCACGTCGTGTACAGGTCACCGGAGGCGAAGACGTGCCGCACGCCGGTCGCGGTGTACTTGCCCTCGAAGGGGAAGCCCGCGCCCTTCACGGCGATGGGGGTGCCCGGCTTGAGCTCGGGGTTGCCGGTGATGGCGACCTCCAGCTCGGCGAAGGCGCCCGTCACGTCGTCGGCGAGCGCCTTCGCGGCGTGCGTGACCTGGGACAGGGTGGTGTACGGGACGTGGGTGGCGGTGAGCTCGGAGGCGCCGAACGGCAGCGTCACCTGGCCGGGCGTCATGTCGGCGGAGATGTCCTTGCTGGTGACCGCGGGGACGGGCGCCTGCAACTTCTGCCGGGTGCGCATGTCCCAGCCGCGCACATTGACCTTTCTGACCTGCCCGGCGGCCGTCATCGTGGCCCGGCTGTGCAGGTTGTTCGCCCCGAAGTCCAGGACGTACGGGCTCTGCGCGGCCGGGGTGGTGTCGGACGGGGCGCCGGAGGCCGGGTCGAGCCCGGCGAAGTTGAGCTTGCCCTGGTTGTCGAAGGACAGGCGCACGTCGTTCTCGGCGGCAAGGCGCGACAGGAAGTCCCAGTCGGTGATGTTGGGCTGGGTCGCCAGGTCGTACACCGCCGAGGTCGACTCGATCTTGCCGATCTTGAGGCCGTTCTGACCGGCGATGCGGCGCACGATGTCGGAGGCCGTCATGTTCGGGTAGCCCTCGACCCGGCGGTTGCGCAGGAGGCGGTGGCCGGGGTCGTAGCCGCGCACCAGCAAGTGGCGGCCGCTGCCGGGCTCGGAGTCCATCTCCAGGGCGGTGACCTCGCCGGTCATCATCGGGTCGCCGCGCCGGCCGTCGGTGAACGGGCTGATGATCACCTTCGCCCCGATCTTCAGCATCGGGAACTTGGTGGTGAGCTTGGAGTCCTTGTCGCTGAAGGTGAGCTGGAAGGCGGCCGGCACGTTGACCGAGGAGTCCACCCAGCCCTCGACGAGGCGCAGCGCCAGCGGGTCGGGCAGCACGGTGCCGTTCAACTGCACGTGCAGGACGGTGGTGAAGGTCTTCTCGGTCACGTGGTGCCCTCCGAGGAAGCAGGCAGCAGCAGCTCGGTGCCGGGACGCAGCCGCATCGGGTCGTCGATCTCGTTGGCCTCGGCGATGGTGCGCCACTGGGTGGCGTCGCCGTACTCGCGCCAGGCAAGCGACGCCAGCGTGTCCCCGGCGACCGTGCGGTGCACCCGGCGCGCCGACAGGGCGCCCGAGGTCGGGTTCTGGCGCTTGGTCTCGCTGGCCACCTCGGTCAGCGCGAGCGTGCAAGTGGCGCGCAGCGGCATGCCGTTGGGGCTGAACAGGGTGTAACTGGCGTTGACGCTGGTGACGTACGCGACGAACTGGACCGTCGAGAACGAACCCCAGCTGAACTCCACCCACGGCGGCGAAGGCGCCTTCGCGCTGATGCTCTGCGAGGTCACCTCGCAGCACGAGAGCAGCAGTTCCACCTGGCTCTGCACGGTGTTGGAGCTGGGCGTCCCCGAGGCGTCGAGGAACACCTCCAGTTGCAGCGAGGCCGGCATCGCACCGGTGAACTTGGGCGGCGCGCCCCGGTTGTAGGAGATGGCGGGCGTGGTGATCCAGTTGGCGGACCGGCCCAACTGCACCTGTGAGGGGTTGAACTGGAACTTGACCTCGCCGATCCGCCCGCCCATGGAACCACCGAGGTCGGTGGGGGGCTGGTGGATGGCGAGGGTGGCACGGGACAGGCCCTTGGCGGCCTTGCCTCCGACGGGAGCTGCCATGCTCACGCACCTCCCGCGTCGGTGAAGCCGTGGTGGGCGATCTCCAGGGTCTCGGTGGCCACGCTCGGGCTCGCCGGGTCGAGGCTCGGCCCCGTCCAGCGCACCGGAAGCACCTCCACCAGACCCCACTGCGCGACGATCGAGCCGTCGGCGCGCAGCGCCGCGATCTGCGCGGTGGGCCGGGTGATGCCGGTGGCCAGTGAGGAGATCCAGGCGGCCACCTTGGAGGTGTCGGCGGTGAGCGGGCGCGTCAGGCGGATCGTGGAGAACGTGACCCGGGTGGGCAGTTGCCACACGAACCCGTTGTTGCCGCCCTCTTGGCGCTGCTCCACCTCGACCTCGGAGGCGAGACCGTCGCAGCCGTTGAACAGGCCGAGGTTCTGGCCGTCGATGGTCAGCTTGAAGAAGACGGTGGAGCCGGGGTCAAGGGTGGAGGGCATGGGGTGTTCTTCCGTCGGTGGGAGTGGTCACGGGTCGGGTCGGGTCAGCGGTCGCGCAGGCGCCCGAGCCGTTCGCGGTCCCCGCGCAGTTCGGCGCGGAGCAGCCGCGAGAGCGGGGCGACGAGACGGCGGGCCAGCGCGTCGATGTCGGGCGAGGGCTGATCGGCGTCCGGTACGGGCGCGGCGGCCTGGGTGGCCGAAGCCGTGCGCTGTACGGGCGGCGGATCGGACCGGCGCTGTACGGGGGCGGCCGCCGGGGCGGGAATGGGCGGCGGGGGGCTCGGCGCGGGAGCCGGCGGGGCGGGCGGCGGGCTGTTGCGGCGTACGGGCACCACGGGCGCCGGGGTCGGCTCGGCGGCCCGCTGCACGGTGGGCCGTGCCGTGCCGGGCCGGGGCGCGGGGCCGCTCAACGGCACCACCGGACGGCTGTCGGCGCTCGCGGGCGCGCGCCTGAGCGGGGCCGGCGCGGGCGGGACGACCGGGCCCGGGGTGCTCGGGACGCTCTGGTGCCGGGTGGTGAGCGGACGGGCGGAGGCGAGCGGAGGGCCCGCGAGGGGCGCCCGCTGCAAGGGAGTCGGGCCGGGAACGCGCACCTTGCGCAGCGGGGTGGCGGGCTCCGCCGGCGCCACCGGCTCGGCCGGGGGCGCCGGGGCGGCGGCCCGCTGGACGACCGGCGGCTCGGGGGTGGGCGCGGCGAACGGAGAGCGCTCCGGTGCCGGGGCCTGCGCCGGTGCGGGGGCCGGGGTGATGGGGGCGCCGATCAGCGGACGCCGCCGCGCCACGTCCGGACCCGTGCTCTGCACCCGGCTGACCCGGCGCACGACGGGCTTGCGCTGGACGGGGGGAGCGGCCGGAGCGGCCGGAGCCGCCGGGGTCGGCGCGGGCGCGGGTGCGGGGGTCAATACGGGCGCGGGGGTGGCGGGCGGAGACTCGACCGGCTCGCTGGGGCGCCGCACCACGCCCACGGGGTCGAGGTGGTGCGAGGGACGCGTCGGCCGGGGAGCGGACGTGAGGGACCGCCCCGGCGCCGCGAACCGCTGAACAGGCGTCGGCAGCAAGGGAGTTGACCCGCTACCGGCGACCGCTCGCGCCACAGGCATCGGCGTCGGTACGGAAGCCGGCCCGCCGGGGTTGAGGCCGCGTACCGGCGTCGACGGCACCGAAGCCGACCCGCCCGGGGTCAGGCCGCGTACCGGCAGGGGCGATACGGGAGTTGACCCACCCGGAGCGTCGCCGCGCACCGGCATCGCGTCACCGGCCGGGCTGCTGTGCGGCGGGTTCTGGGCGGCCCGCTGCGGGCTCGACGACAGCGGAGCCGTATCGGGGCGGCTCGTCGGCGCCGTGACCGCCCGCTGCACCGGAGCGGTCGCCCCGGACGCACCCTGGGCCCCCTCCGCCGAGCGGGGCCCCGCCGGGCCGGACGAGGGCGAGCCCAGCCCCCGCGCAACCCCGGGCGCCCCCTGACCGGGACTGCCCGGCGGGATCGACGAGGGCCCAACAGGGCTGGTGGCGCGGGGAGTTGAGGAGCTGGGAACCGCCCCGGAGGGAGCCGCGCCCGAGGGAAACGACCCCGAGGGGCTCGACCCGCCCGGAGCCGCCCCGAGGGGGGCCGCCCCGAAGGGAGCCGATCCGGATGCCGCACCCGGAGCCGTACGGGCGGGCCCCGAGGCGTCGGCCGCGGGCGAGACCGGGGTCGCGGCGCGCTGGATGGAGGCGGGGGCGTCCGCCGCGCGGGAGGCCGGGCCGCTGCCGGAACCGGGCGGGGTCGCGGCGGGGCGCCGGGCGGGGTGGGCCGTCGCGCCGGGCGGCACGGCGGTGGAGCGCTGGATCGGGGGCCCGATGGGGCTCGCCGGCACCGGCCGGTCCGCGCGCCGGGGCGCGGACGGTGCGGGAGTCGTGGGGGAGGTCTCCGTCGCCGGGGCAGGCCGGGTGGCGCCCTCGCCGCGTACGGGCAGGGCGTCGGGCGCGGCCGGGGTCGGCGGCGTGGTGCGCTGCACGGCGGGGGTCGGGCCGGACGCCGCCGGGGTGACCGAAGACCGACCGGGGTTCTCCGTCGGGGCGCTCTCGGGGGCGGCGGCCCGCTGTACGGCGGGGGTGGAATGCGCCGCGCGGGACCCGCCGGGGCCGCCGCGCTCCGAGGCTTCGCTCCCGCCGGGGCGGCCGGTGCCGGCCCCCGGAACGTCCGCCCGTACCGGGGGCGTGGTGGCGCGCGGCTGGGCCCGCTGGACGGCGGGTGCCGGGCCGGGGGTGGAGGAGGGGTTGGGCGTGGCGGCGTGCCGCACGGCGGGAGGCGACGCCGGGTTGTTCCGGGCGTCCGCCGAGGGCGAGGCGGCCCGCTGCACGGCGGGACCCGGGCCGGGCGCGGCCGGGGGCGATGCGGGGCGGGGCTCGTTCGTGCCGTCGGCGGAAGGCTCAACTCCCGGTGCCGCAGGGCTGGTTGAGCTGCCGCGCGCGGGCGCGGGGGTCGCGCCGGGGCGGTCGGCCGGGGTACGCGGAGGCGTCGCGGCGCGCTGCACGGCGGGAGCCGGGCCTGCCACGGCGCCCGGGGTGTTCGGGGCCGCCGCCGGACGCGTGCCCGGGGGCGTGGCCGAGCGCTGCACGGCCGGTGTCGCGCCGGATGCGGCGGGGGGCGCCGGGGTGGCCGGACGCGAGGCGGGGCCGGGCGTCGAGGCGGACCTCGGGGCGGACGCCGGGCCTGGCGTCGGACCGGCGCGCTCCGCAGGGCGTACGGGGGGAACAACTTGGTCTCGCGCAGGGCCGGTTGAGGTGACGGCGGGCGATCCCGGAACCACGCCGGGCGTACTCGCGGGACTCGCCGGGGACGCGGCCGAGCGCTGCACACCCGGAGCCGAACCGGACGTGGACGGCGTGGCGGCCGGGGCCGCCGGGGTGTGCGCGGGACCCGTCGAGGGTGCGGCCGGGCGCCGCGTGGCGCGGCCCGAACCGGGCGCGGCGGACGGGGTGTTGGCCGGGGCGCTGGTGGCCCGCTGGACCGCCGGAGCCGGACCGGCCGCCCCCGAACCACTCGCCGGAGCCGGACCGGGTGCCGCCGAACCGCTCGCCGATGCCGGACCAGCCGCCCCCGAACCGCTCGCCGGGGCCGGCCCCGCCGCACCGTTCGCCGTACCGCCCGAAGGCGTGGCGGATCGCCGCGCGGCCGGTGTCGCGGCGGCCGGTGCGGGCGCGACCGCGCGTTGTACGGGAGCCGAACCCCAGGCCGGGGCCGAAGCCGGGGTGGCTTCGTCCTCGGCCGGGGGCTCCGGGGCCGGCCGGCTCGCCACCGGCAGGCGCAGGAGTTGCAGGGGCAGGGGCGAGGGGGCGCCCGCGACCGGGGTCAGGGCGTTGTGGAGGACGCCGTGCGGGGCCGTGGGCGAGACCGCGTGGGTCAGCGGACGGACGACGGAGAGGTCCTGGTGCGCGGCGAGGGTCGAGCCGAAGCCCGACTCCGCGGTGAGCCGGGGGGCGGCCAGGGCGCGCTGCATCGGGGCCGTGGCGGCCCAGCCCCCGTCGGCCGGGGCCGGGACGGGAGCGGGGTCGGGTGAGGGCGACGCGGGCGAAGCCCCCGTCGCCTCGCCGGCCTGCCCGGCACCCCCGGCATCCCCGGCCTCCGGCCGGTTACGCCGGCGCTTGAACAGGCCCATCCCCCGTCACCGCTCCCCTTCGCCTTGTTCCACCAGTGCCGCCACCCGCCGTACGTACGCCCGCCGGTCCGCATGCTCCAGGTCGAGGATGGAGTCCATGTCCCAGTGGAAGTGGTAGGCCAGGTACGCGGTCTCCTCCTCGATCCGGTCGGCCGCGTACGTCACGATTCCCCCAGGCGGCTCCCGGCCAGCTCGACCTCGAAGGACTGCTCGCAGTGCGGGCAGGCCACGGCCGCGCGGGTGTGCCCCTCGGCGTTGATCTGCCGGTAGAAGTCCTGGAGGAAGGCGAGGTCGGAGGCGAACATGTTCTCCACCGTGCCGTCGTGGACGTCACCGAGCGTGCCGAGCCGGGTGATGACCCGGCCCAGCAGGACCACCGACAGGTACGCCGGGTTCTCGCGGACCCGTACGTCCCGCAGCGGCAGCAGCTCGTCGCGGGCGGTGGCCAGGCGCATCGCGCCACGCCGGTGCACGGTGCCCGACTCGTCGACGTAACCGCGCGGCAGCTCGAACTCGAACTCGGTGCGCAGGGTTTCCCGCGCACCGCCCGAGGCGGACGGAGTCTCGGCCCCGGCGACCGCGCCGCCGGGAACTCCAGGACCTTCGCGGCGCATTACTCGATGACCAGCTCTTCGAAGGTGATGGAGACCTGCTCGGTCATGGCGGCGGCGTCGCCGGCCTTGACCGCGCTGATCTCGACCTTGTTGCACCAGGCGTTGCGCAGGTGGTAGCGCTTCACCGGGTTGTCCTGGTAGTCCATCATGATGATCGAGGCGTTCTTGCGCGCCGACCCCATGTTCCCGTCGATGGACTCCTTGATCCACTCGGAGAACGTGGCGGACTGCGTGGCGCCGCGCGTCACCGTGCACTCGCCGGCCTTCTTGACGCCGGGCAGCTTCTTGATGACCGGCTTTCCGTCGGCCGAGACCTGCTGGTACTCGATGACGTCCTGCTCCATCGAGAGGCTGCTGACCTCCTGCAAGTACTCGACCATGATGCCGTCGATCTGGAGGCCGAAGTTGTGTGTGGTGAGAGCGTCACCGGGCTGAAGCGACATGCTGGGTTACTCCTGTTCGTGCGAAGTCGGCTATGGGTGGGGCGAGTTGGGGGGCCTACTCCTCCAGCTCGCCGCCGCCGCCCGAGAACTGGGCGAGCCGGAACACGACGAACTCGGCGGGCTTGACGGGCGCGATGCCGATCTCGCAGACCACGCGGCCGAGGTCGACCGACTCCGGCGGGTTGGTCTCCGCGTCGCACTTCACGTAGAAGGCGTCCTCGGCGCGCTGGCCGAACAGGGCGCCGTTGCGCCACTCGTTGACCAGGAAGGCGGAGATGTTGCGGCGGATGCGGGCCCACAGCGCCTGGTCGTTCGGCTCGAAGACGACCCACTGGGTGCCGATCAGGATCGACTCTTCGAGGTAGTTGAAGTAGCGGCGCACGTTCAGGTAGCGCCACGCCGGGTCGGAGGCGAGGGTGCGGGCGCCCCAGACGCGGATGCCCCGGCCCGGGAAGGCGCGGATGCAGTTGACGCCGACCGGGTTCAGGAGGTCCTGCTCGCCACGGGTGATCTGGAGTTCCAGGTCGACGGCGCCGCGCACGATCTCGTTGGCGGGAGCCTTGTGGACGCCGCGCTCGGAGTCGTTGCGGGCCCAGATGCCGGCCATGTGGCCGGACGGCGGGACGACCTTGGTCTGGCCGCTGGACGGGTCGAAGATCTTGATCCAGGGGTAGTACAGGGCGGCGTAGCGGGAGTCGTAACCCGCCACCTCCATGCGCCATTTGCGGATGTCGCGGGCGTTGAGCCCGGGCGGCGGGTCGAGGACGGCCATGCGGTCGCCCATCAGCTCGCAGTGCGAGACCAGGCCGAGCTGGACGGCCTTGACCTGCTCCAGGTCGATCAGGCCCTGCTGGTAGGCGGCCATCAGGTCCGGCGCCGCGACCATGTTGATCTCGTCGAAGGCTTCCAGGCCGCCGAAGCCGGTGCGGTCGGCGGAGTCGCCGATGAACTGGCCGGACTCGATCCGGGCGACCGTGGTGCCGGGCGCGGTCGGCGCGGGCGCGGCGGCCGGCGGGGCCAGGGTGATGGCCTGCGCGTCCGGCTTGGCGAGCTGGGCGCCGGCCGTGGCCTCCTCGACGGAGATCGTCTTGGAGCGCTGCTTGACCTGGGTGACGACGTAGTTGCGGGCCGACTTCTTCGCGCTGACGTCGAAGTTCTCCACGACGGTGTCGCCGTCCTTGACGACCAGCTTGAAGCGGTCGCCGTTGCCCTCGCCCTCGGCGTCCTGCACCTCGACGGTGAGCGCGCCGCCGGCGCCGGAGCCGGCCGCGATCGCGGACACCTTGAACGTGCCGAGCGCCACGGCCTCACCGGCGGTGATCGCCTGCGGGGCGGCGGTCGAGGACTGCGGGGCGGCCTGGCCGGCGCCGTTGTCCGAGCCGCCGACGCGGACCACGTAGGCGGCCGTGCCGCCGTTGTTGAAGAAGCCGTAGACGGAGTGCGCCAGGTAGTACCCGTCCGTGAACTCGCCGAACTCGGCGACGTACTGGGACCAGTTGGTCACCAGCGTCGGCTCGTTGAGCGGCCCCACGGGCGCGAGCCCGACGAAGGCGGCCACCGAGGTGCCGACCCCTTCGATGGGGCGGGATCCGCTGGCGACTTCCTCGACGTAGACGCCGGGGGACAGGTAGTTGGGCACGGGAAGCTGCTCCTTGTTACTGGGTGTACGGAGGTGTGGGCCGGCTCCCCGAACCCGAGGGGCCCAACTGGGCGCGGGGCGGACGGCTCACTCCGAATCCGAGCCGCATGCGGTTGTCCCGCCCCCCGAAACGCTGCCACCGGCCCATTACCCCTCAAGGCTCGCGTAGCGCGGGGGCCGCGGGGAGGGAAGAAGGTGCGTGGACGAGGGCAGCACAAGCTGCCCTTCCGGTCATCGGCGCGGGTTCGCCCGGCCGGATCGGGTACGGCGGACACCGGGCCCGTACCCGTACCCGTACCCGGCCCCGGTCCCGTACCCGAACTCGTACCCGCTCCGGACTCGTACCCGCGTCGGCCGTTTTCTCACCGGGGTCCGGTCAGCCGTCCTCGTCGGCGCCGAGCGCCACCGGGGCCGGGGCCGGGGCGGACGAGAGGCGCCCGGTGCTGAGCCGGTTCGCCTCGCGGACCTTCTCCAGGAGTTCCTCCCTGCGCCGCTCGGCCTCGGCCGCCTGCTGTTCCGCACTGCTGTCACCCATGGCGCGCACCCCCTAGGCACGTCTGCCGGTCCCTCCGCGGCTCCCCGTTCCGTGAGGGTGGTAGCTGTCCGTACTCCCAGCAGCGTGCTCCCCCGACGGCCGACCTGACCAGGGGGACGGTGCCTCAACTCACCTACGGTGCATCCGAGTTCGGGTTCTGCTGGGGCCGGGCAACCCGGAGCGTCATCGGGTTGTTGAAGTAGCCGGAGGCCGCCTGCTGCTCGTGGAAGCTCTCGCCGGGGCCGCCGCCGTACACCCGGAAGAACCAGGAGCGGCAGGTGTGGTCCTCGAAGTCCTGCTGGAGCTGGAGCCGTGGCATGCCCCGCTTCTTCTTGACCTCGGGGTCGCTGACCAGGGCGGCGAGCACCTCGTCGAACTTCGCCTTGAAGGCCTGCTGGTCGTCGCTCTCCAGCAGCGGCTTGAGCTGGGCGAACCAGCCGCGGCTCGCGTTGGCCCGCTGGAGCAGCACCTCGTACAGCTCGGAGCGGGCCTTGGCGTCGAACTCGTTGCGGGCGTAGTTCTCCAGCGTCACCTGGCAGGTGCCGTCCAGGGAGCGCGCCACGACCGCCGCGAAGTGGTAGCCCCAGACGTCCTCGCCGCGCTCGGCGGCCGGCGACACCGAGTGGTCGAGGCCGTCCTGCGCCAGCATGCTGAAGATCGCGAACCCGTCGCCGGGGCCGGGGGAGGCGTACTTGTTGATGCCCAGGCGTTCCTCGGTGGCGTCCCGGCCGCCGTCCCGGGTGGCCTCGCCGTAGCGGCGGCCGAGGTCGGGGGCGGGTGCGTGAGCGCCGTCGGCGGCGGCGACCGCGCCGTCCACGTCGAGGGTGGAGGTGGTGTCCCGCGCGACGGCGTCGGCCAGCCGGTTGGCGCGGGTGTCACTGTCGGAGTTGGGGGTGAGCAGGAAGTTTCCGTCGCCGCCGCCGAGCACCGCCTGGGCGCGTTTGGCGTGCTCGGAGCCGATCAGGCTGCACGCCACCGAGATGCAGGTGGAGCGCAGCAGCGAGACGAACGGGCCGAGTTGGCTCTGTGCGGTCGCGTCGCGCACCACGCTCGGCTGCACCCGCAGCAGCCGGTGGCCGCCGACGCCGATGCTGCGTCCGCCGGTGACCAGCTCCACGGTGCTGTTGGCCGCGCGCAGCGCCTCGTTGGCGCTGTCCACCACGGCCTGGACCGCGTAGAACTCCTTGGGTTCGGCCACCCCGTGCACGGCCAGCGTGCCGTCGTCGGCCACCCGCAGCGGGGCGTCGGCGGGCCCCACCTCGGCGAGCTCGTACCGCAACCGCTCCCGGATGTCGCGGGGTTCGCCGCCGCCACCCATGGCGACCTTCGGCTCGGGGCCCTGCGCGACGAAGAACGGACCGCGCTCGCCGGGCCGGTCCTCGGCGTCGTAGCTGCCGCCCTCGTGGGTGGCGATCCGCTGGAGCGGTACGGACTCCCGCTCGCGGGGCTGTCGTTCGCCCGGCTCCCGTTCGCCGGGCGCGGCCGGGGCGAGCAGCCGGGACAGCGCGGCGTTGCCCACCGTGCGGTGGAGCTCGGCCAGCGCCGCGTTCTGCCGGACGGGGGCGGCCTGCGGGGTGTCCTGCGACCGCTCCGCCTGCCGGTGCAGCTGGATCCGCACGCTGGTCCCCCCTCGCTCGTCGCCTCGCGATTCTTCGCGCGCATATGTCGGAACGCAGGAGGCGTTCGGCCCGTCTTGGGGCAGGGAGGGTGCCCTTTCGACCGGTTACTCGCGGGATACAGGGGCAGTTCAAGCCAACTCCTTGTGCGATACATGTGCTGATGCGGGCCTTCGGGAGGTCCTGGCGTAGCGTTTCGGTGGGCCGGACGAACAGGATCCGGGGGGCCGGAAGGGCAAGCGTCGGGGGACGAGTCGGCCGGGGCAGGAAGAGGAAGAGGCGGCGGCGCGTGACGGATTCCGGCGGAACCGGCGAAGGTGGCACAATCGGGGGCATACCGGGAGGCGTGGGCTCCGGCGTGCCCGGGGGCGTGGCCGGGGGCGTGACCGGAGGGCTCAGCGGTGGCATGGCTGGAGGTGCGGGCGGGGGACTGTCTGCGGGTCGGGCCGATGGCCGGATCGGAGGGGTGGCCGGAGGGCTTACCGATGGCATGGCCGGAGGTGCGGGCGGGGGCCTGTCTGCGAGCGGGGCCGGTGGCCAGACCATGGGGATGGCCGGGGGGCTCAGCGGTGGCGTGGCCGGCGGGCTGCGGTTCCGGATGCTCGGGCCGGTCGAGGGCGACTTCGACGGCCGGGCCCTGCCGCTCGGTCCGCCCCAGCAACGCGCCCTGCTCGCCGTCCTGTTGCTCCGCGCCGGCCGGCCGGTCTCGATGCCGGAACTCCTCGACGCGATCTGGGGCGAGCGGCTGCCCCCGCGCGGCGTGGGAACCCTGCGCACCTATGTCTCGCGGCTGCGTACCCTGCTCGAACCGGACCGCCCCGCGCGCACCCCGGCCCGCCTCCTGGTCTCCGCCGACGACGGCTACGCGCTGCGGGTTCCCTCCACGGCCCTGGACACCGCCGTCTTCGAGGCGCGGCTCGCCGAGGCGGCACGGCTGCGGGGCGCGGGGGACACGGCCGCCGCCCACCACGAACTCACCGGCGCGCTCGCCCTGTGGGGCGGCAGCCCCCTCGCCGGCCTGCCCGGCCCGCACGCCGAGCGCCAGCGCGACCGGCTCACCGAGCTGTGGCTCTCCGCCCGCGAGGACCACTTCCACGGCGCCCTCGCCCTGGACCGCCACGCGGCGACCATTGCCTCGCTGCGCGCGTTCGCCGCCGAACACCCCCTGCGCGAACGCGCCCAGGCCCTCCTCATGCTGGCCCTGCACCGGGCCGGCCGTCAGGCCGACGCGTTCGCGGTGTACGAGACGACCCGCCGCACCCTGAGCGAGGAACTCGGCGTCCCGCCCGGCCCCGAACTGTCCGCCCTGCACACCCGCCTGCTCAACCGCCACCAGCCCCCGACCGCGCCCGACCCCCGCCACCCGTCCAGGGACCGGGCGTCCACCACGCCGGGCTCGCGCGCCACCGACCTCCGTCAACCGTCCGGGGACACCGCGCGGGGCTCGCGCGCTGCCGACTTCCGTCAACCGGCCGGGGACGGAACGCCCGGTGCGCGCGGCTCGCGGGCCGCCAACTCCCGCGCGTCGTCCGGGGATCGGGCACCCGGCGCGTCGGGCCCGCGCACCACTGGCTCCCGCCAACCGTCCGTGGACGGCGCGTCCGCCGCACCGGGCTCGGGCACCCCTGTCCCCCGCCACCCGTCCGGGGATCGGGCACCCGGCGCGTCGGGCCCGCGCACCACTGGCTCCCGCCAACCGTCCGTGGACGGCGCGTCCGCCACACCGGGCTCGGGCACCCCTGCCCCCGCCGCCCGTCCGGGGAAGGGACCCCCGCCGCGTCGGGCTCGCGCACCACCGGTCCCCGCCACCCCTCGGCGGACCGGGCGTCCGCCGCACGGGCCCCGCGCCCCACCGACCCTCACCACTGGCCCGGGGCCGGGACGCCTGCCGCGCGGGGCTCGCGTACTGCCAAATCCCGGCAGCCGTCCGCGGATCGGGCGTCCCTCACGCCGGGTTCGCGCCCCACCGACCCTCACCACCGGCCCGGGGACGGGACCCCCGCCGCACCGGCCCCGCGCCTCACCGGCCCTCGCCCATGGCCCGGGGCCGGGACCCCCGCCGCGCCGGGTTCGCGCCTCACCGACCCTCACCAATGGCCCGGGGACGGGACCCCCGCCGCACCGGCCCCGCGCCTCACCGACCCTCGCCCATGGCCCGGGGACGAAACGCCTGCCGCGCGGGGCTCGCGTACTGCCAACTCCCGGCAGCCGTCCGCGGATCGGGCGTCCCTCGCGCCGGGTTCGAGCCTCACCGACCCTCACCACTGGCCCGGGGACGGGACCCCCGCCGCGCCGGGTTCGCGCCTCACCGACCCTCACCACCGGCCCGGGGACGGGACCCCCGCCGCGCCGGGTTCGCGCCCCACCGACCCCCGCCAACTGTCGGGGGACACCGCACCGAGCCCGCGCACCACCGCCCCCCGCCACCCCTCGGCCGACCCGGCCCCCGCCACGCCCCGTGCGTCCGACGATTGGCGGTCCTCCGCGGAACGGATCGTCACCGCCTCGGCCGCGCGCGCGGCCGACCCGTGGTGGTCCTCGGCGGATCGGGGTGCCGTCACCCCGGGCTCGCACGAGGCCGGCCCCCGGCGTCCCTCCGCCGAACAAATCCCCGCCCCGCACGCCGCAGGCGCCCCGCACGCCGGTGCCGTCGAGGAGCGGCCCACCTCCAACCCCGCTCAACTGCCGCACGCCATAAGGGACTTCACCGGTCGGGCCGGCGACCTCGACGAGCTGTGCGCCCTGCTCCAGGACGCGTCCGAGGCGCGGGCGATGGCGGTGGCCGTCCTCACCGGTCTGGGCGGCGTGGGCAAGAGCGCCCTGGCCGCCACCGCGGCGCACCGGATGCGTGGGGCCTTCCCCGACGGTCAGCTCTACGCCGATCTGCGCGGGGCCGCCGAGCCCGCCGACAGCGCGGACGTGCTGACCCATCTGCTGCGCTCCCTGGGCGTACCCGAGGGCGCCGTCCCCGACGACGCCGGCCAGCGGGGCGCCCTGTTCCGCTCCCTGCTCGCGGGCCGCCGCGTACTGATCCTGCTCGACAACGCGCACGACACCGCCCAGCTCCGGCCCCTGCTGCCCGGCACCCCGGGCAGCGCCGTCCTGATCACCAGCCGGGCCCGGATCGTCGGGCTGCCCGGCGCCCGGCTGCTCGACCTGGAGGCGATGACCGAGCGGGACGCCCTCGCGATGCTGGAGGCGATCGTGGGGGGCGAGCGGGTCGCCGCCGACCCCGGCGCGGCCCGCCGGCTCGTCGCCGCCTGCGGACGGCTGCCGCTCGCGGTGCGCATCGCCGCCGCCCGCCTGGCCGCCCGCGCCGACTGGGCGGTGGCCGACCTGACGGCCCGGCTCGGCGACGAGCGCCGCCGCCTGGACGAGCTGGAGGCCGACGGCCTCGGCGTCGACGCCGCGTTCCGCCTCAGCTACCAAAGCCTCGACCCGCACACCGCCCGGGCCTTCCGCCTGACGTCCGCCGCCGCCGTTCCGGTCTTCGGGCGGACCACCGCCGCCGTGCTGCTCGACATCGACGAGGACGCCGCCGAGGACGCCCTGGAGGCACTCGTCGACGCCGGGCTCCTGGAGGCCTGCGGCATCGACCGCTACCGCTTCCACGACCTCGTACGGATCTTCGCCCGGCGCGTTCTGGACGACTCGCCCGACGCGGCCGAGCGGCCCGCCGCCCAGCGCCGCCTCCTGGACCACCTGCTTGCCACGGTCACCCACGCCGTGCGCCGGCTGCGCCCGCACAGCGATCTGCCCGACCTCCTGCACCCCGCGAGCACCCCCGGACACCGGCCGGCCGACGCCGAGGCCGCCCGGGCCTGGCTCCAGGAGTCCCACCAGCTGATCCGCGCCACCGCCGAACAGGCCCTGGGCAAGGGCCCCTGGGAGGACCTGGGCGAGCAGGCGCTGCGGCCCGCCGTCGACCTCCTCACCGGCTGGGCGCACCTCATCCTCGGCACCGCCCGGCGCCGTGAACTCCAGGGCCCGGCCCGGCTCGCCCTGGCCGGCGCGCACTGCCACGGCGACTCCCGCTCGGCGGCCCGCGCGCTGCGCCTGATCGCCGCCGTACCGCAGCAGGGCGCCGACACCTACCCGCGCATCGAACGCGCCCTGCGCCAGGCGCTGCGCTTCGCGGCGCTCGCCCCGGACCCGCTGACCGAGTCGGAGGCGGCGCACGAACTCGCCATGATCCTGGCCGCGATGGGCCGCTCCGCCGAGGCGCTGCCCCTCTTCGAGCAGGCCTACGCCCGCCATGTCGAACTGGGCGGCCGGGGCGACGCGGTGCGCGTCCTGGCCCATGTCGTACGCGCCCGCATGTTGCTCGGCGACAAGGAGCGCGCCGAGGCCGCCGCCGACGAAGTGCTGCGCAGCGCACGGGAGTTGGGGGACCGCAGTACGCTGGGGCACGTCCTGTACCAGATCGGTTGCGCGCTCCTCGCGGGCGGCCGCCCGGTGCGGGCCGCGGCCCATCTGCGCGAGTCCCGCCAGCACCACCAGTGGGTGGGCGACCTGCGCTGGGAGGCTCTTGCCTGGGCCCGGCTCGCGCACTGTGCGCTGGCCAGGGAGCGGCCCGGGGAGGCGGCGGCCTGTGCGACGCAGGCCCTGTCCATCGAGGGCGACCTCGGGGACGCGTTCTGCCGGGGTCTCGCGCTCGCGGCCCGCGGCCGGGCGCTGCTCGCGCTCGGCGAGGCACCGGCGCTCTCCGCGCTGGCCTCGCTGCGCACCGCGCACCGGCTGCTCAGCGCCCGGGGCGCGGCCGAGGCCGACGAGCTGACGTCGCTGCTGTGGACGGCGCCGCCCGCGCCGCGCCGCCCGGGGGTCCCGCCGGGCAGCCCGTCGCGCGGGGCCGCGAGTGCAGCCCGGGCTGCCCTCTGACAGAGCCTTTTGGGCAGGGGGGCGCACGGCACGCCCCCTAGCCTTTCCCCATGACCATGTGGACGTCTCTGGACCCGGCCGCCGTCGCCGTCGAGCCCGGCGGGCGGGCCACCGCGCGACTGCGCGTGCGCAACACCGGGGACACCGTCGAGGAGTACCGGCTCTCGGTGGTGGGCGCCCCCGCCGGCTGGGCCCGGGTGGAACCCGACACCATGCGCCTGTACCCGGGCAGCGAGGCCACGGCGGAGCTCTCCTTCGCCCCGCCGCGTTCGCCCGACGCGCCGGCCGGGCCGGCCTCGTACGGCATCCGGGTGGAACCGCGCCAACACCCCGACGTCCGCGAGGTGTTGGAGGGGCAGGTCACGGTCGCGCCCTTCACCGAGCTGCGCGCCGAAATGCTGCCGCCGAGCCTGGTGGGCCGCTTTCGCACCCGCGCCTCGGTCGCCGTCGACAACCTCGGCAACACCGCGCTCACGGCGTCCCTGACGCTGCGCGACGAGACCAACCGGCTCACTTACGAGATGGCGCCCAACTCGGTGCAGATCGCGCCCGGCCGGGCCGCGTTCGCCAAGCTCGTCATCCGGCCGCAGCAGGTCCGCTGGACCGGCGGCTCCGAACAGCACCGGCTGACCCTGATGGTGCGCCGCTCCGGCGACGACACCGGTCTCGTCCTCAACGGCTCCTTCGACCAGCGCCCGGTGCTGCCGCGCTGGCTGTTCGTCGCGGGCAGCGCGCTGGTGGCGGCCTCGGTCGCGTTCGTCGCGCTGTGGATGGGCTTCCAGCCGAAGGTGAACACGGCGACGGGGGAGGCGCAGGCCGCTTCCAGCGCGCAGCCGGTGCCGCAGGGCGCCGAGTCCCCGCTGCCGTCGGCCCCCGCGTCCCCGCCGCCGGTCCAGCCCGGCGCCTCGACCCCGGCCGGTGACGGCGCGGGCGGCGCGGGAGGCGGCGGCGGTGGCGGGGGTGACGCGGCGGGCTCGGACCTCGGCGCCGGGCCGCCGGTCGTGCCGCCGCCCCCGAAGGCGGCTCCCAAGGCGGCGCCGAACGCGCCGCAGGGCCCCGTCTGGGACGTGGGCTACAAGCCGGACGACATCGTCACGTTCGCCCAGTACCGCCTGGCCACGCTCGGCAACGAGTGCACCCTCCAGCCGGGCTGGACCGCCGGCATCATCGACAAGGCCACCCAGACCTCGCTCGCCTGCTACCAGCGGCACGTCATGCGGGACCAGAAGAGCAGCCGCCAGCTCACGGCCACCGACAAGAAGCCGGGCACCCTGGGCCGCGCCACCCTCACCTCGATGTGGGCGCAGGGCATCAAGGCCGAGGACGTGAAGGCCGGCGCGAACAACTTCAAGGTCCGCCAGCTCGCCGCGGCCCTGTGGTGGGCCAACCAGTCCCGGATCTCGGACGCCGATCTCGACCGCGACCGTGGTTACGCCCGGCAGGGCATGGACTACTTCAAGGCCGGGCAGCAGGGTGGTGTGGCGATGAAGTCCGATGCCGGCCTGGCCAGTGCGATCAAGGACTACCAGTCCTACGTCGGGCTGCCCGCGAACGGTGTCGCCGACCAGAAGACCATCAACTGGCTGGTCGGCGGCGATGTGAAGGACCGCGGTGTCCCGGGCCGTTAGCGCGGACGTTAGCGGGCGTTAGGCGCTGCTGATCGCGGCCTGAGAGGCTGCTCGCACCACAGACTCCCGGGCGGTTGTTCCCCCGCAACCGTCCGGGTTCAGCTCCCTTCGGCCGCCCCCGCCCGGGGCCGCCGGACCAGCGGAGATGGCCGGTCGGGCAGTGAGTGCTGCCCCCGGAACTGCCCCTTGGGGCCCTGTACTTCACCCCCCGTGGCACTTGACTCGGGGGGTGAGTATGTGGACTGCCCTGGAGCCCCCCGCCACCACCGTCGCCCCCGGTGACAGTGCCGTCGTACGGCTGCGGGTGCGCAATACCGGGGACACCGTCGAGGAGTACCGGCTCTCGCCGGTCGGTGATGCCGCCGGGTGGGCGAGCGTCGAGCCGACCGTGCTGCGGCTCTACCCCGGGACGGAGGCGACGGCCGAGGTCACCTTCGCGCCGCCCCGCACTCCGGACGCGGTGGCGGGCCCGAGCCCCTTCGGCATCCGGGTGGAGCCGCGCGAGCACCCGAACGAGGCCGATGTCGTCGAGGGCCGTCTCACCATCAGTCCCTTCGCCGAGCTGCGCGCCGAGCTGGTCCCGCGCACCGTGCGGGGCCGGCGCCGGGCGCGTGGCCGGCTTGCCGTCGACAACCTGGGCAACCAGCCGCTGACCGCCTCCTTCTCCACCCGCGACAACGGCGACTCGGTCACCGTCGAGGCCAACCCCACCGCGATCCAGGTCGACCCGGGCCGGGCCGGTTTCGCCGAGGTGCAGCTCACCTCGGTGAACGTGAGCTGGATCGGCGGCGTACGCCAACACCCGTTCACCGTCTCGGTGTTGAGGTCGGGCGACGCGACCCCGCAGGAGCTGCGCGGCACCTATGTCCAGCCGTCGGTGTTCCCGCGCTGGGTCGTCACCGTGGGCTCGCTCCTGGTGGCGGCGCTCGTGGCGTTCATGGTGATCTGGTTCCAGCACGACCTGGGCGTCAAGACCCAGGCGTCGGAGCAGCCGCCGGCCAAGGAGGAACCGCTCCCGCAGGGTTCCAAGAGTCCCCTGCCGTCCGCGCCGCCGCCCCCTCGGACCCGCCGAAGGCCCCGTCCACGGTGCCCTCACCCGCGGCTCCCGCAGCCGAGCAGCCCAAGCCCAAGAACCCCGGTGGCGGCAAGCCGGCCGGCGGCGGCGGCGGTCCGAAGAAGCCCCAGTACGACCCCAACAAGCTGGTGCGCATCCAGTCCGGGCTCGGCATGTATCTGACGACGGCCACCGACCAGAAGCCCGAGGGCCGCTACGTCTACACCGCGAACGAGATCCGCAACCAGCCCGTCTGGGACCAGTACTGGTACGTCCGGCCGCTGCCGCAGGACGAGTTCGCGTTCAGCTCGTCGTCCGAGGACTGGGCCGTCGCGGACAACACCAGGGAGGGCAACCAGATCCAGATGTGGGGTGCCTCCGGAGGCAAGGCGAGTCTCACCACCGGGCAGATGACCAGCAACCAGAAGTGGTCGATCCAGCCGATCGAGGGGGCGGACGGGTTCGTGCGCCTGGTCAGCAAGGACGGCGGCTGGTGCCTGTCCGACCTCTCGCCCAACGACAAGGTGCTCCAGGTCTCGGAGGTCCGCCCCTGCGGCGCCCTCCCCGCCGACCAGCAGCGCTGGCGCATCGTTTCGTAAGCGTCGACTCGTAAGGCCTCCTCCGCATCGGAGGGGGCCGAACGCGTTGCGGGGCTCAAACGCGTTGAGGGGCCCGGGTGCCATGCGGCACCCGGGCCCCGAAGGAACTGCTACACCATCTGCCGACCGTGTTCCTGCGTCGGCCTACTGTTTTCCGCCGACCCGGCCTGGGAGCTGTCGGGCGTGCGGGGATCGCGGATGCGTGACCGGAGACCACCTCGCTATCGATGTCCTGCGGTACCCGGGCCGATCTTCCGCCCGGGCGATCCTGATGGCGCTCAACTCCTCCGTTCTTTCCCTCTGATCCTGCTGAGCCGATACTGCGTACTGCGATGTTGCGAACTACTGGTACTGCGACTTTCTGTACTGCGATGGCGGCCCCTGATCACTGCGGGCCACCCGGTCCGGTCGTCAGTCCCGTCGCCGTCCTGCAACTGCTCTGGCTTCGACACTCCACGACCGCACCGCACTGCGACTGCATCCCGCATGAGCGGGTCCTGCTGCCCGGCAGTTCGTCTCTGCCGGGCCTTGTTTGATCTCGGCTACAAGAGAAACCATAGCCATGTGGCACCGCAATGTCTACTGCGGCCGGGATAGATTTCCGGATGTCGACAAGAGAGCTGGTGGGCAGCCGGTCAGGACCGGACTGTCGGTCAGGACCGGCCCTAGGGCGCCCAGGCCGTGCCCGCGCCCGGAACGAGCCGGCCGGACTTCACGTACTCGCGGCGCGCCCCGGCGCGTACGTCCGCGGCGGTCACCGCGGAGCCCCGGCCCGCCGCCAGATAGCCCGCCGTCACCGCCGCGGAGCGGATCGCCCCGCCCGCGAGCTCGAACTCCTTGGCGCAGGCGTCGAGTTCGGCGTCCAGACCGTCCTCCTGCGGCACCCCCGCCAGGCAGCCGCGCCACAGCGTCGCGCGCAGCGCCACATCGGGGAAGGGGAAGTCCACGACGAGGTCGAGCCGGCGGGTGAAGGCCTCGTCGATGTTGGCCCGCAGGTTCGTGGTCAGGACCGCGATCCCGTCGAAGGCTTCGAGGCGCTGGAGCAGATACGCGCTCTCCAGGTTGGCGTACCGGTCGTGCGAGCTCTTGACCTCGGACCGCTTGCCGAACACCGCGTCCGCCTCGTCGAAGAGCAGCACCGAGTCGGTCCGGTCGGCCTCGACGAAGATCTTCTCCAGGTTCTTCTCGGTCTCGCCGACGTACTTGTCGACCACCGACGACAGGTCCACGACGTACATGTCCAGGCCGAGCTCGCCCGCGACGACCTCCGCCGCGAGCGTCTTGCCCGTGCCGGAGTCGCCCGCGAACAGCGCGACCACACCCCGGCCGCGCCCCCCGCCGGTCCGCAGCCGCCACTCGCCAAGCACCCGGTCGCGGTGCCTGGCCCGGCCCGCGAGCTCGTGCAGCATCGCGAGGGGCTCCTCGGGCAGCACCAGGTCCTGGAAGCCGACGGCGGGCCGGACCCGGCGGGCGTGCCGGTCGAGCAGCGGCGCCGACAGGAGCCGGGCGCTTTTCTGCACATGGCCGAGCCCCACCGGAACGCCGTCGAACCCGGCGAGCGCGAGTGCCCCGCGCGCGGCCCGCCGCACCTGTCCGGCGCCGAGCCGGTAGGGCCCGACGGCCTCCGCCAAGTCGCCCTCGTAGCCGGGGAGTTCCTCGGTCCAGGCGGTGAGCGGGTCGGTCTCGGCGGCGGTGTCCTCCAGGGCGAGCAGGCCCGCGGCGGGGGCCCAGGTCGGGTCGTACGGGAGGGTCCCGGCGAACACCACGGTCACGTCCGGCGCCGCGAGCTCCCGGACCAGCGGCCCGGGCTGCTCCTCGGGCAGCTCGACGACGACAGCGGTCCCGGCCCCGCGCAGCCGGGCCTCGCGCAGCAGGGCGCGCGCGGCGGCGGGGTCGGTGCGTTCGGGACGGTGGCGCAGGACGGCCCGCCCGGCGCCGCGCAGGGCGGCGGTCACCGCGTCCGCGCCGCTGCCGGCCCGGCGCTCGCGCAGATGGACGCGGACGGGGGCCGGGGCGAGGGCGATCCGCGCGGCGAGTCCGGTCTCGGGGGCGGCGCCGCCCGGAGCGAGCAACTCGACGACGGCGCCGTCGAGTTGACCGTCCAGGGTGTCGTCGCCCAGGAGGTGGGCGACCACGCGCTCGGGGACCCGCAGCGCCCGCCCCGGCAGCGGCCGGTCCTCGTCCTCCAGGACCAGCAGCCCGCCGCTGATCAGCGGCGCCGCCGGATGCAGCCGGGCGCGTGCGGCGGGGTCGTGCGGTCCGGTCCCGGCGAGTTCCAGGGCGAGCGCGACCGAGGCCCTGCGCCGGCCCACGTCGTCGTTGAGGTAGCCGTACAGCGGCTCGAAGCGCCGGTCCACATCGGGGGCGAGCGCCGCCACCAGGAGCCGTACGTCGAGGGCGGTCAGCCCGAAGCCGCCGGTCAGCGCGGTGACCCGGTCGCCCGGCGCGGGCGCGAACGAGTCGTCCGGGGCCGGGGGCGGGGGCGCGGGGGAGTCGGCGAGGCGGGCCGCGGTCTCGGCGGAGACGTACAGGCCCCGCAGCGGGTCCTGGGCGGTGGGATCGTCGGCGGAACGGGCCGCGACCAGGGAAGCGACCGTGGCCCGCAGGTGGTCGAGCCGGAGCAGCAGGGCGACAGCGGCCTCGTTCACCGGGACCCACCCTCCTGCGGGGTCCGCATCAGGCGGGGCTTCGCGTCGTCGGGCACGCCGTCGCGGCCGCGTACGGTGATCACGCCCTCGGTGACCGGCGGCGCGACCGGGTACACCGGGGTGACCGGGAACGGCGTGGTGATCACCACGTCGAGCGAGGGCTTCAGCTCGCCGCCGAGCGCCGACCAGATGTCGGCCAGCGAACGCGACTCCGCCGGCGGCACCGCGACGGTGATCGGGAGCGCCACCTTGTAGGCGTCGAGCGCCCGCGGCACGTGCTCCTGCGGCAGCATCTCGTGCGGCAGCAGACACGCCAACACCCCCGAAAGCAGGCGGTGTTCGTCCTCGGGGCGGCTGGTCCACGCGGTGAGCAGATAGGAGAGCCGGAACCAGCGCGGGGGCTGCCGCCTGCGCAGGACCACCCCGTTGGCGTCGCGTTCCGCGTACGAGCCGCGCTCGCGGCGGGCCACGTCCTCGCGGATGTCGTAGAGGTAGGCGTTGAGGGTGGGGGTGTTGCGCCGGGCCGCCCAGTCCCGGGTGGGCGCCTCGAAGACGACCTCCCCCGTTCCCTCGGGCAGCGCCCCGCCGCGCAGGATGCGCCGCAGCGCCTCGTCGATTTCGTGGATCATTGAGCCAGTTTCCCGAGTTCCCGGACCCGCCGCGCCGAACGGGCGCGACGGTGAGTGAGCGGTGCGGGCCCGCGGCGGCCGACGTCGTGACGGCGCGGGCCGTCGCGGCTAGATGTAGCCCTCGCGCAGCGCGTAGGCGACGGCGTGCGCGCGGTTGGTGAGCTGGAGGCGGGTCATGAGCGCGTGCAGGATGTTCTTGACGGTCCGCTCCGAGTAGGCGAGCTTCTCGGAGATCTGCCGGGTGTCGAGGCCCTCGGCGACCAGACGCAGCACGTCGACCTCGCGCGGCGCCATCCCGAAGAGCGGGGCCGCCGACGAGGAACCGGCGGACGCGGAGGTGGTCTCCGAGCGGCGCAGCCGTCCGACCTGCACGAGCAGCCGGCTGATCAGGTCCGGCGGCAGCTCCCCCTCGCCGCGCGCCGCACTGTGCACGGCCTTCAACAGGCGCTGTTCGGTGGCCTGGTGGCGCCACAGGATGGCCCGCACCCCGTATTCGACCACCGTCAGCAGATCGGGCTCGCGCAGTTCGCGGGCTATGAGCACCACGCGCTGCTCACCGCCGCGCACCACGCGGCGCAGCTCCGCGGAGGCCGTGTCGTCGACCTGGTCGACGAGCATGACGGCCACCGCGGGATCGGCCGGGCGGCCGTCCGTCTCGCGGCTCTCCCGGGTGTCCCGCAGGACCTCTACCGTCGGCTGATGCTGGAGGTGGCTGATGACCCCGGCCCGGCTCAGCGGATCGGAGGCGTGAACGGTCACCGTGACACGATTCGCGAGCAATGGCATTCCCTGTCCTTTCCTTCCCCGTGCGTACCGACCCGCACAGCTTGGGCGGCCCCGATCAACAGCGAATCAACAACCGTTGAATGGGCCACGGATCCTGCCGACAGGGAGGAAAGACGTCAGAAAAAGAGGTGTCTGCGCGCGCAGGGCACGGGGGTCTCCTGGGGCTCCGCCCCAGACCCCGTTCGCGCCTCAACGGCGCTCGTCCTCAATCTCCCCCAAGGCCTTAAGGGCCAGGGGGGACCCCCATGACGGGCTGAGGTGGCCGATGCTGGCCAGCACCGAGCATTTAAGGGGCGCGGGGAACTGCGCGACCAGCCACCCACGGCCCGCAGCCGAGAGGGGGTTTAGGGGCGCGGGGAACTGCGCGACCAGCCACGCACGGCCCGCAGCTGAAGACGGGTTTTCAGGGGCACGAGGAACTGCGCGAGAAGCGGGCACGGCTCGCAGCCGAGAGCGGGTTTCAGGGGCGCGGGGAACTGCGCGAGAAGCGGGCACGGTCCGCAGGGGAGAGGGGGTTACAGGGGCGCGGGGAACTGCGCAAGGATCGGGCACCTTGCGCAACCCGCCCCCCCCGCGTTACGCGTTACGCGGGCTTCTCCTCCAGGCGCGGGAAGAGCACCGCACCCTTGGTGACCTTCGCGCCCGGCGTCAACGCGCCCCAGACGCCTGCCTCTTGGACCCGCTGATCGGCCAGCGAACCCAGCGCGGCCTCGGCGCCGAGCGAGTCCCACAGCTGCTGAGAGGTGTCCGGCATCACCGGGTTGAGCAGTACCGCGACCCCGCGCAGCGCCTCGGCGGCGGTGTACAGGATCGTCGCGAGCCGCGCCCGGCCCGCGTCGGACTCGTCCTTGGCGACCTTCCACGGCTCCTGTTCCGTGAGGTAGCCGTTGACCTGCTTCACGAAGTCGAAGACGGCCAGGATGCCGCCCTGGAAGTCGAGTTCGTCGCCGATGCGCCGGTCCGCCTCGGCCGCGGCCCGCGCCAGGCCCTCCTGGACGGCCGCCTCGGCGGCGCCGTCGGCGGCCGCCGCGGGCAGCTCGCCCCCGAAGTACTTGCCGACCATCGCCGCGACCCGGGACGCCAAGTTGCCGTAGTCGTTGGCGAGTTCGGAGGTGTAGCGGGCGGTGAAGTCCTCCCAGGAGAACGAGCCGTCCTGCCCGAAGGCGATGGCCCGCAGGAAGTACCAGCGGTAGGCGTCCACGCCGAAGTGGGAGGTCAGGTCCTGGGGCTTGATGCCGGTCAGGTTGGACTTCGACATCTTCTCGCCGCCCACCATCAGCCAGCCGTTGGCCGCCACCTTCCCCGGCACCGGAAGCCCGTTGGCCATCAGCATGGCGGGCCAGATGATCGCGTGGAAGCGCAGGATGTCCTTGCCGACGAGGTGCACGTCGGCCGGGAAGACCTCCTCGAAGCGGGCCTGGTCGGCGCCGTACCCGACGGCCGTCGCGTAGTTGAGGAGCGCGTCCACCCACACGTAGATCACGTGCTGGGGGTCCCACGGCACCGGGACGCCCCAGTCGAAGGTCGACCGCGAGATGGACAGGTCCTGGAGGCCCTGGCGCACGAAGTTGAGCACCTCGTTGCGGGCCGACTCGGGCTGGATGAAGCCGGTGTTCGCCTCGTAGAACTCCAGGAGCTTCGGGCCGTACTCGCTCAGCTTGAAGAAGTAGTTCTCCTCCTTGAGCAGCTCCACCGGCTTCTTGTGGATGGCGCACAGCTCGGTGCCGTCCTCGGCCCTGATCAGGTCGCCCGGGAGCTTGTACTCCTCGCAGCCCACGCAGTACGGCCCCTCGTAACCGCCCTTGTAGATCTCGCCCTTGTCGTACAGGTCCTGCACGAACTCCTGCACCCGGTCGGTGTGCCGCTTCTGGGTGGTGCGGATGAAGTCGTCGTTCGCGATGTTCAGGTGTTCCCACAGGGGCTGCCACGCCTCGCCGACGAGCTTGTCGCACCACTCCTGCGGGGTGACGCCGTTCGCCTCGGCCGTCCGCATGATCTTCTGGCCGTGCTCGTCGGTGCCCGTCAGGTACCAGACCTTCTCGCCGCGTTGGCGGTGCCAGCGGGTGAGCACGTCACCGGCGACGGTGGTGTAGGCGTGGCCCAGATGCGGGGCGTCGTTGACGTAGTAGATGGGCGTCGAAACGTAGTACGTCGGCGAAGGCATGCGCGAAATCCTATCCGCCGGGGTTGCCGCGACCGCCCGGGATGTCCGGATGGCGGACGGGCGAGGGCCCTCGGGCGAACGACGGAGCCCGCCCCCGACAGAGCAGAACGGGGACGGGCTCCGTGATGTGCGGCGCGGTGCCTCAGGGGCGGTAGGAGCTGAGCAGCCCCCGGTAGACCTCGGCGTCGCTCAGCTCGCGCGGGGCGGGACCGGCGTGGAAGAAGCCGACGTGGTCGTGTTCGCCCTCGGCCGTGCGCAGGAAGTCGAAGGCCTTCGAGTCGTCCTCGCCGAACGCCACGAACTGCCAGTACAGCGGCTTGTCGGCGACGTCCGCGAGCGCCTGGCGGGCGGGCAGCTTGGCGTGCGGGGCGCCGTCGGTCTGGAACACGACGAGCACCGGCCCCTCGTGCCCGGACTTCTCGACGTGCTCGACGACCTCCTCGACGGCCCGGTGGTAGCTGGTGCGGCCCAGACGCCCGAGCCCGGCGTGCGTCTCGTCGACGAGACCCTCGTACGCGTCGAGGCCGAGCTCGACCGACCCGTCGATGTCGGTGGAGAAGAACACGGTGTGCACGGTGGCGTCCGCGTCGAGGTGCGCCGCGAGGGCGAGCACCTGCTCGGCGAGGCCCTGCGCGCTGCCGTCCTTGTAGTACGGGCGCATCGACCCGGACCGGTCGAGCACGAGGTACACCTTGGCCCGCGCCCCGGCGATCCCCGCCTTCTTCAGCGCGGCCCCCGCCGCCTTGTAGGCCCCCGCGAGCCCCGGGGCCCGCGACTTGACCTTGGCGGCGGACAACGCGGACTGCGCGACCGGAGCGGGCTCCGCCTTGACGGGCTCGGGCTCGCGGTCCGCCTTGACGGGCTCGGGCTCGGGCTCGGCCTGAACGGGCTCCGGCTCGGGCTCCGGCTCCGCGACGGGCGCGACGTCGGCCTCCACCTTCGCGGGCTCGGGCTCGGCCTTGACGGGCTCGGGCTCGGCCTTGACGGGCTCGGGCTCGGCCTGAACGGGCTCGGGCTCCGGCTCGGCGACCTTCTCCGTCACCTCAGCCTTCTCCGGCACCGCGGCCTTCTCCGGCACCTCGGCCTGCTCCGGCTCCGCCGCCTTCTCCGGCTTCGCCTCGGTACGGGGCTGCGGTACCTCGGCGACGACGGGCTCGGGAGCCGTGTCGGCGCGGGAGGAATCCGCGGAGGAAGAGGAGTCCGTGGTCGAGGGGGAGGACGGGGAGGGAGACGGGTGGGAGGGAGCGGACGGCTCCGAGGGGCGGGACGAGTCGGCCGGGGCCGGCCCGTCGAACGCGGCGGCCACCAGCGCCTCCGCCGGGGACAGATCGCGCCGCCCCGGCGCCGGAACGGACGGCGCGGCGGTGGCTCCGTCCGTCGTGGTGGCCGGTGCCTCGACCGCCTCGGGGGCGCGTTCCGTCTGGGGCGGTACGGAAGCCGCCGTCTGCTCGGCACGCTCCGTGCGATCGCGTCCGAACACCTTGCGCAGCAAGCTCCGAATGCCCATGGGCGAGGCCTTTCGCATGAGTTGGGTGCGATAAGTACCGCACTGCGCCACAGATCCGGGAGGAGACCCCTGGCCAGCGCAGACACGTAAGGTTAGCGACCCCGTGGGGGGTTTCCCGGAAAGGGGCGGGTCAAGTCCGCCGGGGGCTCCGGTCGCCGGCCCGGCCGCGCCAGCGCAGGATCTGCTGGGCGGGGTCGCCGGTGTACACCCAGGGTACGGTCGCGACGCGCTCCCCGAGCAGTCCGACCAGCGCCCCCGCCTCGGGGGCGAGGCCCGCACAACTGGCCGCGTGCGCAAGGTAGTTGAGTTCTGCGGCCTCCTCGGCGCGGGCCGGGCCCGGGGGGCGTCCGCCGAGCCAGCGGTCGTAGGTGCGGTGCAGTTCGGTCACGGCGAGTTCATGGGTCCAGTGCTGTCCGAAGCCCCGCACCGGCCGCCCCTTCGCCGCGTCGGACACATAGCGGTACTCCTCCACCCGGGCGATCTGCACCAGTACGGGCAGCGGGGAGCCGGCCGGTGCCGCGCCCGCCGCGTCCCGCGCGAAGTCGTACATCGACCCGTGCGTGCCGTGCCAGCGCGCCGAGAAGTAGCGCAGCATCTGTATGTGCCCTTCGAGGTGGTACGGGTCGCGCCGGCGCAGCTCGTCCCACCAGGTGCGCAGTTCGCGCCGGGCCACTCCGCCCTCGTACAGCCGCACCACGGTGAGCAGGGAGGCCCAGGGGGTGGGGTCGGTGGGGTGGGTGGCGGCGGCGCGGAGGCAGGCCCTGACGGCGGCGTCGACGCGGTCGCGGGGGGTCCCGGCGCCGCGTCCGGCCGCGATGGCGCCGTTGAAGACGCGGGTGACCTCGGTCGCGGCCCGCAGGACCGCCGCGTCCGGGCTGTTCGGCTCGGCGGCCCGCCAGGCCTCGACGACGGACGAGCCCGCGGCGGCGCCTGCCACGGCCCGGACGCGGTGGGAGCGCAGCGGCCAGTTCTCGCCGGTGGCGCGCAGCAGATCGCGGACGCCCTGCCAGCGGCCGATGGCGATGTCGTGCCGGGCCACGGTGAGCGCGCGGTCGCCGAGGTCGGGGTCGAACCGGGGGGCCGCCCTGCGGTCGGAGCGGCGGCGCAGTGCTGCCATGCGCGGACCGCCTCTCAGAAGTCGGTGGGGTGGCCGGCGTTGACGTAACCGGAACTGCGCGTCGGTGTGTTGGGGCGGCCGGCGCCGGCGTCGAAGGAGCGGGTGGCGTCGAGGCGGGCGGGGCGGTAGTAGGCGCTGCCCCGGCGCCAGTACCAGAGCATGGGGACGAGTCCGGCGAGCAGGCTGCCGATGCCGAGGGTGAGGGCGGCCGCGCTGAGCCGGGTGAGCGAGGCCGCGAAGACGCAGAACATGAAGAGCGAGCCGAGCAGCGGCCAGACCCCGCCGAGCAGGAAGGAGGCGACGGACTCGGTGAGCGTCTTGCGGTAGGCGACGACCGCGGCGAGTCCGGCCAGACCGTAGTAGAGGGTGGTCTGGAGGCCGATGGCGGCGAGCGCGTCGGACATGATGTCCCGCACGGAGCCGAGCGCGTTGGAGGCGACGAACAACAGCAGCGCCACCGCTCCGACGACGACGATCGCCACCCACGGGGTGTTCCACCGCCGGTGCACGGTGCCGAGGGCGCCCGGCATCGTACGGTCGCGGCCCATCGCGAACAGGGACCGGGTGACCTGGATGAGGGTGGTCTCCAGGGTGGCGATGGTGGACAGGACCACGGCGAGCACCATGAGCTTGCCGCCGACGCCCGGCCAGATCCGGGCGCCGAGCAGGGCGAGCACATTGGACTGGCCGGATTCGATCTCGTCGCTGGTGAGCAGGGCGTTCATGGCGATGGTGAAGGCGAGGAAGAGGGCGAAGACGACGCCGACGCCGACCAGCGCGGCGAGCCCCGCGGTGCGCCGGCTGTCGCGGGTCTCCTCGCTGAGGTTGCTGGTGACGTCCCAGCCCCAGTAGTAGAACGCGGCGATCAGGGTGCCCACGGCGAATCCGGAGACCCCGTCGAAGTGTCCGAAGCCGAGCCACCCCCAGGAGAAGGGGACGACCCCGTCGCCCTCGGCGAGGTGGGCGAGCGCGGCGACGGAGAAACCGCCGAGGATCGCCAACTCCACGCCTGAGACGATGAGTTGGGCCCTGGCCGAAAGGCGGGCGCCGCCGAGCACCACGGCCAGCATCAGCAGGAACCAGCCGGCGCCGGTGGCGGTGGCGAGGGCGGTGTCGTGGGCGAGCGCGGGGTCGAAGAGGCCCAGGGTGAGCTGACCGGCGGGCAGCGATCCGGCCACCATGAACAAGGTGGCGGCGACGACGAGCGCCCACCCGCTGAGGAAGCCCAGAAAGGGGTGCAGCGTGCGCCCCACCCAGGAGTAGGCGGCGCCCGCGTTGACGTCGATCCGGCCCAGCCGCCCGAAGGCGAGCACGATGCCGAGCATGGGCAGCGCGCAGTAGAGCAGCGCCGCCGGGCTGGCTAGCCCGGCCGCCCCCACCAGCACGGAGGAGGTGGCGGCCAGCGAATAGGCGGGGGCGCTTCCCGCGATGGCCATGACAACGGTGTCGAACGTGGACAGCGCGTCGGACTGAAGCCCTCGGCCCCCGGTGGTGGTACGCATGGCCCGAACATCCTTTGACGGCACGACATATGGCGGTATGTCAAAGACTCCGGGCGGCGCCGTACCGCACCTGCGACAACCCGGAGTCGACCGCATCGTAATCGCCGACTCGCCGATCCAGACCGCCGGAGAGCGTAATTCCGTTTCCAGTTTTCGGACGCTCCCGTGCCGCCGGGGTACGCCCCCCGTGTCCGCCGCCCGGCGCTACCGGCGGCCCCGCTCCTCCAGCCAGTCCCGGTACGCGGGCGAGTGCGAGGCCGCCTCCCAGTACGACGCCTCCAAGTCGGCGCCCGCACCGGCCAGTTCGCCCCGGTATTCACCGCTGCGTACCGCGAGGAAGAGGCGTACGCCCAGAGGGTCGTTCCGCAGGGGGCGGACGGCGAGGTCGGGGCGGGGGCGTGAGGTGGGCTGGCACAGGGTGACGACTTCACCGGTGGCGACCAGGCCCGCCGCCGTCAGATAGTCGCCGTGCAGAACGCGCGGGTTGAGGCCCGCCGCGTTGAGGACGCGGCGCAGGCCCTCCCACTCGCCGTCCACGCTCGGGTCGACCATCCACTGATCGGCGGCCAGGTCGGCCAGGTCCACGACCGGATGGCGGGCCGCGGGATGCTCGACGGCCAGGCACACGAACTGCGGCTCGCGCTCGACGAGGGTACGGATGTCGAGGCCGGGCGGCACCCGCAGCGGACAGCCCTCCACCTCGTGCACGAAGGCCATGTCGAGCTCGCCGGACGCCACCCGGCGCAGCAGCGCGGTGGCCGAAACCGCCACTTGGAGCTCCGTCTCGGTGGAGGGCAGGCGCTCGCGCAGCCGGCGCAGCCAGCCCGGGATGGCGCGGCTCGCGGTGGAGCCGATGCGCAGCCGCTCGCCCCCCGTGGTGCGGGCGGCCGCGGCCCGGGTCTCGGTGACCAGCGCGCTCAGCGAGGCGAGCAGCGGGCGGGCCCGGCCGACCACGCCCTGGCCCAGTGCCGTGGGCACACAGCCGGTGCGCTCGCGGGTGAAGAGGCGTCCGCCCAAGGTGTTCTCGATGCGCCGCAGTTGGGTGGTCAGGGCGGGCTGGCTGGTGCCGAGTGCCCGTGCGGCGCCGTGCAGACTGCCGGCGTCGGCGATGGCACACACCACCCGCAGATGTCTCACCTCCAGGTCCATGCGGCAGACGTTAGGCCGCGTCGGGGCATCGCACCAGATGGCCAAAACCACTCTGATACACGGGAGTTATCGCAGATCGGCATCATTCCCGTGCGCCGCTTCGGCCCCCACAATCACCGGGACGACAACGCTGTCGCGTCGTCACGCAGTACCCCCCCACCCGTGCCCGGCCCACCCAGCCGGACGCGGATCCCCCCGACGATAGGTAACCCCCCATGAGACACCCCCGTACCTTCGCCGTGTCCGCAGCCCTGGGCCTGGCCCTCGCCGGCTTCGGCGCGATCCCCGCCACCGCCGCCGCCCCGGCCGCCGCCCCCGCCGCCGGCTCCACCGCGCACTACACCGCCGCCGGGAAGCACACCGCCGCCAACGACCGGGCGTTCTACGACGCCGTCATGAAGTCGGTCGCCAAGAAGCGTGCCGCCAATCCGCTGGCGGCCTCCGTGACCGTGTACTACAGCGCCTCCAACGCGCCGAGCTTCCGCTCCCAGATATCGCAGTCCGCGCAGATCTGGAACTCCTCGGTGCAGAACGTCCGCCTCGCCGAGAGCAGCTCCGGCGCGGACTTCCAGTACTACGAGGGCAACGACCCGCAGAACGGTTCGTACGCCTCGACCGACGGGCACGGCAACGGCTACATCTTCCTCGACTACGGCCAGAACCAGCAGTACTACTCGGTGCGGGTCGTCGCGCACGAGACCGGGCACGTGCTCGGGCTTCCCGACCACTACTCGGGGCCGTGCAGTGAGCTGATGTCCGGCGGCGGGCCGGGCACGTCGTGCCGCAACGCGTACCCGAACAGCACGGAGAAGTCCCGCGTGAACAGCCTGTGGCGCAACGGGCTCGCCTCCGCGTTCAAGCCGGCGGCGTAAGCCTCTGGCAGCATGGGGGGATGGCCAGCGTCTCTCCTCGTCGTTCTTGCCCGTCCTGCGGTCGTGAGGTTGCCGTGGTGGCGGGCAAGTTCGTGCGCCACGATCCGCGTACGTGGGAGGGGGGTGAGCTGGCGCTCTGCCCCGGCTCCAAGCGGCGGGCGCCCCTGGACGCCACGCACCCCACCCTGGCCGCCTTCCCCCACCCGCCCTCCCCGGGCCAACTCCCCTTGTTCTAGGCCCCCTGGGGCTCCGCCCCAGCCCCCAGGCACGTCGCCCACCCACCCGCCCGTGCAGCGCGTTGAAGGGTTCGGCCCCTGGGGCTCCGCCCCAGACCCCGACGCGTTTGCCCACCCGCCCGCCCGTAGGCGCAGGGTTGGATGGCCCGGGCCTCCTGGGGCTCTGCCCCAGACCCCGTTCGCGCCTTAAGGGCGCTCGTCCTCAATCGCCGGACGGGCTGAGGTGCTGGCCAGCACCGAGCATTTAAGGGGCGCGGGGAACTGCGCGCCCAGCCACGCACGACCCGCAGACGAAAACGGGTTTAGGGGCGCGGGGAACTGCGCGAGAAGCGGGCACGGTCCGCAGGTTCGAGAGGGTTTAGGGGCGCGGGGAACTGCGCGCCCAGCCACGCACGGCCCGCAGACGAAAACGGGTTTTTTGGGGGCGCGGGGAACTGCGCAAAAAGTGGGCCCGGTTCGTGGTGGCGGGGGGCTAGGGGCGCGGGGAGGTGATGGTTCGGGCGGCCAGGACCTCCTGGCGGAGGGGGCGAGGACCCCCTCCGCGTCGCCCGAGAGGCGCACCCGAACCGCCACCAGGTTCTCGCTCCGCCGCAACCCCCGAGCCAATTCGCGGAGCTGCTCCGCGACCTCCCGTACCTCCCCCGCCGCAGGCCAAGCCGCTCCGTGGTTGACCCGGACCCGCGCCGCCGTCGTCGCGTCCACGATGCGTTCGACGGCGACGACCAGCGGCCACCACGCGGCGGCCCGCGGCCCGGTGGGCGGGGGCTCGGTCAGGGCCCGCTGGAACTCGCTGCGTACCGTCGACAGGTCGCGGTACAACCGGCGCCGCCGACGCGCCCGTTCGGCCCGGTCGTCCTCGGAGCCGAACGCGTAGTCCACGTAGTCCGCCGTCGCCGCCACCGCGTCCGCGAGCCGGGTTCCGATGCGGGTGTGCCAGCTTTCGGGCCACAGCAGATAGCCCGCGACGAGTGCGATCGCGCAGCCGATGAGGCTGTCCCACAGGCGCGGCATGACCAGTTCGAAGCCCTGGTGGTTGAGGACGTCGGAGAGCAGCAGGATCACGGGGGTGATGGCGGCGGTCTGGAAGGCGTACCCCTTCGCGGAGAAGGCGGGGATGAGGGCGGCGAGCAGCAGCAGCACCGGCACGTCCCACCAGCCGCGCGGCACCTCCGCGAGGACGGCGGCGGCGATGAGGAGGCCGCCCGCGGTGCCGACCGCCCGCATCAGGGCGCGGGCGAAGACCGAGCCGAAGTCGGGCTTGAGGACGAAGACGATGGTGAGCGCGACCCAGTACGAGCGCTCCACCGGAACCACCGACACCAGCACCTGCGCGAGCCCGATGCAGAGCGCGAGGCGCAGTCCGTAGCGCCAGGAGGCGCCGGAGAGCAGGACGTTGCGGGTGGCGCGGCGCAGCCGGATGCGCAGGGCGGCGGGCCGGCCGAGGCGGTCGTCGATGTTGGTCTGGTCGGGGTCGGGGTGGTGCACCACGGTGAAGGCGTGCCGCAGCGCGATGTCCAGGGCGCGCTCGGCGGGGGTGGTGGGCGCGGGCAGCTCGGGGTCGACGGGTGCGGTGCTGCCCGCGTCGACCGCGTCCGCCAACTGCCGTACGGCAGCCGGGATTTGGGGGTCCACGCCCCAGCCGCGCAGATGCACCGCGGGGGCCGCTTCCACGAGCGGGATCAGCGCGTTGAGCTGGGCCAGCAGCCGCACCAGCTCACCGCGTCTGCCGTGTTCGCGGGCGCGCCGGCCGAGGATCAGGTCGTAGGTGGTGTTGAGGGAGTGCGTGAGGTCCTGGCGCCGGGTGTCGTACGCCTCGGTCGCGGCGGCCTCGATGGCTTCGGCGGCGGCGCGGTAGCTCCCGGCGACGGCGGCCCGTTCGGGTTCGGTGCGCCGCAGCGGCCAGCCGAGCAGGCTCAGGAGCAGCACGAACAGGCCGCCGAGCGCCAGCAGGAGCGGGCCCTTCCACCAGGGGCCCGGCATGGGCAGGCCCGCGCCGACGACGGCGTTCAGGAGGAGCAGCAGCCCCGACACCGAGGCGACCGCGCCGATCGAGGAGATCATCCCGGAGGCCAGCGCGACCAGGGTCAGGGCGGCCACCGCGAGCCAGCCGTGCCCGAAGACGAGGCTGCCGACGGTCACACCGAGCGCGCCGAACAGCTGCGGTACGGCGATGTTGTAGATCCGCATGCGGTACGCGTCGGCCGTGTCGCCGATGACTCCGCTGAGCGCGCCCATGGAGGCCAGCGCGCCGTACGCGCTCTGCCCGGTGGCCAGACCCACGGCCAGCGGTGCGGCCAGGGCGATCCCCGCGCGGGCGACGGCCGGCCAGGGGATCGGCGCGGGAGTCGGCCGCAGCCCCCCGATGAGCCACTCCGGTGGCACGAGACGGCCCTGCCGCGTGCTGCCCTCCGCCCGCTTCTGATCAGCCATGAGCACACAACACCGCAGAAAGATCACTTGGCGCAAACGGGACGGTCACGATCACGGTCACGGGGACGGTTGAAAGCGCAAAAGTTGTCCACAGGCTGTGGATAAAATCTTCGGTTCTGATCACTTGGGTTACTTGGGGCGCCGCGACCGCCTCGCATCCTCCCGCAAGGAAGGCCGCCCACCCGGCACGGTTGCTCATCGGTCGCGCCGCGTCGCCGACCGCCCCGCCAGCCACGCCCCCAGGGCGAGCGCGAGGCCGAAGGCGAGGACGGCCCAGGCCGCTGTGGTGAGGGCGTCGGTGAGCGTGTCGTAGACCGCCCCCGCCGCCGAGGGGTCCGCGTCCGGGGGGAGCCCGTCGAGCGTGCGGGACCTGCCGACGGCGACCACCACCCGCACCACCGCCGCGCCGACCGCGAGCCCGATCCCCGCCCCCGCGACGGCCCCCGCCCCGACGGGGGCGCGGCGGCGTACCGCGACGAGCGGGACCAGGGCGGCCGCCACGACGACCAGCACCGTCGACCAGAAGCTGCGCACCCGTCCACGACATCCCGGGTTGCCCATCGGCGCGCGCGGGTGTGCGCTGGATGGGGGACGCACCCGTGCCCGGGCAGGCGGAACACCCGTGTTCCGGGCGAGCCAAAGGAGTGCCGCCATGGCCACACACGCTTCGGTACCCGTCACGAGCCGCAGCGCGGCTCCGCACCACCTGAGCAGGGCCGTCCTCGCGGTCCCCGTCGTCCTGGGTGTGGTGTACGGCTTCTACGCCGCCGCCATCCTGCGCGGCGGCGGCGCGGTCACGGGCGGCCAGATCGTCCTCGGCGTCGTGTCGGGCGCGGCCGTGATGGTCCTGGGCCTGTGCCTTCTGCGCTTCCAGTCCGCCCTGCCCCGCGAGCTGCGCGCGACGGCGTACGCCACGCTGTTCGGCGGCGGGATGGGCTTCCTGTACAGCCTGGCCGGCCACAGCGTGCTGAGGTCGTCGGGGATCGGGGCGGTGCTCGGGGGCGGGATGTTCCTGGTGGCGTTCTACGTGTTCTACACGCACGAGGACTGACGGCGGCGGGGCCGGGGCGCCCTGGGTGTCCGCGAAACCCTGGGCCCCGGACCCCTCCCCGGGCTACAGTGAAGCCATGTCGTCCGCACCGCAGCACCGCTCTTCGCTCTGCTGGTGGCGCTCCTCCTAGGAGCGGCCACGACTTCCACGCGCGACATCGCCGACGGGCCGTTCGAACCACGGACGGCCCCTTTTTGTTGCCCCCGCCCTCGCTGGGTCCCGCAGTGGGCGCCGTCCAGGCCCGTTCCCCCACTGCCCTGCCACGGCCCACGAGGAGCCCACGATGACCACCGCATCCACGACCGCGACGGCAACCACGACCGCAACCACGACCGCGACCGCAACCACGACCGCGACCACCCCCGCCCCCACCCACGCTCGGGGCACGGATCGCGTCCTGACCGGTGACCGCCCCACGGGACCCCTGCACCTGGGCCACTACTTCGGCACGCTCCACAACCGGGTCCGGCTCCAGAACGAGGGCGTGGACCTCTTCCTGGTGATCCCGGACTACCAGGTGCTCACCGACCGCGACGTGGCCGAGCGCCTCTCGGACCACGTGGAGGGCCTGGTCCTCGACTACCTGGGCGCGGGCGTCGACCCGTCCCGCGCGACGGTGTTCACGCACAGCGCCGTCCCGGCCCTCAACCAGCTGCTGCTGCCGTTCCTGAGTCTGGTGTCGGTCGCCGAGCTGGGTCGCAACCCCACGGTGAAGGACGAGATCGCGCACTCGCGCCAGTCGGCCGTCTCCGGCCTGATGTACACCTACCCGGCCCACCAGGCCGCCGACATCCTGTTCTGCAAGGCGAACCTCGTCCCGGTCGGCAAGGACCAGGAGCCGCACCTGGAGTTGACCCGCACCATCGCGCGCCGCTTCAACGAGCGCTACGGCCCGGTCTTCCCCGAGCCGCGCACCCTGCTCTCCGAGGCCCCGCTGCTGCTCGGCACCGACGGCACCAAGATGAGCAAGAGCCGCAACAACTCCCTTGCGCTGAAGGCGAGTTCGGACGAGACGGCACGTCTGATCCGGGGCGCGAAGACGGATGCGACCCGGCTGATCGCCTACGACCCCGAGCACCGCCCCGAGGTGAGCAACCTGGTGCTGCTGACCGCGCTGTGCGAGGGCCGTGACCCGCACGAGGTGGCCGCCGACATCGGCGACGGCGGCGCGTCCGCACTGAAGGCCGCCGCCACCGAGGCCGTCAACACCTACTTCGCTCCGCTGCGGGCCAGGCGCGCCGAGTACGCCCAGGACATGGGCTACGTAAGGGAGTTGCTCCGGGCGGGCAACGCGAAGGCGAACGAGGTCGCCGAGGCGACGCTGGCCGAGGTGAGGGAGGCGATGGGCATGTTCCGCTAGGCCCGCCCTCCGTCCTGCCCTTCCGCCCCGCCCCCATCGCCCCGTCCCGCACCGCACCCGCCCCCATCGCCCCGCACCTTCCTAGACTGGGCCGTTCCCGGACCGGGTGCGACGGACCCGGTCCCGACGGACGGCGGGGCGGCGATGGCTGGGCAGCGCGGGCGGGGTGTGCGGAACGTGCGGGGGTGGTGGCTGGTGCTGCCGGTCGCCGCGCTGCTGGTGTCCGGGTGTACGGGGGGCTCGGGGGCAGGGGCGGAATCGGGGTCGGGCTCCGGGAGTGCGACGGGCAAGCCGTCGGCGGGGGCGTCCGCGTCCGCCGGGGTCTCGCCCGGCCCGTCGGCGTCGGCCGGCGCCTACGATCCCGCCACCTACGCGCCGCAGGTGCGCACGTACGCCAAGAAGGCGGGCGTCAGCGCGCAGCTGCTCATGGCCGTGCTCTACAACGAGGACTACAAGCCGCACGACCCGGCCTTCGAGCGGAGCTGGCAGAAGTACAAGCCGGACGCCGCGTTCGGCATCGCCAACATGCACCGGGCCGCCTTCGACCAGACCAAGCGCGGTCGCCCCTTCGCCGCGCGCAAGTGGGAGGAGCTGCCCGACGACCGTGCGCTGGCCGTGGAGGCGGCGGCCTGGTATCTGCACGACATGTCCGCGCAGCTGCCCGCGCACTGGGCCGGCGGGTACTCCCGCGACGAGTTGATGGCGCTCGGTTACAACGCGGGCGGCGGCAACATGGCGGCGTTCGCGCGCGGCGCCAAGCCGGGCAGCCAGGCCTCGGACTATCTGACCCGGCTGCGGGACAACTGGAAGAAGGCCGGGGCCGCCGTCGCCGGATGAGCCCCGAGCCACCCTCGCCGGGCGAGCCCGGGCGGCCCACCCCTCACTCGCGTGGCGGAACCGCTGTGCCTCACTTAGCGTGAGGAAGGGGCGATCACCAACGGGAGATCACCGAGGGAGACCGGCACATGGGCCGTCACACCAAGGACTCTGTCGAGGTCGGACGCGCCGAGCGCATAGCCGCCGCGTCCGACGGGCTTGCCGCCGACGGGCAGCCCCCACCGTCGACCGGCGCGCACCCGGCCGCCCCGCCGCCGCCCGCCGCGTACACCGGCGAGGGCGGCCCGCCGCCGCAGGCGCCGCACACCGGGGCCCGGCACGAGCACCGCTGGCTGGTGCTCGGCGTGATCGCGCTGGCCCAGCTCATGGTCGTCCTGGACGCGACCATCGTGAACATCGCGCTGCCCTCCGCCCAGCAGGACCTCGGCTTCTCCGACGGCAACCGCCAGTGGATCGTCACCGCGTACGCGCTCGCCTTCGGCTCGCTGCTCCTGCTCGGCGGCCGGATCGCCGACCTCGTCGGACGCAAGGTCGTCTTCCTGATCGGCCTCGTCGGCTTCGCCGTCGCCTCCGCGATCGGCGGGGCCGCCCCCAACTTCGAGGTGCTGGTCACCGCCCGCGCCCTCCAGGGCGTCTTCGGCGCGCTGCTCGCGCCCGCCGCGCTCTCGCTCCTGACGACGACCTTCACCGACCCCAAGGAACGCGCCAAGGCCTTCGGCATCTACGGCGCGGTCGCCGGTACGGGCGGCGCGGTGGGACTGCTGCTCGGCGGCATCCTCACCGAGTATCTCGACTGGCGCTGGTGCCTGTACGTCAACCTCCTCTTCGCCGCGCTCGCCTTCCTCGGCGCGCTGCGCCTGCTGCACCCCGGAGCCCCCAGCGACCGGCCCAAGCTCGACATCCCCGGCACGGTGCTGGTGTCCGCCGGACTGTTCTGCATCGTGTACGGGTTCTCCAACGCCGAGACGCACGCCTGGAGTTCGCCCAAGACCTGGGGATTCCTGGTGGTCGGCGGCGTCCTGCTGATCGCGTTCGCCTGGTGGCAGACCAGGGCCAAGCATCCGCTGCTGCCGCTGCGCGTCGTCCTCGACCGGGACCGGGGCGCGTCCTACCTCGCCATGTTCATCTCCGGCGCGGGCATGTTCGGCGTGTTCCTGTTCCTGACGTACTACCTCCAGCAGATCCTGCACTACACCCCGGTCAAGACCGGACTCGCCTTCCTGCCCATGGTGTTCGCGATGATCGTGAGTTCCGTCGTCGCGCAGAACAAGCTGGTGCCACGCCTCGGCGCGAAGCCGATCGTGCCGCTCGGCATGGGACTTGGCGCGGCCGGGCTCGCCTGGATGACCGCCCTGGACGCGACGAGCGGGTACGCCGGGCATGTGCTGCCCCCGCTGCTCGTGATGGGCGTCGGCATGGGCCTGATCTTCGCGCCCGCGATGAGCATGGCCACGGCGGGCGTCGCCGCGCACGACGCGGGTGTCGCCTCCGCGATGGTCAACACCAGCCAGCAGGTGGGCGGTTCGATCGGTACGGCCCTGCTCAACACGCTCGCCACCAGCGCCGCCACCAGCTATCTGGTGGGCCGCCAACCCACCCCCGGCGCCAGAGTCCAGGCCCAGCTCCAGAGTTACTCCACGGCGTACTGGTGGTCGGCCGCCTTCTTCGCGCTCGGCCTGGTCGTGTCGGTGATCCTCTACCGCAAGGGCCCGCCGAGGCAGGCGGTCGGCCCCACCGAAGGCCCCGTCCACATGTGAACGCACCCCTCGACGCCCCTCGACGCGCGGCGGCAATGACATTTGTCCTGCGGCACTCAGGACGCTTCACTCTGCCGCCGCCCCCGCCCCCCACGGGAGTATCAGTGATGTCGGCAAGGGCCGACGGGTCACTGGGAACAAGGTGAGGGGAACGCCATGAGCGCCACGGTCGCGATGGAGATGCCGGTTCAGGTCGTCGAGGGCCCGGCCAAGGCCACGAATGCCACCGAGATGCCGGTCCTGGGCCTGCCCACCTGGTACTTCCCGCTCGTCGGCCTCTTCGCCGGCCTCTTCGACATGGCCCCGGCCTACCCGGCCCTCTACGCCCTGATCCCGGTCGTCGCCGTCGTCCAGATCGTGCTCGCCTTCACCGTCCTGCGGCCCCGCATCCGCGCGATGAAGGCCCTGTGGAAGAACAAGCGCACCCGCTTCCTCGCCATCGGCCTCGTCGCGGTCCGCTTCGTCATCCGCTACGGCCTCGGCATGGCCGGCCTCGCCCTCGGCGCCGCCACCGGGCACCTCGTCCTCGGCATCGTCATGGCCGCCGTCGGCACCGCGATGGCCTGGGGCGACCAGTGGCTCATCCTGCGCACCCTGCGCCGCGCCCAGGCCCCGACCGTCTGACCTCGCCGAACTACCCCTTCGGCGCCAGGATGCCCCGGTTCTCCAGGAACATCAGGACGTGACCGCACTCCCGGCAGGCCGACGCCATCACATAGCTCTTGCTCGCGAACATCTTCTCCGGACGGTAGAACTTCGCGATGAGGTGCGCGGTCGCGGCATTGGTCATACGCAGTTCGACCGTCTCAAGTCCCCCTTCACACAGAGGACATGACGCCGGTACCACCGGTGGAAGCTGCGGGATCGCCATGGCCAGATCCTATGTACGGGCCCTTCAGACCCCCTTGACCGCCCCCACGAACCGCGTCCACGCGGTGGCGTCCACCAGCAGTACGGGCCCGCTCGGGACCTTGCTGTCCCTCACGGGGACGACGTCCCCGAACCCGTCGGCGACCTCGACGCAGTCCCCGCCTTCGTCATTGCTGTACGACGACTTACGCCACGCACCTTCCGCCACTTCCAGGCAGTCGCCGCCCTCCGCGTTGCTGTACGAGGACTTCCGCCAGCGGGCAGCGGCCAGGGAGCGCGTTATGTTCATGGTGCGTAGTCCTCCATCGCCGCCTGGATCATGGCCAGGGACGCCGTCGGCGACAGTGCGACGGCCCTGGCGAGATCGTAGGTCTTGATGTAACTCGCTACCAGGGCCGGGGTGTCCAGCAGCTGGCCCGAACGAGCCGCCTCCAGGTAGATGACTGGCGGGGCATCGACGAAGGTCATCACCTTGACCGAGCTGTGCATCAGCGGGAGCACCCCGGCCTCGCTGGGCAGCACCTGCACCACGATGCGTCCCGCTTGCGCCAACTCGCCTATGTGAGCCAGTTGTTCGCGCATCACGCCGGGATCACCTACGCGGATCCGCAGAGCGGCCTCGTGCAGGATGCACCAGAGCTCAGGCGCCTCCGGCCCATCGAGCAGCTTGGCCCGTTCCTTGCGGGTCGACACGTTCCGCTCCACGTCCTCGTCGGTGGCGAACGGGCGGCCCGCCCGCGTCAGGGCACGGGTGTATGCAGCGGTTTGCAGCAGCCCCGGCACCACCATGGGCGTCCAGTGGAAGATGGCGGAGGCCATGGACTCAAGCTCGGCCGCAAGCTGGAAGTACTCCGCATGTTGCGACGCCTGCTCCATCGCCTCGCACATCCGGGTCAGGATGCCGTCCGTGTGCAGCGCCGCATCGAGGAGCTTGGCCATCTCCTTCGTCGGGCGCCGGGTCGCGGACTCCATCTGACCGATATACGTACCCGAGCAGAAGACGAGCGCGCCCAGCTCCTCCTGGGAGAGCCCGGCCGCTTCGCGATGGCGGCGCAGCTCCGTGCCGTAGAAGGCGCGGGGTGAGTCCCACGGGTTGAGGTCCTTGGGTCGCGTCATGAGCAACTCCCTTGTGCGCCAACGTCGTTGTCGGAACGGGACGTACCGGGGCCGAGCCTAGCTGCGCACGGTGACCTTGCGCGTACGGAACGTGAAATCGGCGCGGCCGGTGACGGACCGGTGCGGCAAACAGCCACGTATGCGACGTTATGGATAGTTTCCCGGGTCATGGGAGTTTCGAGTTCCGTGAAGCGGATGCTGGTCGGACGGCCGCTGGACACCAGTCGGCTGGGGGAGACGCTGCTGCCCAAGCGGCTCGCGCTGCCGATCTTCTGTAGCGACCCGCTGTCCTCGGTCGCGTACGCCACGGAGGAGATCCTGCTGATCCTCGCGCTGGGCGGGGTCGGTCTGCTGCATCTGGCCTGGTACGCGGCGGCGGCCATCGTCTTCCTGCTGGTGGTGGTGATCGCCTCGTACCGGCAGACCTGTCACGCCTACCCGGGGGGTGGCGGCGCCTATGTGGTCAGCGCCGAGAACCTGGGGCCGACCGCCGCGCTCACCGCCGCCAGCGCGCTGCTGGTGGACTACGTCCTGACCGTCGCGGTGTCGGTGGTGTCCGGTGTCGCGGCCATCACCTCGGCGGTGCCGTCGCTCGCACCCCACCAAGTCGCCCTGTCCGTGTGCTTCGTGGTGCTGCTGACCGTGATGAACCTGCGGGGGGTGCGCGAGTCGGGGCGGATCTTCGCCATCCCCACGTACGGGTTCGTGTGCGTCATCTACCTGATGTTCGCGTTCGCCGCCGTACGGCTCGCGACCGGCGCGACCATCCGCGCCGAATCCGCCGACCTGCCCCTGCACGCGACCGGGACGTACGCGGGGATCGCGGTGGTGCTGCTCGCGCTGCGTGCCTTCGCGTCGGGGTGTACGGCCCTGACGGGCGTGGAGGCGATCAGCAACGGCGTACCGGCCTTTCAGAAGCCCAAGAGCCGCAACGCCGCCAACACGCTGGCCGCGATGGGGCTGCTGTCGGTGACGATGTTCGTCGGGATCACTGCGCTCGCGATGACCTACCGGGTCCATGTGGCAGCCGTTCCAACGCAGTTGGGGCTTCCGGCCGGCGCGACGCCGTCCACCGCGCTCGCGCAGATCGCCCGCGCCACCTTCGGCAACGCGGACCTGCTCTTCTATCTGGTGCAGGCGTTCACGGCGGGGGTGCTGGTGCTCGCGGCCAACACCGCGTTCAACGGGTTCCCGATGCTCGCCTCGATCCTCGCGCGTGACCGGTACGCGCCGCGTCAGCTCTACAACCGGGGCGACCGGCTCGTCTACTCCAACGGGGTCGTGCTGCTGGCGCTCGCCGCGGTCGCGCTGATCGTGGCGTTCGACGCGCAACTGACGCGGCTGATCCAGCTGTACATCATCGGCGTCTTCGTCTCGTTCACGCTGTCCCAGGCGGGCATGGTCAAGCACTGGCGCAAGGTGCTCGCGACGCCCGAGGGGCGGGACGACCGGCGGCGCATCCACCGCTCGCTCGCGATCAACGCGGTGGGGGCGACGCTGACCGGGCTCGTCCTCGTCATCGTGCTGATCACCAAGTTCACGCACGGCGCGTGGCTGGTGGTCATCGCGATGCCGGTGCTGTTCTTCGGCATGAAGGGGGTACGGCGCCACTACGACCAGGTGGCTCGGGAGATCGCCGTGGGCCCGGACGCCAGGCCGCCGCGGCCCTCGCGCCATCACGCCTTCGTCCTGGTCTCCCGTGTGCAGGCGCCCACGCTGAAGGCGATCGGCTTCGCGCAGGCGCTGCGGCCGGACACCCTGACCGCGCTCACAGTCGCCGCGGACGAGGACGCGGAGGGGTTGCGAGAGCAGTGGACGGCGTACGACCTGGGGGTGCCGCTGACGATCATCGACTCGCCGTACCGGGAGGTTGTCGGGCCGGTCCTGGCGCATGTGAGGGAGACGGCGGAGGCGGATTCGGGGGCGATGGTGTCGGTGGTGATCCCCGAGTACATCGTGGGGCGGTGGTGGGAGGTGCCGCTGCACAACCAGAATGCGTTGCGGCTCAAGGCGCGGTTGTTGTTCATGCCCGGGGTGACGGTGATCGACGTCCCCTACCGCCTGCGCTCCGCCCGGCAGCCCGTCCTCAATCGCCGGACGGGCTGAGGTGCTGGCCGGCGCCGAGCAGTTAGGGGCGCGGGGAACTGCGCGAGAAGGGGGCACGGTCCGCAGCCAAAAGCCCCTGGGGCTCCGCCCCAGACCCCGTTCGCGCCTTAAGGGCGCTCGTCCTCAATCGCCGGACAGGCTGAGGTGCGGGCCAGAGCCGAGTAGCTAGGGGCGCGGGGAACTGCGCGACCAGCCACGCACGGCCCGCAGCGTGGGCGGGGTTGGGGGTCGCTCGGGGGGGGTGGGTATCGGCCATGGCTCTGGCTGGGTAGCCAGTTCCTGTGGTACGCCATGCGGACCTTCGAGAGGAAGACCGATGCAGTGCACGAACTGCGGACAACAGATGACGAAGACACAGGACGGCTGGTGGATCTGCTACCCCTGCGGGACTTCCCAGCCTGCGTAGACGCGGTTGACCCGGCCTGCCCCCGGTGTGCGGCTGATCTCACCCGGGCACGCGGCGACTGGCGCGCGTGTCCCGGGTGCGAGTACGAGATGGACGCCGACGCCGTCCGCCTCTATCAGCTCCTGTCGGCCGCGTACGAAGCACAACCGAAAGAGTTCTTCGCCTGGGTGGAGCGCCGGAGGGACAGGCTCCGGCACGAGGAACCGATCTGGCAACGGCGGCGGTGACCCCCGCTCAGCCGCGGCGGCGGCGCAGGAGCAGGAAGCCGCCGCCCGCGACGCTCGCGGTGGAGGCGGCGGCCAGGGCCTGGGGACCGGCCGAGTGGTCCGAGCCGGAACCGGAACCGGAACCGGAGTCGGAGCCGGCTCCGGAGGAGGCGGGGGCGGTGGGGGCCGTCGGGTCGCCGCCGTGGCCGTGGTGGCTGACCGTGGAGCGGCCGGCCCCCGCGGCCATCTTCTGCTCGGTGGGCGCCGCCGCCGCGGCCTTGGCGCCGCCGCCGTACACCACGTCCGAGCAGCTGTAGAACGCCTCCGGGCTGTCGTTGCGCTGCCAGACCTTGTAGATGATGTGGCGCCCGGTGCGGGTGGGCAGCGTACCGGTGAAGTTGTAGTAGCCGTCCGTCGCGGTTCGGGGGGTCTGGTAGACGGCGACGGGCGTGGAGTCCAGGTCGGACCACTTCAGCGGCTTCGTCGGGTCGAAGCCGTCCTTGGTGATGTACAACGTCATCGTGCCCGAATGGGCCGCCGTGGCACGGAACTTGAAGGCGAAGGGGCCCGCCGAGACGCTGGTGGACGGCCAGTCGGTACGGGCCCAGTCCAGCGCCCGGTACTTGTCCCGGTTCGCCGAGCAGAGCTTGCCGTCGGGGATGAGCTGGCGGGACTGGCCGTTGGCGTTGGCGATGTTCACCTCGTTCCAGTCGTAGAGCGGCTGGGTGCCCGAGTCCGCGACGAGGTCCTTGCACACCTGCGACACCGGATGCTCGGGGCCCTCGGCGAAACAGGCGGCGATCCGGCTGACCGGATTGAACACGGCGCCGTGCGCGGAGGCGGCGCCGGGGGTGACGGCGAGGAGCGTAAGGGAGGCGGCGGCGAGGGTGGTCACGGTCGCTGCGGTGCGGCGGGGCGACATGGGGGGCTCCTTGGGTGGGAGGACGGGGAGGGGGCGGGGGCGGGCCCGGGCATGACGGTGTCCATGCCCAAGTGGCCGCGCCTGAGCGGTAGTTGGCAGACTGGCATTGGTCTGGACCAAGTGGCAAGAGGTCTACGCCAACCCGGCGAGGGGGCGGTCGTCGGCCGGACGGGTCCACCAGGCGGCCTCGCCATGGGTCAGCCCCGGCAGCCGCCGCTCGATTCCCGCCACCCGACGGGCCGCGACCGTGCCGCACAGCCGCCAGCTCCCGCCCGTGGCCGCACGCCCGCCCTCCTCGATGAGCGCGCCGAGCGCCGTGAGCTGCCGGGTCACGGACGCGAGGCTGGCGACCGGAACCTCCAACTCGAAGGCCTGGTACGGCTCGTAAAGCAGCGTCCCGGCTTCCCGCAACGCCAGGTCCAGGACGATCCGGGTGAGGGCGCGGAAGTCGCCCGCCGTGCTGAGAATGCTGTTGAAACCCGAGCGCACCAGGGTGACCGCGCAGTCGGCGACGGCCCAGCCCCGGGGGCCGCCCGCGCGCAGCGCCTCGTACACGCTCTCCTCCCTGGGGCTCCGCCCCAGCCCCCGAGCCCCTTTGCCCACCCACCCGCCCGTAGGCGCAGGGTCGGATGGTCCGGGCCTTCCTGGGGCTCCGCCCCAGACCCCGTTCGCGCCTTAAGGGCGCTCGTCCTCAATCGCCGGACGGGCTGTAGGTGCCCCAGCACCGAGCAGTTAAGGGGCGCGGGGAACTGCGCGAGACGCGGGCACGGTTCGCGCATGGCCGGGGTTTAGGGGGCGTGGGGAGTTGTGGGAAGAGGGTGGTGGACCCGGGAGGGGTGGGGAGGCGGGGGGACAGTACAGTGCGGGGGGCGGGGGGAAAATGGACCCGCGCACCGATCGCATTCCGAGGTACGCCCACCGTGAACCCCACCCCCCCAACCGTCACCGTCGTCGGACTCGGGGCCGACGGGTGGACCGGCCTCACCCCGGCCGCACGGCACGCCCTCACCGCCGCCGGCGTGATCCTCGGCGGCCCCCGCCAGCTCGCGCTGCTCCCCCCGGAGTGCGAGGGCGAACGCATCGCCTGGCCCACACCGCTGCGACCCGCCGTACCGGGGCTGCTCAAGGCCCACGCCGGCCACCGCATCGCCGTGCTGGCCAGCGGCGACCCCATGTTCTACGGCATCGGACGCACCCTCACCGAGGTGCTCGGCGCCCCGCCCCGCATCCTCCCCCACCCCTCCTCCGTCGCGTACGCCTGCGCCCGGCTCGGCTGGGCCGTCGAGGACGTCGAGGTGGTCACCGTCGTCGGGCGGCCGCTCGCCCGTGTCGCCGCCGCGCTCCACGACGGGCGCCGTCTGATCGTGCTGAGCGCCGGCGCCGACACCCCGCGCGACCTCGCGGCCCTGCTGCGCGAGCGCGGGTTCGGGCCCAGTTGCCTGCGGGTGCTCGAACAGCTCGGGTCGGGGGAGGAGAACGAAGTCGCGGGGACCGCCGATGGTTGGGGGGCCGCCCCCGGCGATCCCCTCAACGTCGTCGCCGTCGACTGCCGGCGCGCCCCCGACGCCCTCCGTCTCGGCGCCGTACCGGGACTGCCCGACACGGCGTACGAGCACGACGGACAGCTCACCAAGCGGCACATCCGCGCCGCCACCCTCGGCGCGCTCGCGCCCGCGCCCGGCGAACTGCTCTGGGACATCGGCGGCGGGTCGGGGTCGATCGCCGTGGAGTGGATGCGTACGCATCCCTCGTGCCAGGCCTTCACCGTCGAGCGGGACCCGGTGCGCGCCGAGCGCATCGCGCGCAACGCGGACCGGCTCGGCGTGCCCGGGCTGCGGGTCGTCACCGGTGCCGCGCCCGCCGCGCTCGCCCAACTCACCACGCCCGACGCCGTGTTCATCGGCGGCGGACTCACCGCGCCCGGGCTGCTCGACGCCTGCTGGGACGCGCTGCCGGCCGGGGGACGGCTCGTCGCCAACACCGTCACCCTGGAGTCGGAGGCGCTGCTCGCCGACTGGTACCGGCGCCACGGCGGCGAACTCGTCCGGCTCACGGTCGCGCACGCCGTGCCGGTCGGCACCTTCACGGGCTGGCGCCAGGCCATGCCGGTCACCCAGTGGGCGGTCGTCAAGGGCGGCCCCCTCAACCCCAACTCCCCTTCAGGAGACGCCATATGACCGTGTACTTCATCGGTGCGGGGCCCGGCGCCGCCGACCTGATCACGGTGCGCGGCGCCCGTACGCTCGCCTCCTGCCAGGTGTGTCTGTACGCGGGCAGCCTCGTGCCGCGTGAACTCCTCGCGGAGTGCCCCGAGGGGGCCCGGCTGGTCGACACCGCGCAGCTCAACCTGGATGAGATCACCGGGGAGTTGGTACGTGCCCACGAGGCCGGGCTGGACGTGGCGCGGCTGCACTCCGGTGACCCGTCGGTGTTCAGCGCCGTCGCCGAGCAGATGCGGCGGCTCGACGCGGCGGGGGTGCCCTACGAGGTGGTGCCGGGGGTGCCCGCGTTCGCCGCGGCCGCGGCGGCCCTCAAGCGGGAGCTCACCGTGCCCACGGTCGGGCAGACCGTCATCCTGACCCGTGTCGCGCAGCGGGCCACGGCGATGCCCGAGGGCGAGGACCTCGCGACGCTCGGGCGCAGCGGGGCGCTGCTCGTCCTGCACCTTGCGGCGGGGTATGTCGACCGGGTCGTGGAGGAGCTGCTCCCGCACTACGGTGCCGACTGCCCTGCGGCTGTCGTGGCCTTCGCCTCCCGTCCCGAGGAGCTGATCCTGCGCGGCACGTTGTCCGACATCGCGGGGCAGGTGAAGGGGGCGGGGGTGGTGCGGACGGCGGTCATTCTGGTGGGCCGTACGCTCGGGGCGGCCGGGTTCCGGGACAGCCATTTGTACTCGGCGGAGCGGCACCGCTGCTAGGGGCTGCGCCGCAGGTGGCTGGTTGCGCAGTTCCCCGCGCCCCTGAACCCCCTCGGCGCGCGCGGACCGTGCCCGCTTCTCGCGCAGTTCCTCGCGCCCCTAAAAGCCCTTCGCTCTGCGGGCCGTGCTCGCCCCTGAAAACCCGCTTTCGCCTGCGGGCCGTAGGTGGCTGGTCGCGCAGTTCCCCGCGCCCCTAACTACTCGGTGCTGGCCGGCATCGGCCACCTCAGCCCGTCCGGCGATTGAGGACGAGCGCCCTTAAGGCGCGAACGGGGTCTGGGGCGGAGCCCCAGGGGCCGAGCCTTTCAACGCGCTGCACGGGCGGGTGGGTGGGCGAGGTGCCTGGGGTCTGGGGCGGAGCCCCAGGGGGCCCGGGACCGACCAACCCCCGGCACGGCGGGTGGGTGGGCGAGCGCGGCGGGGTTTGGGGCGGAGCCCCGGGCAGGGGTGGGGCCGGGCAGCACCCCCCGTTACGGGCCGGTGGGGGTGGTGCGGCCTACTACCGTTCCTGCGCGGTCGATGCAGAGGACATCCACCGCCACCGGGGCGCCCCGCAACACCGCCAGCGCCTCGTCACGGGCCCGCGTGGCCACCAGGTCGCCCAGGGGGACACCTGCCGCCGTGCACAACTCAAGCGCCGCAAGGCCTGTGTTGGCGGTGGACACCTGCGCCGCCAGGGCCTCGCTCGCGCCGCCCTCGCGGGCCAGCGCCGCCAGGAACGCCTTGTCCACCTGGGAGCGGGCGGAGTGCAGGTCCAGATGGCCCGCGGCCAGTTTCGACAGTTTGGCGAAGCCGCCGCAGATGGTGAGGCGGTCCACCGGGTGACGGCGTACGTACTTCAGGACCGCGCCCGCGAAGTCGCCCATGTCGAGCAGGGCGTCCTCGGGCAGCCCGTACTCGGCCACCACCGTCTTCTCCGACGTGGAACCCGTGCAGCCCGCCACATGCGTGCGGCCCGCCGCCCTCGCCACGTCCACGCCGCGCCGGATCGAGTCGATCCACGCCGAGCACGAGTACGGCACCACGATGCCGGTCGTGCCCAGGATGGACAGGCCGCCCAGGATGCCCAGGCGCGGGTTCCACGTGGAGCGGGCGATCTCGGCGCCGTGGTCGACGGAGATGGTGATTTCGACGTCGGCCGAGGCGCCGTGTTCGGCCGCCACCCGCGTCACGTGTTCCGTCATCATCTGGCGCGGCACCGGGTTGATCGCCGGTTCACCCACCGGCAGGGGCAGCCCGGGCAGCGTGATCGTGCCCACGCCCTCGCCCGCCCGGAACACCACACCGGAGCCGGGCGGCAGCAGCCGTACCGTCGAGCGGATCAGGGCGCCGTGGGTCACGTCGGGGTCGTCGCCCGCGTCCTTCACCACGGCCGCCATCGCCCACCCGGCACCCGGTTCCTCAGCACCCAGTTCCTCGGCGGCCAGCGCGAACGCGGGTGTCTGGCCGCGCGGCAGCGTGATCGTCACCGGGTCGGGGAAGTCGCCGGAGAGCAGCGCGGTGTACGCGGCCGTCGTGGCGGCCGTCGCGCACGCCCCGGTCGTCCAGCCGGAGCGCAGACCGGTGTGCTTGAGTTGGGCGCCGCGCCCGCCCTTCGCCTCGCTCATGCCCCACACCCCCGGCCGCGTACGGCCTCGGCCTCACTCGCCACACTCATGACCTCGGCCTCACACTCACGAACGGAACCGGAACCTGTGCACATCTTGATTCTGGGGGGTACGGGCGAGGCCCGTCGGCTGGCGGGCCTGCTGCACGAGGCGCAGGGCCCCGCCGTGCGCGTGACGAGTTCGCTCGCGGGACGGGTCGCCGAGCCCCGGCTGCCGCCCGGCGAGGTCCGCGTCGGCGGGTTCGGCGGCGCCGAGGGGCTCGCGCGGTGGCTGCGTACGCACCAGGTGGACGCCCTCATCGACGCCACCCACCCCTTCGCCCGGACGATCAGTTTCAACGCGGCGCACGCCGCGACCGCCGCCCATGTTCCCCTGCTCGCGCTGCGCAGGCCCGGCTGGGTCCCCGGCGAGGGCGACCGCTGGCACCCGGCGGACTCCCTCGACGAGGCCGCCGCCCTGCTTCCCGCGCTGGGCCGCCGCGTCTTCCTCACCACCGGACGCATGGGTCTCGCCGCCTTCGCGGGCCTGGACGCCCTGTGGTTCCTCATGCGGTCCGTGGACGCGCCGGAGCCGCCGTACCCCGCCCGCATGGAGGTGCTGCTCGACCGGGGCCCCTTCACCCTCGAAGGGGAGCGGGAGGTGCTGCGGACGCACCGGATCGACGTGCTGGTCACCAAGGACAGCGGCGGGGCCGCGACCGCGCCCAAGCTCACCGCCGCCCGCGAGGCCGGGATCCCCGTCGTCGTGGTGCGGCGCCCGCCCGTCCCGGACGGGGTGAGCGTGGCGGCCACCCCCGAGGAGGCGGCCGCCTGGGTGGGTCACTGGGTGGGTCAGCTCTCCGGGTAGCGGCGCGGAGTCCAGACGATCTCCTCGCCGACAGCGCAGTCACCGCCGACAGCACAGTCACCGCCGCCGTCGCCGCTGCCCCGGCGTACCACCTGGGTCTGCGAGGATCCGACCAGCAGGATCGTGCGCATGTCGACCTCGGCCGGGTCGAGATCGCCCAGGCGCACGATGCGGACGCGCTCGCCGGGGCCGCCCACATCGCGGGCGACCACCACCGGGGTCTCCGGCGCCCGGTGTTCGAGGAGCAGCTCACGGGCCTTGGCCACCTGCCAGGTGCGGCTGGCGGAGCCGGGGTTGTAGAGCGCCAGGACGAGATCGGCGGAGGCCGCCGCGTGCAGGCGCTCCGCGATGACGTCCCAGGGCTTGAGCCGGTCGGAGAGCGAGATCGTGGCGTAGTCGTGGCCGAGCGGCGCGCCCGCGCGGGCGGCGGCCGCGTTCGCCGCCGTCACCCCCGGCAGGACCCGCACCGGCACCTGCGCGTACTCGGGTTGCGAGGCCACCTCCAGGACGGCGGTGGCCATCGCGAAGATGCCCGGGTCGCCACCCGACACCACGGCAACTCGCCTTCCGCGCATGGCCAGTTGGAGAGCGAACTCGGCGCGCTCGGACTCCACCTTGTTGTCCGAACCGTGCCGCTGCTGCCCCGGCCGCTCGGGCACCCGGTCCACGTACGTGGTGTAGCCGACGATGTCGTCGGCGGCGGCGAGCGCGCCCCGCGACTCGGGGGTCAGCCACAGCGGCCCGGCGGGACCGGTGCCGACGACCACGACCTCGCCCCGCTCGCGCACGGGCGGGACGGCGTCGATCCGGCTGGGCAGCACCGCGACGGAGAAGTACGGCACCGACTCCGGGTCCACGTCGGCGAGATGACCGGTGCGCTCGCCCGCCATGGTGGCGCGCTCCACATACCGCGCCTCCTCCAGCCGCCCCGAACGCTCCAGCGCCCGGCGCACCTTGGTGAACGTACGCCCCAGCTTCATCACCACCGCCGAGTCGGTGGCGGCCAGGCGCGCGGTCAGCTCCTCCTCGGGCAGGGTGCCGGGCAGGATCGTGAGCACCTCCTCGGCCTCCACCAAAGGCTCCCCGAGCCGGGCGGCCGCGGCGCTCACCGAGGTCACGCCGGGGATCACCTCGGTGGGGTAGCGGTGCGCGAGCCGCTTGTGCATGTGCTGGTACGAGCCGTAGAACAGCGGGTCGCCCTCGGCGAGCACGGCGACCGTGCGGCCCGCGTCGAGGTGCTCGGCGAGGCGGGCCGAGGCCTCCTCGTAGAAGTCGTTGAGCGCGCCCCGGTAGCCGCCGGGGTGATCGGTGGTCTCCACGGTCAGCGGGTAGACCAGCTTCTCCTCGATGTGGTCGGCACGGATGTGCTTCGCCGCGATCGAGCGCGCTATGGAGCGGCCGTGCCGCGCCGAGTGGTAGGCGACCACATCGGCCTGCGCGATCGCCTCGACCGCGCGCACCGTCATCAGGGACGGATCGCCGGGCCCGAGCCCGACCCCGTACAGCCGGCCGACGGCGGCGCCGCCGCCCGTCTCGTCGCTGTTCTCGTCGTTCATCGCGCTCTCGTTCATTCCGCCTCGCTCGCGATCGCGTTGAGTGCGGCGGCGGCGATCGCGCTGCCGCCCCGCCGGCCCCGTACCACCAGGTGTTCCAGGCCCGAAGGGTGCGCGGCGAGCGCGTCCTTGGACTCGGCGGCGCCGATGAAGCCCACCGGCACACCGATCACGGCCGCCGGGCGGGGAGCGCCCTCCTCGATCATTTCGAGCAGCCGGAACAGTGCGGTGGGCGCGTTCCCGACGGCCACGACGGCGCCGTCGAGCCGGTCGCGCCACAGTTCCAGGGCGGCGGCGCTGCGCGTGGTGCCCATCTTCGCGGCGAGCTCGGCGACCGAGGGGTCGGCCAGGGTGCACAGCACCTCGTTGTCGGCGGGCAGCCGCTTGCGGGTGACCCCGCTGGCCACCATCCGCGCGTCGCACAGGATCGGCGCCCCGGCGCGCAGCGCCTCGCGGGCGCGGGCCACGACGCCGGGCGTGAAGCCGAGGTCGCGGGGCAGGTCCGTCATGCCGCAGGCGTGGATCATGCGGACCGCGACCTGGCTGACGTCGGCGGGCAGACCGGTGAGGTCCGCCTCGGCGCGGATCGTGGCAAAGGACTGGCGGTAGATCTCCGCGCCGTCCTTCTCGTAGTCGAACACTGTGCTCTCGCTCATCTCGTCGTTGTCCCCGGGGGTGGTCATATGGTTCGTGGGGGCGCCTGGGGTGCCCTCCGTGCGGCGGCCACCGCTTGCGCCAACTCGCCTTCCTCCAGCGGTACTTGACGTTCCCGCGCGCCCCGTACCGCGAGCGTGTAGACGCCGTCGGCGGTCGCGGTCACGTCCACCCAGTCGCCGTGCGGGTGTCCGCAGCGGCGTTCGCACCCGGACCAGTGGACCGGGAGTCCGCCCGTTCCCGACAGGGCGTCCCGGCGCACGTCGGCCAGCGCCTTGGCGCAGCCGGGCCGCCCGGTGCACGCCCCGACCCCGGCCCACGGTGCGTCGGGCGCGGTGACGAACCCGGCGTCGCCGAGCTCCCGCAGCCGCTCGCGAGCGCCGCGCTCGTCGAACCCGGGGACGACGAAGCCGCGCCAGGGGGTGACCCTGACCTCGCCACCGGGGCCGGCGAGCGCCCGCAGCTGCGCGGCGGTGACCCGGCCGAGGACGGGGGTCACGACGACGGTGTACGTGCCGTCGGGGCCGGCGACGACGCCGGGGGTGGGTGTGGATACGGGCTTGGGCGTGGGCGGGGGTGTTACGGAGGTGGGGGCGGCCGGGATGTTCGCCTGGGCCAGGGCGGTCGTGAGGTCGACGGTGTGGCCCGGGGGGAGGTCGCGTACGCGCCAGGCGCCGGTGCCGGCGGCGGCCGCGGTGGCGAGGAAGGCGCGGGCGGCTTCCAAGGCCGCGCGGGGTGCATCGGATGCCGCCACCTCCACCGCGCTTTCCCCCACCCGTACGGCCACCGTGTCCCTCTCCTGTGCGAGCAAGGTCACATCGGCGCCGAGGCCGGCGATGTCGCCGCGGCCGTCGTCCAGGGCGAACAGGAAGCGGCCGGACAGGGCGGCGGTCCACTCCTCCGCGCACAGCAGGGCGTCCAGGGCGCGCAGCCGGGGGAGCAGGGTGCCGTGGCCGAGGCCGTCGAGTCCGGCGAGCGGGGACGCCACGATGTTGCGGACGCGCTCGTGCCGCTCCGAGGGCAGGAGGTGGGTGTGGCGCAGGAGTTCGGCGAGTCCGGTGCCGCAGCTTTCGCCGATGCCGCGCAACTCGGCGTTGCCGCGGGAGGTGATGGTGAGGTGGCCGTCTCCGTAGCGCTCGGCGGCGGCCGCGAGTGCCCCCACCTGACGGTTCGTCAAGATGCCGCCGGGCAGGCGCAGTCGGGCGAGGCGGCCGTCGTCGGCGGCGTGCAGGCGGAGGGCGCCGGGGCAGGCGTCGTCGCGGTCCCGCGTAGGGGGGAGTGCGGCGGGGGTGGGGGGGTTCGGGGCGGCGGGTGTCGCGGGTTCGCCCTGTTGGGGGGTGGTGGGGGTGGGGGGCGGCGGCATGGCGGCGAGCATACCCACGCGGCGCCGGGGGCCGCCCGACCCCCTGAGCTCCGCCCCGGCCCCCTGGGGCGTTCGCCCACCCGCCCGCCCGTGCGGGGGGTTGGTCGGTTCCGGGCCCCCTGGGGCTCCGCCCCAGCCCCCGACGCGTCTGCCCACCCACCCACCCGTGCAGCGGGTTGAAGGGTTCGGCCCCTGGGGCTCCGCCCCAGCCCCCGAGCCCCTTTGCCCACCCACCCGCCCGTGCAGGGGGTTGGCTGGTCCCGGGCCCCTGGGGCTCCGCCCCAGACCCCGACGCGTTTGCCCACCCACCCGCCCGTGCAGCGCGTTGAACCAGCTGAGCCCCTGGGGCTCCGCCCCAGACCCCGTTCGCGCCTTAAGGGCGCTCGTCCTCAATCGCCGGACGGGCTGTAGGTGCTGGCCAGCGCCGAGCAGTTAAGGGGCGCGGGGAACTGCGCGACCAGCCACCCACGGCCCGCAGACGAAGACGGGTTTGGGGGCGCGAGGAACTGCGCGAGAAGCGAGCACGGTCCGCACACGACAGCGGGTTTTCAGGGGCGCGGGGAACTGCGCGACCAGCCACGCACGGTCCGCAGGATCGAGAGGGTTTAGGGGCGCGGGGAACTGCGCGGCCGCCCCCCCCCGCGGCCAAGCGGGACAGGGAAGCCCGGGCCGGGCCCCCGCGCGGCCGAGCGGGACGGGGAAGCCGGGGCCGGGGCCGGGCGGGGTCGGGAGGGCGGGGGGCGGGGTCGCTACTATGCAGGACGACGGGCCGCCCGGCCCGCCACGCCGGCGACGGCGACAGGGGGAGGAAGCCCGGTGTGATTCCGGCGCGGTCCCGCCACTGTGAGCCCGGCCCCAACCCCTCGCGGACCTCGGCCGAGCGAGTCAGGAACTCCCCTTCCCAGCTCGGGCCTCCGCCCGGACGGGGAGACCCATTCCGACACCACCCGGGGCGCGGACACCCCGAGGAAGGCCTGACGCCGCATGCTGCACTCGTCCGGGGAGCCCGTCGAGGACCCCCGCCCCATCCTGCTTCTGTCGACGTCCGACACCGACCTCCTCAGCGCCCGCGCCGCGAACGGCCCGGTGCCCTACCGGTTCGCCAACCCCTCCCGCCTCGCGCTGAGCCCGCTGAACACCCCGCCCACCGGCGCGAGCCAGGACGCCCAGGGCGCCCCGCGCGACCCGGACCTCCTCGACGCCCTCCTCGACGGCGTCGGCCTCGTCGTCGTCCGGCTGCTCGGCGGCGTACGCGCATGGCAGGACGGGCTCGACCGGCTCACGGCGAGCGGGCTGCCCGTCGTCGTGCTCACCGGTGAACAGGCCCCGGACGCCCAGCTCATGGCCGCCTCCACCGTGCCGGTCGGCATCGCCGCCGAGGCGCACGCCTACCTCGCGCACGGCGGTCCTGCCAACCTCGACCAGCTCGCCCGGTTCCTCTCCGACACCGTGCTGCTCACCGGCCACGGCTTCGAGCCGCCCGCGCCCGCCCCGTCCTGGGGGCCGCTGGAGCGTACGGGCAAGGCCGTTCAGGGGCCGACCGTCGCCGTGCTCTACTACCGCGCCCATCACATGAGCGGCAACACCGCCTTCGTGGACACCCTGTGCGGGGCGATCGAGGACGCCGGGGGCCGCCCGCTCCCGCTGTACGTGTCCTCGCTGCGCGACCCCGAGCCCGCGCTCATCGAGGAGCTGCGCGCCGCCGACGCCATCGTGACCACCGTCCTCGCGGCCGGCGGCACCAAGCCCGCCACCGCCTCCGCCGGCGGCGACGACGAGTCGTGGGACGCGGGCGCGCTCAGCGGCCTCGACGTACCGATCCTCCAGGCGCTCTGCCTCACCGGCTCCCGCACCGCCTGGGAGGAGAACGACGAGGGCGTCTCCCCGCTCGACGCGGCGAGCCAGATCGCCGTGCCCGAGTTCGACGGGCGCCTGATCACCGTTCCGTTCTCGTTCAAGGAGATCGACGAGGACGGGCTGCCCTCCTACGTCGCCGACGCCGAGCGTTCGGCCCGCGTCGCCGGGATCGCCGTACGCCACGCCAAGCTCAGGCACATCGCCGCCGCCGACAAGCGGCTCGCGCTCGTCCTCTCCGCGTACCCCACCAAGCACTCCCGCATCGGCAACGCGGTCGGCCTCGACACCCCCGCCAGCGCCGTCGCACTGCTGCGCCGGCTGCGCGCCGAGGGGTACGACTTCGGGCCCGAGGAGGAGATCCCGGGTCTCGTCTCCGGTGACGGCGACGAGCTGATCCGCGCGCTCATCGACGCCGGCGGTCACGACCAGGAGTGGCTCACCGAGGAGCAGCTCGCCGCCAACCCGGTCCGTATCCCCGCCGCCGACTACAAGCGCTGGTACGCCACCCTGCCCGAGGAGCTGCGCGAGAACGTCGAGCGGCACTGGGGGCCGCCGCCCGGCGAGATGTTCCTCGACCGGTCCCGCGTGGGCAACGGCGGTGACCCCGAGGGGGACATCGTGCTGGCGGCGCTGCGCCGCGGCAATCTGCTGATCCTCATCCAGCCGCCGCGCGGCTTCGGCGAGAACCCGATCGCGATCTACCACGACCCCGATCTGCCGCCCTCCCACCACTACTTGGCGGCCTACCGATGGATCGCGGCGAGCGCCGCAGACGGCGGGTTCGGCGCCGACGCGATGATCCACCTGGGCAAGCACGGCAACCTGGAGTGGCTGCCCGGCAAGAACGCGGGCCTCTCCGCCGCCTGCGGCCCCGACGCCGCGCTCGGCGACCTTCCGCTGGTCTACCCGTTCCTGGTCAACGACCCGGGCGAGGGCACCCAGGCCAAGCGCCGCGTGCACGCCACCCTCATCGACCACCTGGTGCCGCCGATGGCCCGCGCCGACTCCTACGGCGACATCGCGCGCCTTGAGCAACTCCTGGACGAGCACGCCCAGATCGCGGCGATGGACCCGGCGAAGCTGCCCGCCATCCGCGCCCAGATCTGGACGCTGATCCAGGCCGCCAAGCTCGACCACGACCTGGGGCTCGAAGACCGCCCCGAGGACGAGGGCTTCGACGAGTTCATCATGCATCTCGACGGCTGGCTCTGCGAGATCAAGGACGTCCAGATCCGCGACGGCCTGCACGTCCTCGGCAACGCCCCGGCCGGCGCCGACCGCGTCAACCTGGTCCTGGCGATCCTGCGCGCCCGCCAGATCTGGGGCGGCACCACCGCCCTGCCCGGACTGCGCGAGGCCCTCGGTCTCGACGAGTCCGCCGCCACCCGCACCTCCGCCGACGAGGCCGAGGAACAGGCCCGCGCGCTCGTGCAGTTGATGGACGACGCCGGTTGGGACCTCGCGGCGATCCCCGCCGACCAGCCCCAACAGGTGCGCGCCATCCTGGAGTTCGCGGCCCGCGAGGTCGTGCCGCGCCTGGCCGCCACCACCGCCGAACTCGACCACACCGTCCACGCCCTCAACGGCGGCTTCGTCCCGGCAGGACCCTCCGGCTCGCCCCTGCGCGGACTCGTCAACGTCCTGCCGACCGGCCGCAACTTCTACTCCGTCGACCCCAAGGCCGTCCCCTCCCGGCTCGCCTGGGAGACCGGCCAGGCGCTCGCCGAGTCGCTGGCCGGGCGCTACCGCGCCGACAACGGCGACTGGCCGACCTCGGTCGGGCTCTCCCTGTGGGGCACGAGCGCGATGCGCACCGCGGGCGACGACGTGGCCGAGGCGATGGCGCTGCTCGGCGTGCGCCCGGTCTGGGACGACGCCTCGCGCCGTGTCACCGGCCTGGAGCCGATCCCGCTCGACGAACTCGGCCGCCCCCGCATCGACGTGACGCTGCGCATCTCGGGCTTCTTCCGCGACGCGTTCCCGCACACCATCGGCCTGCTCGACGACGCGGTACGCCTCGCGGCCTCCCTGGACGAGCCCGCCGACGTCAACTACGTACGCGCCCACACCCAGGCCGACCTCGCCGAGCACGGCGACGAACGCCGCGCCACCACCCGCATCTTCGGCTCACGGCCCGGCACCTACGGCGCGGGTCTGCTCCAGCTCATCGACTCCCGCGACTGGCGCACCGACGCCGACCTCGCCGAGGTCTACACGGTGTGGGGCGGCTACGCGTACGGCCGTGAACTCGACGGGCGTCCGGCCCGGGACGAGATGGAGACGGCGTACAAGCGGATCGCGGTCGCGGCGAAGAACACCGACACCCGCGAGCACGACATCGCCGACTCGGACGACTACTTCCAGTACCACGGCGGCATGGTGGCCACCGTACGTGCCCTGCGCGGCACGGCGCCCGAGGCCTACATCGGCGACTCGACGCGTCCGGAGACCGTCAAGACGCGCACCCTGGTCGAGGAGACCTCGCGGGTCTTCCGGGCCCGCGTCGTCAACCCCAAGTGGATCGAGGCGATGCGCCGCCACGGCTACAAGGGCGCCTTCGAACTCGCCGCCACCGTGGACTACTTGTTCGGCTACGACGCCACCACGGGCGTGGTCGCCGACTGGATGTACGACAAGTTGACCGAGACGTACGTCCTGGACCCGGCCAACCGTGAGTTCCTCCAGAACGCCAACCCCTGGGCGCTGCACGGCATCGCGGAGCGCCTGTTGGAGGCCGAGTCGCGCGGCATGTGGGCCAAGCCCGACCCGGCGGTCCTCGAAGCCCTGCGCCAGGTGTACCTGGAGACCGAGGGCGACCTGGAGGACGAGGGCTGAGCCCTCGGGTGAACGGCGGGCCCGGGTCCTTGAGGACCCGGGCCCGTTCTCCATCCCGTGGGCGTCAGCTCTGCGTGCCGAAGTCCTGGGTCCACCAGGGGCCGCCGGAGCCGTGGTGCACCCCGATGCCGATCTCCTTGAACGCGCAGTTCAGGATGTTGGCGCGGTGGCCGGAGCTGTGCATCCAGGAGTCCATGACCGCGGCGGCGTCGGCCTGGCCGCGGGCGATGTTCTCGCCGTACGTACTCCACCTGTAGCCGGCCGCGGTGATCCGCTCGCCGGGGCCCGCGCCGCTCGGGTCGGTGTGGTCGAAGAAGTTCTGCGCGGCCATGTTCTCGGAGTGCTTGAGCGCCGCCTCGTACAGCTTGGAGTTGGTGGTGAGCGCCGAGCAACCGGCCTTGGCGCGCTCGGAGTTGACCAGGTCGAGCACCTGCTGGACATCGGCCGGGACGCTGGTGTCCACGGTGCGGGGCGTGGCACGCCGGGTGCTGGGGGTGGCCTTCGGCGGGGTGGGGCGCGCGGCCGACTTCGTCGGTGACGCGGAGCTCTTGGAGGGGCTCGGCGACGGCGAACTCGTGGGCGCCTTGGGTGAGTTGGTGGCCGAGGGGGTCGGCGGCAGCGGTCGCGTACTGCCGTCGGCGGCGGCCGCGTCGGTGAGGGTGGCCGGGGCGTCCGCGACGGAGCGGGAGGGGGCCTGCCCTGCGTCCGTCATGAAGTGGTACGCCCCGCCGAGCGTGGCGACGGCGGCGAGCGCGGCGATGACGGCGGCGCCCCGGCGCCGGCGCCGCGCCCGCTGATCGCGCCGGTCGCGCCGCGAGGCGGGGGCCCGCCGCCGGCCCGCGGCGTGCGAACCGTGGGCGGCGCGCGGGGCGGTCTGGGCCGCGGTCATGGGCTGGGTGGATGCGGTGGCGGTGGCGTGCGCGGCGCTCTGGAGCGCCGGGTCCGCGCCGTGCAGGGCGGCGAGCAGACCGGCGGAGGCGCCCGCCACCGGAACGAGGGCGAGCCCCACGAGCAGGCCCTCGGCGGGTATGAGCCCGCTCCAGTGCCCGGAGCAGACCGCGCAGGTACGGGCGTGGCGGGCTATGCGCTTGCGCCACAGGGCGGAGGGCACGCCGTCCCAGGACAGCGCGAGCCCGGACAGCTCGCCGCACCGTTCGATCCCGGCGAGCGCGCGCACGACGACCCGGGCGGTCTCCAGTTGGCCCTTCATGCGCTGGACGCGTACGGCGGCGTGTTCGGCGGAGAGGTCGAGCGCCGAGGCGACCTCGCCCCGGGTGAGCACGCCGGCCGCCTCCAGCCACCACAGCGAGAGCAGCGCCCGGTCGTCGGTCTCCAGCCAGCGGGTGGCCTCGGTGACCTCCTTGCGCTGCCCGGACAGGCCGAGCCGCACGATGGTGAGGTCGACGAAGTCGGCCCCGGGGTCGGCGACGTCGTGGGCGTCCTGGAGCCCGCCGGTCACGGTGGCCCGGCGGTGGCCCTGCCAGTACCGGCGTATCTCGTTCATGGTGACGGCGACCAGCCAGGACCGGAACGCCTCCGGCTCCCGCAGCGAGCCGAGCCCGTCGAGCATCCGCAGCAAGCTCTCCTGCACGACGTCGTCGACGTCCGCGTGCCCGTCGAGCGCGCGGCCGACGATGTTGTACACGAGCGGCAGATACCCGGCGACGAGCTCGTCCCGCGCCCGCTGATCCCCGGCTCGGGCCGCGACGACCACCGCGGCTACCTGTTCACTGATCACGCCTCGTCCACTCTCCCCGGAGCACCGAACCTAACTGACCCGACACAGAGGAGACAGCCCGCGGGCGGTCGGATAACAGAAAACGGATGACGAATATCGACGGAGGACCAACCGATACCGCCAGGTCTCGGTCATCCGCGCCGCCGACCCATGGACTTCGTCCAGCCGCTATGGCCTTCGTCACGCCCCGCCCGGGCACCCGGGTGCGCGACCGACGGCGAGCATGTGGGAACTGGCGGAGAGAAGGTCGGGGTAGGGCTCGGCCAGCCGGGCGGCGGCGAGTGCGGCGCGGAACATCGCCGAGTCCCGCAAGGACTCCTCGGAGTGTGTCTCGGCCGCCTTCAGCGCGCCCCAGGACGGCCCCTCGATTCCGATCACCCGCACATCCGCGACACCGGCCTCCGTCAACTCCTCCGCCAGGGAAGCGGCGGTGTGGAAGTAGGCAGCGGTGAAGCCCTTGCGGCCCGGTTCGTGGCGACCGTTCACAAGGATGTCGGCCACGGCGTCGTGGACGCGCTCGACGTCGAGCAGGGTGGTGGCGACGTGCTCGAACAGTGAGGCGTACCGTCCGATCGCGGCGGCGGCGATGAGCCCGCCCGGCTTCACGACACGCAGCGCCTCGGCGAGCGCCCGGTCCCGTTCCTCGCGCTCCAGGAGGTGGTAGAGCGGGCCCAGCAGAAGGACGACGTCCTGCGAGTGGTCGGACGCGGGTAGCTTGCGCGCATCGCCGACCTCGGCCGTGACGCCATCGGGTACCTGCTCCACATGACGGTGGACGGGGTCCACGATGTGCACCGTGTATCCGTCCTCGGCCAGCCACTTGGCGTGGATGCCGGGCCCGCCGCCGACATCGAGGACGTCGGCCGGAGCCGCCGGAAGGTACCGGCGGAGGATCTCCTGGGTGCGGATCAGCTCCAGTGCGCCGTCGGCGCTGGACGTCAGGCGGACCGACTCGTCGGTGGTCTCCGTGTAGAAGGCCAGGACTTCCGGAGCGACAACGGGGTCTGATGTCATGGTCCGGATCGTCCACCCCGACCGGTCAACCTGTCCACCGTCCCAGGAGCGATGACATGGCCGTCCTGAAGTACGAGCAGATCGCCGACTCCCTGCGCGCTCGGATCGCCGAAGGGGAGTTCGGGGCTGACGACCTTCTCCCCTCCCAGCGTGACCTCTGCGCGCGGTGGGGCGTCAGCAGGGCCACCGTGATCAAGGCGTATGACACGCTCGTCGCCGACGGCCTGGTGAGTGCGCGCCAGGGCCAGGGCTTCCGGGTGACACGGCTTCCTCTGGCGCGTCCGGCCGGGGCCCGCAAGGCGGGCACGGACAGGACGACGGGGGGCCGCGCCTTCGAAATCCTGGGGGTGCCGGCCCGGGAAATCCCGCCGATACGGGTGGCCCGTGCCCTGGCAACGAGCGGTGACGCGTTGCCGTTGCGACGCGACCGCCTGATCCGTCTCGCGGACGGCGCTCCGCTGTCGGTGGTGCGCGCCTGGTTCCCTCCGGAGATCGCGGATGAATGCCCGCGCCTGGAGCGGCCCGAGCCCATCGCCGAGGGGACGACGCGCTACGTCGCCCGGATGACCGGGCGCCACCCGGCGCGTGGAGTGGACGAGAAGACGGTCCGGCTGGCCACGGCCGAGGAGGCGCAACTCCTGGCAAAGGAGGCCCCGTTCGCGGTCCTGGTCGTCCTGCATGTCGCCTACGACGAGGACGACAGGGCGATCGTCGTGGAGCAGGGCGTCACGCCGGGCGATCTCTGGGAGGACACGGAAGGCTATGTAATGGGCGACATCCGCTGATGCATCGTCAAGTGGCTCTCCTTCGAAGGAAGTTGAGCGCCCGTCCTTGACTGGACCGGTCCACCGGTCCAATGTGAGTGGGAGCGGCGTGGCCCTCGGCAGACCAGGGATGAGCGTCACGCACCCCGAGAAGGGAAGACGCCATGGCTGGAAAGCACGGCGGCGAGACCGACGACAAGCCGTGGACACCTCCGCCGGAGCCGCCGAGTCCAGATGGTCAGCGGCCCAAGTAGGCGGCGCCATGGACCACCGTGCGGTATGTCGAGGGGCGCTCGAGGCCAAGGGGGTCTTCCGTGAGCCCTGGCTGGCTCGGGCCTTCGACGCGGTCGACCGTGAGGACTACGTGCCGGACCGGGCCTGGGTGCCCGAGCGGGATGCACGGGGGACGTACCGGTTCATCGACCGGGGGGTCGATCGGGAGGCATGGCGGCGGGCCGTGTGGGACCCCCACCGGTCCGTCGTCACGCAGATGGACGACGGGAAGACCCCGCCGACCGGCCCGGCCCTGGGCGACTTCAGCTCGTCGGTGTCCGCACCGGACATCGTCTTCGAGAAACTGGGGCACCTCGAACTCGGGACGGGGCACACGGTCCTCGATGTCGGGTACGGGTCCGGCTGCCACACCGCGTACCTGTGTGAGCGCGTGGGCCAGGCGCGGGTCACCGGCGTCGAGGTCGATCACGATCTGGCGGAACGAGGCGCCACCAACCTGAAACGGGCCGGTTTCGCCCCGCACCTCGTCTGTGGTGACGGCCTCGCCGGGGTGCCGGAGCGTGCCCCGTTCGACCGCGTCATCAGCACCGCGTCCCTGCACGCCGTGCCGTCCGCGTGGGTGGAGCAGGTCGCCGAAGGCGGGCTGATCCTCACGCCCTTCGGCACCGCCTACGAGAACGCCGGCCTGCTGAGGCTCCGAGTGGCACGCGGGGTGGCGCGGGGACGGTTCGTGGGCTCGGCGTCGTACATGTGGCTCCGTGGCCAACGTCCACCACGGGTTCTGGACGTGGCGGGTGAGTGTGTGCGCCGACCGTCGCCGATCGACCCGGATCAGGTGCTGGGAGGCGGCTGTGCGCAGGCGTTCGCGATCGGGCTCCAGGTCCCCGACGCGTCGTACTCGCATCGCGGCGAGGGGAACGATCGCAAGGTCCAGTTCGTGGACGGGACCGGCACGTCCGTGGCGATCGTCCGCTACACCGACTGGTGGGCGGGGGACGCCGTGCGGGTCTGGGGGCCGCGCGATCTCTGGGACGAGGTGGTGCGGTCGTTCACCTGGTATCAGGCGCGGCGCCGGCCGGACATCACCCGGTTCGGCGTAACCGTGGACTGCGAGGGGCAACGATTCTGGCTTGACGAGCCGGACCGGCCCGTGGCGCTGTGACGTGTGGCGGGCGTCGGCTTCGGTCAACCCCTGTGACCGCCGCCCCGCGCGGCCCCCCGCCGCGCTCGGTACGCTCCCGCACATGAATGACACCCCCGCTCCCGGGGCTGGACGGCGCCCGGAGGTCGAGCCGTTGGTGGCGCGCGGGTTCGGGCCCGCGCCGACGCCGGACATCACGTATACGCAGTGCAAGCGCTGCGGTACCGAGCTGGCCGGGCTCGACGGGCGGTATTCGTGCGGGGTGTGCGGGTGGTCCAACCACTGGTCGGAGGGGCACCGCCCGCTGCCGGCCGCCGAGGACGACCCGGATGCGCCGCCCTCGCCCGTCAATCCGCTCGGCGAGCAGTAGGCGCGAGGGAGCGACGCCGGAGGGGCGGGGCGGGCCTTGCCCAGGGCCGGTGGGCCGGTGCGGCGTGGGTGCGGATCGCCGGGGTTCGGAAGCGGGGGCGCGGCGGGGCGCCGGTGTATCGTGCCGAACACCTCTCTCACGAAATGTACTGTTTTGTACGATGACTTGAGTGACCCCGGGTTCCGGCGCCGCACCCTTCTCGCCACCCTCCCCGCCGCCTTCGCGCTGAGCGGATGCGACACCCTCCTGCCGCGCCGTGAGCGCGACCGGCCGCCCGTTCAGGGGGCGCCGCCCGGCCCGGTCCGCCAGGACGGGGTGGTCGGGCCCCGCCAGCAGCACGTGCTCTTCGTCTCCTACGACCTCAACCCGGGCACCCGGGGCGCCCCGGGCCGGGACGCGGTGCGCCGGCTGCTCGCGCGGTGGAGCGAACTGCTCGCGGGCAGGCCGCCGGGGCCGACCGCCACCATCGGCATCGGGCCCGCCCTGCCGCCCCGGCTCGGCATCGGTGCGCCCGAGGGGCTGCGGGAGCTGCCCGCGTTCCCCGGCGAGCACCTCGACGCGGGTGCGGGCGGCGGCGAGATCGGCGTACAGATCTGCGCGCAGGACCCCTGGGCGTGCGAGACGCTGGCCGGGCTGCTCGCGGCCGCCGGCGCCGGGGTGTTGCGGCCGCGCTGGCGCCAGGCGGGGTTCTGGCCGCCCGAGCTGCCCGGGCCGCACTCCGGCCCGTTCACCCCGTCCCGGGACGGCGAGACACCGCGCGACCCCCTCGGCTTCAAGTTCGGCACGGCCAACCCCTCGGAGGCCGAGAGCGAACGCTGGGTCTGGCTGTCCGGGCCGGGACCGTACGCCGACGGAACGTTCCTCGTCGTACGCCGCATCCGGCTGCGCGTCGAGGAGTTCGGGCGGCTGCCGGTGGCCCGGCAGGAACAGATCGTGGGACGCCGCAAGCGCGGGGGCGAGCCGCTGGGGGGCGGCGCCGAGCACGACGACGTCGACCCGGACGCCCGCACCGCCGACGGCGGGGCCCTCCTGCCCGCCGACGCGCACGTGCGGCTCGCGCACCACCGGTTCGACGGGGGCGCCCGGATGCTGCGGCGCGGATACTCCTACGAGAACCACCCCGCCGACCGCGGCCTGCTCTTCCTCGCGTATCTGAAGGACCCCGCGCTGTTCGTGCGCGTCCAGGGTCGGCTGGCCGCGGGCGACGCGCTCAACCCCTTTGCCGAGCACTACGGTTCGGCCCTGTTCTACGTACTGCCGGGGGCCCGCCCCGACCGGCCCCTCGGCAGCATGGTGCTGTAGCACCCTCAGCCCCGCCCCTCAGCCGCCCATCCGCGAGGCGGCGGGCTCCGCGCCAGGGAAGTGGCAGGCCACCTCCCGGCGCTCCCCGGTCGCCACGGCCCGCAGCACCGGCGCCTCCGTCCGGCAGACCGCCTGGGCCCGGCCGCAGCGGGGGTGGAAGGCGCAGCCGGGCGGGGGCGCGGCCGGGCTCGGGGGGTCGCCGAGCAGGGTGATGCGTTCGCGGGTCCGCTCGGCCGCCGGGTCCGGCAGGGGGACCGCGGACAGCAGGGCCTGCGTATAGGGGTGGGCCGGCGCCGCGTACACCCGCTCCTTGGCGCCGATCTCCACCACCCGGCCCAGATACATCACGGCCACCCGGTCGCAGACCCGCTTCACCACCGACAGGTCGTGCGCGATGAAGAGATAGGCCAGGCCCAGTTCCTTCTGGAGGCGTTCCATCAGGTTGACGATCTGGGCCTGTACGGAGACGTCGAGCGCGGAGACCGGTTCGTCCGCCACGACCAGCTTCGGGTCCAGGGCGAGTGCGCGGGCGATGCCGATGCGCTGGGCCTGCCCGCCGGAGAACTCGTGCGGATAGCGGTCCATGTGCTCGGGGATCAGGCCCACCAGGTCCATCAGTTCGGCGGCCCTGGTGCGCGCCGCCGACTCCGAACTGCCGTGGGCCAGAAGGGGATCGGCGATGACGCGGGCCACGGTCTGGCGCGGGTTGAGGGAGGAGTGCGGGTCCTGGAAGACCATCTGGAGGTCCTTGCGCACCGGACGCAGCTCGCGCCGGGACAGCCGGCTGATGTCCTGGCCCTCGTAGGCGATGGTCCCGGAGGTGGGTTCCAGGAGGCGCACGATCATGCGGCCCGTGGTCGACTTGCCGCACCCCGATTCGCCGACCAGGCCCAGGGTCTCGCCGGCCGCCACGTCGAAGCTCACCCCGTCGACGGCCCGCACGGGCGCCGAGCGGGCGCGCCTGCCGGGGAAGTGCATCCTCAAGTCCCTTACGGAGAGCAGGGGTTGGGGGGCTGTGCCGTTCATGGGGCTACGCCTTCGTATGCGGGGAGGTGGCAGGCGACCGGGTGGTCCCGGGGGCCGTCGAGCTCGGGGCGTTGGCTCGCGCAGCGCTCGCGCACGGCGGCGCCGGCGGCCGCCGCCCTCGGGCAGCGGGGTGCGAAGGCGCAGCCGGGGGCGGGCTCCAGGAGGGAGGGCGGGCTGCCGGGGATGGCCCGCAGCGGCTGGTCGTCCTCGTCGTCGAGGCGGGGCAGCGAGTCGAGCAGGCCCCGGGTGTAGGGGTGGGCGGGCGTCGCGAACAGGGCGTCCACCGGAGCCTGTTCGGCGGCGCGGCCGCCGTACATGACGAGCACCTCGTGGGCGACCCGGGCCACCACCCCCAGATCGTGGGTGATCATCACGACGGCGAGTCCGCGCTCCTGCTGGAGGCGGGCGAGCAGCTCCAGGATCTGCGCCTGGACCGTGACGTCGAGGGCGGTGGTGGGCTCGTCCGCGATGAGCAGTTCCGGTTCGCAGGCCAGCGCCATCGCGATCATGGCGCGTTGGCGCATCCCGCCGGAGAACTGGTGCGGGTACTCACCGGCCCGGCGTCCCGGCTCGGGGATGCCGACCTCGGCGAGCATCTCCACGGCGAGCCTGCGGGCCTGTGCGCGACGGGAGTTGAAGTGGACGCGGTGGTGTTCGGCGATCTGCTCGCCGACGGTGTAGTAGGGGTGGAGGCTGGACAGCGGGTCCTGGAAGATCATGGCGATGCGCCGGCCGCGCAGCCGGTTCAGGGCGCGCTCGGGCAGGCCCACCAGTTCGCGCCCTTCGAGGGCGATGGAGCCGGTGACCTCGGCGCCGGTGTGCAGGCCGAGCAGGGCCATCGAGGTGACGGACTTGCCGGAGCCGGACTCGCCGACGATGCCCAGGGTGCGGCCCCGGTGCACATCGAAGGAGAGGTGGTCCACGGCCCGCACCGGACCGCGCGGGGTGGTGAAGGTCACCGTCAACTCCCGTACGGCAAGCAGGGGTTGGGGGTCGGCCATCAGAGCCTCACTCGCGGGTCGACGACGGCGTACAGGAGGTCGACGGCCAGGTTGGCGACGACGATGAAGGCGGCGGCGAGCAGGGTCACGCCGAGGATGACGGGCTGGTCGCCGGTGGACAGGGCGCCGTAGAAGAGGCGTCCGATGCCGGGCAGTCCGAAGATGGACTCGGTGATGACCGCGCCCGCGAGCAGCCCGCCCAGATCCATGCCGAACAGGGTGAGGATCGGGGTCATCGCGGAGCGCAGGCCGTGTTTGACGACGACGGTGCGGCGCGGCAGGCCCTTGGCGCGGGCGGTGCGGATGTAGGGCTCCGCCATCGTCTCGATCATCGAACTGCGGCTCTGGCGGGCGTACATGGCGGCGTACAGGACGGCGAGCGCGATCCAGGGCAGCAGCAGGTTGGACGCCCAGCTCACGGGGTCGCTGGTCAGGGAGGTGTACTGCGGGTAGGGCAGCAGTCCGGCGACCCGGATCAGGCCGTAGATCAGCATCACCGAGGTGAAGTAGACCGGCAGTGAGGCGGCGGCGACCGCGCCGACCATCAGGGCCCGGTCGGTGAAGGTGTCCTTGCGCAGGGCGGCGGCGACGCCGGCCGAGAGGCCGAGCGCCAGCCACAGCACGGCCGCGCCGAGCGCGAGGGAGGCCGAGACCGGCAGGCGGTCCATGAGCAGCGCCCAGACGGACTCGCTGTTCTCGTAGGAGTAGCCCAGGCACGGGAAGTCGCAGTGCAGGGCGTACTGGCCGGTGCCCATGGTGCGGCCGGTGAAGATCCCGGAGGCGAAGTCCCAGAACTGGCGCCACAGCGGCTGGTCCAGGCCCATGTGGGCGCGGATCGCCTCCAGCCGTTCGGCGCTGCACGACTTGCCGCAGGCGGCGGCCGCCGGGTCGGAGGGCAGGACGTAGAAGATGGTGAAGGTGACGGCGGCGATCGCCAGGAGCACCCCGAGCACGCCGAGGATCCGGCGGGCCAGATAGCGGGTCATGTGCGGCTCCCCCTCGGGTCGAGGACGTCGCGCAGCGCGTCGCCGAGCAGGGTGAAGGCGAGCACGGTGAGGAAGAGGCAGCCGCTCGGGATGACGAAGTACATGGGGTCGGTGTCGTAGAACGACACGCTCTCGGCGATCATCTGGCCCCAGGACGGGGTGGGCGGGCGCACGCCGACGCCGAGGTAGCTGAGCGCGGCCTCGGTGGCGATCATGCCGGGGACGATGAGCGTGGTGTACGCGATGACGGGCCCGGCGACCCCGGGCAGGATGTCGCGGGTCAGGATGCGCCAGGGGCCGGAGCCGCCGACGCGGGCCGCGTCCACGTACTCGCGGTGTTTGAGCGAGAGGGTCTGGCCGCGCACCACCCGGGCGATGCCGGGCCAGCCGAACAGGCCGATCACGGCGGTCATCAGGAGGATGCGGTTGACGTCCTTGGCCACCGACATCATCGCGATCATGAAGATGAGGGACGGGAAGGACATGGTGAGGTCCATCAGACGGGACAGGACCGTGTCGGTGCGGCCGCCGAAGTAGCCGGCCGCGATCCCGGCCGCCGTGCCCGCCACCACGACGATCGCGGTCGCGGTCAGGGCGATGAGCAGCGAGACCTGGGCGCCGTACACGACGCGGGCGAACAGGTCGCGGCCGGTGACGGGCTCCACGCCGAGCCAGTGATCGGCGGAGATCCCGCCGAGCGCGCCGAGCGGCTGGCCGCCGAGGTAGGGGTCGATGGCGCTCTTGTCGAACGCGTCGGGCGACCAGCCGCCGAGCGCGCCGAGCACCGGGGCGCCCGCCGCCATGATCAGGAACAGGGCGACGACGGCGAGGGAGACCTTCACGGAGGTGCGGCGGCGCAGTTCGGCGCGGGCCAGCTGCCAGGGCCCCCGGCCGGTGTCCGGGGCCGGCGCGCCGGCCGGTGTCTTCAGGGGCGGGGTCAGGGGGATGGCCATGGCGTACGGGCCCTCAATTCCCGCTCTTGGCAGGGTCTTTGAGGCCGATCGTGGCGTAGTCGAGCTGCCCGCCGAAGGACGTCTGGCCGTAGCCGCCCGCGATGTTGGTGCCCAGCACCAGCGGCCAGCGCCGGACCAGGACCGGCAGGGCGGGCGCCTTGGCGAGGATCTCGCCGTCGAGGTGCTGCCAGGCCTGGTCGGCGGCCTTGGCATCGGTCATCGCGGAGATCTCGTCGATGCGCTTCATGGTGGCGTCGTCGCGGAAGATCGAGTGGTTGCCGGAGTTGCCCTTCTCCTTGAGGTAGCGGCCGTCGAAGACGAACGGCAGGAACGTGGAGCCGGAGGGATAGTCGGGGCACCAGCCCGAGTACACGAGGTCGGTGCGGTTCTTGACGTCGCCGATGGTGGCGTAGAACGCGGACGGGTCGACGGTCTCGATGGTGACCTTGACGCCGGCCTTGGCGAGCGACTGCTGGATGGCCTCGGCGCGGCCCTTGTCGCCGGTGGAGACGGTCATCTTCGTCGCGAAGCCGCCCTCCTTGCCCGCCTCCTTGAGCAGCTCCTTGGCCCGGGGCACATCGCCGGTGGCCGGGATCTTCAGGGTGTCGGGCTGCTTGCCGGCGAAGAGGGTGGCCGGCATGTAGGCGGTGGACAGGTCGTTGAAGGCGGGGCCGCCGGAGGAGGTGAGCACCGCGTCCTTGTCGAGCGCGTACATCATGGCCTGACGCACCCGGACATCGGTGAACGGCGGCCGCCCGGTGTGCATTTGGACCATGTCGGTGCAGTTGGTGGACTCGGCGACCAGGCGCGAGCGGACCTCGGCGCTGGGCAGCACCTTCGGCGCGCTCTCGGGGCGCAGCGCCCCCCAGGAGACGGCGGAGGCGTCCGCGCCCTGGCTGGCGATGAGCCGGTCGTCGATCTGGGTGGCCTTGAGCCCCATCGTCACCACGATGCGGTCCGGGTACGCCTTGCGCACCGGGTCGGTGGAGGCGTCCCAGTGGGTGTTGCGGACCAGGGTGAGCTGCTTGTTCCGGTCGTACGAGTCCACCTTGTACGGGCCGGACGAGAAGGGCCTGTTGTCGTACTTGGGGCCGGTGTCCTTGGCCTGGGGCACCGGCGCGAAGGTCGGCATGACGGTGGCGTTGGGGAACTCGGCGAAGGGCTTGCGCAGCTCGAAGACGATCGTGTGGTCGTCCGGGGTCACGATCGAGTCGAGGTGCTTGCCCTGGGCGGGGCCCTGATAGCCCTCGGCGCCGGTGAGGTAGCGGGCCGCGTAGTCGGCGCCGCCGGGCAGGTCCGGCGAGAAGGAGCGCTCCACGTTGTACTTGACGTCCTGCGCGGTGATGGGCGAGCCGTCCTCGTAGGTGAGCCCGGGTCTGAGGTGGAACGTCCAGGTGCGGGCCCCGTTGGAGGCGGTGCCGAGGTCGGTGGCGAGGTCGGGGACCAGCTCGCCGCCGGCGGTGCCGGGGGCCGCCTTGTAGGTCACCAGGGTGCGGTAGAGCAGCCGGGTGCCGAAGTCCATGTCGTTCATGACCCAGTTGCGGGCCGGGTCGAGATGGGTGAAGTCCTGGTTGGACAGGACGGTGAGGGTGCCGCCCTTGACCGGCGTACCACCGACGATCTTGCCCACGTTCGCGGCGGCGGGGTTCTTGCCGCCCTGGCCCTGGCCCGCGCTCGGGTGCTTGGTGCCGGAGCAGCCGGCCGCGCCGAGGGTGAACGCCGCCACGACGGCGACGGCGATACAGGTGCGCTTGTTCATCAGTGGTCACTCCGTGAACAGTTCGGCCAGCCATGGGGCGGCTGGAATGTGACCCGTAACATAGTAATGTGAAATTGCACTGACAAGGTGTCGGGAACTCTTTTATCCACCCTTGGTCCGTCGGGGCGCTGTGCGCGAGGGGGTTCAGGAAGGGGTGGTGCCCAGGTGGGGGGCTGATCGGGATGGATGTCGGCCGACTCCTTGGCAGGGACAGTGCCATGTGAAATATTACCGAGGTGTCCATGGGATCCAGGAGCTCCACCACCAGCACCGCGGATGTCATCGTGGTGGGCGCGGGCGTCGTGGGGGCCGCCTGTGCCTACTACGCGGCCCGCGCCGGCCTCGCCGTCACCGTCCTCGACCGGGGCCCGGTGGCGGGCGGCACCACGGGGTCGGGCGAGGGCAACCTCCTCGTCTCCGACAAGGAACCCGGCCCCGAACTCGAACTCGCCCTGCATTCGGCCCGGTTGTGGCGTGAGCTCGCCGAACTGTTGCCGCGCGCGGTCGAGTACGAGCCCAAGGGTGGCCTCGTCGTCGCCGCCGACGAGGCGGGCCTGACCGCGCTGCGCGCCTTCGCGGCGGGCCAGGAGAAGGCGGGCGTGACCGCACGCGAAGTGCCGGCCGACCGGCTGCACGACCTGGAGCCGCACCTGGCGCCGGGTCTCGCGGGGGGCTTCCACTATCCCCAGGACGCCCAGGTCATGCCCGCCCTCGCCGCCGCCCATCTGCTGCGCGCCTCGGGCGCGGACGTCCGGCTCGGGCAGGAGGTCACCGGGCTGCTCATCGGGGACGGCGGCGCGGTGCGGGGGGTACGGACCGCCTCCGGCGTGCTGCACGCGCCGTACGTGGTGAACGCGGCGGGCACCTGGGGCGGCGAACTCGCCCGCCTTGCGGGGGTGTTGCTGCCCGTCCTGCCCCGGCGCGGCTTCGTCCTGGTCACCGAGCCGCTGCCGCGCGTCGTACGGCACAAGGTGTACGCGGCGGACTATGTCGCCGACGTCGCCAGCGGCTCGGCGGCGCTCCAGACCTCGGCGGTCGTCGAGGGCACCCCGGCGGGACCGGTCCTCATCGGCGCGAGCCGCGAACGTGTCGGGTTCGACCGGAGCCTCTCGGTGGAGGCGGTGGGCCGGCTCGCGGCGGGGGCGACCGCGCTCTTCCCCTTCCTCGCGGGGGTACGGGCGATCCGTACGTACGCGGGGTTCCGGCCGTATCTGCCCGACCACCTTCCGGCGATCGGGGCGGACGGGCGGGTGCCGGGGCTGTTGCACGCGTGCGGGCACGAGGGGGCGGGGATCGGGCTCGCGCCCGTGACGGGCCGGATCATCGCGGACTGCGTGCTCGGCCGCCAACCGCCCCTGGACATCGCCCCGCTCGACCCGGCCCGCTTCGGCGCGGGTTCCGTTTCCTGAGGAGGCCTTCGTGGCACGCACCCCCGAGGAACTGGCCGGAGCCCGGCCCGGTCCCCCCTTCGAGATCACCCTCGACGGCCGCCCCATCCCGGCCCTGCCCGGCCAGAGCGTCGCGGCGGCGCTGTGGGCGGCGGGGGTCCTCGCCTGGCGCCGGACGCGGGTGGGGGGCCGGGGCGGGGGTGCGTTCTGCGGGATCGGGGCGTGTTACGAGTGCCTCGCGACGGTGAACGGGGTGCCGAATCGGAGGGCCTGTCTTGTGCGGGCGGGGGCGGGTGATGCGGTGGTGACGCAGTCCGGGGCGGGGTGGGGGGCGGGGCCGTTCGCGCAGTTCCCCGCGCCCCTGGGGGGTGCGGCCTCGCCTTCGTCCGCGGACCGTGCGGGGCCGTTCGCGCAGTTCCCCGCGCCCCTGGGGGGTGCGGCCTCGCCTTCGTCCGCGGACCGTGCTGGGCTGGGCGCGCAGTTCCCCGCGCCCCTGGGTGGGTTGGGGGGAGAGGGTGTGGTTGCTTCGGGGGGTTCCGGCTGCAACCCCGCTGAGCTCTCCGGGGGCCCGGGCTCCAACGCCGCTGAGCACTCCGGGGGCCCGGACTGCAATCCCGCTAGGGGCGCGGGGAACTGCGCGAGTGCGCCAGCACGGTCCGCAGACGAAGGCGAAGGCGGGGACGCCGGTCCGGCTGAGGCCTTGGAGGGCCGGGGCTCCAGCCCCGCTAGGGGCGCGGGGAACTGCGCGAGTGCGCCAGCACGGTCTGCGGGCGAAGGCGGGGACGCCGGTCCGGCCGAGGTCTCGGAGGGCCGGGGCTGCAACGCCGCTAGGGGCGCGGGGAACTGCGCGAGTGCGCCAGCACGGTCCGCAGACGGAGGCGGGGACGCCGGTCCGGCTGAGGCCTCGGAGGGCCGGGGCTCCAGCCCCGCTAGGGGCGCGGGGAACTGCGCGGGTGCGCCAGCACGGTCCGCAGACGAAGGCGAAGGCGGGGACGCCGGTCCGGCTGAGGCCTTGGAGGGCCGGGGCTCCAGCCCCGCTAGGGGCGCGGGGAACTGCGCGAGCGGCCCCGTACGGTCCGCAGGGGAGTACGACCTCGTGGTCGTGGGGGGCGGGCCCGCCGGGGTCGTGGGGGCCGCCACCGCAGCCGAGCTGGGGCTGCGGGTCGCCGTCGTGGACCTGGGTCCACACGTCGGCGGCCAGTTCTACCGAACCCCCGCCGCCGAACTCAACGCCACCCGCCCGGACGCCCTGCACCACGACTGGCCCACCTTCGAAAGGTGGCACGAGCGGATGGACGCCCCCCGCGTCACACGCCTCGCCCGGCACCACGTCTGGGCGATCGAGCGCCACGCCGAGCAGGAGTGGACGGTCCACGCCGTCACCGGCGCCGACGGCAACGACACGCGCCCGGTACGGATACCGGCCCGGGCCGTGCTGCTCGCCACCGGCGCGTACGAGCGTCAACTCCCCTTCAAGGGTTGGACGTTGCCCGGTGTCGTCGGGGCCGGCGGGGCGCAGGCCATGCTCAAGGGCGGGCTCGTGCTGCCCGGGAAGCGGGTCGTCGTCGCGGGAAGCGGACCGCTGCTGCTCGCCGTGGCCTCCTCACTCGCCGAGGCCGGCGCCGACGTTCCGGCCGTCATCGAGGCGTCCGGCTACCTCGGTTACGCCCGGCACCCCCGCACGCTCGCCACCAACCCGCACAAGCTCATCGAGGCCGCCACGCACGGCACGACGCTGCTGCGCCACCGGGTGCCGCTGCGCACCCGCAGCGCGGTCACCGAGGTGCACGGCGCGGAACGCGTCGAGGCCGTCACCGTCACGCGGCTCGACGAGCGGTGGCGGCCGGTGCCGGGCACGTGGCGCGAGATCGCCTGCGACGCGCTGGCCGTCGGTCACGGACTGGTCCCCGCGATCGAGCTCGCCACCACCCTCGGCTGCGCCACCCGCGTCACCCCCGACCACACCCTCGCCCTCGCCCTGGACACCCGCCAGGAGACCTCGGTGCGCGGACTGTGGGCGGCGGGCGAGCCCGGGGGAGTGGGCGGGGTCCAAATGGCCCTCGCGGAAGGGGAGTTGGCGGCACGCGCCATCGCCGCCCGGCTGGGTGCGTACCCGGGCCCGGGTGGGCGCGTGCGGCGGTTGCGGTCCCGCCGCACCCGGCTGCGTACGTTCGCCGAAGCGATGGCCGCCCTGCACGCGCCGGGACCCGGCTGGAGCGAGTGGCTCGGCGACGACACCGAGGTGTGCCGCTGCGAGGAGGTCACGGCGGGCGCCATCCGCGAGGCCGTGCGCGAGCAGGGCGCCCGCGACGCCCGTACGGTCAAACTCCTCACCCGGGCCGGCATGGGCTGGTGCCAGGGCCGCACCTGTGGAGCGGCGGTGGCGTGTCTGGCCGGAGACGGCCAACCACCCGCGCAGCGGCGCCCGTTCGCGGTGCCGGTCCCGCTCGGAGCCCTCGCCGCCCTGGCGCCGGCGGCGCCCGAGGACCCACCCCTCGCCGCCCCGGCCCCGGCGGCCGCCGTCACACCGGAGGAGTCCCAAACGTAACGTGACATTGTACTCTGGGTCTCCGCTCGGTACGGAGGAACAGCAGCATGGGACACCTGAAGCAGAGCAAGGTCATCACCACCACCGAGCGGCTGCGCGACCAGGTCGCCCACGCGCTGCGTGCGGCGCTGATCTCCGGTGAACTGCGCCCCGGCCAGGTCTACTCGGCGCCCGGCCTCGCCGAGGACTTCGGCATCTCCGCGACCCCCGTGCGCGAGGCCATGCTCGACCTCGCGCGCGAAGGCCTCGTGGAGCCGGTCCGCAACAAGGGCTTCCGGGTCACCGAGGTCAACGAGCGCGACCTCGACCAGTACACCGAGATCCGCGCACTGATCGAGGTCCCGATGATCGGCCGGATCACCCGCTCCGCGGACCGCGCCGACCTGGAGGCGCTGCGGCCGGTCGCCGAGGAGATCGTGCGCGCGGCCCGCGACCACGACCTCATCGGCTATCTGGAGGCCGACCGCCGCTTCCATCTGTCCCTGCTCGCCCTGTCGGGCAACGAGCGCCTCGTGGAGACCGTCGGCGACCTGCGCAAGCGGTCCCGCCTGTACGGTCTGACCGCCCTGGACCAGCGGGACGAGCTGATCCCGTCCGCCGAGGAGCACATCGAACTCCTCGACCTGATGCTGGCCGGGGACGCCCGGGGCGCCGAGAAGTGCATGACCCGCCACCTCGGCCACGTCCGCTCGCTGTGGGCGAGGAGCGAGGCCGCCGACGCCAAGCCCAAGCGCCGCCTGGGCGCGAGCCGCTGAACGCTCACCCCCGGAGCCGCTGAACGCTCCCCCCGCTAGGGCTCCGCGCGCTCGACCGGGATCCACAGCGCCGCGTCCGTGGCGTCGCCGACCTCCGCCGGGCGGGTGCGCAGGATCTCCGGCCCCGGACGGCTCCGGTAGGGGTTGGACGGGAACCACTGCGTGAACACGTCCCGCCACAGCTCCTGGAGCGCCTGCGGGTAGGGCCCGGTGTTCTCGAAGACCGCCCAGGTGCCCGCGGGCACGAACAGGGCGTCCAGGTCCTCGGGCGGCTCCTGCCCGCTCAACGCGGCGTGCCAGTAGTCCAGTTGGGTCCCCTCGGCCCGGCTCGGGTCCAGGCCGTCGCAGGCCGAGACGATGCCCTCGGGCTCCTGGTCGGACAGCTGGTGGACCCGGAGCGAGATGTCCTGCCCGATGCTCTGGACGAACGCGGCGATCGTCGGGTTCACCCCCTCGTGCACGAGCGGAACCCGCGCCTTCCTGCCCACCAAGTGGAACGCTTCCTTCTCCACGACCCGGTACCGCATGCTGGTGCTCCCTTCGACGACGAGACGGAAGGACATCCGGGGCTGGGACCGCAGGGCCGCGCCGGTGCGCCGCGCCTCGCCGGGGCCGACGCCGTGCACGGCACGGAACGCCCGCGCGAACGCCTCCCCCGACGTGTAGCCGTAGCGGACCGCCACATCGAGCAGCGTGCCGGTCCCGGCGAGCACCTCGGCGCCCGCGACGGTCAGCCGTCGGCGCCGCACGTACTCCGACAGGGGCATCCCGGCGAGCGCGGAGAACAGCCGCCGCAAGTGGTACTCCGACGTCATCGCGGTGCGAGCCAGCTCGCCCACGTCGATCTCCCCGTCGAGGCACTCCTCGATCCGGTCCATGGCCTCGTTGAGCCGCTTCAGCATTCCCGGCCCCCCTTCCTTCCTTACGCCCTCCACGCTAGGAGCGCCCCGCCCCGCTCCACCCGACATTCTGTGCCCGCTCCTGTCGTATCCCGGCGGCGGCCACGGTGAGCGGGTCCGCGCCGGTCAACACGCTTGATCGGTACGGGGGTTAGCCCCCGGCGGGCGGGCCGGGGCAGCCGGATGGTTTCGGTCGCGCACCACGACGAGGCTGGGGCGCATGACGAACTTCCTTCAGCGTGCGGCGCTGGTGCCCCTGTCCGGCGCGGCCCTGGCCGCCACCCTCCTGAACCCGGCGGCCGAGGCCGCTTCCCCTGCCGCCGGACCCGCCCTGGCCTGGCACGCCTGCGCCAAGGCCGGGGGTCCCCTCGACCAGGAGTGCGCCGATCTGTCCGTCCCGCTCGACTACGGCGACCCGGCCGGGCCCCGGCTCACCCTCGCCGTGTCCCGGGTGCGCAGCGACCGTCCCGAGGCGCGGCGCGGCACCCTCGCGGTGATACCGGGCGGCCCCGGCGGCTCCGGGGTGCAGCGCCTGACCCAGAAGGGCGAGGCGCTGCGCAAGGAGACCAAGGGCGCGTACGACCTGGTCGCCTTCGATCCGCGCGGGGTGGGCGGCAGCACCCGGGCGAGCTGCCGACTGGCGCCCGACGACCGGAGATTGGTGAACCTGCGGCCCTGGCCGGACGCGGACGGCGCCATCACCGACAACGTCGCGCGGGCCCGCCGCACCGCAACGGAGTGCGCCGGCAACGGCGGCGCGGTCCTGCGCAGCTTCAGCACCGCCAACGAGGTGCGCGACCTGGACCTGCTGCGCCGGGCGCTGGGCGAGCGGAAACTGTCGGCCTGGGGCACCTCGTACGGAACGTATGTGGGCGCCCAGTACGCGCAGAAGTTCCCCGGCCGCACCGACCGCTTCGTGCTCGACAGCAGCGGGGACCCGGACCCCTCGCGCGTCGAGCGGGGCTGGCTCGCCAACATGGCCCAGGGCGTGGACGACCGCTTCCCCGACTTCGCGGCCTGGGCCGCCGACCCGGCACGCGGTGCGCTGCGGCTCGCCGAACGCGCAGATGGCGTAAGGCCGTTCTTCCTCGACCTGGCCGCACGGCTCGACCGCGCGCCCAAGGCGTCCACCACGCCGGGCGTCCCGCTCACCGGCAACGTGCTGCGCCAGGCCCTCCAGAACGCGCTGGTCGAGGACGCCGCGTTCCCGCAGCTCGCGCGGCTGATCGAGGAGGCCCGGGACCCGGCCGCGGTGCCGGTGCTGCCGCCTGCTCTCGCGGGCCCGCTGCCCGACGAGGACGCGGCGGTGATGCTCGGCGTGCTGTGCAACGACGTGACCTGGCCGTCGTCGATGGCCGCCTACCAGAGCGCGGTGAGCGCCGACCGGGCCCGGCACCCGCTGACGGCCGGGATGCCCGTGAACGTCACGCCGTGCTCGTTCTGGAAGGACGCCCCCGCGCACAAGCCGACCCGGATCACCGACGAGGGACCGTCCAACGTCCTGATGATCCAGAACCTGCGGGATCCCGCGGTGCCGTACTCCGGCGCCCTCAAGATGCGCGCCGCGTTCGGCGACCGGGCCCGCCTGGTCAGCGTCGACCACGGCGGCCACGGCGTCTATCTGGCCAACGGCAACACATGCGGCGACCGCGCGGTCACCCGCTTCCTGACCACGGGCGAGCGGCCGGGGCGCGATCTGTACTGCGCCGCGTGAGGAGGCCGGCGGCCGGGCTCAGTGAGCGCGGTCGCCGTTGCCGGCCGCGCTGCGGTACCGCTCGTTGAGGCGCTGGGCCTCCTCCAGTTGGTCCTCCAGGATCACGATGCGACAGGCCGCTTCGACGGGGGTGCCCTGGTCGACGAGTTCGCGGGCGCGGGCGGCGATCCTCAGTTGGTAGCGGGAGTAACGCCGGTGGCCGCCTTCGGAGCGCAACGGAGTGATCAGCCGGGCCTCGCCGAGGGCACGCAGGAAGCCCGGGGTCGTGCCGATCATCTCGGCGGCGCGGCCCATCGTGTAGGCCGGGTAGTCGTCGTCGTCCAGCCGGTCACTGAGCGGGCGGTCTGCTGTCATGTCACCTCTTGCGCAACGCGTCCAAGGACCCCGGACGTGCGGGGACCGGAGTTCCGAGGGGAAATTCAACACCATCGGTCCCTCCGGCCGTCGCGCCGACCCGGTCAGGGCGGTGCGCGGCCCCGTACGACAAGGGCCCCGCCGGTGTCGGCGGGGCCCTCGTCGTGGTCGCGGTGCGGTGGTCCGCCCGGCCCTAGGCGAGCGTGGTCGCGCCGAACAGCGCGGACGCCTCCTGCATCGGGGTCAGGGGGCGGACGGGCGCGGCCTGGGAGATTCCCTGGCAGGTGAAGCCCAGACGGGTCATGGCCCGGGTCACCTCCTGCGCGCTGAAGTCGCGCCGGTCCTGGCGGGTGATGACCTCGCCGACCTGCTTGACCGGGTAGTGACGGCGTCCGATGAGCACGGACTCACCCACGACGGGCTCGGGCTTGATGCCCTTCATCGAGGCCACCACCCCGCTCTTGGAGAGGTCGAACGGGAAGCGGGCGATGACGCAGCGCATGATGCCTCACAAGGCTCGGGGGGTGGACCGACCGGGATGTCCCGGTCGGCGGAAGGGCGGAAGGGCCCGAAGCGAATGGTCAGGCGACGGCGGTGCCGGACTGGCGGGATTCCGTGCTGCGGGCGGCGGGGCGCCCGGAGCGCTGGCCCGGGCGGCCGCGACGGCCACGCGACGAGGCCGAGGGGCCGCGCCGGGACCGCTCCACGACCGGGGCGCTGATGGTGACCGGGATGCCGGAGGGGGTCTGGGCGCCGGTGATGCGCGTCAGCTCCTCGTCGCCGGAGCTGACCTGGGTGGTCTGCGGCACGATGCGGGCGCTGACCATGAGACGGCTCATCTCGCGGCGCTGGTTGGGCGTGACGAGGGTGACGACGCTGCCGGACTCGCCGGCCCGGGCGGTACGGCCGCCACGGTGCAGGTAGTCCTTGTGGTCGGTCGGCGGGTCCACGTTCACCACGAGGTCGAGGTTGTCGACGTGGATGCCGCGCGCGGCGACATTGGTGGCGACGAGCACCGACACGTCACCGGTCTTGAACTGCGCCAGCGTGCGCGTGCGCTGCGGCTGCGACTTCCCGCCGTGCAGCGCCGCGGCCCGCACCCCGCTGTGCAACAGGTGCTTGGTCAGCTGGTCCACGGCGTGCTTGGTGTCCAGGAACATGATCACCCGGCCGTCGCGGGCGGCGATCTCCGTGGTCGTGGCGTACTTGTCGGCGCTCTGCACGTGCAGCACGTGGTGCTCCATCGTGGTCACCGCACCCGCCGACGGGTCCACCGAGTGCACCACCGGGTCGCTCAGGTACCGGCGCACCAACAGGTCCACATTGCGGTCCAGGGTCGCCGAGAACAGCATCCGCTGACCCCCGGGGCGCACCTGGTCAAGAAGCTCGGTGACCTGCGGCATGAAGCCCATGTCGGCCATCTGGTCGGCCTCGTCCAGGACCGTGATGTCCACCTGGTCCAGACGGCAGTCACGGCGCTCGATCAGGTCCTTCAGCCGGCCCGGGGTCGCCACCACGACCTCCGCGCCGGAACGCAGCGCACCGGCCTGCCGCCCGATCGACATGCCACCCACCACGGTCGCCATCCGCAGCCGCAACGCACGCGCATACGGCGTCAACGCGTCCGTGACCTGCTGCGCCAGCTCACGCGTCGGCACCAGGACGAGGGCGAGGGGCTGGCGGGGCTCGGCGCGGCGGCCCGCGGTGCGGGTCAGCATCGCCAGGCCGAAGGCGAGGGTCTTGCCGGAGCCGGTGCGGCCACGGCCAAGGACGTCACGGCCGGCCAGCGAGTTCGGCAGGGTGGCGCCCTGGATGGGGAACGGGACGCTCAGGCCCTGCTGGGCGAGCTCGGCCAACAGGCCGGGGGCCAGCGCGAGTTCGGCGAAGGTCTCGACGGCGGGCAGCGGCGGTGTGACGGTCACGGGGAGGGCGAACTCGCCCTGCGGCGCGGACGACCGGCGGCCGTAGCCGCCCGAACGGCCCGAGGAGCCGGAGCCACCGAAGCGGCTGCCGCCGCGGGGGGAGCCGGAGGAGGAGCCCCCGGTGCGCGTGCGGGAGAAACGGTCGTTCGTACGGGTGCGGTTCATGCGGAACCTTCCTTGATGCGGCGCGTATCAAGGAATTCCCGGAAGAACGAATGCTGGGGGGAATCGCAAGAACGAGCCGGACGGATGCGAAAACGCATCGTGCCGAATTCAGAATTCGGGGAGCGTCGCCGGAATGAGATGCTGAGAAAATCCCGGGCGGCCGCCGTGCGCGGCCCGTGCCATGGGGTGAGGGCCGGTCTGTCCGGCCGGGCACGTCTGGAATCCGGGGTGGTGCGGGTGTGTGCAGCCGCCGGTGGAGTGCTCACGGCGGGCCGGGCGCGAGGCGCCCGAAAACAAGACCAGCTGGGGCCCGCACCCCAAGGTGCGGGCCCCAGCTGCGAAGTGCGTGACAGCGTCAGGCCGGAACGATGTTCTCGGCGGTCGGGCCCTTCTGGCCCTGCGCGATGTCGAAGTTGACCTTCTGGCCTTCCTGAAGCTCACGGAAGCCCTGGGCGGCGATGTTCGAGTAGTGGGCGAACACGTCCGGGCCGCCACCGTCCTGCTCGATGAAGCCGAAGCCCTTTTCAGCGTTGAACCACTTCACGGTACCAGCAGACATATTGATCTCCTTCGGGGCATTGCCCGGGAGCCCGCACCGTGCGAACTCCACGTCACTGTGATGATTGCCCCGATGGGAACCACAACTGCAACTGATAACGACAGTAGCACGGAGCAATCGCCGAAGCACGGCCAATAATCGCGCTCCGCCAGTCGCGGAAGAAATTCTAATGGGGGCGTCACATCCATTTCTCCGGCGGCGGTGACAGATATTCTGCGTACGAAAAGGGGGGCGCGGCCCGGCCCGGCAGCGCTGGCCGGGGACGGGTTGCGAGGTCAGAGGGGCGCGGGGTGCGAGGGCGGGGGCCGACGCGCGGGGTGCGGGCGGACGTGCGCTGACTACTCTGCACGGGTGACCACCGAGTTGACCTTGCTTACGCGCGTCGCCTACCGCGGCCAGGAGGTGACCGCGCCCCGGCTGCGCGGACTCCTCGCGCTGCTCGCCGAAGACCTGCGGGCCGGATGCAGCACCGGGCGGCTCGTGGAGGGGCTGTGGGACGACGAGCTGCCGGAACGGCCCGGCAAGGCGGTGCAGGTACTGGTGTCGCGGGTGCGCTCGCAGCTCGGCCCCGAGGTGATCGCCAGCACTCCGGCCGGCTACCGCATCGCCCTCGCCGAGGACCAGGTCGACAGCTCCGCCCTGCTGCTGCACGCGGCGGCCGCCGAGGCGCGCGCCCGGGCCGGCGAGCACGGTGCGGCGCTGGCCGAGGCGGAGGCCGGGCTCGCCCTGTGGGACGGCGTCGTCGCCAGCGGTGACGGCGAGGACCTGCGGGACCCGGTCGCCGCGCTGCGCCTGGCCCGGGCCGGCGCCCACCGCTCGCTGGCCCGCTCCCGCGCCCTCGCTCTCGCCCGGCTGGGCCGCAAGGCCGACGCGGTGCGCCCGCTGGCCCAGCTCGCCCGTGAACTGCCGCGCGACGAGGAGGTGTTGGCGGAGCTGCTGCGCTGCGAGGCCGCCACGGCCGGGCCCGCCGCCGCCCTCACCCGCTACGACCTCTACCGCCGGGCCCTGCGCGACGAGCTCGGCGCCGACCCCGGACCCCAACTCGCCGCGCTCCACCGGGAGTTGCTGCGCGGCGAGGCCCCGCTGGTGCGCCACGGCGTGCTGCACGAGCCGAACCCGCTGCTCGGCCGGGACGACGACCTCGCGGCGATCGCCGGGCTACTGCATACCGCGCGGGTCGTCACCGTCGTCGGGCCCGGCGGGCTCGGCAAGACCCGGCTCGCCCACGCGGTGGGCCGCGCCGCCGAACAGCGGGTGGTGCACTTCGTGCCGCTGGCCGGTGTCACCTCCGACGACGACGTGGCCACCGAGGTCGCCTCGGTGCTCGGCGCGGGCGCGGCACGGGGGCTGCCCGGCCCCGCCGGGATCATCGCGGGCATCGTCGGCGCGCTCGGCCCGGGCCCCGCGCTTTTGGTGCTCGACAACTGCGAGCACGTCATCCGGGGCGCGGCCGAACTGGTGCGGGCCCTGGTGGCGGGCTCCAAGGAACTGCGGATCCTCGCCACCAGCCGGGCGCCGCTCGGGCTGACCTCCGAGTCCGTGTACGCGCTGGGGGAGCTCGGCCTCGTATCCACCGTGGAACTGTTCCGCCAGCGGGCGCGGGCCGCGCGGCCCGACGCGGAGCTGCCCGAGGGGGCGGTCCAGGAACTCTGCCGCCAGCTCGACGGTCTGCCGCTCGCGGTCGAGCTGGCCGCGGCGCGGGTGCGGGTCCTTTCGGTGCCCGAGATCGCCCGGCGGCTTCGGGACCGTTTCGCGCTGCTGCGCGGCGGCGGGCGGGACGTGCCCGAGCGGCACCGCACGCTGCGGGCGGTCGTGGAGTGGAGCTGGAACCTGCTCGAACCGGAGGCGCAGGCGGCCCTGCGGGTCCTTTCGGTGTTCCCCGGCGGGTTCACCGAGGACGCGGCCGAGCATGTGCTCGGCGACCAGGACGCGCTGTTCCTCCTGGAGCAGCTCGCCGACCAGTCGCTGATCAAGGCGGCCGACACCCACTCCGGGGTGCGCTTCCACATGCTGGAGACGGTGCGCGAGTTCAGCGCCGCCCGCCGCGCCGAGGCCGCCGAGGAGGATGCCGTCACCGGACGCTTCCTCGCCTGGGCGCGGGACTTCGGCCGGGTCCACCACGACGCGCTGTTCAGCGCGGACTCGCTGCGGTCCTGGGAGCTGGCCCGCAGGGAGCAGGACAATCTGGTGCTGGCGCTGCGGTACGCGCTGGCCCGCGACGACGGGCCCACCCTGGCGGGTCTGACCGCGGTGCTCGCCTCGCTGTGGGCGACCGACTCCAACTACAGCCGCCTCACCGGTCTGGCCGCCGACACCGCGGGCCCCCTCTCGCACTTCCGGCCCGGCCCCGATGACATCGAGCCCGCCCGCAGCGCGGCCGTGGTGTGCACGCTGAGCCTCTTCATGGGCTACGGGCCGCACGCCGTACGGCAGTTGGTGACCCTGCGCCGGTTGCCGACCGCCGAACCGGACACCCTGCTGCGCGCCCTGGACGCGGTGCTGCGCGTCCTGCCCGAGGTGCGGCCGCCGCACTACGCCAGGCTGCGGGAGCTGTGCGAGGCCGAGAACGCGGTGCTCGCGGGCGTCGCCGAGTGCTTCGCCAGCTATGTGTGGGAGTTCGAGCGCGATGTGGACCGCGCCCTGGACTCGGCGCGCCGCAGCGTGGCCGCCCTGACCTCGCTTGGCAACCCGGCCACCGAGATGCTCGCCCACGGCCGCGTCAGCGAGCTGTGCCTCCAGACCGAGCGGGGCGAGGAGGCGTACCGGCATCTGCTGGCCGCCCTCGACGTCCTGGAGCGGACCGGGGACTGGTCGGACGCGGCGGGCTGGTACGACACGGCGGGGGTGCGCTGGGCGTTGGTCCTCGCCTGCATCCAGCGCGGCGAGCTCGAAGAGGCCGAGCGGTGGCTGGAGTTGGCGGGCCTCGAACAGCCCCCGGAGTCGTCCCGGGTCTTCAGCCCGGAGCTGGGCTCGCGCGCGGAGATCGCGCTGCTGCGGGGCCTGACCGAAGTGGGGCTCGGCCTGTGGCGGCAGGCGGTGGCGCAGTTGCGCGAGGCCGATGTGCTGTATCCCGACGACCCGTTCATGGCGGCCTGGTCCCGGCAGATCCAGGCGACCGCTCTCGCCGCCCACGCCCGGCACGGCCGCCTGGAGCCGGTCGCGGACCTCGCGGCCGAACTGCGCTCCGCGGCACTGGAGTTGCTGACGCCGGCGGGCGAGGAGCACAGCCCCGCCGAGCTTCCGGTGTCCGGCACGGTCCTGCTCGCGGTCGGCATGGCCGAGCTGGCGGGCGGCCGGTCCTCGGGCGTACGGCTGCTGGCGCTCGCGGAGCGGATGCGGGTGCACCGCGACTTCCCGACGATGTCCGCCGCCCGGGCCCGCGCGTTCGCCGAGGACGCCGGGGACGCCGACGGGGCGGCGTACGCCGACGCGGTGTCGGAATACGCCGCCCTGGGGCGCGACGAGCTGGCGGCGGCCGCCGTGCTGGTGCTGCGCGGCATCAGCGCTGGGGATCGCGGTTGAACCGGGCCTTCGACCAGAAGTAGCCGAGCACGGTCAGGCCGACGGCCCAGGCGATCGCGAGCCAGGCGTTGTCGCCGATCTCCGTGCCGAGCAGCAGACCGCGCAGGGTCTCGATGGCCGGGGTGAACGGCTGGTACTGGGCGATCGGCTGGAACCAGCCCGGCATCGAGTGCAGCGGCACGAACGCGCTGGACAGCAGCGGCAGCAGCACCAGCGGCATCGCGTTGTTGCTGGCGGCCTCGACGTTGGGGCTGATGAGGCCCATGCCGACGGCGATCCAGGTGAGCGAGAGGGAGAAGAGCACCAGCAGTCCGAAGGCCGCGAACCACTCCAGGACGGTGGCGTCGGTGGAGCGGAAGCCGATGGCCACCCCGATGGCGCCGACGACGACCACACTGAGGATCGACTGGAGGACGCTGCCGATGACATGGCCGACGATCACCGACCCGCGGTGGATCGCCATGGTGCGGAAGCGGGCGATGATGCCCTCGGTCATGTCGTTGGAGACGGAGATCGCGGTGCCGACGACCGTGCTGCCGACGGTCATGAGCAGCAGCCCGGGGACGATGTAGGCGATGTACTTGGCGCGGTCCGGGCCGCCGCCCGCGATGCCCATGCTCATGGTGTCGCCGAAGATGTAGACGAAGAGCAGCAGCAGCATGATCGGCGTGAGCAGCAGGTTCAGGGTGAGCGAGGGGTAGCGCCGGGCGTGCAGCAGGTTGCGGCGCAGCATGGTCGAGGTGTCGCGGACGGCGAGGGACAGCGAGCTCATCGGACGTTCTCCTTCAGCGCGGTGGCGGCCGTGGTGACCGTGGCGGGGGTGGTGGGGGCGGCAGGGCTGGTGGGGCTGGTGAGGGCGAAGAAGACGTCGTCGAGGTCCGGGGTGTGCACGGTCAGCTCGTCGGCCTCGATGGAGGCGGCGTCCAGCCAGTCGAGGATGGCGCGCAGTTCGCGCTGGCTTCCGCCGCTCGGGATCTGGAGCGACAGCGACTCGTCGTCGCGGGTCGCCTCGCGCAGGGCGACCGCCGCGCTCTCGTACGCCCGCGGCTCGTCGAAGCGGAGCCGGACGTGGCCGCCGGGGACGAGCCGCTTGAGCTCGCTCGCGGTGCCCTGGGCGACGAGCTTGCCGCCGTTCAACACCGCGATGCTGTCGGCGAGTTGATCGGCTTCGTCGAGGTACTGGGTGGTGAGCAGCACGGTCACGCCGCCCGAGACCAGGCCCCGGATGATGTTCCACATGGTGTGCCGGCTGCGCGGGTCGAGGCCGGTGGTCGGCTCGTCGAGGAAGATGATCCGGGGGTCGCCGACCAGCGTCATGGCGATGTCGAGACGCCGCTTCATGCCGCCGGAGTAGGTGGAGGCGGGCTTCTTCGCGGCGTCGGTCAGGTCGAAGCGTTCCAGGAGCTCGGCGGCGACCCGGCGGCCCTCGCGGCGCGACAGGTGGTGCAGATCGGCCATGAGCAGCATGTTCTCCTCGCCGGTGATCAGACCGTCGACGGCGGAGAACTGTCCGGTGACCCCGATGGCGGCCCGTACCGCCTGGGCGTCGGTGGCGAGGTCGTGGCCGCCGACCCGCAGCTCGCCGGCGTCGGCGGAGATCAGGGTGGAGAGGATCTGCACGGCGGTGGTCTTGCCGGCGCCGTTCGGCCCGAGCAGCGCGAAGATGCTGCCCGCCGGGACGTGCAGGTCGATGCCGTCCAGGACCGTCTTGTCCCCGAAGGACTTGCGAAGCCCGGTGGCCTCGATCGCGAGTTGGTTCGTCGATGTCTTCATGCCGCAGAGCGTGCGGGTGGACGCATTCACGGCGGTTTCAGCGGGGTTTCAGTGGGCGGGGGTGGTTGTTCCACCGCGGCCCGGTGGGGCTTGTTCGCGCGGTTCCCCGCGCCCCTGGGGGGGTGGAGGTACCCGGTTGGGGGTGGGGCGCCCGGGGTTGCCGGGGGCCCTGTTGGGTGGCTGTGCCGCGTCAGGGGCGCGGGGAACTGCGCGGCCAGGCACGCACGGTCTGCGGACGGCGTGCGGTCGCGTCAGGCGGTTGTTCCACCGCGGCCCGGTGGGGCTTGTTCGCGCGGTTCCCCGCGCCCCTGGGGGGGGTGGAGGTACCCGGTTGGGGGTGGGGCGCCCGGGGTTGCCGGGGGCCCTGTTGGGTGGCTGTGCCGCGTCAGGGGCGCGGGGAACTGCGCGGCCAGGCACGCACGGTCTGCGGACGGCGTGCGGTCGCCTCGGGTGGTTGTTCCACCGCGGCCCGGTGGGGCTTGTTCGCGCGGTTCCCCGCGCCCCTGGGGAGGCGCGGCGGGTCCGGGCCAGCGGCGGGGGGCGGCCGTCGGCCGGTGGTGGGCGGCCCGGGTGGGTCAGTGGCAGGGGAAACCGAGGAGGTGGCGGCCGTCGTGCAGCCACTCGTGCACGGTGGAGCCGGACAGGAGCGAGGTGGCGCCCTGCTCGGCGCCGACGAAGTAGATCAGGACCAGCATCAGGATGCCGAAGAAGACCGCCCAGGGGGCGATCGCGCCGATCGGCAGCTTGGCGAGTACGGCGGTGGGCGTGCTGGTCGGCTGGGCGACGGACTGCGCCATGGCAGGACCTCCCGGGGGAACTCGCGTCCCATTTGGTGGTGCACACGACGACGGCTACGGGTCTGACTTGCCCGGCGCCCCCCGTCCCCCCGGCGCTCCCGGAGGCGGTGGATCGTGCTGGGCATACAGTGGCGCGACCGTGCCGGAGTCCCACCGGCTTCCGTTCTGCCGTCGTCATCAACGACGAGAAGGTAGCGCGAAGTACGGATCCGGCCAAGGGCGCACGGAGGGGGCGCGAGCGCGCGTCCGCTGACGGGCAGCCGCCAACTACCTTGTCGGCATGGCTAATTGGGGGTGGCTCATTGAGGGTGGCCCATTGGGGAGCGTCATGACATTCCGCTTGGTGTTGGTCTCGCCCGCCTTCAGCCGCTCGCTGCGTGAGGCGCGGTTCGACGACGGCGCGCCGCTGGAGCCCGCCGGGCTCGCCGCGGCCCGGGCGGCGGCGCCGGGGCTGCACGCCGCCGACCGGTACCTGGCCTCCCCGACGGCGCGCTGCCGCGAGACCGCGACCGCGCTCGGCGTGGCCGCGCACGACACCGCCGAGCTGGCCGCGCTGGACGTGGGCCGCTGGCGCGGCCGGACCCTGGCCGAGGTGGGCGCGGCCGAGCCGGAGGCGGTCGGCGCCTGGCTCACCGACCCGGCGGCCGCACCGCACGGCGGCGAACCCGTACGGGCGCTGTGCGCGAGGGCGACCGCGTGGCTGGCGGCTGCCACGGAGGACGCCGGCCGCACCCTCGCGGTCGTGGAGCCCGAGATCGTACGGGCCCTGGTGCTGCGGGCGCTGGACGCGCCGGAGTCGGCGTTCTGGCGCATCGACGTACCCCCACTGACAGCGACCGAACTGACCGGCCGCTCCGGCCGCTGGAACCTTCGCGCGGGGCGGCCGTTGACCCCGTAGGAAGAGGGGAGTTGGGGGGGCAGGGACCTCGCCGTGGAACCGGGCTCGGGCGGCCTGTCACTGTGAGGGCGTGACGGAAATCGAGACGGACGACGGACCCGCGGTGGGAGCCCGCCGTACACGCGGGAACCTGTACGCGTACCGGGTACGGGGTCGCGTACGCAGCGCGGTGGTCCTGTGGGCAGGCGGCCGGGGTGACGAACCCGACCGGGTGTGCACCGCGCCGGACGACGGCCCCGGGCAGGTGCCGGTGTTCGTGACGGTGCGGCAGGCGCGGATGTACGCGCGCCGACGAGGATGGAAGCCGGCCACGCCTGAGGCCGGCACGCTGGAGCTGCGCCGGATCGAGCACTGGCTGGAGGACCCCCGCCGCCGAAAGGCCCCGCCGGGCCCGGTCCTGGACGCGTGGAACTTCTTCGAGGACCTCGCCCGAGGCCTCGAAGCGACCACTGCGCTGCCCCGCCAGGGACCGGTACACGGGAACGCCTACGAGAAGCTGTTCGCGGGCGAGTGCGCCGCGTGGACTCCCGACGAACAACACGCGGTACGGGAGCTCCTCACGGCCGGCGTGGAACTGTGGAACTCGTGCCCGGTAGCCGCCAACCCTCGCTCCGTACGCGCGCGCGGCCGGTGACCCGGGCCGCTCGCACCCGAACCACCCCGCCTCAACTCCCCAAAGGACGCGCGAAAGGCTCCGTCGCGGCCGGAAAGATTCGCGGCAAAACCACCGCCCCGCCCGCGAACTCGGAATTCAAAATAAGAACGCCCGCGATGCGTCCGCGCTTTTCCCGCCGTTGCTACGGGTAGCGGAATCGGTACGCATCTCCACCAAACGACCCGGCGGGACGCCCCGTGAGAGGATCGCGGACGTGAAACTGATCGAGAACACCGAGGCACGGCGGGTGGAGGCGCTCAGTGTCCTTGACCCTCTGACCCAGGCTGCCCTGGGGCAGTTCTTCACCCCTGCACGAGCCGCCGACCTGATCGCCTCGATGCCTCGCCTGGACGCGCTGAGCAACACCGTGCGCATTCTGGACCCCGGCGCCGGCGTCGGCTCGCTGACCGCCGCGCTGGTGACCCGACTGCACGAAGAGCGCCCTGACCTGGACGTCCACGTCGTGGCTGTGGATATCGACCCGCAGGTCATGCCCTACCTGCGGGCCACGCTCGAGGAATGCAGGGCGACCTACGGCACCACGTTCGACCTCGTGCAGGGCGACTACCTCACCGACGATGACGCACTCACCGACGGTGCGTTCGACCTCGTCATCGCCAACCCGCCCTATGCGAAGCTCGCCGCGGGCAGTAGGCAACGTAAGCGCACCGCGCAAGACCTGGTCGATGTCAGCAACACTTACGCGGCGTTCTGGGCCAGGGCCACAGCCGCCCTGGCCCCCGGTGGCCAGATCTCGATCATCGTGCCCCGTTCCTGGGCCAACGGCCCCTACTACCGCGCCTTTCGTCAGTGGATGCTCGACCGCACCAGCCTCGATCTCCTCCACATCTTCGAGAGTCGCAACACAGTCTTCGCCGACACCGGCGTCCTCCAGGAAAACGTCATCGTGAAGGGCACACGGGGCGACCAGGAGTCGCAGGTCGTCCTGTCGGCGTCGGTCGCGCACCACGACGCGCCGCTGCGCCGCACCGTCCCGTTCGACACCGTGGTCCTGCCAGGGGACCGCGAGCGGTTCGTCCGCTTCGACGAGCCTGTCGTGCCGCCGGCCGTCTCGTTCACCTTGGCGGACCTGGGCCTGGGCGTCAGCACGGGCAAGGTCGTCGACTTCCGCAACCGCGAACACCTCACCGAAGACCTCAGCGCCGACGGTGTCGTGCCGATGGTCTATCAGGCCAACGTGCGCGGCGGAAAGATCGAATGGCCACAGCGCCCCGCGAAAAAGCCGCAGGGTTTCTCCCCCGGCACCGAGGCCGCCCGCAAGCTGCTTCTGCCCGAAGGGCACTACGTCGTCATCAAGCGCTTTACCGCGAAGGAGGAGAAGCGGCGCGTGGTCGCGGGCGTCTGTCAGTACGACGGCCCGGTCGCCCTGGACAACAAGACCAACTACCTGCACGAGAAGAAGGGGCCCCTCGACCCTCGACTCGCGCACGGGCTGATGCTCTGGCTGAACTCCTCGACGCTCGACGCGATCTTCCGCACCTTCTCCGGCCACACCCAGGTCAATGCGGGGGACGTCAAGACGCTCCCCTTCCCCTCCCGCGACGACCTGGTGCGCTTGGCGGAGAACGCCCCGGAATGGCTCCCGGAACAGGCCAAGCTCGACGCCCTCGTGGCCGACTTGTTCCCCGCTGTCGTAGGCTCCGCCGAATGATCAGCGACTTAGCAGCATCCGTCGACAACGCCGGCGTCCTCCTGCAAGCCTTCGGCTTCGACAAGGTCCGCCGCAACAGCAGGTCCGCCCTGACGGCCCTCGTGCTGCTCGGACTGGAGCCCGGCGAGCCGTGGAACACGGCGACCAACCCGCGTCTCGGCGTCACGGTAGTCATGGGCCTCATCGCGGAGAGATGGGGCAAGGAGTACGCCCCGAACACGCGCGAGACCTTCCGCAAGCAGACGCTCCACCAGTTCGTCGACGCGGGGTTCGCCGAGCACAACTCCGATGCTCCCGAGGGGCGTACGGTCAACTCCCCCAAAAACAACTACCGGATCGCTCCCGCGGCTCTGTCCGTAGTGCGTCTCTACGGCACCCGTGGGTTCCAGGACGCCCTCGACGCCTGGGTGGCCGAAGCTCCCACCCAGCAGGCCGCCTACAAGGCCACCCGCGAGATGCAGATGCTCCCGGTCACGCTGCCCGACGGTTCTGTGTTCCGCCTCTCTCCCGGCGGTCAGAACCCCCTGATCCGGGACATGATCGAGGAGTTCTGTCCTCGCTTCGTCCCCGGCGGGCAGGTGCTCTACCTGGGGGACGCCAAGGATCACCGCTACGACATCCGCCAGGACGACGTCTTCGCACGGCTCGGGCTGGCCTTCGACGAGCACGGCAAGAACCCGGATCTCGTGGTCCACGACGAGCGGGGCGGCCGGCTCTTCCTCGTGGAGGCCGTCACTTCGCACGGACCGATCGACTTCGGACGGCGTGAGCACCTGAAGAGGCTCTTCGCGACGGACAAGGCGGGGCTGGTGTTCGTGAACTGCTTCCCGGACCGCGCAACGATGCGCAAGTGGCTGCCCGACCTCGCATGGGAGACCGAAGCCTGGGTGGCTGACGCGCCCGACCACCTGATCCGCTTCACCTGATCCACCGGACCGGCTCGCGCACGCCCGAAATTCGCCTCAGCAACAAACAAACCCCAGGTCGCCGACCTGGGGTTTCGTAGTGGAGCGAGTGACGGGAATCGAACCCGCGCTCTAAGCTTGGGAATCATGTGGGGCTCCAGCAGCTAAATGGCGTCTGACCTGCGTAAACAGAGTCCACGAGGTGGGTTCAGGGTAGTGGCACGGCACCCCTTGTGACCGCTGTTCACCGCCCCGAATGGCATGTAGTGGCACGAGGGTGCACCCGAGCCTTCTGAGTAGGGGGCGCGTGCTGCTTTGGGCGCTCTGCCGTGGTCAGAACTGTGTCGGGGTCGGTTCTCGGGCCGAATCGCCGGACGATGGGGTGGCGTTGGGGCGCTGGGGCGGGCCGGTACGCCGGTCGTTCGGCGCCGGGTGGGGAGCCGGAGGATGCCGGTGGACCTGCCGGATCTGGCAGGCGACCAACGCGGTCAGCGAGCCGAGCAACGCCACCGATCCCCACAGGGTGCCCCAGCCGAGGCCGCCCTGGGAGGTCGGCTTGGTCAGTGAGTCGCCGCCCGCGGCACCCAGCGGCCTGGTCAGGATGAAGGCGAGCCAGAACAGCACGATCCGGTTGGCGGAGGTGAACCGGTAGGCCGCGAAGATCAGCAGCATGATCGCTGCGATCAAGAGGAAGGCGTTGCGGAATCCCAGCCCGGTGTCGTCGGCCAGCCAGTCACCGCTGGAGGTGCCCAGGGTGTTGGAGACGAGGATGGCGATCCAGTACAGGATCTCCCCTGAGCGGCCGGTGATGTTCTCGACGTCGAGGGTCTGCCCGGTGCGCCACCACATCGCGAACACCCCGGCGAGCAGGCCGGTGAGCAGGATCGTGCCCCAGGCATAGCCGATGCCGTCAGGGGCGCTGCCGTGCCCGAAACCGCGGTTGAGGAAGTCGGAGATCTCCGTGCCGACCATGCTGGTGCCCAGCACGACGGACCAGTACAGCGCCGGGTGGAAGCCGGCGGCGCGCACCTGGGCGGTGACCACTGCGGCGAAGAAGGCGAGGAAGAGTGCGGCGGTGGTGGCGTAGCCGAGGCCGAAGGTGATGCCGAGAAGGTCGCCGGAGGTCTCGCCCAGGGTGACTGCCACCGACTTCAGCAGCCAGAACAGCAGCGTCACTTGGGGCAGTTTGCGAAGGGCGGGGTCGGAGACGGACGATCCCGGTCGGGTGAGGGATTTCATCACCGGCGAGTGTAGGGACGCCCAGCCTCCGTGCTTCCCCGTCCTGGGGCAATGCCCCGAAGGCCACTCGGACGAGGCGGGCGGTGGTCAAGCGTTCCCTTCAGCGGCCGGCCGTACTGCGGTCCACCACCGCTGACTGCTGGCGGCCGGGCTGCTCCCGTGCCGGCCATGGGCGTCGAGGCTGCGGGCTGACCGCCGTGGACTGTTTGACTACACCTCTGTAGACGACTCGCGTGGCCTCCGAGTAAGGTATGCCTTCGCTAACTGAGGCGAGCGCCTACGCGGGGCTGGGAGAGAACGGCATGTGGGACGACGCGTTTCCGAGCTTCTTGATCGGGCTGAGGGAGGGGCTTGAGGCGGGACTGATCGTCTCGATCCTGGTCGCCACACTGGTGCGCGCCGAGGCCAAGTCCCGCCTGCCCCAGGTGTGGACCGGCGTGCTCGCGGCGGTCGCGCTGGCCATGAGCTTCGGGGCGGTACTCACCTTCTCGGCCGCCAGCATGTCAGGGACCGCCCAGGAGGCGTTCGGCGGCACCCTCAGCGTGGTCGCCGTCGCCTTCGTCACGGCGATGGTCTTCTGGATGCGCCGCTCAGCGCGCAGCCTCTCCGGCGAGATCAAGGAGAAGGTCACCGGAGCGCTGGCCATGGGCGCGGGCATGCTCGTCGTCACCTCGTTCCTCGCGGTGGGCCGTGAGGGCCTGGAGACCGCTCTGTTCCTGTGGACCACGGCCCGCGCGGCCGGCGAGTCCTCGGGTCCGATGCTCGGCGCCGGGATCGGCATCGTCCTCGCCGCCGGCCTCTGCTGGGGCCTGTACCGCCGGGTGCTGAAGATCAACCTCACCAAGTTCTTCACCGCCACCGGCGCCGTCCTCATCGTCATCGCCGCCGGAGTGCTCGGCTACGGCCTGCGTGACCTCCAGGAGGGCGGGGTACTGCCCGGCAAGTCCGCGTACGCCGTCGACCTGAGCCAGAGCATCGACCCGGCCGCCTGGTACAGCACCCTCGTCCAAGGTGTGTTCAACCTGACGCCGACCATGACCTGGCTCCAGGTCATCGCCTACGTCGGCTATCTCGCCATCGTGATGACGCTGTTCGTACGAGGCGTGCGGACGGCGGCCGAGCGGCCCGCCAGGCAGAACAACCCCGCGAAGTCCGCCGAGCCGGCGAGGCCGGTCGAGGTCGCAGGGTCCGCCGAGCCGGCGAGTCCGGCCAAGGTCGCGGGGTCCGCCGAGCCAGTCGCTGGAGCCGGACCCGCGAAGGCTCCCGCCCCTGAAGCCGACACCGCCGGGCCCGGGGCTCCCACGCGGCGCCGGCCCGCCTGGGCAGTACCGGTCGCCGTGGTGGCCGTCCCCGCCGTCGTCGCCGGCGCCGTCGTGGCCCTCAGCGGGTCCAAGCCCGCCGACGCCCAGACCGTCGCGGTCTCTGAGAAGGAGTGCGGCAAGGGATTCAGCGCGCCCAAGCCCGGTCGCCAGACCTTCCAGATGCACAACACCGGCGACAAGGCATCCGAGGTTTACCTCATCGACCCGGCGAGCAACGCGGTGTACGGCGAGATCGAGGGCCTGGCCCCCGGCACCACCCGGGACCTCGTCGCCACCGTCGCGGGCGGCTCGTACGCCTGGCGCTGTGTGCCCACCGGCGGCAAAGCCGTCACCTCCGCCGCCGTACGCGTCAGCGGCGGCGGCGAGGCCAAGGCGGTCGTGCCGGTCTCCGAGGCCGACCTGGCCACGCCCCTCACCTCGTACAAGCAGTACGTGAACCAGGGTCTGACCACCCTGGTCGCCCAGACCAAGCAGCTGAGCGACGACATCGCGGGCGGCGACCTGGACGCCGCGCGCACCGACTGGCTCACCGCCCACCGCACCTACGCCTCGCTCGGCGCCGCCTACGGCACCTTCCAGGACTTCGACAAAAAGATCAACGGACGCACCGCGGGCCTCCCGGACGGTGTGAACGACAAGGGCTTCACGGGTTTCCACCGCGTCGAGTACGGCCTGTGGCACGGCCAGTCGGCGGGCGACCTCGCCGCTCCCGCGGCGCGCCTCGCCGAGGACGCGGCCGGTCTCCAAAAGGCGTTCCCCACCCAGGACTTCGCCCCGGGTGATCTCCCGCTGCGCACCCACGAGATCCTGGAGAACACCCTTCAGTTCGAGCTGACCGGCGACGCCGACCAGGGCAGCGGGACCATGCTCGCCACCGCCGACGCCAATCTCGCCGGCACGCGCGAACTCCTCGGTGTCCTGCGCCCGCTGCTCGCCTCCCGCGACGCCGGGCTCGTGCCGAGGATCGACGGCGACATCGACCGCGTACAGAAGCTGCTCGACGCCGCGCACCACGACCAGAGCTGGACCCCGGTCGGTCAACTGGGGGCCGCCGCGCGCGCCCGGCTCAACGGCGCGACCGGGCAGCTCCTCGAAGACCTGGCCCCGGTGCCGGACCTCCTGGAGATCCGGAAGTCCGCCTGATGCACGCCGAACCACGCCCCGCACGCCTGGAAGGGAACCCCGACATGCCCGCCCAAACCTCCGCCCCGCAAGGCGGTTGCCCCGCCGGACGGCGCTCGTTCGTCAAGACGGCCCTGGGCGCGGGCGCGGCCGGCGCCGTCCTGGCCGGCGGGGGATTCGCGCTCAGCGGGAACGGTATGACTCCGGCACGCGCGGACAGCGCCGCTGACAGCGGCAAGGTGCCCTTCCACGGCGCCCACCAGGCCGGCATCCTCACCCCGCAGCCCGCGGCGGCCACTTTCGTCTCCCTCGACGTCATCGCCGACAGCCGCAAGGACCTCGCCGACCTGCTGCGCACGATCACCGAACGGGCGCGCTACCTGACCGCGGGCGGTGCACCCGCCGATCTCGGCGTCGGCGCCCCGCCGTCCGACAACGGCATCCTCGGCCCGGTGGTCCCCGCCGACGAACTGACCGTCACGGTCGGGGTCGGCGCCTCGCTCTTCGATGACCGGTACGGGCTCGCCAAGGCCAAGCCTGCGCGCCTCACACCCATGCGGACCTTCCCCAACGACAACCTGTCGGCCGCCGAATGTCACGGCGACCTCTCGTTGCAGATCTGCGCGGCCCGTCAGGACGTGGTCCTGCACGCGCTGCGTGACATAGCCCGGCACACCCGCGGCGCCATGCAGATCAAGTGGCGCATCGACGGCTTCCAGAACACGCCCCGGCCCGCCGGCGCTCCGCGCAACCTGCTCGGCTTCAAGGACGGCATCGCCAATCCGGACGTGAAGTCCACGCGGGAGACCGACCGGCTGATATGGGTCGGCGATTCTCTGGGCGAGCCGTCCTGGGCGGTCGGCGGCAGCTACCAGGTCATCCGTGTCATTCGCATGCTCGTCGAGTTCTGGGACAGGGTCTCGCTCACCGAGCAGGAGAAGATGTTCGGCCGCCGCAAGGACACCGGCGCCCCGCTCGACGGCGCGGCCGAGAGCGACATTCCCAACTACGCCAAGGACCCGCACGGCAACGCGATCCCGCTGGACGCGCACATACGCCTCGCCAACCCCAGGACCGCACAGAGCGACAACTCCCGGATCCTGCGCCGAGGTTACAACTACGACCGGGGTGTTGACAGCGTCGGCAACCTCGACATGGGTCTGGTCTTCTGCTCCTACCAGCAGGACGTCAAGCGGCAGTTCGAAGCGACCCAGGAACGCCTCATCGACGAACCCCTCGCCGATTACATCTCCCCGACCGGTGGCGGCTACTTCTATGCGCTGCCGGGCGCCGAGGATCCCTCCGACTGGCTGGGCCGGGGCCTCCTCGCGGCCTGAACCGCGCCCCCTGCGGTGGCTGCCGCGTGGGGCCGTCCGGTCGCGTACGCGCGCCTCGGGTGAGCCGCGTCGAGACCCGTCCACGGCTTCGACGAACAGCGCCAGGCTCGCGACAGAGCAACATGCGCAGCGCCACGATCACGGCGATCCATCAGGGCCGCCACTCCGGCGGCCCTTCGCCCCGTACCCCCGCCGCGCAGGGCTGCCTTAACGCCCCTCTCGCCCGATAGCCGCAGACCCTCGCCGCGTGCGCGCCGAGCCGGCTTCCGCGCCGGACACAGCGAGACGCGCGTGGCCTGCGTCAGCCAACGCGCGACGCGCCGGGCGGCAGCGGAGACGGCGATGTGCGACCAGCACAACCAACATTCGCCGCAGCCCGGTCGGCCTCCCTTTTCGGGCGGGCCTGGCTGCCCGCTCACCCCCACTCCTGAACCTCTACATCGTGTAGTAGATTCCCGGAGCAGCCGCACCCGGCCGGTTCTCCCGACATGCGGGGCGGGCTGCTCCGCGTGCCCTTCAGGAGGCTGATCGCCTGTGTCCCGTCGTGCCGTCCCGGGTGACGCCCGGCCCGCCTGCCCCATCCGCCCCGCCGGGCCCCACCGGGTCACCATCGTGTCCGCCGGGGTCGGCGCGGGGCACGACGGTGCCGCCGACGCGCTCGGCGCGCAGTTGGAGGAGGCCGGTTTCCAGGTGGACCGGCACGACTTCCTCGATCTGCTGCCGGCCCGGCTCGGCCGGGTCCTGTCCGGTACCTACCACCGGCTGTTGACCGCCGCGCCCTCCGGCTATCAGCGGATCTACGCCGCCACCGAACGCTCCGGCTCACCCGGGCCGGTCGTCCGCGCTCTGTTCCGCAGCGCCGAGCGCCGCATGCTCCGGGCGATCGGGCCGCGGTCACGAGCGGTCGTATCCACGTACCCGGGCGCGAGCCAGGTGCTCGGCGCGCTGCGGCGCAGCGGACGCCTGGGCATCCCCGCGCTCACCTACCTCACCGACTTCTCCGTGCACCCGCTGTGGGTAGCCCCCGGGATCGACGCGCACCTCGCGGCCCATCCCGTTCCGGCCGCGCAGGCCGGGGCGCTGGGCGCGGCCCGCGTCCTGGTGACCGGGCCGGTGACGGCCGCACGGTTCGCCGCGGTCACGGAGCCGGATCGGTGGGCCGCTCGCGACGATTTCGGACTGCCGCATGATGTCCCGCTCGCTCTGCTGGTCGCCGGGTCCTGGGGGGTGGGTCCGGTGCGGGAGTCCGCCGCGGAGATACGGGACAGCGGTGTTGGTGAACCGGTCGTCGTCTGCGGGCGCAACACGGCGCTTGCCGAGCAGTTGCGCGCCGACGGGTTCCGGTACGTGCACGAGTGGGTGCGGGACATGCCGCTGTTGATGCGCGCCTGCGACGTCCTGGTGCAGAACGCGGGGGGCCTCACCTCGGTCGAGGCGTTCGCCAGTGGGCTGCCCGTCGCCAGCTATCGGTGCATACCGGGCCATGGCCAGACCAACGCCGCCGCTCTCGACGAGGCGGGGCTCGCCGCCTGGATACGAGAACCGGGAGACCTCGCCTCCGTACTCACCGGTCTCCTCGGGGGGCCGCTCGGTGAACGCCAGCGCGCCGCCGGTCTCGCGCTGTTCTCGTCGGGCGCCTCTCCGGTCGCCGCCATCACCGCGGTGGCCACTCCAACCGAGATTCCGGTTGCGGCCCGGCGTCCCCAACTGACGCGACGTAGAACGAAGTTGGCGGCCACCGCGCTCGCTGCCGCTGTCTCGCTCGGGATCGCAGCCCCGCTGGCCCATGCCTACGAGTCCGATCCCGGGCGCCTGTCCACGGCAGCCCACCGTCTCATCGAGAGGTACGAACTGTGAGCTCCCGTGCCGCCAAGGCCGCCCTGCTCGCCGCGACCGGGGCGCTGCCCGCCCTCGCCGCCGTGCACGCGGCGCCCGCCGTGTCCGCCCTCGGTCCGCTGCGCACACGCACGATGCCCCGGCTCTCGGGGCGGGGCCGCCCCGACCACATCGCGCTGACCTTCGACGACGGGCCCGACCACCTCTCCACCCCGCACTTCCTGCGCCTCCTGGACCGCGAAGGAGTGCGCGCGACGTTCTTCCTGCTCGGCTCGATGCTGGCCCGCTCGCCCGGGCTCGGCAAGGAAATGGTGGCCGCCGGGCACGAGATCGGCGTGCACGGCTGGGCGCACCGCCCGCTGGTCCTGCGCGGCCCCCGCACCACCCGTGACGACATCGCCCGGGCCTACGACCTGATCTGGGATGTCACCGGCGGGCCACCCCGCCTTTTCCGGCCGCCGTACGGGGTGATGAGCACCAGTGCTCATCTGGCGTGCCGGGGACTCGGGCTCACGCCCGTGCTGTGGACGGCCTGGGGTGAGGACTGGCGCCGCCGGGCCACGGCCCGCTCGGTGCACGACACGGTGATGGGCTCGCTGCGCGGCGGCGGCACGGTCCTGCTCCACGACTCCGACTGCACCTCCGCCACCGGTTCATGGCGCACCACACTGGCCGCGCTGCCCGCGCTCCTGGACACCTGGCGCGGCCGCGGCTGGCAGACCGGCCCGCTGCGCGACCACGGCTGCGACCGGCTCTACTGCGCGTAGTAGCTTGGAATCCGCCCGGTGACCTCCGGGCTCCCACAGCGACGGCAGGAGTACGGGCGTGACGGACGACGGCGCCGCAACGGCCGGGCGGCGGGCGCCCGGTGAGCTGGAGAACGAGGTGCTCGCCGCGCTGTGGGCGGCGGGCGCGCCCGCCGCGGCCGCCGCCGTCCGCGAGCAGGTGGCCGGCGACCCCGCGCACACCACCGTCCTGACCATCCTGTCCCGGCTCTACGACAAGGGCCTGGTCACCCGCGAGCGGGCCGGGCGCGGCTACCTCTACTCCCCCGTACGGGACGAGGCGGGGCACACCGCCGCCGGAATGCGGGCGCTGCTGGAAAGAGGCGGCGACCGGGCCGCGGTACTCGCCCGGTTCGTGTCCGAGCTCGGCACCGAGGACGAAGAGATCCTTGAGCAGTTGCTGCGCGGGCACAAGGAGGGCTGAGCGGTGCGCGTCGCTCTCTTCACTCCCCTCGCGGTCAGTGCGGTGCTCGCCCTGGTGGCACCCTGGGCCGGCGGCCGGCTGCCGCCGCGCATGGCGGCCTGGCTGTTGACGCTCGCCTCGCTGGTCGCGGCCCTCGGCACGGCGACCGCGCTGGGCATGGCGGCCTTCACCCTCATCGGGCAGATCCCGGCCGTGGCGGCGGAAGGCAAGTGGTCGCCGGGCGTGCTTGCCGCGCAGGCTCCGGTCAACTGGCTGGTCGCCACTGGCTGCGCGTTCGTCCTCGCCGGGTGTGTGGGCGCGCTCGCGGTCAGCGCCCGGCGGCAGACCGCGGTGTGGCTGACGGCCCGCCGGGAGTGCCGGGCGCTTCCAACCGGCGGCGATCTGGCGGTGGTTGACGATCCGGTGCCGCAGGCGTTCGCGCTGCCCGGCTCGCCCGGCCGTGTCGTCGTGTCATCAGGGATGCTGCGGGCGCTGTCCGCCGACGAGCGCACCGCGCTGCTCGCGCATGAGCGGGCCCACCTGCACCACCGCCACCATGTGTTCCTGCTGGTGCTGCGCCTCGCATCGGCGCTCAACCCGCTGCTGCGGTCCGTCGCCCGGGCAGGGAGCTTCGCGGTGGAACGCTGGGCGGACGAGGAGGCGGGCACGTTGGTGGGCGACCGGCCCCTGGTGGCGCGGGCGGTCGCCCGTGCGGCGCTGGCGGGCAAGCGGGCCCCGCGGCACTCGCTCGCGGCGACCGGCGGCCCGGTGCCGCAGCGCGTCCGGGCACTGCTCGCTCCGCCGACGCCGCTGCGCCGCGACCTGGTCGTGGCACACGCGCTGCTCATGCTGATCTGCTGCTTCAGCCTGGCCCTGTCAGCCGACGACATGGACGAGCTCTTCGACACCGCCTCGCCCGGCCACCTGCACACGGCGGCCGGGCAGGCCCACCACCACCGCCACGAGCGTCAGTAGGCGGCGCTGACCAGGGTGTACGTGGTGATGTCGGCAGACGTTCTTGTCACCGCAAGCCCACCTCTTCCTGCTGGGCGCCCTCCCCACGGACTCCCGGATTCAGCACTCCAGGCGGTAGCCATGACCCCTGAGCGTGGTGATGCGGGGCAGGTCGGCCGGGCGGGAGGCTGTCCGGGCGGCTTCGGTGAGGCGGCGGCGCACGCTGGCCATGGTGACGTCGAGCGTTTTGGTGGAGCCGAACCAGTTCTCGTCCCAGACCTGGGCCATCAAGGTCTCGCGGGAGACGGCTTGCCCTGTGTGGCGCCCGAGAACGGCTAGCAGTTCGAACTCCTTCGGGCGGAGGGGGACATCGATGCCGTGCAGGGTGCAGCGGCGGGCCGCGGTATCGACGACGAGGTCGCCGAGGTGGAGCGGCGGCGCGTGCGTGGTGGGGGTGTGGCGGCGCAGGTGGGCGCGGAGCCGGGCGAGCAGGACGGTCAGGCTGAAGGGTTTGACGAGGTAGTCGTCGGCTCCGGCGTCCAGGCCCGCGATGATGTCGATGTCGTCAGTACGTGCGGTGAGGATGATGATCAGCAGGTCGGGCCGCTCGGCGCGGAGGGTGCGGGCGATGTCCAGGCCGTCGGCGTCGGGCAGTCCGAGGTCCAGGAGCAGGGCGTCGTAGGGAGCGCGGGCGGTTTCGGCGAGGGCGCCAGCGCCAGTGCGGCTCCAATGGGATGTGTAGCCGTTGCTGCGCAGGCCGATTTCCAGATGGCGGCCGATGGTGTCGTCGTCATCGACGACAAGGACGCGGGGGCTGTCGTACTCCGGCGTGGCGGGCGGGCGCATGCCCGGCAGAGTAGTACTGCGCTGAGTAAGTTCCGCCGATGGCCACGGGGTGGTGAGGTCGGCCGACAGAAAGACGTTCGGTCGGCTGCGTGGCACAGTCACAGGTCTCGGAGTTCCTCTACGGCGGGGCGTTTGGCCCGCCGGATGCCGTTCAACGCTGCGGCGAGGACGGCTGCCAGCGCGGCTGCCGCGGTGAGCACCAGGTAGGAGGCGGGGACGGCGAGGCTCGCGGGCGGTGGGTCGAAGACGCCGGTGAGTACCTTGACCAGCATTTCGGACAGGACCCAGCCGATCAGTGCGCCTCCCGTCAGGCCGCCGGTGATCAGGAGCAGGGCTTCGGTGAGGACCATGCCGCGCAGTTGGGCCTTCTTCGCGCCGAGCACGGTGGCGATGGCGAAGGTGCGGCGGCGTTCGGCGAGGCCGAGGGCAAGGACGAGTCCTCCCGCTCCGGCGGCCAGCAGCACGGCGAAGACGAGCTCGATACGGGTCAGGCCGGCCAGGTCCACCGAGGTGAGGCTGGTGCCCACGGTGCCGCGGGTCTGGGTGAGGTCGGTGACGCCGGCGCCGGCACCGAGCTGGTGGCTGAGCTGTGTGGCGATCTGCCTTTGGCGGGTGCCGCCGGTGTCGAGGAGGAACGCACCGACGGCGTCGCTGCCGGTGGATTTGGCGATGTAGGACGCGTTGGCGACGAAGAAGCTGTCCTTGGGCGCGGTGGGGAACTCCTTGACGATGCCGGCGTAGTGGAAGGGGACGGTGTGCAGCGTCTTGGTCCGGGAGTCCTGGATCCGCAGGTTGACCGTGTCCCCGGGCGAGAGCTGGAAGTCGTTGGCGGTCTCATTGCTGACCAGCAGGTTGTCGGGGCGTTGGGCTAGCTGGTGCATGAGCTGGCCTGCGGTGCCGCCCGAGAAATAGGCGTCCTGCAATGAGGTGGCCTGCGTGATGGTGTCCGGGCGGACGCCGTAGAGGTCTTGGAGGTCGGAGCCGACGTAGGCGAAACGGTGCTGAAGCGGCTCGATGTGCCGCACGCCCGCGATTTTCAGGGCGCCGGCGGCGTTCGGCGGGAGATGTGCGCCCGGTGGTTCGGTGACGGTGACGTCGGCGCCGTTGGTCAGCCGGGCATCGACCTCGGCCTGCTGGTGGTAGGTGGAGTTGAAGACGGCCGTCGACACGGCGAAGGACACGGCGAGCGCGAGGAGGACCACCGAGCGCGCGAGAGGTCGTCGGCGCCTGGAGAGGACTGCGGCGGTGGTCCCCGCGAGGGGCCCGGTCAGAGGACGGGCCAGCCGGGCCAGCACGCCGCGTCCGTGGGTGAGGGCGAGGAGGGTCAGGCGCCACAGCAGCAGGGCGGCGCCGATCCACAGGAGGGCCGGGCCGAGGAAGGCCCAGTACGCCACCGAGATGCTGGGGACACCCTCGGGGGCCAGGACAAGGGCGTACTGATTCCCGGACGAGGCACGGAAGATCAGCCAGGAGCCCGCCAGCAGCAGGAAGTCCAGGCCGTACCGCATCCACCAGGAGGCGCGGGTGCTGCGGGCCCCCGCCTCCTTGCGGGTGTCGGACACCGTGAGCGTGCGCAGGTCGCGCAGGGCGGGGATGAGGACGGCGCCGGCGGCGACGGCGGCACCGAGCACGAACGCGACGGGGTACCAGACGGCCCAGGTGCTCGCGCCCGCTCCGAAGGAGGCGGCACCGAACGCGAGGCGGCCGGTCAGTGCGGCGATGCCCAGCCCGGCCAGGCCGCCGAAGAGACCGATCAGCACGGCTTCAAGCCCTGCGAGAGCAGCGATCTGGCCGGGCCGCAGGCCACGCAGTCGCAGCAGGCCCTGCTCCTGGCGGCGCCGCTCGCCCCCGGCGGAGGCGACCGCGGCGGTCAGGGAAGCGGCCAGGACGGCGCCGGGGGCGCCGAGGAAGAGGAAGAGGATCTGGGCGTACAGGGCGTCCTGGCGGGCGGAGTCGAGCGCCGCGCCCACGTTGTTGCCGACGAGCGCGGCCCCGGATGAACGGGCTTCCAGGTTGTGCGCGGCACCGGTGACCGTGGTGAACGCGGCGGCCGGATCGGACGGCAGCCGGCTGTCGTCGCGGGCGACGTGGATCTGTGTGGTGACGCCGGTGACGCCCCGGGTGAGGGAGGCGAACTGTGTCGCGGGCAGCAGCACGACGTTGTCCGGGGGCGCGGTCGGCTGCGACTGGCTGGGTGCGCCGACCGTCTGGAAGAGCGAGTCGGCCTGGGGCAGGTCGATCACACCGTCGACCTTCACCTGGCGCAGGCCGGTGCCGGGGAGGCGGACGCCGATCGTGTCGCCGGGGGCGGCGTGCAGATTGGACGCGGTCTGCTGGGCCAGCAGGACGCCGTCGGAGGAGCCGGAAAGGGTGCGGATCTCGCCAGGGAATTGGCTGCGATAGCCGTCGGGCAGGCCAAGTGCCATACCCGGGCCGGTGGTCTGGGTGCTGCTTTGCATGCTCGCGGTGAAGGCAGTGGTGTGGGCGAAGCTGACCGGCAGCGCGGCATGGGTCCCGGGCGTCTTGCGGATGAGTGACAGCCCCGTGTTCGTATCGGCGCCGGGCTGGAGTTGGACCTGCCAGTCGACGGCGACCGAGTGCACGGCCCGCTGCGTCATGGTCGCCTTCGACGCCGTCAGGAACGATCCGAGGGCGGCGACGAGCGCGACCGCGAGGGCGATCCCGGCCAGTGCCGCCAGCAGCCGGCCGGCCCGGTGACGGGCCAGTCCACGCGTCCACGCGGTGATCACGGTGTCTCCTCGGGTGTGAGCAGGCGTCCGGCGCGCATGCTGCGCCGGACGGTGAGCCGGGCGGCGACGGCCGGGTCATGGGTGGTGACCACGAGGGCCGCGCCCGTGTGGTCGGCGGCCGTCAGCAGCGCGTCCAGGACACGGGCGCCGGTGGCGTGGTCGAGTCGCCCGGTGGGCTCGTCGGCGAGAATCAGCCGGGGGGCCTGGGCCAGGACCCGGGCAGCTGCCGCACGCTGGGCCTGTCCGCCGGAGATCTCCTCGGGCAGCCGCTCTGCGAGGTCGACGACGCCCACCCGGTCCAGTGCCGCGCGGGCAGCCTCCTGCGCTTCGGTCTCGGTCCGGCCGGCGAGGACGAGCGGCAGGCAGGCGTTCTCCAGCACGCTCAGGGCGGGAATGAGGCTGTCGCCCTGGAAGACCAGGCCGATGTCGTACGCGCCCAGCGACCCAGTCCAGGTCACGTCCCCGCTGATGGGCCGTTCGAGCCCGGCCAGCAGATACAGGAGCGAACTCTTGCCCGACCCGGACGGGCCGACGACCGCGAGCCGGTCACCGGCCCGGATCTTCAGGTTCGCCCCGTGCACGGCCACCACGGCCTGGGCACCCCGGCCGAAGGCAAGGGCAGCGTCCCGGCACGTCACGAGCGTCTCCGAACAGGTCGCGAGCGTCTCATCCGCGGACATGGCCCTGCTCCTGCCGCTCCGGACGGATATCCGCTGTGGACGTGCTGCCGGTTCTTCCGTCCGTCAGCGTGATCACCCGGTCGGCGATCCGTACCGCCTCGGCGCTGTGCGTGACGATCAGTACCGCGCAGTCGTCCGCTGCCCTGTCGCGCAGCATCGTGAGCACCAACTGCTCTGTGCCGCCGTCCAGTTCCCCGGTCGGCTCATCGGCCAGCAGAACGGCGGGCGTGTTGGCCAGGGCGACAGCGAGCCCGGCCCGCGCCACCTCACCGCCGGACAGCTGCCGGGGCAGGGCGTGCGCCCGTGCGGGAAGCCCGACCTGCCCCAGAAGCTCCTGCCAGGGGATGGCCGGCCGACGCCCCGAGGCATGCTGGGCCAGCAGGATGTTGTCGCGCACGCTCAGGTGCGGGAGCAGGTTGCGGGCTTGCAGCAGCACGCCGATGTGGCGGGCGCGCAGCCGGGCCCGCTCGGTCTCCGGGCGGTGGCTGATCCGCACCCCGTTTACGTGGACTTCGCCGCCCGAGGGTTCGTCAAGCCCGGCCAGGCAGGACAGCAGCGTCGACTTGCCCGACCCGGAGGGGCCGACGACCGCGACGGTCTCCCCGCGCCCGACACTGAGGCTGACGCCGCGCAAAGCGAGTGTCTCCTCCTCGCCGGCCCGGTAGAAGCGGTACAGCTCGCGCGCGGTCAGCACCTCCTCCCCCGGAAAGGGAGCGCGGACCGCATCGGGGACGGAGGACATCCTCCTCACCGCCAGGCGAAGGAGTCGCTGATCGTCCGCCACGGGTCGACGTTGTCGGCGTTGACCGGGCCGGACAAGGTCACGTCCACCTCGTGACCGGCTCGGTAGTAGGCGTACCGCTCGAAGGCGTCCCGCGCGACTTTCCCGGTGACCGGGTTCTTCGCGGAATCCGCCTGGTAGGTCAGCAGGACGACGCGGCCTGCGTGCCGGTCGACCTCGGACACTTTGGGGGAGGCGAACTTCGGCATCTGGTTGTGAAGCTGCGGGACGACCGTGCTGGTGACTGAGGCGACGGTAGGAGCGGCGGACGCCGAGGTGGCCGTGATCTGGACCGTGTTCAGCTTGTCCGTGAACTGCGTCGTGTCATGGCCGACGGTACGGGCCCAGCCCTCGGGAACCTTGAGGGTGAATCCCGTGAAGGTGCCACTGGCGGGCTGGTAGGGGACGTACGCCTGGTTGTCGGGGATGTCTCCGGGCGGGTTGGTCTCGGTGGGCGCCGGCGTTGAGTTGTTCTGCCGATTGCCGCTGTGTGCGGTGAAGTGCGAGTAGGCCGCGGCCGGTGGCGTTGAGGCGGACCCGCTGTGCGGTTGGGAGCCGGAACAGCTGACGGCCGCCGCAGCGATCATCGTCAGCCCGGCGACGGCGGCGGCTGTCCGTGCGTGAAGTGCCATGGCAACTGTCCTTCCAGAGCGCGCCGACGAGCCCGTCAGCAGGACGGTCATGGCAACCACGCTAGGAGCCGGCCGGTTAGCGTCCGGCTCGGCGACGGTTAGACGACGGCAAAAGCGTGTGCCGCATCGACCCGACCCGCACAGCGGCCCGCATGATGAAGGGCATGAGACAGCGCGTGGTGAAAGTCGCCCTGACCGCCGCGCTGGTCGCCGTCCTCCTCCTCGCCATCCCGCTGGCCTGGGCCATCAGATCGACGCTCTACACCGCCCAGCGCGACACCCTGGAACGGGCAGCTCTCGCCGCCGCGGTAGACGTCAGCCCCGACTACCAGGGAGGCGACCCGGTGGAACTGCCCGCACCCCCGGCCGGCGCGCGCCTGGGCCTGTATGACGCCCAGCTCAGGCTGCGGGCCGGTGACGGCTCGCAGCCGGGTGACGCACCCGTCCGCCGGGCCCTTGCCGGAGTGGCCGTGCGGAGCCAGTCGGGCGGCGACCTGGTCGTCGCCGTGCCCGTCTCCCACGCCGAGCAGGTCATCGGAGTCGTACGGGCCTCCTCTCCCGTCAGCGCGGTACGCGACCGGGTCCTGGCCGTGTGGGGCCTCCTGCTGGGCGTGGCCGCAGTCGCACTGGTGGTTGCCGTCCTTGTCGCCCGCCGTCAGGCACGGGCGTTGGCCGCACCGCTGGAGGACCTCTCGCGGCACTGCCGCGCTGTCACCGCCGGTGACCTGAGCGCCCGCGCCGCTGTCGGCGGCATCGCCGAGATCGACCAGGTCGCCCGCACCCACAACGAGATGCTGCACGGCCTCTCCGAACTCCTGCGCCACGAGAGGGACTTCACCTCCAACGCCTCCCATCAGCTGCGTACGCCCCTGACCGGATTGCAGCTCGCCCTGGAGGCGGGGCTGGAACAGCGCGACGACGCCCGGCTGCGGCCCGTCGTCGAGGAGGCACTGGCAACCACCCGCCGCCTCCACGACACCGTGGAAGAGGTGCTGCGACTGTCCGGCTCCCGCGGCCTGCCGAGGCCGCATCCCGCCGACCAGCCAGTGGAAGACGTGCTGACGGCGTCCATAGAGCACTGGCACGGCGTTTTCGCCGGCGTGGGCAGGCGCCTGGAGTACGTCAGTGGCGACGTGCCCGGGGATGTCCGCGTCTGCGGCGGGCCCGTGACCGAGATCCTCGATGTCCTGCTGGACAATGCCCGCACCCACGGGCACGGCACGGTATGGGTCAAGGTCCGCGATCTCGACGACGCTCTCGCCTTCGACGTCACCGACGAGGGCGAGACGCACGGTGACACGGCGCGGGTGTTCGACCGTGGGCACACCGGTAGCGGGGCGGGTACGGGGATCGGCCTCGCCCTCGCCCGCGACCTGGCCGCATCGTTCGGTGGGCGGCTCTCCCTGACCAGCCGAACGCCCACCACTTTCACCTTGCTCGTGCCCATGTCGCACACGGAAGCCGACGTCGCGCCTCGGTGACCACTGGCGCCTCCGGCCGGGCGATGTGCGCTCTGTCAGCCCAAGTCCGCAAGGAGAGCGTTCAGTTCGCTCTCCTGCTGTGCCGGAGGCATCGGGGGGTTGTCGTGGTCGATGCCGAAGGTCTTGAGCATTTTGTCCATCTGGGCGTCGATGGAGGTCCAGCCGGTGTCGTCGAGCGGCTGGAGCGAGTCCTGGTCGGCATCCCACAGGTCACGCAGCGACTGGGCGGCCGCATGCGCCCCGGCGGCGTTCCCCGAGCGGGCGTCGTTGAGCGAGGTGGATGCGAGGGTCCGCAGCGCGCCGACCTTAGCGGGCGGGAACGCCTTCACCGCCTGACCAGGCGGCAGCTGGACGGCGGAGGTGGTGTCGGTCTCCGGCGCCGGACCGACGTGCGGCTGGGCGTGAGCCCAGCTCAGCAGGGCCGCGGTGGCGACGGCAAGCACGCCGAAGCCGGCCAGCGCGATGCGCTCCTTGCGTGGGTTGCCGGTGACCTGTGCGGCGTGGGTCGCCTCGTGGGTCTCGGTCACATCCGCGCGCGTCACCGTCAGGTAGACGACCGTCGCCAGGATCAGACCGAGGAAGATCAGGCTGGTGGTGAACGTGCCCAGTGCGAGACCGGTCGGGTCGCCCGGGTTCTGCGCGACCTTGGGCGAGGCGAGCCAGTCGCCGATGTTCGCACCCAGCGGGCGGGTCAGGATGTAGGCGAGCCAGAAGGACAGCACCGGGTTCGCGCCGAACCGCCACAGCCCGGTGATCGCCGCGATCAGGCCGAGCGGCAGCAGCACCGCGGCGCCCGGGCTCCAGCCGGTCAGCTCCAGAGTCCAGTCGCCGGTGGCGGTGCCGAGCGCGAAGGTGACCAGGACCGCCAGCCAGTAGAAGGACTCCCGCGGCAGGGTCGTGACCGAGTGGATCGACAGCGTGCGCTCGCGCAGCCACCACACACCGAAGACCACCGCGAGCAGCACCGAGAAGACCGCGGAGCTGATCCAGAGCGGCACGTTCAGCTGGTCGGTGAGGATGTCGGTGTACAGGGTGCCCGTGACGCTGACAACGACGACGGTCAGCCAATAAGGGAACGGGACGTAGCGCTTCAGCCGCAGCTGGACAGCCAGGACCACCACGAACACCGCGGTGAAGATCCAGGCCGTGTTCACCAGGCCGACGCCCAGCCGGGTGTTGATCCAGTCGGCGAAGCTCTCACCAACCGTCGTACACAGGACCTTGATCACCCAGAACCAGATGGTGACTTCGGGGACCTTGTTGAGCATGAGCCGCCCGCGGCGTGTGCGTGCTTCGGTTGTCGTTGTCATGCGGGGAGGTTTACGCAGGGAACCTGCAAGCAACCTGACTACACGGCTGGGAGCGTCACCTCTACGTGACCGCGGCCGTCCGCGATCGCGCGGACCTCCACCCCGGCCGAGGCGGCGATGCGCCGGGCCACCGGCAGCCCGAGCCCGTACCCGTCGCCGCCGGTCACACCGGCTTCGAAGACCCGGTCGACCTCCATTGGATCGAACCCGGGGCCGTCGTCCAGGACATCGACGACGACTTTCTCACCCTGGATGCGCGCGGTGATCCACACGCGTGATCGTGCGTGGCGCAGGCCGTTCTCCAGCAGGGGTGACATCAGCGACACGACGACATCGTCCGCCACGGCGACATGGGCCTTGGCGGGAAAGTCGATCTCGACCGCGCGGCCGGCGATCGCCTGGCGCGCGGCGGAGAGGAGATCGCATCGGGTCCCGGCGTCTGTCCGTGCGCGCGCGGCGTGCAGAAGCGTCGTGATCGCCGCGTTGAGCCGGTCGACCTCGCTGAGCACCGCCTCCGGCTCCACCGGTTCGCCGGACAGCTGCGCCAGCTGCGCCTCGCCCCGAAGGACTGTGAGGGGTGTCCGCAGCTCGTGGGCGATCTCGTCGGTGAGCCGGCGCTCGTCCGCCAGCGCGTTGTCGACGCGCTCCAGGAGGCGGTCCAGGGTCTGTCCCAGTTCGCCGAACTCATCGCGTGGGGCTCCGAGGTTGAAGCGGCGCCCGGGTTCGTGATGGCCCCAGTCATCGGCGAGGGAGGCCATCTCATGGACCACCCGCATCGCGCGGCGCACCACAAGGTGCGCGACACCGCCGGCGAGGAGGATGGCGAGACCGCCCAGTACCAGCGACAAGGTCAGACTGTGCTGCTCGGATGTCTCATAGGGTGTGAGGTCCACTCGGACGATCACCATGACGTGGTGGCCGTCGACCGGGACCTCCCGCGCGTACAGGAGGTAGTGCCCGACCGTGGCCGTCTGCGATCGCCCTGAGCCTGCCATCGCCTCGACGCGCGCGACCATGCCGGCCGGAACGTTCCCGTCGATCAGGCGGCCGTCGGCATAGACCCAGGCGACCTCGTCCAACGCCTCGCTGTTGTTCTCCGTCAGTACGATACGGCCGCCCACCTCGGTGACGTTCGCCGCGACCGCCTCGGCGCGGGTACGCGCCAGGTCGAGCGCATCGGTGTCCGTCACCCGGCTCAGCAGCACATGCGAGACCATGACCAGGATCGCCACCACGACGGTGGCGATCAGCACCGTGAGCGCGACGACCCTCCGGCGAAATCGCGTCAGTGCCATCGGTAGCCCACGCCGCGAACGGTCACCAGACGCCCGGCCACACCCAGCGGACCGAGTTTGGTCCGCAGCCGACGCACGAAGGAGTCGAGAGTGTTGTCACTGACCTGCGCTCCGTGCGGCCAGCCGGCCGCGATGAGGGCGTGCCGGCGTACTGCGTCGCCCTGCGAGGCGATCAAGCGGCCCAGGAGCCGGAACTCGGTCGGGGTCAGGCTCTGGCTCACCGAGTCATAGGTCACCACATGCTTCGCCGGGTCGAGGGAGACCTCGCGCGGTGCGGAAGCCACGGTGGCCCGGCGCAGCAGCGCTCGGACGCGGACCAGCAGTTCCGGGATGTCGAAGGGTTTGGTCATGTAGTCGTCGGCGCCGGCCTCGAAGCCGCCCACCTTGTGATGCAGGCCGTCCAGGGCGGTGAGCATCAACACCGGGGCGTCGACACCACGCGCCCGAAGGGCCAGACAGACGTCGCGGCCGTCGGCGTCCGGGAGCCCGAGATCAAGGACGACCAGTTGGGGCACCGTCGCGAGCTGCCGCAGCAGACTGCCGGCCGTGGCGGCGACGGAGACGGTGTGGCCGTCGTGTTCCAGGGCGCGCTTGAGGATGCCGCGGACCGCCGCATCGTCCTCGCACACCAAGATGAGAGCCACAAGCTGACCCTAGATACTCCCGTCCCGGTTCTCCATCTGCCCTGGTCAGCCGCCCGACGGTCTGGAACACGCCACTGATGACGCACGTCCGTGCCCTCTGCTGGAGCCGCGACGGCCGGGCACGACTGGCCGAGCCGCAGCAGCGGGGGGACGCAGCAGGACTTGGGCCCCCTATGCGAGGGCCCCAGCTCGTTCACCCGGGGTGAACGCACGTGACGGCGCCGTGAGATGCCTACGGCTTTCGGTGTCTGCCCCTGCCAGGGGCGAGCGGCTGCCCCGCGAGGCCGGGCGAGCCGGCGGCGAGCTTATTGGCCTCGGGGAACAGGATGCGCTTGGTCTCCGCGAGACTTGTGGCGAATCCGTACGGCTCCCAGGCATGCCCGTTCCACCGCTCGATGGCGCGTGGCGCGTCAGGGCTCACATGCGAACCCTTGGGGCTGTTGCCCGAGACGATCGGGACGGCGCGCAGCCGGCCGATCTTCGAGTCCCGGCGCTCTGCCCACTCCGACAGAGGTTCCTCGACCATGCGCCAACCCTAGCGGCCCTTCACAGGCTCAATAAGCAGCGTCGAGGCGATGCTCCCATCGCAGTTCCGGGTGATCGCGGATCCAGTACGTATGGGACGTGGCCGTGATCCGGAGCTGTACGGCGGTGATGTCGGGGTTCCCTGCGGCCTGCCAGGCGATGAGGGTCCGCTCGACCCTGTCCCACAGGGCCACGGGGCCGCCCTGGCGGACGACCCAGCCAACACCGTCAGGCTTGAACTGCGCGAAGGATTCGCGCTCAGGGTCGAAGAGGTGGAGCAGTTGGGCGCCGTCGCTTGTGGCAGCACGGACGAAGTGGGCGCCGGGGACGGAAAGCTGGGCGAGGAAGGCGGGTACCCATTCCTCCAGTCTGAGTGGCGACACCCTGGCCTCTCGCTCGCTGTCGGCGTACGCGGTACGGGCCGACAGGTCACCAGCCACGGGGGTAACTGCCTGGGCGCGGGCCTGCATGAACGAGGAGCGCCCGACGATCGAACCCTCGGCGGTGCCGTTCTCGTTGACGGTGACCTTCGCGAGGGCGGTTCCCCAGGGCCAGGAGCCCACGGTGCTGAGGATGATCCCGCCGGGCTTCGTCTGCCTGACCCAGGTGTATGGGATGCGGCGGACGGCACAGGTGGCGATCACCCGGTCGTAAGGCGCTCGGCGCGGGTGGCCAAGGAGTCCATCGCCGGTCACGGTCCAAGTCGAGTAACCGACTGTCTCCAGGGCAGCATCAGCGCGCGCCGCCACCTGCGGGTCGACCTCGACCGTGGTGACGTTGTCCTCGCCGAGGTAGTGGCACATCAGGGCCGTGGAGTAGCCGGTGCCAGTACCGATCTCCAGGACGCGGTGTTCTGCCTTGAGGTCCAGGGCCTCGATCATGCCCACGACTGTGGTCGGGTCGGTTGAGGAGGACGTCGGTACGCCCGCGACGGGTTCGCTGACCTGATCTGCGGTGAGGTGGCCGTCAAGCTGGGTGGTCAGAGTGTCGACGCTGTAGGCGGTCTTCAGCCACTCGTCCGGGTCCGTCCCGAGGGCTGTGACGGGGCGCCAGTTCCGCCCTTCGTCGAGGAAAACTCCGGGGTGGAGGAATCGCTCGCGCGGCACGCTCTCCACAGCACCGCGCAGCCAGGGAAGTGTCAGGACGCCCTTGTTCGCGAGGTCGGCGGCCATGCGGTGCCGCTCGGACGCGGAGCCTGTCATTGGCTGTCTCCTTGCGTGAGTAGGTCGGCGAAAGCTGCGGACATCGGGAGGCCGGTCTCCGTCTCCAGCCACCCCCATTGGCCGTTGGGGTTCAGCTCCAGCCACCAGTAGTCCCCTGCGCGGTCCACCGCGAGATCGAAGCTCCCTGATGCCAGCTCCATGCGGTGCAGGTAGGCGTGCAGGGCTCTGTCCACCCGGTCGGGGATGTGCTCAACGGTGTAGGTCAGGGCGCTGTAGTCCTTGCGCCAGTCCAGCAGTTCGGATTCGATGCGCACGGCGAACGTGTGCCGGCCGACGATCAGGACGCGGAGATCGGCGACCTTGTCCACCCGAGCCTGGAACAGATGAGGGGTGACGCGGATGCTCTCATCGATCTCCTCGGAACGGACGGGGTCAGCCCACCCGGTCACCGGCACACCGTCACGTGTGTACGGGGTCCATCTCAGCGTCTTGTAGAGCGTGCCCCCCTGGTCGCGGATGAACTCGCGTGCCTCGCCGGGGTCGTTGGTGACAAGGGTGGGCGGGACGGCGAGGCCGAGGCGCTGGGCGAGTGCGAGCTGAGCAGGTTTGTAGTCGGCCGCAGCGATTCGTAACGGGTGGTTGACCCAGAGCGGGCCGTCCAGGGCGTAGAGGGTGCCACCGAGCCCGTAGCGGACTTGTGCTGCCGCAAATCGGGAGTCATCGGAGGACAGGCGGGGGAACAAGGGCCACTCGGGGCGGCGCCAGTACACCGACCTGATCTGGGTCAGATCCGCGGTTCTCGACGGGGTACGCACCTGCCCGACCACGGGGGCCGGGCAGGTGCCGAACCGAGCCGAGACCGTGAGGTCCCCGCCGATGTCAGCGGGATTGAACCTGACGACCGGCACATCGCGCCGGTTGATTTCGGTGATGACCATGTCGGCGGTGATGTCGTCCGCCTCCGTGGCCACCAGGACCGGCCTCTTCTCGGCGTTTGTCATCAGTCCTGGTTGCTGTCCTGGTCGTGGCCCTGGTCGTTCTTGGAGTCGGAGTTCGTGGTCGTGGACGTCTCGGTGCCGGAGCTCGTGCCGTGCTTGCCCATCTCGACCACGAGACCGGTGCGGTCGCGGAAGACGCCGAGCTGGGTGGCAGGGTTGATGGTGATCGTGGCGTGCGGCCGGTAAGTGGTGGTCGGGTACGGCGCCAGGCGGCCGATTCCCCACGGGCGGGCAGTGGTCTGCGTAGCGCTCGTCACGGCTACTCCTCTGGTGAGTGGTTGGACTGTTGGGTGGCGCGGCCGGCCTCGGGGGGAAGCCGGCCGCGCCGGACCGCCCGGCTCGACCTGTCCAGGGTTGCTCCGGGCGGAGTATGCGGGCGACGCCGCGTCAGGCCATGAGCACGGCGTACGCGGCGAGCGGCTCGGCCGCGTCGGGGTCGCCCTCGCCGTCCTCGGTAGCAACCTCGGTGTCGCTTTCGACGACCTCGGCCTGGTCGGCCTCGGTCTCCGCGATAGCGGGCATCGCGCCTTCCCCTTTCTCTCGTCGTTCCCGGCCCCGTTGGGTCGGGACGCCCATCCGCCCGTCGAAACGGGGCTGGGCACCGCCACCGGATGGGCTACCGAGCGTGATGAGTGCCGGCGCCCTAGGAAGCCTCTGCCGGGGGTGGAAGTCCTTGAGAGCAGTTCCGATCGCGGGGCTCCGGGAGGAGGCCGCGCGTAGAAGCTGCTCCGCTCTGCTGCCGCCCGTTGGAATCCTCGGCGAGGCTGGCCCTTAGACGCTGGAGTGAGCGCTCGGCGTACTTCGGCGAGCCCCACTCCGGCGAGCGTGTCGCCGCAACCACGTCGCGCAGCCTGTCCAGGCGCCGATACAGCTCACGATGTGCGACGTGCCTGTACCACCACTCCTCGAACCACCAGCACACGAGCCAGAATCGGTCCTGGAGAGTCGTTCCGGGCGGATGCAGAATCCGCTGCACGTTGCGCTCCTCGTTCGAGAGCACCGGCCTTCGGCGGAGAGTCCTCCTCATCGGCTCGCTACCTCGGGGGGAAAGAGGCGAGGGTCAGCGCTACGAGCACACCCATGACGGCCAGGTACGTGTAGAGGACGTGGACGACCACGGGGCACTGCTCGCGCATCGCCTTCAGGGCGGCGAACCCGGTCTTGCCCTGGGCCTCGGCGCGGAACCCGAAGGGGGAGATGGACAAGTAAGTTCCCTCGGCCGGCATGTCTGCGCCGCCCATGTCCTCGGCCATGGCGTCGAAGGCGTCGTAGCGCTCGAAGCGCCTCTTCATGGCCAGGTAGGTGTAGATGCGGCGCGGGTTCCAGAACTCAGGCATGACTGACTGCCCCTCTTTCTGTGGGTGCGGGTGGGTACTGGCGGGGAGAGGGCTCAGGCAGCTCGACCACAGTGACCTTGCACAGTTCACGGATGAGCTGAGAGGCCAACACGCCGGTTGCAATGGGCCGGTACTGAACGCCCGACACGCCCCAAAGGCGCGGCTGACCCACACGCAGCGGTACGAACTTGCGGGCGAACGGGCACTGCTCGACCGCCACGTGCGCGCACTGCACGCACAGCGGGGGCATGTTGGTCAGCGAGCCCTCGGGCCACGACGGTGGGTCCTGCGATGTACGCCAGTCCAGGAACAGCCAGCCCTCTTCGGTCCGACTCGCGGGCATGGAGCAGACCTGACAGAGCAGGTCGAACATGGCTTCGCGCTGGCGCTCAGGGTCCATCGAGCTGTAGATCGGGTTGGCCTGGGGTGACCTGTCCTTGAGCGGTGGCCGGTCGGTGCGGGCCCAGAGCACGCCGCCACGGTCGCGGTCGTCGGCCTGCATGACCTTGTAGGCGAGCCGTGGCCACGGCGCGAAGTCGACCGTCAGGTCGGACAGCGGGGCGGGCAACTCGTCGTCGTACGCAACGACGAATGGTCTCACGGTGGGGGTGACGGCCGTCTTATTAGGCACCGGCTGGTTCCTTCGATTCCGCGGAGGTGTCCCAGCCCTCCCGGGTCAACAGGGAGAGGAGATCCCGCGCCGTCTGGGCCGCATACCTGGCGTTTGTCCGCGACGGCCGGCGCACGTCGTCGGCTAAGGCCCGCGCGCGGGTGACCATCTCGCGGACTACGACTCGCCCCACGTCCAACTGCGTCTCCGCCACCTCGGCGAGAGCGGCGAGGTGCCCCTGAAGGGTGAGAAGCGTGGCATCGAGCTCACCGTCCTGCGCCTGGTCCAGATGGCTGCTCAGCACGTAGTCCGCCGTCTGCTGGATGGCCTCGACGGTGATGCGGACAGGGACGTCGCCGCATTCCGCGGCTTGCTGGCGCCGCATCGCGTCGAGGAACCGTTTGAGGAGGTCCGTCTCCGGCGCGACCCCCTCGGAAACGGCAAACCCCCGTTCGGGGAGGGGCTGTGTCCAGGCTGATCCGCGCTCGCGGTTCTCGGCTGGCCCGCGCCACCCCGAACTCCGAGGAACGATGGAGAAGGTCATCCTTCGCTTCGCGTGTCTGGCCATCAGGCTCGCTCCCCATCGCGAAGCTCCGCCCATACGACCTTTCCCCACGGCTCTCGGTCGTAGCCCCAACGCCAGCTCATCGCGTCCACCACAAGGAGCCCACGCCCGCTCTCCTGGCCGGCGTCGGGGCGTCCCAGCTCCGGCGTGACACGGGACTTGTCGGCGACGCCGATCCGGACCACGCCGCTGCCCGGCCGATGAACGCTGACGCGAACCCAGCGGCAAGCGGTGTGATTGATGGCGTTGGCGACGAGTTCGGAGACGATGTACAGCCCAGCGTCGACCAGCTCGTCCGCTCCCCATGCATTGAGGGCGGCAGAGACGAGTAAGCGGGCACGGCGGGCGGACTCCGGCTCGCACGGCCAGGTCTCGGTGTAGCCGGGGGCACCTGTCCCAGTTGGTCGGGCGGCTGTCATGGTCACGGGGCTTCCCTCCGGGGTGGAGCGGCTGGCCTTGAAGGGGGGAGGCCGGCCGCTCTCCTCCATGCAGCGAGCACCGGGGGTGGCGCCTCTTCGCTGCGGCGGTGGTGGCGAGAGACCAGTGCACCGCCGCCGCTTCGCCCACGACAGGTGATTTCTTCAGATGCCGACGGGGTGACCCCGGTGATTTTTACCTTCGGGGTGTCGCGCTTGATGGCCGCGCCGCTACCTTGCGGCTGTGGGAGTGAACCGCAAGCTCGCTGCGGCTATGGATGCCTGCCAGATAAAGCAGGTGGAGTTAGCCCGACGCATCAACACGGAGATCGGGGCCCTGACGGGGCGAGAAGGCCACGTCACTGACCGAGACATCCGGAGGTGGCTGGACGGCAAGACTCAATGGCCGCAGGCCAAGCAGCGGGTGTGCGTCGAGAAGGTACTCGGTCGTTCAGCTATCGACCTGGGCTTCGTTCCCCGGTCCAAGAGCGCAGCACAAGCACCACCGGAGGACCCGATGTACCGTCGTACTCTTTTCGCCGCCGCCACCGGAACAGCCGTCGCACTCACAACGGGCGCCGCGCGCCCTCGCCTCGGCCAGAGCGACGTGAACCGCTTCCGTGCCGAGTACGCCGAGATCGTCGCGGATGACCAAGCACTCGGCGGTGCCCAGCAGGTCGAGAACCACGCCGTAGAACTGGCCATGCGAATCAAGTCTTCACTGGCGGCGGGAGGCGCATCTGCCTGGGTGCGGACAAAGCTCTACTGCCTGGCCTCGGACGTCACATGCTCGGCGGCCTTCGCCGCCATCGACGCTCAAGCCCGAACCCGCGCCCGAATTGGTCTGGACAACAAACAAGGCCCCGGTCGTTGACCTGGGCCTTAGTAATGGAGCGAGTGACGGGAATCGAACCCGCGCTCTAAGCTTGGGAAGCTTATGTTCTACCATTAAACTACACTCGCATGATCATTTCCCCACGGGGAAGCGATCGTTGCTCACTGTACCCCATGCTCGGCCCCCGGCGGATCAAGCCGGGGGCCGTCGCGTTGTGTCGGGGGTGGATCCCCGTGCGGGTGCCGGGAGTTGGGGCGTACCGTGGTGGGCGCCCGCGGGGTCGGAGTGCCGCGTGTGCCGTCGTCCTGTTCATCCCCTAATGTGGTGTTTTCTCCGTTCACGCTTGTTGGGGAAGGGACTTGAGCGACTTGATGGACTCGTTGGAGCGCACCGTCGTCCGCTGCGCCGAAGGGCATGTCTTCGCCACGGATTCGTTTCCGATGCAGCAGCTCGGCTCCGGCCGGATCGGGCCCGGCCGGCTGATCCGGTGCCCGCGATGCGCGCGGTTGCGTCATGCCGTGCCGGTGCCGGGCGAGCAGCGGTAGAGGCGAGCAGGGGCAGAGGCGAGGAGTAGGCCGCAGGCGCGCGGAGTCGTCCGATTGGGGCGGGGCCGTGCGCCTTGCGTATCCTCGGGGCGTGCTTCTCTCAGACAAGGACATCCGGGCCGAGATCGATGCCGGGCGGGTACGCATCGATCCCTACGACGAATCCATGGTGCAGCCGTCGAGCATCGACGTGCGCCTCGACCGCTTCTTCCGGGTGTTCGAGAACCACCGCTACCCGCACATCGACCCCGCCGTCGAGCAGGCGGACCTCACCCGGCTCGTCGAGCCGGAGGGGGACGAGGCGTTCATCCTGCACCCCGGTGAGTTCGTGCTCGCCTCGACGTACGAGGTCATCACCCTCCCCGACGACCTCGCCAGCCGCCTGGAGGGCAAGAGTTCGCTCGGGCGCCTCGGGCTCGTCACGCACTCCACCGCCGGGTTCATCGACCCCGGGTTCTCCGGGCACGTGACCCTCGAGCTGTCCAACGTCGCCACGCTGCCGATCAAGCTGTGGCCGGGGATGAAGATCGGGCAGCTCTGTCTGTTCCGGCTGACGTCGTCCGCCGAGGAGCCCTACGGCTCCCAGCGGTACGGCTCGCGCTACCAGGGCCAGCGCGGACCCACCGCCTCGCGGTCCTTCCTCAATTTCCATCGGACCCAGGTGTGAGCATGAACGACCAGAACGACGTGCGCGAGAACCTCACCTACGAGAAGTTCGGCGGGGCCATCCGCGAGCTCGCGCAGACCATCGCCGACGACGGCTACGAGCCCGACATCGTGGTCTCCATCGCGCGCGGCGGCGTCTTCGTGGCCGGCGGCCTCGCCTACGCCCTCGACTGCAAGAACATCCACCTGGTGAACGTGGAGTTCTACACCGGCGTCGGCACCACGTTGGAGATGCCGGTCATGCTGGCCCCCGTGCCCAACGCGATCGACTTCTCCGGCAAGAAGGTGCTGATCACCGACGACGTCGCCGACACCGGCAAGACGCTGAAGCTGGTGTACGACTTCTGCGTCGCCCATGTCGCCGAGGTCCGCAGCGCCGTCATCTACGAGAAGTCCCACTCCCTCGTGAAGTGCGAGTACGTGTGGAAGCGCACCGACGACTGGATCAACTTCCCCTGGTCCGTCGAGCCTCCCGTCGTACGGCGTGAGGGCCAGGTGCTCGACGCCTGAGCAGCACCCACGGCAACGCGAAGGCCCCGCCCGGGGGAACCCGGCGGGGCCTTCTGCTCGCCTGCCGCGTACGGCTAGGTCCTCGTCCGCCGCGTACGGCTAGATCGTGCCCAGCTTGATCAGCGAGAGCAGCGCGACCAGTTGGATCGCTGAGGCGCCCAGCGCCTTCGGCCAGGGCAGGTCGTGGGACTTGCTCACCATCGACGTGAACAGCGCGCCGGCCGCCAGCCAGGTCACCCAGCCGAGCACCTGCACCACGCCGTTGTCGCCGCCCAGGAACAGGGCCAGGAGCAGGCGCGGGGCGTCCGTCAGGGCCATGATCAGCATGGAGAGGCCCACCGTCGGCTGCCACGCGCCGTCGCCGCCGAGCTGGCGGGCCATCGTGTGCGTCACCGCGCCCAGGATCAGGCCGCCGATCACGAAGACCACGCCGGTGACGAGGACCACCGGGACCGCCGTCGCCAGGGTGGTGCTGATGACGTCCTCGCGGGCCTTGTCGAAGCCGAAGATCGCGAGCATTCCGTAGAGGAACGTGATGATCAGCGCCGGGCCCCACACGGGGTAGTCCCGCATCTGCCAGAACGTCGGGCCCGGCCGCATCACGACGCCGGACACGAGCTCCTTCCAGGGCAGCCGGGGGCCGCTCGGGGCCGGTGCCGCGCCCGCGCGGTAGGTCGCGCCGTCGCCGTACGGGTCCTCGCCGACGCTGAACGCCTGGGTGTGGCCCGGGTTGTTCGCGTACGGGTCCTCGGCGGGGGCGTAACCCTGCGGGCCGCCCTGCCCCTGGTAGTACGGGTCGCCGAAGTACTCCGGCTCGTCCTGCCGCGGGTAGGGCTGCCGGTAGTGCGGCCCGCCGTCACCGTACTGCGGCGGCTGTCCCTGCCCGTAGCCCTGCGGTCGCTGCTGTGCCTGCCCCTGCCCATGCCCGTACTGCGGCTGCTGCCGATCGCCCGGCCACTGCTGTGCCGGCGCCTGCTGCTGCCCTTGCTGTTGCGGTTGCCGCGGGGGGCGGTTGTTGTCCCGGCCGCCGCGTCCCATCCTGAATCCAGCCACGAATCGAACGTACCTGTTCCGCCGGGGTGCCAACCGGGGGCGGCCGGAACCGGGCGCCTTTGCGGCTGAGCTGTGACATCCCCCAGGGGGCATCCCCCAGGGGGCGACGCGAAGCGGCCGGCTCCGCCCCTCGGGCAGAACCGGCCGCTTGCCTGTGCGTACGGGCGCGTACGGGCACGTACGCGGGCACGGCGGTGTTACTTCACCGGCTCCGGCTCCGGTGCGTCCACGGCCTCCGCGTCGCCGGCCGGGTCCGCCGGGGTCTTCACCGAGTCGAGGAGCAGCTGGGCCACGTCCACGACCTGGAGGTTCTCCTTGGGCTTGACGCCCGTGGCGGAGCCACTTTCGGATGCGGCCTTCTTGCCGTTGACGGAGTCCGTCAGCATGACGAGGCAGAACGGGCAGGCCGTCGAGACGATGTCCGGGTTGAGGGAGAGGGCCTCGTCCACGCGCTCGTTGTTGATGCGCTTGCCGATCCGCTCCTCCATCCACATCCGCGCACCACCGGCGCCGCAGCAGAAGCCGCGCTCCTTGTGGCGGTGCATCTCCTGCTGGCGCAGGCCCGGGACGGCCGACATGATCTCGCGCGGGGGCGTGTAGACCTTGTTGTGGCGGCCCAGGTAGCACGGGTCGTGGTAGGTGATCAGACCGTCCACCGGGGTGACCGGGACCAGCTTGCCCTCGTCGATGAGGTGCTGGAGCAGCTGCGTGTGGTGGATGACCTCGAACTCGCCGCCCAGCTGCGGGTACTCGTTCGCGATCGTGTTGAAGCAGTGCGGGCAGGTCGCGACGATCTTCTTCGACGACTTCGGCTTCTTCGTCTCCGGATCGTCCTCGTCCTCGCCGTACGCCATGTTCAGCATGGCGACGTTCTCCTGGCCGAGCTGCTGGAACAGCGGCTCGTTGCCGAGGCGGCGGGCCGAGTCACCGGTGCACTTCTCGTCGCCGCCCATGATCGCGAACTTGACGCCCGCCATGTGCAGGAGCTCCGCGAAGGCCTTGGTGGTCTTCTTGGCCCGGTCCTCCAGGGCGCCCGCGCAGCCGACCCAGTACAGGTAGTCGACCTCGGTGAGGTCCTCGATGTCCTTGCCGACGATCGGGACCTCGAAGTCGACCTCCTTGGTCCACTCCACGCGCTGCTTCTTGGCGAGCCCCCAGGGGTTGCCCTTCTTCTCCAGGTTCTTGAGCATCGTGCCCGCCTCGGACGGGAACGCGGACTCGATCATCACCTGGTAGCGGCGCATGTCGACGATGTGGTCGATGTGCTCGATGTCGACCGGGCACTGCTCGACGCAGGCGCCGCACGTGGTGCAGGACCACAGGACGTCGGGGTCGATGACACCGTTCTCTTCGAGGGTGCCGATCAGGGGGCGCTCGGCCTCCGCGAGGGCGGCGGCGGGAACGTCCTTCAGCTGCTCCTCGGTCGCCTTCTCGTTCCCCTCCATGTCCTTGCCGCCGCCCGCGAGCAGGTACGGGGCCTTCGCGTGCGCGTGGTCGCGCAGGGACATGATGAGGAGCTTGGGCGAGAGCGGCTTGCCCGTGTTCCAGGCGGGGCACTGCGACTGGCAACGCCCGCACTCGGTGCAGGTGGAGAAGTCGAGGATGCCCTTCCAGGAGAAGTGCTCGATCTGCGAGACGCCGTAGACGTCGTCCTCGCCCGGGTCCTCGAAGTCGACGAGCTCGCCGTTGGAGGCCATCGGCTGGAGCGCGCCGAGCGCGACGCCGCCCTGCGCCTCGCGCTTGAAGAAGATGTTCGGGAAGGCCAGGAAGCGGTGCCAGGCCACGCCCATGTCGGTCTTCAGGGCGACGGTGATCATCCAGATGAAGGACGTCGCGATCTTCAGGCCGGCGAAGAAGTAGGTCAGGTTCTGGAGCGTGGACAGGTCCATGCCGCGGAACCACGAGACGACCGGGTACGAGACGAAGAACGAGGCCTCGTAGCCGTCGACGTGGTGCTGGGCGCCTTCGAGGGCGTGCAGCGTGAAGATGCAGATGCCGACGATGAGGATGACGGCCTCGACGAAGTACGCCTGGCCCGTGTTCGAGCCCGCGAAGCGGGACTTGCGGCCCGGGCGGCCCGGCCGGTTCAGCTGCCGGATGACGATGAGCGTCAGGATGCCGAGCGTCGTCATCGTCCCGAGGAACTCGACGAACATGTTGTACGGCGGCCACTCGCCGATGATCGGCAGGATCCAGTCGGCCTGGAAGAGCTGGCCGATGGCGTTGACGATGGTCAGGAGCAGCGAGAAGAAGCCCACGGCCACGAACCAGTGCGCGAAGCCGACGATGCCCCACTTGTTCATGCGGGTGTGGCCGAGGAACTCCTTGACCACCGTGATCGTGCGCTGCGCGGGCTCGTCCGTGCGGGTACCGGCCGGCACGTTCTGGCCGAGTCGCACGAAGCGGTAGATCTGCACGATGGCACGGCCGAACAGCGCTACGCCGACCGCGATTAGGACCAGCGACACGATGATCGCGGCGAGTTGCATGAGGGGGCTCCTCGGGCCTGCGAGGTGGGGTACGGGGGACGGGCTCGAACGGATTACTAAGCAGTAACTTATCCAGTCCACCTGAGCGTACCCACTTCTCACGCCGCACTGTAGCCGCGCAGGCGGTGATCTGTGTCGCTCAGCGTGCCCTGAGGGGCGACGGGATATCCATCGTGTTATTCACCACATATAGGGACATAACAAACTAACTTGTTGTCGTCCACGACGATCGAACCGAATGGGCGTCCCCATGCCAGCTCCCGCCACGTACCTCGTCACCGGTGGTGCCGGATTCATCGGCTCGCACCTCGCCGATGCGCTGCTCGGCCAGGGCCACACCGTGATCGTGCTCGACGACCTGTCCACCGGCGCCCGCGCCAACCTCGCCGCCGCCTGGTCCGACCCCCGGCTGCGCTTCGTGCGCGGCTCGGTCCTGGACGAGCGCATGGTCGACGAACTCACCGCGCGCTGCGACACCGTGGCCCATTTCGCCCCCGTCACCGGCACCGTCGCAGCCGCCGCCCTGCGCCACGGCAGGAGGCTGCTGATCGCCGCCGCGGACGCCTGCGGCGAGGCGGCGGCGGGCGCCACCGTGGTGCGGCACGGCGACACCGTCGGGCCGCGCCAGTCGCCCGTGCACGCCACCGTGCTGACCCGGCTCGTGCGCCGCGCGGTCGCGGGCGAACCGCTCGCCGTGCACGGCGACGGCGACCGCTCCTACCGCTTCCTCGACGTCGCCGACGCCATCGAGGCGCTGCTCGCCCTGCTCGTCCACCCGGGCGCGGCGGGCGGCGAGTTCGACATCGTGGGCGACCAGGAGATCGCCGTCCTCGCCCTCGCCGAGCGCACGGTGGCCCGCAGCGGCAGCGCCTCCCCGGTCCGCCACTTCCCGTACGTCGTCGACCGCGTCCCGCACCGCGCGTTCGCCCAGAGCGCGCCCCGGCCCCTGGACGCGACGCGGCTGCGCGAACTGACCGGCTGGCGGCCCCTGCGCGGGCTCGACGACCTCCTCGACGCGGCCATCGCCCGGGCGCGCGGCGAGGCCCCGGTCGTCCTGCCCGGCCTTCGAGCGCCCGCCGCCTCGCCGGCCGGCCAACACCTCGGCTGAGGGGGCGCCGACATGCTGCACGGGCTCGCGGCCGCGACGGCCGCCCTCGTCCTGTCCGCCGTGCTCGCGGCCCTCGTCCGCGCCCTGATGCTGAGGTTCGGCCGCGGGGGCGGCGACACCACCCCGCACCTGGGCGGCATCGCCGTCGCCGTCGCCACCCTCGGCGTGGCCTGCGCGGGGCCGCTGCTCGGCGTCGCCGCGCTCGGCGCGGGGGTGGCGCCGCTGCTCGCCGCGGCCGGGGCGGTCGCGCTGCTCGGCCTCGTCGGCGACCTGCGCCCGCTGGGCGTACGGGTCCGCCTGGTCGCGCAGGCCGCCGCCGCCACCGTGGTGGTCGCGCTGGCCGGGCTCGCGCCGGGTGCGGGCGCGCTCGCGGTGGTGTGGATCGTGGTCGTCACCAACGCCTTCCAGCTCCTGGACAACTCCGACGGCGCGATGGGCGCGGTCGCCGCCGTCACCGCGCTCGGCCTCGCGGTGTGCGCGATCGCCGAGGGGCGCCCGGGACACGGGCTGCTCCTGAGCGTGCTGGCCGCGGCCCTCACCGGTTTCCTGCTCCACAACTGGTATCCGGCGCGCATCCACCTCGGCGACTGCGGCTCCCTGTTCACCGGTTTCCTGCTCGCCGCGTCCGCGGTGACCGTGCACACCCGGGCGCCAGGGGAGCAGACGGTGGCCGAACTGTTCGCGCTGACGCTCGTCGTCCTCACCGACACCGTGCTCGTCCTGGTCTCCCGGGGCCGCGCCGGCCGTCCGCTGCTGCGCGGCGGGGGCGACCACATCGCGCACCGGCTGCGGAAGGTGGGCCTGACCACCCAGGGTTCGGCCGTGGTGCTCGGCGTCGCGTCGCTGGCCGCCACGGTCGTCGGGCTCCAGATCCACGACGGGCGCCTCGGCCCGGTCGCGGCGCTGCCCCTGGCCCTCGCCGTGCCCGTCGGGGTGGTGCTGCTGCTGAAGGTCCCGGTGTACGGGCCCGCCTCGCGCCGCCGCGCCCCCCGGGCCCGCACCCCTCGCACCCCCCGCAGCACCGCCGCCGCCTCCGCCCCCGTCGACCTCGCCAGGGGCCGCGGATGACCCCCTCGATCCCCCTGACAGCGCCGACGGCGCTGACGACGCTCACAGCAAGGAGCTGTAGGCACGTGATGGAGAACCTTCTGCGCGGGCTCCGCCGCCTGGTGCGCCGCCTCGGCGTCGACGTCGTACGCCACCGTCCCGGCGGCCGTGAACTGGTGCGGCTGCTCGGCCGGTACGAGATCGACCTGGTCCTCGACATCGGCGCGCACCGGGGCGACTTCGGCGCCGACCTGCGCGAGGCCGGCTACCGCGGCCGCATCGTCTCCTTCGAGCCGCTGCGTGAACCCCGCGCCGAACTGCGCCACCGCGCCGCCCTCGACGACACCTGGAGCGTGCTGCCGTACGCCCTCGGCGACCGGAGCGGCACCGCCACCCTCAACATCTCCGGCGACTGCGGCCCCGCCAGCTCCCTGCTGCCGATGCTGCCCCGCCACCGCGCCGCGGCCCCCCGCACCGCGTACACCGGCGACGTCTTGGTGCCCGTGCGGCGCCTGGACGAGGTGTGGGAGCAGGTCACCGCGCCCGGCGAGCGGGTCTTCGTCAACCTCGACGTGCCGGGGTGCGAGGCCCAAGTCCTGGGCGGGGCAGGGCAGTTCGCGGACGAGATCTGCGGGGTGGCGCTCCGGGCGCCGCTGGTGCCGCTCTACGAGGGCGGCACGCTCTTCGACGAGCTGCTCGCGCTGACCCGCGACGGGCTCGGTCTGACGCTGATGTCGCTGGAGCCGGGGTTCACCGATCCGCGCGACGGCCGGATGCTCCGGTGCGGCCTGGTGCTGTTGCGCGAGGACGGTCCAGCGGTCGGCGAGCACGTCCCCGCGCAGGCGGCGGCGGTGCTGTAGGAGCTTTCCTGACCTGCGGAAACGCAATCCATTGCGGATAAGCGCAGGATAAAACTTGAGTCGGTCGGACTCAGCTCTGTTGACGCGATGCGAGCCGTCATGCATCCTTGAGCCAGATCCACTCAAGTAGTCATCTGGAGGCACCGAAATGGCACGTGCGGTCGGCATCGACCTGGGCACGACTAACTCCGTCGTCAGCGTTCTTGAAGGCGGCGAGCCCACCGTCATCACCAACGCAGAGGGCGCCAGGACCACGCCGTCCGTCGTCGCCTTCGCGAAGAACGGCGAGGTGCTGGTCGGCGAGGTCGCCAAGCGCCAGGCGGTCACCAACGTCGACAGGACCATCCGGTCGGTCAAGCGCCACATGGGCACCGACTGGAAGATCGAGCTCGACGGCAAGAGCTTCAACCCGCAGCAGATGAGCGCCTTCATCCTTCAGAAGCTGAAGCGCGACGCGGAGGCCTACCTCGGCGAGAAGGTCACCGACGCGGTCATCACCGTGCCGGCGTACTTCAACGACTCCGAGCGCCAGGCCACCAAGGAGGCCGGCGAGATCGCGGGCCTCAACGTCCTGCGCATCGTCAACGAGCCGACGGCCGCGGCCCTCGCCTACGGCCTCGACAAGGACGACCAGACGATCCTCGTCTTCGACCTCGGTGGCGGCACCTTCGACGTGTCCCTCCTGGAGATCGGCGACGGCGTCGTCGAGGTGAAGGCCACCAACGGCGACAACCACCTCGGTGGTGACGACTGGGACCAGCGCGTCGTCGACTACCTGGTGAAGCAGTTCCAGTCCGGTCACGGCGTGGACCTGTCCAAGGACAAGATGGCGCTCCAGCGCCTGCGCGAGGCCGCCGAGAAGGCCAAGATCGAGCTGTCCTCGTCCACCGAGACCTCGATCAACCTGCCCTACATCACGGCGTCCGCCGAGGGCCCGCTGCACCTGGACGAGAAGCTCACGCGCGCCCAGTTCCAGCAGCTCACCAGTGACCTCCTGGAGCGCTGCAAGACGCCGTTCCACAACGTCATCAAGGACGCGGGCATCAACCTGTCCGAGATCGACCACGTCGTTCTCGTCGGTGGCTCCACCCGCATGCCGGCCGTCGCCGAGCTCGTCAAGGAGCTGACCGGCGGCAACGAGGCCAACAAGGGCGTCAACCCGGACGAGGTCGTCGCCATCGGCGCGGCCCTCCAGGCCGGTGTCCTCAAGGGCGAGGTCAAGGACGTCCTGCTCCTCGACGTCACCCCGCTCTCCCTCGGCATCGAGACCAAGGGAGGGATCATGACCAAGCTCATCGAGCGCAACACCACGATCCCGACCAAGCGGTCCGAGATCTTCACGACGGCCGAGGACAACCAGCCGTCCGTCCAGATCCAGGTCTACCAGGGCGAGCGCGAGATCGCGGCGTACAACAAGAAGCTCGGGATGTTCGAGCTGACCGGTCTGCCGCCGGCCCCGCGCGGTGTCCCGCAGATCGAGGTCGCCTTCGACATCGACGCCAACGGCATCATGCACGTGACCGCGAAGGACCTCGGCACGGGCAAGGAGCAGAAGATGACCGTCACCGGCGGCTCCTCGCTGCCGAAGGACGAGGTCAACCGGATGCGTGAGGAGGCCGAGCAGTACGCGGAGGAGGACCACCGCCGCCGCGAGGCCGCCGAGAGCCGCAACCAGGGCGAGCAGCTCGTCTACCAGACCGAGAAGTTCCTCAAGGACAACGAGGAGAAGGTCCCGGGCGAGGTCAAGACCGAGGTCGAGGCCGCCGTCGCCGAGCTGAAGGAGAAGCTCAAGGGCGAGGACACCGCCGAGATCCGCACCGCCACCGAGAAGGTCGCCGCCGTCTCGCAGAAGCTGGGCCAGGCCATGTACGCCGACGCCCAGGCGGCGCAGGGCGCGGCCGGCGCCGAGGGTGCCGAGCAGGCCCACCCCGCCGGTGACGACGACGTGGTCGACGCGGAGATCGTCGACGACGAGAAGCCGAAGGGTGGCGCCGCCTGATGACGGAGGAGACCCCGGGCTTCGAGGAGAAGCCCGACGTCCCCTCCGGCGCATCGGAAGACGCCGAGCCGAAGGCCGCCGACTCCTCCGAGGAGGGGAAGGCGGCCCCGGCCGGGGACGCAGCCAAGGACATCGCCCTTCAGGCCCAGCTGGACCAGGCCCAGACGGCGCTCACCGAGCGCACCGCGGACCTCCAGCGCCTCCAGGCCGAGTACCAGAACTACCGCCGCCGCGTGGAGCGGGACCGCGTCACGGTCAAGGAGATCGCCGTCGCCGGCCTCCTGACCGAGCTGCTGCCCACGCTCGACGACATCGGCCGGGCCCGCGAACACGGCGAGCTGACCGGTGGCTTCAAGTCGGTGGCCGAATCCCTGGAGACGGTCGCCGCGAAGATGGGCCTCCAGCAGTTCGGCAAGGAGGGCGAGCCCTTCGACCCGACGGTCCACGAGGCCCTGATGCACAGCTACGCGCCGGACGTCACCGAGACGACCTGTGTGGCGATCCTGCAACCGGGATACCGGATCGGTGAGCGTACGATCCGCCCCGCGCGGGTCGCGGTGGCCGAGCCCCAGCCGGGTGCGGCCGCCAAGGAGGAGAAGTCGGACGACGAGGAGAGCGGTGGCCCCGACAAGGGCTGACGCGGCGGTCATGGACGAAGTGATCGTTCGGAAGGAGGGACGTCGATGAACACGAAGGACTTCGTCGAGAAGGACTACTACAAGGTTCTCGGCGTCCCCAAGGACGCCACCGACGCCGAGATCAAGAAGGCGTACCGCAAGCTCGCGCGCGAGAACCACCCCGACGCCAACAAGGGCGACACCAAGGCGGAGGAGCGCTTCAAGGAGATCTCCGAGGCCAACGACATCCTCGGCGACCCCAAGAAGCGCAAGGAGTACGACGAGGCGCGCGCCCTGTTCGGCAACGGCGGCTTCCGGGCCGGGCCCGGGGCGGGCGCGGGCAGCTTCAACTTCGACCTCGGTGACCTGTTCGGCGGGCAGCAGCCCGGCGGGGGCGGCGCCGGTGCCGGCGGCTTCGGCGGCGGGCTCGGCGACGTGTTCGGCGGTCTGTTCAACCGGGGCGGCGCGGGAGCCGGAACGCGCACCCAGCCGCGCCGGGGCCAGGACCTGGAGTCCGAGGTGACGCTCAGCTTCACCGAGGCGGTCGACGGGGCCACGGTCCCGATCCGGCTCTCCAGCCAGGCCCCCTGCAAGGCCTGTTCGGGCACCGGCGACAAGAACGGCACCCCCCGGGTGTGCCCGACCTGTGTCGGCACCGGCCAGGTCTCGCGCGGCTCGGGCGGCGGCTTCTCGCTGACCGACCCGTGCGTGGACTGCAAGGGCCGCGGCCTGATCGCCGAGAACCCGTGCGACGTCTGCAAGGGCAGCGGGCGGGCCCGTTCCTCGCGCACCATGCAGGTCCGCATCCCGGCCGGGGTCAGCAACAACCAGCGCATCCGCCTTCGCGGCAAGGGCGCGCCGGGTGAACGGGGCGGCCCCGCGGGCGACTTGTACGTCGTCGTGCACGTCGACACCCACCCGGTGTTCGGCCGCAAGGACGACAACCTCACCGTCACGGTGCCGGTCTCCTTCACCGAGGCAGCCCTGGGCGCCGAGGTCAAGGTGCCCACGCTCGGCGGCCCGCCGGTCACCCTGAAGCTGCCGGCGGGAACCCCCAACGGCCGCACCATGCGGGCCCGCGGCAAGGGAGCGGTCCGCAAGGACGGCACCCGGGGCGACCTGCTCGTCACCGTCGAGGTGGCCGTGCCCAAGGAGCTGGACGACAAGGCCCGCGAGGCCTTGGAGACCTACCGCGAGGCGACCGCGGGCCAGGACCCGCGGGCTGAACTGTTCCAGGCCGCGAAGGGAGCATGAGATGGACCCGCGCCAGCGTCGACAGCCTCCGTTCGGCAACAGGGCCTATGAGTTGACCGACGAGACGCCGGTGTACGTCATCTCGGTCGCGGCCCAGCTCTCGGGTCTGCACCCGCAGACCCTGCGCCAGTACGACCGTCTCGGCCTGGTCTCTCCCGACCGCACGGCCGGGCGCGGCCGTCGCTACTCGGCCCGCGACATCGAACTGCTGCGAGCGGTCCAGCAGTTGTCGCAGGACGAGGGCATCAACCTGGCGGGCATCAAGCGCATCATCGAGCTGGAGAACCAGGTCGCCGCCCTCCAGGCGAGGGTCGCCGAGCTGTCCTCCGCGGTCGAGGGCGCGGCGCTCGCCATGCAGCAGCGCGAGGCCCAGGTGCACGCCTCCTACCGGCGCGACCTGGTCCCGTACCAGGACGTCCAGCAGGCCGGTGCGCTGGTCGTGTGGCGCCCCAAGAGGCCCCAGGAGTAAGCCGGTCGGCGCTTGTCGCCTTACGCCGCCGAGAGGCCCGCCGTCCCGTTGGGGGCGGCGGGCCTCTCGCGTGGGGTGATCGCGGTGAACCGGCGCCGTACGGGGGATAAGGTCATCGGGCTCGGTCGCAGGGAGGCGGGGGAGAGCATGGCGGAGCAGGTGCCGCATCCGCACGGCGCGGACCGGCTGTGCGCGCCCGCGGAACAGGCGTACGCGGAGGCCCTGCGGGCCGGGCGCATCCCCCGCGAGGCCGCGCGGGAGGCCGGCTGTCTGATCGATCTGGGGCTGCTGCACCCCGATCCGGCCGCCCCCGACTGGCTCCTGCCGACCTCCCCGCAGACGGTGATGGCGCGGCTGCTGCGCGGCATCCACGAGGACATCGCGGCGAGCCAGACCCGCACGGGCGCGGTGGTGGCGGCGTTCGAGCGCTTCGCGGCGCTGGGCGGGCCGGCGCCGTCGGGCGGCGAGGCCATCCGGGTCCTCGACGGCATCCCGCGCATCAACGCCGCCATCGACGACGCGATAGCCGGCTGCGCCACCGAGTCGCTCACCATCCAGCCCCGCGGCATCCGGCCCGAGCGCATCCTCTCCCAGGCGCTGCCCCGGGCCCTGGACATGCTCGACCGCGGGGTGCGCATCCGCACGCTCTACACCCATGTCGCGCGCTACGGGCCCGGTCTCGCGGACTACTTGCGCGAGCTGGAGGGCCGGGCGGTGGAGGTGCGCACCCTGGACGAGGTCACCGACCGCCTGCTGCTCTTCGACCGTACGGTGGCGATCATCCCGGCCGCCGCGGACGACACCAGCGCCCTGGAGCTGCGCCACCCGGCGCTCGTCGACTTCCTCGCCACCGTCTTCGAGCGGCTGTGGCGGCTCGCGGTGCCGCTGGCCGAGACGATGCCGGTGGCCACCGACATGGAGGGCGTCACCCATCGCGAGCGGGTCATCGCGGCGCTGCTCGCCGAGGGCCATCAGGACGCGGTGATCGCGCAGCGCCTCGGCATCAGCGTGCGCACCTGCCGCCACCACATCAGCCGGCTCGCCGCGGCGCTCGGCAGCGGCAGCCGCACCCAACTCGGCGTGCGCATCGCCCAGTCGGGCCTCGACGCCCACCCTCGGTGACCCGCGCCCCCGCGCGTTGTTCGGACATGTCGTCCTTTGACGCGCCTCCGGTTGATGCAGTGCAGCAACATGATGGTGGTGGCCGAGCGGCTCCCGATGCATCGTGGTGAGCAGTATGAACAGCTCGACTCGACGGGAAGCGGGGCCGGGAGGCGGCGAGGTGGATGCCGCGGCCGTGGCTTCGCTCGTGTGCGGCGTCCACGACGGTCTTCTCACCGGTGGAGCCGGGTGTCCGCGTCCGCGCCCGTACCCGCGGTGACGGGCTCAGGCGTCCTGGTCCAGGATGCCGGACTGGGCGATGAGGAAGCCGAGTTGGGCCCGGCTGCCGCTGCCGAGCGCGGCCGCGAGCTTGGCGATGTGGGCGCGGCAGGTGCGGACGTTCATGCCGAGCCTGCGGGCGATGGCCTCGTCCACGTGCCCCTCCACCAGGAGCTTGGCGATGGAGCGCTGGACGCCGGTGATGCCGGACGTCTCCTGGCGGTAGGGCACCTCGTCGTCCCAGGGGACGGCGTGCTGCCAGAACTGGTCGAAGACGCCGACCAGGTACTGCACGAGCCCCTCGTGGCGCAATTCCAGGGCGACTTGGCGGTCGCTGCGGGCCGGGATGAAGGCGACCTTGCGGTCCATGATGATGAGCCGGTCGATGATCTCTTCCAGGGTGCGCACCTCGAGCCCGAACGGAGCGATCCGTTCCACATAGCCGATGGTGGCCGAGTGGTGGCGGGCGGTGTGCTGGTAGAGGGTGCGCATCTCGACGCCGCGCGCGAGCAGGGGCTCGATGCGCCGCAGCCCCGCCTCGAAGCTCTCGGGCCTGCGGCCGCTGCCGGGCTGGATGACGAGCAGTTCCTCGGTGCATTCGTTGATGACGCGGTCGAGGGTCGCGTTGATCAGTTCCAGGCCTTCGAGGACCGTGATCGCGTGGGTGCCGGTCAGGGCCGGCGTCGCGATCGACATGAATGGCTCGAAGGTGTGGGCGAGGGCGACCGAGCGGTTTCTGCGCTCCTGGATCTCGCGTTCCAGCGGCTGGGTCAGCAGGTTGAGCACCACGGTGGGCGGAACCGGGCGCAGCAGTTGGGCGTCGTCTGGGTCGGGGCGCAGCAGGGTGAGGTCGACCAGACACGGGGCGGCGTCCGCCTCTGAGCGGGCGATCCCGCCGGTACGCAGGGCAAGGGCGTACAGAGCCGTTCCTGTCTCGCACAGATCAACCGGGCCGTGATCGTGTCCTATATGTCCCTGTGTCAACCTAGTTGCACCCCCCTCATCCTTTTGAATTACAGGAACATGATGCCTGGCTGCGCTGGTGCAAGTGGCCGGAGTGGGCCATCGTCGTATCCGCGGGGGGAGGTAATGATCAAAAGAGGTGGAGATCGGCCATGAGCAGGATGGTTCGAGCACTAAGCACGACAGCCGTTGTGGCGGCTGCTCTCTGCGCTCTCTCGGCGCCTGGGGACGTCACTTGGGAGACCCACCCCGCGAGTTCCGCACCGACGGGCACGACGGATGTCACCTGGGAGATCGCACCGAAGACCTTGGCCGCCGGCGCGGACGTCACCTGGGAGTCGACTCCTGCGGGTGCTGTCGCATGAGCTTCCCGCCCGATGACCGCACCTTCCGTCGCGAAATGGCCACGGCCTACCGCTCGGGGTGGCATTTCATCGACCTCGCCACCGCGGTTCCGCACCGTGGCGATTCGTTGATGGTCACCCTGCTCGGCGAGCCGATCCTGATCGCCCGTGAGGACGACGAGGACGTCCGTGCCTACCGCTGCCTGCGCCGACCGCGCGGGGCGCCGCAGCCCATCCGCTGCGTCGTCCGGTACGGCATGGTCTTCGTGAATCTCGACCAACGCGACCACCAGCTTTTCGAGTCGGAGGCTCAACCCGATTCATCCACCGCCACCCCCCGCAGTGCCTGACGCGATCCCCCGTCGTTGTACATCGCGCAGGCACTTCCCCCACACAGCGGCGCCATCGTGGACCTGAACACGGTGGCGCCGCTGTGCTGCCCGGACCGTTCCGGGCGGCGTTTCAGACGTTGCCCATCGCCCGGGTCAGCCTGACCTCGATCAGGACCCGGTCCGGGTTCTCCCGCGGGGTCCGCTGGTAGCGCTCCGCGTACCGCTGCTCCGCGTCCGCGATCAGCTCGGGCTCCGTGCGCACGAACGCGCGGCCCTCCAGCGTCGCCCAGCGCCTGCCCTCCAGCTGGCAGAGCGCGACCCGAGCCCCCCGCGGGTCGGCCTCGACCGCCGCCAGGACGTGGGCGACCTTGCGGCTGAACCGGCCGGTGATGATCCGGGCGAGCCCCGCCTCGGGGTCGTAGGTCGCCCCCACCGGCACCACATGCGGCGAGCCGTCGGGCCGCTGCGTCGTCAAGGTGCAGATGTGGCGCTCGCGCCAGAAGCTGAGATAGGCGCCGTCGGGCGCGTGTACGTCGTGGGCCATGGCCAGAAACCTAGCGGCAGCTTTTCCTTTTCCTTGCCTTGAGCGGAATGGGCTCAACTTTGTGTACGTTGGAAGGGTCATAGGTACCGCCGCCACGCCCAGACGTACGACGAGGAGGAGCGAACGCACGTGGATGCCGAGCTGACCAACAAGAGCCGGGACGCGATCAACGCCGCGAGCAGCCGGGCCGTCGCCGGGGGCCACCCGGATCTGACCCCCGCGCATCTGCTGCTCGCCCTCCTGGAGGGCCAGGACAACGAGAACGTCGTCGATCTGCTGGCCGCGGTCGACGCCGACCAGGCCGCGGTGCGCTCCGGCGCCGAGCGGATCCTGGCCGCGCTGCCCAGCGTGGCCGGCTCCACCGTCGCCCCGCCGCAGCCCAACCGCGAACTGCTCGCCGTCATCGCCGACGCCGCGCAGCGCGCCAAGGAGCTGGGCGACGAGTACCTGTCCACCGAGCACCTCCTGATCGCCCTGGCCGCCAAGGGCGGGCAGGCCGGTGAGATCCTCTCCGGGCAGGGGGCCACCGCGAAGAAGCTCCTGGACGCGTTCGAGACGAGCAGGGGAGGGCGCCGGGTGACCACACCCGACCCGGAGGGTCAGTACAAGGCGCTGGAGAAGTTCGGTACGGACTTCACGGCCGCCGCCCGCGAGGGCAAGCTCGACCCGGTCATCGGCCGGGACCAGGAGATCCGCCGGGTCGTCCAGGTCCTGTCGCGCCGCACCAAGAACAACCCGGTGCTCATCGGCGAGCCCGGCGTCGGCAAGACCGCCGTCGTCGAGGGCCTCGCCCAGCGCATCGTGAAGGGCGACGTACCGGAGTCGCTCAAGAACAAGCGCCTCGTCTCGCTCGACCTGGGCGCGATGGTCGCGGGCGCCAAGTACCGCGGCGAGTTCGAGGAGCGCCTCAAGACCGTCCTCTCCGAGATCAAGGAGAGCGACGGCCAGATCATCACCTTCATCGACGAACTCCACACCGTCGTCGGCGCGGGCGCCGGCGGCGACTCGGCGATGGACGCGGGCAACATGCTCAAGCCCATGCTGGCCCGCGGCGAGCTGCGCATGGTCGGCGCCACCACCCTCGACGAGTACCGCGAGCGCATCGAGAAGGACCCGGCCCTGGAGCGCCGCTTCCAGCAGGTGCTGGTCGCCGAGCCGTCCGTCGAGGACACCATCGCCATCCTGCGCGGGCTCAAGGGGCGCTACGAGGCCCACCACAAGGTGCAGATCGCGGACGGCGCGCTGGTCGCCGCCGCCACCCTCTCCGACCGGTACATCACCTCGCGCTTCCTGCCGGACAAGGCCATCGACCTCGTCGACGAGGCGGCCTCCCGGCTCCGTATGGAGATCGACTCCTCGCCCGTCGAGATCGACGAACTCCAGCGCGCCGTCGACCGGTTGAGGATGGAGGAGCTGGCGCTGAAGAACGAGACCGACGTCGGCTCGATCCAGCGCCTGGACAAGCTCCGCAAGGACCTCGCCGACAAGGAGGAGGAGCTGCGCGGCCTCACCGCCCGCTGGGAGAAGGAGAAGCAGGGCCTCAACCGGGTCGGTGAGCTGAAGGAGAAGCTCGACGACCTGCGCGGCCAGGCCGAACGCGCCCAGCGCGACGGCGACTTCGACACCGCCTCCAAGCTCCTGTACGGCGAAATCCCGGGCCTGGAAAGGGAGTTGGAGGAGGCCGCCGAGGAGGAGGCCGAGCAGGAGAAGTCCAAGGACGCCAAGGACACCATGGTCAAGGAGGAGGTCGGCCCCGACGACATCGCCGATGTGGTCGGCGCCTGGACCGGCATCCCCGCCGGCCGGCTCCTGGAGGGCGAGACGCAGAAGCTGCTGCGCATGGAGGACGAGCTCGGCAAGCGCCTGATCGGCCAGTCCGAGGCGGTGCGCGCCGTCTCCGACGCGGTGCGCCGCACCCGGGCCGGCATCGCCGACCCCGACCGCCCCACCGGCTCGTTCCTCTTCCTCGGCCCCACCGGCGTCGGCAAGACCGAACTCGCCAAGGCCCTCGCCGACTTCCTCTTCGACGACGAGCGGGCCATGGTCCGCATCGACATGTCGGAGTACGGCGAGAAGCACAGCGTGGCCCGTCTCGTCGGCGCGCCCCCCGGCTACGTCGGCTACGAGGAGGGCGGCCAGCTCACCGAGGCCGTCCGCCGCCGCCCGTACTCGGTGGTCCTGCTCGACGAGGTCGAGAAGGCGCACCCCGAGGTCTTCGACGTCCTGCTCCAGGTCCTCGACGACGGGCGCCTGACCGACGGGCAGGGCCGCACCGTCGACTTCCGCAACACCATTCTGGTGCTGACCTCCAACCTCGGCAGCCAGTACCTGGTCGAGCCGTCGACCAGCGAGGAGGAGAAGAAGCGGCAGGTCTTGGACGTGGTGCGGGCCTCCTTCAAGCCGGAGTTCCTCAACCGGCTCGACGACCTGGTGGTCTTCTCCGCCCTCACCAAGGACGAGCTGTCCCACATCGCCGAGCTCCAGATCGGCCGGCTCGCCAAGCGCCTCGCCGACCGGCGCCTCACCCTGGAGGTCACCCCCGAGGCGCTGGCCTGGCTCGCCGAGGAGGGCAACGACCCCGCCTACGGCGCGCGCCCGCTGCGCCGCCTGATCCAGACCGCCATCGGGGACCGGCTCGCCAAGGAGATCCTGGCGGGCGAGGTCACCGACGGCGACACGGTCCGGGTCGACCGATTCGAGGACGGCCTGATCGTGGGGGCCGCGCAATAGCGTCGATCCCGCCATCCGGACCCGATTCGGTCAGCCCGCAGCGGATACCCGGGGGCGGGGGTTGCCACCCCTGCCCCGCCATGGGGGAGGATGACCGGAACCGTACGAAGGAAGATTCACGATGAGCATCGACCCGTCCTCGATTCCGAATTTCGGGGCTCAGCAGGGCCCGCAGTCCGGCGGCGGCCAGCCGTCCGGGCCCATCGTCCCCGACCAGGATCTGGTGAAGCAGCTCCTGGACCAGATGGAGCTCAAGTACGTCGTGGACGACGAGGGCGACCTCGCCGCGCCCTGGGAGGATTTCCGTACGTACTTCATGTTCCGCGGTGAGGAGGACCAGCAGGTCTTCTCGGTGCGGACGTTCTACGACCGGCCGCACAGCATCGACGACAAGGTCCAGATCCTGGAGTCGATCGACGACTGGAACCGCCGCACCCTGTGGCCCAAGGTCTACACCCACACCCACGACGACGGCACCGTCCGTCTGATCGGTGAGGCGCAGATGCTGATCGGCACCGGCGTCGCCCTGGAGCACTTCGTCTCCTCCGTGGTGAGCTGGGTCCGCGCCTCGATCGAGTTCGACAAGTGGCTGATCGAGCAGCTCGGCCTGGAGAAGGACGTCGACGGCGAGGGCGGGGAGTCCGGCGAGCCGGACTCCGAGTGAGACACGCCTCGGCTCACAGCGCCATGGTGGCCAGCGTCAACAGATAGGCCCCGTAACAGAACGAGAGCCCGGCCAGGGCTGCGGTCACCGCGACCGCGGCCCGCGGCCGGGCTCTCGTCAGTGCGAGCGCCACCGGTGCCAGCAGCGGGAACGCGGGCAGCAGGAACCGCGGCTTGGACTCGAAGAACCCCGCCCCGCCGACCGCGATCACCACCAGCACCCCCGTGTACACGAGCAGCGGCAGTGCGGGCCGGTCTAGGACGAACAGCACGAACAACAGCACCATCGCGGCGGTGATCAGCGCCGCCATCGGAAAGCCCAGGTCGTACGGGGCGCTCGCGAGCCGCTTCAGGAAGCGCAGGGTGCCCGCGCCGAAGTCGAACCGGGACGTCCAGCCCGCCTGCACCGCGAAGTAGCCGCCGAACAGATCGCCCTCGCGGACCCCCACCCACAGCACATAGCCGCACCAGCCGACCGGCGCGAGCAGCCCGCCCGCCCACGGCCGCCAGGAGCGCCCCTCGCCGCGCCACAGCGCGTGCCCCGCCGCCACCAGCACCGCCGCCGCCACCGCCACCGCGTTGGGCCGCGCGAGCCCCGCGAGCAGCGCGAGCGAGCCCGCCCACAGCCAGCGGCGCTCCAGGACCGCCCACAGCGACCAGGCCGCCAGCGCCGTCATGACGGGCTCGGTGTACGCCATCGTCAGGACCACGGCGTGCGGGAGCAGCCCCCACAGCAGGACAAGCAGGGTGGCGACCGGGCGGCCGTACAGGCGCTCCCCGATCCGATGGATCCCCCAGGCCGCCGCTGCCGCCGCCGTCCAGGAGAGCAACAGCCCCGCGGTGCCGCCCGTCACCGGCAGGACGACGGTCACGGCGCGGATCAGCGCCGGGTAGAGCGGGAAGAACGCCAGGTCGCTCTGGACCGCGCCGTCCGGCCAGAACAGGGTGCGGCCGTAGCCGTGGGCGGCGATCCGGGTGTACCAGTCGGCGTCCCAGGCGGTGGCGAGCCGGGCCCGCGGCGAGAGCCCCCGGTGCCAGGCCAGGGCCGCGAAGACCAGCAGCCCGGTCAGCCGCACCGCGACGAACAGGCCGAGCGCGGGGGCCGCTCGCCGCAGGGCGGCCGCCCAGGGCGGGGTGCGGGTGAGGCCGCCGGGCCGTCGGCCGCGGGCGTGAGCGGTGATCTCGGCGGACAGAAGACACCTCCGGGCGCGCGTGATCGGTCAGACCGACCATCGGCACGGATCCGGCATACCGCGACCGCAGCGCCCCCGACCGGGTGGAAGTCCGCCCACCCGGCGGTGCCCCCGCGTGTCGCGCGGGCTGGGGGCGCGTGGGGCGTCCTGGGCGGCCCCCCCCGGCGTGTGCCCCTAGGCGGCCAGTGACGTGAGACGGGCGACGGCCTCTTCGAGTACGGCCGTCCGCTTGCAGAAGGCGAACCGGACGAAGGGTGCGCCCTGGTCGCGGTGGTCGTAGAAGACCGCGTTCGGGATCGCCACCACGCCGCAGCGCTCGGGCAGGGCGCGGCAGAAGGCGAAGCCGTCGCTCACGCCCAGCGGGCGGATGTCGGTGGTGACGAAGTAGGTGCCCGCCGGCCGGAACACCCCGAACCCGGCCTTCGCGAGGCCCGCGCTCAGCAGGTCGCGCTTGGCCTGGTGGTCCGCGCGGAAGCCGTCGAAGTAGCTGTCCGGAAGGCGCAGCGCCTCGGCCACCGCGTACTGGAACGGCCCCGACGTCACATACGTCAGGAACTGCTTGGCCGAGCGGACCGCGGCCACCAGGCCGGGGGCGGCGGTGATCCAGCCGACCTTCCAGCCCGTGAACGAGAACGTCTTGCCCGCCGAGCCGATGGTGACCGTGCGCTCGCGCATGCCGGGGAAGGAGGCGAGCGGGATGTGCTCGGCGCCGTCGAAGACGAGGTGCTCGTACACCTCGTCGGTGATCACCAGCAGATCGCGCTCGCAGGCGAGCTCGGCGACCGCGGCCAGCTCGGCGCGGGTCAGCACCGTGCCGGTCGGATTGTGCGGGGTGTTGAGGAGGATCAGCCGGGTGCGGGGGGTGACGGCCGCGCGCAACTCGTCCAGGTCGAGGGCGAAGTGGCCCTGCCCGCTCTCGCCGCCGGGTGCCGCGGCCGGACGCAGGGTGACCGGCACGCGGGTGCCGCCCGCCATCGCGATGCACGCGGCGTACGAGTCGTAGTACGGCTCCAGGGCGATGACCTCGTCGCCCGGTTCGAGCAGGGCGAGCAGCGCCGCGGCGATCGCCTCGGTGGCGCCCGCGGTGACCAGGACCTCCTGGTCCGGGTCGTAGGACAGGCCGTAGCGGCGCCGCTGGTGCTCGACGATCGCGGTGCGCAGCTCGGGGACGCCGGGGCCGGGCGGGTACTGGTTGCCGTGGCCCTCGCGCAGCGCGCGGACCGCGGCTTCGCGTACGGCCTCGGGCCCGTCGGTGTCGGGGAAGCCCTGCCCGAGGTTGATGGACCCGGTCCGCTGGGCGAGGGCGGACATCTCGGCGAAGATCGTCGTCCCGAACTCGGCGAGGCGACGGTTGAGCAGAGGGCGCGCACTGGAGGTCATGACGGCCATCCTGCGGGCAACCTCTGGAGTTGCTCAAGTGTGCTTTGGCGCCGGGTGGCCAAGGGCATCCCCCTTCCACGCGGGCCGACGGGGGACCCGCACCACGGAAGGACGGTGGGGGATGGGCATCGCGATCGGGGTGGGGATCCTGGCACTGATCGTGCTGGGTGTCGCGGTCGGACCGGCGGCGCGCAGGCGACGGCGTGCGCGCGGGCGCCGCGGCCCGGTGTCGCGCCGGCGACGGGCCGCGGCGTCGTCCGCGGGAACGTCCAGCTGGTGGGCCGGCGGATCGGACGGATCGAGCGCGTCGTGCGGAAGCGGAAGCGGCGGCCACCACGGCCACGGGGGCGGCCACGGGCACTCCTGCGGCGGCGGGCACTCCTGCGGGGGCGGCAGCCACTCCTCCTGCGGCGGCGGCTCCTCGTGCGGGGGAGGGGGAGGCTGCGGTTCGAGCTGAGGGACCCGGATGGCCCAACGCGCCCGGATGGACCGGGCGGCGGGTCATCCAGAGCGACGGGTGGCGGTCGACGCGCGGTCGCGGCTGACACGGGGCAGCCGATTCCGCCGCGGGCGCCGCCCGTTGGCGCCCGGTCGGTCACGCCCGGCCGGGCGCCTTCTTTCACGCCTGTAGTTGAACGTTTGAACCGAGTGGCCCCCGAGGGGATGGAAACCCCATCAAGTTGGGTAAAAAAGCTGTGAGCGCCGCGCACTTCATGATTCCCTCGCAAATGAGAAACCACGCACCTCGGACCTCGGGCGATCAGAGAGCGGCCCCCGTCCCGCGCTTCCGAGGGGACCTCGGTCACCCACCCGCCACATGTGTGTTTTGCGGAGCCCACCCATGCTCACGACCCTCCAGACCGCCTACACCGACACGCGTGCCGCCGACCTCGCCTGGGCGCTGGGCCGCGAGCCGCTGCCCGCCCTGGCCGTCCTCGACCTCGAACTCGACGGCGCCAAGCTCCAGTTGAGACTCCTGGGCGCCTCGCACCAGGTGCTCCTCGACGAGGAGCGCGGCACCTGTTCGGAGACCGTCGCCTGTATGCCCGGCAGCAGTACGCCGCTGCCGCTCGGCGTGGCGAAACGTCTCGGGGACTGGGACTACGAGTTCGCCGCGCGCGTCGAGACGCTCTCGCAGGGCTCGTTCGCGGGCCGCGCCCAGGAACTCCTGGCCCTCGTCGCCGACCACCCCAACGGACTCGCCGGAACGTTTCCGGGATCGCCGCACGCGTTCACCGCGATGCTCGCCCAGCGCGTCGAGGGACAGGTGTGGTGGCGCACCTGGCACGCCTACCCGCAGGAGGGCCAGCTCGTGGTGACCCGCACCCGGGTCGGCGTCCGGGTGGCCGCGACCGCGGGCCTCTGAGGCGCTCGATTCACCGCCGGTTGGCTCCAGTTGCACCCGTGTGGGTGACAGGATGCGAACGGAGTGTCACGTAGCGTTCGCATCATGATCGAACCGCTCCCCGCTCCCGTGAGTAGTGCGCGGTCGGGCCGGTTCCTCGTCCTGGCCGTCGTGTTCGTCTGCGCCGCCTGCGGTCTCGTCTACGAGCTCGAACTGGTCGCCCTCGCCTCGTACTTGATCGGCGACTCCGTAACCCAGGCCTCCGTGGTCCTTTCGGTGATGGTCTTCGCCATGGGGGTCGGCTCGCTGCTCGCCAAGCGGCTGCGCTGCCGGGCCGCCGTCGGCTTCGGCCTCATCGAGGCCGCCCTCGCCCTGGTGGGCGGCTGCTCGGCGATCGTGCTCTACGCCACGTTCGCCTGGTTCGGCGGCTCGCGCTACGCGCTGGTCGCGTTCTCGCTCGCGATCGGCATACTGATCGGCGCCGAGATCCCGCTCCTGATGACCCTCATCCAACGGGTCTCGCGGCGCGCCGCGGGCGACGCGAGCGGCACGGTGGCCGACCTGTTCGCCGCGGACTACGTGGGCGCCCTCGTCGGCGGCCTCGCCTTCCCGTTCCTGCTGCTGCCCCAACTCGGCCAGCTCACCAGCGCCTTGCTCACCGGCTCGGTGAACGCGGTGGCGGGCGGCGCGCTCGTACTGCTGCTCTTCGGCCGCGACCTGTCCCCGCGCGCCCGCTGGGCGCTGCTCGGCGCCAACGCGCTCGTCCTGCTGGTCCTCGCCCTGACCACCGTCATGGTCGACGACTTCGAACAGGCCGCGCGGCGCGCCGTCTACGGAGGCCAGGTGCGGGTCGCCGTCCAGACCCGCGTCCAGGAGATCGTCCTGACCGGCAAGGCCGGCGCCCCGCTCGACCTGTTCCTCGACGGGCGGCTGCGCATCAACGGCCTCGACGAGTCCCGCTACCACGCGGCCCTGGTGGGGCCCGCGCTCGACGCGGGCCCGCACGGCCGTGTCCTGATCCTGGGCGGCGGCGACGGCCTCGCCGCCCGTGAAGTGCTGCGCCACCGGGACGTGCGCTCGGTGACCCTCGTCGAGCGCGACCCGGGCCTGCTCCAACTGGCGCGCGACGACCCGAGGTTGGCGGCCCTCAACGCCCACGCCCTGCGCGACCCGAGGCTGCGCCCGGTGACCGGGGACGCCTTCGGCTGGCTGCGCGGCGAGGGCCGCCTCTCTGGCCCGTACGACGTCGTCGTGTCCGACCTGCCCGACCCCGGCATCACCGCCAGCACCAAGCTCTACTCGCAGGAGTTCTACGGGCTCGCCCGGCGGGTCCTGGCGCCCGGCGGCCGGCTCGTGGTGCACGCGGGGCCGGTCGCGGGCCGGCCGCGCACGTTCTGGACGGTCGCCTCGACGGTGCGGGCGGCCGGTCTCACCACCTTCGCCTACCGGGCCACCGGCCGCAGCGCCGGGTTCACCGCGGGACCCGACCGCGCCCTCGGCTCGGCGAAGTCCCCGCACGACTGGGGCTTCGTCCTGGCGGCCCGCCCCGCCCCGCACCCGTTCGCCGCGGGAGCCGCACCGGACCGGCCCGGCGCCGAGGACCGGGCGGGCGCGGGGACCTGGGCCGCGGCGGGGGTGCGGCTGCCGGCCGGAAGCCTCGCGCTGACCCCGCCCTCGGAGGCGGCCGGCTATCCGCCCTCGACGCTGGTGCACCCCCGGTACGCGGACTGAGGCGGCCGGGGGCAGGGGCGGCCTCTTGCGCGGGGCGCGATCGGGGCGGCCCGGGCAAGGGCGGCCTGCGCGGTGCGCGATCGGGGCCGCGTTCACGCAGACGTGACGGCCGGCGCTGAGTAGGCTCAAGACCATGGAGCATGAGGTGTTCGTTCCGGTTGAGAGCCACTCCCTGCGGCAGACGCTGCGCGACCCCGCCCGGGTCGCGCGCTGTGTGCCGGGGTTCCAGCAGGATGCGGGCGAGCCGCCCATCGCGGGCCGTCTGAAGGTCCGCCTCGGCGGCCACACCATCACCTACCGGGGCGCCCTGCGCGTCACCGAGCGGGACGGTGACGTGTTCGCCCTGGAGGGCGAGGGTGTCGAGGTCCGCGGCGCGGGCGCCGCCAAGCTCACCCTGACCGTACGGCTGGAAGCGGCCCCCGGCGGCACCACGCTGGCCTTCGCGGGCACGGCGCTCGCGGAGGGCCGGGCCACCGAGGTGCCGCAGGAGGCCGTCAACGCGTCGGCCGTGCGGCTGCTCGACCGGTTCGCGGCCCAGCTGGCCCACCCGGCCCGTACGGAGCAACCGGAGGCGGCGGACCTCGCGGCCGCGGCCGAGGACCCCACGGCCCCGCCGGACGCCGCCGACACGGACCTCAACACCGACCTCGACCCCGAAGGTCCGGCGCGGCGGCGCCCGGCCCCCGGACCCGTCGGCCAGGACCCGGACCTCGACGCGGCCCCCGGTCCCGGCCCGGTCCCGGACGCCGAACTCGGCGCCATCCTGGGGGACGAAGACCTCGCGTCGGTCTTCGACGCCGAGGTGCCCCCGCCCTCCCTCGACCCGCTCGCCGACGACGAATTCGCCATCGAGGTCGGCGCGCCCGCCGAGGCCGCGCACGCCCGCCGCACCATGATCGGCCGCAGCGCCGAGGAGGTCGACCACGCCCCGCCGCGCGGCCGTTACGCCCCCGTGCCCGCGCCCTCGGGCAGCAACGCCGGTGCCACACTGCGCTGGGCCGCGCCGGCCGCGGCCCTCGCGCTCGCCTCCGCGGTCGTCGTCGGGCGCGCGCTCAGGCGCCGGCGCTGAGCTTCGCGGCACCGCGCACTTCGCGCCCCGGGCGCGAGCGCCCGCCCCACACCGGCGGGCCACCGGCTAGGGTCGACGGCGTGAGCAGTGACCAGATCAAATTGGGCGTCGGCGCCGCTGAATTGACCGTCGACGCGGGCAACGGCTGCCGGATCAGCAGCCTGGTGATCGACGGCACCGAGGTGCTGCGCCAGGGCGACAAGTACGGCTGCTTCCCGATGGTGCCGTGGTGCGGCCGCGTCGAGAACGGCCAGTTCCGCGACGGCGGGGTGAAGCACCAGCTCCCCCTCAACTCGCCACCGCACGCCATCCACGGCACCGGCCGCGACCACGCGTGGCACACCGCGCGCGTCTCGGACACCGAGGCCGTGTTCACCTACGAGCTGGCCGAACCCTGGCCGTACACCGGCCGGGTCACCCAGATCTTCGAGCTGACCCCGGACGCGCTGACCGTGCGGATGGGCGTGGAGACGTACGACAACTCCTTTCCGGCGCAGGTCGGTTGGCACCCCTGGTTCGTGCGGGAGATCGACGGCAGCCGGGTCGGGCTCGCCTTCGACGCCGCCTGGCAGGAGGAGCGCGGCGACGACCACCTGCCCACCGGACGGCGGATCGAGCCGCTCCCCGGCCCCTGGGACGACTGCTTCGGGATGCCCGACGGCGTCGACGTCACCCTCACCTGGCCCGGTCGCCTCGAACTGAAGGTGACCAGCCCCGGCGAGTGGGTCGTCATCTACGACGAGCAGGCCGAGGCGGTGTGCGTGGAGCCGCAGTCCGGCCCGCCCAACGGCCTCAACACGCTGCCCCGCCTGGTCACCCCGATCGAACCGCTGGAGCTGGCGACGACATGGAGCTGGCGGCGGCTGTGAGCTGACGGCACCTCTGCGCCGTCGGCGCCCGTGAGCTGACGGCGGCTGTGAGCCGTCGGCGCCTTTAAGCTGGCGGGCATGACTGATGTACGCGCTGACCTGCTCCAGCAGATCAAGGACAAGGCCGTGGTGCACGGCAAGGTGACCCTCTCCTCGGGAATCGAGGCCGACTACTACGTCGACCTGCGCCGGGTCACCCTTGACGGCGTCGCCGCGCCGCTGGTCGGCCAGGTGATGCTCGACATCACGGCCGCGTTCGACTTCGACGCGGTCGGCGGCCTGACCATGGGCGCCGACCCGGTGGCCGGCGCCATGCTGCACGCCGCCGCCGCCCGCGGCCGCACCCTGGACGCCTTCGTCGTCCGCAAGGCCGCCAAGGCGCACGGCATGCAGCGTCAGGTCGAGGGCCCGGACATCAAGGGCCGCCGGGTCCTGGTCGTCGAGGACACCTCCACCACCGGCGGCTCGCCGCTGACCGCCGTCGAGGCGGTCCGCGCGGCCGGCGCCGAGGTCGTCGCCGTGGCGACCATCGTGGACCGGGCGACCGGCGCCGCCGAGAAGATCACCGAGGGCGCGGGCGTGCCGTATGTCTTCGCGTTCTCCTCGGAGGAGCTGGGCCTGGCGTAGACGCGTCAGGGCGTCACGGCGTCAGGTGGCGAGGCTCCGTCAGCACGTCAGGCGTCAGGTGCCGAGGCTCGTACCCCCGGCCCCTCCCTGACCTGCGCGTTCTTCTGAGGGCGGGTTGTTTCACGTGAAACAGCCCGCCCTCGGTGCGTCCAGCGGGTGGAGCCGCTGCCAGAGTCTGGAAAGATAGGCCGCGACGATGACGTCGCCCCCAGGTCAGGGCCAGCACATATCGCACACCCCGCACATCACAAGGAGCGGACAGATGCCCATCGCAACCCCCGAGGTCTACAACGAGATGCTCGACCGGGCGAAGGCAGGCAAGTTCGCCTACCCGGCCATCAATGTGACCTCGACCCAGACCCTGCACGCTGCGCTGCGCGGCTTCGCGGAGGCCGAGAGCGACGGCATCATCCAGATCTCCACCGGTGGTGCGGAGTTCCTGGGTGGCCAGTACAACAAGGACATGGTCACGGGCGCGGTCGCGCTGGCCGAGTTCGCGCACGTCGTCGCCGCCAAGTACGACATCACGGTCGCGCTGCACACCGACCACTGCCCCAAGGACAAGCTGGACGGCTATGTCCGCCCGCTCCTCGAGGTCTCCGCCGAGCGCGTGGCCAGGGGCCTGAACCCGCTGTTCCAGTCGCACATGTGGGACGGCTCCGCCGAGACCCTCGCGGACAACCTCGCCATCGGCCAGGAGCTGCTCGCCAAGGCCGCCGCCGCGAAGATCATCCTTGAGGTCGAGATCACCCCGACCGGCGGCGAGGAGGACGGCGTCAGCCACGAGATCAACGACGAGCTGTACACGACCGTCGACGACGCGCTGCGCACCGCGGAGGCCCTGGGCCTGGGCGAGAAGGGCCGCTACCTGCTCGCCGCGTCCTTCGGCAACGTCCACGGCGTCTACAAGCCGGGCAACGTCGTGCTCCGCCCCGAGCTGCTCAAGGACCTCCAGGCGGGCGTCGCCGAGAAGTACGGCAAGCCCTCCCCGTTCGACTTCGTCTTCCACGGCGGCTCGGGCTCCTCGGCCGAGGAGATCGCGACGGCCCTGGAGAACGGCGTCGTGAAGATGAACCTCGACACCGACACCCAGTACGCCTTCACCCGGCCGGTCGCGGACCACATGTTCCGCAACTACGACGGTGTCCTGAAGGTCGACGGCGAGGTCGGCAAGAAGTCGACCTACGACCCGCGCACCTGGGGCAAGCTGGCCGAGGCCGGCATGGCCAAGCGGGTGACCGAGGCGTGCGCCAACCTGCGCTCGACCGGTACGAAGCTGAAGTAGGCGTTTCTCGTTCGCCGATGTTCGTTCAACGGCGGCGAACCTCCGCCTAGGGTCGTTCGGGCCCGGTATCCCCTCGCGGGGGTGCCGGGCCCGTGCCGTTTCCAGGGGAGGCCCCATGACCACGTACGACTTCGACACACCCGTTGACCGGCGCGGCACCTGGAGCATCCAGTGGGACGGGGCGGCCGAGCGGTTCGGGGCGGACGGACTGCTGCCGTTCACCATCTCCGACATGGACTTCCGCTGCCCGCCACCGGTGCTCGCGGCGCTCCAGGAGCGGGTCGCGCACGGGGTGTTCGGCTACACCGACTGGCAGAACGAGGAGTTCCGCTCGGCGGTACGCGACTGGTACCGCGACCGGCACGACACGGAGCTGGACACGACGCGGCTGGTGTACGCCCCGTCCGTCCTCAGCCAGCTCTCCCAGCTCCTGCGCATGTGGACCGAACCGGGCGACGCGGTCGTCGTCCACACCCCGGTGTACGACGGCTTCCGCAGGACGGTCACCGGGCTCGGCCGTGAGCTGCGCGAAGTCCCGCTCGACGACCCGGCGGCCCTCGATGCGGCGCTGGCCGGTCCGCGCGCCCGGGTGCTGCTGCTGTGCTCGCCGCACAACCCGACGGGCCGGGTGTGGACGGAGGCCGAACTGACGTCCTTCGCCTCGCTCGCGCAGCGGTACGGGGCCGCGGTGATCAGCGACGAGATCCACGCGGACTTCGTCCACGCGGGCCGCCGCCATCTGCCCTGGTCGCGCTTCGGGCAGGGCCGCTGGGCGCTGATCACCTCCGGCACCAAGGCGTTCAACTTCCCCTCCCTCACCGGCTCCTACGGAATCCTCGGGGACGCGGCGGACCACGCGGAGTTCGTCCGCCGCATGCAGACGGGCGAGGGCCTCGGCTCCCCGGCGGTCCTCTCGCTGACCGCGCACATCGCGGCGTACCGGGAGGGGGCGGGGTGGCTGGACGCGGTGCGGGCGTACGTGGCGGGGAACCTCGCGCTGGTCGCCTCGACCCTCAACTCGGCCTTCCCCGAGCTCAGTTGGGCTCCTCCGCAGGCCGGGTACCTCGCGTGGATCGATCTGCGGGCGCTCGGGGTGGAGGAGGGGGCGTTGCAGCGGGAGCTGGTGGAGGGGGAGCGGGTGGCGGTCATGCCGGGTGGGGTGTACGGGGCGCCGGGGTTCGTTCGGCTGAACGTGGGGTGTGCGCGGGGGAAGGTGGGGGTGGGGGTGGCGGCGCTGGTGCGGGCGCTGGGTCGGCTGACCTGAGTTTCTCCCCACCCCGCCCCTTCCCGAGACCCTCCGGGGGTGAGTGGGTGGTGCGCGGACCGTGCGTGGCTGGTCGCGCAGTTCCCCGCGCCCCTAAAAGCCCTCGGTCGTGTGCGGACCGTGCCCGCGTCTCGCGCAGTTCCCCGCGCCCCTTGGCTACTCGGTGCTGGCCAGCACCTCAGCCTGTCATGGGGGTCCCCCTGGCCCTTAAGGCCTTGGGGGAGATTGAGGACGAGCGCCCTTAAGGCGCGACACGGGGTCTGGGGCGGAGCCCCAGGGACCCGGAACCAACCTCGGGGTCTGGGGCGGAGCCCCAGGGGGTTTGGGGGGAGGGTGGGGTGGGGGACAGGTGGGCTGTGGCGGACAACGTACGCATGGGCACCCGCCCCGCCCGCTGGGTGCTCCTCACCACCGTTCTGGGCTCGGGCATGGCCCTCCTCGACTCGACCGTCGTCAACGTCGCGCTGCCCCACATCGGCACCGACCTCGACGCCGACATGGCCGTCCTGCAATGGACCGTCAACGCCTACATGCTCACCCTGGCCGGCCTCATCCTGCTGGGCGGCGCCCTGGGCGACCGCTACGGACGCCGGAAGGTGTTCGTGATCGGCGTGGTGTGGTTCGCCGCCGGATCGCTGCTGTGCGGCGTCGCCCCGACCGCCGGCGTGCTGATCGCCGCCCGCGCCCTCCAGGGCATCGGCGGAGCCCTGCTCACCCCCGGCTCGCTCGCGATCATCCAGTCGGGCTTCCACCCGGACGACCGGGCCCGCGCGGTCGGCGTGTGGTCCGGGCTGGGCGGGGTGGGCGCCGCCGTGGGCCCGTTCCTCGGGGGCTGGCTGGTGGACGGCCCCGGCTGGCGCTGGGTGTTCCTGATCAACGTGCCGCTCGCGGCGCTCTGCGTGGCCGTCGCCCTAGGCCACGTACCGGAGACACGGGACCCGCGGGTCCACACGGGCCGTTTCGACGCGGCGGGCGCGGCCCTGGGGGCGCTGGCGCTGGCCCTGGTGACGTACGCCCTGATCGAGGCGCCCGGTCAGGGCTCCTCGGGCGTGGTCGTGGGGGCCGGGGTCGCCGGTCTCGGGCTCGGCGTGGTCTTCGTCCGGCGCGAGCGGCGGCTGCCCGACCCGATGCTGCCGCCCGCCATCTTCCGCTCCCGGATCTTCACCGCGGTGAACTGCGTGACGGTCTGCGTGTACGCCGCCTTCGGCGGGTTCTTCTTCCTCGCCGCCCTCCAACTTCAGGTCGTCGCCGGATACTCGGCGCTGGGCGCGGGCGCCGCGCTGCTGCCGACGACGGTGCTGATGCTGCTGCTCTCGGCGCGTTCGGGTGAGCTGGGCCGCCGGATCGGCCCGCGCGTCCCGCTCACCGTGGGGCCGCTGCTGTGCGCGGCCGGGATGCTGCTGATGCTGCGGGTCGGGGAGCACGCGGCGTACGTGAGTGACGTGCTGCCCGCGCTCGTCGTGCTCGGCCTCGGCATGGTCACCCTGGTGGCGCCGCTCACCGCGACGGTGCTGGCCTCGGTCGACGAGGGGCGGGCCGGGCTGGCCAGCGGCATCAACAACGCCGCCGCGCGCGCCGCGGGTCTGCTCGCGGTGGCCGCGTTGCCGCTGGCCGCGGGGATGGGGCCGGAGGCGTACCGGTCGGCGGCGGAGTTCGGGGCGACGTTTCGGCGGGCCATGCCGATGTGCGCGGGGGCGTTGGTGCTGGCCTCGGGGGTGGCGTTCTTCGCCGTGCGGCGGGCGGGGCGGGGGGTGGTGCCGGAGTGTCGGATGCAGTGCGGGGTCTCCGCCCCGGCCCTGGAGCCCAACCCCAACCCCTCCACCCCGTAACCCCGGCCCCGCCGTCGTCCGCAGACCGTGGGTGGCTGGTCGCGCAGTTCCCCGCGCCCCTAGCTGCTCGGTGCTGGCCCGCATCGGGTACCTCAGCCCGTCCGGCGATTGAGGACGAGCGCCCTTTAGGCGCGATACGGGGTCTGGGGCGGAGCCCCAGGGCTTGGCGGGGTGGGGGAAACTGGCCGCATGTCCCTTCACGAGAACCTGCTGGGCGGCCCCGCCCCGACCCTCCTGCCCGACGACCCCGAGCCCCGCGACCTGCTCGCCCAGGGCACCGCCCCCGCCGACGTCGCCGCGAAGTACCCCACCTCCTCCCTCGCCTGGGCGCAGCTCGCCGACGACGCCTTCGACGGCGGCCGCACCGTCGAGTCGTACGCCTACGCCCGTACCGGATACCACCGCGGCCTCGACTCGCTGCGCCGCGCCGGGTGGAAGGGCCACGGCCCGGTGCCGTGGGAGCACGAGCCCAACCGCGGCTTCCTGCGGGCCCTGCACGCCCTCGCGCGCGCCGCGCAGGCGATCGGTGAGGACGCCGAGTACGAGCGCTGCACGACCTTCCTGCGGGATTCCTCCGAGCTCGCCGCCGAGACCCTGGGCTGATCCACTCCCGGTCCAGAGGCAACGCCCCGGCCGTCCGTGACATCTGTATGGCTGACACGGACGGCCCGGTCCGCCGCCACCCCAACGGTCGCGCGCACCGGCCGGCATCGACAGGCTGGCGCGGAGGCCCCACTCCTCTCCCCCCAACTCCAGCCGGGGACCAGGGGAGAACTCCGTCTTGGGCAAGCGAGGCGCCCGCAGCACCACCAAGAGAACCGGCCGCACCGACCAAACCGGCCGAGCCAGCCGATTCAGCCAGACCGGCCGAGCCAGCCGATTGAGCCAGACCGGCCGAGCCGGCGAACCCGGCCGAACCAGCCGCTCCCGTACCGCCAGAACCACCAGCAACAGCACCACCAGCAACAGCACCACCAGCAACAGCACCACCAGCAACAGCACCACCAGCAACAGCACCACCAGCACCGCCACCACCAGCGCCCTCACCACCCCGCGCTCACGCACGCTGCTCGTGGTCGCGGCGCTCCTCGGGACCACCCTGCTGGGCGGGGTCGCGCTCGCGCAGTGGCCCGGCGGGCACGGAAAGGCCGTGGAGGCGGGCAACACCGTGGCGAGCCCCATGGAGGAGCAGTCCCCGCGGCCCGTCGAGCCGTCGCCGCCGCCGACGCCCGCCAAGGCCTCGGGCGACCCCGGCCGTCCCGCCGACCCCGGCACCCCGGAGGAACCGTCCGTACCACCGTCCGGCCCCGGCACCTTCACCGCCGCCCGGGCCGCCGGAAAGGTCGTCGGCACCGGTGGCCCGCTGCGCCGCTACCAGGTGCAGGTCGAGGACGGCGCGGGAGTCTCCGCCACGCAGGCCGCCGTCGACGTCCAGGCGATCCTGTCCGACGGGCGCAGCTGGGCCGCGCACGGAAAGGGCCGTTTCCAGCTGGTCGCGGACGGCGCCGACGTCGTCATCAAGATCGCCACCCCTAAGACCACCGACAAGCTGTGCGCCTCCGTAGGCGACACCGGCGGCGAGCTGAACTGCGAGGTCGCGGGCGGTGTCGTCGTCAATCTCAAGCGGTGGGCGAAGGGGTCCCCGCAGTACGCCGGGCCGCCCGCCGAGTACCGCCATCTCATCATCAACCACGAGATAGGCCACTTGATCGGCTACCACCAGCACATGGGCTGCCCGGGCCCGGGCAGGGCCGCCCCGGTGATGATGCAGCAGATCAAGGGGCTCGACGGCTGCACGTCCAACGCCTGGCCGTACACCGCGCAGGGGACCTTCGTCACGGGGCCCCCGGCGCCCTGACCAAGCGGGCACGAGCGTGCTTATGATGCCGGTGGGGACCGGGGCTCCGATGCCGACCAAGGAAGGGGCGGACCGCTACCCGGACACATCGAGGAGACAGCGATGTCATCAAAGATGTCCGAACCGGTCACGCCGCCCGAGGGCGGCGACGCGCCGGAGACCCCGAACCTGGACTTCGCGGGCACCACACCGTACGAGGACTACGTCCAGGCGGACGTGCTCACCCACCTCCAGCACCTGCGCTCGGACGACCCGGGCGAGATGGTCTTCCTGGTCACCACCCAGGTCATGGAGTTGTGGTTCACCGTCATCGTGCACGAGTGGGAGACCGCCTCGCGCGCGCTGCGCGAGGACCGGGTGCCGGTCGCGGTCGACGCCCTGAAGCGCTCGGTGCGGGAGCTGGAGGCGCTCAACGCCTCGTGGACGCCGCTGGCGCAGCTGACCCCCGCCCAGTTCAACTCCTACCGGTCCGCGCTCGGCGAGGGCTCCGGGTTCCAGTCGGCGATGTACCGGCGGATGGAGTTCCTGCTCGGGGACAAGTCCGCGTCGATGCTGGTGCCGCACCGCGGCGCCCCGCGCGTCCACGCCGAGCTGGAGAAGGCGCTCGGCGAGCCCAGCCTGTACGACGAGGTGCTCGCGCTCCTCGCCCGCCGCGGCCACGCCGTACCGGCCTCCGTGCTCCAGCGCGACCTGACCCGCAAGTACGAGCCGAGCCCCGAGGTCGAGGCGGTCTGGGCCGAGCTGTACGCGGGCGACCAGAACGGTGAACTGGTGCGCCTGGGCGAGGCGTTGACCGATGTCGGCGAGCTCGTGTGGCGCTGGCGCAACGACCACCTCGTGGCAACCCGGCGCGCCATGGGCGCCAAGGCCGGCACGGGCGGCTCGGCCGGAGTGGCCTGGCTGGAGAAGCGCGCCACCAAGAACGTCTTCCCCGAGCTGTGGACGGCCCGCAGCCATGTCTGAGGCGCTGGCCGGCCAGGCCGCGGCGCTGGACGCCGCAGACGAACTCGCCGCGTGCCGCGCCCTGTTCGCGCTCGACGACGACGTGGTCTACCTCGACGGGAACTCGCTGGGCGCGCTGCCCCGCCACGTCCCGGCCCGGATGCAGGACGTCATCGCCCGAGAGTGGGGTCAACTGCGCATCCGCTCCTGGGAGGAGAGCGGCTGGTGGACCGCGCCGGAACGCATCGGTGACCGCATCGCCCCGCTCGTCGGCGCGGACCGCGGCACCGTCGTGGTCGGCGACTCCACCAGTGTGAACGTCTTCAAGGCGCTGGTGGGCGCGGTGCGGCTGGCCGGCGATGACCGGGACGAGATCCTGGTGGACGCCTCGACGTTCCCCACCGACGGTTACGTCGCCGAGTCCGCGGCGCGCATGACGGGCCGGCGCATCCGTGCCCTGGCGCCGCAGGAGATCGTCGGGGCGCTCGGCCCGCGCACGGCGGCGGTCCTGGTCAACCACGTCGACTACCGCTCGGGCCGGCTCAACGACCTGCCCGCGATGACGGCGGCGATCCACGCGGCCGGCGCCCTCGCCGTCTGGGACCTGTGCCACAGCGCGGGCGCGCTGCCGGTCGGTGTCGGCGCGCACGGCGTCGACTTCGCGGTGGGCTGTACCTACAAGTACCTGAACGGCGGCCCGGGTTCACCGGCGTACCTGTACGTACGCGGCGACCACCAGGCCCGCTTCGACACCCCGCTGCCCGGCTGGAACTCGCACGAGGACCCCTTCGGGATGCGGTCGGCGTACGCGCCGGGCGACGGCGCGGTACGCGGCCGGGTCGGCACCCCGGACATCCTGTCGATGCTGGCCCTGGAGTCCGCCCTCGACGTGTGGGACGGCGTCTCCATCGACGCGGTGCGGGCCAAGTCCCTCGCCCTGACGGACTTCTTCCTGGAGTGCGTCGAGGCGTACGTTCCGGCCGGACGGGTCTCGTCGGTGACACCGGCCGCGCACGCGGAACGCGGCAGCCAGGTGTCGCTGAGCTGCGAGAAGGCGGGCGAGGTGATGCGCGCCCTCATCGAGCGGGGCGTGGTGGGCGATTACCGCCGCCCCGACGTCCTCCGCTTCGGCTTCACCCCGCTGTACGTGGGCTTCGCCGACGCGGAGCGGGCGGCGGGAGAGCTCGCGGCGCTGCTGGACTGAGCCCAGCGGCCGGCGGGGATGCCCCGGGCGCCCTGGTAGCGTCCGGGGCACCCGGGTGATCAACCGGCTTGGCCTGGCGAAAGGTTGGGGAACGATGGATCCCGCAGAGCGTGACGCGGTCGAGGAAGCCTCCGTCTTCTCCCATCCCCCGGTCGCCCCCGACGCCACCGCCGCGTACGGCGACCACCCCGACCAGGTGATCGACTTCTACGCCCCCCGGGGCGCCCGCGCCGGCGCCCCGCTGGTCGCGCTGCTGCACGGCGGCGCGTGGCGCGCCACGTACGACCGCGCGCACATGACCCCGTTCGCCGACTTCCTGGCCCGGCGCGGGTTCGCCGTGGCCAACATCGAGTACCGGCGCGGCACTCTGCTGCCGCGGCAGGGCGACGGCTCGGGGGCTCCCGCCACCGGGCAGCCGGTGGCCGGGCGCTGGCCGGACACCTTCGACGACGTGGCGGCCGCGGTGGACGCGCTGCCCCTGCTCGTACGGGACGCCGTACCCGGGGCCGACCCCCGCCGCACCGTCCTCACCGGCCACTCGGCGGGCGGCCACCTCGCGCTGTGGGCCGCGGCCCGACACGTCCTGCCGGAGGGCTCACCCTGGCGGACCCCCGCGCCCGCCCCCCTGCGCGGAGTCGTGGCGCTGGCGCCGATCGCCGACTTCGCCACGGCGGTCGACCTGGCGGTCTGCTCGGACGCGGTGGCCCAACTCCTGGGCGGCCCGCCCCAGTTGGGCCTCCGTTTCCCCCACGCCGACCCCTCCGCGCTCCTTCCCACGGGCATCGCCACGGCCGTCGTGCAGGGCAGGGAGGACATCGTGGTGCCGCGGGCGGTGGCGGAGGCGTATGTGGGGGCGGCGGCGCGGGCGGGGGAGGTGGTGGGGTTGACCCTGCTGGACGAGGTGGGTCACTTTCCGCTCATCGATCCGGCGGCGGATGCGTGCGCGGTGGTCGCCGACGAACTGGCCCAACTAGCGTACTGAGCTCCTCCTGGGGCTCCGCCCCAGACCCCGTATCGCGCCTTAAGGGCGCTCGTCCTCAATCTCCCCAAGGCCTTAAGGGCCAGGGGGGACCCCCATGACGGGCTGAGGTGCTGGCCAGCGCCGAGCAGTTAAGGGGCGCGGGGAACTGCGCGACCAGCCCCCCACGGCCCGCAGCCGAAAACGGGTTTCCAGGGGCGCGAGGAACTGCGCAAAAAGCGAGCACGGTCCGCAGAATCGAGGGGGTTCAGGGGCGCGGGGAACTGCGCGAGAAGCGAGCACGGTCCGCAGGATCGAGGGGGTTTAGGGGCGCGGGGAACTGCGTGGGAGGGGGTTATGGGGTGGGCCAGGTGCGTAGCAGGGTGTCGAGTGCCGACAGCGTCCGCTCCCACGTCTCCTGCGTATCAGGCGCACTGTGGCTGAACCCCCCACCCATCTCCAGGCTGATATAGCCGTGAAACACACTCCCCAACAACCGCACCGCATGCACCTCCTCCCGCTCCGGCAGGTCGTACCCCCGCAGAATCGCCCGTGTCATCTGGGAGTGCCGACGCCCCGCACTCGCCGCCGCCGCCTCCGGATCCAGCCGCAGCTGGGCGGCGGCATAACGCCCGGGGTGCTCGCGGGCGTAGTCGCGGTACACGTTCCCGAGCGCCGCGAGCGCGTCCTTGCCGGAGCGTCCGGCCACCGCGTCGGCGGCCTGGTCCGCGAGCTCCTCCAGGGCGAGCAGGGCGAGCCGGGTCTTAAGGTCCTGGGAGTTCTTGACGTGCGAGTACAGACTCGCGACCTTGACGTCGAACCGTCTGGCCAGCGCCGAGACGGTCACCTGCTCGAAGCCGACCTCGTCGGCGAGCTCGGCGCCCGCCCGCACCAGACGGTCGGTGGTCAGTCCCACCCGTGCCATGCGTACCCCTTCCGTCCCACTGTCTCTATCTGTCCCGTCCCACTATCTCTGGCCCACTGTCTCGGTCGGGCGGGCGTGCCCCACCGCCGGGCCGGGCAGCCTGAAGTAAGTATGTGTTTGCCTAATACCTTTAGGCAAATTACCGTGGGCCATATGAAGCCGCTGACCGAACAAGACATCCGCGCCTCCTTCGTGAACTGCACCAAGGGCGAGGCCAAGCGCCTGTCCGTGCCGCGCGACCTGGCCGAACGTCCCTGGGACGATCTGGACTACCTCGGCTGGCGCGACCCGCAGGCCCCCGACCGCGGCTACCTCGTCGTCGAGCTGGACGGCCGCCCGCACGGCCTCGCGCTGCGCTGCTCCAGCGCGCTCTGGGGTCGGCAGCGGCGCAGCATGTGCTCGATGTGCCTGACCACCCACTCCGGCGGCGTCTCGCTCATGGTGGCGCCGAAGGCGGGCAAGGCCGGCAAGCAGGGAAACTCGGTCGGCGCCTACATCTGCGCCGACCTCGACTGCTCGCTCTACGTACGCGGCAAGAAGGACGCGGGCATCGGAGCGCGACTGCACGAGACGCTCACGGTGGAGGAGAAGATCGAGCGAACGGTCCTGAACGTGGCGGCGTTCGTCGCGAAGGTGACGGGATCGCCGGACGCCCCGGTCGCACCCGAGGCGATGGGCACCCCGAGCCCGACCGCCTGAACCGGCGGGCGCGGGGCCGGGGCCACGCCGCGTAGTCCCTGAGGTGGACCCCCCGGAATCCGCATCGCGCCGGACGCCCCGGCCCATCCCGCCGCCTACCGTGGTGGACGTGAACGAGACGACGACCAGCCCCCGGCAGGGGAGCGGCAGCAGCACAGTGGCGGGCGGCGGCGCCGCCGAACGCACCCCCGAGTTCCGGCTGGCGATGGATGCGTACGGAGGGCTGTGCAAGGACCTGCTCCATGACGCCTTCGCCTACCGGCCGCTCCCGCCGATGCGGACGGACGGAGTGATCACCCGCCGGCTCCCGGGCCGGATACGCGAGGCCGCGGCCTGGACCCCCCACGCGGTGGTCTGCTTCTTCGCCTTCCTCGCGATGCTGTTCGGCTACACCGGCAGCCTGAGCGGAATCGGCGGAGGCCTGGCCTTCATGCTGAGCGGGCTGTTCGTCGCGGTGCCGGTGATCGTGACGCTGGTGCGCCCCATCGGCGCGTTCTGGCTGTCCTGCGCGGCGATCGTGATCACCGGCCTGATGGGCTACCACGGCAGCATGACGCCCTGGACGCCCGGCTCGGTCTTCATGCACCTGACCGTCCTGGTCGTGGTGGCGCTGCGCACCCGGCCCCGGGTCGCGCTCGGGATGTGGGGCGTCACCTTCGCCCTGGGCGTGATGGTAGGCGTGGTCCGCGGCCGCTCGGACGCGTTCGGTACCGGTGTGCAGATGGCGATCTTCTACGGGATGGTCCTGCTGGTCATCTCGGTCGTCCACATCCGCAAGGACGCCGAACGCCAGGTCAGCGCGGAGAAGTCGGTGACCGCGGTCGAACGTGACCGGCGGACGGTCCTGGAGGAGCGCACCAACATCGCCCGCGAGCTGCACGATGTGGTGGCGCACCACATGTCGGTCGTCGCCATCCAGGCCGAGGCCGCGCCCTACCGCGTGGAGAACCCGCCGCCCGAGCTCGCCCAGGCCTTCGCGACGATCCGCGAGAACGCGGTGTCCGCCCTCACCGAACTGCGCCGGGTCCTCGGTGTCGTACGCGCCGAGGACTACGAGGCTCCGGACGCCCCCCAGCCCACCCTCGCCGACCTCGACGGCCTCCTCGCGAACGTCCGCGAGGCCGGGCTGGACGTGGAGAAGGTCGTCACCGGTGCGGTACGGGAACTCCCGCAGGGCGTCGAACTCTCCGCGTACCGGATCATTCAGGAGGCCCTCAGCAACACCCTGCGGCACGCGCCCGGGGCGGCGGCGCGGGTGGAGATCGGGTACGTACTGGGCGGGCTCGGCCTGCGTGTGATCAACGGCCGCCCGACCACCGAGGCGGGGCCCTCGCAGGGGTCCGGGCACGGGATCACGGGCATGGCGGAGCGGGTGGCGATGCTCGGCGGCGCGATGACCGCGGAGCGGACGGCGGAGGGCGGCTACGAGGTGACGGTCTTCATCCCCGTCGCCCCCGCCGAGCCGGAGTCCACGGTGGACCTGGCCAAGGGAACGGACGAGCGGGCATGACCATCAGGGTTTTGATCGTCGACGACCAGATGATGGTGCGCGAGGGCTTCTCCGTACTGCTCGGCGCGCAACCGGACATCGAGGTCGTCGGCGAGGCGGTCGACGGACGCGAGGCGGTCGCCCAGGTGCGGGCGCTGCGGCCCGACGTGGTCCTCATGGACATCCGGATGCCCGGCATGAACGGCATCGAGGCGACGCGGGAGATCGTGGCGTCGGACGACTCCTCGAAGGTGCTCGTCCTGACCACCTTCGACCTCGACGAGTACGTCTACCAGGCGCTGCGGGCGGGCGCGTCCGGCTTCCTCCTCAAGGACGCCTCGGCGCGTCAACTCGCGGACGGGGTACGGGTGGTGGCGTCCGGGGAGGCACTGCTCGCCCCCTCGGTGACCCGGCGTCTGATCAACGAGTTCGCCCGGGTCGTGCCGGTGGCTCGCGGCGGGTCCTCGCCCACCGGCCAGGTCGAGGAGCTGACCGACCGCGAGACGGAGGTCCTCGTCCTGATCGCCCAGGGCCTCTCGAACCAGGAGATCGCGGATCGGCTGGTGGTGGCGGAGTCGACGATCAAGACGCATGTGAGCCGGGTGTTGGTGAAGCTGGGGTTGCGGGACCGTACGCAGGCGGCGGTATACGCCTACGAAACCCGCCTAGTAACCCCGTCCTAGCCCCCACCCCCTGAGCTCCGCCCCAGCCCCCTTGCCCACCCACCCACCCGCCCGTGACGGGGGTTGAAGGGTTCGGCCCCTGGGGCTCCGCCCCAGACCCCTGCGGGGGCTCCGCCCCCTGCACCCCCGTATCGCGCCTGAACGGCGCTCGTCCTCAATCTCCCCCAAGGCCTTAAGGGCCAGGGGGGACCCCCATGACAGGCTGAGGTGGCCCGTGCGGGCCCGTACCGAGCATTTAAGGGGCGCGGGGAACTGCGCGACCAGCCACGCACGGCCCGCAGTCGAAAGGGGGTTTTGGGGGCGCGGGGAACTGCGCGAGAAGCGAGCACGGTCCGCACATGACCGAGGGTTTTGGGGGCGCGGGGAACTGCGCGGCAATCGAGCACGGCCCGCAGGCCGAAGGGGGTTAGGGGCGCGGGGAACTGCGCGAGCAGCCGCGCGCGGCTCGCAGGCCGGAGGGGGGTTAGGGGCGCGGGGAACTGCGCAAAGGTCAAGCCATGACGACCCGCAACCCCTTCGCCCCGGGCAACCCCGACTTCGTCGCCAACCCCTACCCCGCGTACGCGGAACTGAGAGCAACCGCCCGAGCCCACCACTACGCCCCCACCAACCAATGGCTGATCCCCCACCACGCCGACATCCGCACCCTCCTGAAGGACCGCCGCCTGGGCCGGAGTTATCGACACCGGTTCACCCACGAGGAGTTCGGCCGCACCTCACCCCCCGCCGCGCACGAGCCCTTCCACACCCTCAACGACCACGGCATGCTCGACCTGGAACCCCCGGACCACACCCGCATCCGCCGCCTCGTCTCGCAGGCGTTCACCCCGCGGACCGTGGAGCGGCTCGCTCCGACCGTGCGGCGGCTCGCCGGGCGCCTCGTGGACGACTTCCGCGCGGCCGGCGGTGGCGATCTCGTCGCCGAGGTCGCCGAGCCGCTCCCCGTCGCGGTCATCGCCGAGATGCTCGGCATCCCCGACGTGGACCGCCCCCTCCTGCGCCCCTGGTCGGCTGCGATCTGCGGCATGTACGAGCTCAACCCCGACGAGGACACCGCCGCCCGCGCGGTCCTCGCCTCGCGCGAATTCAGCGCGTACTTGCGGGAGTTGATCGGGGCGCGGCGCAAGAACCCGGGCGGGGACCTGATCTCCGCGCTCATCGCGGCGTACGACGACGAGAGCGAAGGGGGGAGCCGGCTCACCGAGCAGGAGATGGTCTCCACCTGTGTCCTGCTCCTCAACGCCGGCCACGAGGCCACCGTCAACACCACCGCCAACGGGTGGTGGGCGCTGCTGCGCAACCCCGAGCAGCTCGCCGCGCTCAGGGCCGCGCCCGACGCGCTGTTGCCCACCGCGATCGAGGAGTTGATGCGGTACGACACGCCGCTCCAGCTCTTCGAACGCTGGGTGCTCGAAGACATCGAGTTCGCCGGGCAGATGCTGAGGCGAGGGAGCGAGGTGGCCCTGTTGTTCGGCTCGGCCAACCGCGACCCGGCGCGGTTCGCCGACCCCGACACGCTGGATCTCACCCGTGCCGACAACCCGCACGTCTCCTTCGGTGCGGGCATCCACTACTGCCTGGGCGCGCCGCTGGCCCGGCTCGAACTGCACGCGTCGTTCAGCGAGTTGCTGAAGAAGGCGCCCCGGATGCGGTTGGCGGCCGAGCCGGAGTGGGGACCGGGGTTCGTGATCCGAGGCCTCAAGGAACTCCGCGTGCAATGCTGACCCCCAGGACCCCGACCCGCGCAGTTCCCCGCGCCCCCAAAAACCCGTCTTCGTCCGCGGACCGTGCGTGGCTGGTCGCGCAGTTCCCCGCGCCCCTTAAATGCTCGGTACGGGCCCGCACAGGCCACCTCAGCCCGTCATGGGGGTCCCCCCTGGCCCTTAAGGCCTTGGGGAGATTGAGGACGAGCGGCCTTCAGGCGCGATACGGGGTCCGGGGCGGAGCCCCAGGGGTGGGGAGGACCAGTTGCCACGCCTCGGCGGCCGCCACCCACGTCCGCGTACGAACCGGCCCCCCCACCACCGCATCCGCCCGATACCGAAACCCCCCCACCGGCCCGGAAACCGTCACCGCCCGGGCCGCCGCCCGCACCCGCTCACCCGTCCGCCCGTACACCACCACCTGCGCGAGCCCGTCGCCCGACGCCACCGACACCCCGGCCACCGGCAGGTCGAGGTCGCTCAGGAGCACCCCGTCCGCCTCCACCCGCAGCCGGTGCGCCATGGCCGCCGCGACCGGGGCCGGGGCCCGCACCAGGGTGCGGACGAGGGAGCGGGCCGCGCCCCACACCGTGGGTGGCGCGGACGGCACCCGGACCGGGCTCAGGGCGGGAATGCGCAGCGCGCCGAGGACCACCTGGTCGCAGTCGTCGACCAGGAGGTCGAGTGGCTGCGCCACACCGTCCAGGGCGACCCGCGCGGCCGCCACCGCGCCCATCGGCACGCCGAGCGCCCGGGCCAGCTCCAGGGAGTCGGCCGGGCCCACCGGGACCATGGCCAGCGCCCCCCGGTCGAGCTCACGCTTCTTGTGGAGCAGCGTCACCGTGCGTAGCAGGGTGTGGTCGTCGCCGACCACCACGGTGCGCCGGCCGCCCCGGCGGGCCAGTGCCCCGGCAAAGTCCTGCGGGTCTTGTGGCCAGCAGATTTTCGCCTGTGCTCCCGCACACAACACATCTTTCGCGATCCGTACGGACTCGCCGTCAATCCGGCGGGCGACCGGGTCGATGAGCACGACGAGCTGGTGCGCAGCCGACACCTCGGTCCTTCCTCGGGTAGCATCTTTGTGCAAGAGCCCCTTGCGCTATTGCGCCAGGGGCTTCGTCTATTCCGGGGCAGCGGTTCTACGGTTCAGGCCCATGGCGTACGCATCCACCTATGGAGCGCGTACGCCCCTGACCTTGGACATGCCCCGCCCGGAAGGGGTGTACGCCTGTGCCCGCACTTGTGCTGCTCGGTGCTCAGTGGGGTGACGAGGGCAAGGGAAAGGCCACCGACCTCCTCGGTGGATCCGTTGACTATGTGGTGCGCTACCAGGGCGGCAACAATGCCGGCCACACGGTTGTCGTAGGCGACCAGAAGTACGCGCTGCATCTTCTCCCTTCCGGGATCCTCTCGCCGGGGTGCACCCCGGTGATCGGTAACGGAGTCGTCGTCGACCCGGCGGTCCTGCTCTCCGAGCTGAGCGGGCTGAACGAGCGCGGCGTGGACACGTCCAAGCTCCTGATCAGCGGCAATGCTCACCTGATCACGCCGTACAACGTCACGCTCGACAAGGTCTCCGAGCGCTTCCTCGGCAAGCGGAAGATCGGCACCACCGGTCGCGGCATCGGCCCGACCTACGCCGACAAGATCAACCGCGTCGGCATCCGCGTCCAGGACCTCTACGACGAGTCGATCCTGGAGCAGAAGGTCGAGGCGGCCCTTGAGGGCAAGAACCAGCTGCTCGCCAAGGTCTACAACCGCCGCGCGATCGAGGTCGGCAAGATCGTCGAGGAGATGCTCCAGTACGCGGAGAAGCTCCGGCCGTTCGTCGCCGACACCACGCTGATCCTGAACCAAGCGCTCGACGACGACAAGGTCGTGCTCTTCGAGGGCGGCCAGGGCACCCTGCTCGACGTCGACCACGGCACGTACCCCTTCGTCACGTCCTCGAACCCGACGGCGGGCGGCGCCTGCACGGGTGCCGGAGTCGGCCCGACGAAGATCAGCCGCGTCATCGGCATCCTCAAGGCGTACACGACCCGGGTCGGCGCCGGCCCGTTCCCGACCGAGCTCTTCGACGAGGACGGCGAGGCGCTGCGCCGCATCGGTGGCGAGCGCGGTGTCACCACCGGCCGTGACCGTCGCTGCGGCTGGTTCGACGCGCCGATCGCCCGGTACGCGACGCGCGTCAACGGTCTCACCGACTTCTTCCTCACCAAGCTGGACGTGCTGACCGGCTGGGAGGAGATCCCGGTGTGTGTCGCGTACGAGATCGACGGCAAGCGCGTCGAGGAACTCCCGTACTCCCAGACCGACTTCCACCACGCGAAGCCGATCTACGAGAAGCTGCCGGGATGGTCCGAGGACATCACCAAGGCCAAGACCTTCGACGAGCTGCCGAAGAACGCGAAGGCGTATGTGAAGGCCCTTGAGGAGATGTCGGGCGCGCCGATCTCCGCGATCGGCGTCGGCCCCGGCCGCACCGAGACGATCGAGATCAACTCCTTCCTCTAGGCGTTCCCGAGGTAGGTGTGTGTGCCTGAGGGCCCCCGGTGACCACTTGGTGACGCTGTTGGTTAATTCGGGGGTTCGCGTGACGTCGGCCTTCAAGACCCGGTTGTGGTCTTGAAGGCCGACGTTGTTGTGTGGGGTGGATGTCGATGTCGATGCAGCCGATGGAGTCGGGGGAGATTCCGGCGGAAACGGTGCGGGTGGCGTGGGCCGCGTTCCCGAAGGGGAGTTTGGCGATCCGGGTCCGGGACGAGCTGGGGCCGCTGTTTCGTGACGAGGAGTTCGCGGATCTGTTCCCTGCGCGGGGGAAGCCCGCCTGGTCACCAGGCCGGTTGGCGCTCGTGCTGGTGTTGCAGTTCGTGGAGGGACTCACCGACCGGCAGGCAGCGGAGGCGGTGAGGGCGCGGATCGACTTCAAGTACGCGCTCGCGCTGGAACTGAGCGATCCTGGGTTCGACTTCTCGGTACTGTCGGAGTTCCGGGACCGCCTGGTGAAAGCGGAGGCCGGGCGGCGGGTACTGGATAGCATCCTGGCCGCGGCCGGGGAAAGCGGGCTGCTGAAGACCGCCGGCCGGGCACGGACCGACTCCACCCATGTGCAGTCCGCGGCCCGTCAGCTGTGCTGGCTGGAGCAGGTCGCCGAGACCCTGCGGGCGGCGCTCAACGAGATTGCCCAGGCCGCCCCCGACTGGCTGCTGACCGTGGCGGAACCGGACTGGTTCAAGCACTACGCCACCAGGGCCGAGGACTCCCGTTTCCCCAAGTCCCGCGCCAAACGAGACGAGCTGGGCCTGCGAATCGGGCGGGACGGGACACGACTGCTCGAAGCCGTCTTCTCACCCGGGGCACCCGGAGAGCCGCGCGCGCTGGAGCAGGTGGAAACCCTGCGCCAGGTCTGGGTCCAGCACTTCCAGCAGGTGGAGGGCGAGGTGAGGCGGCGGGACCCAAAAGACCGGCCGCCGGGCGCGACACGCCTGGTCACGCCCTATGACACCGAAGCACGCGGCAGCGTCAAACGCGACACCATGTGGGACGGATACAAGGTCCACCTCACCGAGACCTGCGAGCCGGACATCCCGAACCTGATCACGAACGTGGCCACCACCGTGGCGACGGTTCCCGACATCTCGATGACCGATATCGTGCACGCCCAGTTCGCCCAGGACGGGCGCCTGCCCGGCGAGCATCTGGTCGACGCCGGATACGTCGACGCACATCTGCTCGTGCAGGCCCGCCGCGAGTACGGCATCACGCTCACCGGGCCGGTCGCTGGCGTCGTCAGCCACCAGACCACCGCGAACAGCGGCTTCACCGGCGACGACTTCACCATCGACTGGGACCACGAGCAGGTCACCTGCCCCGGCGGGGAGACCACCACCCGCTGGAATCCCGACCGCTCGCCCGAAGGCACCCCCGTGATCCGGGTCCGTTTCAACGGCGGCCAGTGCCGTCCCTGCCCGGTCCGTGAGCAGTGCACCACCTCCAGCGCCGGCCGCCGCCTGACCCTGCGGCCCCGCGAAGAACACCAAGCGCTCCGCCAGGCCCGCGCCGAGCAGGACACCGACACCTGGAAGGACCGCTACAAGACCCGCGCCGGAGTCGAGGGCACCATCTCCCAGGCCGTCCAGCGCTGCGGCCTGCGCAGATCCCGCTACCGCGGCCTCGCGAAAACCAGCCTCCAGCACCAGCTCACCGGCGCCGCGATCAACCTCGCCCGCATCGACGCCCACCTCACCGACACACCCCGGGCCCGCACCCGCACCAGCTACTTCGCAGCACTTCGCCCCGCCGAGCTCATGCTCGGCGGGGCGAAGTAGGACCAACCCCCGAATTAACCAACAGCGTCACCACTTGGTCGCCGGGGGCCCCTCGCGTGGCGGGGACCCGTCGGGGCGTTCAGCGGGACGTCGCCCAGCCCGGCGCCCACGTACCGGCGGCGTCGTGGCCGCCCGTCGCCGCGGCGAGATGGGCGCGGAGGGTGGCGAGGGCCGGGTGGGGGTTGTCGCGGCGCCAGAGGAGCGAGTGCGGGTAGACGGGCGTCGGGTCGGTCACCGGGATGCGGCGCAGACCGTGGCCGGCGGGCCAGATCAGGCGGGTGTGTTCGCCCATGAAGGTGGCGAGGGCCGGGGTGTCGGCGATGGTGTCGAGGAGCGCGTCGGAGCCGAAGTTGGGGCCCGTCGCCTCGATGGTGAGCCCGAATTCGGCGACGAGGTCGTCGTAGTAGGCGCCCCACTCGGTTCCGGGGGCGATGCCGGGCATCCAGATCCGGTGCCCGGTGAGCTGCGCGACGGTCACCGACCGGGCGCCCGCCAGTGCGTGGGCGGGCCCGGTGAGGAGCTGGAGCGGTTCGTCCAGCACCCGTACGGAGGCGATGTCCTCGGGGAGGGGCCGGCCGGGCGCGGCGACGGCGCGGAACGACGCGTCGATCGTGCCGGAGCGGATGGCGGCGACGGCGCTCTCGATGTCGAACAGCATCAGCACGTCGAGGTCGATCTCGGGGTGCGCGCGGTGGAAGCCGCGCATCAGGTTCGACTGGGCGCTGCGCGAGGCGAGCACGTCGACGCGCAGGGGCCGGCGGCCGGGTCGCACGGACGCGCTCGCGCGGTCGGCGACGCGCAGCAGCTCGCGTGCGTGCGGCAGGAACGCCTGGCCGTCGATGGTGAGCTCGGCGCCGCGAGGGGCACGGGTGTACAGCCGCACGCCGAGGCTGCGCTCAAGGGCGGCGATGCGCTTGGAGACGGCCTGCTGGGTGATCGCCAGGTCGGCGGCGGCCTTCTGGAACCGGCCCGTTTCCGCGACGGCGACGAAGGTGCGTACTGCTTCGAGATCCATGCCGACCCACCCTACGGAACAACCCCTGGTTGTGGGGAAGCGCCGAATTGGTTGTTTGACCCGCGGTTGTCCGCCCGCTTAGCTCTCCCCGGTCACCTTCCGCTTGTCCGGTCGGAACGTGAGGGGATCGAGGGGAGCGTGCTCGGCATGGTGGGCATGGTGGGCAACAGGCCGTTGGGCCGGAGGTTCGGCTGGCTGTGGGCGTCGTATGCGGTCAGCGCGTACGGGTCCGGCCTGGGATTCGGGGCGTTGCCCCTGGTGGCCGTGCTGGCTCTGCACGCCGGACCCGCGGAGGTGTCGGCGCTGGCCGCGGTGGGGCCCGCGGTGGGCGCGCTGATCGCGGTGCCGCTCGCGCCGTGGGTGGAGTTCCGGCGCAAGCGCCCGGTCATGATCATGATGGATCTGGTCCGGTTCGCGGCCATGGCGACGATCCCGGTCGCCTACGCCCTCGGGTGGCTGGGCTTCGTCCACCTGCTCGTCGTCTCGGCCGTGGTCGCCGCCGCCAAGATCGCTTTCAACGCGGCGAGCGGCGCCTACCTCAAGGCCATCGTGTCGCCGGACGACCTCCTCGTGGCCAACGCGCGCTTCGAGTCCACGAACTGGAGCTCCATCGCGGTGGGGCCACCGCTGGGCGGCGCGGCGATCGGCCTGCTCGGACCGGTCGCCACCGTGCTGGCCGACGCGCTCAGCTATCTGCTCTCCGCGCTGGGCCTCACCGCGATCGGCGGCGGGGCGTCGGCGGTAGGGGGTAAGGGCCCTGCCCCAGTGGGCGGCAAGGGACCTGTCCGGGCGGGGGCGCTGCTCGATGGCTGGCGACACATCCTGGGCCATCCCGTTCTGCGGTCGCTCTACCTCAACAACCTGCTCGTCTCCGGTCTGATCATGGCCACGGAGCCCCTGCTGGCCGTGCTGTTGATCCGCCAACTCGGCTTCCCGCCGTGGCAGTACGGCCTCGCCTTCGCGGCCCCCTGCCTCGGCGGACTCGTCGGCTCCCGGCTGGCCCGCCGCGTCGTGGCCCGCTTCGGCCGGCCCTGGGTCTTCCGCACCGTCGGCACCCTGCGGGCCGTCTGGCTGATCGGGCTGGTCTTCGTGGGGCCCGGCGTCGTGGGCCTCGTCACCGTCATGGTGGTCGAGCTGGCGATCATCATCAACATGAGCCTGTACACCCCGGTGCTGGCCACGTATCGGCTCGAACAGACCCCTGAGCATCTCGTTGCCCGCACCCTGACGGCCTGGTCGATCGGGCAGCAGACGTCCATCGCCGTCCTCACCGCCCTCGCCGGCCTGCTGGCCGACGCCACGGGGCCCCGCGCCGCCCTCGCCGTCGCGGGCCTGCTCATTTTGATCACGCCGCTGTTGCTGCCGCGTCGGGGGCGGGCGGTGTGGACGGAGCGGGAACTTTTTCGCGGGGCGTCGTGAGGGGGTGCGAATCCGCGCAGTTCCCCGCGCCCCTGAACCCCCCTGATCCTGCGGACCGTGCCCGCGTCCCGCGCAGTTCCCCGCGCCCCCAAAAAACCCGCCTTCGCCTGCGAGCCGTGCGTGGCTGGTCGCGCAGTTCCCCGCGCCCCTAGCCACTCGGTGCTGGCCGGCACCTCAGCCTGTCCGGCGTTTGAGGACGAGCGCCCTTAGGGCGCGAACGGGGTCTGGGGCGGAGCCCCAGGGGCTTCGGCTGCGGACCGTGCCCGCGTCTCGCGCCCCCAAAGCCCCCTCCGCCCTGAGGCCACGCAGTGTCCACAGCCCGTACGCCGCCAGCAACGGCTTGACGGCAATCCACTCCCCAGGGCGGTAGTCACCCGCCCGCACCAGCCTCGCTGCAAGATCGGGCCGCTGCCGCCACAAGTACGCACGAGCCTTGAGCGCATGGGCCGGCTGGGAGGCGATCTTGATGCGCTCCACGTCTTCAAGCAAGGGGATCACGTTCGCGACGTTCTCCCACGTCGTCGCACTTTGGTCTTCGCGGAGCACCGTGCCGCCGAACCCAAGCACCAACTCCGCGTACTCAGCCATCAGTTGGGCCTCCGTGGCACCGCCGCCGGTCGCACCACCGCTGAAGATCACGCGGGTCCCGTGCACACCGTCGGCAGCGATGGATCGGATTCCGGCACGGACTCGCCATCGGTTGATCAGGTTCGCCGTCGCCTGGGGATTCCGATACCCCAACACCACCACGGCCGTGGAGGCGCCCCTGGCACCCCTGCTCCTCCCCACGAGCGTGCGGGACCAGCGCCAGTTCAACCACTCGCCCCAGGCCAGGGCCGCAACCCCAGCCATCGCCAGTCCCGTCCTTCGCCGCATGCGCCGACTCTAGGACACCAGCCCCCTGCACGGGCCGGACAGCTCAACGCGCCGCAGCGCCGCCCCAGTTGAGGAACGCGTCCCAGGCCTGCGCGCCCACCGCGAACGAGGGCCCGTCCGCCACCTTGGAGTCCCGCACGTGGACGGCTTCGCAGCAGGGGGCCACTTCTACGCAGTTGCCGCCGCTGTCGCTGCTGTACGTTGACTTACGCCAGGGGAGGGCGACCTCTATGCATTCGCCGCCGCTGTCGCTGCTGTACGAGGACTTGCGCCAGGCGACCGCGACCTCGATGCATTGGCCGCCCCCGCTGTCGCTGTAGCTGGACTTGAACCACCGGAGGGTGCTGCTCATCTCTGCTCTCCTGCCAACTCCTCGAAGAGGCCCATCGTTTCCCGTGGACCCAGGGCCTGTGCCCGGATCTTCGCATAGCGCCGGGCGTACGCACTCACCTTTGCAGGGTCGGAGATCAACAGGCCCTCGCCCTGGACTTCCAGGAAGGCCAGGTGGTCGTGTTCCGGAGTCTCCACGAGTGTCATTCCTCCACGGTCTCCGGCGTACTCGCCGTTCACGCCGCATGCCAGGGGAAGCACGTCAAGTGTCACGTTGCGCCTGCGTGAGCAGGCGAGGAGATGTTGGAGCTGTCCGCGCATGATCTCTCGGCTGCCGATGACCCGCCGCAGTACCGCCTCCTCCAGGATCAGCTCGATCGAAGCGATGGGCTGTCGGTCGAAGAGGGCTTGCCTTTCCATGCGTGCTTGGACCAGTTCCTCGACCCTCTGCTCGGGAAGAGGCGGAAAGCCGCCGCCGATGAGGGCGCGTGCGTAATCCTCCGTCTGGAACAGCCCGTTCACGACGAGGATCTCGTACATCTGGATCACCAGCGACTGCTGCTCCACGGGCGCGAAGTCCTTGAATTGCTCCGGATACTTCTCCAGGCGCACCGACGCGCGCGCGTCCTCGAAGATGCCCATGCCATCACCCAGCACCCGCTCCAGCTGGACCAGCATCTCGTCGCTGGCGGGCTGAGCCAGCGTCTCCATAGCGCTGACCGCCGCAGCGGAGAAGCCAATCTCGCTCCCCAATTGCTCCTGCGTCCACCCCTTCCTTACCCGCAATTTGCGGGCGAGGTTGGCCACCATCTGAGCCGTCGGCCCCGCCGTCACCTTGTTTTCCGCTCGTGCCATTTCAATCACGCTCCGACTCAACCGATCTCAACCGGTCACAACTCAACCCCGCCGAATTCGACCCCGCTCCAAGGGCGTTGGGGCTGGTCAACGGCTGCCCGACGGTCCCTTCGAGGCCATGGAAAACGCTAGCCGGACGGGCCGAGACTGTCCCCGTGGATACGCAAATCGGCGAGGTAAACCTGGACTGGATTCCGCTTTCCGGCATCCGGTTGGGAAAAGCGGGCGTGCAATTCGACGCGGTACGGATCGACGGGGACGCGGGGCGGTGCGTGGCGGATTTGATGGAGGAGCTGACCGGGGGCGACCCGGGGCCGATCGTCGCGGACGCGCTGGGGCGTAGGCCGGTGTACTTCCTGGTGCCGCCGCGCAGCACCTCGCACCGGCCGTGGCCCCGCGTGGCGAGGCCGTTCAACTCGGGCGGGGGGCGGGTGAGTTACGTACCCGTACCGGCGCTGAGCGGACGCACATGGCCGCTGTCGTGGCGGTTCCCGCCCTCGGAGGCGGACCGGTTCGTGCACACACCGCTGCTGAACTCGGTGGCGTGGCAGCTTCGTTGAGGGTGGATTGGCCCAAGGATCCGGTGCGGAAATGGCCTGGTGGGGAGGACGCTCATGATCATAAAGTCGAGCCATGACCACTCAGGAAACACCCTCGCCCGCCGCCGCGCCGTTCCCGCCCGTGCTGACCCGTTGTGCCGACGCCGAGACCTGCGCGGACCCGAGCAGCGTGATGACGCTGTTCGCCGACTCGGACGGTACGGCCGACGGGTTCACCAGCTATCGCTCGACGTTCGCGAAGGGGGCGGTGGGCGCGCCCGCGCACTTCCACACCAAGGCGACGGAGCTGTTCTTCGTGATCAGCGGGTCGCTCCAGGTGCTGGTGGGTGAGGAGGTGACCGTCCTGGGGGCGGGCGACTTCCTGGCCGTGCCGCCGCACACCCCGCACGCGTTCGCCGCCGCGCCGGGCAGCGAGGCGGACGTCCTGTTCGTGTTCACGCCGGGCATGGGCCGCTTCGACTATCTGCGGCTGCTGGGCCGGGTCATGCGGGGCGAGGCGGACCCGAGCGAGATCGCGGAGTCGGCCGAACGGTTCGACAACCACTACGTGGACAGCCCCGCGTGGCGTGCCGCTCTGGAGGCGTCGGCGTGATCGACGCGAGGGCCCATGTGCGCGTGGCCAGGCCCTCGCGGGACCTGGCCGCCGCCGAACGCTTCTACGTGGACGGCCTCGGCCTGGACGTGCAGTGGCGCAGCACCGAGCACGTCCCGGGCGAGCACGACCTGCTGATGGTGGGACCGACGGGCGGCTCCTGGCACTTCGAGCTGACCCGCGACCCCGAACACCCGCTGGAGCCCACCCCCACGGTGGACGACCTGTTCGTGATCTACCTCGGCGCCCCGGTCGACGAGACCCTGGTCGACCGCCTGGTCACCTCCGGCGGCACCCGCGTCCGCGCGCACAACCCGTACTGGGACGAGCACGGCGTCACCGTCACCGACCCCGACGGCTACCGCCTGGTCCTCTGCTCCCGCACCTGGAACTGACCGAAATCCAAAAGCCGGCCTCCCGGCCGTGCGTGACATCACTCACAGGGATTTCACAGCCGGTGAGAGCAACTTTCCGAATTTGACCGGATTCCGCTTTGCCGACCGTTTGAGGAGGAGTCGCCAGGTCCGCTTATCGCCCTTTTCCGGAGCGGGTTGGCGCTTACGATCTGCGAACTGTCGCATCCGCGTGGAGACCTACCGCCCGCGACATCTCACTTTCTTTCGGACCCAGAAGAGGGCTGCTCGTGCAGATCCGCCGCATTCTCGCCACCGCCGTCGTGGCCGCCGTGACCGCTCCGGCCGCCATGCTCTCCGTTTCTCCGGCATTCGCCGACACCAAGCCGGCCGCCCAGACCCAGAACAAGCCCTCCGTCGCCGAGTTGGAGCAGGCCGCCAAGGACGCGCAGAAGGCGTACGACGCCGCCGTCGTCGCCGAGAAGGCGCTCGTGCGGTCGCTGGAGGACACCGACGCGCCGACCTACCCGCTTGAGGCGGCATTCCAGGCCGCGACGAAGACGGCGAAAGAAGCCGCGGCCAAGAAGGCCACCGCCGATGCGGCCGTCACCGACGCCAAGGCGAAGCTCGACGCCGCCGTGAGCGACGACGACAAGGCCGCCGCGCAGAAGGCCCTCACCGAGGCCGAGGGTGTCGCCAAGACCGCCGCCGACGCGAAGGCCGCCGCCGACGCCAAGCAGGCCGAGGCGAGCAAGGCCGTGTCCGACGTCAGGGTCGAGATCTCGAAGAAGATCTACAAGGCGCAGCTCGCCATCAAGGAGACGCTCGCCAAGAAGACGGCCGCCGACAAGGCGCTCGCCGACGCCAAGAAGGCGGAGGGAAGCGGGTCCTGCGTGTCCCAGGACGCGCTGAGCGCCGTGGCGGTCGGACTGCCGTCCAAGATCGCCGCCGGCTCCACGGTCGACTTCACGCTCCGTCTGGGCAACACCACGGGCCGGACCCTCGACAACGTCTTCCCGATCGCCTACCCGCACGGGACCGACAAGAGCGGCATGAAGGACATCGACAAGCTGCTGCACCTGAAGTGGTCCAACGGCTCGGGCTGGCAGGACCTCGACGGCCGGCACCACGCGGGCGTCGTCAAGGCGCTGCGGACGGGTGCGCACGCCGACGTCAAGCTGCGCCTGACCGTCGACGCCTCCGCTCCCGCCGAGGGCACGGGTGTGGTGTTCGTCAACGCCGACTACACGAACAACGACGGGTCGTGCGGCGGGGTCCCGGACTCCACCATGTACGAGTTCCGGCTCACCCCGGTCGGCAGCAAGCCCTCCGCCGAGCCGGCCAAGCCGGCCTCCAAGCCGTCGCCGCAGGGCAGCAAGTCCCCGGTTCCCGTCGCTTCCGGCGGCGCCACCGGCGGCGCCTCGGGCACGGGCGGCGCCAACGGCTCGCTCGCCCACACCGGTTCCTCGTCCGCGCTGCCGCAGTTCGCCCTCGCGGGCGGCGCCGCGGTCGTCATCGGTGCCGGCGCCGTGTACTTCGTACGTCGCCGCAAGGCCGCCGACAACGCCTGACGTTCAGGCGTCGGCACCCCGGGCCTGTCCTGTCGCGTTCGTCGCGGGGCAGGCCCGGGTGCGTTCGTCCCCGCCCCCGCCCGGGTCCGTTCGCCCCCGCCCCGCGGGCCCCGCGGCTCTCCGGAAGCAGCGTCACGCCCCTTCGGGGAAGCCCGCGCCGGCGGCGTACTCCCAGAACGCGTTCATCAGGGTGGGCGGGGTCGGCCCGGTCATCTCCACCTGGGTCAGCAAGATGGTGACCTCGCCGGTGGAGGGCACCACATACGCGGCGGTGCCGGTGCCGCCGACCCAGCCGTAGCGCCCCTTCACGTTCCACGGTTCGACGCGCTCAATGTCGACCGAACCGCCGTACCCCCAGCCCTGGCCGCCCAGGAACAGCGCGGCGGCGGAGCGCTGGGCCGGGGTGAGGTGGTCGGTGGTCATCTGCCGTACCGCCTCGGCCGAGAGCAGCCGGCGCCCGCCGGCCGTTCCCTCGCCGAGCAGCAGCCGGGCGAAGGCGTGCAGGTCGTCGACGGTGGAGACGAGTCCGCCCGCGCCGGAGGGGAAGGGCGGCGGGCTGCTCCAGTGTCCGTCGGGGCCGTCGACGAGTTCGAGGCCGCCCTGCGGACGGGGCGCGTACAGGCTGGTGAACCGGTCGAGATCGCGGGCCGGGACCGAGAATCCGGTGTCCACCATGCCGAGCGGCTCCAAGAGGCGCTCCGCCAGGAAGGCGGGCAGCGTACGCCCCGAGACCCGCGCGATCAGGATGCCCTGGAGGTCGGAGCAGGCGTTGTACAGCCAGGCCTCGCCGGGCTGGTGCAGCAGCGGGACACGGCTGAGCCGGGCGAGCCATTCGTCCGGCTCCGGCACCGTCCGGGGCCGCGGGGGCGCCTGGTGCAGCTCGCTGAAGAGGGGCTGGACGGCGGGCAGTGAGAAGTCGGACGGGAAGCCGTATCCGGCGCGGAAGTCCAGCAGGTCGGCCACCGTGATCGGCCGCGCTGCGGGGACGACGTCGTCGACGGGCGAGGACGGCGTGCGCACGACCATGGGGGAGGCCAGTTCCGGCAGCCAGGTGGCGATCGGGTCGTCCAGGGCGAGGTGTCCGTCGTCGATCAGCATCATGACCGCGGCGGCGGTGACGGGCTTGGCGAGCGAGGCGACCCGGAAGATCGAGTCCCTGGTCATCGGGGAGGCGCCGTCGAGCGCACGGGAACCGGCGACCGCCACCTCCACCGACTCGCCCCGGGCCACCAGGCCCACCGCGCCTGGAACCGTGCCGTCACCGACGTACGCGTCGAGGATCTTCCGCAACCCGCTCATGGCCCACCTTCTCGAACTCCGCTGCTCAAGGTCCCCCGGTCGCCCGAGGGCCGCTCGAAGAAGAGACCCTCGCGGAGGCGGGAAGTCATCGCTCCCGAAGAGGTGCCGCCGGGCGGCCGAAACGGTGAGATCCTGAAAGCGGGACATTTCCCCCCGAGGAGGCATCTCATGCGCAAGGTCGCCGACTGTCGGGACTACCCGAGCGAATCGAATTGCAGCCTGACGATTTCCGGCGAGGAAGACGAAGTCGTACGGGCAGCGGCCGAGCACGCGGCATCGGTGCACGGCCACACGGACTCCGCCGAACTACGGGAGCAGTTGAGGACGATGCTGAAGGACGAGGCGACGGTCTGACGGGCCCTGGGGGGGGCGGGCCGTCCTTCGCGGAACGGCCCGGTCGCTCGTCGGGTGCTAGTCGCCCGCCCTGGTGTAGTCGAGGAACTCGCCCGTGCCGTCGGTCTGGCGGTGCAGGCGGCCGTCCGGAAGGAGGGTGATGGTGCTGGGCCTGCCCGGATCGCAGGCGCCCGTCGAGCCGGGGCCCACCTCGGAGGGGCCGATCCGCAGGGGGGCGTCGAAAGAGGCGGGGGCCTCGGTGAGGCGGGCCTGGAAGACGCAGTGGTAGCCGCTGCCGTCGGCGGTGAGCGTGAGCACCTCGTCACCGGGCCGGCCCGCCCGGATGACCAAGTGGCGTGTTCCGTCAAGGGAGTTGCCCGCGATCGCCGCCGTCCAGCCGCCCACGTACCGCTGCGGTACGCCGTCGGAGGTCACCGGCTGCGAGGTACCCGCGGTCGTCGGGCTCGTGCTCGAACCGGCCGAAGGGGTGGGGGAGTTGGTGGGTTTCGCGGTGCCCGTGACACCGCCCTTGGGTGGGCCGCCGCTCATGTACGCGTACACCGAGCCGCCCGCGCCGACCGCCACCACCAGGGCCACCGCGATCAGCGCCGCCGTGGACTTGGCGCTGCGGCGCGGCGGGGGCTCGGCGTCGGGCGCGTAGTACGGCTCGTACGGGGGCGGCGGGGTCTCGGGTGCGCGGGGCGGCGGCGGGGCTATCGCGGTGTCGGCGGCGTCGGGGGCCTCTGTGCCGGGGGCCTCTATGTCGAGCAACTGGACGGCGTGGCTGCCCAGTTGGGCCACGAGCGGCGCGGGCAGCCAGGGGTCGGGGACGGCGGCGGGGACCCGTTCCAGGATGCGGTCCAGGCCCGGGCGGGCCGCCGGGTCCTTGTGCAGGCAGTCGCCGATCAGCTCCTGGAGGGACTCGGGTACGCCGTCGAGGTCCGGCTCCTCCTGCGCGATGCGGAACATCAGCGCGTGCACCCCGCCCGACGCCTCCCCGAACGGCAGCCGGCCGCTCGCCGCGTAGGTGAGGACCGAGCCGAGGCAGAACACGTCGCAGGCCGGGGTGATCCGGTCGCCCCGCACCTGCTCGGGGGCCATGAAGCCCGGCGATCCGACGAGCGCGCCCGTCAGGGTCAGTCCGGCGTCCGTGCCGGTGTCCAGGGCGCGGGCGATGCCGAAGTCGATGACGCGGGGGCCGTCGATGGTGATCAGGACGTTGGAGGGCTTGAGGTCGCGGTGGACGAGCCCGGCCTCGTGGATGTCCTTGAGGGCGTGGGCGAGGCCGCGGGCGAGGGCGCGTACGGAGTGCTCGGGGAGGGGGCCGTGCGGGCCCGCCACCACGGACTGGAGGGAGGGGCCCGCGACGTAGCCGGTCGCGACCCAGGGCACCGGGGCCTCGGTGTCGGCGTCCAGGACCGGCGCGGTCCACGGGCCGCCCACGCGGCGGGCGGCGAGGACCTCCGCGCGGAAGCGGGCGCGGAACTCGTCGTGCGCCGCCAGGGCGGGGCGGACCAGTTTGACCGCGACGGTGCGGCCGCGGTCGGAGCGGGCGAGGTAGACCTGGCCCATGCCGCCCGCGCCCAGCCGGCCAAGCAGCCGGTAGGCGCCTATCCGCTCCGGGTCGTCCGGCTCCAGGTGCTGCATACGTTCCATGGCGGCTGGGCCTCCCCGGGGTTCCCGTTCGACGGGCTGACAATAATGCGGGGTCGCTGGCCGCTGTGGCCTGGGGGTTGGGGCTGGGCTTGATCGTGGGGTGCCCCGCGCCCCTCCTGCCCCTCTGTCATCCGCGGACCGCGGCCGGCTGGTCGCGCAGTTCCCCGCGCCCCTGGGGGGTTGGGGGCTGGGTTCGATCGGGGGGTGCCCCGCGCCCCTCTTGGCCCTCTGTCGTCCGCGGACCGTGGACGGCTGGTCGCGCAGTTCCCCGCGCCCCTGGGAGGTTGGGGGCTGGGCTCGCTCGTGGGGTGCCCCGCGCCCCTCCTGCCCCCTGTCGTCCGCGGACCGTGGCCGGCTGGTCGCGCAGTTCCCCGCGCCCCTGGGGGGTTGGGGTTGAGCTGGGTCGCTGGGTGCCCCTTCCAGCCCGCCGGCCCCGGCAAACCAGGGGCGCGGGGAACTGCGCGAGACGCGAGCACGGTCCGCAGGCGGGGGAGGGTTTTCAGGGGCGCGGGGAACTGCGCGAGAAGAGGGCACGGTCCGCGGACGACGGCGGGTTTTGGGGGCGCGGGGAACTGCGCGAGATGCGGGCACGGGCCGGAGGCGACAGGGGGTGCACGGGGCGCGGGGAACGGCGCGACATCTTGCCGAGGTGGGGCGGGGTCCGTGGACAGGATGGCCATGGTTGGGCCGACCTGGGCCTACTTACCCTGGACGCATGACCCCTCAACGCACCCCCGACCCCCAAACCGGCGCCGCCGTGAAGGCCGCAGACCGTGCGCACGTGTTCCACTCCTGGTCCGCCCAGGGCCTGATCGACCCGCTCGCCGTGGCCGGCGCCGAGGGCTCGTACTTCTGGGACTACGAGGGCAACCGCTTCCTCGACTTCACCAGTGGGCTCGTGTTCACCAACATCGGCTACCAGCACCCGAAGGTCGTCGCCGCGATCCAGGAGCAGGCCGCGACGATGACGACCTTCGCGCCCGCGTTCGCCGTGGAGGCGCGCTCGGAGGCGGCCCGGCTGATCGCCGAGCGCACCCCGGGCGACCTCGACAAGATCTTCTTCACCAACGGGGGCGCGGAGGCCGTCGAGAACGCCATCCGGATGGCCCGGCTGCACACCGGGCGCCACAAGGTGATGAGCGCCTACCGCTCGTACCACGGGGGGACGAACACCGCGATCAACCTGACGGGTGATCCCCGGCGCTGGGCCTCGGACAGCGGCTCGGCCGGCGTGACCCGGTTCTGGGCGCCGTTCCTGTACCGCTCGCCGTTCCACGCCACCACCGAGGCGGAGGAGTGCGCGCGCGCCCTGAAGCACCTTGAGGAGACGATCACCTTCGAGGGGCCGGCGACCATCGCCGCGATCATCCTGGAGTCCGTGCCGGGCACCGCCGGGATCATGACGCCGCCGGCCGGCTATCTGCCCGGGGTGCGCGCGCTCTGCGACCGGTACGGGATCGTCCTCGTCCTGGACGAGGTGATGGCCGGGTTCGGGCGGACCGGGAAGTGGTTCGCCTGCGAGCACTTCGACGTCGTGCCGGATCTGCTGACCTTCGCCAAGGGCGTCAACTCCGGGTACGTGCCGCTCGGCGGCGTCGCCATCAGCCGGAAGATCGCCGAGACCTTCGAGCACCGGCCCTTCCCCGGCGGCCTCACCTACTCCGGGCACCCGCTGGCCTGCGCCGCCGCCGTCGCCACCATCAACGTGATGGAGGAGGAGGGCGTGGTCGAGCAGGCCGCGCACCTCGGGGCGACGGTCCTGGAGCCCGGCCTGCGCGAGCTCGCCGAGCGGCACCCCTCGGTCGGCGAGGTGCGCGGCCTGGGCGCGTTCTGGGCGCTGGAGCTGGTGCGCAGCAAGGAGACCCGCGAGCCGCTGGTTCCGTACAACGCGAGCGGCGCGGACAACGCGCCGATGGCCGCGTTCGGCGCCGCTTGCAAGAAGCGCGGTCTCTGGCCCTTCATCAACATGAACCGCACCCATGTGGTGCCGCCCTGCAACATCACCGAGGCGGAGGCCAAGGAAGGGCTCGCCGTCCTCGACGAGGCGCTGACGGTGGCGGACGAGTACACCGTGTGACCTCCGGTCCGAGCCGAAGGTGATCGTCCCTGGTCGGAAAGGAAAAAGCCCGCTCTCCTTTGTCCGGTTTCCGGGCACCCCATAGGGTGGCCCGGAGCCGGAGAAGGGGAGCGAGTCATGCCCGCGAGCGGAGCGGTCACCCGCAACACCCTTCGACAACAGATCGCGGACGCGCTGCGTGACGAGGTGCTCGCGGGGCGTATGCGGCCCGGTGAGGAATTCACGGTCAAGCAGATAGCCGAGCAGTACGGGGTCTCCGCCACGCCCGTGCGCGAGGCGCTCGTCGACCTCTGCGCTCAGGGGCTGCTCGACTCCGACCAGCACCGGGGCTTTCGGGTGCGGGTGTTCACCGTCGAGGACTACAAGGGCATAGTCGAGGCCCGGGCGCTGGTGGTCGACGGGATATTCCGGCGGGCCGCGGTCCCTGGGAACTTCGAGGCCCACGGCCCCGCCCTGGTGTCGGTGCGCAGACGCGGCGAGGAGGCCGCGCGGGCCGCCCGCGGCGGTGACCTGAACATCCTGGTCGGCTACGACCTGCGGTTCTGGCGCGAGCTGTGCGCGCTCGCCGGCAACACCTACATCTCCGACTTCCTGCACCGGCTGCGCATGCAGAGCTGGGTGTTCGCGGTGCCCCATCTGCGCGGCCACAGCGACCTCAGCGACTGGCTGTGGACCGGCCACGACGAGGTCGTCTCGGCGCTCGCCCTCGGCGACTTCGAGGCCGCACGGGTGCTGATCGGCGCCTACAACGAGGAATCCCTGGTGTGGGCGGAGCGGCTGCCCCGGTGAGCACCGAGCCGGCCGGACAGGTCGAACTGAGCGTTATCGTCCCCGCCTTCAACGAGGAGCAGCGCCTCGCCCCCACCCTCGACGCGATCCGCGGCCACCTCGGCGCCAGTTGCGTCTGGGAGCTGATCGTCGTCGACGACGGCTCGGGCGACGAGACCGTACGGGTGGCGAAGGAAGCCGCCGCCCGTGATGCGCGCATCCATGTCGTCGTCGGCGAGAGCAACCGCGGCAAGGGGCACGCGCTGCGTCTGGGGGTGCTCGCCTCCCGGGGGCGGCGCGTCCTGATCACGGATGCCGATCTGGCCACCCCCATCGAGGAGTTGGACCATCTCGCCAAGGCGATGACGGAGGGCGAGACGGCCGCCGCGATCGGTTCGCGGGCCCTGCCCGAGGCCCGTATCGACGTCCACCAGAGCCGGCTGCGCGAGACGCTCGGCCGGATGGGCAACCGGCTCATCCGGGCCGTGGCCGTGCCCGGGATCCACGACACCCAGTGCGGCTTCAAGCTGTTCGACGGCGACAAGGCGCGCACCGCGTTCGCCGACGCGCGCCTGGACGGCTGGGGCATCGACGTGGAGATCCTCCAGTTCTTCCGCCGCGCCGGCTGGCCGGTCGCCGAGGTGCCGGTGCGCTGGTCGCACCAGGAGGGCTCGAAGGTGGGCGCGGCCGACTACGGCAAGGTGCTGTGGGAACTGGCCCGCCTCAAGGCGCGCGCGGTGCGCCGCGTCGACCTGGTGCTCGGCGCCCTCTATCTGCTGGCGTCCGTGCTGCTCTACAAGAACCTGTGGGGGGACCTCGGGCGGAGTTACCTCAGCGACTCGATGCAGGACCAGAACCAGTGGGAGTGGTTCTTCGCGGTCACCGCGGACAACGTGAGTCATCTGCGAGACCCCCTGTTCACCACCGTCCAGAACTTCCCCGACGGCGTGAACCTGATGGGCAACACCCCGATGCTGGGGCTCTCCGCGCCCCTCACCCCGGTGACGCTGGCCTTCGGGCCGACGGTCACCTGGGCGCTCGTCCTCACCCTGGGGATCGCGGTGACCGCGTACTGCTGGTACTGGCTGTTCGCCCGCCGGGTGACGGAGAACCGGTGGGCGGCCGGGCTCGGCGGGGCGCTCGCGGCGTTCGCGCCGCCGGTGATCTCGCACGCCAACGCGCACCCGAACTTCTGCGTCCTGTTCATGATCCCGCTCATCATCGACCGCGCACTGCGGCTCTGCGAGGGCCATGACGTACGCCGCAACGGGCTTGTCCTCGGCCTGTTCACGGCGTACCAGATCTTCCTCGGCGAGGAGGTGCTGCTGCTCGCCTCGCTCGGCATGACCCTGTTCGCGCTGTCGTACGCGCTGGCCCGGCGCGATGTCGCCCGGGCCGCGGTCCGCCCGCTGGCCACGGGCATGGCGTACGCGATCGGGGTCTGTCTGGCGCTGGTCGCCTACCCGCTGTACCGGCAGTTCGCGGGGGCGCAGAGCTATCACAGCGTGCTGCACGGCGACAACGCGGGCAATTCTCCGCTCGCGCTGATCGAGTTCGCGGGGCGCTCGCTCCTGGGTGACGACGCCACCGCCGACAAGCTGGCCCTCAACCGCACCGAGCAGAACGCGTTCTACGGCTGGCCGCTCGTGGCCCTCGCCGTCGCGCTCGTCGTACGGCTGTGGCGCCGACCGCTGGTCAAGGCGCTCGCGTTCACGGGCGTGGCGGCGGCGGTCCTGTCGCTCGGGCAGAAGATCCGCGTGCCGTACACGGACGTGGTGTTCCCCGGCCCCTGGAAGCTGCTGGCCCACAAGCCGCTCTTCGAGTCGGTGATCGAGGGCCGGGTCGCGATCGTCTGCGCGCCGGTGCTCGGCGCGCTCCTCGCGCTGGCCGCGGGCCGTCTCGCGCTCAGCCGCACACGCGCCAACCAGGTGGTCGGCTTCACCGCGATCGCGCTCGCCCTCCTGCCCATCGTTCCGACGTCGTTCCCGACCCACGCGCGCCCCGAGGTGCCCGAGTTCATCTCCTCGGGCCTGTGGAAGAAGTACGTGAAGCCGGGCGAGTCCCTGGTCCCGGTGCCGCTGCCCGACCCCGGCTCGGCCGAGGCGCTGCACTGGCAGTCCTCGACCGGCCTCGGCTTCCCGGTGCCGGGCGGCTACTTCAACGGGCCCTGGGGTCCTGACCGCATCGGCATCTACGGGGCCTCCCCGCGCTGGACGTCGAACCTCTTCGCCGACGTCGGTTCCGGTAAGCCGATCCCGGACATCGGCACCGACTGGCAGAACCAGGCCCGGGCGGACCTCGCGTACTGGCACGCCGGCGTCCTGGTCCTGACGCCCCAGCCGCAGGCACCCGAGCTGTACGAGACGGTGACCCGGCTCCTCGGCGGACGCACCGGCACCAAGGTCGGCGGGGTCTGGATCTGGGACGTGTCGGACGTGCGCTGAACCGGGGGTGGCGGACGTGCGTTGAACCGGGGCGTGGCGGGCGTGCGCTGAATCGGGGCGTGGTGGATGGGCGCCGAGCGCTCGCGCCCCGCGCGCGGGACGGTCCCGCGCGTCGCCCAGTCCGAGTAACGGACGGCCTCGTGGGTAAACCCTCCGGGCCGGGGCGCGGGGGGAATCGGTCACCGCGCACCGGGAGTTGACGGGCGCTCTTCGCGCGGCGTGCCCGGCGCATTACGCTGTCCCGACCATCGCACGAAACGAGTTGAGAGCGAGCCCGTCTTGGCCTGTGACCTGTGGCTGGTCCCCCTCGTCGACGTGCTGTGCCACAGCCCCGACAACCCGTTCGCGGAGGAGATCGCCTCGTACGACAAGGCGCTCGGCGACGCCGGGCTCCCGCCCGTACCGGTCTTCGCGTACATGCCGGGCCTCTCCGGGGATGTGGCCCCGGTCGCCGGATTCGACTACGACGCGCTGCACTTCCTGCGCCGCGCCTACCTCCTCCAGCTGTGCGGCCTCGCGGTGACGCCCGTCGACGAACTCGGCGGCGACTACGAGCAGCTCCTGGAGATGTTCGAGTCGACGGCCCAGCAGTCGCACCTGGTCTGGCACTACGACCACGCGGGCGCCTACGTCCCGGTCGACTTCGCGATGCCGCTCTCCAACGAGGAGCTGCTCGCGGGCGGCGGTCCGCTCGGTTCCGCGCAGGGACTGCTGAGGGAGCTCCAGTTCGTGGGGCCCGCGATCGGCATAGATCCGGCCAACCCGCCGACCGCGCCCGCCCCGCCGGCCCGGCCCACCTCGCTGGAGGAACCGGCCGGTCCCATCCCGTACGACGAGAGCCCGTTCGCCCGCGAGCGGCATGTGTGGCTGGGGCTGCACGCGGCGGCGACGCGCAGCCTCGCCCAGGGCTCGATGATCATCTTCAGCTGACGGCGTCCGCCCCGCGCACCACCCTCAGCGCGGGCCCTCCGGCGGGCGCTGGCGCGGCATGTTCGGCCGGGTGGCCGGGGGCAGCGGGAAGCGCCCGGGGCCGGGGGCGGCGTCCGTGCGCGGGGCCGCCGTGCTCAGGGTCTGCATGACCAGCGGGGCCGGCCCCGAGCGGAACTCCACCATCCAGTCCGCGGTCTCCGAGCGGACCAGGTCCATGACGTCCTCGGTGAACCGGCGCAGCACCGAAAGACAGCGCTCGGCGGCCTCCCCCGCGGTGCCGTCGGTCGGCCCGAGCACCTCGCGCACGCTCTCCGAGGCCCAGTCGAACTGGAGCCCCTGGAGTCTGCGCTGCACGGCCTGCGCGGTGGCCACGTCCCTTATCCAGCCCGAGGTCAGCCCGAAGTAGCGGTCGCAGGCCATGCACGCGGCGGCGAGCAGCAGACACAGATAGCCCCAGCCCGCCGCCCCCTTCAACGCCTCGGTCAGATCGAGCAGCGGCAGCACGGCCCCCGCGATCGCGCCGCTCGCCGTGCCGCAGCGCAGCACGCGCGCGCCGCGCCGCTTCCACAGCCGGTCCGCCAGGTACCACTCGGCCGTGCGCAGCGCGCCCGTCTCGACCCAGCGGTACAGCTCGTCGAGGCGCTCGGCGGGCTCCCCCCAGTCGCCGCGCGGGAACGGCCTCCCGGTCAGATCGCCCGTCTGCGCGCCCTCGTCCCGCCGGGCCTGACCCGGGGGCCCTTCGGGCTGCATGTCCGGCTGGCTCACCCGGCCGCTCCCTCCGCAACTGCTGCTGTGACCCTCTGTGCCGTCGAGTGACGCACGGGCACCTGGACGTGTACGCGGCCGCGGTGGACGCGTACGGACGCAGTAAAGGGCCTCGCGTCTGCCGCCACCCGCGGTGTGCGGGTGCGTAGTGACGCGTCCTGCGGCGCCCGACCGCCATTCCTACCGCCGAATGGTGGGCTCGGGAGGCGACGACGCGGCCTCTTTGCCCGGAAGTGGCCCTTGATCAGGTATACGGACACGCACCGCGTCACTCGAAAGAGTTGCGGAGCAGGGGGCCCTTGGACCACGTAGGCTCGGAGTGCCGAAAGCGGCAGCGAAGCCGAGCTGTCGCGGCGAACCCGTCCCGACGAAACCCGGAGTGCACCGTGATCCCTGGTGGTGGCCAGCCCAACATGCAGCAGCTTCTCCAGCAGGCCCAGAAGATGCAGCAGGACCTCGCCGTGGCCCAGGAGGAGCTCGCGGCGACCGAGGTCGAGGGCCAGGCCGGTGGCGGTCTGGTCAAGGCGACCGTGACCGGGTCGGGGGAGCTGCGCGCCCTCGCCATCGACCCGAAGGCGGTCGACCCGGAGGACACCGAGACCCTCGCGGACCTGATCGTCGCGGCCGTGCAGGCGGCCAACGACAACGCCCAGCAGCTCCAGCAGCAGAAGCTCGGCCCGCTGGCGCAGGGCCTGGGCGGCATGCCCGGCCTGCCGTTCTAGGGCCCGGTCCCCGGGCGCGGGTCCACCTCGCGCACCGATACGTGCGCCCGCCCTACTGAGGCGGACGCGCACCAACTACCGTAGGCGTCAGAGCAACCCACGAGAGGCGTTCCGTTGTACGAAGGCGTGGTTCAGGACCTCATCGACGAACTGGGCAGGCTGCCCGGCGTCGGTCCCAAGAGCGCGCAGCGGATCGCCTTCCACATCCTTCAGACCGAGCCGACCGATGTGCGCCGCCTCGCGCACGCGCTCCTCGAAGTCAAGGACAAGGTCCGCTTCTGCGCGGTCTGCGGCAATGTGGCGCAGGAGGAGCGGTGCGCGGTCTGCCGCGACCCGCGCCGCGACCAGACGGTCATCTGCGTCGTGGAGGAGCCCAAGGACGTGGTGGCCATCGAGCGGACCCGTGAGTTCCGCGGCCGCTACCACGTGCTGGGCGGAGCCATCAGCCCGATCGAGGGCGTCGGCCCGGACGACCTGCGCATCCGCGAGCTGCTCGCGCGCCTCGCGGACGGCACGGTCACCGAGCTGATCCTGGCCACCGACCCGAACCTGGAGGGCGAGGCCACGGCGACCTACCTCGCCCGCATGATCAAGCCCATGGGGCTCAGGGTCACCCGGCTCGCCAGCGGCCTGCCGGTCGGCGGCGACCTGGAGTACGCCGACGAGGTCACCCTGGGCCGCGCCTTCGAAGGAAGGCGGCTGCTCGATGTGTGACGTCCAGCAGGATCACGCCCAGCAGGAGTACGCCCGGCAGGGCTACGAGGAAGGCCGACTCGATGTCTGACGCAACGCTGCACGCGACCACCCAGGACCCGGACTCCTTCGCGGTCCAGATCGCCGACCAGGTCGAGTCCTTCATCGTCGCGGTCACGGAAGTGGCCAAGGGCGACGAGCCCGACAGTGCCGTGCCGTTCCTGCTCCTGGAGTTCTCCCAGCTGCTGCTCGCCGGCGGCCGGCTCGGCGCGCACGAGGACATCGTCCCCGACGAGCCCTACGAGCCGGACCTCGGTCCCGAGGCCGACGTGGACGAGCTGCGCGAGCGCTTCGCCCGCCTGCTCGAACCCATCGACGTCTACTCCGAGGTCTTCGACCCGTACGAGCCGCGCAAGGCGCCGGTGCCGTGCCGGATCTCCGACGACATCGCCGACGTCGTCACCGACCTGCGCCACGGCCTGGCCCACTACCGGGCCGGCCGCATCTCCGAGGCGCTGTGGTGGTGGCAGTTCTCCTACTTCTCCAACTGGGGCTCGACGGCCTCCGCCGCGCTGCGCGCCCTCCAGTCGCTGGTCGCCCACGTCCGTCTCGACCAGCCGCTTCCGGAGCTCGACGGCCTCGACACCGACGAGGACCTGGCGGAGGGCGCCCTGGAGGAGGAGGCGGGCCGCGTCATGGCCGAGGAGCTGGCGGGCCCGCTGGGTCTGCACGACCTCAAATAGCTAGCCCGGGAGGCCCGCAGTCCGGCGGGCCTGTGACCCCGCCCACAAACCGCGTACGACCGGACGGCTCGGGCAGGCGGACCTCGCGAGCGGTCCGGAGGACGCCCGGTGATCATCCAGTGAGCGGGACATCTCACGAGGTGATACGACCCGGGCGATTCCGGCCCGCTCGTTAAACTGAGCCGACCCAGCAAGAACTGAGCTAGGAGCGCACGTGGGCCTTGTCGTGCAGAAGTACGGAGGCTCCTCCGTTGCCGATGCCGAGGGCATCAAGCGCGTCGCCAAGCGGATCGTGGAAGCCAAGAAGAACGGCCACCAGGTGGTCGTCGTGGTTTCCGCGATGGGCGACACGACGGATGAGTTGATCGAGCTCGCGGAGCAGGTGTCTCCCATGCCTGCCGGGCGGGAGTTCGACATGCTGCTGACCGCCGGAGAGCGGATCTCCATGGCGCTGCTCGCCATGGCGATCAAAAGCCTGGGCCACCAGGCCCAGTCGTTCACGGGCAGCCAGGCCGGTGTCATCACCGACTCGGTCCACAACAAGGCGCGGATCATCGACGTCACCCCCGGCCGCATCCGGACCTCGATCGACGAGGGCAACATCGCCATCGTCGCCGGGTTCCAGGGCGTCAGCCAGGAGGGGAAGAACATCACCACGCTGGGGCGCGGTGGTTCGGACACGACGGCCGTCGCGCTCGCGGCCGCCCTCGACGCCGAGGTCTGCGAGATCTACACCGACGTCGACGGCGTCTTCACCGCCGACCCCCGCGTCGTGAAGAAGGCGAAGAAGATCGAGTGGATCTCCTTCGAGGACATGCTGGAGCTGGCCGCGTCCGGCTCCAAGGTGCTGCTGCACCGGTGCGTCGAGTACGCCCGCCGTTACAACATCCCGATCCATGTGCGGTCGTCCTTCAGCGGACTTCAGGGCACCTGGGTCAGCAACGAACCACGTTCCCAGTCGGAGGGTCAGCAGGTGGAGCACGCCATCATCTCCGGAGTCGCCCACGACGTCTCCGAGGCGAAGGTCACGGTCGTCGGAGTGCCCGACAAGCCGGGCGAGGCCGCGGCGATCTTCCGCACCATCGCGGACGCCGAGATCAACATCGACATGGTGGTGCAGAACGTCTCCGCCGCGTCGACGGGCCTCACCGACATCTCGTTCACGCTGCCCAAGGCCGAGGGCCGCAAGGCCATCGACGCCCTGGAGCGCTCCAAGCCGACCATCGGCTTCGAGTCGCTGCGCTACGACGACCAGATCGCCAAGATCTCCCTGGTCGGCGCGGGCATGAAGACCAACCCCGGCGTCACGGCGGGCTTCTTCGAGGCGCTCTCGGACGCGGGCGTCAACATCGAGCTCATCTCGACCTCCGAGATCCGCATCTCGGTGGTCACCCGCGCCGATGACGTCAACAACGCCGTGCGCGCCGTGCACTCCGCCTTCGGCCTCGACTCCGACAGCGACGAGGCCGTCGTCTACGGAGGCACCGGGCGATGACCCCCAGACCGGCGCTCACGGTCGTCGGAGCGACCGGGGGCGCCGGTGCGGTGATGCTCCAGATCCTGACCCAGCACGCGGATGTCTGGGGCGAGGTGCGCCTCGTCGCGTCCGCGCGCTCGGCCGGACGCAAGTTGCTGGTGCGGGGCGCGGAGTGCGAGGTGCTCGCGCTCGGCGAGGAGGCCCTGGAAGGGGCCGACGTCGTCGTCTTCCTCGTGCCCGCCGAGGTCGCCGCCCGGTGGGCGCCGGTCGCGGCCGCCAAGGGCGCGGTGGTGGTGGACAGTTCCGCCGCCTTCCGGATGGACCCCGACGTGCCGCTCGTGGTGCCCGAGCTCAATCCCCATGCCGTACGGATGCGTCCGCGCGGCATCGTCGCGAGCCCGCACGCCACCACCCTCGCCATGAGCGTGGCCGTCGGCGCGCTGCACGCCGAGTTCTGCCTGAGCGAGCTGGTCGTGTCGACCTATCAGGCCGCCAGTGGGGAGGGGCAGCCCGGAGTCGAGGCGCTGCGCCGGCAGGTCTCGCTGGTGGCCGGCACCCAGCTCGGCACCAACCCGGGCGATGTGCGCCGGGCCGTCGGCGACGAGCTCGGCCCCTTCCCCGCGCCCCTCGCCCTGAACGTGGTGCCCTGGACCGGGGAGCTCGCCGACGACGGCTGGTCCTCGCAGGAGCTGGGCATCCGCGACGAGCTGCGCAAGGTGCTCGGCCTGCCGCGCCTTCCGGTCTCCGCCACCTGTGTCCGGGTCCCCGTGGTGACCACGCACTCGGCCTCCGTGCACGCGCGCTTCGAGAACGAGGTGGAGGTGGCGCGGGCCCACGAGATCCTGGCGACCGCCCCGGGCGTGGTGCTCTTCGACAACCCGGCGGTCGGCGAGTTCCCGACCCCCGCGGACGTGGTGGGCACCGACCCCACCTGGGTCGGCCGGGTGCGCCGTTCGCCGGACGATCCGCGCGTACTGGAACTTTTCGTCTGCGGCGACAACCTCCGCAAGGGCACGGCCCTGAACGCGGCCCACATCGCCGAGTTGGCGGCCCGCGAATTCAACGGGCGCTGACCCCTACCCCGTTTGTAGGATCCGTGAACGCTCTGTGAGCAAGTCGCTGGTCTGTACCACTTGTACTGCGCCGACGCCTTGTTACACGATTCATGTCCGTGTCCCCGCAACCGCGGCCCGGCATGGAGCGTCTATGCGGTCGCCCCTCAAGGTGCCGTAAAAATCGGGGCATTGGGGAAGATCGGGTACGGATGAGGGCATGTGGTGCACCGCCAAAAACAGTGTCGTACGCGTACAACCCTGACGGGGAGGAACGTGTCCAACAGGCGTGGCAGAGGTACTCGAGTTCAGAGCGGTACCGGTGCGCGGCGGCATGGCGGTCCGCCCGCGTCGGCGCCCCGGCGCACCCGGTGGCATGCCGGTGATCGCGCCCATGCCCGCCCCCCGTACGGTCCGCCCACCCGCGCAGGCGACCTCGCGCGAGAGCGCTGACGAGGTCATGGCGGCCGGCACCACTGTTGATCACCTCACCGAGACCTACCGCGCGCACTACCGCTCGCTGCTCGGCCTCGCGGCGCTGCTCCTGGACGACATCGCTTCCTGCGAGGACGTCGTGCAGGAGGCGTTCATCCGGGTCCACTCGGCGCGCAGCCGCGTGCGCGAACCCGAGAAGACCCTCGCCTACCTCCGCCAGACGGTGGTCAACCTCTCCCGCTCCGCGCTGCGCCGGCGCATCCTCGGGCTCAAGCTGCTCTCCAAGCCGATGCCCGACATGGCGAGCGCCGAGGAGGGCGCGTACGACCAGTTGGAGCGCGACGCGCTCATCAAGGCGATGCGCGGACTCCAGCGCCGCCAGCGCGAGGTGCTGGTGCTGCGCTACTTCGCCGACATGACCGAGGCCCAGGTCGCCGAGACGCTCGGCATATCCCTGGGCTCGGTCAAGGCGTACGGATCGCGCGGCATAGCCGCCCTGCGCGTCGCCATGGAGGCGACGGCGTGAAGGGGTCCGACAGGAACGACGAAAGGTTTCCGGGAGAGCACGGACAACGCGGGCAGCGCGGGGAACACGGCAAGAGCGGGTCGGACCAGCGGCCCAGGAACGACCTGAACGACCTGACTGGATACGGATTCGTGGACAAGACGCCGGAAACGAACAACACCGGCACCCCTCCCTTCGGCTTTCCGCCCGCCCCGGGCAGCACCGACGCGGCCGACGAACGGGCCCTGCGCAGACTGCTGCACGGCACCGTCGAGGACCTGAAGCCCTCGGAGGGGGCGCTCGAACACCTGCGGGCCGCGGTGCCCCTGCGCCGGGCCCGCAAACGCCAGGCCGTCGTCGGCTCGATCGCGGCCGCCCTCCTGGTGGCCACCGCGGTGCCCGCGTTCCTGCACGTCGCCAACACGGCCGGCAGCGCCGACGACCTGCCCGCCGTCGCCGGACACGGCGAGCGGACCCACGGCACGCCCGACCCCGCCTCCGACACGGTCGAGGCCACGGACGCGGGCGGCCGGCCCTCCAGCGCGGGCAGCGCGCCCGGCACGCCCGGCGGCAAGGGGCCCAGGGCCACGCCCACCAAGGGTGCGACCGGCGGCACCGCCGGCGGCGCGACCGGCGCGGGCAGCGGCCCCGTGAAGGCGAACTCGCCGGTGTGCGAGGCGGCCGAGCTGAGCGTGAAGTCGGCGAAGGTCGGCAAGCCCGACTCCACCGGCAAGGTGTACGGCGCGTTCCGCATCGTCAACGCCTCCGACAAGCAGTGCGCGATCGGTGGGGTCGGCAAGTTCAACGTGCGGGCGCAGGGCGCCGCCGACCCGGCGAAGATCACCGTCGTCGAGCACGCGGTGGGCGACCCGGCCCCGGGCCTGCCCGACCCCTCCCAGGACGCCACGGCCCTGGTCCTCCAGCCCGCCGCGGCCTACGAGGTGCGGTTCGCATGGGTCCCCTCGGACACCTGCCCCAAGGCGACCCCGACGCCCGACCCGACACCGTCCAACGGCGGCTCCAGCAGCAGCGGGATCGTCGCCCCCACGACGGGCGGCTCCACCGGGACCTCGCAACTCGCCCCGAACGGCGGCACCCCCACCGCCACGGCGGACGGCACGGTCGCGGTGACCCACGTCGCGGAGCCCGGCGCGCCGTCGGCGGAGGCGAAGATCCCCAACGCGTGCGCGGGGACGATCTACAAGACGGGCGTACTGGACGCGGGAGCGTCGGCGTCGTCGACGCCGTAAGGGCCTCCCGGCGTCTCGGAGCCCTCCGGGGCCGCGGCCCCTTCCGGCGTCGGCTGGGAGGCCGGCGGCGTCTCGGAGCCGCCCTCCGGGGCGAGGCCGAGTTCGGCGTCCTCCAGGGCCTCGGCCTCGCGCCGGACCAGGCGGAACCACATGAACACCACGAACCCCGCGAAGACGAACCACTCACCGGTGTAGCCGAGGTTCTGGAACGCCTTGAGGTCGAGCCCGCTGTTCTGCGGGGCGCTGGCCGGCACCGCGGTCATGCCGGCGTCGGCGGTGGGCAGTGTCACCCAGGCGTCGTACACCGGGTACGGCACGAGGTTGACGAGGGCGGCCGCGCTGATCACGCCGACCTGGCCCCGGGGGAGCCCGCCCTGGGCGTGCACCCCGTCGGAGCCCACGGTCTCGGACGCCTGGAGTACGCCGGTCACCTCGACCTCGCCGCTCGGCGCGGCCGGGGCCTGGGCGCCCCGCGGGATCCAGCCCCGCACGACGGGCAGCGCCTTCGCGCCGTCGGTGCGCAGCAGGGTCAGGACGTAGCTGCCCGACGCGCCGTCGACCTCGCGGCCCGGCACCAGGAACTGCTCGGCGTACCGGCCGTGCGCGACGGCGGGGCGGCCGGAGGTGCGCTGGTCCACGGGGAGCAGCGAGGCGAGGGGCTCGGCCTTCAGGGAGGCGGGGTCGGGTGCCTTCGTGGCGGCGTCGTGGGACTGCACGCGGTCCTCGAAGCGGCCGAGCTGCCAGGAGCCCATGAAGACGCAGACGGGGATGGCGAGCAGGACGAAGGCGTGGATTGCCCACCAGCGGGGTGTGAGCAGGAACCGGTACACACCTCCACGGTACGGAATCCCGCCGGGGGGCTGGGCTGCGGGGTGCCCGCAACTCCCCGGGGCCAAGCCCCCGGCCCCCCGGCCCCCGGGGCCGAGCCCCCGACCCCCCGCGTCTTGCGCAGTTCCTCGCGCCCCTGAAAACCCGTTTTCGTCTGCGGGCCGTGTGTGGCTGGTCGCGCAGTTCCCCGCGCCCCTAGACCGTCTCGATCCTGCGGGCCGTGCGTGGCTGGTCGCGCAGTTCCCCGCGCCCCTAAACCCTCTCGATCCTGCGGGCCGTGCGTGGCTGGTCGCGCAGTTCCCCGCGCCCCTAACTACTCGGTGCTGGCCAGCGCAGGCATCTTCAGCCTGTCCGGCGATTGAGGACGAGCGCCCTTTAGGCGCGATACGGGGTCTGGGGCGGAGCCCCAGGGGGCCCGAACCCTTCAACGCGCTGCACGGGCGGGTGGGCGGGCGAACGGGCCGGGGTCTGGGGCGGAGCCCCAGGGGGTTGGGGGTCAGCTCAAGTGGCGGCTGGCGAAGTCGAGTTCGAGGCGGACTTGTTTGATGCGCTCCTCGACCACGAGCGAGCCATGCCCCGCGTCATACCGGTACACCTCATGCACCGCCCCCCGCGCAACCAACCGCTCCACATAGTTCTCCACCTGCCGGATCGGACAGCGCGGATCATTGACCCCGGCCGAGATGTACACCGGCGCCGCGACCGCGTCGACGTACGTCAGCGGGGACGAGGCCCGGAACCGCTCCGGGACCTCCTCCGGGGTGCCGCCCAGCAACGTACGGTCCATCGCCTTCAGCGCCTCCATCTCGTCGTGGTACGCCGTGACGTAGTCCGCGACCGGCACCGCCGCGAGCCCGAGCGCCCACGCCTCGGGCTGCGTGCCGAGGCCGAGCAGGGTGAGGTAGCCGCCCCAGGAGCCGCCCGCGAGGACCAGGCGCTCGGGGTCGGCGAGCCCCGAGGAGACCGCCCAGTCGCGGACCGCCGCGATGTCCTCCAGCTCGATGAGCCCGACCCGGTGCTTGAGCGCGTCCGTCCACGCCCGCCCGTACCCGGTGGAGCCGCGGTAGTTGACCCGTACCACCGCGTACCCGTGGTCGATCCAGGCCGCGGGACCGGAGGCGAACGCGTCGCTGTCGTGCCAGGTGGGCCCGCCGTGGATCTCGAAGAGGGTGGGGAAGGGGCCCTCACCGGCGGGCCGCTGCACGAGCGCGTGGATACGCCCGCCCGGCCCCTCCACCCACGCGTCCGTCACCGGCACGGAGCCGGGCGCCTTGAAGCCGGGGGGATCGAGCACGACCTCGCCGGTCGTGGAGCGCACCTCGGAGGGGCTGGCCGCCGACGACCACAGGTACTCCACCGTGCCGTCGGGCCGCGCCGTCGCACTGGACACCGAACCGGCCGGTGTCTCGATCTCGATGAGGGAGCGCGTCGCGAGGTCGAAGCGGAACAGACCGCTGCGGGCCTCGAAGCTGTGGACGACGAGCAGCCCGGAACCGTCGGGGTACCACTCGGCGGAGACGTCGCCCGGCAGGTCGAGCGCGAGGTCGCTCTCCTCGCCGGAGGCCACGTCCCAGATCATCGGCTCCCAGCGGCCGCGCCGCTGGTGGGCGACGAGCAGCCGGGTGTCGCCCGCCAGCGGCGCGAACCCGAGCACTTCGAGGCCGAGCTCCTCGGTGCCGCCCTTGGTGTCGTCGAGCTCGGCGACCGCGGAGCCGTCCGGGCGCACCACGCGCAGCGCCGAGTGCATGGCGTCGCCGTGCTCGGTGTGTTCCAGCGCGATCAGCGTCCCGTCGTGCGAGAGGTCGCCCACCCCCGCCGACTCGCGGTGGCGGTAGATCTCCACGGGGTCCGCGCCGGGGCGTACGACATGGATCGTCGAGCCGTCCTCGTCGGTGGAGCGGCCGACGACCGCCGTGCCGTCCCGGCCGAGCGCGAGGCCCGCCGGGTAGGACGGGGCGAGCCCGGGGACGGCGTGCTCGTCGGCGCCGCCCGTGAACGGCTGGCGCCGCCACACGCCGAACTCGTCGCCGTCGGTGTCGTCGAACCACCAGATCCATGCGCCGTCGGGGGTCAGCACCCCGTCCGTCGTGCCGTTGGGGCGGTCGGTGGCCCGGCGCTGCTCGCCGGTCGTCCGGTCCCATGCGTACAGCTCGTACGTCCCCGTCGCGTTCGACACGAACAGAGAGCGGTCCGGGGCGTCCTCCGCCCAGTCGGGGAGCCCCACCCTCGGCGCCCTGAACCGCTTCTCCCAATCCGGCATATCGTTCATGCCCCCATCATGCGCCGAACCGCCGACGATCCGTTCGCGCCCCCTTCGGCCTGTGGACAACTCGATGGCCGGGGCGACCCCGGGTCACTTCGAAAGCAGCTCCGCGAACCGGGCCATGTCGACGTTGCCGCCGCTGAGGATCACGCCGACCCGGCCGCCCCGGTACCGCTCGGCCAGGTCGCGGGCGCCGGCCAGGCCGAGGCAGCCGGTCGGTTCGGCGACGATCTTCATCCGGGAGCCCAACAGCCGCATGGAGTCGACCAGTTGGGCGTCCGAGACGGTGATGATGTCGCTCACGTGGTCCCGGATCACCGGGAACGTGTGGGCGCCCAGCTGCTGCGTCTGGGCCCCGTCGGCGATGGTCGCCGGGGTGTCGATGCGGACGATCTCGCCCGCCCGCAGCGAGCGGAGCCCGTCGTCGCCCGCCTCCGGCTCGACCCCGTACACCGCGCACGACGGGGCGAGCGCGTTCGCCGCGAGCAGACTGCCCGACAGGAGTCCGCCGCCGCCGAGCGGTACGAACAGGGCGTCCAGCGGGCCGGTCTCCTCGAAGAGTTCCTTCGCGGCGGTGCCCTGGCCCGCCATCACATGGGGGTGGTCGAAGGGCGGGATCAGCGTCAGGCCGTGCCGGTCGGCCAGCGCCCTGCCGATCTCCTCGCGGCTCTCCGTCCAGCGGTCGTACGAGACCACGTTCGCCCCGTACCCCTTGGTCGCGGCGAGCTTGGAGGCGGGGGCGTCGTGCGGCATGACGATGGTCACCGGAATGCCGAGCAGCGCGCCGGAGAGCGCCAGGGCCTGGGCGTGGTTGCCGGAGGAGTAGGCGACGACGCCCGCACGGCGCTGCTCCGCGTCGAACCGGGACAGCGCGTTGAACGCGCCGCGGAACTTGAACGCCCCCATGCGCTGGAGGTTCTCGCACTTGAGGAAGAGGCTCAGACCGAGCTCGGCGTCGGTGAGCCGCGAGGTGAGGACCGGGGTGCGGTGGGCGTGGCCCGTGATCCGCTCGTGTGCGCGGACCACGTCGTCGTACGTCGGCAGCTTCTCCATGCCTGCCGAGCCTACGACGTGGGCTACGCAGTGGTGCGCGGGGGAGCGTCCGCGGGGGCGACCGGGGCCGGGGCGACCTGCGGGGCGGGGGCCGCGGCGGGCACGGGCCCTTCGGATTCCTCGCGCATCGCCTTGGTCTCGCTCTTGAGGATGCGCAGGGACTTGCCCAGCGCCCGTGCGGTGTCGGGCAGCTTCTTCGAGCCGAACAGCAGGATCAGTACTACGCCCACGATCAGCAGGTGCCAGGGCTCAAGGCCGTTGCGCAGGAACATCCCGCCGTCCTCTCTCGTTCGCGTCCTACAGCCGTTGTCGACAGCCGGTGTGGACAGCTGTTGTCGTCAGCCGTTGTCGTCAGCCGCGCTCATCGCACGGCTGGGGCTGATGACTCTCCATGAGACTTGCTACATTGCGCAACTGTACAACCAGAGGGTGCGACTCACCGTCTCCTCTACAGAAGAGGCGCGAATGAGGGATGAGGGGTCCGATGGCCGGCAGCCACAAAGCGGGAGCGGCAAGCAGGGGTGAGAGCGGTGGTTCGGCCATGCCACGGGGGCGGGACAAGCGCAGCCGGGCCCGTATCGCCGGCATCACGGGCCTGTCGGTCGTCGTCCTCGCGGTGGCCGGCGGCGGCTGGATCTACCTCAAGCTGAACGGCGACATCAAGACCTTCGACGACGGCGGCGTCTCCGCCGACCGCCCGGCCGCCTCGACCGAGGGCTCCAACGTCCTGGTCATCGGCTCCGACACGCGCTCCGGCGACAACGCCCAGTACGGCCACGGCAAGGGCGACATCGGCCGCTCGGACACCGCGTTCCTGCTGCATGTGTACGGGGACCAGAAGCACGCCGTCGCCGTCTCCATACCCCGCGACTCGCTGGTCGACATACCCCCGTGCAAGCTCCCCGACGGCAACTGGACCAAGGAGAAGCACCGGGTGATGTTCAACTCGGCCTTCGAGGTGGGCGAGACGGTGCAGGGCAACCCCGCCTGCACCCAGAACACCGTCGAGAAGCTCACCGGGCTGCGCGTCGACCACACCGTGATCGTGGACTTCGCGGGCTTCGCGAAGATGACCGAGGCCGTCGGCGGCGTCGGGGTGTGCGTGCCCAACAACGTCTACCAGGGCGACCTCAACCCCAAGCTGGGTCACAAGGGCTCCCTGGTCTTCGCCAAGGGCGAGCAGAACGTCTCCGGCCAGAAGGCGCTCGACTACGTACGGATCCGCCACGGCATCGGCGACGGCTCCGACATAGGACGCATCCAGCGCCAGCAGGCCTTCGTGGGCAGCCTGATCAAGAAGGTGAAGGGCAACGGGCTCGACCCGACCAGCCTGCTGCCGCTCGCCAGCGCCGCCACCAAGTCGATGACCGTCGACTCGGGCCTCGGCTCCGCCAACAAGCTCATCTCGTTCGCGATGTCGATGAAGAACATAGACCTCCACAACACCAAGTTCGTGACCCTGCCCTGGCGTTACGAGGGTGAGCGCGTCGCCGTCGTCAAGCCGGAGGCCGACGCGCTGTTCGCGGCGCTGCGCGCGGACCGCACCATCGACGGCAAGGACGCCGCGGGCAAGTCCGCCGCGAGCGCGTCGCCGACCCCGACCGCCGCGGCCGCGCCGCCCGCGTCCGGCAAGGGGGTCAGCGTCGCCGTCTACAACGGGACCACCACCAAGGGCCTGGCGAGCAAGGTCGCCACGTCCCTGAGGTCCGCGGGCTTCACGGTGACCGGTGCCACGACCGCCGCCACCCAGGACTACACCCAGACCGTCATCGAGTACGGCGCGAGCTCCGAGGCCAAGGCCAAGACGCTCGCCACCCACTTCCCCGGCGCGGTGCTGCGCCAGGCCAAGGCGCCGGGCCTGAACGTCATCGTCGGCACCGAGTACAAGGCGGACGGCGCGGACGCGGCGCCCAGCGCGGCCGCCTCGGTCCCGCCGGCCGTCGCCGAGAAGGCCCGCTCGGCCGACGACAGCATCTGCTCCAACCTCTCCTACGGGTGAGACCGGCCTCCTCCACGGCTGAGTCCGACCTGAGTCCGACTCCGTGAAAGCCGGAGGCGTTCGCCTCGCCGTCGCCCGGTCCTCCCGAACCGTTCACATGGGACTCATAGCTTCACCGCCATGAGACAGAAGGCAATGAAGGTGCTCGCGGTCGTCGCGGCGGCCTCCGCGGTCGCCGCCGGCTCGGCCGTCACCGCCAACTCCGCGCCCGCGCACGGCGATCACGGCGGCAACGACCGCGAGATACGCAACGTCATCTACCTGCTGGGCGACGGCATGGGCCGCACCCACGTCACCGCGGGCCGCGAGCGCTTCTACGGCGCCCAGGGCAAGCTCAACATGGAGCGCCTGCCCTACACCGGCGCGGTCGCCACCTACGCCGTCGAGAAGGGCACCGACCAGCCCTCCCTGGTGACGGACTCGGCGAGCTCCGCGACCGCTTGGTCCTCGGGCGTCAAGACGTACAACGCCGCGATCGGCGTGGACAGTTACGAGAAGCGGCGCGTCACGCTGATGGAGCAGGCCAAGGCGGCCGGCTTCGCCACCGGCAACGTCTCGACCGCCGAGATCACCGACGCCACGCCCGCCGCCCAGTTCAGCCACGCGCTGTTGCGCGGCTGCCAGGGCCCGACGTACTCGGACGCGGCCTGTCTGCCCAAGAACGCCGACGGCAGCTACGAGAAGGCGCCCGCCGACAAGACGCTGATCACCCCGATCGCCGAGCAGATCGCCCGCAACGGCACCGCCGACGTGGTCCTCGGCGGCGGTCTGGCCCGCTTCGAGCCGGACGACCAGAAGGCGCTCCAGAAGCAGGGCTACCAGGTGCTCGGCTCCTTCGGCGACCCGAAGCTGCCCGCGCAGAACGCCGATTCGCAGAAGGTCGCCACCAAGGCCGACCTCGACAAGGCGCGCGGACGCAAGGTCGTCGGCCTCTTCAACCGGGGCAACCTGACCGTCGAGCAGGCCAAGGCCGGTCTCCCCGCGAACGCCCCCCAGAAGCAGGAGCCGACGCTCGCCGAGATGGCGAAGAAGTCGATCGACCTCCTTGACGGCCGTTCCAGGAAGGGCTTCTTCCTCCAGATCGAGGGCGCCCAGATCGACAAGCGCAGCCACGCCAACGACGCCGCGCAGACGCTCGGCGAGGTCAAGGCGTTCGACGACGCGGTCAAGGCGGCCACCGACTTCGCGAAGCGGGACGGCCACACCCTGGTCATCGTCACCGCGGACCACGAGTGCGCGGGCTTCAACATCGTCGAGAAGGGCACCTACACCAACGCGGAAGCGGTGGCGCCCCCGGCCAACACCGACGCGGGCAACCCCGCCAACAACTCCGGTACCTCGCGGCCGAGTTCGGGTGCCAAGGACCCGGCCCGCTCGACCGGCATCGCCAACGGCACGGGCGCGGGCGACGTCAAGAACTTCGCCCCGGCGACCTTCCGCACCCCCGACGACCCCAAGAACGTCAAGGACGGCAGCCCCGAGGCGAGCCTGTGGCTGACCTACCTCTCGGGCAACCACACCGGCGCTGACGTGCCGATCTTCGCCTACGGCCCCGGCGCCGACCGCTTCGCGGCCAGCCAGATCAACACCGACCTGTACAAGAAGATGTACGGCTCGCTGTTCGGCCGCTCCCCGCGCGGCTGACCTTCCCCGCATTCGGCGGCCGGCCCGGGGGCACTACTACCCGGACCGGCCGCAGCGGACCGCCACCAACTACCCAATCCGGCAATGGAGTTGATACGCCATGAGACGTACCGCCGTCCCGGCAGTCCCGGCCGTCCTGGCCGCCCTCGGCCTCGCCCTGGTGACCGGCTGTGGCGGCGGGTCCGGCGAACGGGCCGACGACACCCCGGACCCGGTCCCCTCGGTGAGCTTCGCCGCACCCCGGCACGCCGCCGAGCCCGCCGCGTACCAGAAGCTCTCCCGCGGTGAAGTGCGCCTGGAACAGGGTCCGTTCACGGACCGGGTGAAGGTCACCGGTCAGGCGCTGGGCGCTGGGCCCGCCGTGACCGGGCACCTCGCCGTCACCTCGGACGTCAGCGAGCTGATCGCCCTGGAGCTGCGCGCCGCCTACTACGACGCGAACGGCAAGCTGCTCGGCACCGGCTCGTTCCAGTACGCCGAGGAGGGCCACGAGGAACACCCCGGCGGCCATGCCCCGGCCGCCGAAGGAGCCGGGATCGACTTCGCGGTGCGGCCCTCGGCCCTGACCGGCACGCCGACCAGCGCGGTGCTGTCCATCCCCGTGCTGGTCAACGAGTAGCGTCCCGGCGGCAGTTCACGCCTGGGCGGTCAGGGCGCTCAGCTCACGGTCGATGCCCGGGCCCGCGTTCCAGCGGCCCACCCCCATCTCCGCGGTGATGCCGGGCCCGAACCCGGCGATCAGACCCCGGGCGCCGTCCTCCATACCGCCCTCGTCGAAGAGCCGGGCGAGCGCGTCGAAGACGACCGAGCTCGCGATGTTGCCGCGTTCGGTGAGCGTGGCGCGGCTGAAGCGGAACATCTCCGGGCCCAGTTCCAGGAAGTGGCACAGGTCGTCCAGGATGCGCGGGCCGCCCGCGTGCACGATGTAGAAGTCGAGCCCGCCGACCTCCCAACTGTGCTGCGCCACCAGGGTTTTGAGGGCCGGGGCCAGCATTTCCATGGTGCCGGGCACCCGCTTGTCGAGCTGGAAGTGGAAGCCCGTCTCGCGCACCGCGTAGGAGATCCAGTTCTCGGTGTCCGGCACCAGGTGCGAGCCGTTGCGCTCGATCCGCATGCCGGTGCCGCCCTCACCGCGTACCACCGCGGCCGAGACGGCGTCCCCGAACAGGCCGTTGGAGAGCAGCGAACCCACCCCGATGTCGGTGGGCTGGTACAGCAGCGAGCAGAACTCGCACGACACGATCAGCACGTTGGAGCCCGGGTAGGCCGTGATGAAGTCGTGCGCGCGGTTGATCGCCGCGCCGCCCGCCGCGCAGCCGAGCTGGGCGATGGGGAGCTGACGGGTGTCGGAGCGGAACCCCATCGTGTTGATCAGCCAGGCGGTCAGCGAGGGCATCATGAAGCCCGTGCACGACACGTAGACGATCAGGTCGATGTCGCCGGGCTCGACGTCGGCGTGGGCGAGCGCCTCACGCACCACGTCGGGCACCCGCCGTTTGGCCTCGGCCTCGTACACCTGGTTGCGCAGCTCGAACCCGGGGTGGTCCAGGGTGACGTCGAGCGGCTGGACCAGATGGCGGGTCAGGACGCCGGTGTTCTCGATGAGGCGCAGTACCAGATCGCGCTGCGGGTGCCCGGCGTGCATCTCGCGAGCGAGCGCCAGGGTCTGCTCCTGCGTGATGACGTGTTCGGGTACGGCTACCGCCGGGCGGCACAGGGTGGCCATCGGACTTCCCTTCTGAGGTGGGTGTCGGTCACCAGGCGACCGGAAGGCTGAGCGGGTGGCGCCAGATGGAGTGGGTGTTCCACGGCACGTCGGAGGGTTCGCCCGCCGCCCGGATCCCCGGGAAACGGGTGAGCAGGGAGGTGAACGCCACCTCCAGTTCCATCTGGGCGAGCGGGGCGCCGAGGCAGTGGTGAGCGCCCCAGCCGAACGTCATGTGCGGCACCGATCCCCGCTCCGGATCGATCTCGTGGGGCCGGTCGAACTTGCGGTCGTCCCGGTTGGCGGTGAGGTAGGAGACGTGGACGATGTCCCCGGCCCGGATGAGCACTCCGCTCAGCTCGACGTCCTCGGTGGCGACGCGGGGGATGCCGACGCCCTTGCGGAACGGGATGAAGCGGAGCAGCTCGTCGAGGACGGCGGGGAAGCGGTCGGGGCGCGCACGCAGGCCATCGAGGATGTCAGGCCTGGTCAACAGCGTGTACGCGATGTTCCCGAGCTCGTAGGTGGTGGTGTCCTGGCCGGTGATGAGCAGCACCATCGCCATCACGGCGAGCTCCTGGTCGTCCAGGAGCTCGTCGCCGTCGCGGGCGGTGGCGAGGGTGGAGATGAGGTCGTCGCCCGGGGAGCGGCGACGGGCGGCGGTGAGGTCGGTGAAGTAGGCGCGCAGTTCGGCCTTGGCCCGCACGGCGGCCTCCCGGCCCGCGGCGCCGATGTTCATCATGGTCAGCGCGTGGGCGCGCAGCCAGTCCCGTTCGCCGTCCGGGATGGCCAGGACCTCGCAGATCGTCACGAGCGGCAGCGGGGCGGCGATGTGCTCGACGAAGTCGGCGGGGGAGCCGTGCGCGGCCATCGTGTCGAGCAGCTCGTCCACGACCCGCTGGGTGCGCTCGCGCATACGGGCCACGTGCTTGGGGGCGAAGCTCTTGGCGACCAGACTGCGCAGCCGGCTGCTGGCGGGCGGGTCCATGAGGTTGATCGACTCGGCCTGCACGATGGGCTCGGGCGTCATCCGCGGAAAGTCCCGGCCGATGACGGCGCTGCGGCTGAACCGCCGGTCGGTGGTCACCGTCCGCACGTCCTCGTACCGGGTGACGAGCCACGCCTCGCCCTCCCCGTACGCCATCCGGATCCGCGCGACCGGCTCCTCGGCCAGCATGCGCCGGAGCTGCGGGTCGAATTCGAGCGCGTCGGCGTAGTCGAAGGGGCAGCTCCACACGGTGTCTGTGGTCTCCACGAGGCGTACTCCGGTATGTCAGTAACAGGCTGAGCAGCGGACTAGCCCTGTATCCCCGAGGGGGGGCGTGGGCATGTGCGGGGGGCGGTGAATTAACCGATTAGAGGGAGAGTGGGTGTGGGGGGCGCGGGGATGGTCCGTGCGGGCGGCCTCGGGGTGCCTGGCGCCGCCGGGCCCCGGGGGTGGGGGGGCTTGGCTTTGCGGCTCGGCCGGGTGGTTTGGGCCTGGGGGCGGTCCCGGTTGCTTGGCCCAGCGGGTCGGGGCTGGTGGTTTGGCCGTGGGGGCCGGGGCTGGTGGTTCGGGCCGGGGGGCCGGGCCGGGTGGTTGGCCCAGCGGGCCTGGGTTGGTGGTTTGGCCCTGGGGGCCGGGCTGGTTGCTTTGCCGTGCGGGCTGGGGTTGGCGGTTTGGCTCTGGGGGCCGAGTTGGGTGGTTTGGCCCTGCGGGCCGTGCCTGCGTCTTGCGCAGTTCCCCGCGCCCCCAAAACCCCCGGTCATGTGCGGGTCGGGGTCGCTTCTCGCGCAGTTCCTCGCGCCCCTGAAAACCCGCGTTCGTCTGCGGACCGTGCCCGCTTCTCGCGCAGTTCCCCGCGCCCCTGGAAACCCGTGTTCGTCTGCGGACCGTGCCCGCTTCTCGCGCAGTTCCCCGCGCCCCTGGAAACCCGCGTTCGTCTGCGGACCGTGCCCGCTTCTCGCGCAGTTCCCCGCGCCCCTGGAAACCCGTGTTCGTCTGCGAGTCGCGGGTGGCTGGTCGCGCAGTTCCCCGCGCCCCGAGCTACTCGGTGCTGGGCCGCGTCGGCCACCTCAGCCTGTCATGGGGGTCCCCCCTGGCCCTTAAGGCCTTGGGGGAGATTGAGGACGAGCGCCGTTCAGGCGCGATACGGGGTCTGGGGCGGAGCCCCAGGAAGGCCCGGAACCATCCAACCCTGCGCCTACGGGCGGGCGGGTGGGCCAACCCCCGAGAACTACACGGACCGGCTCATCAACTGGACGTCCCCTTGGGCAAGTTGGCGAGCCCGAACCACCCAACACCCAAACACCGCACCGCCACCGCGACCACGTCGGCGACGGCGACCGCGATCACCCAACGTGCCCGCCCTCCAGCTCACGAGCCCGCAACCCCGCCTGGAAGCGCGAGGTGGCCCCCAGCATCTCCATCAGCTCGGCAACCCGTCTGCGGTACGTCCGCAAGGACATGCCGAGGTGTCGCGAGGCCGCCTCGTCGGTGTGCCCGGCACCAAGCGTGCGCAGGATGCGACGCGCGTCCGCCCCCAGCACGGGAGCCCGCCGCAGCAGATGGGCGTCGAGGTCAGGCGAGGCCTCCCACGCGGCCTGGACCAGGGACCTGAGCCCCGCGACGACGTCCGGCGTACGGATCACCGTGTAGGTGCGCGGCCCGGCGCCCGGCGCCCCCGCGAGGATCGCGACCCGGCGGTCCAGGACGATCGTCTCCTGGCCGAGCGGAGCCGAGCAGATGCGGATGTGGGCCCCACCGGCGGCCATCCTGGTGAGTCGCCGCTCGGCCCGGGCGTCGGGGAGCGCCTCGGGGGTGTAGAGCTTGCGCAGGGCGAGTCCGCCGGGTTCCGTGGCGGGGCGCAGCCCGGCGGCGAAGGCGGTGCGGACCCCCGCCGACCAGGTCAGCGGGTCGGCCGCAGCGACCAGGAACTCGTGCCGCACCCCCGCGAACAGATGCCCCGCCCGGTCGATGAGGGCGCGTTCCCCGTGCAGGGTCACCATCGGTTCGTCATTCATGATCCGGCCAGTGTGAGCGGCCCGTCCGCCCCGGTCAACGTGCCCCGGATCGAGCCGACCGGGGAAGCCGGGACGCGGCGGTGATCGACGCGCTCGCCGCCATCCGCCACTGCGACACCGCCCGACGAAAGCCTCGGGCGCGCCCGGCGAAAGCCTCCGGCACGTCCGCAAAGGCGTCGCGCCCACCCCCGCATACCCTCTCCCCTCCCGCATTTCCTCCCCCCTCTTCCCCTCTCCTCCTCTCCCCTGTTCCGAGAACCGCCGTGACCTGCCACGCTGTTGCGATGACAGAGGTGTTCTTGCGGCGGCTGTCCCGATGGCAGGCCGAGCAGCAACGGGAATCCGTCGCGGACCTGTACGTAGCGGCGTACGAAGAGGTGCCGGGCGCGCAGTCGCCGGGCCGGAGCGGCTTCCTGCGCCGCTTCGAGGAGGATGTGCAACGCCCCGGCTTCGACATGATCATCGCGGGCGACCCGTTCCTGGTGGGCTGCGCCTACGGATATCCGCCCGGACGCGAGGGCGAGTGGTGGCACGGCTTCCGCGGCGCCGAGACCGACGGGACCGAGGAACTGGCCGCCTCCGACCGGGTGTTCGCGCTGGCCGAGCTCATGGTGCTTCCCGATCGTCGTCGCATGGGCATCGCGACCCGCCTTCAGGAGCGACTCCTGGAACGCCAGGAAGCCGACCTCCTCACCACCCTGATCGCCGCCACCAACACCCCCGCGGCGGCGGCGTACACCTCCTGGGGCTGGACCAGATCGCACCGCCCCCCGACCGCCCCGGCCCCCGTAGAGGGCGAGCGCATGGAGGCCTGGACCCGACGCCCGGCGGGTTGAGAAGGGAGCCGGCGGGAGGGCGTCCCCCGCGCCAGAGCCCTCCCGCGCGAGGCCGCCCCGGGAGTCCCTCCTCACCGGACTCCCTCCCTCACCCCCCGCGCACGCCGGGCGAAAACCGCCGGGACGACGTAGATCATCGCGAGCGAGCCCAGGGCGAGGAAGAAGGAGAACACGCCGTTCAGGGAGTCCACCAGGTTCTGGTAACCGGTCACCACGCCGTGGTGACGCGCGGCCACACCCATCGCGTCGTACGTGCTGATCCCCCACCAGCCCTGCACCTCGAAGAAGGCGAGGACCAGCCAGAACACCTGGTTCAGCCGACACCACTGCCCGACCGGCATCCGCCCCCGAACCGCCGTGAGCCAACCGCACAGCGCGAGCAGCCCCGGTACGACGACGACCCGCAGCCAGCCCATGAAGCTGGGCTCCGCGAACACCACCAGATACGAACCGATCCCCAGCGGAAGCAGCCAGAGCAACCCGAACAACGGCTGCCCGATGAGCCCGCCGTACACCCAGGAATGGTCACGGGCGTCGGCCATGGGGGAGCCGGAGGCGGGGGAGGAGGAGTACGAGTACGGGTGTGAGTACGGGGACGAGGGCGTGGGCCCCGGCCCGGACCTGGACTCCGACCCGGCCCCGGCCCCGGACGAGTAGGGCGGCGGGGTGCGGGGCGGAGGCGGGGGAGCGGAGGGCCGTCCCGTCCCGGGCCCCTGCGTCGCGGCACCGAAGAACCCGTCCGTGGCCCCGAACGGTGCCCCGGGCCGACCGAACGGCGCCCCGGACCCACCGCGGGGCGACTCCGCCCCAGGATCAGGCTCGGTCTCCACCCCCGCCCGCCCGCGGCCGCCCCCCGCCTCCAGGTCGTCCCGCGCCTCCAGATTCAGCAACTGCTCCGACGTACGGGCGATCGCGGACGCCACCGCCGCGGGCAGCCACGTGTCGGAGGTGGTGTCCAACGCCCGCGCCTGGACGTGTAGTTGAGCGGCAGAAGGACGCCGCTCAGGATCCTGGTCAAGGCAGTGGGAGATAAGGAGAGCCAACTGCTCGGACACGCCCGGGAGTTCGGCGGGACGCGTGCCGCGCCGCGGAGTGATGCCGGTCGCGGCGAAGACCAGCGTCAGGCCGTAGCTGTAGATGTCACTCGCAGCCGTGACGCGCTCCCCGTACGCCTGCTCCGGTGACATGTAGGCGGGCGTACCGATGCGCGCGCCCGACATGGTCAGACCGGTGTCCAGAGCCGCGTGCACGATGCCGAAGTCGATGAGCCGAGGGCCCGAAGTGGAGAGCAGCACGTTGGAGGGCTTGAGGTCCCGGTGGACGAGGCTCTTGCCGTGGACGTGTTCCAGGGTCTGAGCCAGGTCGGCCGCGAACCGCCACAGCGCCTGTTCGGGCAGCGGCCCGAACTCGTCCACCGCGTCCTGCAAGGAGGGCCCCGGCAGGTAGTCCGAGGCGTACCAGGGCTGCCGCTCGTCGACCCCGGCGTCCACGACCGGCACGGTGCCGGCGCCGGAGACCCGCCGTACCACGTCCACCTCGCGCCGGAACCGGTCCCGGAAACCCGGCAGGGCCGCCATGTCGGAGTGGATGAGCTTGAGCGCCACCGCCCTGCCGCCGGGGGTGCGCGCCAGATAGACCCGCCCCATGCCCCCTTCGCCGAGCCGCCCCAGAACCCGGTACCCACCGACGGTACGCGGATCCCGCTCGTCCAGCGCTTCCATCAACTGCCCCCCGGTACACCTTGGTTACCCCGTCCCGCATTCTGGCACGCCCCTCACCCACCCCAGGGCCCGAACAGACCGCCCCCGCCTGCCGGCTCGCGGGGCGGGCCGGGGACGGGCCGGGCGCGAGGCCGGCGACCGTACCGCCCACAGCCGGACGCATCCGGGAGCAGCCCGAGTCACCCCCGTGACAGGCGAGTCACCCGGCGTCGGCAGCCCGTGAACTACCGCGAAAAACCTGGCAGGTGTGCCAGGAACGGTGGGCCGCCGCGATGGGGTGGATACCGGGCTGAGGCCCGAGGAGCGGACGCCCCGCGAGCGCGGTTACCTGCGCGCGAGCGGCCTGACTGCGGCCGACGAAGCGCTGGGAGACCAGGATGCGGTGGCCGTCCCCTACACCCAGTACGCCCTTGTCGAAGAGCTTGTGGTGCAGCGAACACAGGCACAGGCCGTTGTCGACGTCGTCGGGCCCGTCGAAGGCCCACCAGCGCACGTGCGCGGCCTCCAGCCCGACGGACGAGGTGTCGATCATGCCGTCGTAACCGCAGAAGGCACACCGGTACTCATAGGCGACCAGCACCAACTCCCGCATGCGCCGGTCCCGTTGGCGCCGCCCGGACACGGCCGGCCCTCCGGCCTCCACGGCTTCCAACTCCAGACCGACGGCGTCGCACAGGTCCTGGTGCAGTGAGGAGGGAAAGTTCAGATCGAGCAGCACCCGCGCCATGCGGCCCAACAGCGAAGGCTCCCGCCGGAGCGCGGCCCGGAGTTCCGGCGCCAGCCGCCCGGCGGCCCGCCCGGCCCGCAGCTCCCGCACCCCGGTGCCGGGGCTGCCGACCCCGCGCTCGGTCCGCACTTCCCACACCCCGTCGCTGACCAGATGATGGAAGGGATAGGCGGGCGTGGTCGCCCGAGGCGGCCCGTACTCCACGAGCAGCCGCCGCAGATCCCCCTCCACCACGCTGTACACCAACTCGGCCCCGGCATCGGCCTGATACCGCCCCAGCGCGTACAACATCAACAACGGCTTGTGCGGCGCCCGCGCCCCACCCCGACTCCACTGCCTCAACGTCGCAACCCGCCCGAGCCAGTCCATGCCGCGGATCGTAGTAAACCCCGCCCGCCTACCTGTCTGGCCCCCCGGCCCTGGTACTGCCCGAGGGGCGGGCCTCACGCCGTCCGTCAGCTTGCCTCAATCGTCGTACCCGTCGTACCCGTCGTAGTAGTCGTCTTCCTCGTCGAAGTCGCAACCGTTCCTCGCGGCCTTGGCTCCGTCTAGGAGGCCGTGGGCGTAAGCCGCCGCGTTCGCCATACGCGCGGAGTTGTTTGTGGCGACGAGGGTGACGACGACTGTGCCCACAACGGTGACAGCAAACCCGCCGGCTGCTACCGCAATCTGCTTCCAGGAGGGTCCAGACCTGACCGGACCGGCTTTGGCTTCAGTAACCTCGCAAGCTACTGAACTGGAAGGCTCGGGCGCCTTCTCTTCACCGTTCTCGGAGACCTTGCTCATCAGGCTGCACCTTCCAACTGCCCGGGCAGCCAAGCCAAACGGCTGCTTCCCGCTCGCTCACTGCCGCATTCTGTGTCATTCGGCCCGTGGGACACCACCTGGTTCGGTCAAGTCGATCCAGTACCCCACCAGACACCAGGGCAGAATTTGCCCTTATACGGGGAGGGTTGACATTCCCAGGACTCCAGCGACCTCCCGGCCTCCGCCGTAGCCTGTCCAACCACACTCCAGCTTCCGGCTCATCGCAGAAGGCCCGGGACAGTCCGACTTCGCTGCAAGACCGCTTGCTCCCGAAGTGACTTGGGTGGGGGTGGTGGCTTGGGCAGCGTTATCTATCACCCGCGCTGATGGTGCGCTGACGTTCGTGTTGGTTCGCCGTTGTTCGTCGGCGTTGTCACGCAGTTAGACACTCACCGCAGGACCGTCACCGAGCTGTCGGTGACTCCGAGATCTGGCACGCATACTCCTCGACGATCTGCGGCACAACGCTTTGGGCGTCCTCGGCTTGCAGAGTTGCAACGTCCGCCATCGATCCAGGCAGAGCCCGAGCAGACACGGCCTATTGCGCCCAGGTCGTTCGTAGTAAACGAGCAACCGCCACAGGATGGGAGCCCACCAGGCTCGCTACGTTCGGCCGGCACTCGGCACCGGCGCCCCCTCCATCCCGGAGTCGGCCGATCCCCCGCCGGAGGCATGCCCTTGGCCCTGGCGCACCGTGCGGTGTCGCCTCATGGCCCCGGGCCCATTCCGCATGCGGGAGGGCGTCGGCGCAACGCGCGCGCGGAGCAGGCCGGAGGCAGGAGCATCGCGCGGAGCGGAGCCGGGAGCTTGAGTACGGGTTCAATGGCAGGGACCCATCGACGGTGAAGACGATCAAGATCCTCTGCGACACCCATGTCATTCCGGCTCTGGGCGCCCGTAAGCTCCGGGATCTCAGCGTCGACGACGTGGACAAGTGGCTCGCGGGCAAGTGGAAGGTGCTCAGCCCCCGCTCGCTGGAAGCTGTCCGTTCCTGTCTGAACCGTGCGATCAAGCAGGCCATGGCGCGGGACAAGGTGAAGCGGAATGTCGTAGAGCTGTACTCCGTCCCTGCCGAGCGCCCTGGTCGGCCGTCCAAGTCCCTCACACTCGAGCAGGCCGACTCGGTTCTCGTGGCTGCCGAGGATTCACCCGTCGCTCGAAGAGATCTCGCGACTGGTCGGTCACTCCAGTACGGCTGTCACTGAAGAGGTCTACCGGAAGCCGATCCGCCCGGTGATCCAGACCGGGGCCACTGCGATGGACAGCATCTTCGGCACGCCCCCGCCTCCGAAGCGGTAGTCACGCAGATAGACACGCACAACGAATCAGGGCCACCGACTCACGTGAGTCGGTGGCCCTGATCTGCTACTTAGCTGTCGGGGTGGCGGGATTTGAACCCACGACCTCTTCGTCCCGAACGAAGCGCGCTGCCAAGCTGCGCTACACCCCGATTGTCTCCGCTTGTCGCGGCGACGTCGTTTACTTTAGCCCACTGGCGGCCGGAGACGAAATCCGGTTTTCGGGGGCTTCGGGTGCGGGCGGATGTGGTCCAGGCCGGTGATCGTCAGGGCCAGGGCGTAGAAGGCGAGGCCCAGGACGAGCGCGTTGGTGAGGACGCCCGGGTAGCCGTGCTGGTCGACGTCGAGGAAGGGGTAGGGGTAGCGGCCCACCGTGCCGGGGGCGAGCAGGGCGCCTCGGATCAGGGCGAACGTGAAGTAGGCCAGGGGATACGCCAGCCACTGGGCGGCGTGGCGCGGGCGCAGGCCGCCCGGGCGGGTCAGGAGGAGCCAGTCCAGTACCGCGCCGAGCGGGGTGACGGTGTGCAGGAGCTGGTTCGACGCGGAGCGCCAGTCCGTCATGACCGCCGTCGGGTCGTCCGTCATCGAGAAGCCGCTGGAGCTGTTGGCCAGGATCAGGTGGTAGACCAGGCCGGTGATCGAGATGTAGAGGAGTACGCCGCCCGTGACGCGGGCGGGCAGCGGGGGCTCGCCCCTCCAGGCGCGTATCGCCGACCATCCGAAGGCGACGGCGACCAGCACGTTGGACTGGATCGTGAAATAGCTCAGGACGCGCGGGGGGCTGCCCGTGACCAGGTCGATCACGATGCCCGTCACCGCTGCCAGGCAGATCAGCGCGCGGAAGACGGCCGCGTACGGGCGGCGGGGGGTCGGTAGGACTACGGAGGCGGGCACGTCGGGCATGTCGGCCACGCCGGGCGCTCGGGGGGATATGTGGTCGTACCGCATACATTCACCGTAGGGGGTGGGTGCCGGCGCTACGAATCACCCCGCTCTCATTCCCTCCGCACGCTCTTGCCCCCTACCTCCACGACCTATCCCCCTCGCTACCCCGTCCCCTTACGGCCGGCGCTCCACCAGCGTCAGGAGCGTCGCCTCCGGGGGGCAGGCGAAGCGGACGGGGGTGTAGCGGTTGGTGCCGCAGCCCGCCGAGACGTGCAGGTAGGCGCGGTTGCCCTCGGTGGAGTGGGTGGACAGGCCCTTCACCCGGTCGGTGTCCAGGTCGCAGTTGGTGACCAGGGCGCCGTAGAAGGGGATGCACAGCTGGCCGCCGTGGGTGTGGCCGGCCAGGATCAGCGGGTAGCCGTCCGCGGTGAAGGCTTCCAGCGTGCGCAGGTACGGGGCGTGGACCACCGCGATCGACAGGTCGGCGTCCTTCTCGGGGCCGCCGGCGACCCGCTCGTACCGGTCGCGCTTGATGTGCGGGTCGTCCAGACCGGTGAAGGCCAGCTCCATCCCGTCCAGCTTGAGGCGGCCCCGCGTGTTGCTCAGGTTCACCCATCCCGCCGTGTCGAACGCGTCCCTCAGGTCTTCCCACGGGTTGTGGACGACGCCCTGGGCCGGCGCGTTGCCGTTGAGGCCGTGCCGGCCCTGCGCCTTCTCGAATAGGTACCGCGCGGGGTTGCGGAGCTTCGGGCCGTAGTAGTCGTTCGAGCCGAAGACGTACACACCGGGGAACTCCATCAGGGGGCCCAGCGCGTCGAGCGTCTCGGGCACGCCCTCCGGGTCGGACAGGTTGTCACCGGTGTTCACGACGAAGTCCGGGCGCAGGCCCGCCAGCGATTGCAGCCACGCACGCTTCTTGCGCTGGCCGCTCACCATGTGGATGTCCGAGACCTGGAGCACGCGCAACGGGCGAACCCCGGGCGGCAGCACGGGCACCGTCACCCGGCGCAGCCGGAACGATCTGGCCTCGAACCCGGCCGCATAGGCGAGGCCGGCCGCCCCGACTGCCGTGATGCCCAGGGGAATTCCGTATCGCGCGCGCATACGCCCATGGTCGCAGACCCGGCCGCGACACCTGACGACACCTGACTACGCCCGATGCCGCCTGACGACACCTGATGCCGCCGCCCGACGACACCCGGCTCCGCCCGACGACACCCGGCTCCGCTTGACGCCCCGCCTGGCAGGGCGCGACGACGGGGCACGGCCGGGCATGGCGGGGAATGGCGGGGTGGGACGGGGTCCGGCAGGGGAGGAGGCGGTGGAAATCGGCGGGCGGGTACGCGCCCGCACCTGACACACTGGGGACATGACCACGCTCAAGGCCCGACTCAAGGACGACCTCACCACCGCCATGAAGGCGCGCGACGAGCTGCGCTCGTCCACGCTCCGGCTGACCCTCACCGCCGTCGCCAAGGAAGAGGTCGCCGGTACGGCCGCGCGTGAGCTCTCCGACGACGAGGTGCTCAAGGTGATCGCCAAGGAGGCCAAGAAGCGCCGCGAGGCGGCGGAGGCCTTCGACAAGGGTGGACGGGCCGAATCCGCCGCGCGCGAGCTGGCCGAGGGCGAGATCCTCGACGCGTACCTGCCCAAGCAGCTCACCGACGACGAGCTCGCGGCGATCGTCGCCTCCGCCGTCGAGGAGGCCAGGGCCGCCGGCGCCGAGGGGCCGCGCGCGATGGGCGCCGTGATGAAGATCGTGAACCCGAAGGTGGCGGGTCTCGCCGACGGCGGGCGTGTCGCCGCCGCGGTGAAGAAGCTGCTGGCGGGCTGAGCCCCCCCGCACCCGGCAACACCCAGTCAACGCGCTGCACCACCGGGCACCGCGCCCCACCACCCGCACCACCCGCGCCGCGCCGCACCACCCGCATCCCCCGCGCCGCGCCGCACGCGTACGAAGAGGGCGCCCCAGGATGTGAATCCCGGGGCGCCCTCTGCGTGGGGAAGGACCAGCCTCCCCGACAGCCGTACATGAAGCCGTACGGCCCGGCCCCTACTGCTGAGCCGCCAGCACGCTCCCTACTGCGGCCACCCACCCCCATCCCCGCCGATGACGCCCGGCGGGAAGGAGATGCCCGGGAACGGGGATCCGCCGGACGGGCCGCCCCGGTTCGGGGGCTTGTTGTCGCCGCCCGGCTTCGGCTTGTGCTTGCCCTTGTTCTTGCTCTTGTCGTTGTTGGTGCCCGCCGTGCCGGCCACCGGGTCGGCCGCCTTCTGGCCGCCGTCGCCGATGTCGACGCGGACGAAGGGCGCCGAATCCTGGCCCTGGAGCGCGCCGGTCATCGCGTCGCGCCAGATGGGACCCGGGACCTGACCGCCGTACACCTGCTCCTGGAACTGACCGCCGATGGTGATGTTGTTCATCTCGACGCGCTGGGAGGGGCTGCCGACCCAGACCGCCGCCGACAGGTTCGAGGTGTAGCCGACGAACCAGGCGTTCTTACGGGCGTCGGTCGTACCGGTCTTGCCCGCGTTGTCGCGGTCCTTGAGCCCGGCCTCCGTACCGGTACCGGAGTCGATCACGCCCCGCAGCAGCGTGTTGATGCTGTCCGCGGTGGTCCCCGACATCGCCTGCGAGCAGGAGGACTTGGGCACCGGGACCGCGGAGCCGTCCGGCTTCTTGATGGACTCGATGGCGATCGGGCTGCAATACGTGCCCCGGTTGGCGAAGGCCGCGTACGCCGATGCCATCGTCAGGGGCGAGATGCCGGTGGAGCCGAGGGTCAGCGCGGAGGGCAGCATGGGCAGCTTGTCGCCGTTGCCCTGCCGGACGTTGAGCTTGTCCGTCATCTGCGACACGGGGCACATCCCGATGTCGCCGAGCATCTGCACGAAGTACGTGTTGACGGACTTGGCCATCGCGTCCTTGAGCGCGTACGGCCCGCTCTCGTTCTCGTTCTCGTTCTCCAGGTGTGCCGGGTTCTTCGTGTCGTTCACCCACGGCTTGCCGCTGCACGTCTGCACGGAGGCGGGATAGTCCATCTCGTACGGCGAGGGGTACTGCTGGGTCGGCGGCTTGCCGCCCTCGATCGCGGCCGCGGCCAGGAACGGCTTGAACGTCGAACCCACCGGGAAGCCGAAGTTGGAGCCACCCATCTGGCGGTTGACCGAGAAGTTGATCTGCGTCTCGTTGTCCCCGAAGCCGTACGGCTTGGACTGACCCATCGCCAGGATCTTCCCGCTGCCCGGCTGGACCAGGGTGACCGCCGTCGCCACCGAGTCCTTCTGGTAGACGTGCTCCTTGATCGAGGCCTGGGTGGCCTTCTGGCTCTGCGGGTCGAGCGTCGTCTGGACGGTGAGGCCGCCCTGGTTCCAGAGCTTGGCCCGCTCTTCCTTCGTCTTGCCGAAGACCGGGTCGGAGAGGAAGACCTCGCGCACGTAGTCGCAGAAGAAGCCCGCGCCGTCGACGGCCGTGATGCAGCCGTTCTTCGGCTTGCTCACGCTCAGCTTGATCGGGACTTCCTTGGCCTTGTCGGCCTCCGCCTGCGAGATGTCCTTCATGTCGGCCATCCGCTGGAGCACCGTGTTGCGGCGCTTCTTGGCTTCCTGCGCGTCGTTGACGGGGTCGTACCGGCTGGGCGACTGCACGATGCCGGCGAGCATCGCCGACTCGTCCAGGGTGAGGTCCTTGGCCGACTTGGAGAAGTAGCGCTTGGCTGCGGCCTCGATGCCGTACGCCTGCTGCCCGAAGAACGTGATGTTGAGGTAGTTCTCCAGGATCTTCTTCTTGCCGAGCTCCTCCTCGACCTGGATCGCGTACTTCAGCTCCTTGACCTTGCGGCCGATCGTCTGCTGGGTGGCCTCGGCGACCTTGTCGGGGTCGTCACCGGCCTCCTCGACGAAGACGTTCTTCACGTACTGCTGGGTGAGCGTGGACGCGCCCTGGGCGACACCGCCGCTGGTCGCGTTCTTGTTCATCGCGCGCAGGACGCCCTTGAGGTCGATCGCGCCGTGCTCGTAGAAACGCCCGTCCTCGATCGCGACGATCGCCTTCTGCATGTACGGGGAGATGTCGGCGAGCGGCACCACGGTGCGGTCGCGCGAGTACACCTGGGCGATCGTGCCGCCCTTGTTGTCCAGGATCGTGGTGCGCTGGCTCAGCGGCGGGGTCTTCAGATTGGCCGGGATCTCGTCGAACCCCTCGACCGTGCCCTTGGCCGCGAGCCCCAGCGCGCCGGCGGCGGGAAGGGCGATTCCCGCGAGCACGGCACCCGCCAAAACACTCACGCCGAGGAACTTGGCGGCCTGCTGGGTCCCGGTCAGGCCTCCGCCCGATCGCTTCTTTGCCATGGGGGCAGCCTACGTTCTCAATCGCCGGACACGGCTTAAGGCTCTGGCCTAAGCTGCTCTCAACTGTCACAGCAGTGCGGTTGCGCATCAAGTCCTGGGCCGTGCGTGGAAGTGTCCCGCCGTCCTCGAATCCGGTTCCACCGTCCCCGAATCCGGTGAGAATCAACCCGGTTGGTGTCCGATTGCGCCTCATGCGTCATCAGGTGTCCGTTGTGACTCAGCTGATTCGTCCTGTTATTTCGGATTGGTCGCGCATGTCCTCGGCTCACTCCGTTGGGTGATCTGCCGCGTACGCATAGTCCGTTCGGGCCATTCAAGATTGGGCCCGACGGGGGTGTTGCGCTGTGCCCACCTTCCGTAACGTCCTCAACTGGCAGCGGTGAATATGCCGCTGCCGCCGTGGGGGAGCCTCGATTCGGGAGAGGACGGCGCCGGCATGGGCTGGGTAACCGACTGGAGTGCGCAGGCAGCCTGCCGCACTACCGATCCGGACGAACTGTTTGTACAAGGCGCAGCGCAGAACAGGGCCAAGGCGGTGTGCACCGGTTGTCCGGTGCGGACCGAGTGCCTGGCCGACGCGCTCGACAATCGCGTCGAGTTCGGCGTGTGGGGCGGAATGACGGAACGGGAGCGACGCGCCCTTTTGCGCAGGCGCCCCACCGTCACCTCCTGGCACCGCCTTCTGGAGACCGCGCGCACCGAGTACGAGCGCAGCACGGGGATCCTTCCCGTGTGCGCGGAGGAGGAAGCGGCGTACGACTACCGGCATTCCTTCGGAGACGAGGCGTACGCGGCGGCGGGCTGACAGAGCCGGAGGGTCAGGCAGCTCCGGCCGGGGATCCACCGGCCGCGAGCCGGTCCCCGATGGTCCGCAGCCCTGCGAGGTCGTGCACATCGCCGGGTAGAGCGGCCACTTCGGCGACCTTCACCTCGGGGTGGAGCGCGGAGAAACGGTCGCGCGTCCGCTGTTCACGCGCGAGCACCTGCATCCGTTCGGCATGCAACCGCAGCAATCCCGCGGTCAGCCGCTCGACGGAATCGTGGTCTTCCTGATCGTCGTCTTCCTGATCGCCTTGGCCGGAATCCTGGCGGGAAGCTTGGCCGGAAACCCCCACGGCATTCCCGTTCGTGGCGTTGCCGTCCGCGGCATCGCCATCCGTCGCATTCCCGGCCGTAGCATTCCCGTCCGTGGCATTTCGGGTGGCCGAATCCTGTGTGGCCGAATCCCGAGCCGGGGAAGGGGCGTCCTGGTCCAGGGAATGGTCGACGCCATGGCCATGGGCAGCGTCGGGAGAGGAAACGCTGGCGCCACGTCCTCCAGCCTTCCCGGCCTCCTGATCCACAATGCGCCGGTCGTCAAGATTTTCCGCGGGTTCTTCTCCGGGCTCTGCCGCGAGAACCTCAAGGGGACCTTCCGCAAGGTTTTCCATGAGGTTCTCCGCCGCGGCGAGTGCCCGCTCGGCCGAGAGCCGGGAGGCCGCGCTGGCGTGTACGCGGTTCAGTACGAGCCCGGCCAGCGGCATGTCGTCGGCGGCGAGGCGCTCCACGAAGTACGCCGCCTCGCGCAGCGCGTCACGCTCCGGCGAGGCGACGACGAGGAACGCGGTGCCCGGCGCCTGGAGCAGCCGGTAGGTCGCGTCGGCCCTGGTCCGGAACCCCCCAAACATCGTGTCCATGGCCGCCACGAAGGTCTGTACGTCGTGCAGGAAAGGCCCGCCCAGCAGTTTGCCGAGCGTGCCCGTCATCATCGACATGCCGACGTTGAGGAACTTCATCCCGGCCCGGCCGCCCATTTTCGCGGGCGCCATGAGCAGCTTGATGAACTTGCCGTCGAGGAACGACCCGAGCCGCTTGGGCGCGTCCAGGAAGTCGAGCGCGGAACGCGACGGCGGGGTGTCGACCACGATCAGGTCCCACTCGTCCCTGGCCCGCAGCTGACCCAGCTTCTCCATCGCCATGTACTCCTGCGTGCCCGCGAAGCCGGCCGACAGGGACTGGTAGAACGGGTTCGTCAGGATCGCCTGCGCCCGGGCCGGGTCCGCGTGCGCCTCGACGATCTCGTCGAAGGTCCGCTTCATGTCGAGCATCATGGCGTGCAGTTCGCCGTCGCCCTCGACGTCCTTGACCCGGCGCGGGGTGTTGTCGAGGGAGTCGATGCCCATGGACTGGGCGAGCCTGCGGGCCGGGTCGATGGTGAGCACCACGACCTTACGGCCCCGCTCGGCGGCCCGAACTCCCAGTGCGGCGGCGGTAGTTGTCTTACCCACCCCGCCCGAGCCGCAGCACACGATGATGCGGGTGCCCGGATCGTCCAGCAGCGGATCGATCGCCAGCGCCTCGGCCGCGTCCAAAGTCACTCACCCACCCCGAGTTCGCGCAATTCCGTGGCCAGGCGGTACAGCCCGGCCAGGTCCATCCCCTCACCGACCAGAGGCAGTTCGTACGTCGGAAGCCCCAACGTGCCCAGCACCGCCCGCTGTTCGCGCTCCAGCTCCACCCGCTCGGCGTGTTCGGCGGCCTGCTCGAGGAGGGGTGTCACCAGCTTCGCCGAACCGGTCACCCCGGCGCGGGTCAGCGCCTTGGCGACCTCCCTGCGCCGGTCGCCGGTCACCCCGCGCACGGCCGCCCCGTCCAGGACGTGCGGCCGGACCATGTTCACGATGACCTTGCCCGTCGGCAGCTCGGCGCCCCGCAGCTCGGCGATGCCGTCGACGGTCTCCTGAACGGGCATCTCCTCCAGGAGCGTCACCAAGTGCACTGCGGTCTCAGGTGACTTGAGGACCCGCATGACGGCCTGCGCCTGGTTGTGTATCGGGCCGATCTTCGCGAGACCCGCCACCTCGTCGTTCACGTTGAGGAAGCGGGTGATGCGGCCGGTCGGCGGCGCGTCCATCACCACGTAGTCGTACGCGTACGCACCCTGTTTGGTCTTCCGGCGCACCGCCTCGCACGCCTTGCCGGTCAGCAGGACGTCGCGGACCCCCGGCGCGATGGTGGTCGCGAAGTCGATCGCCCCGAGCTTCTTCAGGGCCCGGCCCGCACCGCCCAGCTTGTAGAACATCTGGAGGTAGTCCAGGAGCGCCCGCTCGGCGTCGATGGCCAGCGCGTACACCTCCCCGCCGCCGGGCGCCACCGCGATCTTGCGCTCCTCGTACGGAAAGGCCTCCGTCTCGAAGAGCTGCGCGATGCCCTGTCTGCCCTCGACCTCGACGAGGAGCGTGCGCCTGCCCTCCGTCGCGAGGGCGAGCGCGAGTGCTGCGGCGACCGTGGTCTTGCCGGTACCGCCCTTGCCACTGACGACCTGGAGCCTGCTCACACCTTCGAGCCTAACCAGTCCGTCCGCGGCCTACGCATGTGGCCCGCGTAAGGCGCTCGCGAGAGGGGGCCGCGGGCAGCGGCTACAGTCGGGCCCATGACCAAGTGGGAATACGCGACCGTGCCCCTTCTCGTGCACGCGACCAAGCAGATTCTGGACACCTGGGGCGAGGACGGCTGGGAGCTGGTCCAGGTCGTCCCCGGGCCGAACAACCCCGAGCAGCTCGTGGCCTACCTGAAGCGGGAGAAGCAGGCATGAGCGCCGTCGAAGCCAAGCTGGCCGAACTCGGCCTGACGCTCCCGTCGGTCGTTCCACCGCTCGCCGCGTACCAGCCCGCCGTGCGGTCCGGGGTGTACGTGTACACCTCCGGCCAGCTCCCCATGGTGGAGGGCAAGCTGCCCGTCACCGGCAAGGTCGGCGGCGAGGTCACCCCGGAGGAGGCCAAGGAACTGGCCGCCACCTGCGCCCTCAACGCGCTCGCCGCGGTCAAGTCCGTCGTGGGCGACCTGGACCGCATCGCGCGCGTCGTTAAGGTCGTCGGCTTCGTGGCCTCCGCCCCCGACTTCACCGGCCAGCCCGGTGTCATCAACGGCGCCAGCGAACTCCTCGGCGCCGTCCTCGGCGACAAGGGCGTCCACGCCCGCAGCGCCGTCGGCGTCGCGGTGCTGCCCCTGGACGCGCCGGTCGAGGTCGAGATCCAGGTAGAACTCGTCGCGGACTAGGTTCCACACTCCTTTCGTCGAGGGCCGTTCCCTAGGGGGCGGCCCTTTGCGCGTTCGCAAGCTTCGTCGGTCTTCGAGGGGGTGGCGAGGGAGGGCCGACCCCCTGCACCCCCTCGAACATCCGCACGTCACCCCGTAGCATCCGCCCATGCCCAATGGTCAGTGGTATCCGCTGGAGTGGCCGGACCGCATCCGCGCCCTTGCCGCAGGCGAGCTCATCGCGGTCGAGCCGCGGCGGGCCGCGACCGTCATGCTGCTGCGCGACGGGGCGGCCGGCGCGGACACCGGCCCCTCCGTGCACATGCTGCGCAGACGCACCTCCATGGCCTTCGCCGGCGGCGCGTACGCGTACCCGGGCGGCGGCGTGGACCCCCGCGACGCCGAGGACGCCCGACTCGGCTGGGCGGGCCCCTCCCGCGACATCTGGGCCGAGCGCCTCGGCACGGACGCGGCCTCCGCCCAGGCCATCGTCTGCGCCGCCGTCCGCGAGACCTACGAGGAGGCAGGCGTCCTCCTCGCCGGCCCCGACGCCACCACCGTCGTCGGCGACACCACCGGCGACGACTGGGAGGCCGACCGCCAGGCCCTGGTGACCCGCGACCTCAGCTTCGCCGAATTCCTGGACCGCCGTGGTCTGGTGCTCCGCTCCGATCTGCTCGGCGCCTGGGCCCGCTGGATCACCCCCGAATTCGAGCCAATGCGGTACGACACCTGGTTCTTCGTCGCCGCGCTCCCCGAAGGACAGGTCACCCGGAACGCGTCGACCGAGGCCGACCGCACCGTCTGGATCCGCCCCGCCGAAGCCGCCGCCGGCTATGACAAGGGCGACCTCCTGATGATGCCGCCGACCATCTCCACCCTGCGCGACCTCCTTCCGTACGCCACCGCCGCCGAGGCCCTCGTGGCCGCGGCCGAACGCGATCTGACCCCCGTCCTCGCGCGAGCCCGCCTGAGCGACACCGGCGAACTCGTCCTGAGCTGGCCCGGCCACGACGAGTTCACCAAGCACATCCCGGCCGGCGGAACCCGATGAGGCGGGTCTCTGACCGGGCCACCGGTCGACGCGGCCCGGCTGCGGGCAACCTCGCGGTGGCCGCCCGAGCGAGGCACAGTCGCCCCGCCCCGGGCGCTTCGGCGAGGCTTGCCCGGGTGACCGGGGCTGCCCCGGTCGCCTTGGCGAGGCTTGCCCCGGTGACCACGACCGACCCGGCCACTCCTGGAGGTGCCGTATGACCGAGGCCGCCGCCCTTCCCGGGCAGCCGCGCGGCGGGGTGCTTTCGGGCCCTGCCACCGAGCGCGCGATCAACGTCCTCGCGCCCAACCCCTCCGCGATGACCCTGGACGGCACCAACACCTGGATCGTCTCCGAGCCCGACTCCGACCTGGCCGTCGTCATCGACCCCGGCCCGCTCGACGACGGACACCTCAGCCGTGTCATCGCGACGGCGGAGAAGGCCGGCAAGCGGGTCGCGCTGACCCTCCTCACCCATGGGCACCCCGACCACGCCGAAGGCGCGGCCCGCTTCGCCGAGCTGACCCGTACCCCCGTGCGCGCCCTGGACCCGGCCCTGCGCCTGGGGGACGAGGGCCTCGCGGCCGGGGAGGTCATCACCACCGGTGGCCTGGAGATGAGGGTGGTGCCCACCCCGGGCCACACGGCGGACTCACTCTGCTTCCACCTGCCTGCCGACCGCGCGATCCTGACAGGTGACACGGTCCTCGGGCGCGGCACGACCGTCGTGGCTCATCCCGACGGCCGCCTGGGCGACTATCTCGACTCCCTTCGTAGGCTGCGTTCGCTGACTGTTGACGATGGTGTGCACACGGTGCTGCCGGGTCACGGCCCGGTCCTCGACGATGCGCAGGGTGCCGTCGAGTTCTATCTGGCCCACCGCGCCCACCGCCTGGCGCAGGTGGAGACGGCGGTGGAGAACGGTGACCGCACGGCGGCCGACGTGGTGGCCCGGGTCTACTGGGACGTCGACCGGTCGCTGTGGTCGGCTGCGGAACTTTCCGTGCACGCTCAGCTCGAGTACCTGCGCGAGCACGGCCTGATCTGACACCGCTGGGGCCGGCCCGGGCCCGGCCAGGGGCAGGGCCGGCCCTGGCCAGTTTGGGGCCGAGCCTGCCCTCGGTCCGGTTCCGGGGCAGGCTCTCGCGCGGTGTGAAAGGGCGCCCTGTAGAGGAGAGTTGAGCGGGACGGCTTTCAACTCTCGTACAGGCGCGGCGCGTTGGCGCCAAGGACCGTGAGGATTTCGGCGGCGGTTCCACGGTCCGAGATCTGGCTGTGGTGGCCTGGATCTCTGGTGTACATCGTGAGAACGTCCCGGTCCGTGGCCGAGTTCCCGGCGAATCCGAAGAATTTCAGTTTCTCAACTCGCCGGACTGTTCTGCCTGGTGGGGCCCGGTGCGGGGGCGGGGCCGGGGTGGCCGGCCCATGCGAAAGGGGCCGGTCCCGAAAGAGACCGGCCCCTCGCGTGATGGATCAGCGCGAGCGCTTCGCCAGGCGCTCCACGTCCAGCAGGATGACCGCGCGGGCCTCCAGGCGCAGCCAGCCGCGCTGGGCGAAATCGGCGAGCGCCTTGTTCACCGTCTCGCGGGAAGCGCCGACCAGCTGGGCCAGCTCTTCCTGCGTCAGGTCGTGCACGACGTGGATGCCCTCCTCGGACTGCACGCCGAACCGGCGCGACAGGTCGAGGAGCGCGCGGGCGACACGGCCCGGCACGTCGGAGAAGACCAGGTCGGACATCTGGTCGTTGGTCTTGCGCAGGCGGCGCGCGACGGCGCGCAGCAGGGCGGTCGCCACCTCGGGGCGGGCGTTCAGCCAGGGCTGAAGGTCGCCGTGGCCGAGGCCGAGCAGCTTGACCTCGGTCAGCGCGGTCGCGGTGGCGGTGCGCGGGCCCGGGTCGAAGAGGGAAAGCTCGCCGATGAGCTCACCGGGGCCGAGGACCGCCAGCATGTTCTCGCGGCCGTCCGGCGAGGTGCGGTGCAGCTTCACCTTGCCCTCGGTGACCACGTACAGGCGGTCACCCGGGTCGCCCTCGTGGAACAGCGCGTCGCCACGGGCGAGCGTCACTTCACTCATCGAGGCGCGCAGCTCCGCGGCCTGCTCGTCATCGAGCGCCGCGAAGAGCGGGGCGCGCCGCAGAACGTCGTCCACGAATCTCTCCTTGTGACCGGTTTCAGGGGGTCCAGCTCCCCATTTTGCCGGACGGTATAAACAGTGCGATCAATCACAGGATGACGTACTGGAGTGCCGGACCGTGAGTCAGGGGGCCGATTGGGGCCGTGATTCGCGGTGGCCGGGGCGGATGTCGGTGCCGGGCTTTAGGCTGGCCGAGTGTCCAATTCGCCGGTGAGAGCGCAGGCCAGGGGGGCTGGGAGAGTGTCCGCAGAGAACGATTCCGCTGTGGGCGAACAGCCCGCGTCCAAGCCGAAAGAGCCCGCGAAGAGGGCCTCGCGGGGCGGCGGAGCCGTGTCGTCGGCGCGGTCCGACAAGACGGTTGATCGGACCGCGGAGGCCGGCGTCAGGGGGGCCGCCCCCGCTGAGCCCACCCCCACGAAGGCCACCCCCAAGAAGGCCGGCGTCAGGAACGCCGGCGCCAAGAGGGCCAGGGCCAAGCAGGTCGCCGGCAAGAAGCCCGGGGCGGGCGTTAAGACGGCTGACGTGGTGGAACCCGCGAACAAGGAAGTTGTCGCAGTGCAGCCCGCGACCAGGAAGGCCGCCGCAGTGAAGCCCGCCACGAAGAAAGTCGGCTCAGTGAAGCCCGCCGCCAAGAAAGCCGTTGCAGTGAAACCCGCAGCCAAGAAGGCCGTGACCGTGAAGTCCGCCGCCACCAAGGCGGGGGCGAAGGCGAAGGGGGCGGGCGGCGCGGAGACGAAGGGCGCCAGCCCGGGCGCTCCCGCCGGGCAACCTGTGGGGGGCAAGCCCGAGTCGCATCTGGCGATGGTCCGCCGGGCCCGCCGGATCAATCGCGAGCTCGCCGATGTCTATCCGTACGCCCATCCCGAGCTGGACTTCCGCAACCCGTTCGAGCTGCTGGTCGCGACGGTGCTCTCCGCGCAGACCACCGACCTCCGGGTCAACCAGACGACACCGGGCCTGTTCGCCGCGTACCCGACCCCCGAGGACCTCGCCGCGGCGAACCCCGAGGACGTGGAGGAGATCATCCGGCCCACCGGGTTCTTCCGGGCCAAGACCAAGTCGATCATGGGCCTTGCCGCCGCGCTCAGGGACGAGTTCGGGGGTGAGGTGCCGGGTCGTCTGGAGGATCTCGTCAAGCTGCCGGGCGTGGGGCGCAAGACGGCAAATGTCGTGTTGGGCAATGCTTTTGGAGTCCCGGGGATCACTGTCGACACCCACTTCGGGCGGCTCGTACGGCGGTTCAAGTGGACCGAGCAGGAAGACCCGGAGAAGGTCGAGGCGGAGGTGTGCGCGATCTTCCCCAAGAGCGAGTGGACGATGCTCTCGCACCGAGTCGTCTTCCACGGCCGCCGCATCTGCCACGCCCGCAAGCCCGCCTGTGGCGCCTGCTCGATCGCGCCGCTCTGCCCGTCCTACGGCGAGGGCGAGACCGACCCCGAGAAGGCGCGCAAGCTCCTCAAGTACGAGAAGGGCGGGTTCCCCGGCCAACGGCTGAGCCCGCCTCCGGACTACCCCGGGCTGCCCGCACCGCCGCTGGGAGCCGGCTGACGTCACCCGGAAGACGGACGTCGGCGCCGGCCGGAACGAAAGCGACCGTCACAGGCGTTGTGGACGATGAACGACGGGGGTGCAGATGACGCACACGAGCGAGACGTACGACGGTGACCTGAGCGGTGTCGACGGTCCTGGCCGGAGGCCCACGGGCGGCGAGGCCCGCCGTGTGGACGCCGATCGTGGCGCCGCGGGCGGTCACTCCGGCCATAGGGGCGCGGATCGCGGCGCCGCGGGCGGCCACCCCGGTCCCGCGGAGGCGGACCACGGTGGCGCCGGCCGATCCGGGCGTGGGGAGGCGGGCCTTGGCCGTACCGGCGGCCTGAGCGACCGTATCGGCGGACCCGGCCCCGCCCCGGGCTCCAGCGGTCCCGGCCCCGCTTTGGGCTCCGGCGGTCCCGGCCCCGCTTCGGCCCCCGGCCACCCCGTGTCCCTGGAGGGGACCGCCCCGGCCCCCGGCCACCCCCTCCCCTCGGATGGGACCGGAAACTCGACCAGAACCGATGCGCGGCCCGCCCCCGCACCCACCCCGCACCTCACCCACCCCCCGGCCACCGATCCCGCCTCCCCCGGCAAGGCCAACCACAGCCAAACCCCCACCCCCGGCAACGCCGAACACAGCCGAACCTCCGCCGCCGGCAAGGCTGAACACAGCCGAGCCTCCGCCGTCGGGGGCGCCGCCGAGCCGCGCGGGCGCGGGCCCGCCGTGAGTAGCGAGGGGCTGCCCGACTGGCTGGTTCCGGTCGCCCGGGCGGCCGAGACCGTCGCGCCCGAGCAGATGAGCCGGTTCCTGCCGCCGGAGAGCGGCGACGGGCGGCAGTCCGCCGTGCTCGTCCTGTTCGGTGAGGGCCCGCGCGGCCCCGAGCTGCTCCTCATGGAGCGGGCGAGCCAACTGCGCTCGCACGGCGGTCAGCCCTCCTTCCCCGGGGGCGCCCTCGACCCCGAGGACGGCGATCCGGCCACCACGGGGCCGCTGCGGGCCGCGCTGCGCGAGGCCGAGGAGGAGACCGGGCTCGACCCGGCCGGGGTCCAGCTGTTCGGCGTGCTGCCCCGGCTCTACATCCCGGTGAGCGGCTTCGTCGTGACGCCCGTGCTCGGCTGGTGGCGCGAGCCGACACCGGTGCGGGCCGTCGACAGCGGCGAGACGGCGCGCGTCTTCACCGTGCCCGTGGCGGATCTCACGGATCCCGCCAATCGTGCGACCGCCGTGCACCCGCGGGGCCACGCAGGCCCGGCATTCCTGGTCGAATCGGCGCTGGTCTGGGGGTTCACGGCGGGTGTGATCGACCGGATCGTGCACTACGCGGGGTGGGAGCGGCCGTGGGACCGAGCCAAGCGGGTGCCGCTCGACTGGCACGCGTGACAGGCTGGGGCCCGTGAACGTGCTGGACATCCTGTTGCTGGTCGCCGCCGTGTGGTTCGCGATCGTCGGCTACCGCCAGGGCTTCGTCGTCGGCATCCTGTCGGTGATCGGGTTCCTCGGCGGTGGCCTCATCGCCGTGTATCTGCTCCCGCTGATCTGGGACCAGGTGACCAATGAGTCCCAGGTCTCGACGACAGCGGCCATCGTCGCGGTCGTCGTCGTGATCGTCTGCGCCTCCGTGGGCCAGGCCTTCACCACCCACCTGGGCAACAAGCTGCGCCGGTACATCACCTGGTCGCCCGCGCGGGCCCTGGACGCCACGGGCGGCGCCCTGGTGAATGTCGTCGCCATGCTGCTCGTGGCGTGGCTGATCGGCCTGCTGCTGGCCGGGGCCGCACTGCCGACGCTGGGCAAGCAGGTCCGCAACTCCAAGATCCTGCTCGGCGTCTCGGACGTGATGCCCCCCCAGGCGGAGACGTGGTTCAGCGACTTCTCCTCGGTCCTCGCGCAGAACGGCTTCCCGCAGGTCTTCACGCCGTTCTCGAACGAGTCGATCAACGAGGTCCAGGCGCCCGATCCCAAGCTCGCCGGCAGTCCGGTCGCGACCGCCGCCAAGAAGTCCATCGTCAAGGTCGTCGGCATGGCCCCGAGTTGCGGGAAGCGCCTGGAAGGCACCGGGTTCGTCTTCGCCGACCGCCGGGTGATGACCAACGCCCATGTGGTGGGCGGCGTGGACGAGCCGACCATCCAGATAGGTGGTCAGGGGCGTACGTACGACGCGAAGGTCGTGCTGTACGACTGGCGTCGCGACATCGCGGTCCTGGACGTGCCGGACCTGAAGGCGCCCCCGCTCCAGTTCAGCTCCACCGACGCCCGCACCGGCAACGGCGCGATCGTCGCGGGCTTCCCGGAGGACCACCCCTACGACGTCCGCGCGGCCCGCATCCGCGGCCGGATCAGCGCCAAGGGCCCGGACATCTACCACCGCGGTACGGTCCGCCGAGACGTCTATTCGCTGTACACGACGGTCCGGCCCGGCAATTCGGGCGGCCCGCTGCTGACTCCTGAGGGCAAGGTGTACGGAGTGGTCTTCGCGAAGTCGCTGGACGACCCGGACACGGGGTACGCGCTGACCGCCGACGAGATCCAGGCCGACATTCAGCAGGGCCGTACGGCCGGTCAGCAGGTCGACAGCCAGCAGTGCGCCCTATGACCCCTTGACCGCCCTCTTGACCGACCCCTTGACGAGAAGGCTCCGATGCGACTGACGATCCTCGGCGGCGGCGGCTTCCGCGTCCCGCTCGTGTACGGCGCCCTGCTGCGCGACCGCGCGCCCGGGCGGGTCACCGAGGTGGTCCTGTACGACGTGGACGCGGCCCGGCTGCACGCCATCGGCCGGGTCCTCGCCGAGCGGGCGTACGGGATCGACGACGCGCCCCGGGTGCGCACCACCACCGACCTCGACGAGGCGTTGCGCGGCGCGGACTTCGTGTTCTCGGCCATACGGGTGGGCGGCCTGGAGGGGCGGGCCGCCGACGAACGGATCGCGCTCGACGAGGGCGTCCTGGGGCAGGAGACGGTCGGCGCGGGCGGCATCGCCTATGGGCTGCGCACCGTGCCGGTGGCCGTCGAGATCGCCCGCCGGGTGAAGGTGCTCGCCCCGGACGCCTGGGTCATCAACTTCACCAATCCGGCGGGCCTGGTCACCGAGGCGATGGCCGAGCACCTGGGTGACCACGTGGTGGGCATCTGCGACTCGCCGGTGGGGCTGGCCCGCCGGGTCGCCCGCGCGATCGGCGTCGACCCCGCCGCGGTGCGTCTGGACTACGCGGGCCTCAACCATCTGGGCTGGCTGCACGGCATGTACGACGGCGAGGAGAACGTCCTGCCCCGCCTGTTCGAGGACGACGCGCTGCTGACCTCCTTCGAGGAGGGCAAGCTGTTCGGCGCCGACTGGCTGCGCACGCTGGGCTCCGTACCGAACGAGTATCTGCACTACTACTACTTCAACCGCGAGGCGGTGGCCGCCTACCAGCGGGCCGAGAAGACCCGCGGCGCCTTCCTCAGGGAACAGCAGGCGGGTTTCTACGCCTCGACGGACTCCGTGCCCGAGGCATCGGTGTGGGCGGCCTGGGACCGCACCCGGGCCGAGCGCGAGGCCACGTACATGTCGGCGAACCGCAAGGCGTCGGGCGGCGGCGAGCGCCACGCCGACGACATGGAGTCCGGCGGGTACGAGAACGTGGCGCTCGCCCTGATGCGGGCGATCGCGCGGGACGAGCCGGCCACGCTCGTCCTGAACGTGCGCAACGGAACGTCCCTGCGCGCGCTCGACGAGAAGGCCGTCATCGAGATCCCCTGCCGCATCGACGCGGCCGGCCCCCGCCCGCTGCCCGTCTCGCAGCTGACGGGCCATGAGGCGGGCCTGGTCAGCACGGTGAAGGCGGTCGAGCGGTGTGTCCTGGAGGCGGCCGAGAGCGGTTCGGCGCGAGCGGCGGTGAAGGCGTTCGCCTTGCATCCGCTGGTCGACTCCGTCCATGTCGCCCGCAGGCTTCTGGACGGCTACCGGGGTGCCCACCCCGGCCTCGGCTACCTCAGGGCCGACTAGGTACGCGCGTGCCGCAGCCGGGCCGAGACCCAGCGGGCCCGGCGCCGCAGGATGTGCGGAATGCCCACCTCCTGGGGATGTGGGGAGGGGTGTTGCAGCCCCTGCCCCTGAGGGCCGCCCCTCTCGTACGAGACCGGCCCTGCGGCCGTTCGGCGGTTGCGTGCTGCGTCACCGTAGTCGTGCGTCCAGCCCATACCCCGACGTTTGCCCGGGGCCCATGGTCGGTAACCGCTCCGGAGGGGGCCAATTGGCCTATGCGCCGGGCATTTGGCCGTTCGTAGGACAGTAGTTCCCCCGAGGCCACCGAAACTCAGCGATCCGGTTCCGGATCCTTCAGCCAGTTGACCAGTTCCGCCGAGAAGGCGGTGGGGTCCTCCTCGTGCGGGAAGTGCCCCAGACCGTCGAACAGCCGCCAGCGGTAAGGGGCTTCGACGTACTGGCCCGAGCCGGCCGCGCTGCGGGTCCGCATCACCGGGTCGAGCGAGCCGTGCAGATGGAGCGTCGGAACCTGCACCGGCCGCTTCATCCTGCGGTTGAACTGGATGCCGTCGGGCCGCGCCATCGACCGCACCATCCACCGGTACGGCTCGATCGAGCAGTGCGCCGTGGACGGGATGCACATGGCGCGCCGATAGGTCTCCACGGCCTCGTCCTCGGGCTGGCGCGGACCCGACCACTCGCGGACGAGACGCCCGACCAACGCCCCGTCGTCCGCCGCCAGTTGACGCTCCGGCAGCCACGGGCGCTGGAAGCCCCAGACGTAGGACCCGGCCGAGGTCTGCTTGAGGTCGCCGAGCATCGCCGAGCGCCAGCGGCGCGGGTGCGGCATCGACGACACGACGAGCCGGCGCACCACCTTGGGGCGCATCACCGCCGCCGTCCACGCCAGGTAGCCGCCCAGGTCGTGTCCGACGAGCGCCGCGTCGGGCTCGCCCAGGGACCGTACGACGCCGGTGATGTCGAGCGCGAGGTTGGCCGGGTCGTAGCCGCGCGGGGTGCGGTCGCTGCCGCCCACGCCCCGCAGGTCCATCGCGACCGCGCGGAACCCGGCGTCGGCGAGCGCGGTCAGCTGATGGCGCCAGGTCCACCAGAACTGCGGGAAGCCATGGAGCAGCAACACCAGTGGCCCGTCGCCGAGTTCGGCGATATGGAAGCGCGCACCATTGGCCGCGACGTCCCTATGGGTCCAGGGACCATCGATACGGACGGGGCTTCCGGTGCCGCCAGGGCTTCCGGTACCGGGCTCGGGTGCGGTCATGCAGACGAGCGTGCCACAGTGGCGCCGGTGTCCGTGACCGTCACCTCGACGGTGGCCGGACGCGGGTGGGGCTTGACGCCCTGCAAGGTCGCCGCCGTCGCCTTGGCCGAGGCGATCGACTTCTCCGGCGGCTTGACCTTCTTGAACTTGCTGATGGCGAGCACCCCGAGCACCGCCGCGAGCAGCAGGAACGCGCCGCCGACGATGAGGAACGACCAGGCGAGCCCGAGCCCCAGGTTGTGGATGCCGTACGCGGCGGCGAAGCTCAGCACCGGCAGCGAGAACAGCGCGAGCACACCCGCCGTACTGATGGCGATGCCACCGATCGCCCCGCGCTTGACGTCCTGGCGCAGCTCGGCCTTGGCCAGCGCGATCTCGTCGTGCACCAGGGCGGACATCTCGGCGGTCGCGGAGGCAACCAGCTGGCCGAGGCTGCGCTCGGCGCTGCCGGCGTTGTGGCTGGGGTCGCTCATCGCTGACTCCCTCATCTCTTCTCGGATTCCGACGGGTCGAACAAGTGCAACAGGTCCGTTGTCAGATCATGCCGGACTGTCGCCGTCGTCGCGCCCCGCCCCCGCCAGTTGCGCCAGCCTGCGGTGTTCGGCGGCCTTGTTCTCGTAGATCGCGGCCATGCGCAGGTGGTATTCCGGCTTGTCCAGCTCGTACATGTCGGGGATGCCGTCCTGGTCGTCGTCGCGCTCCTCGTCCTCGACGAGCGCCTTGTACTTGCGTACCCGCATCTTGAGCAGGACGGAGGCCAGGACCGCGGCGGTCAGGGAGCCGACGAGCACGGCCGCCTTGACCTCGTCGGTCAGCCGGTCCTGTCCGTCGAAGGCGAGCTCGCCGATGAGCAGCGAGACGGTGAAGCCGATGCCGGCGAGCGAGGCGACGGCGAAGACGTCGGGCCAGGCGAGGTCGTCGTTGAGTTCGGCCTTGGTGAAGCGGGCGGCGAGCCAGGTGCCGCCGAAGATGCCGATGGCCTTGCCGACGACGAGGCCGAGGACCACGCCCAGCGTCTCGGGCCGGGTGAAGACATCAGCCAGGGTGGCGCCGCTGATGCCGACGCCGGCCGAGAACAGGGCGAACAGAGGCACCGCGAGCCCGGCCGAGATCGGCCGCACCAGGTGCTCGATGTGCTCGCCGGGGGAGTGGTCCTCGCCCTCGGTGCGGTGGCAGCGGAGCATCAGGCCCATCGCGACGCCCGCGATGGTGGCGTGGACGCCGCTGTTGTACATCAGCCCCCAGTTGACAAGCGCGAGGGGGAGGTAGATGTACCAGCCCCGTACGCCCTTCCTGAGCAGCAGCCAGAAGATGACGAGGCCGACGGCGGCTCCGCCGAGGGCGACGAAGTCGAGGTCGCTGGTGAAGAAGACCGCGATGATCAGGATGGCGAAGAGGTCGTCGACCACGGCCAGGGTCAGCAGGAAGGCGCGCAGGGCGGAGGGCAGCGAGGTGCCGATGACCGCGAGCACGGCCAGGGCGAACGCGATGTCCGTAGCGGTCGGTACGGCCCAGCCGTCAAGGGATCCGCCGCCGAAAGTGTTGACCAGTGCGTAGACGAGCGCGGGCACGGCCATGCCGCACAGGGCCGCGATCACCGGCAGTGCGGCGGCCTTCGGATCGCGCAGCTCTCCGGCGACGAGTTCACGTTTGAGCTCGATGCCGGCGACGAAGAAGAAGACGGCGAGCAGTCCGTCGGCCGCCCAGTGCTGGATCGACAGGTCGAGGCCCAGCGCGCTGATTCCCAGGTGGAAGCCGCGCACCGACTCATAGCCGGCGCCCAGGGTGTTCGCCCAGACGAGGGCGGCGATCGCGGCGACGAGCAACAGCACGCCGCCCACGGTCTCGGTGCGCAGGGCCTGGGCCAGATAGGTGCGCTCGGGGAGCGAGAGACGCCGCAGGAACGTGGGTTTGCTGGGGGTGGGCGTGGCCACGGGGGCGACCTCCGGTCGGTTCGGCGGGCATGACTGAGCTCGTTGCCGACCAGACTTCCCGGCGCACCTGACCTTCTTGTCGCGTCATTGACGCTTTCCTTACTTTACCTAACTTTACGGAGCGGTGCAGGCGGCGGGGTTGATCCGGTGATCATCACTTTAGGGGCATACCCGGCATGAGGCGCGCGAAAGGGCCGACCCGCGCGCGAAGGGCCCGGCCGCGCACACGAAGGCCGCCCGCGCATGCGAAGGGCCCGGCCGCGTTCCCGGCCGGGCCCTTCGTCGGATGCCTACGTCGTCGCTCAGTCCTCGCTGGAGGCGCTCGGCAGCTGGGTCTGGATCAGCGCCATCACCGAGGAGTCGGTCAGCGTCGTGACGTCACCCAGCTCACGGTTCTCGGCGACGTCCCGAAGGAGCCGGCGCATGATCTTGCCCGAGCGGGTCTTGGGGAGCTCCGCGACCGGCAGGACACGCTTGGGCTTGGCGATCGGGCCGAGCGCCGAGCCGACGTGCGCCCGCAACTCCTCGACCAGGGTCTCCGTCTCGGCGGCGCTGCCGCGCAGGATCACGAAGGCCACGATGGCCTGTCCGGTCGTCTCGTCGGCGGCGCCGACCACGGCCGCCTCGGCGACCGAGGGGTGCGAGACGAGCGCCGACTCGACCTCCGTCGTCGAGATGTTGTGGCCCGAGACGAGCATGACGTCGTCGACCCGGCCGAGCAGCCAGATGTCGCCGTCGTCGTCCTTCTTGGCGCCGTCACCCGCGAAGTAGCGGCCCTCGAAACGGGACCAGTAGGTGTCGATGAAGCGCTGGTCGTCGCCCCAGATGGTGCGCAGCATGGAGGGCCACGGCTCGGTCAGGACGAGATAGCCGCCCCCGCCGTTCGCCACCTCGTGGGCCTCGTCGTCGACCACGGTCGCGGCGATGCCGGGCAGTGCGCGCTGGGCGGAGCCCGGCTTGGTCTCGGTGACACCGGGCAGCGGCGAGATCATCATCGCGCCCGTCTCGGTCTGCCACCAGGTGTCCACGATGGGGCACTTGTCGGCGCCAATGTGCTTGCGGTACCACATCCACGCCTCGGGGTTGATCGGCTCACCGACCGAGCCCAGGACCCGCAGACTGCTCAGGTCGAACTTGGCGGGGATGTCGTCGCCCCACTTCATGAACGTACGGATCGCGGTCGGCGCGGTGTAGAGGATGCTCACGCCGTACTTCTGCACGATCTCCCAGAACCGCCCCTGGTGCGGGGTGTCCGGGGTGCCCTCGTACATGACCTGGGTCGCGCCGTTGGCGAGCGGCCCGTAGACGATGTACGAGTGCCCGGTGACCCAGCCGATGTCGGCGGTGCACCAGTAGACGTCGCTCTCCGGCTTCAGGTCGAACACCGCGTGGTGGGTGTACGCCGCCTGGGTGAGGTAGCCCCCGGAGGTGTGCAGGATGCCCTTGGGCTTACCCGTGGTGCCCGACGTGTACAGGATGAACAGCGGGTGCTCGGCGTCGAAGGCGGTGGGCGTGTGCTCCACCGACTGGCGGCCGACAATATCGTCCCACCACACATCGCGGCCCTCGGTGAACGCGGTGTCCTGGCCGGTGCGGCGGACCACCAGCACATGCTCGACCTGGGGGCACTTGGCGACCGCCTCGTCGATGGCGGGCTTCAGGGCGGACGGCTTGCCGCGCCGGTAGCCGCCGTCGGCGGTGATGACGAGCTTGGCGTCGGCGTCCTGGATGCGGGAGGCGACGGCGTCGGCCGAGAACCCGCCGAAGACCACGGAGTGCGCGGCGCCGATCCGGGCGCAGGCGAGCATCGCGACGGCCGCCTCCGGGATCATCGGCAGATACACCGCGACGCGGTCACCGGCCTGGACACCCAGCTCCGTCAGGGCGTTGGCGGCCCTTGACACCTCGTCCTTGAGCTCGGCATAGGTCAGCGAGCGGCTGTCGCCGGGCTCGCCCTCGAAGTGGATGGCGACCCGGTCGCCGTTCCCGGCCTCGACGTGGCGGTCGACGCAGTTGTACGCGACGTTCAGCTTGCCGTCGGCGAACCACTTCGCGAAGGGCGGGTTCGACCAGTCAAGGGTCTCGGTCGGCTCGGTGGCCCAGGTCAGGCGCCGGGCCTGCTCGGCCCAGAAGCCCAGCCTGTCCGCCTCGGCCCGCTCGTACGCCTCCGCGGTCACGTTGGCATGCGCGGCCAGCTCGGAGGGCGGTGCGAACCGCCGTTCCTCCTTGAGCAGGTTGGCCAGGCTCTCGTTGCTCACGACATCTCCCTTTCCCAGGGCGTCTTCTGTGCGTATGTGTCCCGGGCCATAGCTCATCAGCCCTGGGCCCGGGTGACAAGAGGCTCCAGGAAATTGGTTTAGACCTGTAGGGGTCCCTGGCCACCGGCAGGGCACGCCGACGGCCTCTCCCAGGGTGGAAGAGGCCGTCGGCGTGCGGGGGAGGCGGGCCGGGTTCAGGCGTGCGTGTCCTCCAAGAGGTTGACGCCGACGCCCTCGAAGACCTCCTCGTGGTCGTCCTCGGCCAGCAGATAGGCCTGTGCCTCACCGACGTGGAAGTACATGCCGTGCAGCGCCAGGGTGCCGGCCGCCAGCGCACGAGCCACCGATTCGTGGCGGCGCAGATGCTCCAACTGCTGGACGACATTGGTCAGACAGAGCTGTTCCACCGCGTCGGCGGGCAGCCGTCCGGCGATGCGGGCCCAGGCGTGCCGCCGGCTGGCCATGCGCTCGATGCTCGGGGCGCCGTGGCGCAGCCAGCGGCGCAGCGGCGTCATCGGCGCTCCGGGCTTGGCGTTGAGCAGCGCCTGCATCGCCCCGCAACCGGAGTGCCCGCAGACGGTGATCGACTGCACCTGGAGGATGTCCACGGCGTACTCGATGGCCGCCGCCACCGAGTCGTCGGCGACCTCCGCGCCGGGGGGCGGCACCAGGTTGCCGATGTTGCGCACGGTGAACAGGTCGCCCGGGCCGCTGGAGGTGATCATGCTGGTGACCAGGCGGGAGTCCGCGCAGGTGATGAAGAGCTGCTGCGGACGCTGGCCCTCGCGGGCGAGCCGGGCCAGTTCTTCCCGTACCAGGGGCGCGGTGTTGCGCTGGAACGAGCTGAGACCGTCGGCCAGTTGATGGCCGTGGGTGCGCTGCGGGGGCTGGTCGTGGCAGTGGTGGTTGCGCCACGGTGTCCAGGGGCGGCAGCAGCTCTGGGCGGGGGAGGCGGGCTCGGCGATCCTGCCTCCGGCGCGCCCGGTGATCCGTACCGTGCCGCCGCGCGCCTGGTGTGTGCTCTGCCAGCCCTTCAGCGCCTCGAAGGCGGCGTGGTCCATGAATGATCCGTCCAACTCCACGATCGTGTCCGCTCCTTGGGGAACATGGCTGAGCGCCCGGGTCAGCCGGGGCACGGCGAGAAACGTCAACTGGCCGCGTGCACGCACCAGATGGGTGCCGTCGGCCTCCTCCTGGGTGGTGATCCGGGTGCGGGCGAGCCGGTGGAGCGCGACGGCCACGGCGACCGCGATCCCCAGGGCGACGCCTTGAAGCACCCCGAACACCAGCACTCCGCCGACGGCCGCGACATAAACCAGGAATTCACGGTGTTCGTGGACGTTGCGGATGTGCGCGAAGTTGACCATCTGGATACCGACCATCATCACCAGCGCGGCCAGCGCGGCCAGCGGGATCCACTCCAGGACGGTGACGAGCAGCCCGGCCGCGAGCAGCACCCAGATCCCGTGCAGCACCGTCGAGGCCCGGCCGGTCGCGCCGGCCCGGACGTTGGCGCTGCCGCGCACCGCGCCGCCGGAGACGGGCATGCCGCCGAGCAGCCCGGAGACGGCGTTGGCGATGCCCTGGCCGCGCAGCTCGCGGTCGAGGTCGGCGCGCGGGACGGTGCTGCCCGGCCGTTCCGCCGCGAGCCGGTCGACGGCGACCGCGGAGAGCAGCGACTCCAGGCTGGCGACCAGCGTCACGGTGAGCACCGCGGTGACGAGCCCGAGCACCGGGCCGTGCGGCATCTCGGGCAGCACATGCGCGCCCCAGGAGGGCAGGTCGACCCGCGCGATCCCTGGGGCGGCGAACGCGGCGACGCCGGTGGCCAGCACCACACAGGCCAGCGCGGCGGGGATGCGGCGCAGTGCCTTCCCGATGCGTCCGGGCAGGCGTGGCCACAGCAGAAGCACGGCCAGCGTCAGCGCTCCGATGAGTGGGGCTGCGGGGCCGACGTGCGCCAACTGGCCGGGCAGCGCAAGGGCGTTGGCGACGGCCGAGCTCTGCGGGGAGCCGCCGAGGACGATATGGAGCTGGGCCAGCGCGATGGCGGCTCCGATGCCGGCGAGGGTGCCGTGCACGATCGCGGGGCTGACCGCGAGGGCGGAGCGCGCCGTCTTCAGGGAGCCGAGGGCGACTTGGAGCAGACCCGCGCAGACGGTGATGGCGCAGGTGGTGCGCCATCCGTAGTTCTGGATCATCTCCGCGGACACCACGGTCAGTCCGGCCGAGGGGCCGCTGACCAGCAGGGCCGAGCCGCCGAGCAGCCCGGCGACGATGCCGCCGACGCCGGCGGCGATGAGGCTGGCTTCCAGGGGGGCGTCGATGGCGACGGCGAGGCCGAGTGACATCGGAACGGCGAGCAGGAAGACGGTGATGGACGCCGACAGATCGGCGCCCTTGATCTGGAAGCGGCGGCGCCCGGAGCCGTCCCCGGAAGGGGGCCGGTGGGATCGCCGTGCGCGGGGCGGGCGAGCTGGTGGCTGGGCGCGAGTGGGTACGCAAGCAGGCATGGTTCCCGTCTCCTCCGGGGCAGCGCGGTCGCGGAACGAGGGGTCGCGGCCGTGGGTCACGGCAGTGCAGCGGCGGGATTCTCAACTCTCGGTAAACGAATCGTAATGCAGAGTAAAGCGACGTACTTCTCATTTGGTGCAAATAGGGCAACGATTCACTCTCAGGGGTGAATAGGCAGCTTTTAGTTCGGCTTGTCGTGCCGGTGTCCTTCCGTCCCCGTGCGACTTTTGCGGCGCCGTGACGGCATTCAACGGACTAACCGCAAGGAAGAGGTGGGCGGATGATCGCCGCCACGCACGCCACCAAGAAGATCGCTGTCGGTGTCATCGCCGCGGTCCTGGCCGTGGGAGCCGCGGGCTGCTCGTCCGGCCCCGCCCCGGACAGACAGCCCGGCCCCGTGGGCAAGAAGGGCGCCGTCCCCGACATCGCCCCGCATCTCATCGGGGACGGCTCGACCGCGTACACCGGACTCCAGCCGCACCTGCTCAAGGCCCAGAAGCTGAAACCGGGCGAGCGTCCGCCCCAGTTCGTGGTGTTCTCCTGGGACGGCGCGGGCGAGGACAGCCAGAAGCTCTTCTCGCACTTCCGTGAGGTCGCCAAGGAGTCCAACGCGACCATGACGTACTTCCTGAGCGGCGTGTACATGCTCCCGGAGGCGAAGGCGAAGCTCTACACCGCGCCCAAGCACTCCGCGGGCACGTCGGACATCGGCTTCAACGACCTCAAGGGAATCAAGGACACCGTCACGCAGATGCGCGCCGCCTGGAAGGAGGGCAACGAGATCGGCACCCACTTCAACGGCCATTACTGCGGGCCCGACGGCGGCGTCGGCACCTGGTCGGTGGACGAGTGGAAGAGCGAGATCGCTCAGGCCAAGTCCTTCGTGAAGAACTGGAAGACGAACTCGGGCCTGAAGGCGGAGGCGCCGCTTCCGTTCGACTACGACAAGGAACTCATCGGCGGCCGCACGCCGTGCCTGGAGGGGCGCAAGAACTTCGTCGCGGCCGCGGGTCAGCTGGGCTTCCGGTACGACACCAGCGCCGTCAACGACCAGGTGTGGCCGAAGAAGAACGACAACGGCGTCTGGGACCTGTCGATGCAACTGGTGCCCGTACCGGGCCGGGGCTTCGAGACCCTGTCCATGGACTACAACTTCTACATGAACCAGTCCAACGCGATGACCGGTGACGCCGATCAGCACGAGTACTGGGGCAACCAGATGCGCGACGGCCTCCTCCAGGCCTTCGACCGCTCCTACGACGGCAACCGGGCCCCGTTGATCGTCGGCAACCACTTCGAGTCCTGGAACGGCGGCGCCTATATGCGCGCAGTCGAGGAGACGATCAGGACGGTCTGTGTGAAGCGCGACGTCCACTGCGTCTCGTTCCGCCAACTCGCCGACTGGCTCGACGCCCAGGACCCGGCCGTGCTCGCCAAGTTCCACACGCTCAAGGTGGGCGAGGCGCCGAAGGGCGGCTGGGCGGCCCTGGAGGCCGCCCGGCCCGCGGCTCCGGCGAAGCCCGTCGCTCCGCTGAAGCCCGCGGAGCCGGCCGTCAGGCAGGCTGCGGCTCACTGACCTCGTCGAGCAGCCGCTCGCTCAGTACGAAGCCCGGGTCGACCTGCGCCGCCAGGTCGGCCCCGGTCTTCGCATTGCCCCAGCTCTCCGCGTTCTTCAGATGGAAGTGCACCATCTGCCGCGTGTAGCGCTCCCAATCCCGGTCCTCGTACGAATCGTCCGCCGCGTTCTGCAATGCCTGGAGGGCCAGGCGGTTGTCGGCCTCCAGGAGTTCGAAGCGGGGCGGGCTGCCCTTCTCCATGGCGCGCACCCAGTCGGAGTGGCCCACCGTGACCAGGAGGTCGTCGCCGACCTCGGCACGCAGGAAGTCCAGGTCGTCCTGGCCCTGGACCTTGTTGCCGACGACCTTGAGCGCGACCCCGTAGTCCCGGGCGTACTCCTTGTACTGGCGGTAGACCGAGACGCCCTTGCGGGTGGGTTCGGCCACGAGGAACGTCATGTCGAAGCGCGTGAACATCCCGGAGGCGAACGAGTCGGAGCCCGCCGTCATGTCGACGACGACGTACTCGTCCACGCCGTCCACCAGGTGGTTCAGGCACAGTTCGACCGCGCCGACCTTCGAGTGGTAGCAGGCCACCCCGAGGTCGGAGTCGGTGAACGGGCCGGTCGCCATCAGCCGGATGTCCCCGTCGTCGAGCATCACCCGGCGCGCGCACGCCTCGTACACCGGGTTCGCCTCGCGCACCCGCAGGAGCCGCGAACCACGGCCCGGCGGGGTCGTCTTGATCATGGTTTCGGTGGAGGCGATCCGGGGGTTGGTGCCGCGCAGGTACTCCTTGATGAGCGGAAGGTGCGCACCCATCGCGGGCAGTGCGGCGGCCTCCTCCTCGTCGAGCCCGAGGGCGGCTCCGAGGTGCTGGTTGATGTCGGCGTCGACCGCGACGACGGCGGCCTCGTTGGCGGTGAGGTGACGGATGAAGAGCGAGGACAGCGTGGTCTTGCCGCTGCCGCCCTTCCCCACGAAAGCGATCTTCATGTTCACCAACGGTAATCGCCCGGTGGCTGTAAGTGTGCGAACCGAGTGAAGAAGACCACTCTAAGGTGGGGTGTGGCTTGCGGACGCGTAGCCTCGCTACTTATGAGTACGAACGCCGCTGACCCTCTTGTCGCCCTGGGCGGGCTGCCGGGCGTCCCGGATGCCGTGGACTCCGTGCGCAAGGCCGTGGACCGGGTCTACGGGCACCGTGTGATGCGGCGCCGCAGCAACGAGATCACCTCGGAGGCGGCGCTGCGCGGGGCGCGTGGCAGCGCGGCCTTGTCCGGCGCGGACTGGGCCCTCGAAGAGGTGCGGCGGCGTACCGACTTCGGCAGTGAGAGCGAGGCGCGTACGGTCGGCGCGGCCCTGCGGCTGACCGCGGAAGCCGGTCAACTCCTGTCCATCTGGCGGCAGTCGCCCCTGCGGGTGCTCGCCCGACTGCACCTGGTCGCCGCGGCGGACGCCGATGACGCGGTCGGCCGGCCGCGGGGGATCGGCGAAGCCGTGGACGAGCCCCTCATCGAGGTTCCGCTGCCCGACGCGGACGAGGTCGCGGGCCGCCTCGAAGGGCTCTCCCAGTTGATCATCGCGGGCAGTTCGGCGCCCGCCCTGGTGACCGCCGCCATCGTGCACGGGGAACTGCTCGCACTGCGCCCCTTCACCTCGTACAACGGGATCGTCGCGCGGACCGCGGAGCGGATCGTGCTGATCGGCAGCGGTCTCGATCCCAAGGCGATCTGCCCCTCCGAGGTCGGCCACGCGGAACTCGGGCGGGCGGCGTACGCGGCGGCCCTCGACGGCTATGTCTCGGGGACTCCGCAGGGCATGGCGGCCTGGATCACCCACTGCGGCAAGGCCGTCGAGCTCGGTGTGCGCGAATCGACGGCGGTGTGCGAGGCGCTTCAGCGCGGCGCCGCGTAGGCGCCGGACACGGGCGCGCGGCTCGACGGGCTGAGCGCGCGGCTCGGGGACTTCGGGAGAAAAGGGTTGCGGCGGTATCGATGTCCGATACCGCCGCTGGCATGTCCACCGGGTTACCAAGCGTCCTCGAATGGTGCCCATCAGGCCGGGATTCTCTGCCCGTTCACCTGGTGCGGCTGGCCCGTAATCGACGGGTCGACGTCGCGTGGGTGCTCGATGTTCATGCTCGGTCCGTGGGGCCTTTATTGCGTAGAAGGTGATCCTCTCGGATGTCCCAGGTCTCGCGGGCCGTTGAGTCCTTTCTACTCCCGAACGGCGAGAAGCGAAACCCCTGACCACAGTTCTTTACTTTTAGCTTCAAACAGGGAGGAAACGGGCGTCTGTTTTCGCCTGTTTCTCCAGACGCGCACGTCGAACGGGTTTGGCGCCCCTCTCACGCAGAGGCGGCATCCCGCCGACGGCTCGCGTACCAGACGATGCCGGCGGTCGCGGCGGCCGCGCCGACCGCCGCCGCTGCCACCAGTGCCGACCGGGGCGGCATCTTGATCGCGGGCAACCGTTGCTTGAGGCTCACCGGCTTGTTGAAGACGAGAATCGGCCATTGTCTGGCGGTCGCTTCGCGGCGCAGGGCCCGGTCCGGATTGACGGCGTAGGGGTGGCCGACCGACTCCAGCATCGGGACGTCGGTCGCCGAATCGCTGTAGGCGTAGCAGCGCGCCAGGTCGTATCCCTCGGAGGCGGCCAGGTCCTTGACGGCCTCGGCCTTCGTCGGCCCATAGGCGTAGTACTCCACGTCCCCCGTGAAGCAGCCGTCGTCGCCGACCACCATTCTGGTGGCCACCACCCGGTCCGCGCCCAGCAGTTCGCCGATCGGCTCGACGACCTCGGCGCCGGAGGTCGACACGATGACCACGTCACGGCCGGCGGCGTGGTGCTCCTCGATGAGGGAGGCGGCCTCGTCGTAGATGATCGGGTCGATCAGATCATGCAGCGTCTCGGCGACGATCTCCTTGACCTGCTGGACGTTCCAGCCCTTGCACAGAGCGGACAGATACTCGCGCATCCCCTCCATCTGGTCGTGGTCCGCACCGCCCGCGAGGAATACGAACTGCGCGTACGCAGTGCGCAGTACGGCGCGGCGGTTGATCAGTCCTCCTTGATAGAAGGACTTGCTGAAGGTCAGCGTCGACGACTTGGCAATGACTGTCTTGTCCAAGTCGAAGAAGGCGGCGGTACGCGGCAACGAGTGGTTTTCCACAAGTCCGAGCATAGGCGCCCACCATTCGGCGTAAGCTCAGGCGCGTGGGTTTGCCTGAGAAGGCTCTCGGGTACACCATGGAAGTCACGGATCGTTCGCGACCGTGCTAACCCGGTCCGACTCCTCCCCCCCGAGTCGTACCGTGGGGACGACCCCCGCTCTCCCCCCCGGCGGGGGTCGTCGCATGTCCGGACGCGTTTTCGGCCCTCGGTTCCGATCGCTGTCCCCTTCTCCCGCCCTCGCGCGCAGGGCTGTCTCACGCCTCGGGCTCGTCACTGTGCGTAATGGTTGCGCTGCGCTCCGGAAGTCACCGGTATAGGCGAACGAGATATCCACAACGCGGCCGTTGTCCACAGATTTCGACCAAGATCCACATCATTTCAGGTCTGCCTCCACGGTGATTCCAGTTCGCGAAGAACGCGGACACGGGAATCGCAGAGAGGGGACGGAAAACGTGGACGGAGTCATGGCTTCCGATCGATCGCCGGGCGCGGAAGGGCGTCGCGGCGGACCGCTGATCGTGACCGAGGACGAGGAACTGCTCGACGATCTGCTGCGGCTGTGCGCCGCCGCGGGCACCGAACCCGAGGTCTGCCACGGGGTGCCCGAACGCCGGGGAGGCTGGGAGAACGCGCCGCTGATCCTGGTGGGCGACGACGCGGCGCCCCGGCTGCTCGGAGCCGCCCGCAGGCGCGGGGTGCTCCTGGTGGGCCGGGACCAGGACGACCCCGGGGTCTGGCAGAGGGCTGTGGAGCTCGGCGCGGACCATGTGCTGCGGCTGCCCGACGCCGAGCCGTGGCTCGTCGACCGGATCGCGGACGCGGCCGAAGGCGTGGGGCGGCCCGCCCTGACGGTCGGAGTGGTCGGCGGACGGGGCGGGGCCGGCGCCTCGACACTGGCCTGCGCCCTCGCGGTGACCGCCGCCCGAGCGGGCCGGCGCACCCTGCTCATCGACGGCGACCCGCTCGGCGGCGGCCTCGATGTGCTGCTCGGCGGCGAACAGGCCGACGGGCGACGATGGCCGGATTTCGCCGCCTCGCGAGGGCGGGTCGCCGGGGGCGCCCTGGAGGAATCCCTGCCGCGGCTGCACCAGTTGAGGGTGTTGAGCTGGGATCGCGGGGACTCGGTGGTGATCCCGGGCGAAGCGATGCGCGCCGTGCTCGCTGCCGCCCGCAGGCGCGGCGGGGTGGTCGTCGTGGACCTGCCGCGCCGCGTCGACGACTCGGTGGTCGAGGCACTCGCCCAGCTGGACCTGGGACTGCTGGTGGTCCCGGCCGAACTGCGCGCGGTCGCCGCGGCCAACCGGGTCGCCGCCTCGGTCGGGATGGTGCTGCGCGATCTGCGCGCCGTGGTGCGCGGCCCGTACGCGTCCGGTCTCGACGAACAGTGGGTGGCCGACGCCCTGGGGCTGCCGCTGGCCGGCGAACTGCCGGTGGAGCCCGGGTTGTTGGAAGCCCAGGAGGCAGGCGCGCCGCCGGGCAGCGCGCCCCGTGGACCCTTGGCCAAATTCTGTACGGCCTTCTGGGACCAGGCGCTGGCCGGCGGCCTCACCGGGGGAGCGCTGTCATGAGGGGGACGCGGAATGCGCGCTATCCGGGTATGACGGTGCCGGTCGACGACGGGGCACGGGCGCACGGCGATCTCGCGCGGGGAGCCGGACCGCCCTTGCTCGACGCCGTACGGCAACGCCTGGCCGAGAGCGGGGCCGAACCCACCCCGGCCAGGGTCGCCGCCGCCCTGCGCGCCCAGGGCAGGCTGCTCGGCGATGCCGAAGTGCTGGGTGGGGCCGAGGAGTTGAGGTGCGAGCTGGTGGGGACGGGCCCGCTGGAACCCCTGCTCGCCGACCCCGAGGTGACGGACGTCCTGGTCTCCGCACCCGACCGGGTGTGGGTGGACCGGGGCGGCGGGCTCGAACTGACCGGCGTCCGCTTCGCCGACGCGGCGGCGGTGCGCCGGCTGGCCCAGCGCCTGGCCGCGGTGGCGGGACGCAGGCTGGACGACGCCCGGCCCTGGGTGGATGCCCGGCTGCCGGACGGCACCCGGATGCATGCCGTCCTGGACCCGGTCGCCGTCGGCTCGGCCTGCCTCTCGTTGCGGGTGGTGCGTCCCAGGGCGTTCACCCTGGCCGAACTCACCGCGGCCAAAACGGTGCCGCCCGGGGGTGAACGGCTGCTGCGGGCGTTGATTGAAGCGCGGGTTTCGTTCCTGGTCAGCGGCGGCACCGGCACCGGCAAGACCACGCTTCTCTCCACCTTGCTCGGCCTCGTGGGGGCGGAGGAGCGCATCGTCCTGGCCGAGGATTCCGCCGAGTTGAGGCCCGACCATCCCCATGTGGTGCGCCTCGAATCGCGGCCCGCCAACCAGGAGGGCGCGGGGTTGGTGACCCTGCGGGACCTGGTGCGCCAGGCGCTGCGCATGCGGCCGGACCGGCTGGTCGTGGGCGAGGTGCGGGGCGCCGAGGTGACCGACCTGCTGGGCGCTTTGAATACGGGCCACGAGGGAGGTTCGGGGACGGTTCACGCGAATTCGGCGGCCGATGTGCCGGCCCGTCTCGAAGCGCTGGGCACGGCGGCCGGGCTAGACCGGGCCGCGCTGCACAGCCAGTTGGCGGCCGCGCTGTCGGTGGTGGTCCACCTCGTACGTGACCGGGCGGGGCAGCGCCGCATCGCCGAGGTGCGCGTCCTGGAGCGCGACCCGGCGGGCCTGGTCAGGACGGTGCCCGCGCTGCGGTGGGGCGAGGCGGGGTTCGAGCACGACTCGGGCTGGGAGCGGCTGCGGACACTGATCGGGGGTGCGTGGTGACGGCCCTGTCGATGGGGCTGCCCGCCTGGGCGGCGATGTGCGCGGGGGCCGCGGCGTGGATGTGGACGGGCCAGGACCAGGGGATGCGAAGGGCCCGGCTGATCTTCGCGGGCGCGGCGAGCGGGGGCGCTGCTGGGGACGGCTCCGGGCTCGGGCCGGCGCCCCTGGGACGGTGGATCGAGCGAGTGCGGAGTCGATCGCGCCCGCGCGTGGAGTGGCTGTGCCTACCGCTGGGCCTGGCGCTCGCCGTCCTCGGCGGGTCGGTGCTTCCGCTGGTCGCCGGGGCCCTGGCGGTGCCGCTGGTGGGACGGCGGCTGCGTGCCCGAGAGCGTGAGCGGGCCAGGGCGCGGCGCGCCGACGAGGTGATCGCCTGGTGTGCCGCGGTGGCCGGGGAGCTGCGGGCGGGCCGCCAACCCGGCCGGGCGCTGGCGCTGGCCGCCCGGGACACGACGGCCTTGGGCGCGGCGACGGCGCCGGTGGTGGCGGCCGCCACGTTCGGCGGCGATGTGCCGGGCGCGCTGCGTGAGGCGGCCAAGGAGCCGGGCGCCGAGGGCCTCGCCGGAGTCGCCGCGTGCTGGCAGGTAGCGGTGGACGGCGGCGCCGGGCTCGCCTCCGGGCTGGAGCGTCTTGAGGGCGCGCTGCGGGCCGAGCGGGAACAACAGGAGTCGCTGCGCTCGGAGTTGGCGGGCCCGCGCACCACGGTACTGCTGCTCGCGCTCCTGCCGGCCCTGGGACTGGTGCTCGGTACGGCGATGGGCGCGGGACCGTTACGGGTGCTGCTGCACAGCGCGGCCGGCTTCGGATGCCTGCTGGTGGCCGGGGTCCTGGAGGCCGCCGGGGTGTGGTGGGCGGCCCGGATCGTACGGGCGGGGGAGGGGCGATGAGCCTGTTCGGACCGGACGTTGCCCACAGGCTGGGGGCGGTGGTGGGGGTGGCCGCCCTCGCCCTGTGGGCGGCCCTGGCGGTGGCGCGGCGCGGAGAGGAACGCAGGGTGCGGCGCCGAATGGCCGCGCTGCTGGCTCTGGAGGCGATGACCCCGCCCTCACGCCGGCGCTGGGATCCACGGTGGACGGCGCGGGCGAAGCCCTGGGCCGCACCACTCGGCGCACTCGTTGCTTGCTACGTCCTGGTCGGCGGGGTCGCGGGCGTACTCGTCGGCCTGGCGGCGGCGTACGGGACCCGGGCGTGGGGGCGCCGACAGCGGGCCCGGGGGCAGGGCGCCGAGGCGTCACGGGCCGCGGCACGCGAACTGCCGCTCGCCGCCGACCTGTTGGCCGCGTGCCTGGCGGCCGGTGCCGGGCCGCGCGAGGCGGCGGGAGCGGTCGGAGCATCCCTCCAGGGGCCCGTCGGAGCCCGGCTCGGGAAGGTGGCGGCCGAACTGCGCATGGGCGGCGACCCGGTCGAGGCGTGGGGGAGGTTGGGGGCGATACCGGGGGCGTCGGAGCTGGCCCGCTGCCTGGAGCGGGCCGCCTCGTCCGGGGCTCCGGCGGCGGGCCCGGTCGCGCGGGTGGCCGAGCGCTGCCGCGCCGAACGAACCCGCCAGGCCTCGGCCCGGGCCAGACGCGCGGGCGTACTGATCACCGGCCCCCTGGGGCTCTGCTTCCTGCCGGCCTTCCTGGCTGCGGGCGTCGCCCCGGTGGTGATCGGGCTTGCGGGCGGGTTGCTGAGGCGGTGAACCAGGGCGTGGGCGGCGTAACGCACGGGCGCCGCGGAACGCACGGGCCACGTAGCGCGCGGGCCACGTAACGCGCGGGCCATGTGCCGCGCGGCACACGAACCACTCAACGAACGTACTCATCAAGGGAGTTCAACACCATGACTGCGATCATGAACCACCCGGCGGATGCCACGAAGCGACGGATGCGGCTCTGGCGGCTGGCGCTGCGGCGCCGGATCCGGGGTGATGCCGGGATGTCGACGTCCGAGTACGCCGTGGGCACGCTTGCCGCATGCGCTTTCGCCGCGATCTTGTACAAGGTCGTCACGAGCGGCGGGGTCGTCACGGCGCTGACCCAGCTGATCACCAAGGCGCTCGATGTGCAGTTCTGAGCGCTCCGGGCGGTGGCGGCGCGACCGGGGCTTCGTGACGGCCGAGACGGCGGTGGCGATCCCGGCCCTGGTGGGGTTCGCGCTGGCGCTGCTCTGGGCGCTGACGGCGGCCTCCGCGGAGATCCGGTGTGTGGACGCGGCCCGGGCCGGGGCCCGTGCGGTGGCCCGCAGCGAACCGGAGACCGTCGCGGTGGCGGCTGCCCGGTCGGCGGCGCCGAAGGGTGCCACGGTCACGGTGCGGCGGACCGGTGAGCTGTGGCGGGTCCGGGTGGAGTCCGCCACCCCGGGCCCGCACCACCTGGCCCTGACGCTGAGCGCGGAAGCGGCGGCCCTGGCCGAGGACACGGTGGGGGAGGCCCTGTGAAGGGGCGGGAGCCAAGCGCCACGAACCGGTGCCTGTCCACTCGATGGAGGCTGAACTGGTCTATAAGGGAAGCGAGTTGTGTGGATCGGGGTTCCGCCACCGTGTGGGTGGCGCTCACGGCCGCCACGATGTGCGCGGTGTTCGCGGCGGTGCTGTGCCTCGGACAGGCGGTGGCTGCGCGGCACCGGGCCGGCGGGGCCGCCGATCTGGCCGCCCTCGCGGCGGCCGACCGGGCCCTGTGGGGCGCGACGGATGCCTGTGCCAAGGCCGCCGAGGTCGCCGCGGCCCAGGGTGCGCGGATGGTGCGCTGTTCGGTGACCGGAGAGATCGCGGACGTACGGGTGCGGGCGAGGTTCGGCCCGTACGCACCCAGCGTCAGGGCCCGGGCGGGGCCGCCCCCGGGTCCGACGGGGCGCCCCGCAGCAGTTCCGTGAGGAGGCGGACGGCGCCCCGCTTGTGCAGGGGGTCGTTGCCGTTGCCGCACTTGGGTGACTGGATGCAGGACGGGCAGCCGGCCTCGCACTCGCAGGACGCGATCGCCTCGCGGGTCGCGGTCAGCCAGCGTGCGGCGGTGTGGAAGGCGCGCTCGGCGAATCCGGCGCCGCCGGGGTTCCCGTCGTACACGAAGACCGTCGGCAGCAGGGTGTCCGGGTGCAGCGGGATGGAGACGCCGCCGATGTCCCAGCGGTCGCAGGTGGCGAAGAGCGGGAGCATCCCGATGGAGGCGTGTTCGGCGGCGTGCAGGGCGCCGCCGAGGATCTCCGGGTTGACGCGGGCGGCGTCGAGCTGGTCCTCGGTGACCGTCCACCACACGGCCTTGGTGCGCAGGGTGCGGGGCGGCAGGTCCAGCTTGGTCTCGCCGAGCACCTCGCCGGTGATCAGTTTGCGGCGCAGGAAGGAGACGACCTGGTTGGTGACCTCGACGGAGCCGTAGCAGAGGCGGCCGGCTCCCCACGGGATCTCGGTGTCGGTGGCCAGTACGGAGATGGAGGTGGTGTCCCTGGCGACGGTCGAATAAGGCGGGCTGGCCTCCTCGACGAGGGCGGCGGAGTCCTCCAGGTCCAGGTGCTTCACCAGGTACGTACGGCCCTGGTGGAGGTGGACGGCGCCGTCGTGGACGGCGGTGTGGGCGGCGGACGCGTCGACCGTGCCGAGCAGCCGTCCCGTCGAGGCCTCGACGACCTGGACCGGGCGGCCGCCACCGCCCCGGATGTCGGTGAGGTCGGCGGCCCGCTCGCGCCGGGTCCAGAACCATCCGTTGCTGCGGCGCCGGAGCAGCCCGGCCCGCTCCAGTTGCGGCATGAGGTCGGGGCTCGCGGGCCCGAAAAGCTCCAGGTCGGCCTCGGTGAGCGGCAGTTCGGCGGCCGCCGCGCAGAGATGGGGGGCCAGGACGTACGGATTGTCCGGGTCGAGCACGGTGGACTCGACGGGCTGCTGGAACAGCGCCTCGGGGTGGTGGACGAGGTAGGTGTCCAGCGGGTCGTCGCGGGCGATCAGGACGGCGAGGGCGCCCTCGCCCGAGCGGCCGGCCCGGCCGGCCTGCTGCCACAGCGAGGCGCGGGTGCCCGGATAGCCCGCGATCAGGACGGCGTCGAGGCCCGAGACGTCGATGCCGAGTTCCAGGGCGGTGGTGGCGGCGAGGCCCAGGAGCTCGCCGGAGTGCAGGGCCTGCTCCAGGGCGCGGCGTTCTTCGGGCAGGTAGCCGCCCCGGTAGGCGGCGACACGCCGGGCGAGGGTCCGGTCGACCTCGTACAGGCGCTCCTGGGCGATGACCGAGATCAGCTCGGCGCCGCGCCGGGAGCGGACGAAGGCGACCGTGCGGACGCCCTGCACGGCCAGATCGGTGAGGAGGTCGGCGGTCTCGGCGATGGCGGTGCGGCGCACCGGGGCGCCCTTCTCGCCGGGCAGGTCGGTGAGTGGGGGCTCCCACAGGGCGAAGACGAGTTCGCCGCGCGGGGAGGCGTCGTCGGCGACCTCGACGACGGGCAGGCCGGTCAGGCGTCCCGCGGCGACCGCGGGCTCGGCGGCCGTCGCCGAGGCGAGCAGGAAGACCGGGTCGGCGCCGTAACGGGCGCACAGGCGGCGCAGCCGGCGAAGGACCTGGGCGACGTGGGAGCCGAAGACGCCCCGGTAGGTGTGGCACTCGTCGATGACGACATAGCGCAGGGAGCGCAGGAAGGAGGACCACCTGGGGTGGGAGGGCAGGATGCCCAGGTGCAGCATGTCCGGATTGGTGAGGACGTAGTTGGCGTACTGGCGCACCCACTCGCGTTCCTCGACCGGGGTGTCGCCGTCGTATACGGCGGGCCGGATCGCGTTGCCCAAGGGGGCCGCGAGGGCCTTCACCGAGCGGCGCTGGTCGGCCGCCAGGGCCTTGGTCGGGGCGAGGTAGAGCGCGGTCGCGCCGCGGCCGTTCGGGGCCTCGGAGCCGTCCAGGAGGGTGCTGAGGACGGGCGCCAGGTAGGCCAGCGACTTGCCGGAGGCGGTGCCGGTGGCGATCACCACCGACTCGCCGTTGAGGGCGTGCTCGGCGGCGGTGGCCTGGTGGGCCCAGGGATGCTCCACGCCGGCGCTCTGGATGGCGTTGATCACTTCCGGGCGGATGAGGTGCGGCCAGACTGCATGACGGCCCGCGCGCGGGGGCAAGTGCTCCGTATGAGTGATGCGCGCAGCCCGGCCTGCCCCCGTGGCGAGTCGGTCGAGGACCGTGCCGGGGTCGGGTCGTTCACCCGTGCTGTCGGCGGGTGTTCTGGGGCGGTGATTCCTGGCCATCGGCACCGAGTGTGTCACTGGCGTAGCGGACAATGGTCCCAAGGCGTCGTGCATGGCTGCTGGTAAGTGATTGAATGCCATCGCGGCTGGCGATCCGTTCTCTGGCTCCGCCGGGGAGTCTCAGGGGGCGGCCGCTCGATAGCAAGGTGCTGGAGGATCCGTGGACCTGTCCCTGTCGACTCGCAATGTGTCCGGCCCTGGTGGCGACCGTACGGTCGTCGAGGTCGGTGGCGAGATTGATGTGTATACCGCGCCCAAGCTGCGCGAGCAGTTGGTCGAGTTGGTGAACGACGGCAGCTACCACCTGGTTGTCGACATGGAGGGCGTGGACTTCCTCGACTCCACCGGCCTGGGTGTGCTCGTCGGCGGGCTCAAGCGTGTGCGTGCGCACGAGGGCTCGTTGCGCCTGGTCTGCAACCAGGAGCGCATTTTGAAGATCTTCCGGATCACGGGGCTCACCAAGGTGTTCCCGATCCACGGCTCGGTCGACGAGGCCGTCAACGCGACCGACTGACGGCGGCCGTCCTTCGACGGCTCCGGAGGTAGGACAGGGGCGCCGGGCGGCACTGTGGCCCGGGGCCCCTGAGATGTTCGCCCGTACGTTCGAGGGGGATCGCCAATGGCCACCGTTGAACTCCGTTTCAGTGCCCAGCCCGAACACGTCAGGACGGCCCGTCTCGTGGCGGCCGCCGTGGCGCGCCGGGCCGGGGTCGACGAGGCAGTGCTCGACGAGGTCAGACTCGCCGTCGGTGAGGCGTGCAGCCGTGCTGTCGGGCTGCACCGTTCGCACGGCGTCGATGCCCCCGTCCTTGTCGTCCTGACCGAGGAGGAGAAGTTGTTCTCCATCGAGGTCGGCGACGAGGTGCCGGGGTCGGGTGGTGGCGCCGCCGCGGTGCCGGGCGTGCGCGGTTCGGCGCCCGAGGGCGATCTCGACGACGGCGCGGAGGACGAAATGGGCCTCGCCGTCATCAGCGGGCTCGTGGACGATGTGGAGGTCACCTCCGGCGAGTCCGGTGGTGTCATTCGGATGAGCTGGCCCACCACACCGGTCACGACGCTTCCCTGATCCACTTTTTTTGATATTGAGACGGGCCCTGCTGAGCAGGGCCTTTTTCATTTCTTGATCCAAAATTACCGGCTCGCAGCTAGATCATCGATCACGCGTCAATGCTTTTGCCCCATTACCGCTTTCGGGGGCTCTTTCGTGACCGGATCTCTCTCTGATGAGCCAACGAAGGTCAATTCCATTTGCGGCGCCCTGTTTTGATCGTGTTCCGCTACCTACAATCCGTCCACATCTTGAGCTCTGAGCGTCAAGGAGGACGAATGGCGGGGCTCTTCAACCCAACGGAACTCGACCACCCCACATCCCTGGCTGCCGCGGTCCTGACCGACGGCAACCGGCTGATCGTGATCGTCATCGCGGCTGTCGCGCTGGCGGCCCTGATCGTCGCGCAATTGCTGGTGCGCCAGGTCCTCGCCGCGGGCGAGGGCACCGATTCGATGAAGAAGATCGCGGCGGCCGTACAGGAAGGCGCCAATGCCTATCTGACCCGGCAGCTGCGCACCCTCGGCGTCTTTGCCGTCGTGGTGTTCTTCCTGCTGTTCCTGCTGCCGTCCGACAACTGGTCGCAGCGCGTAGGCCGTTCCGTGTTCTTCCTGATCGGCGCCGTCTTCTCGGCGACGACGGGATACATCGGGATGCGTCTCGCCGTACGCGCGAATGTGCGTGTCGCGGCAGCCGCCCGAGAGGCGACTCCCGCCGAGGGCGAACCCGAAAAAGATCTCACCACGGTCTCCCACAAGGCGATGAAGATCGCTTTCCGCACGGGTGGCGTCGTCGGCATGTTCACGGTGGGCCTCGGCCTGCTCGGTGCCTCCGTCGTTGTGCTCGTGTACGCGGCCGACGCGCCCAAGGTCCTGGAGGGCTTCGGGCTCGGGGCCGCGCTGATCGCGATGTTCATGCGAGTCGGCGGCGGCATCTTCACCAAGGCCGCCGACGTCGGCGCCGACCTGGTCGGCAAGGTCGAGCAGGGCATCCCCGAGGACGACCCGCGCAACGCCGCCACCATCGCGGACAACGTGGGCGACAACGTCGGCGACTGCGCCGGCATGGCAGCCGACCTGTTCGAGTCCTACGCCGTGACCCTGGTCGCGGCGCTGATCCTCGGCAAGGCGGCGTTCGGCGACTCGGGCCTCGCCTTCCCGCTGATCGTCCCGGCGATCGGCGTGGTCACCGCGATGATCGGTATCTTCGCGGTCGCCCCGCGGCGCGCCGACCGCAGCGGAATGTCGGCCATCAACCGCGGCTTCTTCATCTCGGCGGTGATCTCGCTGGCCATGGTGGCCGTCGCGGTCTTCGTCTACCTGCCGTCCACGTACGCCCAGTTGAACGGCGTCACGGACGACGTGATCAAGGGGCATGACGGCAACCCGCGGATCCTCGCCCTGGTCGCCGTCGCCATCGGCATCGTCCTGGCGGCGCTGATCCAGCAGTTGACGGGGTACTTCACCGAGACGACCCGGCGCCCCGTCAAGGACATCGGCAGGTCCTCGCTCACGGGGCCCGCCACCGTCGTCCTGGCCGGCATCTCCATCGGTCTCGAATCGGCCGTCTACACCGCCCTGTTGATCGGTCTCGGCGTGTACGGGGCCTTCCTGCTCGGCGGCACCTCGGTCATGCTCGCGCTGTTCGCGGTGGCCCTGGCCGGTACCGGCCTGCTGACCACCGTGGGCGTGATCGTAGCCATGGACACGTTCGGCCCGGTCTCCGACAACGCCCAGGGCATCGCGGAGATGTCCGGCGACGTCACGGGAGCGGGCGCCCAGGTGCTCACCGACCTGGACGCCGTGGGCAACACCACCAAGGCCATCACCAAGGGCATCGCCATCGCCACGGCCGTCCTCGCGGCCTCGGCGCTCTACGGCTCCTTCAAGGACGCCATCGGGACGGCCGTCAACGACGTCCACGCCAAGGCCGGGGAACTGACCTTGAGCATGGACATCTCACAGCCCAACAACCTGGTCGGGCTGATGCTGGGCGCGGCGGTCGTGTTCCTCTTCTCGGGGCTCGCGATCAACGCCGTGTCCCGCTCCGCCGGGGCCGTGGTCTTCGAGGTGCGGCGGCAGTTCCGCGAGCACCCCGGGATCATGGACTACACCGAGCAGCCGGAATACGGACGAGTCGTCGACATCTGTACGAAGGACGCGTTGCGCGAACTGGCCACCCCCGGCCTGCTCGCGGTGCTCGCCCCCATCGCGGTCGGCTTCACGCTCGGCGTCGGCGCGCTCGGCTCCTACCTGGCGGGTGCGATCGGCACCGGCACTCTGATGGCGGTGTTCCTCGCCAACTCGGGCGGCGCTTGGGACAACGCCAAGAAGTTGGTCGAGGACGGCCACTTCGGCGGCAAGGGCAGCGACGCCCACGCCGCCACCGTCATCGGCGACACCGTCGGCGATCCCTTCAAGGACACGGCGGGCCCCGCGATCAACCCGCTGCTCAAGGTGATGAACCTGGTGGCCCTCCTGATCGCGCCGGCCATCGTCAAGTTCAGCTACGGCGACGACGCGAACCCCGCCGTCCGCGGGATCGTGGCGGCGCTCGCCATCCTGGTCATCATCGGCGCGGTGTACGTGTCGAAGCGGCGCAGCGTGGCCGTGGGTGACGACGGCACCAGCGAGCGGGTGGCGAAGCCGGCGGACCCGGCGGTGGTTTCGTAACCCTTCAAGGAGCAAAGGGCGGGCGGGCGGTGGGGTTTGACACACCGTCCGCCCGTTTCGCTTGGTGCAAATGGCTGCAATAGGGGGCAGATCACATGGACGGCAAGCGATTGTCGCCCACTTGGCGTGTATGTTCCGGGGCCGAGAGCCTTGGAAGGGACCAAACCGGTGAACAAGAAGCTTGCAGCCGCACTGTCCGGCGGTGCGGTACTGACCCTGATGTTGTCGGGCTGTAGCGATGACTCCAGCAAGAAGGTCGACGACTGGGCGAAGACCTTCTGCAACACGGCCCAGCCGCAGTTCAAGAAGATCACCGACGCCAACGCCGCGATCCAGGCGCAGACGCGCGACGACAGCAAGCCGGCCGATGTGCAGAAGACGGACTCGGCCGCCTTCCAGCAGATCTCGGACGCCTACAAGGCGCTGGGCGCAGCCGTCGACAAGGCCGGGGCTCCGCCGGTCAAGGACGGCGCCACCACCCAGCAGGAGGCCGTCAAGGAACTGAACGCCTCCTCCGTGTCGTACGCGAACCTCAAGAAGAAGGTGGACGCGCTCAACGCCGGGGACCAGGCGGCGTTCGCCAAGGGCCTGGAGGACATCGCGACCGAGCTCGGCAAGATCAGCTCGACGGGTGACGCGTCCCTGAAGAAGCTGGAGTCCGGCGACGTCGGCAAGGCCATGCAGAAGCAGCCCGGCTGCCAGAAGCAGACGCCGTCCTCCCCCGCGCCGTCGGGCTCGGGCGCGGGCGCACCGGCCGACAAGTCGGCCTCGCCTTCCGGCTCCGCGTCGCCCTCGGCCTCGCAGAGCGCCAAGTCGTCGTAATCTCCGTGCGCCTTCGTCCGTGGCCCGGCTCCCTCGTGGGGGCCGGGCCACGGACGTGAGGGGGTGATTGTCAGAGGCAGCGGCGACAATGGCGGGGTGAGTACGACCAGTCTTCCCGCGCCCGGTCACGCAGCCCGCCTGCGCGACGCCCTGCTCGCCGCCGCCTTCACCGCCGACGGCCTGCTCGACCTGCTCGGCGCCCCTGCGTATGCGGCGCTGGCCCGCAGCGAGACCGTCCCCGCCCTGCGCGCCACCCGGGGTCGGACCCCGCTCGACACTCTGGTGCGGCTCTTCCTGCTCCAGCAGCCCGTCGGGTACGAGAGCGCCCGGGCGGCCCTGCCGCTCGACGAGGCCCTCGCGGACGGCTGGGTGGTCCGCGCGGGCGACGAGGTGCGGGCCACGGTCGACGTGCGGCCCTACGGCGGCCCCGAAGGGCAGGACTGGTTCATCGTCTCCGACCTGGGGTGCGCGGTCGGCGGCGCGGGCGGCGCAAGCGGGCGCGACGAGGCGATGGTGCTCGGCGTCGGCGGCGCCTCCACGACGCTGGCCGGCCTCACGGTCCGCGTGCCCGCGGGCTCGGCCCTCGACCTCGGCACCGGCTCCGGCATCCAGGCGCTGCACGCCGCACAGCACGCCACCCGGGTCACCGCCACCGACCTGAACCCGCGCGCCCTCGACTTCACCCGGCTCACCCTCGCGCTGTCGGGCGCGCCGGAGGCCGAGCTGCGGACGGGCTCGCTGTACGAGCCGGTCGGCGAGGACACCTACGACCTCATCGTCTCCAACCCGCCGTTCGTGATCTCGCCCGGAGCGCGGCTGACCTACCGCGACGGCGGTATGGGCGGGGACGATCTGTGCCGCACGCTCGTTCAAGGGGCGGGGGAGCGGCTCAACCCCGGCGGATACGCCCAGTTCCTGGCCAACTGGCAGCACGTCGAGGGCGAGGAGTGGCAGGACCGGCTGCGCTCCTGGATCCCGCGCGGCTGCGACGCCTGGATCGTGCAGCGCGAGGTCCAGGACATCACCCAGTACGCCGAGTTGTGGCTGCGCGACGCCGGGGACCACCACAGCGACCCGGCGCGCTACGCGGAGCGCTACGAGGCCTGGCTGGACGAGTTCGAGGCGCGCAAGACCAAGGCGGTCGGCTTCGGCTGGATCACCCTGCGCCGCACCGACAGCGACCGGCCGTCCATCGTGGCGGAGGAGTGGCCGCACCCCGTCGAGCAGCCGCTCGGCGACACCGTGCGGGCGCACTTCGAGCGGCAGGACTATCTGCGCGAGCACGACGACGCGGCGCTGCTCGCCGACCGGTTCCGCCTCGCCGACGAGGTGGTGCAGGAGCAGGTGGGGCTGCCGGGCGCCGACGACCCGGAGCATGTGGTGCTCCGTCAGAACCGCGGCATGCGCCGGGCCACCAAGGTCGACACGGTGGGCGCCGGTTTCGCCGGCGTCTGTGACGGCGAGCTGTCGGCGGGCCGGATTCTGGACGCGATCGCCCAGTTGATCGACGAGGACCCGGTGCTGCTGCGCGACCGTACACCGGAGTCCATCCGACTCCTGGTGGACCAGGGCTTCCTGGAGCCGGTGGCCGAGTAGGGCCCGCCGGGGCGGCCTCGGGGGGAGGGGAGTTGGCCGTACGACGGCTGGGGGCGGGTGAAGTCCTGGTCGGGGCGCGGATGTTCGGGTCCGGAGGGCGGACGTCCGCGTTCGGGGCGCGGGACGGGCGGATCTGGCTGAAATGTGCATGATCGGGTGAGCGTTCACCCGGCGTTCGCCGCGATGCGGCCCGGGTGCTGCCCGGGGGTGTCGCGCGGCGGCCAGGATCGCGGCCATGAACGCACTGGGAGGGACCGAGACGGGGCCGGCCGTCTTCGCGGGGGCGGTGTTCGTGCTGTTCGGAGGGGCTCTGCTGCTGTGGACGGCGTCCTGTGTGTGCCGCCGCGTCCCGGTCGCCCACGGCGCCTCCCCGGTTCCGGCCGCGGTGCTCGCGAGCGTCTTCGGTGTGGCGTTCCTCCTGCTCGGGCTCTGGTGCTTCGCCCGGATCTAGCCCGAAAGGGGATGAAACGCTTTTCAGAAGGCTTCGGGACGGTCCGGGCGGCAGGATCGCGGTAAGTCGGGTTACCGTTCGAGTGGCCGCTGCGGCCTTTTGCTGTTTGACACGGGGGCGGGTTGTACCGTCACACTCCGCAGCGTCACGTACTGACACCCGAGTGCCGACCGGAGAGAAGAGCGAAGTTGTCCCCGACCAGCGAGACCGCAAAGGGCGGCCGCCGACTCGTCATCGTCGAGTCTCCTGCCAAGGCGAAGACGATCAAGGGCTACCTCGGCCCCGGTTATGTCGTCGAGGCGAGCGTCGGGCACATCCGCGACCTGCCGAACGGCGCCGCCGAGGTGCCCGAGAAGTACACCGGCGAGGTGCGCCGGCTCGGCGTGGACGTCGAACATGACTTCCAGCCGATCTACGTCGTCAACGCCGACAAGAAGGCCCAGGTCAGGAAGCTCAAGGAGCTTCTGGCCGAGTCCGACGAACTCTTCCTCGCCACCGATGAGGACCGCGAGGGCGAAGCCATCGCGTGGCACTTGCAGGAAGTTCTGAAGCCCAAGGTCCCGGTCCACCGGATGGTCTTCCACGAGATCACCAAGGACGCCATCCGGGACGCCGTCGCCAACCCGCGCGAGCTCAACCAGCGCATGGTCGACGCCCAGGAGACCCGGCGCATCCTCGACCGCCTCTACGGCTACGAGGTCTCGCCGGTCCTGTGGAAGAAGGTCATGCCGCGGCTGTCCGCCGGGCGCGTCCAGTCCGTGGCCACCCGTCTCGTCGTGGAGCGGGAACGCGAGCGCATCGCTTTTCGTTCTGCTGAGTACTGGGACCTGACCGGCACGTTCTCCACCGGTCGGACGGGCGACGCCTCCGACCCGTCCACCCTGGTGGCCCGGCTGAACACGGTCGACGGCCGGCGCGTCGCGCAGGGCCGTGACTTCGGCCCCGACGGACAACTCAAGAGTGACGTCCTGCACCTGGACGAGGCGAACGCGCGGTCCCTGGCCGCCGCCCTCGCCGACTCCTCCTTCGCGGTGCGCTCGGTGGAGTCCAAGCCCTACCGCCGCTCGCCGTACGCCCCGTTCCGTACGACCACGCTTCAGCAGGAGGCCTCGCGCAAGCTGGGCTTCGGCGCCAAGGCGACCATGCAGGTCGCCCAGAAGCTGTACGAGAACGGCTTCATCACCTATATGCGTACGGACTCCACGACGCTGTCCGACACGGCCATCTCGGCCGCCCGGGCGCAGGTGACGCAGTTGTACGGCGCCAACTATCTGCCGGACAAGCCCCGCACCTACGCGGGGAAGGTCAAGAACGCGCAGGAGGCGCACGAGGCGATCCGCCCTTCGGGTGATCGTTTCCGCACCCCCGCCGAGACCGGCCTCACCGGCGACCAGTTCCGGCTCTACGAACTGATCTGGAAGCGGACCGTCGCTTCCCAGATGAAGGACGCGGTCGGCAACTCGGTGACCGTGAAGATCGCGGGCCGGGCGAGCGACGGCCGGCAGGCCGAGTTCACCGCCTCCGGCAAGACGATCACCTTCCACGGCTTCATGAAGGCCTATGTGGAAGGCGCCGACGACCCGAACGCCGAGCTCGACGACCGCGAGCGCCGCCTGCCGCTGGTGGCCGAGGGCGACGCACTGTCGTCCGAGGAGATCTCGGTGGACGGCCACGCGACCAAGCCGCCGGCCCGCTACACCGAGGCCTCGCTGGTCAAGGAGCTGGAAGAGCGCGAGATCGGGCGTCCCTCGACGTACGCCTCGATCATCGGCACGATCCTGGACCGCGGGTATGTGTTCAAGAAGGGCACGGCGCTCGTCCCGTCGTTCCTGAGCTTCGCCGTGGTCAACCTCCTGGAGAAGCACTTCGGCCGGCTCGTCGACTACGACTTCACCGCCAAGATGGAGGACGACCTCGACCGCATCGCACGCGGCGAGGCCCAGTCGGTGCCGTGGCTGAAGCGTTTCTACTTCGGCGAGGGCGACGCGGCGACGGCCGGTGCCGCCTCGGCCGCGGGCAACGGCGACGGGGACCACCTGGGCGGGCTCAAGGAGCTCGTCACCGACCTCGGCGCGATCGACGCCCGCGAGATCTCCTCGTTCCCCGTGGGCGAGGGAATCGTGCTCCGCGTCGGCCGCTACGGCCCGTACGTCGAGCGCGGCGAGAAGGACTCCGAGGGCCACCAGCGCGCGGACGTGCAGGACGACCTGGCGCCCGACGAGCTGACCGTCGAGTACGCGGAGGAACTGCTCGCCAAGCCGAGCGGCGACTTCGAGCTGGGCGCGGACCCGGTGAGCGGCAACCAGATCGTCGCCAAGGACGGCCGCTACGGCCCGTACGTCACCGAGATCCTGCCCGAGGGCACCCCGAAGACCGGCAAGAACGCGGTCAAGCCGCGGACCGCCTCGCTCTTCAAGTCGATGGCCCTGGACACCGTCACCCTGGACGACGCCCTCAAGCTGATGTCGCTGCCCCGCGTGGTCGGCGTCGACGCCGAGGGTGTCGAGATCACCGCGCAGAACGGCCGCTACGGGCCGTATCTGAAGAAGGGCACCGACTCGCGCTCCCTGGAGACCGAGGACCAGCTCTTCTCCATCACGCTCGACGAGGCGCTGGCGATCTACGCCCAGCCCAAGCAGCGTGGCCGCGCCGCCGCCAAGCCCCCGCTCAAGGAGCTCGGCGTCGACCCGGTCAGCGAGAAGCCGGTCGTGGTGAAGGACGGCCGCTTCGGCCCGTACGTCACCGACGGCGAGACCAACGCGACGCTCAGGACCGGCGACAGCGTCGAGGAGATCACCCCGGAGCGGGGCTTCGAGCTGCTCGCCGAGAAGCGCGCCAAGGGGCCCGCCAAGAAGACGGCGAAGAAGGCCCCGGCCAAGAAGGCCGCCGCGAAGAAGGCACCTGCCAAGAAGACGGCGGCGAAGAAGACGACGGCGGCCAAGACGACCGCCGCGAAGAAGGCTCCCGCGAAGAAGACCGCGGCCAAGAAGGCCACGGCCGCGGAGTAGGTCGACGGTGGACGGGGGGTCGGGGCAGTCGCCCCGGCCCCCCGCCGCGCGTTGAGCCCCGGTGGAGCCCGAGTCATGTGGTCCGCCCATATGTTCGGGCGCCCCCTCAAGGATCCGCACGCTCCGGATAGGCTGGGCGGATGACGCGAGGAGCCGAGCATCCCCCAAGCTCCCAAGGAGCAGTGGGTACCCCCACGGACGTGCACCCCACCTCCGACGCCCTGACCGCAGACTCACGGGAGCGCGCCGTCCGCGCCCTGCTGCGCATCCCGCCCCTGCGACGATTGTGGAGCGCCCAACTCATCGGCGGGATCGGCGACGCGCTCGCCGTGCTCGTCACGCTGCTGCTGGCATTGCAGGCCGCCCTGGAGCAGCAGTCGTTCGGGGGTGGATACCGGGGCGCAGCCTTCGCCGTGGCAGCGGTGCTCGGCGCCCGGGCGTTCGCGACGGTGCTCTTCGGCGCCGCGCTGCTCGGCCCGGTCTCCGCGCTGACCGCGCCGGGCGGCCCCCTCGACCGGCGCTGGACGATGGTCGGCGCCGACGGCGTACGGGCCGCGCTGCTGATCGTCGCCCCCCTGTGGATCGACTGGACCCCGCGCCACGCGCTGCTCCTGGTCCTGATCACCGCGTTCCTGGCGGGTGTCGCCGAACGGTTCTGGACGGTCGCCAAGGAGAGCGCCGCCCCCGCGCTGCTGCCCGCGCCTCCTTTGGAGGGCGCCGCCGTCCGGCCGCTGCCGGACCACCTCGACGCCCTGCGCAGGCTCTCGCTGCGTACGACCTTCGTCGCGATCCCGCTGGGCGCGGCGGCGTTGCTCGTCGCGGCCCTCATCAGCAACCTGCTCGGCACGGGCATCGACTGGTTCAAGCTGCACCAGGCCGCCCTCGGCTCGTACCTCGCCGCCGGCCTCTTCGCCGCGTCGATCTCCGTGGTCGCGCTGCTCGAACTGCCGGGCACCCAGACGCCGCGCCCCCGTTCGCCGCTGGAGGGGCTGCGCAGGCCCAGCACCGGCAACGGCCCCGACAAGGGCCGCACCGGGGCGATCCCGCTGTTCGTGCTCGCCTGCGCGTCGGTCGCCGCCGCCATCGCCGCGGCCGTCTCCGTCGCCGTGCTGCACGCCGTGGACCTGGGCGGCGGCCCGGCCGCTTTCGCGCTCCTGGTCCTCGCCCTGACGGGTGGCACGGTGCTCGGCATCCGTACCGCCTCCAAGATCCTTCCGGTGCTCTCCCGGCGCCGTCTGCTGTCCCTCGCGATCGCCGTCACCGGCATCGCGCTGCTCGCCCTCGGCCTCGTGCCGGACCTCGCGACCGTGCTGTTCATCGCCCTGATCGCGGGCGTGTGCGCGGGCGTCGCCGCCAACACCGGGCACGTACTGATCGACCAGGAGACCGAGGAGTACCGCCGGGCCCGCACCGCCGAGCACCTCCAGGCGGTCGTACGGGTCGCGATAGGGCTCGGCGCCATCGCCGCGCCGCTGCTCGCCGCGGCCATCGGCAGTCACCGGCTCGAGTCGGGCTCGTTCGTCTTCGCGCACGGCGGCGCCGGCTTCACGCTGATGCTGGTCGGCGCGCTGCTGTTGCCGCTGGCCGCCGTGGTGCTGGCCAAGGCCGACGACCGCCAGGGCGTGCCCCTGCGGCGCGACCTGGCCGACGCGGTGCGGGGCGCCGACCCCGTACAGGCACCGGCCGCCACCGGCTTCTTCATCGCCCTGGAGGGCGGCGACGGAGCCGGCAAGTCCACCCAGGCCGAGGCGCTCGCCGAATGGATCCGCGCCAAGGGCCACGAAGTCGTCGTCACGCGCGAGCCCGGGGCCACGCCGGTGGGCAAGCGGTTGCGGTCGATCCTGCTGGACGTGTCGTCGGCCGGCCTGTCCAACCGCGCCGAGGCGCTGCTGTACGCGGCCGACCGCGCGGAGCACGTCGACTCGCTGGTACGGCCTGCCCTGCAACGCGGTGCGATCGTCATCTCGGACCGCTACATCGATTCGTCCGTGGCCTACCAGGGGGCCGGTCGTGATCTGTCTCCGACCGAGATTGCCCGAATCAACCGGTGGGCGACTGGCGGACTCGTACCGCATCTGACCGTTCTGCTCGATGTTTCGCCCGAAACGGCCCGCGAGCGCTTCACGGAGGCGCCGGACCGCCTGGAGTCGGAGCCGCCGGAGTTCCACGGCCGGGTCAGGTCCGGGTTCCTCACGCTGGCCGCCGCCGACCCCTCGCGCTACCTGGTGGTCGACGCCGGCCAGGAGCCGGAGGCCGTCACCACCGTCGTACGCCACCGGCTCGACCAGATGCTGCCGCTCTCCGAGGCCGAAGTGAGGGCCCAGGAGGAGGCGCGCAGGAAGGCGGAGGAAGAGGCCAGGAAGCGCGCGGAGGAAGAGGCCGCGCGCAAGGCCGAGGAGGAGCGCCTGGAGCGCGAGCGACAGGAGCAGCTCGCCAAGCTCCGCGCCGAGGAGGAGGAGCGCAAGCGGCGCGAGCTCGAAGAGGCGCGCCGTCGCGAGGAGGAACGCCAGGCGGAGGAGGCCCGTCGCCGGGCCGAGGAGGCCAGGCGGCTCGCCGAGGAGGAGCGGGTCCGGCGCGAGGCCGAGGAGAAGGCGCGCGCGGCCGAGCAGGAACGCCTGCGCAAGCAGGCGGAGGAGGAGTCCCGGCTGCGGGCGGAGGCGGAGGCGCGCCGCCTGGAGAAGCAGCGCAAGGCCGAGGAGGCCCTGCTGCGCGCGGAACAGGCCCGCCGTCTGGCGGAGGCCGCCGCCGCTGCCGCCGCCGAGGAGGCGGCAGCCAAGCAGGCCCGCGCGGGCGCGACGAACGCGTCCGGGGCGGTGGGCGCGGCGGGTGCGACCGGCACCTCGCGTGCGGCCGGCTCGGGCGGTGCGGCCGGCTCGGGCGTGTCCGAGGCAGCTGGTACTGCTCGGTCCGAGCGGTCCGAGCGGTCCGGGCGGTCTGAGCGGTCCGGGCGGTCCGAGCGATCCGAGCGGTCCGAGCGGTCCGAGCGATCCGAGCGATCCGAGCGCTCCGCGGGTTCTGCGGGTCCTGCCGGTCGTCCCGCTGACGTCGCGGAGTCGGAGCTCACCGTTCCCACCCCGGTGGTCAGCCCGAACGAGGTGACCCAGCAGGTCCCGGTCGCCGAGCCCAACGAGATCACCCAGCCCGTGCCGGTGCCCGAACCGGGCGCGCGGGACGCTGCCGGGGCGCGGCCGGGGCGGGTTTCCGACGCCGAGGAGACGACCGTCCTGCCGTCGGTGCCCGACGCGGGACACGACGCGGGGCGTGAGGCCCGGGCCGCCGACGAGACGGCGGTGCTGCCGCCGGTACGCGGCGCCGATCCCTCGGACCGGGTGCCGCCGGGTCTCTTCCGCGACGAGCGCGGCGCGGGTGATTCCTCGGACGGGGGCAACGAGCGTACGCGCGAACTGCCCCAGATCGACCCGGCGACGGGCCAGGAGCGGTCGCGACGGCGCTCGGACTGGGCGGAGGAGACCCCCCTGGACGACCTGCCGACGCTGGCCGACGAACTCCTCGGCTCGCGCGACGACGAGGACGACACCCCGCGGGGCGGCCGCCGCAAGCGCTGACCCCCGGAGACTCGTGCTGGCCCCCTGGGGGCACTCGTGCTGGTACGCAGCTGGAAGTGCGTGCCAGCACGATCGTTTCGGGGGCCGGGATTTTCTAGAGTTGCAGTGCCGCGGGACGGGCGACCGCCGATGACCGCACGAGCCGTGCGGCCCACGACGGCCGCACGGGTCGTGCCTCGATGACGGCCGCATGGGTCGCGTCACCGAGGCCGCCCGCACGGGTCGCGTCGCCGATGCTGCCCGGACGGGTCGCGTCATCGGCCGGCCCGCCCTGACCTGCGGGGGTTTGCCCGCCGACGTCCGTTGTCAGTGGGGTGGCGCACAATGGGGCGCAGCAGCGACCGGAGGGACGAAGGGACGGAGGGGCAGTAGATGGCCGTGTGGGACGACCTGGTGGGCCAGGACCGGTTGCAGGAGCAGCTGGGTGCCGCCGCCCGGGATGCCGATGCGCTGGTCACCGCCGAGCGTTCCGGCGAGCCGCGCCCCGAAGCGTCGAAGATGACGCACGCCTGGCTGTTCACCGGCCCTCCCGGCTCGGGCGGTCCCACCGCGGCCCGGGCATTCGCGGCAGCCCTCCAGTGCGTGAGTCCGGACCGTGCGCTGGGCGGCGCACCGGGCTGCGGTTTCTGCGACGGCTGCCACACGGCGCTGATCGGGACGCACGCCGACGTCACGGTCATCACCACCGAGGGCCTCACCGTGGGCGTCAAGCAGACCCGCGAGCTCGTGAGGGGCGCCCAGATGTCGCCCTCGGGCGGCCGCTGGCAGGTCATCATCATCGAGGACGCCGACCGGTTCACCGAGCAGGCGGCCAACGCCGTCCTCAAGGCGGTGGAGGAGCCCGCCCCCCGCACGGTGTGGCTGCTGTGCGCGCCGTCCCTGGAGGACGTGCTCCCCACCATCAAGTCCCGCTGCCGCCACCTCACTCTGCGCACCCCGCCGGTCGAGGCCGTCGCCGACGTGCTGATACGGCGCGACGGCGTCGAGCCCGAGGTAGCGCATGCCGCGGCCCGCGCCACCCAGGGCCACATCGGCCGGGCCCGCCGCCTGGCCACCGACGCGGCGGCCCGGGCCCGGCGGGCCGCGGTCCTGAAGGTGCCGTTGCGCGTGGACGACGTGGGCGGCTGCCTCAAGGCCGCGCAGGAGCTGGTCGACACCGCCGCCGAGGACGCCAAGCAGATGGCCGAAGAGGTCGACGTCAAGGAGACCGAGGAGCTCAAGGCCGCGATGGGAGGCGTCGCCGGAGGCCGCATGCCGCGCGGCACCGCCGGCGTGATGAAGGAGCTGGAGGACAAGCAGAAGCGCCGCAAGACCCGCACGCAGCGCGACAGCCTGGACCTGGCCCTGAGCGAGCTGACGGGCTTCTACCGCGACGTCCTCGCCCTGCAACTGCGCACCAGGGTGCCCATCGCCAACGAGGACGTGCGGGACGCGGTGGAGCGGGTCGCCCGGGCGTCCGGACCGGAGCGCACCCTGCGCCGCATCGAGTCGATCCTGGCCTGCCGCGAGGCCCTGGACCGCAATGTGGCGCCGCTGCTGGCGGTGGAGTCGATGACGCTGGCCCTGCGAGCGGGCTGAGACAGGACCGAAAGGGGGGCGAGGAGGCGGAGCGGCACCGGGCGCACCGGGAGCTCCGGGGTCGGCCGGCACACCCACCGCCGACGCATCGGCGCGGTCCGGGGCCGCCGACACCCGAGCCCGCGGCCGCGAGCAGAGCGACCACACCTAGGGCGGCACCGGGGCGCAGCCGTGGTTGACCGGATCACCCGTACGAGCCGCACCGTCGCGCACCGCGTACATCACGTCACGGGCCGGATACGCTCCCCAGATGGACTCAAGGCGCCTGCTCCGTACTTCAGCCATCGCCGCCGCGACGGCCGGCCTGCTCATCTCCGGCTGCTCGTCGGGCAGTTCGTCCACGTCCGCCACCGCTTCCGCGCACGACGCCACCAAGGCGGGGCCGGGCGACACCCCGTCGTCCGAGGCACTCGCCCCCTACTACACGCAGAAGCTGAGCTGGCGGGCGTGCGGGGTCGCCAAGTTCGAGTGCGCCACGATGAAGGCGCCGCTCGACTACGCGAAACCCGCCGGCCCCTCGATCAACCTGGCGGTGGCCCGGGTGAAGGCGACCGGCCCGGGCAAGCGGATCGGTTCGCTCCAGGTCAACCCGGGCGGCCCGGGCGGCTCGGCGGTCGGCTACCTCCAGTCGTATGCCGGCATCGGCTATCCGGCGCCGGTGCGGGCGCGCTACGACATGGTGGCCGTGGACCCGCGCGGGGTGGCGCGCAGCGAACCCGTCGAATGCCTGACGGGCCAGCAGATGGACGCATACACGGAGGTCGACCAGACCCCCGACGACGCGGCCGAACAGGCGGCGCTGGCCCAGGCGTTCAAGGATTTCGCGAAGGGGTGCGAGGCGAAGTCGGGCAAGGTCCTGCCGCATGTCTCCACGGTCGAGGCGGCCCGTGACATGGACGTGCTGAGGGCGGTCCTCGGCGACAGCAAGCTGTACTACGTCGGCGCCTCGTACGGCACGTTCCTCGGGGCGACGTACGCCGAGCTCTTCCCGTCCCGCACCGGGCGGCTCGTCCTCGACGGGGCGATGGACCCGGCCCTGTCGTCCCTCAACATGAACCGCGACCAGACCGCGGGCTTCGAGACCGCCTTCCAGTCCTTCGCCGCGGACTGCATCAAGCAGAAGGACTGCCCCCTTGGCACCGACTCCGTCGCGGACGCGTCGGACCGGCTGCGGAAGTTCTTCAAGGCCGTGGACGGCAAGCCCATCCCCACCGGTCAGAGCCGCCCGCTCGGCGAGGCCCTCGCCACCACGGGCGTGATCGCCGCGATGTACGACGAGAGCGCGTGGCCCGAACTGCGCACCGCCCTGTCCCGCGCGATGAAGGGCGACGGCGCGGGCCTGCTGACGCTGGCGGACTCGTATTACGAGCGTGACGCGAGCGGCAAGTACGCGAACCTGATGTTCGCCAACGCCGCCGTGAACTGCCTGGACCTGCCGCCGTCCTTCACCGGCCCCGCCGAGGTGACCGCGGCCCTGCCCGCCTTCGAACAGGCCTCGCCGGTGTTCGGCGACGGCTTCGCCTGGTCCAGCCTCAACTGTGCGTACTGGCCGGTCAAGGCCACCGGCGCCCCGCACCGCATCGAGGCCAAGGGCGCCGCCCCGATCCTGGTGGTCGGCACCACACGCGACCCCGCGACCCCCTACAAGTGGGCCGAGTCACTCGCCGCCCAGCTCTCCTCCGGCACCCTCCTCACCTACGAGGGCGACGGCCACACCGCGTACGGGCGCGGCAGCGACTGCATCGACACCGCGATCAACACCTACCTCCTCGACGGCACCCCGCCGGCCAAGGGAAAGCGCTGCTCGTAGCCCCTGCGGCCGCTGCCCCGACCCTGGTCGGGACCACTCCAGAAACTGTGTAGACTTGGCGACGCTGCTGCTCGCACCATGGTGCGCAGGGCGGTGCCGCCTTAGCTCAGTTGGCCAGAGCAACGCACTCGTAATGCGTAGGTCTCGGGTTCGAATCCCGAAGGCGGCTCAGAGAAACCCCAGGTCACACACCCCGTGACCTGGGGTTTTCTGTTGCTCGGGGCATGGTGCATCACGCGGCCGGGGTGCCGTGACTTTGCTTGCGTGAGCGATGCGTGAGCGGAGCGGCTCGGGGACCTACTTCTTGGGCTTCTGCCGCTTGGCCTTCTTCTTGGCCTTGGCGTGAGCGTTCGCATCGCCCTTCGGTTTGCCGCCGGTGCCCTTGCCGGGCTTCTTGGCCGCGGCCTTCCTGGCCTTCGCCTTCTTCGCCGCCTTGCGGGCCGCCTTCTCGGCCTCGGCCCTGCGCTGCAGTGGGACCAGCTTCGCGGTCGCCTCGGCGGCGCTCTTGCCGACCTGTGGCAGGACGCTCTGGTAGATGTCCCGCGTGATACGGGTGTCGCTGTGACCGAGGGTGTCCGACACGATCTTGATGTCGATGTCGGCGGCCAGCATGAGGGTGGCCGCGCCGTGGCGCAGGTCGTGCAGTCGGATCGGCGGGAGGCCGGAGGCGGCGACGAGGCGCTCGAAGAGGTCGGTCACCTTGCCGGGGTGGAGCCAGGAGCCGTCTTCCTGGGTGAAGACGTGGCCGGTCTCGACCCAGGCCGAGCCCCACTCTGCGCGGGCTTCGTCCTGCCGCTCGCGGTGCCGCTTCAAGACGTCGACCGTGTCGTCGTCGAGCGCCACCACGCGGTAGCCGCTGTCCGTCTTCGGGTCGGATGCCTCGACCTCCCAGCCGTCCTGCACGAGCTGGGCGGAGACGGTGAGGGAGTGGGTGTCGAGGTTCGTCTCCGACCACGGCTGTCCGCACGCCTCGCCACGGCGCAGGCCGCGGAAGGCGATCAGGTGCCACATGGCGTACAGCCGGTCCTGGGCTACGAAGTCGAGGAAGGCGCCGGTCTGTTGGGGCGTCCAGACCATCACGGGCGACGGCTTCTCGCCCGTCTGCTCCCACTTGGCGACCCGCTCGTCAGTCCACACCAGCGCCTTCGGCTTGCGTACGGGGTCGATCTCGACGTGGGCCGCAGGGTTGAACGTGATGATCTGCTGCCCGATGGCGTCGTTCAGGGCCGCGCGGAGAGTGGCCTTCACGTGTTGGCGCGTGGCGGAGCCGGTGACCCGACGGAAGGGCGGCATCTCGTCGATCGCGGCTTTCATGGCCTTGCGGCGGGCACGGTTGTCCACGCCTTTCCATGGCACGGTCACCAACTCATCGATCGCCGCTCGCCGTTGAGCATTCTGCTCCAAGATCTGGGCGTTGGCGTCGCGGATGTCCGTGAACATCTCGCTGAGGTGGCTGACGCGTAGCCGGTCGAGGCGCCGGTGGCCGATGCGTGGCTTGAGGTGCACTCGGATGTCGGTCTCGTAGCGGTTGATGCCGGACTTGCGTATGCGTTTGCCCGCCAGCCACCGGTCGAGGTACTCGGCCACGGTGAGGCTGCCGATGAGGTCCTGGCCGGCGTTGAGGCGCCTGCGGGTCTCCTCGACTTCGGGCAGGGGCGTCCGCTCGCGGCCAACTTCCATCAGCATGGCGGCGATCAGCTCCGTGCCTTCGGGATCGTCCGACTCGGCCAGGCCCAGGAGGGCGCGGACGTGGTCGAGGTCGGCTTGGGCGGCCTTGCGGCTGTCGTAGCCGCCACGGGCGAACGACCTGCGGCTGCCGTCCTCGCGGGGTGGCAGTTCCTGGCGTATGGAGTAGGTGCAGTGGTTCCTGCTGTTGCGCTTGGGGCAGGACGTGCCGAGTTCCTTGCCGGTCTTGGGGTCGCGGCAGGAGCAGCGGCGGTAGGTGGAGCCCTTCAAAGATCGTTCTCCTTGGTGGTGTTGGTGTTGCTGCCGGGTTCGGGTGGGTCGACGTCGGCGAGTTCGGGGGGCAGGTAGGGGAGGAGGCCGCGGTCGCGGCGGATGAAGGAGCGGGCGACGCGCAGGCGTTGCTTGGCCTTGTCGATGCGCTCCAGGCAGGTGGCCTGGTCGCGCAGGGCCTCCGCCCGTTCTGTGGCGCTGGTCGCCTGCTCTACGGCGTACTGCGCGTAGCTCTCGCTGGTCATCGCGGAGCGCGCCTCGCTGAGGGCCTCGATGTGCTCGCGCTGGTAGCGGAGCATGTCGCGGTCGGCCAGGGAGCCGCTGTCCTGGGCGATGAACCAGACCATGGCCTCCCACGGAGCGATTCGCTGTTCGTACGGGAGCCGCTGGACCTCGGCGGCGTAACCGATCGGGTAGATGAGGCAGATCGGGTTCGTGCGCAGTGCCTTGGCCAGAACCATGACGTCGACCAGGGGGAGGTTGGCGCGGCGGCCGGATTCCATATTGGCGATGACGTTGCGGGGGATCGGGTGGCCGATCTCCTCGCAGCGGTCGGCGAGGTCCTGGGCGCTCATACGTAGCTCCTTCCTTCGGCGTCGGACCTCGGCGGCCACGGTGGTCATGACGTGGTCGGCCCACTCGGGGATGTCGTCCTCGTCTTCGTCCTCGTATCCAGCATCGAAATCGTGTTGTGTCATGGGGACACATTAGCTTCGCCATCCTGGATTCAGTGGCCTGGAGCCGGGCGTGATCGTCACGTTCGCCGAGGGCTCAGTCATGGATGGAGCGCGCATGCGTGAGAACGAGCCCGCCGGCCGGGCGAAGGGGATGAGCCGAGAGGAGCTGCTCGGGCTTCCCGCCGCTATTGACCTGGACACCGGCAATCGGGCGCTGGGGCTCGGGCGGAGCAAGGGGTACGAGCTCGCCAAGCGTGGCCAGTACCCGTGCAGGGTGCTGCGGCTGGGCAACGCCTACCGGGTGGTGACTGCCGACCTGCTGGCCCTGCTGGGGCTGGCCGCATGAGGGGGCGGGTCCGTGACAGACGCTTCTGCGCTGAGCTGACACAGAATCGCTGGACTGTGAACGGGCGTGACCGTACTGTCCGTGGTCCCTCGCGGTACCGAGACGCCTGCGAGAAGGGGGAGAGCCCCCGGCGGTGCAACGCCGGAGGCCCCAAGGCTCCCCGCCAATCCGATGCGAACCGACCCGGCGACAAGGGCATACGCGCCCGCAACCGCCAGAGGAGCTGCCGAGTGCAACCTGAGAACCCCGAGTCCTATTCCGCTCCCGCCCAGGCGACCTGGCCTGCAACCGCCATCCCCGGTCGGCCTGGCGCCCACCTGCGCGCCTCACAGGCAGGCGACCGTCAGGACCCGAGCGACAACGCGGTCGCCCGCAGCGGCGACGAGGCAGATACGGCGAGCGGGCTGGAGGCGATACCCGATGCGGAGCCGACGGTCGGCTCGAAGCTGCTGGACGAACTGCGTGCGCACATAGCCCAGTTCGTCATTCCGCCCTCGCCCCAGGCGCTGGATGCGATCACCTTGTGGGTGGCGGCGACGCATCTGCAGCCCGCGTGGCAGCATGCCCCGCGCCTGGCGGTGGTGGGGCCGGCGAAGCGGTGCGGCAAGTCGCGGCTGCTGGATGTGCTGACCGAGACGGTCCACGATCCGATGCTGACCATCAACACCACACCTGCGGCGATCTTCCGCTCGATCAACGAGGAGGAGCCGCCGACGCTGCTGGTGGACGAGGCTGACACGATCTTCGGCCCCAAGGTGGCGGAGAAGAACGAGGAGACGCGCGGACTTCTCAACGCCGGTCACCAGCGGGGCCGGTACGTGACCCGGGTCGTCGGCAACGACCACACCCCGCACCGGTTCGCCACCTTCGCCATGGCGGCCATCGCGGGGATCGGAGACCTGCCTGACACGGTCATGGACCGGTCGGTGGTGATCCGCATGCGGCGCCGGGCCGAGGGCGAGAAGGTCAAGCCCTTCCGCTCGCGGCGCGACATCCCGGCCCTGCACGAGCTGCGCGACCGTATCCACGCGTGGGCTCGCCCGCTGCTGGATGAGGCCGCGAGCCTGGAGCCGGACATGCCGGTCGAGGATCGTGCTGCCGATACCTGGGAACCCCTGGTCATCGTCGCCGACCTCGCCGGCGGGCGCTGGCCCCGCTTGGTGCGGGTCGCGTGCGCGCAGATGGTCGCCGCCGAAGCGGCGGCCGAGGAGGACCACCCGAGCGGGGCGCGCATCCTCGCCGATATCCGCCGCGTCTTCGTGGGCCGGGGTGAGCCCGACAGCCTCAGCACTGAGGAACTCCTGTACCTCCTGCGCCAGGATCCCGAAAGCCCGTGGGCGGAGTGGGGACGCAGCGGGCTGACCGCCCGTGGCCTCGGCGCGATGCTGCGCGAGTTCGGCATCAAGCCCGGCAACGTCCGTGTGGCCGACGGAACCCAGCGCAAGGGCTACATGCGCAACAAGTTCCTCGACGCCTGGCGCCGCTACTGCCCCACCGTCCACCCAGTGGACACCCAGCAGCTTGTTCCCTCAGGGAACACCGGGCCGGCGAGTTTCGGCGAGGGCTGAGCCCCATCCCCGCCTCCGGTTGCCGTACTTGCCGTCCGTGCCGTGATCTCGCAGGTCACACGGCATATCGGCAAGACGGCAGCCGGGACCGAGACGGCAACGCGATCATGACTGGCGCGCTGCCCACCCAAGACGCTGCCCAGATCCGTCCTACGCCGTCTTGTGCGTCTGTGCCGTATCGCCACAGGTCACAGACCTGTCCGCCGAGACGGAACGTGCAGTGCCGCTGTCCCGACTCGGGACAGCGGCCGCCACGGAAGCGAGCCCAGGCGCGAAGACGCCGACCACACACGCCAAGACGGACGGCCCGAGCCACTGCCGTACCTGACCTGACCTGCGCATACAACGGCCAAGACTGCCAAGACGGCATTCACACCACCCCAGGAGACTCCCGCTTGCTCACCCTTATCCCTCCCCGTCTCAGGCGCCGTCCGCCACCGGCCACCCCGCTCGGCCAAGGCCGGCCACCGTCGACGAAGCAGGCTGTCGAGCGGTACGCGCTCATCGGCGCAGGCGGCGTCATCGTGATCCTCACCGTCGGCGCATTCTGGCTCTCATACGCGCACCTGGCCGAGGTCGCGGGCCAGCACGGGCTGGGCAGCTCACCAATACGCCGCTGGGCATGGCCCGCCACCTTGGACGCGTTCATCGTCGCGGGCGAACTGCTGATGCTCCACGCGGGTCTGCGCCAGATCACCGACAAGTGGGCGATCGGGGTGACCGCCGCCGGGTCGACCGGCTCTATCGCGCTGAACGTGGCCGGCGTCTACAGCACGGGCAACGTCGGCAGCGTGCCCGTCCTCGACTATGTGGTCGCCGCGGTTCCCCCGACCGCAGCGCTACTGGCCTTCGGTGTCCTGATGCGGCAGATCCACCAACTCGTCGACCGGCCCGCCAACCGGCCGGAACCCCCCACCGGCCAGCGGACGGAGAGTGCCCCGCAGGAACTGAACGCCCTCGGCCAGGAGCTGGCACACACAGCTGCCTCCACCGGCCTGAGCGAACCACCATCCGCCACAACTGCCCGGCCGGCGGAACCGTTGGCACAGGCTGAACAGGGCAGATCGCGCGGTGGCCGACCGCCCAAAGCCACGATCGAGGAACTTGCGGAGATCGGCCGGATCACAGCCTACGAACACCGCAAGCTCACCCGGGCCCTGCTCCGAGAGGCCGTGGAGGACAAGGGCCTGACGATCGGCAGCGGCCGGATGACCAAGGTGATGAGCATCCTCCGGCCGGAACTCGAAACCGCCGGGATCACCGTCTCCGCCAGAGGCTGACCGCCCACACCGGGTGACCGGAACCCTTCCGGTCACCCGGCCACCACCCCGCTTATCCACACCCGTGGATAGAGCGATGCCTGCAGCGCACACCTCGCCAGCCCCGCATATCCGCCTGCCCATCCCGCCTTCCCCGGAGCACCGCCCATGACGCACGACCCGCACCACCCCGAGGACTCCTCGGACGAGCCGTTGCCGCTGACGAAGTCCCTTACGCTGCTGGGGCGTTTGCGCCACGCATTCGGACGGGCAGCCCCTGGCGGAGCCAGTAGTACCCCGAGTCCGACTCAAGGCCGGTCTTCGGGGATCTCCGCCCCGGGGGTGGCGGAGACGGTCCCGCGCCAGGGGGCGCCGGACCCGGAGGCCGGGGCCGAGGGCGGCCCCGACCTGGACACGCGCCACGCCGTCCAACGCGCCATTCTGCGCCCCGCCTCCGTAACCGAGACCGTCGCCGGCGAGCCGACCGTTAAGAGCGTGCAGCCCACGATTCGCCGCTTCACAGGTGACAAGCGCACGGAACGCGTCGGCCCCTTGCAGTTCCGCTCCGATGAGCGTGCACGCCTCCGGGAGACCACCGCCGAGCACGGTTACAAAGGAGAGTCCGGGTTCTGCGCCGACGTCGTCCTCGCCTTCCTGGACGGCCGCTTCACCGCAAACCTGCCGTTGTCCGAGGACCGCCGTCGCACCCACATGTTCCGCGCCCAGGTGTTGCGCCAGCTCAACCGGATCGGTGTCAACGTCAACCAGATCGCCCGAGCGCTCAACAGCGACCTCACCCCACCTGACATACGCCAGCGGCTCGACGAACTCGACCACCTGCTGACTTTGATCGCCGAGGCCCTGCGCGAGCCCGCCGACCCGACAGAGGACCTGGCCGCATGATCGCCGCTATCAAACCCGCAGGGACCAAGACACGCGGTCTGCTCGCCTACCTCTATGGACCCGGTTGGCACGACGAGCACCTCGATCCGCACATCGTGGCCGGCTTCGCGATGCTCGCCATGCCCGACCCAGGCCGCGACGAGAACGCCACCCTCACGGAACTCGGCCGCTACCTCGACGAGCCTGTACGGCTGCGCAACAGCGAGTTCGGACAACCGGTCACCGACCACGTCTGGCACTGCCCTGTCCGAGCCGCCCCCGAAGACCGCTACCTCTCCGACGCCGAGTGGAGTGAGATCGCCCAGCGCATCGTGCACGCGGCCGGCATCGCGCCGGAAGGCGACGACCTAGTACCGCAATCACAGTTATGGGGTGTGTCCGCGTTGTTTGTAGTGGCTGTCGCGGGCACGTGTCTGGCTGAGTCTTCGCCAGTGTGACCAGTGCAGATGGTGGTGGATGGTGAGGTGGGCGGGGTGGAGAAGGTGGCCGATGAGGCGGCGTATCTCCGCTACGGACAGCGGTATCAGGCCACCGCTGTTTCCCCTTTTGAGAGTTCGCAGGCGCGGACGGCGGTGAGGGCCGCGAGGGCGGCCATGGCCAGGGTGATGTGCCGGTACCAGGCGTGGTAGAGACGGACTTGGTAGTGGTCCAGGCCGCACTCGCCCTTCGCGGTCTGGAAGCATTCTTCGACTGCCCAGCGGGCGCCGGCCACCCTGACCAGGTCTTTCAGCCGGGTAGCGACGGGGCCGTAGCAGACGTAGTAGGCGAGGTCCGTGGGGTCTTTGAGGCTCCGGCGGGCCAGGACCCAGTGGCCGTGGCCGTTCTCCCACCAGATCCGGATCGGGATCCGCGCCCACTGGTACATGCGCTCGCCATGGGATCCCTTCCCGGCGGACAGGCGCTTCCACGCCTGCGGCGCGAGACCGGTGACGAGGTCGTCGACACGGCGTTCACCCATGCCGCGGGTGATGACGGTGTCGCTGGTCTTCACGCACATCACATGGCTGATGGCCCGCTGTTCCATCCAGCACCTGAGGGATTTCGACTGTCCGTAGGCCTCGTCCGCGGTGACCCACGCGAACGGGACGCCGGCCTCCACCGCACGAAGGAGCATGGCCTTGAAGTGCTCCGTCTTCGTCGCGAACAACACCTCGTCCGGAATCCCCGCGTCCCGGCACCGCTCACGGTCGTCCGTCCACGAGGCGGGCACATACAGCTCCCGGTCGATCAGAGCCCGGCCTTTCGGCGAGGCGTAGGCCAGAAAGGTGCCGACCTGGCAATTTTCCGTACGTCCAGCCGTTCCGGAATACTGCCGCTGGACGCCGGCCGAGCGCACACCCTTCTTCAGGAAGCCAGTGTCGTCCCCGATCAGGACGCCGTCCTTGTCACCGATCGTCTCCACAACGTAGTCCCGCACATCGTCACGGACTGCGTCCGCGTCCCAGTCCGCCTCGCCCAACAGCCGCTGCATCCCGATCGGCAGCCGGTCACCAGCCCGTTCCGCCAGAGTCCAGCCGTTCTTCCGCTCCAATGGAGCGATCAGGCCTCGCATATACGCAAGCGCCCGCGCACGAGGCTCCGACCTCACGAAACGCGACGCGAACCTGGCATGTAAACCCGCCAGCACCCCGTCCCACTGCCCAACCAACCCCACCCCGAGCTCAGCCATACACCAACTCAACCACACACAAGTGTGATTGCAGTACTAGCCTGTCGCTGGATCGCCGTACGTCACGCCGACGACCACATCCACATCCTCGCCACCACGGTCCGCGAGGACGGCCGCCGACCCAAACTCCACAACAGCGGCATACGCGTCGGCGACGAGTGCCGCAAGATCGAGAAGGACTACGGGCTTCGCCAGTTGAAGAAGGGCGACGGCACCGCCAACCGTCGGCCGACCCAGGCCGATATGCACAAGGCGACACGCCTCGGCTGGGAACAGACCAGCCAACAGTGGCTCGAAGACCGCATCCGCGCCGCCATCCCGCACGTCACCGACGCCGAGGAACTACTCACGTACCTCGAAGCCGACGGTCTCGCGGTCAAGCCAAGGCGCGGCCCCTCCGGAGACCTGCTCGGCTACGCCGTCGGCCGCCCCGGCGACATGAACGCGAAGGGCGAGCAGATCTACAAGCCGGGCGGGAAGATCGCCCCCGACCTCAGCCTGCCCAAGCTGCAGGCCCGCCTGGCGACCAGTACGGCCGAAGAGCACCCCACCGCCCGACGCTCGCGGACCGCCACCCCCTGGCACCAGGCCACCGACGCCCTCGACAGCCTCCACGCCGAGCTCACCGACGCCACCGGTGACGACGGGTCCGGCAGCGACGCGCGGGCCCAGGCCCACATCGTCGCGCTCGGCGAACTGATCGAAGCCACCGCACAGCACACCCCCAAGGACCTGCAAGCTGAACTCCGAGCCGCATCACGGGCGTTCGCTCGCGCCCAGCGCTCCCAGATCCGTGCCGAAGACCGAGCCGCTGACGCGGTACGCATCGCAGCCCGTGACATCGTGCACACCGCCACAGGCCCTGACGGCAGCGCGCTCGCGGCCATGCTCGCGGCTCTGGTCTGGGCGACGATCCTCGCCGGGCGGTGGCACGAGGCGAAGAACCACGCCCACCAGGCCGACGCCGCCCGCCAAACCCTCCGACACCTCCAAGCCGCCGCCGATCACGCCCTGGCCCCCACGCTCACCGAACTGGCACGCCACCAGCCGCGCGAAGAGGCCCGCCGGACCCTGGCCAGTGATGTACGTACCGCAGTCCCCGACCACGCCGAACGAATCCTCGCCGACCGGAGGTGGCCCGCCCTCGCCGCGCTTCTCGCCGATGCCGAAGCCGGCGGCCACAAGCCGCACCAACTCCTCAAGGAGGCCGCAGAGCAACGCGAACTGGGCACCGCCCGCCAACCCGCCCGCGTCTTGATCACCCGCATCCAGCACACCAGCCGAAACCCCGTACCCAACCGCCGAGCGGAAGCGGCACGACGGAGCTCGACCATGTGGGCGTCAGTGGCCGGCAGTGCGGTGTCGCCCGCACACCCGACGGGCGAGCCATCCTCCGCTCCGGGACGGGACAACCGTCCACGGCGGTGACAGGGCACGGGCGGCGGCCCGTACAACGGCAGGTGGGCAAGACCCCGCCTGGCGGCCGTTCCCTGCGACGTCACACGTTCGAGGCGTACAGGCCAGAGTGCGGCTGCGAGAAGGCCGATATGAGGGTCGAGCTGCAGCTGGTGGCATCTGTCGCAGGCGATAACCGGCAGGAGCGCGGGCGGATGGTAGCCGCACATCCCCGGTTACCGAAACCGGGGAATCTCCGGATCCTTTGTGTTCCCAGCCGCCCCCTGTAAGGAGCACTCACATGCGCAGCAAGGAACAGAATCGTCGGATCATCGACCTGATGTGCGACACGGATTTCACGTACCGGCCAGCCACCAATACCTGGTCGCACCGTGACGGGCGTCCCTTCACCCAAGACGAGCAGTACACCGTCGAACAGGTCACCCAGCGCCAGCCCATGGAAACCGGAGGGCATCTCGCGCACTACCTGGAGTACCGACGTGGAATGAACAAGGCCCAGAGGGAGCTGAACCGCTTTCTCGATCCATTCGTAGAGCGGCTCATCGAAAAGCACCTCCGCACGATCGTCGAGGACATGACCGCGACCGAACAGGACGAACTCGAGCGACTGCTCCACGCTGTGGACGGATCGCCTCTCACGGCGGCCCCTTACGCCTTCTGACAGGCGGCTCCATCCGGACACTGACACGAGGAAGGGGCCTGCGGCCGGGAAGATTCCCGGCCGCAGGCCCCTTCGTGTACCCGAGGGTCAGTGGACGCTCGCCTTTCCAACGGCCCGCGCCAGTTGAGTGTCTACGAGCCCCGGCGAGCCGGAGACGACGACCAGGATGTTGCCGGTGCGGATCGCCGTCTGCTTGACGACGCTGCGCTGTCCGCCGGTGGAGAAGGTGAGCAGTTGGCTCCACTGATCATCCCCGAGGTCGGGCACGGCCGACTTCGCGGTGCCCATGTCGACGATCGTGCTCCCTGAAGCGACCTGGTAGGTGGGGCAGGAGAGCATCGCGTTGAAGACCGTCGAGATGCCCGTGGAGAGCTTCTCTGGGCTGTCGCTGTACAGCTCCTCGCTCACCTCGGAAGTGCTGCTGCCGGTGTACGTGAAGGACGCCTTCGCCTTGCGGGCGAAGTCGAGACCGGAGCCCGCGGCTGTGTCGCCGCCGAGCTTCTCCAGTGCCGGGCAGCCGATCACGGTCACGTCGTCGCTGCGGCGAGGCACTTCGGGCTTGCGGATGTAGCCGGTGCCCAGGTCGTTCTCGTTGAGCAGCCGCTGGTTCAGCTGTGTCGATGACAGTGGCCCGGACGCCGTGGGCGTGCTGGCGCCCGGGTGTGCAGGGGCGGAGGAGTCGGCCGAGTCGGCGTGGCCAGCGCAGCCGGTGAGGGCGAGGGTGGTGCAGAGGGCGCTGAGACCGAGGCCGATTGTCGTGGAGCGGCGCATGCGAAAACCCCTTTGGTGATTTGGTGATCCGAGACGGATGGTCTGACCTGGTCGGCCCTCCCGGTGCCGACGAACGCAGGGGTGAGGGGGAGGGGTTCCGCACCTTCAGTGGCCGAGGTGGCGCAGGCCGTCTTCGAGGGTCGGGTGGAAGCGATCGACCGGACCGGAGTTGCGGTTGTACCAGGCGGTGTCCAGCCGGGACTCCTGCGTCTCATGGCCAGCCTCGCAGCGCAGCCACACCGAGTCGTCGCGCATGTTGAAGACGATCCAGTTCCGGTACGCGCCGCAGTGGCAGGCGTGGACTTCGCCGTCGATGACGAGCGGCAGGTCCCAGCGCATCATGAAGCCCGAGACATCCTGGCGGCACGGCGCCCGGAACTCCGGCGGCAGGAATTCCGGCACCGTGGTGGGTGCCTCCGGCCAGGGCAGGCGGGTGGTGTAAGCAAGGAGCGCCTGACCGGCGCGCTGAGCTTCGAGGAACTCCCGGTCGGCGCGGGAACGGCGTCGGAACATGAGGTCTCCATCTCTTTCATCGGGCGGGTGCGGGAACGGGGGTCCACGGAGGGCGCTACGGAGCCCAACGGGCTCTCCCAACAGGCCAGTTGTCAGCTGCGGCGGACGATGGTGAGTCGATCCTCCGCGTTCGCAGGCAGCGAGCGGCGCGGCACAGGGGCCGTCGCGGCGAACGAGGAGGCGAACACCGCGACCAGGTCATGCGGGACGCTGGAGCTGAAGCTCGCGCACCACAGGTACGGATCGCCGAGACCAGGCTCCGCCCATGCCTGCCAGCCCATCTGGCCAGGACGCGGATCCGAGTCCTGAACCAACGGAGGCAGCAACTCCAGCGAGACGCCGGCGGAGAAACCCAGGTCGAAGGCGGCAGTACGAGGACGGTCGGCATCACGGAACCAGCCCTGAGCACCCAGCTCCTGGAGCACCACGTCCGGCCCGTCGAAGCCCTCGTCCGGCGCCAGGCGGGCGTCGAGCGCGAGGAGGAAGTCCGTAACCGCCTCGTACGGCACTCCTGCGGTGAAGTACGCGTTCCACTCCGTCATCACGGAATCGACGCGCGATCGGGCGCTCACCTGCCAGGCCACAGGCAGGCCGCCCAGCTCGAACGGGTAGGAGGCCAACAGCCATTCGGCGCCGCGCAACCCGTCCGGGCTGACGTACAGCAGGGTGTTGCGGGCGGTCGACCACATCCGCCAGCCAAGAGCGGTCAGAGTGTCACCGACCCGCTCGGCAAGAACACCGTCGTCACCGGCCAGGTGACGCGGGGCGACCCAGTACACCGGGTCCTGCGAGTCGGGTGGGAAAGGTTCGTCGGAGCGACGCGAGTGCAGGGGCACCTCCAGGTGGTGCGGGACCAACTTCCATCAGGGTGTTGTACGTTGACATGCCATGACGCCGTGATCCAGTCATTCCGAACTCTTTCCCGTCTGCCATAGGCGAACTGGGAAATCGACGGAGGAGCCGCCCAGGCAGACGAGGCACGGTGGGTCGCGACTCAGGTCACAGATGTTGCGCAGAGCCAACTTCCGTCGGCGTCGGCTGTCCTGATTGCCGCTCTATCTCTGTCTCGACGGCGCGAGCGACTTCTGGCCATGGGGCACTCAGAGGGCTGAACAGGGACCAGTAGTCGTGCGCGTCTCGGACGATGGCACTGACACCGAGGCGCACAGCATCCGGGGCGATCGTGCCCACGACGCGCCGGGTGACCCCGCCGGCGCCCTGGGCCGCCGGGGCGATCCCGGAGCCCAGGAGAAGTGTGGCGGTGCGGATAGCGTCCAGCGTCGCCGGTGGTGCCGCGTAGGCGTAGCGACCGTAGATCAGCTCGTCCCAGCGAGCCTCGGTGCGTGCCCATGCCAGACGCTCCAGGCCCGTGCCGAGGTCCACCGCCAGGCGATCGGGGTGGTCGGTGTGCCACAGGAGGACGATGTCCCCGAGGGTGAGGTTCAGGTGGGCGAAGCGGAGCGTGATGCCTTCGACCTGTCGCCGACGCCACGGTCGCAACGCCCCGTAGATCCGCAAGTGGCGTGCGTGAAAGCCGAGTTGGGAGAGCGTGGTAAGCCAGCCGTCCAGGATGCCCCCGTACTCGTCCAGTTTGTTCACGGGCTGGACGCGGGAGACGTTGACGAAGGAGGTGAGGAACCCGTCCTTCAGGAGGCCTGTGGCATCGCGCTGGCCGGTGAAGCGGACGACCGGCTGGGCAAGGAAGCCGCTTCGGTAGGTGTGGGGCCTGCCGTCCTTGAGGAGCGGGTCGAGGGCTTGTACCGCGGAGATGGTCAGTTCCGTCTCCCTGCCCCAGCGGAGGGGAAGGCAGGTGTCGCGGGCGGCTCCGTTGCTCGCGAAGGAGGTCTCCAGGCTGTCGAGCAGGTCTCTCCACGAGGGGCTTCTACGTGGTGGTCTGTAGGGAGTGCTTCGGTGTGGGTGCCGGATTTCGACGCAGTCGGCGGTGGTCGTGAACTCCCAGTGCGGTCCCAACTTCGCGCGGAGCACGGCAGGTATCTGTCGGGCCAGCGTGCCCCCGGCCGAGCTGGGCGATCGGGTCAGCACGGCTGTGCCGCCATCGCGGTGAAGTGCCGTGCCGGGTCGAAGCGTTGGAGGCCGATCTCCTGGATGTGCCGGTGATCCAGGCTCTCAGCCTTCGCGACGGCGTGTGCCAGTTGGTGGGCGGCGGTCTCGTCGTCCACCTCGGGATCGGCCACGGCGATCGTTCCGGTCGCGTCGCACAGGGCGGCTTCGGCGCAGGTGCCCGTGCGCCAGGTGAGCGCAGCCATAGGCGTGCCGGCGCGGAGCGACTCTCCGAAGACCGCGGCGCCGGCCTCCACGTAGGTGCGGGCGTACGTGTAGACGAAGACGGAGGCGTCGCGGATGGCGGCGGTCTTGGCGGGGCCGCCGAGTTCGCCGACCCACTCGACGTGGTCCGCGTTGAGGAGCCGGGCGTGACGGCGTACGTACTTCTCGTCGAAGACCGGGCCGACGATCCGTATCCGGCGGCCGAGTAACTGGGCGGCACGGGCTGCCAGATGGGGCGCCTTCTCGGCGTCGACGCGGCCGAGCCATACGAGGTCGCGCCCGGCGACGGCGGGTGGCTCGTCTTCGTCGAGGCCGAGGTGTACGGCTAGTTCCGGGATGGGCTGGCAGTTGGCGTACCGCTCGATCATCTCGGGCGAGTAGCAGTAGAGGCGGGACCGCTTGCCGTCGAACGCGGCGTCGGTGTGCTGGAAGACCGGCGAGTGCTGGAACGTGGCGACGTCGCAGTCCAGTTCGCTCCACGTGCGGGTCCACGCGGGCAGCGAGGGGTATTCGTGGCCGACGACCAGGAGGTCGTAGTCGTTGGCGCGGAGCTCGCGTTCAGCGAGCGATCCGGCGGTGATGTCCTCCAAGCGGACCGGCTTGCGGACCCAGTCGTGTTCCAGGTCCGTGAGCCAGCCCGGCCCGAGGAGGTGTACGTCGGCGCCTGCGGCTCGGGCGCCTACGGCGACCGCCCACAGCCATCGTTCGATCCCGCCGTATCCGGCGGGTGGAAAGGCGTAGCTACCGGGGAAGTCGCAGACGCCGACGAGCACTTATGCCTCCGGTGTTCCGTCCGCCGAGATCCGGCGGAAGCCGAGGTACGGGAAGAGAGATTCGGGGAGGACGAGCGAGCCGTCCTGCTGCTGGCACTGTTCGAGGAGCGCGGCCAGGGTGCGGCCGACGGGCAGGCCGGAGCCGTTGAGGGTGGCGACGAGCTTGGGCTTGCCGTCCTCGCCGCGGGTGCGGATGTTGGCGCGGCGGGCCTGGAAGGTGCCGAAGTTGGAGATCGAGGAGATCTCCCGGTAGGTGTTCTGGCTCGGGATCCAGACCTCGATGTCGTACGTGAGCTGGGCGGAGAAGCCGGTGTCGCCGGCGGCCAGCTTGACCACGCGGTAGGCGAGGCCGAGCTCCTTCAGGCACGCCTCGGCGTGGCCGACCATGGTTTCCAGCTCGGCGTCCGCCGTCTCCGGGTCGACGATCTTGACCATCTCGACCTTGGAGAACTGGTGCTGGCGGATCAGGCCGCGGGTGTCGCGCCCGTACGAGCCGGCCTCCGAGCGGAAGCACGGGGTGTGCGCCGTGAGGGCCAGGGGCAGCTCGGCGGGCGGGATGATCTCGTCGGCGTAGAGGTTGGTCAGCGGGACCTCGGCCGTCGGGATGAGGAACAGGTCGCGATCGGCGGCGCCGGTCTTGAACAGGTCCTCCTCGAACTTCGGCAGCTGGCCGGTGCCGGTCATCGTCTTGCGGGTCACCAGGTACGGGACACCGTGCTCGACGTAGCCGTGGCGGCGGGTGTGGATGTCGAGGAAGAGCGTGGCCAGCGCGCGCTCCAGGGCGGCGCCGGCGCCGCGGGAGACCGCGAAGCGCGAACCGGACAGCTTCGTGGCGCGGGCGAAGTCGAGGATGCCGGTGGCCTCGCCCGGGTCGACGTGGTCCTTCGGCTCGAAGGAGAACGCCGGCGGGTTGCCGACGCGCCGGATCTCGACCGCGAACTCCTCGGAGTCGCCCTCCGGGGCCTCGTCGTCGGGAAGGTTCGGGATGGTCAGGAGGAGCTCGGTGAGCTCCTCCTGGACCTTCTCCTGCGCGGCCTCGATGTCGCGGATCTGGTCCTTCAGCTCGCGGGCGCGCTCCTTCAGCTTGGAGATGTCCCCACCCTGCTTGGCCGTCTGCTGGACCTCGCTCGCCACCCGCTTGGACTCCGCCCGCAGCTCGTCGGCCGAGCGGATGCTCTGGTTGCGCCGGGACTGGAGGTCTTCCAGCCGGGACAGGTCCAGGGAGTAACCGCGACGAGCGAGCCGACGTACCGCTTCGGCACCCAGTTCAATCAGGGCGCGGGCATCATGCATGGGGAAGATCCTTCTTATCCGGCGAGTGGGATGGGGATACCGCATCGACGGTAGCAACCGCCGGACCCTCGCCGATCCGCAATATCGACGCGTCACCACCGGCGGTGATCTCGCGCAGAGCGGCCGATTCAAGATCATCCAAGAGCTCCGTGACCAAGAGGGAAAGATCGTCGTCGCCGATGGCGAGCGGCTCGATATAGGGAGCCTCGGGGAAGAACAGCGGCATGGGCTCGCCAGTCGCGCGATCTCCATGCCAGTGGAGGACGGACACCAGCAGGCCGTGCCCGACCAGGACGCGGGGCGCTGGGTGCTCCAGAGCGGCGAGGACGCCGGTGAGCAGCCTGCGTATGCCCTCGTGCTGCGACTCCGCGGCGCCCGGCGGGCGCCGACGCGGGCCGTGCTCGTCGAGCCAGGCCGCGTATTCGAGGAAGGGTTTTCCCTCGAACTCCCCGTAGTCGAGTTCGTTCAGCCGGGCGTCGACAACCAGCTCGGGCGAGGGGACGCCCATGAGTAGCGAGGCGGTCTGTCGAGCTCGGGGAAATTCGCTGGTCAGCCAGGTAGCCACGGAATGGAGAGGGAGGACGTTCCACGCACGGCCGAGCGACTGTCGGCCTTCGTCGGTCAGAAGGATCTGCTTGGTCGGGTCGCCGTTGACGAGGTACCGCTTGCTGTAGTCGGTCTGTCCATGGCGAAGGATGTACGTCGTCACGATCCGCTCCGAGGGGTTGTCGCTGTCGCCAGAAGATCGCTGAGCACGGTGGCCATGAACGTCGCGCGTGGGTCGCCGGACTCCACGTAGAAGAGGAGGCCGTGGATCGCCAGGAGTCGGCACCAGGGTGCGAGCGCGGGGACGGGGATCCGAGACGCACGTGAGGCGACGGCCAGCAGTGCGGTCGTCCCGCGTCCGAGCTCGTAGTAGACGGTCCAGAACGCCCAGTCGAACGCGGGGTCACCCACCATGGGGAGCGGATCGATCAGCCGGGGATGTCCCCGCCAGTCGAACAAGACGTTCTCCCGGTACAGGTCGGCGTGCAGCACCGTCGCTCGGCGGGAGCCTTCCTCCAGATCGGCGACGGCAGCGAACCCTGCTTCGACGAGGGGACGCCAGCCACCAAGGTCGAGTTCGCTCATCCGCCGCTCGATCTGCGGACGGACTTCGTGGGCGAGGTAGTCGGTGAGGAGCGGAAGCTGCTCCGACCGGAGCCTGTGGCGCCCCAAGGTATGGAGCCCGTGGACGGCCGCCGCCACCATCTGCAGCTCCCGTCGCGGCCGACCCGCGCCGCCGGGTTGCCCGCCGATGAGTTCGAGCGCGGCCATGGCGAGGTCGTCTGCGGCCTCCACGACCTCGACCGTGGGTCCGCGGGCCCAGAGCCGTAATGCCTCCACCTCGTGGCGAAAGCGAGATGGATCAACCCATGCTTTGAGGAGCAGCGGACGCCCGTCGGGTCGGGCGGCGATCGCGATCACCGAGGCGTGGCCGGCGTCGTGGTACGCCACGAGCGTCAGCTTCCACCTCCCTGCCGCACGTGCCAGCAGCCCCGGGACTGCGTCGAGCCACGGCTTGACCGCAGGCCCGTAGTGCGCGAGCAGCCGTTGCCTGCACCCCGCGGGGATCTCTCCGAGCGTCCGCTTCGTCATCAGCTCAGCTCGATCCCGTCCGAGACGAGCTCGTCCGTCAGGGCGGGGAACTCGCCCAGCACCTCCGCGACGAGGGCCTGAACCTTGTCGACCTCGGCGTCCGGGGCGGAGAGACGGACGAGGATGCGCCAGGGTTCGTCCAGACGCTGGCCGGTGGTGCTGACCAGATGCACTTCCGCGTGCCCGTCGGTGGTCTCGTGCAGGCGGTGGGCCAGGCGCTGCGCGGCGATGTTGTAGAGCTTGCCGACGTGGTAAACGGGGTTCTTGCCGTTGGCGCCCTCCAGGTTCATGGGCCGCAGCGGCGTGATCAGCCCGTTGACTCGGTTGCCGCGCCCGACGACGCCCTCGTCCCCTGACTCGATCGAGCTTCCGGTGTAGGTCAGGTACAGCTCGTCCTTCTCCGGGACGTCGCGGGCGTTGAGCCGGAAGCGCGCCTGGGCGCCTGGCAGTCGGAGGCCGGCCAGCCGGTGGCACTCGGCGAGGACGGTCTCCTTGTTACGGATGTACTCGGCCCGGCCGGCGACGTGCCGCGACTTCTGCGGCACGCACAGGACGATGTCGGCCTCGTCGCCGTCCCAGAAGCCCATGAGCTTGACGTCGGACCCGCACCACGCGTGGGAGAGGGTGAACTCGCTCTCGCCGGAGAAGTGGTTCACCAGGTCGCGGACGAAGGTCTCGAAGGCGTTCTCGGGGGCCCAGCCGGTCCCCAGCGACGTGTCGTTCGAGAGCCGCACCCGTCGCTCGCGGAGGTCGTCGACGGAACGGGGGTTGAACCAGCGCGTGCGGTCGGGAGTCCCGTCGCCGGTGAGGACCGCTCCCGGACTGGAGTTGCTGGTGATGTTGAAGACGATGTCGAGGTGGTCCGAGACCTCTGGAAGCCGCTCGGCGAAGAACGCCCGCACCTCGGTCTCGACGATTTCCTCGACCGGGATCGTCTCGCCGCCGCACATGGGCGCCGCGCGCCCGTTGACTAGGACTCGGACCGGGGCCGCCATCTCGCCGGCCCCGTAGCGGACTTCGCTGGCGCCGCCGAGGAGGGCGAGCTTGTCGAAGTTGTGGTGCAGTACGGCGCCGAAGCGCGCGACGGTGTGGTGGCTATAGGCGCGGGACAGTCGCTCGGCGAGGTGATCGGCGAGGGTGTCCGGGTGGCCGAGGCCCTTCCGCTCGACGATGGTCGTCGCGTCCGGTCTGGCCATGGCGGTGTCGATGACGAGGTGGCTGTTGCCGATGATCGTGCTCGCACGAGGCATCACGAACTCCCGTTCAGGGGTGGGAAGAAGGGGATGAGCGCAGGCGTCAGCACGCCTGGACGAGCGGTGCGGTCGAGAATTCAGCGGGGAACGCCGGAGGCGCGGAGATGCGCCAAGATCTCTGCGAGCGACCTGTACGCAGAGACGGCCTGCTCTTCAGCAGCGAGTCGGACGACGTCGTGGATCGTGACGAGGTCGATGTCCTGGGTGCGTCGGCGATCAAGCCAGAGGAGCAGACGCCAGGCGAGTACCGGCCCGCAGAACGGCAAGCGGTCCGCGAGATCGACTGGAATGTGCGCCGGCGCTACGTCCTCGTACAGCAGGTCCCGTACGAGGTGGAAGACGACGTCGGTGTAGTCGAGAACCGCTGGGCCGCAGGCACTCGCCTCCCAGTCGACGACATGCAGGCGCCCTCCGTCGACGAGGAGGTGCTCGGGCTTCAGATCGCCATGTAGATGAACGGTCGGGTGGGCGTCGATCGCTTGGAGGGCCTCCCGCAACGCAGCCCACCAGGGCATCCACCGGCAGCGGGCTGAGAACTGATCCAGCAGGAACTGGCTCGCGGAAACAGGGCTGTCAGTCCGCGCCGCCCAGCCGGGGCCAGGAATAGTGTCGGCAGTGGGCCGGTGAAGCATGCCGCTCACCGCCACGACGTGACCGATGTAGTCCTCCGTCGCCTTGCGGGTGGCCACCGAGCACGGCGTCCCATGCACCGCCCGGAACACCGTCCAGGACCCGGCCTCGTCGCATCCCGTCGCAAGGACGGTCGGAACCGAGATGCCGCGCAGGGCAGCACGCTGGACCGTGGTGGCCTCCCGTCGGCGCCGGCCCTCGGGGTCGATGCCGACGTAGACCTTCAGTACGGCGCTGCCGTCCGTGGCGAACCGCGTTCTGGAGTACGGCTTGCGGACTGCCACGCCGAACGGCCCCAGCCCTTGTCCGGCCCACGGCTCCGCCGTCTCCGCGCTGCGCATCCTCCACACACCTCCGTCCCGTTCGAGAAGCAGAACCGATCGCCAAAGTCCGTTGGAATGAAGGCAGTTACCTCCATCGCCCTGCGGCTTTCTCGGTCTGCTGCGACAGTAGGCGCGGCACCCCGCAGCACCCCGGAAAAACCTTCCGGGGTCGATTCCGGCCACGAGGTGATGCTCAGGACATGCGAGGGATGACAGAGAACCTGACCATCGGCGAACGCGTTGCCTGGTACCGGCGCCGACGCGGACTTTCCCAGGAAGTCCTGGCCGGCCTCGTCGGCCGCACCACGGACTGGCTGAGCAAAGCGGAGAACAACCGGATCGAGCTCGACCGCCTCTCGGTGATCACTTCACTCGCCGAGGCTCTCGACGTCTCGCTCGGGGATCTCCTCGCCGAGCCGACGCTCCTGGAGTGGTCGAGTGACAGCGGCCGCCGCACGGTGCCCGCTCTGCGTGACGCGCTCATGGACTACAAGCAGCTCACGCCCCTGCTGGGGCTCCCACCCGACGACGAACCGCCGCCCCTGGCGGGCTTGCGGGGCGCAGTGAAGGAAGTCCTCGACGCCTACCAGGTGTCTCAGTACGGCTTCGCGACTCGACGGCTTCCCCTCGTCCTCGCCGACGCCCTCGCAGCCTCCCGCTTGTATTCAGGGCGTGACGGGGAGGAGGCCCATGCCGAACTCGCCTTGGCCTATCACGGTGCGGCCATGGTGCTGGGCAAGGTCGGGGAGTCGGAACTGGCGTGGATCGCCGCCGACCGCGGCTTGACGGCAGCGCAACGGAGCGGCAAGAGCACGGTGACAGGCTCGCTCTTCCGCGCGGTCACGCACTGCCTGATGGCCACTGGCCGCTTCACCGCGGCGATCCAGCTGGTGAACGACGCGGCGGCCGTCATGCAGCCCGGCCTGGGCACCGCGAACGACGAGTACCTCTCGGTCTACGGCACGCTCTTCCTCGCCGGCGCCATGGCCGCCGCCCGAGCGGAGGACCGTGCAACCACCCAGACCTTCCTCCGCGAAGCGGATGAGGTCGCACAACGACTGGGTGCCGACGCGAACCACCTCTGGACGGCCTTCGGCCCGACCAACGTGGCCACCCACTGCGTCGCCACCGCAGGAGAACTCGGCGACATCCAGATCGCCGCAGACCTCGGGCAGCGCATCGACACCAGCGGCCTGCCGGTGGAGCGGCGCGTGAGGCACAGCCTGGAAGTCGCCCGAGCCCTCAGCGCCTGGAACCGGACCGACGAGGCCCTGGCCACGCTGCTGGACGCCGAGCGAGCCGCACCCGAGCAGGTACGCCACCACTACCTGAGCCGCGAACTGGTCATCGGGTGGATCCGCGGCACCAGAGGCCGCCCGTCCCAGCCAGTGGCCGACCTGGCTCGTCGGCTCGGCGTGGTCGGCGGTTAGAGTCCGTTCCGTGACCGAGAACGAGCACGAAGCGAAGATGGCCCACCCGCGGATGGCCGCCGGCGCGCTCTTCTTCGACAACGCCGACCGGGTTCTGCTCGTCGAACCCTCGTACAAGGATTACCGCGACATCCCCGGCGGCTACGTCGAGACCGGCGAGTCTCCACTGCAAGCCTGCGTGCGCGAAGTCCATGAGGAGCTGGGCATCAAGCCCGCCATCGGGCGGCTGCTCGTCGTGGACTGGGCGCCGAATCCGGGGGAGGGAGACAAGGTCCTTTATCTCTTCGACGGAGGCCGTCTCACCGAGGATGAGTGCGGGCATATCGAGCTTCAAGCCGACGAGCTCCGTGGATACGCCTTCCACGACGCCAGGGAGCTGTCGGGGCTCACCATCCCCCGCCTTGCACGCCGCATCACCGCAGGCGTCGAGGCCCGCGTCAACGGCGTAACTGCTTACCTGGAGCATGGAACGGCGCCGGAGGCGACTTCGTGATCGGTGAACACCGACCTGGTTTGGCGAAGAATGACCGCCAGCCCTGCTCGGCGACACCTATCTCGATCCTGAATTAGGCGAGGACCGGCCACAGGGACTTCGCCGTTCGCTACCGGTGCCTCGACTGAGGCTGCCGCTGTTGAGGTCCTGCACGAGGCAGAGGTGGTGACTCGTTGCCGATCTGCTCCCTGCTCTTCGGGGGATACGTACGCGACTCGAACGTGTCTTCATCGGCGTTGCGTCGTTTGTCAGGGCAGCGGACAGCGGTGTCGCATTGCACCTGCCCATATCGCACGCGAGGGCAGTGGATTCCACTATGATCGATCGTCTTGGGGCACAGAACTACGGTTCGAAGCTGCAGGTCGGAGGCTCCGTGGAAGCGGTGGCTGCGTCGGGGGAACATCAGCCGTCAGCTCTGCGGATCCGGTTGGGGGACCTGCCGAAAACCTTGCTTCTACCAGTGCGTCTGTGGTCTCCTGGTGCTCGTTCATGTCATGAGTCACGGAGGGTTGTGCTGTGAGTAAGGGGCACTACGGAGTACCTCTTGAACGCAGTGACTGTCTGGAGTTGCCACTTCACCCTCACAGCTGCACTCCTGAGTCCTTCCAGGACTGGCTGGAAAACATCGGCAAGGGCAGGCGCTTGGCCGTCGACCTCTTCTCTGGTGCCGGTGGGCTGAGCGCGGGCGTCGAGCGGGCTGGGTGGACCACCGCCGCAGCAGTGGACACCGACGAGCGTGCACTCGAGACCCACAGAGCGAACTTCCCCGGCCTGGGCCTGCAGATGGATCTTGGTGATCCCAAGGAGCGGGACAGGCTGGAGGCAATCCTCGGGCCTGCAGAGATTGATCTCGTCGCGGGTGGGCCTCCGTGTCAGCCCTTCAGCAGGGCAGGGCGCAACAAGATCCGCCACCTCGTGAAGAAGCACGGGCGTGATCCGGAGGACCGCCGGAAAGAGCTGTGGAGCGCCTATCTGGACATGGTCAAGCGGATCAGGCCGCGGGTGGTTCTCATGGAGAACGTTCCTGACATGGGGCTGCACGACGACTTCTTCGTGATCCGGACGATCGAGGAGGAGCTCGAGGAACTCGGCTACGCGACGCAGGTGCGACTCGTCGACGCGTGGAACTACGGTGTCCCGCAGCACCGGAAGCGCCTGATCCTCCTCGCTAGGAGGGACGTCGACGACTTCACCTGGCGTGAGCCCGCTCCGCGGCGCACCACGCTGCGTGACGCGATCGGCGACCTCCCGGAGCTGAAGGTCGTCGCCACCGAGCGAGTCGGCGAGCGGAAGATCGACTACCGCAAGCCGCGCAAGATCTCGGATTTCGCGGAGGAGATGCGCAAGGGCGCGACCCGCGGCGTGATCTGGGATCACATGACCCGAAGGGTCCGCGCAGACGACCACCGGATTTTCCAGGTCATGGACTCCACCACCAAGTACTCCCAGCTACAGGAGAAGCTGGACGGGGAAGAGAGGAAGTACCAGCGGTACAGCCCGGACAAGTACACGGACAAGTACAAGAAGCTGGCCTGGGACGAACTCAGCCGTACGATCACGGCGCACATCGCCAAGGACGGCTACTGGTACATCCACCCCGAGCAGCTGCGGACCTTGACTGTGCGTGAGGCTGCACGCGTACAGACCTTCCCGGACCGGTTCCGTTTCGCCGGCACCCGAAGTGACGCCTTCCGGCAGATCGGTAATGCCGTGCCCCCGCTGCTGGGCGAGGCTGCAGCCGAGGTACTCAAGCCCGTTGACGGATCCGACGCCACGTCCGGACTCCAGCCCCGCTGGCGGGAGGTCCGGAACGCGCTCACCGACTGGGCGGAACGGCGACGCGCCGGAAGCGACTGGTACCAGCTTCCGAGCGAAGAGCCCGTGCCACTCCATGCTGCTGTCGTGGCCATACTGTCCGGTGCCAAGGTCAGGCCGGACGCCATGGCGGAGATCATGGACATCGTCAGGAAGTCGAGGACGCTGACGTCGACGCTGTTCAAGAAGCTGGTCGACGCGGCACCCACGAAGCCAGCTCGCGCGCGAGTGGACCGTCTCACGCCACTGGTCGACAAGCCGAACGCCTGGAGAGTGGATCAGCGACTCAAGATTCCGGCCAAGCTGTCCATGAAGCCAGCCGAAGAGGCTCTCTACAAGCTGCTGATCGGCGAGGACCTCATGCTGGTTGGCACGGGGAACCTTCGGGTGGCTGCGAGGGTCAACGGTGTCGACGAGGACCACGCGAACCGGCTCAGCGACGGGCGCGTCAATCTGGTGAAGCTCGTGGGCGCGGGGAACGACGCACCGCTCCGCATGGCGGCGGTCCGTCTCATTGGTGCGGACCTGTGCCGGGACACGCAACCTGTCTGCTCGGACTGCCCACTCGTCGCTCACTGTGCTCGCCGTGGGGAGCTGTCCGACGACCTGCTGACTCTGGCTGTCACAGGGGAATGAACCCCTCAGTAGTCGTCGGCCCGTTCGAGTTCCTCGGCGAGTCCTTCGACCCATGCCGGGGCTGGCAGAGCGTCGAAAGCCTCTCGATGCTCGACGATCGCCCGACCCAGGGCATGGAGATCGGTCACTGATCGGCCGTACAGGTACCAGCGCCCTCCACGCTGGTCGACACCACAGCCCGCGAGTTTCGCGAGTTCGATGATCAATGCGCCGCGCTCCGGGTCAGGGGCGACCCCCACCAACGGGTGGTCGGCGTGATGGCGGTGGTCGATCCCGCCAGAGCATGAATAGAAGGTGGCTGTCCGGGCTGCGCTGAGAGCGAGACTGAGGCCGGCGACTCCGACGTCGTTGCCCTGAAGGACGCACATGAGGTCGAAGTACCCCAGGTCGTCAGTCTCCCGGGTCTCGTCGAGGAACTCCTCGACGCCGTCAAGCGCGTCCGATGAGGCCGCCCTCTCGAGGACCTCAGCTTCTCTCTCGAGACACTCCTCTGCTTCTGCCCAGCTGGGCAGGCCGAGGCAGTGGTATTCGTGATGCTCGGTGAAACCGTTGGCCACCTCCTCGGCCGTCAAGTCACCGCTCAGACCGGCCAGTTGATAATTGTGGCCGATCGCTATCTCGAACTCGGGAATCATGTGCCAATGATGACGGACAGCGTGTCATTGGGGGAGAGCCGCCGGGATTCTCGCCCATCCTCGAGAGTCGGAATTCGGGCACGGGTCCGCGTACTTTGATTCGCAGCGCTACGCGAGCGGACGCTGCCGCCCTGTTCACGAACCACGGTCGCCACTCGCTGAGCGGCGCCCGCGGTGTCATGGCGAATCTCGCATTCCCAGATCCGCACCACGGTCCAACCGGCTTCCGTGGCCTCCATGGTGTTGCGTTGGTCCCGCTTTCTGTTCGCTGCGATCTTCTCCTGCCAGAGAAGGGCGTTGCGGCCCTTGAACTCGGCGGGGCAGTGCTCCGGGCAGCCGTGCCAGAAACAGCCGTCGACGAAGACGGCGATTCGGTACCGAGGGAGCACGAAGTCGGCGGTGCAGCGCCGCGCGACCCGTCGCTGGAGGCGGAACCTCAGGCCCAGCCGGTGCACGGCCTTCCTGAGGGTCACTTCGGGCTTCGTGTCCCTCGTGCGTCGACCGCGAAGGTGTTCGCTCTTCGTGGTGGGGACCCACTGTCCCGCCGACGGCCGTCCACTCGCTCCCGTCACGATCTCAGCCCCAGCCTGTTGACGTTCTCCTGGGAGGAGAGCGCCGCACTCTCCTCGTGCTCCGTGAAGCCGCTGGAGTCAGCTATCCCACGACGGTCGCATCGTGCTGAGTCACACCCCGAGGAAACGGTCAGGGACTGGGCCGAGAAGAGGATGCTGTGAACCGCGGTGTGCAGGGTCCGGGGCCGGGTTGTCCTCATCGCCCGAACTCGGCTTCTAAGGGGCGGGGTTGAACCCCAGACGTAGTGCTTCGTTGCGGGCGTGCAGCGCCTGGACGGCCTGGACCTCTGGGACCTCCTGTTCCAGTTCGAGCCTCCTGCCGACGAACTGCGTCAGCTGCCGCTGCCACGGTTCGAGGGCGCGTGTCTCCTTGGCCCAGCGTTCGATCGCGTACCACTCGTCGGCGGGGATCAGCGCTGTCTCCTCGGCGGCTCCGGACTCGGTTCCGATACCACCGGAGAGTGCGGCCTCGTCCAACGGATTGTCGAGCAGTTCGGTGGACAGAGCGCGCGGCATCGTCCAGGGGACTGTGGACACCGCGTCCCAGCAGGCCACCTTCTTGGCCCATTCCCCGACGTGATTGCCTTCCAGCGGTGTGGTCACGGCCCTCATGACTCGTGGGCAAAGGTCGTGGATAGCGGATTCCAGGACCGGCGTCACGGACTGGTCCCGCCAGATCCGGTCGAGGTCGATCCGACGGTCCGTGGCCAGGGAGAGACGCGCCACGGTGTAGGTGGTGATCATGCTCTTGTGGCTGCCTGCGCCGTGGATGGCGGCAATGCGGTCAACGGTCTTGAACAGGATCGCCATGGCGATCACCCGCTGGCAGTACTGGAGGTCCACCCGAGGCGGAGCCTCCTCGATGCGCAGCATGAACTCGACGAAGTTCTTCTGGGCGCCTCGGCTGACCAGGTAAGGGAGCCGGTGCCAGGAGTGGACGAACTTGGCCAGGTCCGCCTTCGTGAATTTCTTCTTCGTCGGATTGAGTTTCTTGAACTGCCGCTGCCTTGCGGGCGTCCGGGCTTTGGCCAGCTCGTCCGTGTACTGGCCGCGAGCGCGTTCGTAGAACCAGTGAGTCTCCTGGCCGCTGCCGTCCGCAGCGGGGGCCCACAGAGAGCGGGTGATCCGCTGGATCTCCACGTGGTAGTCGTGGTTGGAACTGAAGTCGACCTGGGTCACCCGGTTTTGCGTGTTGGAGTACTCCGAGATCTTCGGAACGATCTCGGCGAGCCGGTCGGGCGCCACCTCCGTCAGCTTCATCTGCACCCGCGCGTCGGACAGGTCTGCCTTGTCACGGGTGAGCGCGTAGTGGAGCGAGGCGGTCGTCTGCCCCCCGTTCACGATCTGCAGGCCGTGGATCCCGGAGATGTGGGTGGGCTCGCCGTCCGGGCCCTTCACGAAGTCGACCTGCGATGCCGTCGCGGTGATCCCGTTGTTGTAGGCCAGGAAACGGCCCGGCGCGTGCAGCAGGGTCTCCCGAATTCCACGGTTGACCGAGCCGCGGGTCTGGAGGAAGGAACGGACGTTCAGTTCCAGGAGTCGCGTGCCGTACTCGGCGTACAGCTCAGCGAGCATCTGCCCGGGTATCACCGCCAAGGCGACGGAGTGGTCCTCCTCCGAGGAAGGCGCGGCGACGCAGGGGAGCGGCGGGGAGAAGGGCACCACGATGGGCTCGCCGAGCGAACCCGATGTCGCGTGACGGTGCAGGCGGGCCAAATCCCACACCTCGTGGGTCACCGGCAGGCCGTCGAGGTCGGATGCCGGTACCTCGGTGAAGGTGCCGATGCGGTTGCTGAGCAGGAAGAGCCTGATCCGCTGCACCTCAGTGAGGGCCTTCTCGACTGCCGCGCACATGTCGTACACGTCGAAGGACTCGTCGATGTGCTGCTGCAACCCGTCACGGCAGCGGGCAGCGAAGGTCAGGAGCCGTCTGAAGAACGTCTCGGTCTGTGCCTTGCTGAGCTTGGTCCCCAGCGGCGCCAGATGGAAGTCCGTGACGAACAGGTCCAGGGACTCGCCCGACTCCCCGATCCCGTAGCCGTGGACCTCGTGCCCGTGCGCCTTGTGATAGGCGGTGAAGGTGTTGGAGACGATGCCGGCCTGTTCGAGGTCTTCGAAGACCCGCCTGGTGAACGCCTCCGGGGTGGTCGTCCCCTCGGCGTCGGCCGTCGCCTGGACGTCGGCGACCAAGCCACGGGAGAACTCGTCCAGGTCCGACTCAGCCATTGGGTCCCCCGATCATCTCCCGCACCTCGTCGATCTGTGCGCGGAAGGCGTCCAGACCCGAGGTGCTCACCTGGTACGAGCAGTCTCCGACCCCTTCGGGGAGGTCGGACTCGGTCAGCCTCGGAAAGCCGTCTCGCACGTGCCAGAAGCGCAGGTCCCGCACGGTGTACCGAGGCTCGTCGTAGCAATCCCGGTGCGCTGGCAGGTAGCCCGCCTGGATGAGCAGACCGTCGAATCGGGCTCGGGCGGCGGGGTTCGTGAGCTGCTGCCGAATGCGGTCGACTCGCCTGTTCAGGCTCTCGCCAGAACCTCCGCGCCGCTCGTCCAGCTGCGCGAAGGCGAGGAGGAGGGCGGGGGTGCCGGTGCTGTCCAGCTGCCTCTCGCTTGCGATCCGGATGTTCCGGGGCCGCTTGGCGGTGCTGACCTTGGTTTCGATGGCCACGTCTGGCAGCTGGAAGTCCTGGTTGGTCCCCGTGGGGCCGGTCCAGGCGTCGACTGCCTCGGACTGGGAGAGCTCCGCGATCAGGGTGTCTCCCAGCAACAGGAGTTCGCCGTACAACCCACGCCGCGCCTCGGCGCTGAGCCCGTCCGTACTTACGGCACGCAGCAGGTCCTGCCACCGACCGAACCGTGACACGGCGGCAGCCAGGGCGTCGGCGGCCCCCGAGGCCGCCTGCGCGGTGGCGGCCACGTCCGCGACTAGCGGGTTGAACACCTCCCGGAGTGCGTTCTCGGTCAGGATCACCTGCAGCTCGTACTCCAGGCGTGACACCGCGCTCAGGTTCATCTCGATCCCGGCGGCCCTCGGTAGACGCCCGACCGACCGTACGACGGGATCCGCGGAGCGGGCATCCGTACGGAAGACCAACATGCGCTGCCGATCGGGGTGGGAGACGGAGAGGAAGATGTCGAGAGGGGAATCCGGGTACATGCGGATACTGGAGCGCCCCGGGGTGTCCTGCGGGCTCTCCAGCTCCTGCCACTCGTCCTCGGTGACGTCGGTGACCGTCACGCCTCGTCATCCTCCTCGTCCTTGGTGTAGATGTCCTCCTGCAGCCAGATGGCGTTGGCCTCGTACTCGGTCTTGGTCTGGTACTCGGAGTGCGGGAAGCTCACCTGGAAGCCCACGACGGGGGTTGTCCGACCGGCTTCAGATGTGTCCGACACCGTGAGGGGGTATACGAGCAGCAGTCCCTGGTCGGTCCTCCGCTGTCGCCGGATGTGCGGGCCGGCCGGAGTCTTGGGAGCCGACGCCTTGTCCTGCAGCTTCGCGGCCTTTTCGGCGGCTTCTCGGGCCGCTGTCTTCTGGTCGTCATCGAGATCGATCATCTCGTCCGGCGGGCTGAGTACCCTGCGGATGGTGTATCGACCCTCGTCCCCGAACTTGGGGTTGAGTGCCTTACGGGTCACGAGTCCGACCGTGTGCCCGGCGATCTCCTGAGGAGAGTTCGACGCCGTGCTACCCACCAGACAGACCGTCCAGCTGCCGAGCTCGCCGACCCTCGTGCACTGATCCACGTACTTCGCAATGAGCCTCGGGCGGACACGCTGTGCCATGCGATCGGTCTCGTAGGCGGTCAGGAATTCGGAGACGATCTCTGCGGGCACGTTGTTCCACCGGACCTTGCCGTTCGGCGCTTCGGCAGGGACCGGCTTGGTGATCGCGCCCATGCGACGGACGAGCGATTCCAGGGCCTGGTAGTTGCGCTCGACGGTCCCCTTCGCGAGATTGAAGATCACGGTCTCCGGACCCTCGCCGGAGTAGCTGAGCATGATCTTCGTGCTCTGCCGCATCTTGTTGGCTGCTGTCACGGTGAGACCCAGCGAGGAGGCCCGCACCTTGAGCCCGAACTGTTTCGGAGTGAGGCCGAGAGTCGCCATCTCCTCGACCTCCCTGCGCAGTTCGTCGGTGGCGGCTGTGACCTCCACATAGGCGTCCTCGAGAGCCGGCATGGTGTAGAGGCGGCACAGGTCCTCGTACCCGGGGCGGTAGCCGAACCACCGGCCCATCTGCAGGAGCGTGTCGTACGTCTTCGACGGCCGCAGGTAGTAACTGACCGTCAGGCCCTCAAGGGTGAGGCCGCGGGAGAGCTTCTGCCCTCCGATGGCGATCACCGAGAGGCCGTTCCTGCGGTTGTCGTAGTAGTCGAGGGCGTCCTTGGAGGAGCCGTTCACGGTCTTGACCTGGATCTTCCGGAGGGCCGGAAGGAGCTGGTCGGAGACCTGATCCCAAGTCAGGCGCTCGGCCTGTTCGGGCTCGAAGCACTCGGTGGTCGGGGCGAAGTCCCTCTCCCACAGGGCACGGAACTCGGCACGGATCTGGGGCCCCTTTCCGTAGCGATCCCGCATCATGTCCACGATGAGGTGCAGGTGGTCCTGGACCTGCTCGTGCACCAGGGTCTGCACAGCGGTGAAACGGGTGACGTGCACCAGCATCGAGTTGTGGACCTTCGCCTGTCCCCGGGCTCGGCGGGCGGCGCAGGAGAGCACGAAGGAGAGGATCGCCTCGCGCAGCGACTTCGGGAGGTCCCCAGCGGGGACGTCGCCCGCCTTGTGGCCGGACCGGAGCCAGGCGTCACTGTCGTCCACGTGCCGGACGAGCGGCAGAGCCTGTACGTCGTCCTCGTCCTCATCCTCCACCTGGAGACCGAAGACCCTTTCGGGACCGAGGTAGTTCGACGGGGACGGCAGACTGCGGATGAAGCTGGCGGGGAACAGATCCTCGCCCGCCTCGGAGTGGTCCGCCTCCGGGTCGATGTAGATGTTGGCGAACGGCGTGGCCGTGTAGCCCACGTACGCGGACTTGTCGAAGCTCTTCATGAGCTTGCGGATGGCCGCGTTGGTCTTGGTCGGATCCGCTTCCGGGTCCCGCACCGTGTTGATGGATGCGTTGTCGGCCTCGTCGTCGATGACGAACAGCGGGAGGTCGCTGATGACCTTGTCACCGTTCTCGTCCTCGACGCCGTGTACGTCCAGTACCCACTTACGTACGTACTCGAGAATCTTGTAGTGCTTCTTGACGACGAGGACGACGGGGAAGTCACCCAGGGGGAAGTTGATCGCCTTCGCCGTCGCGAGACCGAAGTCCCCCTTCTCGCCGCTGTTGGTCGGTGAGGCGATCTTGAGCTTCTTCGCCAGCGGCATCTTGCCCACACCTATGGCACGGGAACGCCCGTTCTCGTCCGAGCGGCTCTGGTTCTGGGTGTCGAAGCCCAGGAGCCCCTCGTCGATCCGGAGTTGGGTCTGACTGCGGAGGTCGTTGTGGATGCCTGCGAGCACCACGATGAAGCGGTAGCCGGCGTCCACCGCCTTCGCCGTGAGCCCGATGTACTGGCCGGTCTTTCCCGACTGCACCTGGCCGATCACCAGGCCCCGGCGGCGCCACGGTCCCGGACGGCGAGGATCCTCCAGCTGGCTCAGTACGTCGTCCGAGCTCTGGTCCAGTCGGCGCACGACCCACGGGGGGAGGCTGACCACGTCTTCGAGGTACCTGCGGTAGCGCTCCCAGAAGTCCCAGTCGCGGTCGTTCTTCGCCTCGGGCAGCCACGGTTCGTGGCCCTCGCCCTCGGTGAGGGCGAGGGACCGCTCCTGGAAGACGGCTGTCAGGGCCTCGATCTCCTTGACCAGCACGTCCCGGTCGACGGCCTCACCCTGTGCGGCCATCATGCCGAAGATGACGTTGACCGCGTTGTACACCTCGTCGGACTTCGGCTGCCGGTCCTGAGGCAGGAAACTGAGCACCAGGCGCCGGGCCTTGGCCATGGGGTCGTCGGGAACGTCGCTCATGTGGAACCTCCGGTCGGTCGAAGTCGATGTCTGGGAGCGTAGGGGCGGCTACTGACAACGCGTCATCTGCTCCAGAAACCCTGCAGCTGGTCGAAGGGTGGCATGGTCCGCAGCCGATCTTTGGCGGCGGACGGAGAACGGCCACCCGAGACCAGGGACTCGTAGATGCGCTGTGCGACCTCGACGGCCGCGTCGTCAGCCGGGCCTGGACCGCCGAACGGTTCCGGGTCGTCACTGCTGTCGGTCTCGTGCATCACGCGCAGCGCCGCGACGGGGATCGTCTCCTCAAGGAGACGGATCAACGCGCGCACGTCGGCGCTGGTGTTGCCGCCCGGACGCAGAGCAGACTGGACCAGCGGGTGGCTGCGGTTGATCTTGCAGGTGACTCTGCCTTCGGGGCGGCGTACGAGCCACGCGTACGACAGCGGGTCGCCGTGAGTGCGGGCGGCGACCTGCCCCCGGTACCGGAGCACGTCCGCCGCGGTCGACCGGGCCTTGCGCGCGATGCGGTTGAGATGCGGCCGGAGGGCGACGGGTGGGACGACGCTCGACTTCCTCACGTCGACGCTCCACTCGGCATCCGTCTCGGTCGGGATGTCCACGGCGATGCGCGCCAGGTTGTACTTCTCCTCACGTCGCATTCCCCGTTGCCCCAGCCAGTCACCGGCGAGGATCAGGCGGTTCCGGCGGTACACGTAGAAGCCCTGCTGGTCGAGCCAGCCTTCAGGGCCGGCTGCCTGGGCGTACTCCTCTGAGCTGAGCCGGTGGGAGCCGGGCAGGATGAACGGCTCGACTCGAACCGAGCTGTCACCCAGTGGCAGCTCCTCCGGCTGCAGGGGCTGTACCGAGGGATGGTTGCGCAGGAAGGGATCCCAGGCTTCCACCGTGGTTCCGCGTACCCGCAGGTCACGGCGCCGGGTACCGGTGAGGAACCGAGCGAAGACCATGCCGAGGTGTGACTCGGTTCGCGTCGCCTCGGCGTAGAACTGCTTCTGGGTGCCCTCGTCGCCGGTGCTCACTTCATCGGCGTGGTATCCGTTGAGCCGCCGCCAGAGAACGATGGTGCCGTGGTCGGAATCTCCCCGGAGTCTGTCCAGTACGGCCATGGTGTCGGTGTCCGCGTCGTGGAGCAGGCGCCACTGGCCGGACTGTTCGACGACGTCAAGGTCCCAGGTTCGGGTGTGCCACTGACCCCTGGCCTTGGCCGAGCTCACGGTGAGCTGCCTGGCCTGGGAGAACGAGGCGGACTTGAGGCCGACGCCGAACCGGCCGAGATCGGTGGCCGAACGTGGCGTCGCGGGGCCGCGGGCGGCCACCGTCATGGCCGTGACGAGTTCCTCGGCGGTCATGCCCCAGCCGTCGTCGACAACCGCGATCCAGGAGTCGGCGCCGTCCCAGGTGAACTCCACATCGATGGTCCGGGCCTCGACGGAGATGCTGTTGTCCACGAGGTCAGCGACGGCAGCTGGCAGCGAGTAACCCAGCGAGCTGAGCGAAGCCACCATGCCTGCCGGCTCGGGGGCGGCGATGTCGTACGTCATATGTGCCCGGCTCTGCTTCCCCGTGACGTTGTTCTCCGGAGGTGACCGTCCCGGAGACTCGTTGAAACCGGGCGGATGCGACCCCGGACCAAGAGGGGCCGCTGCGTGCGTTCGTTCACTCAGGGCGACACACTCCACCACCAATCGATGCTACGAGAGCAGCACCGCATGCCGGCCGGAGTTCGCCGGACCCGTGGTTTCGGGAGGTGGGATGGGGTCGAGACTTCCTGTCCCTCCCGGCAACGGCTTCGGACCTGCTCACGCAGTGACCCCGTCGAACAGGCCGTCCACCTCGTCGACCTTCACCGGAATCGGGGGCGCCAGTGGCCAGGGATCAGTCCCAGCGCATCGAGATGGACCTGACGACTTCCCACGGGGAAAGATCTCTTGGCGACCTTGAAATGCACCCCCTCGGTCGGTAGGTCGGGCCTCACGAGCGCGTCTGACAAGGTCGCCAGGTCGGGTGGCGTTCCCAGAGCCTGTACGTAACGAAGGGATGTGACACGCATGGCCTGCGCTGGGAGCGGACGCAGGCAGAGCTGCTGTGGAGTGCCGACGCACCAGGTCCAGTCGATCGACTCGAAAGGTGGCCAGCCGCTCGGCAGCAGGGCCGTCGCCGTTCCCGCGCGTAGTTCTTCTCTCAGCCGTTCCAACTGGCGGGCGGCGGAGGTGGCCCAGTTCTCCACCTTCATCGCCTCGGGCAGTGACAGCGCCTCGATCGGCCACTTGATCTCGAAGCACAGGCCCACACGCCTGGCCGGGTCCACGGCTACCACGTCCAGGTCGCCAGCAGATCGGCCGTCGGCTCTCGTCGCGGGCACTCGCTCGGCGACGAGAGCACCTGGGGTCGCGCGGAGCCATTCGGTCCATGCGGTTGCACGGTTGCCTAGTTCACGTCCGATACTGCCGAACCCTCGGGAGTCGTGGGCAGCGGAACGAAGCATGATCGGGTCCACGGCCCGGGGAGTGATCAGGGGCGGGCAGATGATCACGGAGTCACCGTACGGCACCAGCGGGGACGTCCTGCAGGAACGTCCGGTGCGGTAGGTGAGCCTCTCCACTGCGAGGGCGCGATGAGCCTCCGACACGGTCGGGCACATGTCCGCGAGGAGAGCCATCAGCCGTGGAATCGGCATGTGAGCGAGCGTTGACTCCAGTCTCGAGAGCCGGTGCGCTGTCTCCTCGCACAGCGAGGCGAGCCCCATGATCACCGCCAGGACGCGGGCCATGTCTCCGGCGGTCATCCCCTCGCCGAGGGGGAAGGTGTCTGGAACCTGGCCCTCGGGCACTGCCTTCCGATAAGCCTCGATGGTCACGGTGGCGCGGTTGACCGCAGCCTCCAAGACGTCCCCTGGCGGCCCCTTCCTAGAGCTGGCGCTCCTCGTGGAGATCCACCGGCGTTCCGTCTCGGACAGTCTCGGCAACTGCGTCGGAACCGACGCTGCTTCGAGGAACGCGTCGGCGACTTCGACGGCGGGGTTCCAGCTGTGACGCACACGGAAGCCCCCTCCAGTCAGGCGCACCTGGTAGGCGCCAGTTCGGACACCGGTCTCCAATCGGTCCCAGTGCTGGGCTGCGGCAGCCAACGCCGTGATCTCGCCAGCAGCGGACTCAGAGCACGGACCTGTGCCTAGCGGGAAGTCGTGGTGCCATGCGACGAGTTGGGCGAGGACACTTTCCCACGGCAGATCGGACTCGACTCCTGAAGCGATCTCCATGGCTCGCAACTTGGTCGCCGTGCGGAGCAGGTCGTAGATCCTTTCCGGCCCGGACTGCCAAGCCGGGTGCGCACCTACACGGGCACGCGCGTCGGAGATGACGTCCAAGAGATCCAGCTCGGGCTTCACGGAGACTCCGAATCGTCCATGACCGACGGTTGGTTGGGGAATTCGCGCACGCTCGGAAAGTGATGGGGGGAGGGTGTTGGTTCAGTTCCCGCCCCCACCACCGGTGATTCACAGGGTCGGATCCCAGTACCCGACCCTGGAACCGTCGGGAGATCCGAACAGATGCCAACGGGAGAGGTTCCGGTTCCAGGACTGGCAGGCGGTCTCGGGCAGTTGGAGACAGCCGTGGTCCGCGCCCTCGTTGGTGATCATGCAGTTCGGGTCGTACAGACACGCGTCGTTGTCGACTGCACGGCTGACGACCGCGTCCAGATTCTGTTCGAGTACCGTCCGCATGGCACCGAGGCTGAAGTCACTCCCCCCGTTGGGGTAGATGGCGAATGCCAGGTCGTACGGGAAGAGGTACTCGGACAGGCTCGTCTCGCTGTAGCCGCTGTCGACAGCCAGAGCCCGGAGCAACTGGTGGGACAGGGAGTGAAGCAGACCGAACAGCTCGTGAACAGGGAGATCGGGGTGCCCGGGTTCCGGCCGGGTCTCGTGGGAGAGGGCTTGGCCGTCGCTGGGGCCAAGCTGGTGCACCAGCCACTTCGTGACGCCCCCCGCATCCTCCAGGGTGCTACGGCTCACGAGCTCGTTGCGGACCAGCCACCGGCTCACCCGCTCGCGGTCCACGGGGAAGAGTAGAGCCTCCGCTTCTGTGGGGTGGGCGTAGAGGAGGGTCTTCTCGGGTGCACCTCGTACGGCACGTCCCCGATAGGGCACCAGGTCGGCCTCCTCGGGGCTGAACCCCGTCCGGCTGTATCCGATCGCGAGGTAAGTGATCGGGAGATCACTGATCAGGCAGGTCTCCTGACCGAGTCCGGCAGCCCCCAGCACGCCGGGGTACCGCTCGTACAGGGCGCGGCGCTCGGGGTTGCGAGCTTCCCGCTGCAGGCGGGGGACACCCAGGCGCTCCAGGTTCAGGACTCGGCGATAGGTGTGCAGTTCGGCCGCCAGACCGCGCGCGTCGTCGCTGTCGGTGTCCAACCCGAGGGCTTTGGTCACGCTGTCCCGCAGATGGTCCACCTCGACCGGCATGAAGCGTGCCCGGAGTGCGCGTGCCTGATCGCTCAGACCGGCCTCCTCCATGACACGGATGCTCTCGACGACCTCGTCGGGTACGTCCACCGTGTGCCCGTCCGTGAGCCGCCGGAACTCGTCCTCGGTGATCTCACCAAGCCACCAGCCGAGCACGGCAGCCGTGTACAGGGGGTTGCTTTGCCGGGTGGCCTCTTCTGCGGTGGTCACGTTCACGAGCGTCAGCCCCTGCCCGACGTGCGCCGTGCCCGCGGTGTGGAGCAGGGGGTGCATGAACTTGTCCGGGTAGCTGCACGAGGAGTTGCTGCAACTCCACTGCACGGACAGCGGAAAGCCACAGGTCATGCACTCCCACCGGAAGTCACGGAACCGGCTCGCGCGATCGTCCAACCTGAACCGGGTGTGTCCCCTGGGGCACTTGCTCGGCGGATACATGGGTGACATCTCGCCGCACTTGTGCGCGAAGACGAACTGAAGCTGTCGATTCCCGACTGCGTTGCCACAGTTCGGGCAGGCCGGCGGCCAGTCGTCCGTTCCGGGCCGTGGGTCACTGGCCGTCCAGACATGTCCGCACCCGCCGCTCGAGCAGCGCACCACCCGAGGCCAGATGCGGCAGAAGACCTTGCCTGGGACCACGACCTCGTAGTGGCGATCGGCAAGCCGATCCTCGTCCCCGGGGAACTCCGGCGCCCGGTCAGTTCCGGCAGCGAGCGCACGCCCGGCGGCCCGCCACCTGCGCACGAACCGCATCGCCTCCTGTACCAGGTGCTCGCGGTCGAGCGAGGGACCGTCGAACTCTTCGTCACGCCCGAACTGCACCACTTGGGCCGTGTAGCCGCCGCGGTGATCGAAGGTCTGGCCGGGGCGGTACCGGTAGAGAACTTGACCCCGGTCCCGGGCCATGTCGTCGTTCCTGGGATTGAACGCCATCACGGCCTCCTGCTGTCGGACACGACGTGGAATGGGATGCCCTCGGAGACGTCGCGAAGGCTTGTCATGGGCCGGTACTCGAGACCCAGGTAGTCGCCAGTCGCGCGGTACCCCCGGTTGTTCCCACCCGTGAGACCGGCGGAGGCGCCGGCGGAGCGGAGGCTCGCCAAGGCGTGCTCCACCATGTCCTCGAGGTCAGCGCGGAGTTCCTGCCCCTCCGGCCGTTCCGACTGGAAGACGGAGTGCAGCACCTCCAGCAGCTCGGTGAGCTGGACTCCTTCCAGACCCCCGCCCGAGGGGGTACGGAGGGCGGCCTGCATCTTCGAGAGGTCGTGCAGGTGGCCCGGTGCGTTACCTGCCCGCCACCAGTCGCGGTTCGCGATCTGGAGGAGTTGCCCCATCAGTATCCCTGGCAGGGTCTTGCGAACCGCGAACCTGCTCCAGCGATTGATGGCCACCGGTTCGACCATGCGGTCCAGGTACTCGTGGAATTTGCCGTGATAGCGGTAGTGCGATCTGTCCCTCTCCCTCACGGGGTTGAAGAGCATGAAGACGAGGCCGTGGTAGGCGCGGCCCACCCTCGACGACGCCTGGATGTACTCCGCCATGGAGCGGGGCATGCCGTTGAACAGCATCAGGTTCAACCGGTCCACGTCGACTCCGTGGCTGACCATGCTGGTGGCGACGACCATGCCCGTGTTGCCGTTGGTGCTTCCCAGGTCGTCGAGGACGCCGCGTACCTGGTCCAGGCGCGTTTCGCCCTTGAGCTCGGCCACCCTGAGATCCGGAAAGCCCTCCCTGCGCAGGGCCTCGTTGACCTGGGTGTCCAGCGAGCGACGGATACGGCCGAAGTCGACCAGAGTGGTGGCGTACGTGAGGCTCGTCCGGTAAAGGTCGACGACTGTGCGGAGCTCGTCCTCCGGCCAACTAGCGAGGGCGGGGGGCAGATCCTCTCGCCGGTCGAGTTTCCACAGTGCCCGGTGGGCGGACGTCAGGATCCTGACCAGCGTCATCTCCGCTGTGCCGCGTGTCGGCATGACTCCGACGAAGCGACGAAGCGGGAGACTCCGGTCGAGGCGCCAGTAGAAGCTCTCGTCGAGGTTGGGCCCCGGCAGGGGCACCACCACTGACCGGAGACCGAAGAGGTGCTCGCTCTGTCGGTCCTCGCCCCGGATGGTGGCGGTTGTGGCGACGACCTTCATCCGAACCCCCCGACCGTCAGGACGTTGCCGGGACGACAGAGTGCGCTGCACCTCGGCCAAGAGGCCCTCGTAGTGGCCGGAGAAGGCTCCGAGCTCCTCGTTGACCATGTGGAGCTCGTCGATGATCTCCAGCGACGGGGAGGGGTCGTAGAGGGGCTCTCCCAAGGGTTCGAGTGGGGTCTTCGGGTGACCGGGCGCATGACGTTCGTGGCACTTACCACCCCGGCCGAAACCGTGGGGAGTGCACCAGCAGTCCACGTCTCCGAAGAGGGCGCCGAACTTGTCCGACAGCCCGATGTTCGCGAGCTTGTCCAGGGTTCCGACTACGACCGTCGGCAGGTACCGGTAGATCTCCGTGTCGACGACGAGGATCGGCAGGACCTTCCCGCACGCCTCGTTGATGCAGACGTGTTGGAGCCTGAGCCGCTGTGGATCAGGCGCCGGGATGCGTACTGACCGCTCACCGCAGTAAGGACAGTCATGGACGAGGCGGTACGCATGCCGTTCCTCCTCGCTTGAACGAAGGCGGTCGATCATGCGGTCTGCGATCAGCGAGTTGGGGGTGTTGCCGCCACCAGCGTAGAAGCCGATGAAGAACGGCCAGCCGGGGGCGCCACCAACCTCCCTGAGCAGGTCAGCGTTCTCGCTGCGGACCGTCTCTGCGGCGGCGACCACGTCGAGCTGGCGTTGCGTCTGCTGCAAGGTCAGCAGCCGCAGCGGGAAGCGGCACCAGGCCGAGACCCCTACTGACTTACCCCTCGCACGGTCGTAGAACATGCAGACCAACACCAGGCCGAGATACGCCTCGGTCTTGCCGCCGCCGGTGGGGTACCAGACGACAGTCGCCGCCTCGGTCGGATCCACGTCGTGTTCGTCGCCCCAGAGGCCAGGTGTGAAGAGGTCCTCGGGGTGCTCCCGCCAGGCCAGGGAACTGAGCTGGCTGACGATGGCGACCAGTTGGAAGAGCCGCCACCCCCGGCTGGGCCGCTTTCGTCGCTTGTTGAGCTCCACCATGGACTCGTTGGCCAGCCGGAACGCCGTCAGGAGACGCCGGTCTTTGCGAAGCCAAGCGACACCGTCACGGAAGCGGGCGACCTCGAGGGCCGCGGCCCTTCGGTCTGCCTCCTTACGCTGGGCCAGCTCGGGCCTGTCCTGGAGGTCCTCGGTGCTCCAGGCAGGGGCCCCCAGGTACGCCTCCATCTCGTCAGCGAGCTCGTCGAGAACGGGAAGCGGGTCGGCCGAGAGTGTTGCGTAACTCCAGCGCTCATCGGTTCTGGCCACGGCCCGATGGGTGTCGTGCTGAGGAACGGGCACACTGCGTACGGCCACGAGCTTGCCTTCGTGCCACCGGGGCTCGACACCGCAGTTGTTCGCGTACGCCCCGAGCTCTCCGGAGTAGCGGTAGGCGTCGGCACCGAGGTCCATCACGATGGGGAGGAGATGGTCGCCCTGGATCTCCAGCTCTGCGCGAAACAGGGCGTTGTCCCTGGCCTCGTCGCGACGGGTACGGCCGGCGTTGCTGCCCCGTCCCTGGACGGTCACGACGGGGTCGGTGGCGAGGTTCTGCAGAGTGGCGGTCACGCGGAGTCGCCCGGACGCTACGAGCCTCGACGTGATGACGACGTGCGCGGCGGGGGACGGCACCACGGGGTCGCCGCCGCCCACCTCCCGGGCCAGCCACTGTTCGAAGGCCACATCGTCTGCCATCGCGACAGGAGGAACCAGCCGCTCACGGCGGTCGTTCCCGACACGCCGGTCGATCCGAGGGTCTTGGAGTGCCACCTTCACGGCGTCCTGGAAGGCGCGCCGGAACTCGGCTTCCAAGGTCTGACGCAGGCCCGCCTCCTGCCCCAGAACGATGTCCACGGGACCGACGGTCACAGTCAGTCGCTTGAACAGAGGGGCCAGCCTGTACGGTTCCTCGCGCTCGCCAGCCCACTCCAGTTGTTGTGATCGGGTCGGAAGCGCCGCGTAGTAGAACGATGCCCGTGCTTTGACGCTGATTGAGCTGGCATTCCCAGCCTCGAACTCGAACCCGAGACTGTCCGGGGTTGTGCGGCCGTACCGCGGGGCGGCTCCGCCAGGTTCGACGGTGTGCGGGCCGAGGCTCTCCATGAAGTACCGAGCACTTGGAGGCTCACCCAGGCAGACGTCCCCTTGGGCCTCGCCAGTCGCATCGCTGACCACCGCGTTGACCAAGTGGTCCACGAGGGCAGTCTGCTGGGTGACGCTCGGCTCGAACGGAGGGTTGGTCACGGCGCCTCCCCGTCGGATCCGGCAGGCTCTGCCAAGACCAGGGAAAGGGGGCGTGTCCCCGCACATGAGGGGAGAGATGAGAGCCGAGGCGGCTCACAAAGGCGTGCCAGTTGAGGCAGACATGCCGAACTGGCCCGCAGGACATAGATGTCCACGGGATCTCCAGGCTCGCGAGTCAGAAGCCGCTATGGCACGACGCCATAGCCGGACACCTTCTGCTGCTTCGAGTCACAGCAGCATCGAACGCATCTCGGCGAAGTCGCAAGCAGATACCTAGAGTTGATCGAATTTGTCTGGATCCAGTCTGTTGGTGCCTTGATCTGACGTTCACCGGTTGTGGCTCTGCCGAACGTGGCCGCGAAGTCGGGCAGCGAAATCAGACGGGGTCCTCTGCGGCGGTGCCTACGCGCCAGCCCTTCCGGCATGATTAGCGCATGATTCCCGAGGTCGAGACAGAGGTCGGCCGTGACGAACTGGGCGATCTGCGCACTGACTTGGACACTGACGAGGTGGTCACCGCGTGGCTGATGCTGGCGCTGGGGAAGGGCCGGGAGCACGCCGGGAACGACGGCTATGACGACAGTGCATCTCAGCACTACAGCTGGGACGACACCGTTCAGAATCATGCCCGCGTCTCGGTGGGAGACGTCATAGCCCTGTGGGACAGGAAGGAGCTCATCGGCGTCTCGGTGATAGAGGCCATCGACATCGCTTCTGCCGAGAAGACGCTGTACTCCTGTCCCCAGTGCGGCAGGGCCGACATCAAGCGGCGTCAGCGGGAGAAGCCGGCCTACCGCTGTGGTAAGTGCGGACATCTTTTCCCCACCCCGCGCCAGAAGATCAAGTCGGTGACTACCTACCGGTCTGTGCATGGCAGGAGATGGATGAACGGGCGCGGTCTCCTCTCGGGCTCCGAGCTTCGGGCCCTCTGCGATTCTCCGAAGTCGCAGCTGAGTATGCGCCCTGCGCGATGGGAGCGGCTACGGCAGGCACTTCTCGACGCCACTGGTCAGGCCAGCACCGTCAAGGACATAGCCGCAGCCGCTCGCCTGGCCGTAGCAGGGGGTCACAGGGAGTCGGTCGTGCGGACGCGCGTTGGTCAAGAGGCTTTCCGAGCGCGGTTGCTGCGAGAGCAGGGCGAAGTCTGCGCCTTCACGGGGCCCACGCCGGCTGACGCCCTGGAAGCGGCTCATCTCTACAGCTACGCCGAGAGTGGCGAGCACCACGAGTACGGCGGACTGCTCCTGCGCCGTGACATCCACAGGCTCTTCGACCTCGGCCACATCGCGGTGGACTTGGCCTCCGGGACCCTCGACGTGATCCCGAGCCTTCATGGCTATCCGTGCTACGCGCAGCTGCACGGCCAGCCTGTGGCGGTGCAGCTGCGACCTGAACATCGGGTCTGGCTTGATGCGCATTGGCTCGGTAAGCGCCCGCACGCTTAACAGCGTCGGTGGTGGAAACGGCCGGGACGGTCTACCTAACGCTGGTGCGCTTCCTCCGGGTCCGGGCCAGCCAGGCCCAGCGGGTGAGGGCACCGACGACGAGGGAGACGAGGATGGCACCCCAGTCGATGACGTGGGGGAGGCCAGGGAAGAAGGCGAAGAACGCGAGCGAGGCGGCGGCGCCGATGGCGAAGGCGATGATGCCGGCGCGGCGGTGCTTCGCTTCCTGGACGGGGTCCTGGGACGAGGTCTCGGGGGTCATGTGCGGCTCACTTGGTGATGTGGTGGCACTGGCTGACTCGCCGCACACCGTTGACATAGAGGTGAGCGCATGCCTTGCCGTAGTGGGGGAGTTTCTGCGGGGCGTTGTTGCGCATCGGGTCGATCTTGCACTCGGTGTGGGTCCTGCCCCTGGAGGTGCGGTACGTCCTGTTGTTGGTGTCCGCGTAGGTGAAGTCGATGCGCCAGTTGCAGAAGCCGCTGTTCAGAGCGCCGACGAAGCCGCAGTCCACGCCGGCGTTCTGATAGGTGATGCTCTTGCCGTCGCCGCGGATGATGTGGGTGAACGCGCAGCCTGTCGGGATCTTCATGGTGACACCTCCGACTTGGTAGTCGAAGGTGGCAACGGGAGTGGTGCCGATGGCGGTGGCATGTGCGGCTGATGGAGGTAAGAGGGCAAGTGCCGCCATCGTAAGAAGAGTTGCGATGGTTCGGGCTGTGAAGCGCATGGCCATGAGCGGCTCCCTTTTCGGTGGAGTGTGTGCCGAGATCGGGAACTCCAGGCGCTGACTCAAGGTTCTGCGTCGAAGAACAGACCACTACGATGAGTGATCAGCAGATTGGTGGGCTGACCAGCTGCGTTCATCTGCTCCGGCGCCGACTCCGTGCGTGAGCGGACACGGCGGCACACGCTGGACGCGACGTCACAGGTCGCAGCCCGACGAGTCCTTTGACCAGGCAAGACAGGATCCGGTGTGCCACCGCGGCACCATCCGTCACGATCTTGCAGGCCCTCGTAATGCGTAGGTCTCGGGTTCGAATCCCGAAGGCGGCTCTGTGGAAGCCCCAGGACTCACTCGCCGTGACCTGGGGCTTTTGCTTGTGCGTTTGCTGGAGGTGCGGGCTGCGCGGTGCGCCCCCTGCCGTCTGCGGGCCGTGGTCTTGGCCAGCGGGCTGGGGGCGTCGAGGGTGGGGCTCAGGGGGTCAGGATTTCGCACTCCTTGATGACCAGGACCGTTCCGTCCTCGCTGAAGACCCGGCACTCTCCCTTGACGGTGACGGGGACGCCCAGGGGGACGCTGCGCACGATGCGGAACGACTCCTTGATCCGGTGGTCGAACGGCAGCACGAAGATGGCGAGGTGGGGGCCTCCGGGGACGTCTGACACGTCCACCACCGGCGTACCGTACTGGCTTTCGCCCGTGCGGATGGAGACTCCTTCAAGGGTGAGGTACTTCCCGTAGTAGGCGCGCTCGGCGGCGGCGCGGTCCGCGGTGAATTCGTCGTGGAGGTCTCGGATTTTCATGGGGTGCCGCCTTCTCTGGGGTCGGGTGGGCCTGGTGGGCCTGGTGGTTCTGGTGGTCCGGACAGCCAAAACGGCCCGCCGACAAGATGACGGGCCGTGATGGGGATCGAGGATCGAAGGCAGTCGTGAAGACTCGACGTATTCACGAGTGGTCGAGGGTCAGCCGACCGGCGTCTCGCTGTTCGCGAGGAGCCTGCGGTATTCCTTGGCGTCCAGGGCGAGGGTCTCGTCCGACGTCTCGAAGATCATGCCGTAGACGGCGTGGAAACCCTGGTAGTCGAGCTGGCAGAACGCCAGCGTCTGAGTGACCGGGGCGAGGTACTCGTCGAGGGGCCGACGGGCGGCGCCGTCCGTGGCGTAGGTCTCCAGGGTGCTGCCGACCGTCACGGCGAGCCAGGCCTTCTTGCCGCTCAGCGCGGAGGGGGAACCGTCGAAGGTGAAGGCGAACCCGTGAATCAGTACCGCGTCGAACCACGTCTTGAGCATCGAGGTCACGTTGTACCAGTAGACCGGGAACTGGAGGACGATGGTGTCGTGCTCGCGCAGCAGCTGGTGCTCGCGTTCGACGTCGATCTTGCCGTCGGGGTACGTCGCGTAGAGGTCGTGGACGGTGACGTTGTCCAAGTCCTTGATCTCGGCCAGCCGGTTGGCGTTGGCACGGGATTCCGTGAGGTTCGGGTGGGCGACAATGACGAGGGTGCGATTGGTGGTCACTGGCTTTTCCATCTCTCGTGTAGGACGCGAACCCGTGTGCGTCCCTGGCTGTCCATGGTGGCGAGCAGGTCCGCCGTGGCCGCGGTCATGCGCTCTTCTCGAGCCCTTTGAAGGGTGGTCGCTTCCGGAACGAGCGGCTGCTCGTCTTAGTAAAAGCGGTGGTTGGACCGAGCGGTGTTTGTCACGCGATATTGACGGACTCGTTCCATCGGAGGCCGTCCGCGTGGGGGATATTCACGCTCAACCCCCACGCTCTGCCCCGGAGTTGCCTCCGAGGTCACTGCCTCAGCGCTCGGCGATCTGCCCGATGGTGTCGAGTTCGACGACCGCCTCGTCGGGCAGGCGCAGCTCGGCCGCGGCGATGTTCTCCCGCAGATGGGCCACGCTGGAGGTGCCCGGGATCAGCACCATCGACGGTGAGCGCTGGAGCAGCCAGGCGAGCGCCACCTGCTGTTCGGTGGCGCCCAGGCGGTGGGCGACGTCGCGCAGGATCCGTGACCGCAGCGGGCTGAATCCGCCGCCGAGGGGGAAGAACGCGGCGTAGGCGATGCCTTCCTCGGCGCAGCGGTCGACGAGGTCGTCGTCGGCGCGGTCGGCCAGGTTGTACTGGTTCTGCACGGTGACCACGGGGGCGATGGCCTGGGCCTGGGTGAGTTGGGATTCGGTGATCCCGCTGAGGCCGAGGTGACGGATCAGGCCCTGCTCCCGCAGGTCGGCCAAGGCGCCGAACGGCTCGGCGACAGAGGATGCGTCACCGCCGAAGGAGGCCGTACGCAGGTTGACCACGTCCAGGGTTTCCAGGCCGAGGTGCTGGAGGTTCTCGTGGACCTGGGCCTTGAGGTCGGCGGGGTCCAGGGAGGTGATCCAGCCGCCGCCGGCGCTGCGGCGGACACCGACCTTGGTGACGATGTGCAGGTCGGCCGGGTAGGGGTGCAGGGCCTCCCTGATCAGCTCGTTGACGACGACCGGTCCGTAGAAGTCGCTGGTGTCGATGTGGGTGACGCCGAGCTCGACCGCCGCGCGCAGCACGCCGATCGCCTCGGCGCGGTCCTTGGGCGGTCCGTAGACACCGGGACCGGTCAGCTGCATCGCGCCATATCCCATGCGGCTGATGCGCAGGTCGTCGGCGAGGGTCAACGTCTGTAGGGGGCTGGTCATCAGAAGCCTCTCGGGTCTGTTCGCGGCGTCGTTGCGGATCGCCCGGCGCGCGTCCAGGGGTAAGTTTCGATGGGTGCGGCGGTGGTGGCAGGGTACGGCCGGGCGGCCGGGCACGCGCACCTCAACCCAGCCAACTCGTGGCAGGCGAGCGGGACTTGACAGCCCGGGTGCCGTGAGGTGAGCCTTCGACCCCGGGCCCGTTGCGAAGTCCGGCGCCGACGTCTGCGCGGCGCCCGCACCACTTCGTACGCCGCTACGTACAGGCCTCCGCAACCGCCCGGCGCCCACCGGACCCGCCCGACCGGCGCCCGCGGTGGCCCCCTAAAAGCCCCCTAAAAGGGGGCTCCGTCACGGCCGCGCCCCGACCTCCTCAACCGGCGTGCGCAGAGCGGCGGATCACGCCACGGACGCCGCCGGGTTGGTTCGGGCGGCCGCCCCGACGATGTCGCCGTGCGGGGAAGTCCGCGCCACCGTCGCGAAGTTGAAGGCCTTGTCGCGAACGGTGATCGTCCACGAAAGGCCGGACCTCTCGCCCGCCGTGATGCCCAGCACGATGGTCGGCATGTGCCACTCGTACCTCATGAGCGTGCCGTGGTCCGCCTGGACGTCCGTGCCGTCGTGCGCCGATACGTTGCCGTAGTTGTTGACGCAGAAGACATTGGGCGTGGCGATCAGATTCCCGATCCTGGCCCGGCCGGCTTCGATGAACTCGTCCCGCAGCTCGATGCGTGACAGCACGTCCATGTGCCGCTGCTCCTCGGCGCGGTAGTAGTCACGGATCTGGATTCCCGTGCTCTGCGTGACCACGCCGCGCGGCACCGTCAGGAACTGGAGCGAGTTGCCGAGGGGCAGTTTGGGCGAGTAGAGGCTGTTCTTGAGGATGAGCATGTTTTCGCTGTCACGCTCGACGAGGTCCCCCCGCATCCGCTCCAGAAAGGAGCCGATCTTGACGGGCGAGCCGGAGTTTTCGGTGAACGAGACGGGGAGTTCCTTGCTCGCGCCGGAGGGCGCCGCCTCCACGGGCGGCACGAAGTCCGCCAGCTCATCGGAGCGGATCCCCAGCTCCGCGAGGCCCTGGGCGATCTGGAATCCGTCCTGCTTGGTCTTCAGGGTCTTCATCAGCGCCTGGTGAAGGTGGAAGCACTTGTATCCGTCTTGCAGCGGAAACGGCACGCAAGTGAAGATGCCCTGGAGGTGCGGGTCGGAGCGATAGGTGACGGAAGCGACCAGGAAGCTGTCGTAGTAGCTTTCGTACTTTTCCGCAAGGAGCGCCTGGAACGACGCGAGGGGGAAATCCTCAGGACTGTCGAAGGTCAGCTCCACCAGGTGACACTTGGAGAAAAGCGGGTTCCCCCGGAAGAAGTGCTTCATGGCCTCCTCGAACTCGGTGAGATCGAAGATCCTGTCGACCTTGTACGTCGAGAGCGCCGGAAAGAACTGCGACGCGTCGATGAACGGGAACGTGGTCATGGAGAGCCGAAGGACTTTGTCGGCGATGGAGATGGGCATGGGCGTGACCTCCGTTAATGGGTGGGTGCCGGGGCCGACGAGCGACGCCGGCGATGTGCCGCCAGGACGCGCCGCATGGTGCTCGGGGTGCACAGGGTCGTCGGCGGTTCCAGCAAGTACTGGACTTTCAGGAACTTCTCGGCCACGACCATGTCCGTTTCCGCCGCGGCGAGCACCTTGTCCATGTAGGAGTTGATGAGCCGCACGGGAAGGGGTCTCGGGCCTTCGATCTGAGGCAGGGCCAGGTCACTGCCGGTCGCCATCCGCCAGGCGACGCCGATGGGTTTGGCGGCCTTGCGGAAGAAACGTTGCGCGACCTGATCCAGGTCACCGCTGAGCGAGTCACGCAGCGCCATGGCCTGGAGCGAGGCCACCGTCATCCCCTGGGCGTAGATGGGGTTGAAGCTGGATATCGCATCGCCCACCACCACCAGCCTGCGCGGGAACCGGGTCAGCTTCTCGTAGCGGCGGCGCACGCTCGCCGGGAACCGGTGCGCGGAGATCTCGCTGAGCGGCTCGGCGTCGCGGATCGCCGCGAAGACGTGGTCGGGGACCAGGGGCCTGGCGAACTCTATCCACCCGGCCGGGTCGGTCGGCGGGTGGTGATCGCGGTAGCCGATCAGCGTCAGGACCCAGCGGCCGTCCTCTTCCTCCAGGAACTCCGCGCCCTTGGGGCTGCCCGGCGCGTGCCCGATGATCACGACCTTCTCGCGGCCCATCGAGCCGGGGGCCGGCCGCAGGTACCGGCTGGTGTACATGATGTCGACGTCGATGCGCTCCTCGGCCGGCGGCTCGTACCCCATCTCGACCAGCCACTTGGTGGTCCGTCCGGACCGGCCGGTCGCGTCCACCACCAGATCGGCGGGGATCACGTCCTCCGAGCCGCTGCCCTCGTACCTGACGCCCACGCCGGTGACCGTGCCGTTGTCCGAGGTGGTCCTCAGGCCGGTGACCTGGCACTGGTCGATCACCTTGATCCGCGAGAGCGCCCCGATCCGGGCGCGGAGCCGGCTCTCCAGATGCGGCCGGCTCGGCTGGTAGGTGCGGGACAGGTCGGCGTACTCGCCGTCCATGCACAACAGGTGGCCGCCCAAGCGCATCCGCAGTTCGGCGGGTCCGTCGATGACGGGCGCGCCACCGGCGACGAAGTCGTCGAGGATCCCGGGGAACAGCTCCTCGAAGATCTTCGCGCCCTTGGAAAGCAGGCCGTGGGCGTGGCGGCCCTGCGGCACACCTCGCCGCTGCGTCCGCTGCCCGTCCGGCAGCTGGTCGCGCTCTACCACCGTTACCCGGTCGAATGCCTCGGAGAGCACCCGAGCGGCAAGCAGACCCGAAATGCTCGCGCCCAGCACCACCGCATGTTCACCAATACGCTTCACAGGAATTCCTTCTGGTCGGGCAAGCGTCATGTGTGTGTTGGCAAGCGCCTTGTGTGGGGTGTGTCAGCAATATGTGGGTGATCGCGGCCGATGCTCCGGCGATGGTTTCCCGAATTCTTCGATACGGACTCATCGAGGTCCGGGCCGGGGAGGTGTTCGGTGCGCATCGCGAAGGTAGGTGCTCGACGGGTTCGGCCACGGAACGTGCCGCGGTATTGGCTGGTTCGTTCCATCGAGCGCGGCTGGAGTGGCCGAAATTCACGGGGGATGCGTGGGTCCGCCCGCACGGGTGGCGGGCCTGCGGCACGTGACCGGGCAGGCGGCGGCCCGAAGGGGCGCGCTGCCGACGGGAGTTGAGGGCGTCCCTCGCCCAGGAGCGGCACAAGAGAGAGGAGTGCAGGCCCGGCCGGTAGACGGGGCCCGCCCTCCGCTGTCCAGGGCCCCGATCGGGGGGTCGGGACCCCGGCAGAGCCGCGTCCGCCATGGAGCAGATCCTCCAGACCATGGAGTAGATCCCTCAGGCGGTGATACCCGCTGGAACTTTTCGGCCAGACAGTGGTGATCGGGCTCCTGAACCGGCCGAAGCGTGAGCAAAGTCCTCGCACAACCCGCCGGGCATCGAGGCGAGTTCAACAGGAATCTCATGAACCACCGCATGACGACGCTTCTTTGGCATCGTCGTGATGGTCGAGTCTGCCCTTGTGCACGCGGTTGTCCCGCATTACTTCGGCACTACAGGAGATCCAATGGCCGACATCACCGGCATCGCTGAAACCGCTCAATCCGCTGAATCCGCTGCTACGTTCGCGGAGTCACGCGGCGAATCGGAACTGCGAGCGAGCAACCGTGCGATCGTGGAGCAGTACATGAATACCCGGGGGCAGGATCGCCTGCGCCGGCACCTTCTGTTCACCGAAGACGGCACCGGTGGTCTCTGGACGACCGAGACCGGGCAGCCGATCGTCATCACCGGCCGGGACCGACTGGGTGACCACGGTCAATGGTCGCTCAAGTGCTTCCCCGACTGGGTCTGGACGAACATCGAGGTCTTCGAGACGCAGGACCCCAACCATTTCTGGGTCGAATGCGACGGGGAGGGGACGATCCGTTTCCCCGACTACCCCGACGGCCACTACCGCAACCACTTCCTGCATTCCTTCCTGTTCGAGAACGGGAAGATCAAGCGCCAGCGCGAGTTCATGAACCCCTGCGAACAGTTCAGGGCTCTGGGCATTACCGTCCCGCAGGTCAAGCGGGCCGACATACCGACCTGAACGCCGTTCGCCGGGCGTCTTCTGATCAATCAATGGGGAAGGTCGTGATGGGAAACATCCTCGTCGACATCGACAGGGCCAAAGCGCGTCACCAGCCCGAATGGAACAATCCGGCACAGGTCGAACTCGTACGAGCGATCCTGTCGTCCGTCACACCGCTGGTGACCGCCGCGCAGGTGGAGGACCTCCGCTCCCACCTCGCCCGCGTCGCCACCGGCGAGATGCAGGTGCTGAAGGCCGGGGATTGCGCGGAGGACCCGGCCGAGTGCACCGCCGGCCACATTCGGAGCAAGACCGAGCTCATCGGCCTGCTCGCCCAGAACCTGGAGACCGCCACCGGCAAGCGGACGCTGCGGGTCGGGCGCATCGCGGGGCAGTTCTCCAAGCCCCGCTCCAGCCGGTTCGAAAAGCTCGGCGATGCCGAACTGCCGTCCTTCTTCGGGCACATGATCAACGGGCCGGAGCCCACCCACGAGAGCCGCCGTCCCGACCCCCTGCGCATGCTCACGGGCTATATGGCCGCCAGGGAGATCATGACGCAGCTCGGCTGGGTCGGGTCCGTGCCTCGCACCGACGGGTCCGCCGTCTGGACCAGCCATGAAGCGCTGCTCCTGGACTACGAGATATCGATGCTCCGCGAGCTCGACGGGGGTCGGCGCCTGCTGAGCTCCACCCACTGGCCGTGGATCGGCGAGCGGACCCGGCAACTCGACGGGCCGCACGTCGCCCTGCTCGCCCAGGTGATCAACCCGGTGGCCTGCAAGGTCGGCCCGTCCATGACCCCCGGCGAGATCGCCGAGCTGTGCGACCGGTTGGACCCGGAGCGGGAGCCGGGCCGGCTGTCGCTCATCGTGCGCATGGGCGCCGACCTCGTCGCCGACCGGCTGCCCCGGCTCGTGGAGGCCGTGAAGTCGGCCGGGCACCCGGTGGTCTGGCTCACCGACCCGATGCACGGCAACACCGAGAGCGCCGCCGACGGCACCAAATACCGGCTCGTGGGCAACGTCGCCCGGGAAGTCCGCGGCTTCCGGCGGGTCCTCGACCTGGCCGGGGTTCCGGCCGGGGGCTCCATCTGGAGGCGACCCCCGACGACGTGACCGAGTGCGTGCTTGACACGGCCGAGCTGGGGTCGGGCCCCGTCACCAGCCTGTGTGACCCGCGACTCAACACCGGCCAGGCCATCGAAGTGGTCTCGGCGTGGTCCGGGTACTGAGATTCCTAGAGAGGGAGCCTTTTGATGACGGGAATACCACCGATCGCGCCCTACAGTCTGCCGCCGAGTCATGCGCTGCCGGAGAACTCCGTGCGCTGGACCGTCCACCCGGATCGGGCGGTGCTCCTCATCCACGACATGCAGAGCTACTTCCTCAATCCCTTTGAGGACGGCATGCGCAGCACCTTGGTGCACACCGTCGCCGACCTCAAGAAGCGCTGCGCGGCGCTGGGAGTGCCGGTGGCCTACACCGCTCAGCCCGGCAGCATGACGGACGAGGAACGCGGGCTCCTCAAGGACTTCTGGGGCCCCGGCATGCGCACCGACGAGGCCGAACGCGCGATCGTGCCCGAACTCGAACCCGACCCGGAGGACTGGCTGAGCACGAAGTGGCGCTACAGCGCGTTCTTCAAGTCGGAGCTGCTCCAGCGCATGCGCGCTCTCCAGCGTGACCAGCTGATCGTTTGCGGCGTCTACGCACACATCGGTGTGCTGTCGACGGCTCTGGACGCGTTCTCCAACGACGTCCAGCCCTTCCTGGTCGCCGACGCGCTCGGTGACTTCTCCGCGGCCCACCACAGGCTGACCCTCGCCTACGCGGCACGGTCCTGCGCCATGGTGGTCAGGTCCGAGGACGTGCTCGCATGAGCGCGCTGCTGGAGCACGTCCTGGCGCTGGAAGTGCCCGCCTTCGCGATCATCCACCGCCCCGAGAGCGGCTGCGCCGGCACGCTCGACGTCCTGACGGGCCCGGTGACCGAGTACAAGTCGCTGGACGACATCCCGTTGGCCGACGACTCCGTGCCGGGCCCCGCACTCGACACGCTGGTGCTCGTCCCCTACCGGCAGCTGGCCGACCGCGGCTTCGCGGCGCGGGACGACGCCACGCCCCTGCTGGCGATGAGCCTCACCGCTCGCGACACCGTGCCGGTCGCCGAAGCGCTGGCCCGCTTCCCACAGGCCCCTACGGAGCTGGCCGACGGGCACTTCGACGTGGACGACGCCGCGTACGCGCAGATGGTGCGCCAGATCGTCACCGACGAGATCGGCACCGGCGAGGGCGCCAACTTCGTGATGAAGCGCTCGTTCGTCGCGGACATCGGCGACTACTCCCTGACCAGCGCCCTGTCGTTCTTCCGGCGGCTGTTGGAGCGCGAGGAGAAGGCCTACTGGACCTTCATCATCCACACCGGCCGCAACACCCTCGTCGGGGCGACACCGGAGCGCCACATCTCGCTCGCCGAGGGCGCGGCCGTGATGAACCCGATCAGCGGCACCTACCGGTATCCGTCCGGCGGCCCCACCTTGCAGGGCGTCATGGAGTTCCTCGCCGACACCAAGGAGACCGACGAGCTCTACATGGTGCTCGACGAGGAACTGAAGATGATGGCCCGGCTGTGCGACGACGGGGGGCGCGTCCACGGGCCGTACCTGAAGGAAATGGCGCGCCTCGCGCACACCGAGTACCTGATCGAGGGCAAGACCAACCGCGATGTGCGTGAGGTTCTGCACGAGACGATGTTCGCCCCCACGGTCACCGGGAGCCCGCTGGAGAGCGCCGCCAAGGTCATCTGGCGCCACGAGCCGAACGGACGCGGCTACTACAGCGGGGTCGCCGCGCTGATCGGACGGGACGCGGCGGGACGGCAGACCCTCGACTCGGCGATCTTGATCCGGACGGCCGACATCGATCCCGGCGGCCGGATGAACATTTCCGTGGGGGCCACCCTGGTGCGCCACTCCGACCCGATGACCGAGGCCGCCGAGACCCGGGCCAAGCTGGCGACCCTGCTCAACGCGCTCAAGTCCGACCCGTGTTCCGGCTACGCGGCCGACCCGGAGGTCCGTGCCGCACTGGACCGCCGCAACGACAGGATCGCGGGGTTCTGGCTCCGGGACAGGTGCGAGCGCCGGCCGGCCGGGACTCCGCTGGACGGCGCGACGGCCCTGGTCGTGGACGCGGAGGACACCTTCACCGCCATGCTCGACCAGCAGTTGCGGTCATTGGGGCTGTGCGTGGAGGTCCGCCGCTTCGACGAGCCGTACGACGTGGCCGCCTACGACCTCACGGTCTTCGGCCCCGGCCCGGGAGATCCGCGGATGGCCTCCCACCCCAAGATCGCCAAGCTGCGGCAGTCGGTCGACACCGCGCTGGCCCGTCACCGGCCGATGCTGGCCGTGTGCCTGAGCCACCAGGTACTCAGCATGAAGCTCGGCTTCGACCTGCACCGCCGCGAGGTACCCAACCAGGGCGTCCAGCGCGAGATCGACCTGTTCGGACTGCGTGAACGCGTGGGCTTCTACAACACGTTCGCCGCGCACAGCGCGGTCGGCAGACGAACCGTCGAAGGGATCGGTGTGGTCGAGGTGAGCCGGGACGAGCAGAGCGGCGAGGTGAACGCGCTGCGCGGGCCGGGCTTCGCATCGGTTCAGTTCCACGCCGAGTCGGTGCTCACCGTCGACGGCCCGCGCATCATCCGCGAGGCGATACAGGGGGTACTCGGCCGATGAGAGTGGATGTCGTCTGGTGGGACCTGGCCAGGTCCCACCAGACCATCGAATCCCTGGAGAGGGATCTGCGGGACTCCGTCGAGCCCTGGCACGAGGTCAGGGGACTGCGCCTGAAGCTGTGGATCGCCGACCGTGAACGCGGCCGCTGGGGCGCGGTCATGTGGTGGGACTCCGACGTCCCGGCCGATCAGCCGCTGCCCCCCAACCGGGCGGCCGAGCTCATCGGGTACGCCCCCGACCACCGCAGCGCCTTCGACGTCGCCGCGGTCGCCGAGGGAATCGACGCGCTCGGCCTCGCCTTCTCCGCCGAACCCTCAACAACCTCGGCACACGTCACGGAGCTCCGATAATGCACCAGTACATGGTCGTAGACGCTTTCGCCCGCGAACCGCTGCGGGGCAACCCGGTCGCCGTCTTCTTCGACAGCGAGGACCTGACCGGCGAGACGATGCAGCGCATCGCGCAGGAGATGAACCTCTCCGAGGTCACCTTCGTGCTGCCGGCCGAACAGGGCGGCGACGCACGGATCAGGATCTTCACCCCGGTGAACGAACTGCCCTTCGCCGGGCACCCGATGCTCGGCACGGCCCACGCGCTCGGCCGGACCTGGAAACGCGACAGGCTGCGGCTGGAGACCGCGATGGGCGTCATCCCGTTCGAGCTCAGTACCCGCGACGGCGCCGCATGGGTCCGGATGCGGCAGCCCGTTCCCAGCTCGAAGCCCTACGACCTCGGCGCCGACCTGCTGGCCGCACTCGGGGTCGAGACGTCGACGGCCCCGGTCGAGATCTACCACAACGGGCCGCGCCACGTGTTCGTGGGATTGAGCGACGTGGGGGCGCTGTCCGCGCTCCACCCGGACCACCGCGCCCTCTCGCGCTTCCCCGACATGGCCGCCAACTGCTTCGCCAGGGCGGGCGACGGCTGGCAGATGCGGATGTTCTCCCCCGCCTACGGCGTGGTCGAGGACGCGGCGACCGGCTCCGCCGCCGGGCCCCTCGCGATCCACCTGGCCCGCCACGGGTTCGCCGAGTACGGGCAGGAGATCCAGATCACCCAGGGCGTGGAGATGGGACGCTCCTCGGTCATGAGGGCGACCGCCGAGGGGACCGGCGAGTCGATCCACTCGGTCCACGTCGGCGGGCACGCCGCCGTGGTCGCTGAGGGGAGGCTCCATGTCTGAGCGCGAACTCCTCGTCTCCGCCAGTGAATTCGAGTCGCTCAGCGGGAAGGTCGACCTGCCCTTCCCCGAGTACGACCAGCCGCCTTCGGAACCTCTCCCGCTGGTGCGGAGCTGGCTCGACCGGGCACGGGAGAGCGGAGTCCGCGAGCCGGCCGCACTCGCGCTGGCCACCGCCGACTCCCGAGGGCGCGCCTCCAACCGGACGATCGCCATCACCGAAGTCACCGACGCCGGCCTGGTGTTCACCAGCCACAGCTGTAGCCAGAAGGGACGCGAACTCGCCGCCACCGGGTGGGCGTCGGGCTTGCTGTACTGGCGGGAGACCGGCCAGCAGATCATCATCTCCGGTCCCGTGGTGCTCCTGCCCGACGCCGAGTCGGACGCCCTGTGGTCCGCCCGGCCCACTCCGCTGCACGCCATGTCGACGGTCACCGAGCAGAGCGAGCCGCTGGAGGACGTCGAGGCCCTGCGCGTGCGGGCACGCCGCCTGGAACGGACCGGAGCGCCCCAGCCCCGGCCGGAGTTCTTCGTCGGCTACCGGCTGGAGCCCGCCGTCGTCGAATTCTGGTCCGCGAGCTCGGATCGGCTGCACCGCAGGCTGCGCTATGACCGCGGCCCGCTCCAGTGGCGTACGAGCCGACTGCAACCGTAGCCGCCGCACCTACGGCCAACTCCCGTGGTGCGCAACCCGGTTGACCGCCCCGGCGGTTGGGCCGTAGTGCCCGGACCCACCCGACCCTTTTCCTGAGGAAGAGACCATGCCTCTCAGCGCAGAACAGATCCTGGATCTTCCGTTCGACGTCCAGCCCGATCCGGACGACTACCTCCGCGCCGCCATGGAGTGGCACTTCAATCCCGAGACCGGCTGTGCGTTCTGGCTGGACCGGGCCGCCACGCTCGGCTTCGATCCGCGGGCCGACGTCAAGACGTACGAGGACCTCCGGCTCTTCCCCAACCTGGCGGCGGAGCTTCGCGACGTCCGTGGCGAGGACCTGGTCCCCAGGGGCTACGGCACCAGGCCCGACGTGGTCGGGTTCTTCGAAAGCGGCGGCACCACCGGCGCCCCGAAGCGGGTCGTTCTGATGCGGGACTGGCTCGACCGCATGGTGAGCTGGAGCAACGCGAACCTGGACCGCCACGGCGTGCCGCGCGGCGGGAACTGGCTCGGCATCATCCCGACCGGGCCGCACGTCGTGGGCACCCTGTTCCGGCAGCACGCCGTGACCCACGGTCGCCACGGCTTCACGATCGACCTCGATCCCCGCTGGGTGAAGCGGCTCATAGCCGAGGGCCAGTTCGGGCAGGTCGACGCGTACGCCCAGCACCTCATCGACCAGGCCGCCGACGTCCTGCGGACCCAGGACATCGGTCTGCTCACCATCACCCCGCCGCTCCTTGAACGGCTGTCCAGGGACGAGAAGTTGGTCTCCCTGGTGAACGAGCGGGTCAAGTGCATCAGATGGGGCGGCACCCAGATGGACGCCGACTCCCGGCACCTGTTCAAGACCGAAGTCTTCCCCGAGGTCGCGCTGTGCGGCGAGTACGGAAGCACGATGATCATCGGGGTCGCTGGCGAGCGGGCCGGGATCTCCGTCGACGATCCCTGTGTCTTCGACTCGTTCTCCCCCTACGTCACCTTCACGGTCGTCGATCCGAAGAGCCTTGAGCCGGTGGCCTACGGAGAGCGGGGCCGGGTGCTGGTCAACCACGTCAGCAAGTCCTTCCTGCTGCCCAGCAACCTGGAACGCGACCTTGCCACGCGAATCCCCCAGGTGAACGGCCTGGTCGGGGACTCGGTCGCCGACATCGCCACCGTCGCGGTCTTCGACGACGAGGCCGTCATCGAGGGGGTCTACTAAAATGATCGACCTGCCCGCGCTCGGTGCAACGGGCGCCTTCCGCACCAGGAACAGACAGACGATCACCGACGTGGCGGGCACCGCCCTCGCCGAACTGAGCCTCGTACCGCCGCTCTACGTCAACCGCACCATGGCGGCGCTGCGCCGGGGCAGCCGCATGTCGGCCGACGAACGGGCCGACGCGATGATCCGTGCGGCCGCGCTCTTCGCGACCGCGACCATCGACGGCCTGACCGTCGAGGAGTACCAGTACGCCGTCAGCCGCGTCGGCGGAGTCCCGATCTCCTCCGTCGTCACGGCGACCACGACGGTCGCCGAGCGGGTCGCGAAGGCGCATGCGAGCGTCCAGTGCGCGCGGCCGCGCGGCGCGGCCGACACCTGGCGCGATCCGCTGACCCGGACCGGGCACGCGGTGTGGACGAGGCGCGCGGACGTGTTCGCCGTGCACGCCGCGGGCAACCACCCCGGCACCCACAGCATCTGGCCCGAGGCACTGGCGCTGGGCTACCGCGTCGCGGTCCGCCCGTCCAGCCGCGATCCCTTCACCCCGCACCGACTCGTCGGCGCACTGCGGAGCGCGGGATTCGCCGACGACCAGGTGGTGCTCCTGCCCACCGACCACGCCGGCGCCGACGCCATTCTGCGCGGCGCCGACCTGGGGATGGTCTACGGCGGCGAGGAGGTGACTCGCAAGTACGGCGAGGCCGCCACCGTGCTGCCGCAGGGGCCGGGCCGGTCGAAGATCCTCATCACGGCCGATGTGGACTGGCGCGAGCACCTGGACGTGATCGTCGCCTCCATCAGCGGCCACGGCGGGACCGGATGCGTGAACACGACAGCCGTCTTCGTGGAGGGCGACCCGGCCCCGCTCGCCGAGGCCGTCGCGGCACGGTTGTCCACCACGATGCCCTGTCTGCCGCCCGAGGACGACAAGGCCGTACTCCCGGTACAGCCGATCGCGGCCGCCAGGGCGATCGAAACGTACCTGCTCAAGAAGGCGGCGGGCACCCGGGCCTGGCTCGGCGGCGACGGCATCGTGGGCGACCTCGGGGACGGCAGCGCCGCGCTGCTGCCCGCCGTCCACCAACTCGACGATCCGGCGTCGCCCCAGGCGGGCGTGGAACTGCCGTTCCCCTGCGTGTGGATCGCGCCGTGGACGCCCGAGGCCGGCATCGACCCGCTGAAGAACACGCTCGTGCTCAACGCGATGACCCACGACACCCGGCTGATCGACCGGCTGCTCGACGAGCCGACCATCAGCAACCTGTACCTGGGAGACCGGCCCACCTACTGGATGGATCCCTCGGTACCGCACGACGGCTACCTCGCCGACTTCCTCATGCGCAACAAGGGCGTCATCCGCAACGACATCCCGGTCGCCAACGGCCGCGACTGACGGGTCATTCCGGCCACGCTCACCTCAACACTCACAGCTGTGCCGCAGTGCGCTCCGCTGGCGCCCGCTGCGGCACAACCACCGGGACGCTCCCACCCCCTCCCGCGCGATCGAAAGGGTCCTACCTTGTCCCACTCCGTCGAACCGGCCGACGTCCTGATCGTCGGCGGTGGGTCGGCCGGCGCGGTGCTCGCGGCCCGCCTGAGCGAGAACCCCGACCGGCGCGTCGTGCTGCTGGAGGCCGGGCCGGACTACGGCCCCACCCGGTACCCCGACGCGCTGCTCGACGCCAACCGCATCGCCGACCTCGATCACGACTGGGGATACGCCTCGCGGGGCGGGCGGCTGAGCCCCTCCATGGTCGCCCTGCGCGGCAAGGTGATGGGCGGGAGTTCCGCCGTCAACGCCGGCGCCGCGCTCCGTGCCCGCGCCCGCGACTTCGCCCGCTGGGCCGAGGACGGGCTCGACGACTGGAGCTTCGCCGACGTCCTGCCGTACTTCCGCGCCTTGGAGAACACCCCCACCGGCGAGGACGAGTTCCACGGGCGGAGCGGGCCGATGCCCGTGCGCCAGCTGACCGACGCCGAGCTGACCCCCGCACATCGCGGCTTCATCGAGGCCGCGGTCGCCCGCGGCCACAAGCGGATCAACGACTTCAACGGTGCCGAGCAGGACGGCGTCGGAGCCTTCGCGGTCAATGTGCTCGACGGGGTCCGGCAGAACACCGCGCTGGTCTACCTCACCGCCGAGGTGCGCGCCCGCCCGAACCTCACGGTGCACGGTGGCGTCACCGTCGACCGGGTCCTGTTCCGCGGTGACCGTGCGACCGGAGTGGTCACCGCCGACGGGACCGCGCACCACGCCCACGAAGTGATCCTCTCCGCCGGGACCTACGCGAGCCCGGCGATCCTGCTGCGCTCCGGCATCGGCCCCGCCGGCGAACTGGCGTCGCTCGGCATCGAGACCCTCGCCGACCTGCCCGTCGGACGACACCTGCAAGACCATCCGTTCTGCCCCGCGGTCCATGCGCTCGCCCCGGGGCGAGGAGAGATGACGCCGGCCCTCGGCGCACTCCTGTGGACCGCCTCCAGCGAGGCCGCGGACGGCGAACTCGACCTGCACGTCGTCGCCGTGCATCCCAACGGGGCGCCGTTCATGCCCCCGGGCGGCGTCATAGCCCTGGCCACGGCCCTCGCACTTCCCGAGGCGCAGGGCACGGTGCGCCTCTCGGGCCGCGATCCGCTCGCCCAGCCCGTGATCGACCACAACTACCTCGGAACCGAGCGCGACCGCCGACGCATGCTCGAAGGCGTACGCATCGCCCGTGATCTGGCCCGCGACCCGGCGCTCGCCCCGTCACTCGGCGGGCTTTTGATGCCGAGCGAACTGCCCGACGGCGATGCGGAATTGACCCGGGTGATCGAATCCAGTCTCTCCATCTACGGTCACCCCACCTCCACCGCCCCCATGGGCGCCGCCGACTCGCCCCGGGCCGTCGTGGACTCCCGTGGCGCCGTGCACGGACTCACCGCCCTGCGTGTCGTGGACGCCTCGATCATTCCGTACCTGCCCTCAAGCGTCACCAACCTGACGACGATCATGCTCGCCGAGCGCATCGCCGACCTTGTCTACAACCACGGATAACCACGGGCTGTCGAGAGGTCGGCCGCTCACTTTTCTTATTCGTGAACTCCTCAATTCCTTCACGAATAGGTGAGACTTCACCGCCGTTTCCCTGGCTGAACTTGCCGGAGTTCAGCCGGGGGAAGTCCGGCTTGGGCCGCGGCGGGCGCCGCATCCGATGGCGACATTTCGCACCATGCGGAGACTTTGGACTCATCGGCTGATGAGGCTCCGAACCCGCATCAGGGCGAACTGCTACACCTGAGGGTGCTGTGCACTCTGGAGGAACGGGCTACAGGTTTTCAGGGTCCTTTGGACAGGACTCGTTTCCAGCATCCGGATGGAGTCCAGCGCGCTGAGGCGATGGGCCAGGTACTCGTGCAGTTCACTGGGCGTCCTGCACAGGACGAGGGCAACCAGGTTGGTGGGCCCGGTGGTTGAGGCCAAAAAGGCCAGTTCCTTGTGTTGGATCAGGGTGTTCGCCACCTGGTTCAGGTGCGAGGGGGCGACCGACATCCACAGCAGGGCCTGCGTGGTGACGCCGTACACCTCGGCGCTGATCTCGACGTCGAAGGTGAGCATGCCGCCGGCCTGTAATGCGGCGAGTCGGCGCGTGATGGTCGAGGAGGACTGTCCGGTCTCGGCGGCGAGGTCCGTGTAGCTGATGCGGCCGTTACGCTGCAACGCGGCCAGCAGATGCCAGTCCGCCTGCGGCAGGGACGCGCGGAACTTGGGCTCGTCGGGGGTGTCCACCGCGTCGCAGGTGCGGCGCAGTTGTTCCTGCTGCCCGTCGGTGAGGGCGGCGGTGTGCCCCTGCCATGCGGTGGGTCCGCCGAGATAGGTGTGCAGCAGGCGGTGCGCCGACACCTCGGCGATGCTGGCCACCCGGGGGATTTCGCGGAACAGCAGCGTATGGTGCGCCGCGGAGTTCATGACGAAGCAGATTTCGGTTCCCCCGGACATGAGCCGCACCCAGGCGGTGTCGTCCCGGCGGGCCAGACTCTGCGCCACATTCTGCGCGGTGTTCGGGCTGGCGGTGAGCCGCAGAATCCACTTCCCGGCCGACGGTTGCCGCGGATTCACCACCCCGACGACGCGGAGCGACAGCTCGCTGCTCAGCCGCCCATAACGACGGGCGACTGTTTGTGTGGAGACGCCCAGAACTTCGGCGATTCGACTGAACGGCGCCCTGCCGTCGATACGCAGGGCGTGAATAATGCAGTGGTCCAATTCATCGAGAGTGGGGACCGTTGGCTCAGAATCGCCCACTGGCCGTCTAGGGGCAGGCAAGGTTTGCGGCACCAGTTTTCCTCGGGTAGCATAGGACACAACCTAGTCAATGAACGTGCTCGTCAAAGGACTTGGGTGTCGGCGACGGCATTTCTCATCACCAGATATCCGGCGAGTTCCGTTTTGCGGTGATGGTCAGCCAGTTCTCGTGATCGGTCAGGATCTGCCGGAATCGGCGCGCGGGCGTGCAGCCGCACTGCCGTGGAGGATGAGGTATTCGACATCGCCAGGATGTCGGCCCCGGACGCGAGGTGCAGCCACCTGGCGGTCCGTCAACAGATGCGCTGGTCTGCTGCGTAGCGGCAGCATGTCCCGGATGGCCCGTGCGAGGGAGAGCGTTGGCAGGCCCGCTCTGTACGCCTGCCTGGGAACCTCTCCACCCTGCACGACATGGCATTCAAAGCGGTCTGGGTCGATCGATCCGGCAATGCCGATCGATTCGACGACGTCGCATGCAGTAGCCGCCATTACACCAGCCCCCCGACCAGCTCCTGAACCACTACGAACCATGACCACACCACGAAGTGGATATGAATTGGTCAAGTGGATCTCGTCACGGCCCTGACTTTCCGTCAAGACCCGTGCGGTGGAATCCACTAGGTTCAATCTTCGGGCGAGTGTACATGTTCCCGCTCTTCCTGGGTATGGCGGTTCGTCACACGTCCCCGTAGCGGGCCCGCAGGGAGTCGATCAAAGATCCATGTAAGCGATTTCCAATTGACCGCGGTCGGACGCTCATGGTTGCCAGTGGCTACTAACTCCAATTGTTGGTGACGCGCCGTCAGTTGGGTGACCGGCCGTTGTGGCTGTTGGAGCCGGCCGCAGCTCTCGCCACCGCGTGCGGACAGCCACCGGCGCGGACGGTCAACCGGCGCGGCTTTCGGCCAACCCTTCGGCGCCCGGGGCCCGGAAGGACGGCTCGGTGGACCTCCGCGCCGACGGCCGTGCCGCCTACCGCACCGACCGTATGCGTCCCACCAACCCGGACCCGGCGAGACCGATCACCCCCGCCAGGGCGTACAGGGTTCCGTAGCCGCCCAGGTGGGTCACGATGGGGGCGGCCACCGCGGGGGCCAGGACCTGCGGGAGGGCGTTGGCGATGTTGATGACGCCCAGGTCGCGGCCGTGGTCGGCGGCGCTGGGCAGGACATCGGTGAGCAGGGCGAAGTCGACGGAGGTGTACACCCCGTAGCCGACGCCCAGCACGAGGGAGGCGACCACCGCGCCGGTCCAGGTCTGCCACACCGCGAGCAGCAGGGTCGCCGCCGAGATGAGGAGCCCGGACCAGACGACGAAGACCTTGCGCCGGCCCGTACGGTCCGACCAGATGCCGCCGATCACCACCGTGCCGAGCAGCGTGACCGCGTCCAGGGCGGTGAGGATGAGCACCCCGGTGTCCGCGTCGCCCGCGTAGTGGACCGCGTCGGTCAGGTAGTAGAGCAGGTACATGGTGCTGATCGAGTACGAGAGGTTCATCAGGAACCGGGTCAGCCAGGCCCACCCGAAGTCGGGGTGGCGGCGCGGGTCTATCCAGAACCGGGCCAGGAACTCCCGCCAGACGAAGGGAGGTTGCTCAGCGGGCAGCAGGGGCGAGTCTCGGCGCATCGCTATGTAGGGGAGCGTCGCCAGGAGGGAGAAGGCCGCGCAGGCCAGATAACCGGCCGTGAGGCCGCCGGCCGCCGTCGCCAGGGCCGTGCCCACCAGGATGCCCCCCACCTGGGACACGCCGAGCCAGCCGCCGACCAACCCGCGCCATTGATGAGGCACTTGATCGGGCACGGCGGCCGTCAGGGCGGCGAACGAGGCGTTCAAGGCCAGCTGCACCAGGCACCAGCCCGCCGTCATCACCGCCACGTTCGGCGCCCACGCCAGCACCAGCAGGCCCGCCACCCCGCCCGCCCCACCCGCCACGACCCACGGAATCCGGCGCCCCACCTTCGCCGTCGTACGGTCGGACAGCGCGCCGAACACCGGGTTGGCCACCATCGACACCGCGGCCCCGACTCCCGTCACCAGCGCGAGCGTCGAGGCCTTGTGGGCGGGCGTGAAGTGTTCCGCCTGGCGGGCCAGGAGCAGTTGCAGCGGGCCGAACCAGCCCACCCACACCCCCAGGTTGGCCAGCGAAAGAGCCCCCACCCAGCGACCCCCGGGCGCCCGCCCGGCCTCTTCTTCCGTGGCGCCCGAGGCTCTGGCCCCGGGCTCCGCCGTCACCGGGCTTCCCCGGCCGGGCCCTCGCCGACCTCCTCGCCCGCGTCGGCCCGGCCGGGCCCCTTGCCCGCTGCCCGCACGACGTCCCGGTACCAGGCGTACGAGTCCTTCGGCGTGCGCGTCAGCGTCTCGTAGTCGACGTGGACCAGGCCGAAGCGCTGCCGATACCCCTCCGCCCACTCGAAGTTGTCCAGGATCGACCAGATGAAGTAGCCGCGCACGTCGACGCTCTCCGCCATCGCCCGGTGCAGGGCGCGCAAATGGCCGTCGTGGTACGCGATCCGCCGGGTGTCGGCCACCCGGCCCCCCGAAGCCGGGTCGGGGCCGTCCCCGTACGAGCAGCCGTTCTCGGTGATGAGGACGGGCGGCAGTGCGTCGCCGTAGCGCGCGCGGAAGGTGACCAGGAGTTCCCGCAGGCCGTCCGGGACCACCGGCCAGCCGAAGTCGGTGCGGTCGTGACCCTCGATCTCGTGCAGACCGAACGGCAGGTCCGGCGGCAGCGCGATCCCGGCGAGGCTGGTCACGGCGTCCGGCTCGGGCGCGCCCACCAGCGCCGGGTTGTAGTAGTTGATCCCGTACCAGTCGAGCGGGGCCGAGATGACCGACAGGTCCTCGGCGACCGGGCCGGGCATCAGCTCGGCCCAGCCCTCGGGATAGGCGCCGGTGAGGATCGGGTCGGCGAACAGGCGGTTCATCAGCGTGTCGTACAGCTCGGCCGCCGCGCGGTCCTCCTCGCTGTCCCCGGCCGTCCACACCGGGCTGTGCGAGGCGGCGATGCCGATCTCGCGCGCCCCGGCCGCCCGCAGCGCCTCGACCCCCAGACCGTGGGCGAGCAGCTGGTGGTGGGCGGCCGGCAACGCGTCGAAGATCAGGCGCTTTCCGGGGGCGTGCTCGCCGAGCCCGTAGCCGAGGAGGGTGATCTCGGCGGGCTCGTTGAGGGTGATCCAGCGCGGCACCCGGTCCCCGAGCCGCTCCGCCACCAGCGCGGCGTACGCGGCGAACCGGTGCGCGGTGTCCCGGTCGAGCCAGCCGCCGCGCTCCTCGAGCGCGAGCGGGGTGTCCCAGTGGAACAGGGTGGGGACGGGGGCGATCCCGGCGGCGCACAACTCGTCGACGAGACGGTCGTAGAAGTCCAGGCCCTGGCGGTTGGCCGGGCCCTCGCCGGTCGGCTGGACGCGGGACCAGGCGATGGAGAACCGGTAGGCGCCGACGCCCAGTTGGGCCATGAGCGCGACGTCTTCGCGGTAGCGGTGGTAGTGGTCGGTGGCCACGTCCGCGTCGGAGCCGTCCTTGATCCGGCCCGGCTCCCGGGTGAACGCGTCCCAGGTGGTGGGCCCCCGGCCCCCGGCGTGCACCGCGCCCTCGATCTGGAACGCGGAGGCGGACACGCCCCACAGGAAACCGGGCGGGAAGGCGGGCAGCGGCGGCAGCGGCGTCATGGGGGAACTTTTGGGCTCGGGGGCGGCTCCTGTCAATGGAAAGTGAACAAGTTTCATGTTTGGCCCCCGCGGTCGACTCGGCGAAGTCGGGTGAAACATCATGGAGGGCCCGACGCGTCATAGGGGTGTAGGGGGGAGAGCGAATGAGCGGGCGGGGGCGGGGCGGTTCGTGAGACAGCCGTGGCGGGGGGTGCAGGGGGGACCGGAAGGGGTGGGCCGGTCGCCCCGCGCGGAGGAGTTCATCGAGTTCGCGTCCGGGCGCGCGGGACAGCTCTTCCGTTCCGCATGCCTGCTGACCAGCGGGGACACCCATCTCGCCGAGGATCTGGTGCAGGAGACGCTGGGGCGGATGTACACGCTGTGGGGGCGCGTCGCCACCATCGACAACCCCGCGGCCTATGCGCAGACCGTGCTCGTACGGACCTTCCTCACCCACCGGCGACGCCGCTCGGCCACCGAACGGCCGCTCGGTGACCTCCCCGACCACGCGACCGCCACCGGCGCGGACCCGGCCCTGCGGGTCGCCCTGCTCGACGCGCTCGGACAGCTCTCGCCCAAGGACCGGGCGGTCATCGTGCTGCGCTACTGGGAGGACCGCAGCATCGAGGAGACGGCCGACGCCATGAACGTCAGCTCGGCCGCGGTCCGCACCCGCTCGGTGCGCGCCCTCGCCAAGCTGCGCGAGCGGCTCGGCGGATCACTCCCCGAGTACGCCTCGCCCTGACGGTGTACGCCAAGTGCCGCGCGGGGGGCGGCACTTGGCGGCCGCGACGCCGAACAGCTCGCTCCACCTGCCGCACATCGCACGCCGTGTGTCCAGCTACCAGAACAGGAAGGTGTGGTTCCCCATGCCCTTTGAGGATCGGCTCGGCGAGGCCATGCGCCACACCGGGGACAGCTTCGAACTCGGTGACCGTCGCGAGATCGTGGAGGTCGGCCTGGTCCGGGGCCGGCGACGGCTGGCCCGGCGCCGCACGGCCGCCGTCACCGGCAGCGTGCTCGCGCTCGCCACGGTGGGGCTCGGCGGCGGGTATGCCGTGGGGGCGTTCGGCGACGGCGGCGGGGGAGCCGCCGTGGCCGCCTCGTCGAAGCCGACGGAGCCGGCCGAGCCGACGCGGCTCGCGGGCGCGGACGTCCGGGGCGAGCAACTGGTCACGCTTTTCAAGTCGTTGCTGCCGCCGGGCACGGTGTCCAAGGAGCGGGGGAGCGGTCCCGGGGACCCGAGTGGCGTCGGCAAGCCGGGCGCCGCGTCCATGGCCTCGGTGTCCGCGGTCTTCGACGACGGCAAGGGCGCCGGACGCATCGCACTGGGCGTGAGCAGGGTCGATCCGGCCGACCCGTCCAGCGGGGAGCAGGTGAGCTGCCCCGCCAAGGCGTTCGTGGACTACGACTCCTGCACGGCCGAGAAGCTGGCCGACGGCTCCCGGTACATGCTGCTGCGGGGCTACGAGTACCCCGACCGGCACGAGCCGACCAAGCTGTGGCGGGCCGTCCTGCTCACCCCCAAGGGCGCTCTGATCGATGCGAGCGAATGGAACGCCGCCGCCGAGAAGGGGGGTGCGACCACCCGGGACACCCCGCCGCTCACGGCCGAACAGATGAAGGCGCTGGTCACCTCGGACCGGTGGCTGTCGGTGGCGGACGCGCTGGACGTACCCGTGAAGACGGGCAGGACGAGCGCGGGCTCGCTCTCCGGCGACGTGATCCAGAAGCGGTTCCTGGCCCTGCTCCCCGCGAGCAAGCACCTCAAGGTCGTCGAGAAGGGCAACCAGGACGGGTATGCCTTCGCCGTGGTCGACGATGGCCGGGGCAAGAGCCTCGTGCAGATCAATGTGCAGCGCGGGATGTCCGACGTCTCCCCGAGGGGCGAGACCTCGACGCTGCCGGACGGCACGATTGTCGGCCTGGAGAAGGCGCCGGGTGAGAAGGGGGGTGCGGGGGTCGTCACGTGGACGGCGGACACCGTACGTCCCGACGGGTTCCGGGTGGTGGTCTTCGCGAGCAACACCGGGAACGAGAACAAGGCGGCGACTCGGGCGGAGCCGGCGGTCAGCCTGGACGAGTTGAGGGGGATTGCGCTTGATGCGGGGTGGGGTGGGGGGGAGTGAGCCGGGGGCGCGGGGCGGCGCGGGGCGCTTGTGCGCGGGCCTCAACCGTACGGCCCGCCTCGCTCTTCGCGCAGTTCCCCGCGCCCCTGAAACCCCCGGTCATGTGCGGGCCGTGGTCGCTTTTTGCGCAGTTCCCCGCGCCCCTGAAACCCTCTCGAACCTGCGGACCGTGCTCGCTTCTCGCGCAGTTCCTCGCGCCCCTAACTGCTCGGTGCTGGCCGGCGCCTCAGCCTGTCCGGCGATTGAGGACGAGCGCCGTTCAGGCGCGATCGGGGTCTGGGGCGGAGCCCCAGGGGCTTTTGGCTGCGGGCCGTGGTCGCTTCTCGCGCAGTTCCTCGCGCCCCTAACTGCTCGGTGCTGGCCGGCGCCTCAGCCTGTCCGGCGATTGAGGACGAGCGCCCTTTAGGCGCGAACGGGGTCTGGGGCGGAGCCCCAGGGGCCTTGGCTGCGGACCGTGGCGGGCTGGGCGCGCAGTTCCTTGCGCCCCTGGCGGTACCGGTGCCGGCCCGCATCGGCCACCTCAGCCTGACCGCGCCGCACGGCTACTTCGCGTCTGAGTAGCGCTCCACCACCGCCGTCGTGAACGGAAACCGCACCGGGGTCTCCCCGAAGGCGACGCGTCCCGCCAGCTCGCCCGCCTCGCGGATCGCCTTCGCCACGACGTCCGCCTCCTCCGCCGGGCAGTGCACGATCACCTCGTCGTGCTGGAAGAAGACCAGCTCGGCCCGGAGCCCGCCCGAGGTCAGCGCCTGGCGCAGCGCGGCGAGCAGCAGCAGCGCCCAGTCCGCGGCGCTGCCCTGCACCACGAAGTTCCGGGTGAACCGGCCGCGCGCCCGGGCGTCGCTGGACGCGTAACCGGAAGTGAACTCCCCGCCGGATCCCGGCAGTTGGGCATCCTGGTCCTGCGGGATGCCCGCCTCGTCGGCCTCGCCCGCGCCGGCGGCCGGCGGGCTGGTACGGCCCAGCCAGGTGCGCACGAGCCGGCCCTCCTCGCCCGCCTTCGCCGCGTCGTCCACGTACGCCACCGCCAGCGGGAAGCGTCTGCGCAGTGCGGCCAGGTTCTTCAGGCCGTCGCCCGAGGTCTGGCCGTAGATCGCGCCGAGCAGCGCCAGTTTGGCGTGGTTACGGTCGCCGGAGAAGGCCCGGTCGGACAGCGAGGTGTAGAGGTCGCCGTCATGGCCCGCGACCTCCATCAGACCCGGGTCGCGGGAGATCGCCGCGAGCACCCGGGGCTCCATCTGGTCGGCGTCGGCGACCACCAGGCGCCAGCCCGCGTCGGCGACGACGGCCTGCCGTATCACCTTGGGGATCTGGAGCGCGCCGCCGCCGTTGGTCGTCCAGCGGCCACTGACCGTGCCGCCCGGGGTGTACTCGGCGCGGAAGCGGCCCTCGCGCACCCAGTCCTGCAACCAGCTCCAGCCGTGCGCGGTCCAGATCCGGTACAGCTTCTTGTACTCGATCAGGGGCTCCACCGCCGGGTGGTCGAGCGCGGCCAGCTCCCAGCGCCGGGTCGACTTGATCCGGAAGCCGGCCTCGCCGAACGCCTTGACCACATCGGCCGGCAGGTCCGGTCGGACCCGACGCCCGAACGCCGCCGACACCTGGTCGGCCAGCTCGGCCAGTCGGCGCGGCTCGCCCCCGCCACCGGTGCGGGGCGAACCGCTCGCATAGCGCTCGCCGAGCAGACCGTGCAGCACGGCGCGGTGCACATCGGCGCGCCAGGGCAGCCCCGCCCGGTTCATCTCGGCGGCGACCAGCATCCCCGCCGACTGGGACGCGGTGAGCAGCCGCATCCGCCCCGGGTGTTCGGCGAGGTCGTGCCGGCGCTGCTGATCCGCGTACACCTCGAGCAGCGCCTCAAGGGGCAGCCCCGCGGCCTCCCGGGGCTCGAAGAGGGAGGACTGCGAGCCCGGCTCGGCCGCCCTGGGCGCGGGATCGGCCGGTACGGGTCTGTCGTGCAGCCGGGCCCAGGCGGCGGCCGCCGAGCGGGGTTCGCCGTGCCGGCCCTCGTGGCCGAGGAGCAGCAGCTCCGCGTCCTCGATGTCGTAACACCGCTCGACCCGGGCGCCGGCGGCGAGCAGCCTGGGGTAGATCGCGGTGGTGGAGCGCCACACCCAGCGGCCCACGTCGGGGCGGCTGCGGACGGCCGCTGCCAGGTCGGCCTCCTCGCGGACCGGGCCGGCGGGCAGCCCGTCGTCGCCGAGGGGGGCGAGCCGTGCCCCGCCGCCCTCGGTCGCCTCGATCGCCCACCGTTCGTTCACGCGATCGAGTCTGGCACCCGCCACTGACAACGGCCCCGAACCACGACCGGCGGGGACGGCACCCTTCTTCGGGCGTCAGGGCGTCAGGGCGTCAAGGGGTCACGCCACTCCTCGGGTGTCAGGCGCTCACGCCACCGAGTGCAGCATCGCCGCCGCCTCGCCGCGCGAGCTCACCCCCAGCTTGGCCAGGATGTTCGCCACGTGGAACTTCACCGTCGACTCGCTGATGTGCAGTTCCTCGGCGATCGTCCGGTTGCGGTGCCCCTGGGCGAGATGGCCCAGCACCTCCGCCTCCCGCGGATGCAGCCCGGCCAGCGGGTCGGCGCGCGGGCTCGGCGCGGTGCCCAGCGGCAGGGTCGCGGTGACCGTGGTGCCCCAGCCGGGCAGCGCGTCCACGGCGAGGGTGCCGCCCAGGGCGGCCAGGCGCTGGGCCACCCGGTGGGTGTCGAGCGCGGAACGCGACAGCTCGCCCGGCCCGTCGTCCCGTACGGACGCGACCAGTTGGCAGCCGGACAGCTGCCAGCGGACGTGGATGCGGCGCACCCCTCGCTGGCCGGCCATGGCGAGGACGAGCGCGCGGACGGCGGCGCGGGCGAGGTGGGCGACGTCCGCCGCGACCGACGTCTCGGCGGTCTCCGCCTCCGGCGGCGCGAACTCCAGGGACACCTCGCTGTGGCGAAGGAGCGGCTTCAGGGAGTCGGCGAGCCGGGCGAAGGCCTCCGCGGCCGGCTCCTCCGTGAGCTCCTGGTTCCGGTCGGCCTCGGCGCGCAGCGCGACCAGCGCCGACACCGCGAGGTCGACGGCGCGCGAGCGGGCCGCCCGGTCCTCCAGGGCCTTGCTGCGCAACACCCCGAGCAGGGCGGTGAGCGCGGCCTCGTGGGCCTCGCCCAACTCGGCGATCACCCGGGCCCGTTCGGCGGCGGTGGAACGCGACTGGGCGACCGCGCCCGGCACCGCCTCGAGGGTGAGGCGGTGGCGGTGCCCGGTCACCAGGTCCCACAGATGCTGGACGATCTCCGCCTCGGACGGTGTCAGCACGCCCGAGGGCGAGGTGCGCAGGAGAACGAGCAGGGGTGGCCGCGCGGCCATCGGGGCGGCCTCGCTGGCGACCGCCACCACGGCCCGCTCCTCGCCACCGACCACGGCCGTGCCCTGCCAGGGGTGGCCGGGCGTGACGCGCGGCCCGAGTTCCTGGAGGTCGGCGACGGTGACCCGCCGGGCGGTCCCGTCCTCGCCGTGCACCTTGAACGGCGAGTGCGCGCACTGCCCCGACAGTTCGGCGGCGACCGTGTGCGCGACGAGCGGGGCGAGCGCCTCGGACAGGGTCGGCAGGATCTCGTTCATCGGTCCGCGCACCAGCTCCGCGGCGCGGGCGAGGGCGAAGACGGCGGGCGTCGTCGCGGTACCGGCGCGGGGGGCGATGCGGCTCGTGCGGGGCTCCATCGCTCCAGCGTACGGTCGGCCCCGCTGTCCGCCGCCCCGCCGTGCGGCCAGGTCGAACTGGCCGTAAGGCGGGCCGGATTGGGGCCGGTGGCGGCGGAGGCTTGGTCCACGGCGCCGAGGACGGCGTGGTGAGCGAGACGAGGAGTGGTGATGGAAGCGATTCTGTACGAGCGGTTCGGCGGACCCGAGGTGCTGGCCCTGGGCGAGGCCGACAAGCCGCGACCGGGCCCCGGCCAGGTGCGGGTGAAGGTGGCCGCGGCGGGCGTGAACCCGGTCGACTACCGGATCCGCAACGGCTGGATGCGCCACCAGTTCCCGGTGACCTTCCCCGCGATCCCGGGCCTTGAGGTCGCCGGCACCGTCGACGAACTCGGCGAGGGCGTCACCGGGTTCGCGGTGGGCGACGAGGTGTTCGGGCACGCCGACACCGGCGCCTACGCCGAGTACGCCCTGGCCACCCAGATCGTCGCCAAGCCCGCCGGGCTCTCCTGGGAGCAGGTCGTGGCGCTGCCCGTGGCCGGCGAGACCTCCGAGCGGGTCCTGAACCAGCTCGAACTGGCCGAGGGGGAAACCCTGTTGATCCACGGCGCCGCCGGCGTGGTCGGCTCGGTCGGCGTGCAGCTCGCCGTGGCCCGGGGCGCCACGGTCATCGGCACCGCCTCCCCCGAGAACCACGCCTTCCTGCGCGAGCTGGGCGCCATCCCGCTCGCGTACGGAGAAGGCCTGGTCGAGCGGGTGCGCGAGGTCGCCCCGCAGGGCATCGACGCGGTGTACGACGCGGCCGGCAAGGGTGCGCTGCCCGACTCGATCACGCTGCGCGGCGGCACCACCTCCCGCATCGTCACCATCGCCGACACGGGCGCCGCCGAGCTCGGGGTCGTCTTCAGCGGTGACGGCACCCCCGACCCCAAGCCGTACTACGAGGCCCACGCCCGGCTGGCCGTCGAGGGCCGGCTGCGGATCCGCCACGCGGAGACGTTCCCGCTCGCCGACGCGGTCAAGGCCCTGGAGCTGAGCGAGGGCGGCCACACCCGGGGCAAGCTCGTCATCCAGCCGTGAGGCCTGCGCGGTAGCGCCCCGGCGTCGTGCCGTACTGCCGGCTGAAGGCGTGCGACAGGGCGTACGGGGTGCTGTAGCCGACGTGCCGGGCGATGGCGTCCAGGCCGTCCGGGGTCGCGCGGAGCAGGGCGGCGGCCCGGGTCAGCCGCCACCACGTCAGATATCCCATCGGGGCGCGCCCGACCAGCGCCGTGAACCGGCGGGCCAACGTGGCCCGGGACACCCCCACATGGGCGGCGAGGCGCTCGTTGCTCCAGCCGCGGGCGGGGTCCTCGTGCAGGGCGTGCAGGGCCGCGGCGACCACCGGATCGTGCAGCGCGGCCGGCCAGCGCGCGGTGGTGCTGTCCGCCATCCAGGCCCGTACGAGATGGACGAGCAGCAGGTCCAGCAGGCTCGGCAGGGCGATGGCGCCACCCGGCCGCGAGGAGGCGGCCTCGTGCCCCAACAGGGCGATGGCGGCCCGGAGTTCGTCATGGCGGCCCGCCTGGCGGGGGATGTGGACGACGTCCGGAAGGTCGGCCATGAGCGGGTGGGTGTGGCGCCGGTCGAGCCGGTACTTGCCGCACAGCAGCTCCGTATCGGCGCCGGAGTCGAAGGATGCCGTGCGCGAGAAGTGCGCGAAGTCGACGGCGCGCTCGATGGTGGGTCCGTCTGCGGGACGGTCGGCGATGACGTGCCCGCTGCCGTGCGGGAGCAGCACGGCGTCGCCCGTGTTCAGGGCGATGGCCGCGCCTCCCTCGGTCAGCATCCAGCAGCTTCCCTCCAGGACGACGTGGAAGCCCGCGCCCTCGTACGGGTCGAGCCGCGCACACCAACGGCCGCCCACCCGCAGCCTGGTGGAGGACGGGCGGCCCACCCGCACCGCCACGATCGCGTCGCTCAGCAGATCCATGGGCCCAGCCTAAGGAAGCCCCACGCCTGTCCCACACCTTGGTGAGACGCTCGCGTATCCGGATGAGAAGAAGACGCATTGAGCGGCTCATTCCCGGCTGCCTAGAGTCGTGGCGACGGCGAACGAGCGAGAGGCGGCGGGGCCATGCGGAGCATCACCCTGGGCGAGGTCGAGATCACCCGGATCATGGAGTGGGAGGGCGCGTTCGGGCCGGCGCGCGCCATCGTGCCGGACGCCGGGATCGAGACGTGGAAGGCGAACGAGGAACTGCTCACCCCCCACTTCTGGGAGCCGGACGCCGACCGGTGGATCGGGGCGCTCCAGACATGGGTGCTGCGCAGCGCCGGGCGGACCGTGCTCGTGGACACCGGCGTCGGCAACGGCCGCGAGCGGCCCAGCATGCCGATGTTCCACCACCGGAACACCGATTTCCTGGCCCGGTTGGCGGCTGCGGGGGTCCGGCCGCAGGACGTCGACGTCGTCGTCAACACACATCTGCACGCGGACCACGTCGGCTGGAACACGGTGGGCCGGGGCCCCGGCGCATGGGAGCCCGCGTTCCCCCGGGCCACCTATCTGATGCCGGCCGCCGACCACGCCCACTTCGACCCGGCGAACGGGCGCGATCTGCGCGTGGACGACATCGCCCTCTTCGAGGACAGCGTCGCGCCGGTCGTCGAAGCCGGGCAGGCCGTGCTGTGGGAGGGCGCGTACCGCATCGACGAGAACCTCGTCCTGGAGGCCGCGCCCGGGCACACGCCGGGCTCCTCCGTGCTGCGGCTCTCCTCCGGCGGCGAGCGGGCGGTGTTCGTCGGCGATCTGCTGCACAGCCCCGTACAGATCGTCGAGCCGTCCTGCAACAGCTGCTTCTGCGAGGACGAGGAGCAGGCCGCGGCCACCCGACGCCGCGTCCTGGAGCGCGCCGCCGACGAACGCGAACTCGTCGTGCCCGCCCACTTCGGCGGCCCCGGCGCCTTCGAAGTGCGGCGCGAGGGAAGCCGGTTCGCGGTCCGGGACTGGGCCTCCTACAGCGCGTAGCGGGCGCCCAGCTCCCAGGCGCCGTGCAGCGCGTCGGCGAAGGCGGCCGCCAGCTTGTGCTCGCCGCTCGGGCCCGGGTGCGTACCGTCGTAGGTGTCCTGATGGATGTCGTAGGACTCCGGGACCGAGGCGAGCAGCAGCGGCGAGAGGGCCGTGTCGAGATCGGCGAACGCCTTGGCGAGCAGCACGTTGAAGCGGTCCACCTCGGCGGCGAACGGAGCGTCCTGCTCGGCCCGTATGTTCGGGATGACGGGCAGCGCCACGATGTGGACGCGCGGGTTGGCCTCGCGGGCGGCCTCGACGAACGCGCGCACGTTCGCGGCGGTCTGGGCGGCGTCCGTGTAGAAGCCGAGGTCTATCAGGCCGAGCGAGACGAGCAGCACGTCCGCCCGGCTCTCGGCGACCGCGGGGCCGATCAGCGGCGCCATGTGCAGCCAGCCCTCGCCCCAGCCCGCGAGGTGGCGGCGGGCGGCGGGCGGGAAGTCGGGGGACGCGTACGCGTGCGACACGGGCGCCCCGGCCGCCGGGTCGTACAGCGCGGTGCGCGGGCCGACGATTTCGTACGGGCCGTCGAAGGAGGCTTCGAGGTGGCGCCACATGCGGTAGCGCCAGGTGAAGTCGCCGGGGCATCCGATGGTCATCGAGTCGCCGACGAAGAGAAAACGCATGGAGGCCATCATTACCGATCGGTAGGCCGACGGCGACGTGACGGTGGACACCCCGGCGTCGCGAACCGGGCCGTGGACACTGGGGGCATGCGTTCGCTTCTGAGGGTGTGCGGGGCCGCCGGGCTCGTCCTGGTGTGTGCGGCGGGGCCGGCCGCCGCCGATGACGGCGGGTTCACCATCAAGGATCCCCGGATCAAGGAGTCCAGCGGCCTCGCCGCCAGCCGTGCCCACCCGGGCGTCTACTGGACGCACAACGACAGCGGCGACGGCGCCTACGTCTACGCCGTCGACGGGAAGACGGGGCGCACCCTCGCGCGGATCACGCTGACGGGAGTGGGGCGGCCGCGCGATGTGGAGGCGATCTCGCTCGGACCCGACGGCGACCTCTACGTCGGCGACATCGGCGACAACCTGGACGGCTCCTGGAGCCACGTCTGGATCTACCGCTTCCCCGAACCGGCCCGGCTCGAGGACCAGACCGTCAAGGCGACGCAGTACGACGTGCGGTACGCCGACGGGCCGCGCAACGCCGAGGCGCTGATGGTCCATCCCAAGACCGGCCGGGTCTACATCGCCTCCAAACGGGAGAGCGGCGGCGGCCTCTACGAGGGACCGGCGACGCTGTCCACCGCCGGCCCGAACGTCTTCCGGCGGGTCGGCGAGGTGCCGTGGGTGACCGACGGCGCCTTCTCGCCCGACGGTACGAAACTGGCGCTGCGGGGCTATTTCGCGCTGGCCGAATACGCCTGGAAGGGCGGGGCCGAACCGCTGGGCGACTGGCACGCGGTACCGGGCACGCCCGTGCAGGGCCAGTCCGAATCGGTGACGTACACCACGGACGGCACCGCCCTGATGGTCGGCTCCGAGGGCGCGGACAGCGAGGTGGCCCGCGTCCCTCTTACGGAGGGCGGGGCCAAGTCGCCCCACGGGGGCGGGAGTTCCACCGGTTCGGGTGACGCCGGCGGCAACGGGAACTTCGTGCTCGGCGCGATGGTTGTGGCGGGCGCCGCCGCGCTCGGCGTGGGCGCGAAGCGGATGCTGGGACGCGGGCGGCGCGCCTGACCTCGGCGCGGGACCGCCGGGTGCGGGCCCGCGCCGGGTGCGGACGGGTGGGGCGGGGTGCGGGTCAGCGCTGCTGCGGGCACTCCTTCCAGGCCAGGTGGTAGATGGTCTGGATGTCCCCGTCGGTGGAGTCCATCGCCATGAAGCTGTTGGTCTTCGGATCCGAGGTGCCGGCGTTCACGCGGAGCTCGGTGTTGATGTTGAAGTTGCGCTTCACCCCGCAGGGGGCCCACACCAGTTGACCCCAGTCGGTGGAGTCGGTGGCCTGCCAGTCGTCGTCGTAGGGGCCGTTGAACGGGTGCGTTCTGCTCGCCGTGTCGGGTGAGCCCTGGAAGTAGTACGAGGCCTTCTGGGTGGCGTTCGAGCCGCGCTCCAGGTGGGCGTAGCCGCGGTAGTCGGCGCTGGCGACGGCGTAGGTGAAGCCCGAGGGGACGTGCACGATCAGGTTGAGCTGGCAGTTCTTGCGGAAGTCGGTGGGCTTGGAGCCGGCCCCCACCTGCGCCATGTACTGGCTGTACGTGACGGTGAAGGCGGTGTTGTCCGGCGCGACGGCGACCGCCGCGGTGCCGAGGGGACAGCCGGAGCCGTTGACGGTCGCGACCTCGATCACGATCTTGTCGGGCGGCGCGACGATGCCGGAGGGCGCGGCCGGGGCCGCCTGGGTGAGGAGCGAGGAGACGACTAACGCCGCGGTCGCGCCGCCTGCGAGAAATGCACCGGGCATGATGCTCCGATCGGTTGTCGGTGGCCTTGCGTGGATGTGGGGAGTCCAGCCGAGCGCCCATGTCTAGTTGAGACATGAACATGTCAAACCTGCGGGCCGGTCCGGCCGTGGTGCGGAGCGCGCCGGATCGCTTTGGATGGTAGGGACCAGGGCCCGCACGAGATAGGGCGGTTATCGGCCGCGCCGGGGCCGCCGATCGCCCGGGGACGCGCGAGGGCCCGGCACCACCGGGGTGCCGGGCCCTCGACCGCGTTCGCGGAACGCCTGAACGCTCCGGTTCGCGGGGCGCCGAACGCCCCGGTTTGCGGAACGCCTGAACGCTCCGGTTCGCGGGGCGCCCGAACTACTCGCTCAGAGCTGCTCGATGACGTAGTCGACGCAGACCGTCAGGGCCTGGACGTCCGCCGGGTCGATCGCCGGGAACATGGCGATGCGCAGCTGGTTGCGGCCCAGCTTGCGGTACGGCTCGGTGTCGACGATGCCGTTGGCGCGCAGCACCTTGGCGACCGCGGCGGCGTCGATGTCGTCCGCGAAGTCGATCGTGCCGATGACCTGCGAGCGCTTGGCCGGGTCGGTGACGAACGGGGAGGCGTGCTTGGAGTCCTCGGCCCAGCCGTACAGGGCCTTCGAGGAGGCCGCCGTACGCGCCGTCGACCAGGCCAGACCGCCCTGACCGTTGATCCACTTCAGCTGCTCGTTGAGCAGGAACAGGGTGGACAGGGCCGGGGTGTTGTACGTCTGGTTCTTCAGCGAGTTGTCGATCGCCGTCGGCAGCGAGAAGAACTCGGGCACATGGCGGCCGCTCGCGTGGACGCGCTGGGCGCGCTCCAGGGCGGCGGGCGAGAACGCGGCGATCCACAGGCCGCCGTCCGAGGCGAACGACTTCTGCGGGGCGAAGTAGTAGACGTCGCTCTCGGTGATGTCGACGGGCAGACCGCCGGCGCCGGAGGTCGCGTCCACCAGGACGAGGGAGCCCTCGTCGGCGCCGGCCACCCGCTTGATCGGGGCGGCGACACCCGTGGAGGTCTCGTTGTGCGTGAACGCGTACACGTCCACGCCCGCCTCGGCGCGCGGGTCCGGGTGGGTGCCCGGGTCGCTGCTGATGACGGTCGGCTCGGCCAGCCAGGGGGCGAGCTTCGCGGCCTTCGCGAACTTCGACGAGAACTCGCCGAAGTTCAGGTGCTGCGACTTGTTCTCGATCAGGCCGTGCGTCGCGACGTCCCAGAACGCGGTGGAGCCACCGTTGCCCAGGATCACCTCGTAGCCCTCGGGCAGCGAGAAGAGGTCGGCCACGCCCTGGCGCACCTCGCCGACCAGGTTCTTGACCGGGGCCTGGCGGTGGGAGGTACCGAGGAGGGAGGTGCCGGTGGCCGCCAGGGCGTCCAGCGCCTCCGTACGCACCTTGGAGGGGCCCGCGCCGAAACGGCCGTCGGCGGGCTTCATGTCAGCGGGAATCTGGATTTCAGCCACGGCGCGAGCGTATCCGGTCCTGGCCCACCCGGGCTCCCGGGTCCGCCGGGTGAGACGCCCCGGCCCCCAGCTACCCCCCGGGGCTCCGCCCCAGCCCCCGAGCCCCTTTGCCCACCCACCCGCCCGTGCAGCGGGTTGGATGGCCCGGGCCTTCCTGGGGCTCCGCCCCAGACCCCGAGGCCTCTTGCCCACCCGCCCGCCCGTGCAGGGGGTTGGTTGGCCCGGGCCTTCCTGGGGCTCTGCCCCAGACCCCGTTCGCGCCTTAAGGGCGCTCGTCCTCAATCGCCGGACGGGCTGAGGTGCTGGCCAGCGCCGAGCATTTAAGGGGCGCGGGGAACTGCGCGAGAAGCGGGCACGGTCCGCAGGGTCGAGAGGGTTTAGGGGCGCGGGGAACTGCGCGACCAGCCACGCACGGCCCGCAGGCGAAAGCGGGTTTTCAGGGGCGCGGGGAACTGCGCGAGAAGCGGGCACGGTCCGCAGGGTCGAGAGGGTTTAGGGGCGCGGGGAACTGCGCGACCAGCCACGCACGGCCCGCAGGCGAAAGCGGGTTTTCGGGGGCGCGGGGAACTGCGTGGGTGGTTCCCCGCGGCCCGGGCGGGGGTTAGGTCAGGTGGACCGGGAGGTCGAAGAGGTCGTTCTGGGTGACGATCGGCTTGTTGTGGAGGGCGTCCGCCGGGACGGCCAGGGTCAGGGAGGGGAACCGGGCGTACAGCGCGGGAAGCGCCACCCCCGCCTCCAGGCGGGACAGCGCCGCCCCGGGGCAGACGTGCGGCCCGTGCCCGAAGGAGATGTGCCGGTTCGGCGCGCGGGTGACGTCGAAGGCACCCGCCGTGTCCCCGTGCTGCCCCGCATCGCGGCCGATCGCGCCGAAGGACACGATGAGCGCCTCGCCCGCCGGAAGGACGCGGTCGCCCACCGGCACGTCTTCCGTCGCGAACCGGAACAGGACGTGCGAGGTGGGCGTCGACCAGCGCAGGGTCTCCTCGATCACGTTCTCCCACGGCACCGCCCCCTCCAGCACCAGCTCGCGCTGCTCGGGATGGGTCTCCAGGGCCACCACCGCGTTCACGATGAGGCTGATCGTGGTCTCGTGGCCCGCCGCGATCATCAGCTGGAGGGTGTTGGTGATCTCCTCCGTGGTGAGGTGGTCGCCGTCCTCGGACGCGGCCAGCAGCGCGCTCGTCAGGTCGTCGCCCGGCTCGCGCCGCTTGGACTCGACGATCCGCCCGAACAGCTCGCCCAGGTCCGCCATCATCCGCGGCACCTCCTCCGGCGGCGTCTGGGTGGAGAAGAACTTCTCGAACAGGGCCTTCAGACGCGGGTGGTCGGCCGCGTCCACACCCATCAGCTCGCTGACCACGTTCATGGGCAGCGGGTAGGCGAACTCGGCCTTCAGGTCCACCACTTCACCCGCGGGGAGCGCGGCGAGCCGGTCAAGCATCGACTCCGTCAGCGCCTCGATGCCCGCCCGCAGCCGCTCCACCCGGCGCACGGTGAGCGCCTGCGCGACCAGGGTGCGAAGGCGGCGGTGCTCCTCGCCGTCGACGGTCAGCATCGAGCGCCCCGGGTTGGCGAGCCCGATCAGCGGCCAGTCCAGCGGGATCTCACCGCGCCGCCAGGCGCCCCACACGTCGATGTCCTTGACCAGACGCGGGTCGGTCAGGAGCTGACGGGCCTCCGCGTGGTGCGTCACCGCGTAGCACGCCACCCCGCCGGGCAGCACGACGCGCGCCAGCGGTCCGGCCGCGCGCAGCGCCGCGCTCTCGGCGTCGAGGTCGGACACGAACGGGTCGAGGGTGATGGCACCGCTGTGGTCCACGGGGCACTGCGACGGTCTGCTCGTCGGGTGCGTCGGGTTGCTCGGCCGGCTGCTCATCTGGCTGCTCCAAGGGCGGGAGTGGGAGTGAAGGTCACGGGAAGCTCGGACAGACCGCGCAGCCACGGCGAGGGGCGGCGCGTCAACTGCCCGGCGGACGCCGCGAGATCGACGTCGGGCAGCCGGTCGAGCAGCACCTCGATCCCGGTGCGCGCGATGACCTCGGCGACTTCCTGGGCGGGGAAAGGGCAGCGGTGCTCGCCGTGCCCGAACGAGAAGAAGGCACTGTTGCCGCCGGTCAACGCGCCCACGTCGGTACGTATCTGGGGGTCGGCGTTGGCCGCGGCCAGGCCGAGCAGGAGCAGGTCGCCGGAGCGGATGTGCCGGCCGCCGAGGTGGGTGTCGCGGGAGGCCCAGCGGCCCGCCACGTTCTGGGTGGGGGTGTCCTCCCACAGCACCTCGTTCATGGCCTCGCCGACGCTGTGCCGGCCGCCCGCGAGCGAGGCCGCGAACCGGTCGTCGGTCAGCATCAGGCGCAGCGAGTTGCCGATCCAGTCCGCGGTGGGCTGGTGGCCGGCGGCCATCATCACCATCAGGTCCTGGCCGACCTCCTCGACGGTGAAGCCGTACGGGTTGGCGAGCATCCGGGACGCCACGTCCTCACCGGGCTCGACCTGCTTGGCGGTGAGCAGCGCGTACATCGACTCGGCGAGATGACGCTGCCCCTCCAGGGCGCCCTCACGGCCGTTGATCATGTCGTTCATGGCGGTGACCAGGCCGGGACCCTGCTCGTCGGCGAACCCGTAGAGCCGGGCCAGGACGCGTACCGGCAGGAGCATCGCGTACTGGCCGACGATGTCGGCGCTGCCCGCGCCGCACACCGCGTCGATCAGCTCGTCCGCGAACCGCTCGGCGTGGCGGCGCAGTTCGAAGGGGTCGACCGCCTCCAGGGCGTCCGAGACCATCGCGGCCCGCTCGCGGTGGCGCTCGCCGACCGTGTACAGGATCGACGGCTGCTTGCGGCCGATCATCGGCAGCAGCGGCCAGTCGGCGGGGATGCGGTCCCACTGGTTCCACAGGTCGGAATCGCGCGAGAACAGCGCCGGATCACTGGTGACCTGGTGCAGTTCGCGGTAGCCGAGCACCAGCCAGGCCGGTACGTCGCCGTCCAGGACGACGGGCGCCACGGCACCGTGGTCGCGCCGCATGTCGCGGTACAGCTCGTTCGGCTCGGTCTGGAACCGGGGGCCGCTCAGCGGGACGGGGGCTGGGATGGGGCACGTCACGGTATGAGCTCCGGGGCCTTCTGAAGGCGTGCGAGATGTTCCACGAGGGCGATCAGGACGGACTTGCTGGACTCACGGGAGCGGGCGTCGCAGCGCAGCAGCGGCACCTCGGGCGGCAGGTCGAGCGCCTCGCGGACCTGCGCCTCGGTGTGCGGGGGCCCGCCGAAGTCGTTGCAGGCCACGACGAAGGGCGTGCCGTGGTGCTCCAGGCGGTCGATGGCGTACCAGGAGTCCGCGAGCCGCCGGGTGTCGACCAGGACGACCGCGCCCAGCGTGCCCGCGAACAACCGGTCCCACAGGAACCAGAACCGCTCCTGGCCGGGCGCCCCGAACAGGTACAGGACGTTGCGCGCGTCCAGGGTGATGCGGCCGAAGTCGAAGGCGACCGTGGTGGCCGTCTTCGTGCGGACGCCGTCGAGGTCGTCCACCGCCTCGCCCGCCTTGGTCATGGTCTCCTCGGTGTTCAGCGGACGTATCTCGCTGACCGAGCGCACCATGGTCGTCTTTCCGACGCCGAAACCACCGACGACGACGATTTTCAGGCCGTTGTCCGCGGTCCCCGCGAGGGCGGGCCGTTCAGAGATTTCGGAGGCCAACGAGCACCTGCTCCAGGATGTCGGGGTCGGGAAGGCGGTGGGCGGAGCGCGGGTGGCGGGCGCTGATGCGGCCGGTGTCGTGCAGGTCGGCGAGGAGGATGCGGACCACCGTGACGGGCAGCGCCAGCTCGGCGGCGATCTCCACGACCGCGGTCGGGAAGCGGCACATGCGCAGGATCGCGACGTGCTCGGACTGCATGCCGGGCGTCGGGTCCGACTCCGTGACCACCAGGGTGACCAGGTCGAAGGCGTCCGAACCGGAGCGGCTGCGGCCGCCGGTGAGGGTGTAGAGCCGGTCCGGCGAGTCGTCCCGGCCCGGCCTGCTCATGCCCGCGGCTCGGCGCTGAGGTATTCGCCGAGCTGCTCCACCAGCTCGGACATGTTGTGGCCCACCAGACCCGCGTCCGCGTCCTCGGCGGCGACCACCGCGAGGTGGGCGCCCTCACCGGCCTCCACGATGAACAGGATGCCGCCGTAGAACTCGGCCATCGCGGAGCGCACCCCGCCGCTTCCGTCGCCGAACTCCATGGACGCCCCGTGCGACAGGCTCTGGATGCCCGCGGCGATCGCGGCCAGCTGGTCGGCCTGGTCGACGGAGAGCTCCGGCGTACGGCACAGCTTGAGGCCGTCGCGGGACAGCACGAGGGCGTGGCGGGCCCCCGGGGTGCGCTGGAGCAGGTTCTCCAGGAGCCAGTTGAGCTTCTCGTCGGTGGTGGTGCCGGTCATTCGGAGTTGCCTTCCGGGGTGGGGGAGTTCGCGCGTACGGCCTGGCGGAAGCTGCTGAAGCGGGCGGCCGCGTCCGATGCCGCGGTCGAGGCGCGGGCCGGGGCCGCCGGGGCGTCGGGACCCTCGGGATGGGCGGCGGCAAGGGCCCGGCCGCGCTTGCGCTTGGGCAGCCCGCTCTCGCCGAACTGCGGGAACTCGCCACTGGTTTCACTGGCGGGCTCGGCGGCCGTCGCGTGGGCGGCCTCCGGTTCGGGGACGGCCTTCGGTTTGGGGACGGCCTCCGGTTCGGGGGCGGCCACTGGTTTGGGGGCGGCCTCCGGTTCGGGGGCGGCCTTCGGGTTCTGCGCCAAGTCCTGCGCCAAGTCCTGTGCCAGGTCCTGCGGCAGATCGAGGGCGGCGGGCGTGACCGGGTCCACGGTGTTCGTCGGGGTGACGTGGGTGATGAGCTCGTGCGGGAGCAGCATCAGCGCGCCGGTGCCGCCGCGCGCGGAGGGCCGGAACGACACCATCAGACCGTGCTTGCGGGCCAGCCGGCCGACGACCGCGAGGCCGAGCCGGGTACCGGAGAGCCCGGCGAGGTCCGAGGAGCGTCCGGACACGGCCTGCTCGGCGCGGCGCTGCTGCACCTCGCTCATGACCAGCCCGCTGTCCTCGACCGTGATGATGACCCCGGCGGGGACTTCCTCCACGTACACATGGACCTCGGCGGTCGGCGGCGAGAAGTTCGCCGCGTTGTCGAGGAGTTCGGCCAGGGCGTGCATGACGCCCTCGGCGGCGTGCCCGGCGACGGCCGCGTCACTGGTGGAGTGGAGCCGCACCCGCTGGTAGCCGCCGATGCGTCCCATGGCGCCGCGCAGGATGGACTCCATGACGATGGGCCTGGCCCAGCGGCGGCCCGAACGCGCCCCGGTCAGCACGGCGATGGAGTCCGCGAGGCGGCCCGCCTGCGCGGTGCGGTGGTCGAGGTGGAGCAGATCGCCGAGCACGTCCTCGTCGGCGTGCCGGTGCTCCATCTCGCGCAGGTCGGCGAGCATGCCGGTGGCGAGCGCCTGCATCCGGCCGGCCGCGTTGGCGGTGGCCGCGAGCGCCGCCGCACGGGCCGACTCGGCGCGGCGCAGTTCGGCGGCGTGGGCGGCGATCAGCGCCTTGCGCTCGGCGGCGTGGGCCGCGTCGAGGCGTACCGCGTCGGCGCTGCGCCGGGCGGCGTTGGCCTCCTGGGCGTCGATCTGCGCGGTGAGGGCGGTGAGCCGGGCGCGCAGGACGCGATTGCGCAGCACGGTGTGGGTCATGGCGTACGCGCCGGCGCTGAGCAGCACCGCCGCGATGCCGAGGCTCCAGCCGAGTACGGCACGGGAGCCGGGCGCGGCCGAGACCACCGCCACCGTGCAGAACGCGCCGGTGACCACCGCGGTGATCAACAGGGCCAGAGCGGAGGGGCGGATAGGGGAGGGCGACGCCGTCATGATCAATGCCTTACAGCGCTTATGGCGGGCGAAGGGAGGGTCGTGCGCGGGGGTGGAAGGTCGTGTTCCTGTTCGCGGGGAACGAGGGGCAACTATAGGAGAGTTGGTGATCGATTTGGATAGTTCTTGGTGAACATTCCTGCACATTGGGACCGTTGACGCATCACATTCAGGTCATCCCCGCTGTTTCAGGACACGCGCCGAAGGGTGCCCCATCGAGCCCACGGGCCGCCGGGACCAGGGCATCCTGAGCCCATGGCAGATGGCGCGCGGGGCTCGGGAGCGGGACGAGAGCGGGAGAGCGACCGGAAGGGCGAGCCCGTACGGGAGTTGGTGCCGGAGCTGGCGCACGCTCTGACGCGAGTGGTGCGGGGGCGGGTGGATCTCGGGGTCACCGCACGCGCCCTGACGACGATGGACGCCTCCAACTACCGCCGGGTGCCGCTGGGGGTGGTCGCCCCGCGCGACGCCGACGACGTGGCGGCGGTCCTCGCCGTCTGCCGGACGTACGGGGTGCCGGTGGTGCCGCGCGGCGGAGGCACCTCGATCGCGGGCCAGGCCACCGGCACCGGGATCGTGCTCGACTTGACCCGCTTCATGCGCTCCCTCGTGTCGGTGGACGCGGAGGCCCGAACCGCCGTGGTGCAGCCGGGAGTTGTCCTCGATGTCCTGCGGGAGGCGGTCGCCCCGCATAGGCTGACCTTCGGCCCGGACCCCTCGACCCACAGTCGTTGCACGCTCGGCGGGATGATCGGCAACAACGCGTGCGGGGCGCATTCGGTGGCCTGGGGGACGACGGCGGACAACATCCGTGATCTGACGGTCGTCAGCGCGCGGGGCGAACGTCACCGTCTGTCACAGGGATGGCAGAACTCGACATCGCCTGTTGGTCTACGCGATTTCGTCATCCGTCATCTGTCAGCGCTGCGCACCGGTTACCCCCAGGACCTTCCGCGCCGCATCTCCGGCTATGCGATGGACGCCCTGCTCCCCGAGCGCGGCGCCGATCTGGCACGGGCGTTCTGCGGCAGCGAGGGCACGCTGGGGGTGGTCACCGAGGCGACCGTACGCCTGGTGGAGTCGCCGGCGGCACGCGCCCTGGCCGTCCTCGGCTATGTCGACGAGAGCGAGGCGGCCGAGGCGGCGGCGGGCCTGCTCCCGTACCGCCCGCTGACCGTCGAGGGCATGGCCGCCGATCTCGTAAGGGTACGAGGAGCGGGAGCGGCCGGGTTGCCGCGCGGCGGGGCCTGGCTGTTCGTCGAGGCCGGCGGGGCGACGGAGGGCGAAGCCCGGTCGCGGGCGGGCGAGTTGGCGCGGGCGGGCGGCGCGCTCGACACCCGCGTGGTGACCGAGCCGGGCGCGATGCGCGCGCTGTGGCGGATCCGCGAGGACGCGGCGGGCACCGCGACCCGGATTCCCGACGGCACCGAGGCGTGGCCCGGCTGGGAGGACTGCGCCGTGCCGCCCGTCCGGCTCGGCGCGTACCTGCGGGAGTTCCGCTCGCTCCTCACCTCGCACGGCCTGCGCGGCACCCCGTACGGACACTTCGGCGACGGGTGCATCCATGTCCGCATCGACTTCGACCTGCTCACCCCCGCCGGGGTGGGACGTTTCCGCTCGTTCTCCGAGGAGCTCGCCGAGCTGGTGGTCGCCCACGGCGGCTCGCTCAGCGGTGAACACGGCGACGGGCAGGCCCGCGCGGAACTGCTCCCGAAGATGTACGGGCCCGAACTGGTGGCGCTCTTCGGGGAGTTCAAGGACGTGTGGGACCCGGACGGTCTGCTCAACCCCGCCATCCTGGCCCGGCCGGCCCGGCTCGACGAGAACCTGCGCTTCGAGGTGCTGCCGAAGCGGCCGGTGGACGTGGAGTTCGGCTACCCGCAGGACGGCGGCGACTTCTCGGCGGCGGTACGCCGATGCGTGGGCGTCGCCAAATGCCGTACGGCAGAAGGAAGTTCGTCATCTGTCATGTGTCCGTCCTTCCGGGTCACCGGAGAGGAGGAGCACTCCACGCGGGGACGGGCGCGGCTGTTGCACGAGATGCTGGCGGGCGAGGTGGTCACGGACGGGTGGCGCTCGCGCGAGGTGCGGGACGCGCTCGATCTGTGTCTGTCCTGCAAGGGCTGTCGCAGTGACTGCCCGGTCGGCGTGGACATGGCCACGTACAAGGCGGAGTTCCTGCACCACCACTACCGGGGACGCCGCCGTCCCGCCTCCCACTACGCCCTGGGCCGGCTCCCCGAGTGGCTGCGGGCGACCGCGCCGCTGGCCCGCCCGCTGAACGCGGCGACCCGGCTGCGCCTCCTAGCGGCCCTCGCGAAGCGGCTCGCGGGCATCGCCCCGGAACGCACGATTCCGCCGCTGGCGCCGACGACGTTTCTGCGCGGGGTGCGCGCGGTGCGCGGGCGGGGAGGGCTGGAGGGGGTGCGCGGGCCGGGAGGGGTGCGCGGGCTTGGAGGGGGGCGCGGGCGGGGGGAGCTGGACGGGGCGGCGGTGATCCTCTGGCCGGACACCTTCACCAACCACCTTTCCCCGCAGGTGGGTTGGGACGCGCTGAAGGTGCTGGCGGACGCCGGGATCGAGGTCGGGCTTCCGGCGGGCCGGGTCTGCTGCGCTCTCACCTATGTGTCCACCGGACAGTTGGACCGCGCGAAGGTGGTGCTGCGCCACACCCTGGAGGTGATGGAGCCCTGTCTGGCCGAGGCGGACCGTCCCGTGGTCGTACTCGAACCGAGCTGCGCGGCCACCCTGCGCACGGATCTGCCGGAGCTGCTCCCGGACGACCCGCGCGCGGCGCGCCTCGCCGCGTCGGTCCGTACCTTCGCCGAGGCGCTGGAGGAGTGCGCCCCGGACTGGACCCCGCCGCGCCTGGACCGTCCCGTGGTCGGACAGACCCACTGCCACCAGCATGCGGTGCTCGGTGACGCCGCCGAGCGCCGGCTGCGCGAGAAGGCCGGTCTGACGGGTGAGCTCAGCGGCGGGTGCTGCGGTCTCGCCGGGAACTTCGGCTTCGAGCGCGGCCACTGGGAGGTGTCGCTGGCCTGCGCGGAGGACCAGCTGCTCCCTGCGGTACGGGCCGCCGCACCCGGCACGGAAGTCCTGGCCGACGGCTACTCCTGTCGTACGCAGCTGGCGCAGCTGGCGGGCCGCCGGGCCAGGCATCTGGCGGAGGTGCTGGCGGAGGGCCTGGGCGGTGAGGAGTAAGCGGTGAGGAGTAAGGGGGGTCGTGGCCGCTTACATTGGAGGGAGTGTTCGGAGTGCGCCCTTCCGCTTGTGGCGGCTGGTCGGCGTCCATGGCCCGCCTGGCGCGGCCTGGCGCGCTGTCTGTCGCCGCTTCCTGGGAAATGCCTTGCGGAGTGGGGTTTGGTGCACAATGCTGGATGTGTAAGTCCAATCTATTGAACGTTGCGAGGGCTGTCGGGGCCACTGGTCCGACGGGCTGATTGAGGTGAACGCCGGTGAATTCGGTCAAGGGCGCGGGCGCGGCGGAGCCGGTCGCGGCGGCCGCCGTCGCCGTACCGGAGGCCGTCGGCGCGCTGGGCGGCGGCCCGGGCCGCGGCGGGCGTCGGGCGGCGTTCGGTCCGGTGGCGCTGGTGGTGACGGCCGGCATGTCGGTGCAGTTCGGGGCCGCCGTGGCGGTGACGCTGATGCCGAGGGCGGGGGCGGCCGGGGTCGTCACGCTGCGGCTCGTCGCGGCGGCGCTCGTGCTCCTGCTGATCTGCCGGCCGAAACTGCGCGGGCACTCGCGGGCGGACTGGGGAACGGTGGTCGCGTTCGGCGTGGCCATGGCCGGCATGAACGGGCTGTTCTACCAGGCCGTCGACCGCATCCCGCTCGGCGTCGCCGTCACCCTTGAGGTGCTCGGCCCGCTGGCGCTCTCCGTGCTCGCGTCCCGGCGCCTGGTCAACGCGTTGTGGGCCACGCTCGCCCTCGCGGGAGTCGCCCTCCTCGGCGGGGGCGGGTTCGGCGGCATCGACCTGGTCGGGGTGGCGTATGCGCTGGGGGCGGGGGCGTGCTGGGCGGTGTACATCCTGTTCAGCGCGCGTACGGGGCGCAGGTTCCCCCAGGCCGACGGGCTGGCCCTCGCGATGGCGGTGGCGGCGGTGCTGTTCCTGCCGATCGGCATCGCGCAGGCGGGCGCCACGCTGGTGGTCCCCTCCACGATGGCGCTGGGCGCGGCCGTGGCGCTGCTGTCCTCCGTCCTGCCCTACACCCTGGAGCTCCTGGCCCTGCGCCGCCTGCCCGCGTCCACCTTCGCGATCCTGATGAGCCTGGAGCCGGCGATCGCGGCGACGGCCGGGTTCCTCGTCCTGGGCCAGGCGCTGTCCTGGTTCCAGGCGGTGGCGATCGGGTTGGTGATCGGGGCGAGTATGGGGGCGGTGCGGACTCAGGTGGGGGGGATCGGGTAGGTCGTGGGGGTGGGGCGGGGTGGCTCCCTGGGCGGAGGGTGTTTGCCCACCCGCCATCCCGTGCGGGGGTGGGAGGGTTCGGCTCCCTGGGGCTGCGCCCCAGACCCCCAGCGTGCTTGCCCACCCGCCCGCCCGTAAAAGGGGTTGGAGGGCTCGACCCCTGGGGCTCCGCCCCAGACCCCGAGGGCGCTTGCCCACCCGCCCGCCCGTAAAAGGGGTTGGAAGGCCCGGCCCCTGGGGCTGCGCCCCAGACCCCGAGGGCGCTTGCCCAACCGCCCGCCCGTGCGGGGGGTTGGAGGGCTCGGCTCCCTGGGGCTGCGCCCCAGACCCCGAGGGCGCTTGCCCAACCGCCCGCCCGTGCGGGGGGTTGGAGGGCTCGGCTCCCTGGGGCTGCGCCCAGACCCGCTGAGGGGCTGCGCCCCTCGGACCCCTCTGGGGCTGCGCCCCAGACCCGCTGAGGGGCTGCGCCCCTCGGACCCCCCTGGGGCTGCGCCCCAGACCCGCTGGGGGGCTGCGCCCCTCGGACCCCCCTGGGGGCTGCGCCCCTCGCCCCCTCGGACCCGGCAAGGGCGCCCCGGCCCGGGCACCGTTCCGGCCAACCTCCGTCCAAACCAAGGCTGTTGCATAGGTAACCCGCGACAATAAATGCAAGCACGCTTGCTTGTTTCGGGGCGGGCTGCCATGCTCCGGGGCACGCCCGCTGTCCCGGAGGGGAGCGCACCGTGTCTGAACCGGCCGGTCCTACCGACGCCGTTCTCGTTGTCCTTGATGATCTGCTCGCCGAAGGCGGCGAACTGGACGTCCTCATCGGTGAGTTGAGCCCGGCCCAGTGGGCCACGCCGACCGCCGCGCCCGGCTGGACCATCGCCCACCAGGTCGCCCACCTCGCGTGGACCGACACCGCGGCCCTGCTCTCCGTCACCGACCCCGACGCCTTCGCGGCGGAGGTCGACAAGGCCGCCGCGTCGCCGGACACCTTCGTGGACGACGGCGCCGAGGCGGGGGCCCTGCTCCCGCCCGCCGAGCTGCTCTCGTGGTGGCGGGACAGCCGCGTACAACTCCAAGAGGCGCTGCGGGCCGCGCCCGCCGGGGCGCGGTTTCCCTGGTACGGGCCGCCCATGTCCGCCGCGTCCATGGCCACCGGGCGCCTGATGGAGACCTGGGCGCACGGCCAGGACGTCTTCGACGCGCTGGGCCGTACCCGCAAGCCGACCGACCGGCTCCGCCATGTCGCCCGCATCGGCATCCGAGCCCGTAACTACGCTTTCGCGGTACGGGGGTTGGAGCCGCCAGCCGAGGAGTTCCGGGTGGAGTTGACCGCGCCCGGCGGTGAGGGCGAGGATGGTGAGGGTGGCCCCGGGACCTGGGCTTTTGGGCCCGCTGATGCGCAACAGCGCGTTACCGGGCCCGCGTTGGACTTCTGTCTGTTGGTCACCCAGCGGCTGCACCGCGACGACACGGCCGTGACGGCCGAGGGCGCCGACGCCGACCGCTGGCTCGACATCGCCCAGGCCTTCGCCGGCCCCGCGGGCCCCGGTCGCCCGCCCCGCTCGTCCTCGAACCCCGTATCCGACGGCGGCGACGCCTGATGGACCGGGGCGGGCGCATAGGTGACGAGGGGGAGCGGGGGAGGGAGAGGGAGGCGCGGGTCGTACGTCCTCTGCGGATCGGGAACGCCTCCGGGTTCTACGGTGACCGGTTCGACGCCATGCGGGAGATGCTCACCGGCGGCCCCCTCGACGTCCTCACCGGCGACTACCTCGCCGAACTCACCCTGCTCATCCTCGGCCGCGACCGGCTGCGCGACCCGCGGCTCGGGTACGCCAAGACGTTCCTGCGGCAATTGGAGGAGTGCCTCGGGCTTGCCCGGGAGCGCGGGGTGCGGATCGTCGCCAACGCCGGCGGCCTCAACCCGGCCGGACTGGCGGACGCTGTAAGGGAGTTGAGCGCACGGCTGGACGTTCCCGTACGGGTCGCCCATGTGGAGGGGGACGCCCTGCCCCTGCCCGAGGGCGCGCTCACCGCCAACGCCTACCTCGGCGGCGCCGGGATCGCGGCCTGTCTGCGCGCCGGCGCGGACATCGTCGTCACGGGGCGGGTCACGGACGCCGCCCTGGTCACCGGGCCCGCGGCGTGGTGGTTCGACTGGGGGCCCGAGGAGTACGACGCGCTCGCGGGCGCGGTGGTCGCGGGGCACGTGCTGGAGTGCGGCGCCCAGGCCACCGGCGGGAACTACTCCTTCTTCACCGAGTTCGCGCGCCGCGACCTCGTCCGGCCCGGCTTCCCCCTCGCCGAGATCCACGCCGACGGCACCAGCGTCATCACCAAGCATCCCGGCACCGGCGGGGTGGTCGACACCGGGACGGTCACCGCGCAGCTCCTGTACGAGACGTCCGGGGCGCGGTACGCCGGGCCCGACGTCACCGCGCGGCTCGACACGGTACGGCTCGACCCGGACGGGCCGGACCGGGTGCGCATCAGCGGGGTGCGGGGCGAGGCGCCGCCGCCGACGCTCAAGGTGGGGATCAGCCGCATCGGGGGGTGGCGCAACGAGGTCGTGTTCGTGCTGACCGGGCTCGATGTGGAGGAGAAGGCGGAGCTGGTGCGGGAGCAGGTCGCGGACGCCTTCGCACGCGCCAAGTGCCGCCCGGCGCACGTCAGTTGGGAACTGTCCCGCACCGACCGGGCCGACGCGTCGACCGAGGAGTGCGCGAGTGCGCTGCTGCGGCTGGTCGTACGGGATGCGGATCCCGAGGCGGTGGGGCGGGTGGTGAGTGGCGCGGCCGTCGAGCTCGCCCTCTCCAGCTACCCCGGTTTCCATGTGACGGCGCCGCCGTCGAAGGGGGCGCCGTACGGGGTGTTCTCGGCGGCGTATGTCGATGCGGGGGCGGTTGAGCAGGTGGCGGTGCTTCCGTCCGGCGCGCGGCAGTCGATCCCGGCGGCGCCGCGCGGGGGGGTCCGGAAGGGTGTCGGGCCCCTTTCGGAACCCGATCTGTCTTCTGTGGCTTCTGTGTCTTCTGCGGCCTCGCTGCCCCCGCTGCCCCCCGTTGTTGCCTCGGGGCCGACGCGGCAGGTGCCGTTGGGGGCCGTGGTGGGGGCGCGGAGTGGGGACAAAGGGGGGGATGTGAATGTGGGGGTTTGGGCGCGGTCGGAGGGGGTGTGGGCGTGGCTGGTGCATGCGGTGACCGTCGACTGTTTTCGTCAACTGCTGCCGGAGGTGGGGGGGTTGGTTGTTGTCCGGCATGTTCTGCCCAACCTTTGGGCGCTGAATTTCGTGGTGGAGGGGTTGTTGGGGGAGGGGGTGGCTTCGCGGGCGCGGTTCGATCCTCAGGGGAAGGGGGTGGGGGAGTGGTTGCGGAGTCGGGTGGTGGCGGTGCCGGTGGATTTGTTGGGGTGAGTTTTCCCCACCCCGCCCCTTCCCGAGACCCTCCGGGGGATCGCCACCCCCCAGCCCACGCACCCGGCCCTGCGCAGTTCCCCGCGCCCCCAAGAAACCCGCTTTCGGCTGCGGGCCGTGGGTGGCTGGGCGCGCAGTTCCCCGCGCCCCTAAACCCTCTCGATCCTGCGGGTCGTGGTCGCTTCTCGCGAGGGACGAGCGCCCTTTAGGCGCGAACGGGGTCTGGGGCGGAGCCCCAGGAGGACGTCACCTCAGCCCACTCACACCCCCGGAGGGTCTCGGGAAGGGGCGGGGTGGGGAAGCCGCCCGCCGCAGGCGCCCCCGCCCACCCACCCCCAGGCAGAAACAGGAGCCCCATGCCCACCCTCCGCACCACCCTCGACCCCACCACCCCCGAACACCGCACCGCCTCCACCGCCATGCGCAGCAAACTCGCCGATCTGGAGGCCGAGCACGCCAAGGCTCTCGCCGGGGGCGGGGAGAAGTACACCGCCCGCCACCGGCGACGAGGCAAACTGCTCCCCCGCGAGCGCATCGAGCTGCTGCTCGACCCGGACACCCCCTTCCTGGAGCTGTCCCCGCTGGCGGCCTGGGGCAGCGACTACCCCGTGGGCGCCTCGATGGTCACCGGCATCGGCACCGTGGAGGGCGTCGAGTGCCTGGTCACCGCCAACGACCCCACCGTGCGCGGCGGCGCCTCCAACCCCTGGACGCTCAAGAAGGCCCTGCGCGCCAACGAGATCGCGTACACCAACCGCCTCCCGTGCATCAGCCTCGTCGAGTCGGGCGGCGCCGATCTGCCCTCCCAGAAGGAGATCTTCATTCCGGGTGGCGCGATCTTCCGGGACATCACCCGGCTGTCCGCCGCCGGCATCCCCACCATCGCCGTGGTCTTCGGCAACTCCACGGCCGGCGGGGCGTACGTCCCGGGCATGTCGGACCACACCGTGATGATCAAGGAGCGTTCGAAGGTGTTCCTCGGGGGGCCGCCGCTGGTCAAGATGGCGACCGGCGAGGAGAGCGACGACGAGTCGCTCGGCGGTGCGGAGATGCACGCCCGAACCTCCGGGCTCGCCGACCACTTCGCCGTCGACGAGCAGGACGCGATCCGTCAGGCCCGGCGCATCGTGGCCCGCCTCAACCACCGCAAGGCGCACCCCGATCCGGTACGGCCCGTCGAGCCGCCCAAGTACGACGAGGAGGAGCTGCTCGGCATCGTGCCGGAGGACCTCAAGACGCCCTTCGACCCCCGCGAGGTCATCGCCCGCGTCGTCGACGGTTCGGAGTTCGACGAGTTCAAGCCGTTGTACGGGACGAGCCTGGTGACGGGGTGGGCCGAACTGCACGGCTACCCCGTCGGCATCCTCGCCAACGCCCAGGGCGTGCTGTTCTCGGCCGAGTCGCAGAAGGCCGCGCAGTTCATCCAGCTCGCCAACCAGCGCGACATCCCGCTCCTCTTCCTCCACAACACCACCGGGTACATGGTCGGCAAGGAGTACGAGCAGGGCGGCATCATCAAGCACGGCGCGATGATGATCAACGCGGTGTCCAACTCCCGTGTTCCGCATCTCTCCGTGCTGCTCGGCGCGTCCTACGGAGCCGGCCACTACGGCATGTGCGGCCGCGCCTACGATCCGCGCTTCCTGTTCGCCTGGCCGAGCGCGAAGTCCGCCGTCATGGGCCCCCAGCAGCTCGCCGGCGTCCTGTCGATCGTGGCGCGCGCCTCCGCGCAGGCCAAGGGGCAGCCGTACGACGACGAGGCGGACGCCGGGCTGCGCGCCATGGTGGAGCAGCAGATCGAGGCCGAGTCGCTGCCGATGTTCCTGTCCGGGCGGCTCTACGACGACGGGGTCATCGACCCGCGCGACACCCGGACCGTCCTCGGGCTGTGCCTGTCGGCGATCCACACCGCCCCCGTCGAAGGCGCCCGTGGCGGCTTCGGCATCTTCCGGATGTGAGGGCCATGATCAAGTCCGTACTCGTCGCCAACCGGGGCGAGATCGCCTGCCGGGTCTTTCGCACCTGCCGTGAGCTGGGCATCGCCACGGTCGCCGTGTTCTCGGACGCCGACGCGGGCGCCCTGCACGTACGGGAGGCGGACACGGCCGTACGGCTGCCGGGGGCCACGCCCGCCGAGACGTATCTGCGCGGTGACCTCCTCGTGGCGGCGGCCCTCGCCTCGGGCGCCGACGCCGTGCACCCGGGCTACGGCTTCCTCTCCGAGAACGCCGATTTCGCGCGGGCGGTGGCCGGCGCCGGGCTCACCTGGATCGGCCCGCCGCCCGACGCCATCGAGGCCATGGCCTCCAAGACCCGCGCCAAGGAACTCATGGGCCTGCCCCCTCTGAACCTCGCGGACGTCACCGAGCGCGACCTTCCCCTGCTCATCAAGGCATCGGCGGGCGGCGGCGGCCGGGGAATGCGAGTGGTGCGCCAACTCGCCGACCTGGAAGCCCAGTTGACGGCCGCGCGCGCGGAGGCGCTCGGTGCCTTCGGTGACGGGGATGTGTTCGTCGAGCCGTATGTCGAGGGCGGGCGCCATGTCGAGGTGCAGATCCTCGCCGACGCCCATGGCACGGTCTGGGTGCTGGGCACCCGCGACTGCTCGCTCCAGCGCCGCCACCAGAAGGTCATCGAGGAGGCCCCGGCGCCCGGTCTGCGCCCCGAGATGGTCGATGAGTTGTACGCCCTGGCGGTACGGGCCGTGAAGGCCACCGACTATCGGGGCGCGGGCACCGTCGAGTTCCTGGTCGCGGGTGCCAAGGCCCACTTCCTTGAGATGAACACCCGCCTCCAGGTCGAACACCCCGTCACGGAGGCGGTGTTCGGCCTCGATCTCGTCGCACTGCAACTGCGTGTCGCCGAGGGCGATGCCCTTCCGCCGTCGCCGCCGGCCCCACGGGGCCACGCCATCGAGGCCCGGCTGTACGCCGAGGACCCGGCCAACGGCTGGGCCCCGCAGACCGGCACCATCCACCAACTGGCCTTTGACGGAGCCCGGTTGGATGCCGGGTACGCGGACGGCGACACCATCGGCGTCCACTACGACCCCATGATCGCCAAGGTCGTCGTCCACGGCGCGACGCGCGCCGAAGCCGCCCGCAAGCTGGCCCACGCCCTCGAACGCGCCCGCGTCCACGGACCGGCCACCAATCGCGACCTGCTCGTACGCTCCCTGCGCCACCCCGACTTCACCGACGGCCCCGACCACCTGGACAGCGATTCCGCCAGCGCGTACCAGGGCCCTCAGGGCCCCCGCCTCGACACCGGCTTCTACGACCGCAACCTCGCCGACGTCACCGCGCCCCTGCCCGGCGCAGCCCACGCCGCCCTCGCAGCCGCGCTCGCCGACGCTGCCTCCCGGGCCGGGCGGTTCGGCGGCGGCTGGCGCAACGTACCCTCGCAGCCGCAGGTCAAGCGGTACGGCGAGCACGAGGTCCGCTACCGCCTCGCCCGCCAAGGACTCGAGGCCGACGGCCACCCCGGGGTGCGCCTCGACTGCGCCACACCCGATCGCGTACGCCTCGAAGTGGGCGGCCTGATACGGGAGTTCGGCGTGTCCCGGTACGGGGACGGCGTCGTTTACGTCGACACCGCGTCGGGGTGTCACGCCCTCACCGCCCACCCCCGCTTCACCGACCCCAGCGACCTCGTCGCGCCCGGCTCGCTGCTCGCCCCCATGCCGGGGGTGGTGGCGCGGGTCGCCGACGGGGTCGAGGAAGGCTGCCGCGTCCACGCGGGGCAGCCGCTGCTCTGGCTGGAGGCCATGAAGATGGAGCACCGCATCAGCGCTCCCGCCTCCGGCACGCTCACCGCGCTCCACGCCGCCCCCGGACGCCAGGTCGAGGTCGGTGCCCTGCTCGCCGTAGTCGCATCGGAGGCCGAGGAAGCATGACCGGTGTCATCGAAAGCCAGGAGAACAAGGACCTACGGGCCGCCGTCGCCGCGCTGGGCGCCCGGCACGGACGCGGATTCGACCGCGCCGCTCTGTGGTCGGAGGCGGCCAAGCTCGGCTACCTCGGCGTCAACCTGCCCGAGGAGTACGGCGGCGGGGGCGGCGGCATGGCCGAACTCTCCATCGTCCTGGAGGAGTTGGGGGCGGCCGGCTGTCCGCTTCTGATGATGGTGGTCTCGCCCGCCATCTGCGGCACGGTCATCGCCCGCTTCGGCACCGAGGAGCAGCGCCGCACCTGGCTGCCGGGGCTCGCCGACGGCTCGCTCACCATGGCGTTCGGCATCACCGAGCCCGACGCCGGATCCAACTCGCACCGCATCACCACCACCGCCCGGCGCGACGGCGACGACTGGATCCTCACCGGCCGCAAGGTCTTCATCTCCGGCGTGGACATAGCGGACGCGACCCTCATCGTCGGCCGCACCCGGTCCGCGCCCGACGACGCGACGGGCCGCCCGGCAGGCCTCAAGCCCTGTCTGTTCATCGTCCCGCGCGACACCCCGGGCTTCGAGCGGACCGGAATCGACATGGAACTCCAGGCGGCGGAGAAACAGTTCGAGCTCGTCCTGGACGACGTGCGGCTGCCCGCCGACTCCCTCGTCGGCGACGAGGACGCGGGACTGCTCCAACTGTTCGCCGGCCTCAACCCCGAGCGGATCATGACGGCGGCTTTCGCGATCGGCATGGGCCGCTACGCGCTCGCCCGGGCCGTCGACTACGCCACGACCCGCCAGGTGTGGAAGCTCCCCATCGGCGGCCACCAGGCCATCGCCCACCCCCTCGCCCAGGCCCACATCGAGCTCGAACTGGCCCGTCTGATGATGCAGAAGGCCGCAGCGCTCTACGACGCGGGCGACGACATCGGCGCGGGCGAGGCCGCCAACATGGCGAAGTACGCGGCGGCCGAGGCCTGCGTCAAGGCCGTCGACCAGGCCGTGCACACCCTCGGCGGCAACGGCCTGACCCGCGAGTACGGCCTGGCCCCGCTCATCACGGCCGCCCGGGTCGCCAGGATCGCGCCGGTGAGCCGCGAAATGATCCTCAACTATGTGTCGCACCAGTCCCTGGGCCTTCCCAAGTCGTACTAGCCGTGACTGGAGACCCGCCATGAACTCCCCCGCCGTTCCCGCTCCCCAAGGGCCCCGCGTCCACCGCAGTGAGTACGCCGACGTGCCCGTGGTCGACGAGCCCATCCACGAGGCGGTGCTCGCCCGCTCCGCCGCCCTCCACCCCGACGCCGTCGCCCTCATCGACGCCGACGACCCCGACGCGTCCGGAACCACGACCTACGCCCAACTCGACGTCCGGCACCGCGCGTTGGCGGCCGCGCTGATCGCGAGCGGGCTGCGCAAAGGGGACGTACTCGCCCTGCACAGCCCCAACTCGGTCCTCTACCCCGTGGTGTTCTACGGGGCGAGCCGAGCCGGGGCGGCCGTCACCACCGTCCACCCGATGTGCACCGCCGAGGAGTTCGCCAAACAGCTCGCGGACTCCCGCGCCCGCTGGATCGTCACCGTCTCCCCCCTCCTGGACACCGCCCGCCGGGCCGCCGACCTGGCCGGCACCATCCAGGAGATCCTCGTCTGCGACCGGGCCGAAGGGCACCGCTCCATCGTCCACGACCTGCTGAGCGACGCCCCCGAGACGCCCGTGCCCGCCGTCCCCATCGACCCCGCCCAGGACATCGCCGTACTGCCGTACTCGTCCGGCACCACCGGCGCCCCCAAAGGCGTCATGCTGACCCACCGCAACATCGCCACCAACCTGGCCCAGCTCCACCCCCTGGTCCCGATGGTGCCCGGCGACCGCATCCTCGCGGTGCTGCCCTTCTTCCACATCTACGGCATGACCGCCCTGCTGAACGCGCCCCTGCAAGCCGGCGCCACCGTCGTGGTGCTGGCGCGCTTCGACCTCGACCCGTTCCTGCGCGCCATCGAGCGGCACCGCATCACCGGCCTGTACGTCGCCCCGCCCATCGTGCTCGCCCTGGCGAAACACCCGGCGGTCGACCGGTACGACCTCTCCAGCATCGAGTACATCGTCAGCGCGGCCGCCCCCCTCGACCCCCGCCTGGCGCAGGCCTGTTCGGACCGGCTCGGCCTGCCGCCGATACGCCAGGGGTACGGCATGACGGAGCTGTCACCCGCCACCCACATCGTGCCGCTGGCCACCGAGGACCCGCCGCCCGGCGCGGTCGGCAGACTCCTGCCGTCCACCGAGATGCGCATCCTGCGCCTGGACGACCCGGGCCGCGACGCCGAACCCGGCGAGGAGGGCGAGATCGCGATCCGGGGCCCCCAGGTCATGAAGGGCTACCTCGGCCGGCCCGAGGCCACCGCCGCGTTGATCGACCCGGCGGGCTGGGTGCACACCGGCGACGTCGGCCGGGTGGACGGCGACGGCTGGCTGTACGTCGTCGACCGGGTCAAGGAACTCATCAAGTACAAGGGCTTCCAGGTCGCCCCCGCCGACCTGGAAGCCCTCCTCCTCACCCACCCCGCCATCGCGGACGCGGCCGTCATCGGCGTGCCCGACACCGACGGCAACGAGGTGCCCAAGGCCTTCGTCGTACGTGGGCCGGGGGCGGCGGACCTCGACGCGGACGAGGTGATGGCCCACGTCGCCGAACGCGTCGCCCCGTACAAGAAGATCCGCCGCGTGGAGTTCATCGACGCCGTGCCCCGGGCCGTGTCCGGCAAGATCCTGCGCCGGGAACTGCGGCTCCGAGAGAAGGACCGGACATGAACCACCAGAGCGGCCCCGGCCGATGAAGGCGCCGACGGAAGGACCGGACGTGAGCGTCGTGAAAACCACCCACGAGCGGGGCATCGCCACCCTCACCCTTGACGCGCCCGCCAATCGCAACGCGCTCTCGGCGCCCCTCGTGTCCGAACTGGGCGCGGCCCTCGCCCGGTGCGCCGGCGACCGGGACGTACGCGCCGTCGTGCTCACCCACACCGGCACCACGTTCTGCGCGGGCGCCGACCTGAAGGCGCCGGCCGACCCGGGCGCCTTCGTGGCCCTGATGCGCGCCGTGGTCGCGCTCCCCAAACCGGTGGTGGCGCGGGTCACCGGCCATGTCCGCGCGGGCGGCCTCGGCCTCCTCGCGGCCTGCGACATCGCGGTGGCGGGCCCCGCCTCGTCGTACGCGTTCACGGAAGTCCGGCTCGGTCTCGCGCCCGCCGTGATCTCCATGCCGGTACTGCCCCGCATGGACCCGCGCGCCGCGAGCCGCTACTACCTCACCGGCGAACGCTTCGACGCGGCGGAGGCAGCCCGCACCGGGCTCGTCACGCTGGCCGCCGACGACGTCGACAGCGCGCTCCAACCCGTCCTCGACGGGCTGCGCAGATCCTCACCCGAGGGCCTGGCCGCGTCGAAGGCACTGCTCACGGCTACCGTGTCGGAGACCTTCGACCGCTGGTCGAAGGAGCTGACCGCCCGCTCGGCGTCCCTCTTCGCCTCCGCCGAGGCGCGGGAGGGAGTGACGGCCTTCCTCGAACGACGGGACCCCGCATGGGTGTTGTGACCCCACCGAAGACCCCGAAGCAGGACCGCAGCCGGGCCACCCGGCAGCGTCTCCTGGAGGCCGCCGTGGCCTGCCTGGCCGAACACGGCTGGGCGGGCTCGACGGTGTCCGTGGTGGCCGAGCGGGCCGGGGTCTCGCGCGGCGCCGCCCAGCACCACTTCCCGACCCGCGAGGACCTGTTCACCGCCGCTGTCGAGTACGTCGCCGAACAGCGTTCGTTCGCGCTGCGGGCCCTGGACCGCAGCGACCGTCGACACGTGGTGTCCGCCCTCGTCGGCCTCTACACCGGTCCGCTGTTCCGGGCCGCACTGCACCTGTGGGTCGCCGCCGCCAACGAGCCCCAACTGCACGCTCGCGTCATCGAGTTGGAGGCGAAGGTGGGCCGCGAATCGCATCGCATCGCGGTGGAACTCCTCGGCGCCGACGAGTCGGTGCCGGGCGTTCGCGAGACGGTGCAGGGCCTTCTCGACATGGCCCGGGGCCTTGGCCTCGCCAACCTGCTCACCGACGACGCGGCCCGCCGCGAACGCGTCGTGGCCCAGTGGGCGGTCCTCCTCGACGAGGCGCTGCGCTGAGTGCGCCGCCGCCGGAGCGGGCGCACGAAAACGGCCGGCCCCGGGTGACCCGGGACCGGCCGTCGACCGGTTGATCAGCTGCCGTCGGCACCGTTGCCGGAGAGCACCGGGATGTCGTCCAGGATGTGCGACAGCGCCTCGTCGCGCTTGGCCTGGGTGGAGTTCTCGGTGCACTGCTGGGTCTGCGGCGAGGACAGGACCGGGATGTCCTGGACGCCGACGTTGACCAGGGCGACGATGTTCTGGATGTCCGCCTTGGCCGGCAGGCCGACACACAGCTTGTTCAGCGAGCCCTGGACCAGGGTCATCTGGGGGCTCATGTCGCCGTCGGTCTTCGAGTTGCCGAAGGCCTGCTCGGCACCGTTGCCGCTGAGCGACGTCGTACCGCTGTCGTTGCCGATGGCCATCGCCTGCGGCGCGGCCATCATCGCGACACCGGAAACGGCTGCGGCGACGGCTGCGGCCGACCACAACTTCTGCATGTCTACTCCTGTTGGTCTGATTCCACTGACGGGGATCTGTGTAGAGAAACGGTAAGAATCTCTTTTGGTTGCGCTCTGTCCCCCGGACAGAGCATTGCGGAATCAACTCCGCCCGGACCGTGGTAATGAGGACGTGACCACGGACCGATGGTGAGGAAACATGACTGAGACGCAGGGCGCCTGGCGCCGGCAGACTTTCATCCCGATCACCCGTCGACGATTCGAGAGCGAGGCGGAAGCCGAACCCGTCTACGCGGACCTGGTGCGTTCCTGGGCCGCGGAAAGGCGTACGGTGCCGGGCCGGCCCGACTGGGAGTGGAATGCGCTTGTCAATGGTTTCCGCTGGCCGGACTGAACTGGCCTGATTGAACTGGCCGGACTGAACTGGCCGGACTGAAAAGGCGCTTCGTCACCGCTCGGGGTGCTGGGCGCGAAAAGGCCGGATCGTCGGAGTGTGCCGGCGATCCGGCCAGGACATCAGGGCGTCGGACCCCCGAAGGGATTGACAGCGGCCCGGCCGTCCTGAAATCGCTGATTTCAGCTGTGCGAGGCGCCGTTGCCGGAGAGGATCGGGATGTTGCTCAGGATGTGCGACAGCGCCTCGTCGCCCTTGGCCTGGGTGGAGTTCTCGGTGCACTGCTGAGTCTGCGGCGAGGACAGGACCGGGATGTCCTGGATCCCCACGTTCACCAGGGCGAGGATGTTCTGGATGTTGGCCTTGGCCGGCAGGGCGATGCAGGGCTTGTTGAAGGAACCCTGGATCAGCGCGATCTGCGGGCTCATGTTGCCGTACGTGGCGGAGTTCCCGTACGACTGCAACGCGTTGTTGCCGCTGACCGTCGTGGTCCCGCTGTCGTTGCCGATCGCCATCGCCTGCGGCGCCATCGCCGCGGACGCGCCGATCACGGACACGCCGACGGCTGCCGCCGCCATAGCCTTCTTGATCACGCTGGTCCCTTTCTGGTGGATGCCCCAGACGGAGCCTCCTGCCCAACAGTCCAGACGGCGGATCGGTTTCTTCTCTTCACTCTTTCGGCCGTACGAAAATAGGGCCGAACACGTCTCTGCGGCTTTTTGGATTGAGATTATATGGAGATCTGACGGGAGCGTCTTCGGCGTGGTGTCCGGCATTCTTCGTCCCCCTTGAGAACCGTTCGGGTGATGTGGCGGAACCAAACCAGTTCGGCGAAGTTGACCAGGCAGTAGTACGGCGCAGTGGATAGGGGCGCGGTACTGCACGTGCTCTCCACCAAGAAAAGGGAAGACCATGCTCAAGAAGGTTATGGCCGCGTCTGCTGCCGCCGTTTCGATTGTCGGCGCCTCCGCCATGCTGGCCCCCCAGGCCATGGCCATCGGCAACGACACCGGTACGACGTCGCTCAGCGGCAACGGCGCGAAGCAGGCCTTCGGCAACTCGAAGACCGAAGGCGACATGAGCCCGCAGCTCTCGCTGGTCCAGGGCTCCCTGAACAAGCCGTGCATCGGCCTCCCGCTCAAGGCGGACATCCAGAACATCGTCGCCCTGGTCAACGTCGGCGTCCAGGACATCCCGATCCTGTCCTCGCCGCAGACCCAGCAGTGCACCGAGAACTCCACCCAGGCCAAGCGCGACGAGGCGCTGTCGCACATCCTGGACGACATCCCGGTGCTCTCCGGCAACGGCGCCTCCGGCAGCTGAGGCCCTGCCGCCGCTCGGGCCGTCGCGGTCCTCTGTTGGGGGCCGCGGCGGCCCGAGTTCTTGTGGCACACATCGCACGACGGTCGAGGGCGTGGCGCGAACAGCCGTTTCTCCTGTCATTTGGGTGAGGAAAACGGCAGTACGGTTCCGCTTCGGTTTCCTTTGCCGGAATCAATCGTTATCAAGTCGTCAGCGGCTCCTTGGGCGAAAGCTCTGGCAACGCGCCGTGTGCAACGACTTGTTGCGTGACTTTTTGACTGAGGGAAGGAAATCCACGTGAAGTACATGAAGGCTGCTACGGTTCTGACCGGTTTTGTCCTCGCCGCGGGCGGTGCCGCCCCGGCGTTCGCCGACGCGGGCGCCCAGGGTGCCGCTGTCGGCAGCCCGGGCGTCCTGTCCGGCAACGTGGTGCAGATCCCGATCCACATCCCGGTCAACATCTGCGGCAACACCGTCAACGTCATCGGTCTGCTGAACCCCGCGTTCGGCAACACCTGCATCAACAAGTGACGTAGCACCAGGACTCTCCACTCCGACTTTGGGGCGTGCCCACCGCACGCCCCAAAGCCGGTTTCTCCCACTTTTCTCCGCGACGGAAGACAGTCCATTGCGCCAGGTCATCAGTAAGACCCTGTTCACTGCCGTGGCAGCCACGAGCGTCCTTTCGATGAGCGCGAACTGTGCTCAGGCCGCCGGTGCCGATGCCGAGAGCGTGGGCTCGCCAGGTGTCCTTTCGGGGAACACGATCTCGGCACCCGTGGAAGTCCCGGTCCAGGCGTGCGGAAACTCGGTGAACCCGGTCGGAGCGCTCAACCCGTCCTTCGGGAACAACTGCGCCACGGTCTCGTCGTCCGGCGAGCGCGCGGACGACGACGCCGCATACATGGCCGACCACGCGGGCGAGGACGCCGGGCGCCCCGGGGCCCCGTCCCACGACTACGGCGACTTCTACGCGCGGGAGTACGCCGCCGCGCACGCTCCCGAGCACCATGCGGGCGGCAGCCAGGCGCACTCCGTGACCAGCGGCTCGCCGGGCGTGGTGTCCGGCAACTCCGCGGCCGCGCCGGTCGATGTGCCCGTGCAGGCGTGCGGGAACTCGGTGAGCGTGGTGGGTCTGCTCAACCCGACCTTCGGCAACCACTGCGCCACCAACCCGGCCACGCACGAGCCCCACCGCTCGGCCCCGCCCCGGCACGTCCCCCCGACGCGCCACGCGGCCCCGCCGGTCCACCACGCGGCCCCGCCGGTCCATCAGGTTCCGCCCGCACACCATGCGGCTCCGCCGGTTCACCAGGCTCCGCCCGCGCACCATGCGGCTCCGCCGGTTCACCAGGCACCGCCCGCCCACCACGCGGCCCCGCCCGCACACCACGTACCCCCGGTGCACCAGGCGCCCCCCATGCACCAGGCACCCCCGACGCATGAGGTCCCGCCGGCCCACCAGGCACCCTCGGTGCACCACGCGCCCCCCGTGCACCAGGCACCCCCGATGCACGAAGCACCCCCGACGCACGCGACGCCCCGGGTGCACGACGCACCCCCCGCGCACCACGCACACCACGCGCATCACGTGCCGCCCCACCACTGCCCGCCCGGGCACGAGGCGCACCACGCGCCTCCGGAGCGGCACCTTCCCCCGGTCCACGAGGCCCCGCCCGTGCACCACGCACCTCCGGTGCACCAGGCGCCCCCCGTGCACCACGCACCCCCCGTGCACGCGGCGCCCCCCGTCCACCAGGCACCCCCGGTGCACCACGCACCCCCCGTGCACGACACCCCGCGGCACGCGCGGCACGCCGTTCCCGCGCGACCCGACGCCCGGGTCGTCGCGCCCGTGGCCTCGGCGCATCTCGCGGACACCGGGGCCGACCCGGCGCTCCTCGCTGCGGCCGCCGCCGGTGCTGCCGGGCTTGTGCTCGGCGGTAGCGTCCTCTACCGGCGCGGCCGGGCGATGGCCAAGGGCTGAGACCCGGTGAAAACGCGGTAGTCGAGTAGACCGCTCAGCCGGTCGTTCCGTACGTCGAAGGGCCCGGTTCCACTTCAGGAGCCGGGCCCTTCGACGTGCCCGCACGCGATCCCGAGGCACCGCCCTGAGGACCCATCAGGAGGCCCACGTACGGCGGCACATGGCCTGCGGCCGTTCGGGGGGCTTCCGGCGTGGGCTGCTTATCTTCCCTATCGGCGCAATAAGAATATTTTCAACCGGGAATCCGGGGAGGTCCTCAGAACCAAGGGAGCGCACATGCGTCAGCGACGTCATCGAGCGGCCACCTTCACGACCAGCGTTCTGGCGGCGGGCGCCCTCTTCAGCCTCGCGCTGGCCCCACCCCGGACGCCACGCTCCCGGGCACCCCGGACACCACGCACACGCGAACCCCGCACCCCGCGCCCGTGGGCACCGCCGCCCCCACCCCGGACGCCACGCGTCCCGGCGGCGGTGTCGACCCCCCGCCCGCCCATCCCTCCGTCGAGACCTTCGGCGCGTTCCTCGATTCCGGTGTGCTCGGCGTCAAGCGGATCGCGGCGCTGGAGAAGTGGCTCGGCGGGGTGAACATCCGGGTCGGGCACACTTATCTGCCCGGGAACACCTGGTCCGACATCGAGGGCAGGGCCGGGTTCCTGGACGCCTGGGCCGCCTGGCGCGGGGAGCGCACCGACCGCACCCTCGTCCTCAACGTGCCGATGCAGGCGCTCAACGAGGCCGGCGTTCCCGACGTCCGGGTGCGCAGGCTGCTGGCCGAGGGCGCGGCGGGCCGGTTCGACGAGCACTACACGCGGCTGGCCCAGCGGCTGGTCGAGCTGAAGATTCCGGACACGGTGATCGTGCTCGGCTGGGAGATGAACGGCACCACGTACACCCACCGCTGCGGCCCGGACCCGGCGGCGTGGAAGGCGTACTGGAGGCGGGCCGTCGCCGCCATGCGGGCGGTGCCGGGGCAGAAGTTCCGCTTCGACTTCGCGCCGAGCCGCGGCCGGGACGCGGTGCCGTGGACGGAGTGCTACCCCGGGGACGACGTCGTCGACATCATCGGCATGGACTCCTACGACCAGCCGCCGGGGCAGGATTTCGACCGGCAGATCACGGAGCCGTACGGGCTCCAGCAGCACGTGGACTTCGCGGCGGCGCACCACAAGCCCATCTCCTATCCGGAGTGGGGGCTCTTCCGCAACGGCGACAACCCCGAGTACATGCGGCGCATGCTGGCGTGGATGGACGCGCACAAGCCGGTCTACAACACCATCACCGACTACTGCCCGCACGGGGTGTGGGAGTGCGAGGACAACCCGCGCTCCTCGGAGGTCTACCGGGCGCTCCTGTACGGCCGCACCGACGCGACCGCGCAGCCGTCGACGCCGGTGAGCCCGCAGCCCTCCGTCCCGGTCGGCCCCAAGCCCACCACCCCGCCGAGCCCGCTGCCCCCGACCCCGCCCGTCGCGCCGACGCCGCCCGGCAAGTGCGCGCCGGTCGATCTCGGGTCGTGGGCGGAGTACTGGATCGGGGGCAAGCTGTGTCTGCGCTTCGACTGGTTCTCACGCCGGTCCTGAGCGCTCCGGGGCTGGGCGGCGCCGTTCGTCCCGCCGGCGCCGCAGCTCGCGCCGCACGGCGCCCGCGCGGCGCCGCAGCAGGGCGTGGAGCGTGCTGGCCCACAGCAGGGGCAGGGTCCGCCGCCGAGCGAGCAGGAAGCGCTGGTTGACCACGAGCTCGGGCCGCCAGTGCTGCTTGTACGGTTCGCTGCCGCGCAGCAGGCTCAGGGCGCCCCGCCCACTGCCCTCAAGCCGCTGGGCGTTGGTCCGCAGCAGCATCGTGGCCACGTCCACCTTGCGGTCGCGCAGCGCGGGGTGGACCCCGTAGAGGTAGGCGCCGGCGAGGGCGGGCGAGAGCACCGTCAAGTCGCACGCCACGATCTGCCCGTCGAGCCGGAACTCGGTGACCACGGCGTCGCCGTGCCGGGTCATCTCGCTCACCGCACGCGTCAGATGCTGCTCGAAACGCGGGCGCGTGTGCTCGCGGGTCACTCCGCGGCCCTGCCACTGGAGCCCGTGGAGCGCGAGCAGGGTGCGCAGGGCCCCGGGCACGTCGTCGGCCGGCACCTCGCGCTGTTCGATGCCCAGCGCGTCGATCTTGCGGAGCTTCGCGCGGACCCGCTGGGCGCGGCTGGAGGGCAGCGCGGCGAGGATCGTGTCCATGCCGGCCGCCGGTAGTTCCATGCAGCCCGAGTCGGTCAACGTACGCCGCTTGCCGGGCCAGTTGGCGTGGATGCGTTCGGCGCCGGCGCCCGGGCGGACCTCGCCGAAGTCGATCAGGGCGGAGCGCGCCGAGCCGATCAGCACCCCGGTGAGGGCGGCGGCGGCCTCCTCGGCGCAGTCGTCGTCCAGGAGGACGTCCGTGAAGTCGGAGATGGCGCCGCCGAGCGGTACCAGCGCGGGCAGCGGGCGCCACACCCGCATCAGCGGGGCCGCGCCGACCAACTCATCGCCCCGGTACACCAGATGGATCCGCAGCCGACCCGGTGTGCCGTACGAGAGCCACCACGAGTGGAGCCACGCGTGGCTCTGGAAGGGGGTCGCCGCCGAGCAACGACGGTGCAGCGCACGCCAGTTGGGCGCGAGGTCGGCGAAGGCGAGCTCCTCGGTGCACACCTCCACGCGGAGCCCGGACACTAGCCGACCTCCTGCGGTACGCAGGCCGAGCCGGCCGGTCCCGGCACCGCGGCGACCCGCTCGGGTCCCGTGCCGGGCTCCTCGTGACGGCGCGGCCGGGCGAGCAGCGAGAGACCGCCGAGCAGCCCGCCCGCGCAGCCGCCCACCAGGGCCGTCAGCGACGCGGTGGGGGAGGAGGGGGCGACGGGTTTGGCGGCGCGCGAGAACTGCACCACGCGCACCCCGGTGTCCTTCTGGCTGTGCACGCCGTCGAGGGTGAGGGCCCGGGCCACCGCGTTGGCCATGCCCGCGGCGTCCGCGGCGCGCTCCGAGGTGGCGGTGATCGCGATCATCGGCGCGTCGGGGGAGGTCGCCGTCTGTACGCTCCGGCGCAGTGTGTCCGCGCTCACCCCCGCCCACACCTGGGCGTCCCCGATGACGGCGACCTCGGTCGCGACCCGCCCGTAGGCCTGCGCGAAGCCGAGCGCCACCGACGGGTCGGCCTTCTCCGCGGGGGTGACCACCACATAGCTGGTCGCGCTGTACTCCGGGGTCTTCACGGCGCCGTAGACGCCGCCCGCCGTCGCGCCGAGCAGCGCGCACACGGGCAGCGGCCACCAGCGCGGCAGCCACCGGGTACGCAGCGGGCCGCGGCTGCGCTGACGCTGCCGCGAGCCGGAGATTGGGCTCATCTGGACTCTTCTTTCTCCGAGAGGTTCGTCGGGATGTCCGTCGCGCCGGCGGGAGGGTGGCCCGCGGGGCCGGTCGCCCTCGCGTCCGGCGCCGGCCGGGCGGCGGGTCGCCGCGGGGCGCGCTCCGCCGCCGTCTCGTACACCCGGACCAGCTGGGCCGAGGTCGACGTGACGCTGTAGTGGCGCACCGCGTCGGGGACGGGCTGGCGCAGGCGGCGGCCCGAGCGCTGGAGTTCGCCCAGGGCGTCGGCGAACGCGGCGGCCGTGCGGCCGGTGCGCAGCGCGCCGGGCGCCGAGCCGGGCGGCAGGTCGTCGATGGCCGGGCAGGTCACGTACGCCACCGGGAGCCCGGCCGCGAGGCCCTCCACGACGGCCAGGCCGAAGGACTCCTCACCGGACGGCGAGGCCAGACAGTCCACCGCGCACAGCAGCCCGGCCAGGGTGGGGCGGTGGCCCGCCGGGGCCGTGCCGTCCTGGACGCACTCGCCCACGAACACCACCCGGTCGGCCAGGCCGAGCCGGTCGGCGCGGGCCCGCAGGGGCTGTTCCTGTTCCCCGGTTCCGGCCAACACCAGCATCGCGTGCGGGAGTTCGGCCAGTGCGTCGATCAGGGTGTGGAAGCGTTTGCCCGCCGTGAGGCGGCCGACCCCGCCGATGACGAACGCCCGTGGCGGGAGCCCGAGGGTGCGGCGTACTTTCTCGCGCGTACGGGGGTCGAAGGCGAACCGTGCCGCGTCGATGCCGTTCGGCACCACCTGGACGCGGTGCTCGGGGACGCCCCAGTCGGTCAGCCTGCGCGCGATGGTGTCGGAGACCGCGACGGTGGTGGTGCCGAGCCGTTCGCTCGCCAGATACAGGCCGCGTACGGCGGGACCGAGCCGGCGGCCCTCCATGCGGGTCTCGCCCAGGGAGTGTTCGGTGGCGACGATGGTGCGCACCCGGGCGAGCTTCGCCGCGAGGCGACCGTACAGACAGGCCCGGTACAGATGGGTGTGGACCAGGTCGTAGTGGCCCTGGGCGATGAGCCGGGTGAGCCGGGGGAGCGCGGACAGGTCGCGGTTGCCCGCCATGTCCAGGTTCCGCACCCGGCCGCCCTCGCGGACGATGGCGCGGGCCACGGCGCCCGGGTTGGTGAGGGTGACCACGTCGGCCTCGTAGGGCAAGTGCCGCAACAGCAGCCGTAGTTGCTGCTCGGCGCCGCCGATGCCGAGGCCGGTGATGACGTGCAGGACCTTCATGAACCCTCCGGGAGGTCGGCGGGCTCCTCGCGGCGCCAGCGGTGCAGGCTGCGTTTGAGGTGCAGCCGCCAGCCGTTGTCGCGCTCGCCCACGTGGACGCGGGGCAGCGCGTAGCGGCCGGTCAGTGGGCCCGGGTCGATGGCGCAGGCGTACCGGTAGCCGGCCGCGCGGACCGCGGCGACGGCGCGCAGGTCGACGGCGCCGTACGGGTAGCAGAAGCCCGCCACGTCGTGTCCGGTGAGGTCGCGCAGCAGCTGTCTGCTGTCGCGGACCTCGCGGTGGAGGGTGTCCTCGTCGACGTGGGTCAGGTCGAGGTGGCGCAGGCCGTGCGAGGCGACCTCCATGCCCCAGGTGGCGGCCCGCTGGATGCCGCGCTCGTCGAGCAGCGGCCGGCGCGGGCCCAGCGGGTCCCAGTCGTTGGCGCCGCCGAGCAGGCCGGGCAGCACGAACACGGTCGCGGTGCAGTCGTAGCGGCGCAGCAGCGCCAGGGCCTCGGCGGTGAAGTCGGCGTACCCGTCGTCGAAGGTGAGGCCCACCAGGCCGCGCGCGGTGCCGGCCGCGCGGGCCCGCAGCAGTTCGGCCACGCTCACCCCCTTGAGGCCGTGTCCGCGCAGCCAGCGCAGCTGGCGTTCGAAGCGGGGCGGGGAGACGGTGATGCGGTACGGGTCGTCCGTGGTGTGGGTCACCGAGTGGTACATGGCCACCCACAACGGTGCGGCGGGGCGCGGTCTCGAACCAGTCAGCGGACCTTTCGGGTCGCCGACTGCCGTGTCAACGGGCATGCCAGAGCTTTCGTGTGACGGGACGGAACAGCAGACAGAACTCCCGGACCCGCAGCAGACGTGCCGTGACGGCGAACACCACGACGGCCACCGAGGCCCCAATGACCAGAGCGAACAAGGGACTTGAGGAGGCGGACGCGCCCCACCGGCAGGCGGCGGTGGCGACGCACGCGGCGCCCAGAAGCCGGACGAGCTGTCCGCTGACCGGGCCCACCGACAGCGCGGTACGCCGCCGGCCGCTGCCCCAGAGCAGCAGGAGCGCGGTGAGCGTGATGCCGAGCGCGTTGGCGGCGGCGATGCCGGGCGCGCCCCACGCCGGTACGGCGAGCGCCCCGGCCACGGCGGTCGCCGTCAGGCCGGCCAGCATGGCGCAGGCCGGGAACCACAGGGGCCTGGCCTCGGAGAAGTACGAGCGGGCGAGCACCCCGACCAGGGTCTGGCCGAGCAGACCGAGGGCGTAGACGCGCATCACGGCGGCGGTCGCCGCGGTGTCGTGGGCGGTGAACGCGCCGCGCTGGAAGAGGAGTTGGATGATCTCCGGGGCGCAGGCCACCACGACCGAGGCGCCGAGCAGCACGATGGTGCCCGCCACGATCAGGTCGCTCTCCACCCGGCGCCTGGCCCGCTCGGTGTCGCCCGCGGCGAGCGCGCGCGCGATGACCGGGAAGGTGACCGTGCACAGCATCAGGGAGAGCACCATCGGCATCTGCGCCACCTTCTGCGCGTAGTTCAGATGCGAGATGGCGCCGGCGGGCAGCGGCGCGGCCAGGAAGCGTTCGATGAGGACCTGCGTCTGGCGGCTGAGCGCGAACACCACCACGGGGGCGACCAGCGCGAACCGCAGCGCCCGCGGCGTCTTCCCGGCGGGCCCGCGGGCGGCGGGCAGCGCGGGCACGGCCTCTCGCCGGCGCCAGCCCCGCCACAGCGCGGGCACCTGCACAAGGACCATGAGGACGCCCCCGAACGCGACCCCGGCGGCGGCCGCCCGCACCCCCCACGCCCGGCCGAGCAGCAGGAGAAGCCCGATGATGCCCACGTTGTACGCCACGTAGATCGACGCGGGTGCCAGGAAGCGGCCGTGCCCGCGCAGGGCCGCGCTGCAATATCCGGCGAGCCCGAAGCTGAGCACACAGGTCGCGGTGGCGCGGGTGCAGTCGACGGCCAGGTCCGCGCGGGGCAGGCTGGGCGCGAGGACCGCGACGACGGCGGGGGCCGCGCAGATCAGCACGGCGGCGCCCCCGGTCAGCGCGAACATCAAGCGGGGCAGGGTGGCCGCCACCAGGGCGCGTACCGGATCGGGGTCGGGGTGCCGGGCGCGCCGCACCAGGGCGAGGCTGAACGCGGGCACCAGCACGAAGGCGAGGCCGTCCTCGATCAGCAGGGTCGCGGCGACTTCCGGGACGGTCCAGGAGACGAGGAAGGCGTCGGTGTCGGCGCCGGCGCCGAAGACGTGCGCGAAGGCCTGGTCGCGCAGGAGACCGAGGACGGCTCCGGCGACGGTGAGGACGGCGGTGAGGAACGCGGCCCGCGCCAACAGCCGCCCGGACGCGGCGGGTTCGGGTGGCGCGGCGGGCGCCGGGAGCAGTGGGGGGACGGTCTCCGTCACGGCCTCCCCTCCCCTCGCGACGCCAGGCCCCACCAGGCGGCGAGGCCGAGGACGAGCGCGGTCAGGGCGGTCGAGGGGCCGCCGATGTCACCGTAGAAGAAGTCCACGAGCAGCCAGGTCAGCAGGCCGAGGGCGACGAGCCCGCAGTCCATGGGGGCTCGCTGTCGGCGCGCGCGGTGCAGGGCGCGCACCCCGGTCACCAGGAGGGCCGCCCAGCCGCCCACCAGGGTGACGACCCCGATCAGGCCCTGCTCGCTCAGGACGAGGAGGTACATGTTGTGCGGGGAGAGCAGCGGCTGGCGTTTGAAGGCGGCGCCCGCGCCCGCCGTGTCACTGCCGGAGGACAGCGCGAGCGAGGAGTGCGCGTCGCGGTGGGCGGGGAAGCCCTTCAACCCGACGCCGCCCAGCGGTTGTTGACGCCACATCAGTTCGGCTGCGGCCCACATCGTGTACCGGTCGGTCACGGACTGGTCGGGGGCGCTCTCGACCTGGGTGATGCTGGCGAGCCGCTCCTGGAGCATTCGCGTACCGGAACCGCTCGCGCCCACCAGGACCACGGTGGCCGCGGCGACGACCGCGAGCACGACCAGGGAGCGGCGCACCCCGGAGAGCAGCAGCACCGTGCAGGCCGCCACCGTCGTCGCGATCCAGGCGCCCCGGCTGAACGACACGGCGAGCGGCAGGAGCAGCAGGGCCGCGCAGCCGAGCGCGACCCGTCGCGTCACGCGGCTCGCGCCGGGGGCGGGGTCGAGGGCGAGAGCGACCGCGCACAGCAGCCCGCACGACACGACCGTGGCCATGCCCATGATGTCGGAGGCGCCGAAGGTGCCGACCGCGCGGATGTCCTCGCCCATGTAGGAGGCGCCGGTCGAGGTCAGGTACTGCTGGACGCCGATGCCGCCCTCGAACAGGGCGAGCGCCACCACCGCGCCCGCCGCCACCCGGAAGTCGTGGCGGTCGCGCAGCAGCAGCAGGACGGCCAGCGGTACGAGGACGAAGATCTGGAGGTAGCGGCCGAGCCCGGCGATCGCGGTGGACGGGTCGGCCGCGCCCATCGCGGCCACACAGATCCCGGTCACCGGGAGCCCCATCACCAGCGCGGCGCGGCGGCTCAGCGGCCGCTCGCCCGAGCGCACCACCCGCAGGATCGCCCACACCACGAGCAGCCCGCACGCGGCGTCGGCGGCGGTCGCCGAGCCGTCGCCGCCGAGCGGGGGCGTGGCGAGCAGGGCGATGACCGCGAGCAGGGGCAGCAGGTGCAGGGCCCGGCCGAACCGGATCGGTAGCGGCAGCGGCAGCGGCATCGGCGACGCGGCCGTGACGGCGTGCACGCTCAACTCCCCGTGGGGCGGACGAGACAGGCGGCGGTGCGCAGCAGGATGCACAGGTCCTGCCAGAGCGACCAGTGGTCGATGTAGTAGTTGTCGTAGCGCGCCCGGTCCTCGATGGAGGTGTCGCCGCGCAACCCCTCGACCTGGGCGAGCCCGGTGAGGCCGACGGGCATCCGGTGGCGGGCCGCGTATCCGGGGTGGGCGTTGCTGAACTGGGCGACGAAATAAGGGCGTTCGGGGCGCGGGCCGACGAGGCTCATGTCGCCCCGGATCACGTTCCACAGCTGGGGCAGCTCGTCGAGCGAGGTGCGCCGCATGAAGTGCCCGGCGCGGCTCATGCGGTGGTCGTCGGCGATGTTCCAGCGGGTGGCGGCCTCGTGCACGGTGTCGGGGCGCAGCGTACGGAACTTCAAAAGGGTGAACGTGGTGCCTCCCGCCCCGATGCGTTCCTGACGGAACAGCACACCGGGCCCGTCGCTGCGGCGCAGCACCAGCGCGCACACCAGCAGCACGGGGGAGGCGACGATCAGCGCCGGCACGGTGAGCGCGAGATCGAGCAGGCGCTTGGCGAAGAGACCGAACGCGCCGGCGGGGGTGCTGGTCAGCGGGGAGCAGGGGAAGGCGGCGAGCTCGTCCACCTGACCGCCGGGCACGGTGTGGCCGGGCGCCCGCGTGTCGAGCTGCCACAGCGCACAGCCCAGGGCTTCGAGGAGCGCCGGGGACGCGGGACTCGGGCCGCCCGCCTCGACGGCGTACGTGAACAGGCAGTCCCGCACCCCGTTCTGGACGACGGCGCGCTGGACCTCCTCGTAGCTGCGCAGGACCGGCACCGGGCCCGCCTCCACGGCGGCCTCGGACGGCGGCACGACGACGCCGACGGGCCGGACCCCGCCGCCCGCCTGGCGCACCAGCGCGGCCGTGACGCGCACGGCGGTCGCGGCGGGGCCCACCACCAGGGCCGGGCGCGGCCTGCGGGCGGACTTGCGCCGGCGCAGCCACAGCGCGCCGCCGCGCCCGGCGCAGCTCGCCACCGTCTGCACCGCACACCCGGCGATCACCGCCGACACCGCGAGCGGCATGTCACCCCGCTCGGCGAGGACGCTGCGGTGGGCCAGCACGGCGGCCAGCACACACCAGCCGGCGCTCGCGCGTACGAGGAGGGCGGGGACGTCGCCGAGGACGCCGCCCGTCATCGTCGGCCGGTAGAGCCCGGCCTGCGCGTTGAGCAGGAGCACGGTGGCGACGAGCAGGCCGGCGGGCCCCGGCGGCAGCCCCGCGTACGGCAGGGCGAGCATGCCGAGCAGGCCCGCCGCGCAGTCGACGGCGAGCAGCACGGACACGAACGTGCCGCCCGCGCGGGGCCGCCCGGCCGGGGGGACGAAGTGGTCCGGCGCCTCGCGGGGCGTGACCACCGAGACGGTTCCCGTTGACATCCCGGCGCCGTGCGGCGGGCCACCGGCGGACGGGACGATGCTTTCCGCGGTCACTGGCTGATGGGTTCCCTGTGCTCGGAGCGCGGTAGCACGGCCACGTCGCGGTACACCTCCGCGACGCTTCGGGCCGTCTGCCGCACGTCATGGGTGGAGGTCACGTGCTGGAGGCCCTGGCGGGCGAGGGTGGTGCGCAGCGGCGCGTCCGTGAGGAGACGGGTGATGGCGCGGGCCAACGCGCCCGGGTCCTCCGGGGGGACGAGGCAGAGTGCGGCATGGCCCGGCGGGAGGCTCTCGGCGGAGCCCCCCACGTCGGTGACGACCACCGGTGTGCCGCACGCCATCGCTTCCAGCGGGGCGAGCGCCATCCCCTCCCAGCGCGAGGGCAGCACCACGAGGTCGGCGGCGCGGTACCAGGCGGCGGTGGAGGAGACCGCGCCGATCAGCGAGACCGAGCCCGGCGCGGCCGCGCGCAGCGCCGCGAGGTCCGGGCCGTCGCCGACCAGGACCAGATGGGCGCCGGGCACCGCATGGCGTACGTCCTGCCAGGCCCGGAGCAGCACGTCCTGGCCCTTCTGGCGACAGAGCCGCCCGACACAGACCACCAGGGGCGCGTCCGTCGCGGCCCGCGCCGTCCCAGGGGCGCGGTAGAGGTCGAGGTCGACGCCGTTGGGGATCACCGCGAACGACGCGAGGACCCCGGCGCGTTCCCCGGTGGCCCGCTCGCCCTCGCTGACGCACACCACCCGCGAGGTCCACCGCACCGCGGCCCGCTCCCAACTCCGCGACAGGCGCTCGGTGATGCCGCCCACCGCCTCGAACGACCAGGCGTGCGGCTGGAAGACGGTCGGCACCCGGCCCCGCGCCGCGAGCCGGGCGGCGACCCCGGCCTTGGCGCTGTGCGCGTGGATCACATCGGGGCGTACGCGCCGGATGAGGCGGGCCGCGCGCAGCGTCTCGCCGAGCAGCGCGGGGCCCGGCGAGCGGGTGGCCCGCCAGGGGACCACCCGGGCGCCCAGGCGCGACAGTTCGGTGCTCAACGGGCCTCCCTCGGGGCATGCCACGGTGACCCGGAATCCACTGCGCAGCTGGTCCCGTACCAAGTCCGTGACGACTCGGGCTACGCCCCCCTCAACGGGCTGAACCAGGTGCAGGACACTCAAGTCGTGCGCGGGCGGCCCATCGGGTCCGCCGGGGGCGTTGGCTCTCGTGGGCATGCGCGGTCACTCCGGTCCTGGCGCTCGAAATGAAAGCTGGACAAAGATGCTGCGGGACTCGCCCAGCGGGCGGTCTGCTCGTGAATTCCGCTTTACCGGTCGTGCGGTCGCCGGGGTTCCCACGCGTCGAACGGCCCCGGGCGAGGAGCAACTGTAACCGTATTTACGACCCGGTCACGTCATGAATGCGCGGGCCGGGGTGTCCCTTCGGGCGATGGGCCGTATCCGATTGACGATTCGCTCTTTGTATCGGTGGCCTCCCCTCCATCCGAATCCACATCCGAATTCACCATCGAACGCCTTGTCGCATATCCGTCCGAAGGAAAAGCGGGTAATCGAACGGTGGGTCCGCCGTCACGGCGGGTGACGGCGTCGCGGTCGAGGCCGCGGACACCTGCGCTGTTGAACGCCCGCTCCGGGCGTCATCGGCCTCGCGGGGCAACCCGTCGGGGTGGTTTTCCACGGCCCTGACCGCCATCCGTGTGCGCGGTCCGGACCAGTGGTTCGGCCAATCATTCGCTTGCCGGAAACATGGGTTCACCCGTTAGGGGCAAAACCGGGGGGCCGTGTCCGCGTTGAGGTGTAGGTCGAGTGATACACCCGGTCAGTGCCTTATCCCAAGGCCCATGACTTTCCCAATCTAGGAGTGCTTCTCCATGTCGCGTACCGCGAAGGCCCTGGTCATGTCCACCGCTGCCATTGCCACCATTGCCGGCGGGGCCGGCGTCGCCGCCGCCGACGCCGGCGCGCAGGGCGCTGCCACCAACTCCCCCGGTGTCCTCTCGGGCAACCTGCTCCAGGTGCCGGTGCACGTTCCGGTCAACGTCTGCGGCAACACGGTCAACGTGATCGCCCTGCTGAACCCCGCCTTCGGCAACACCTGCGTCAACAAGTAGTCCCCGCCTCGGCCCCGGCCGCCCCTGCCCAGGGGGCCGCCGGGGCTTTGTGCTGCTCCGGATGGCGCAGGCGGCGCGGGCAGGCGGTTGCGGGAGGTGAAGGGGCCGCGCACGGTGAGGGAAATGCGCCTGTTCCAGCGAAGGAGAACCCTTTCATGCGTGCACGCACACCGCGGCGACTGGCCGCAGTGGCCCTGTCGACCGCGATCGTCATCGCCACCGCCGGGGCCGCCGCGGCCGAGGGCGTCCAGCCGCCGCGACCGGTCGCCGCCGAAGCCGCGGTGCCGGGTTCCGACGAGGTGCTCCAACAGGTCAAGGTGCTGGCGGACCTGGGGGGCGTGCTCAAGCCGGTCACGGATCTGCTGACCGCAGCGCTGGGCGGCAAGTCGCCCGCCGAGATCACGGCCCTCGCGTCCGGGGCGACGTCCGCCCTGGACGCCGCGAAGTCAGCGACCCCGGCGGCGCTCGTGCCGGCGAAGCCCGCGACCCCGGCCAACCCTGCACTGCCCGCGACCCCGGACAAGCCCGCGACCCCGGCCAACCCTGCCGCCGTGCCCGCGACCCCGGCCAACCCCGCGACCCCGGCCAACCCTGCACTGCCCGCGACCCCGGCCAAGCCCGCGACCCCGGCCAACCCTGCACTGCCCGCGACCCCGGCCAACCCCGCGACCCCGGCCAACCCCGCAGCCCCCGCCGCCCCCGCCACCTCCGTGCGCCCGGTCATGCCCGCGGCCCCGGTCACTCCCACGTCGCCCGCGCTGTCCGCGCTGCCGCTGAGCGGGCAGCCGCAGGCCGCCGGGCCGGTGGACGTCAGGGCCGACGCCGTCGCCGTGCTCAAGAAGTCCGTCGACGACCTCGTCAAGGCGGTCACCAGCGCCAAGGCCGACGGCGTCGTGCCGGCGGCGACCTCCGTGGTCACCGGCCTGGTCGGTCTCGTCGTCGCCACCTTGGTCGGTGCGGGACTGCCCGTGCCCAGCCTCCCGGGCCTGCCCCAGCCTCCCAAGTCCCCGGCCGGATCGCTGCCCGCGGCCCCCGGGCTGCCCGCCTGACCCGTACCGCCCCGATCCGGCACCCGCCCGGCCGCGATGCGGCCGCAATCCGCTCCCGAGGGGTTTCTCAACCGTCCAGGTGTCGTTAGCCAAGGCGAAGCATCGCAAAGCGATCAGAGATACGCGCGGCTCCGCCCAAGTGCGGCACGCGCGGCCCATTCGGCGATCGAACTCGCCGCGGAAGGATTGATGATGAAGTCGATGAAGGTAGCCGCGGCGGTCGCCGGTTCCCTCGCGGTGATGGGCGCGGCGGCCCCGGCCTTCGCCGCCGGAGGTACGCCTCCCATGCCCCCCATGAGCCTCAACGGCGGCCTCGACTCGCTGACCAACGCGGCGTCCCACGCCCAGTTGGCCGACGCGGCGCCCGTCAACACCAGCGCGCTCGACCCCAAGTCGGACGGCTCGGTGCTGCACGCGGTGACCAGTGCCGCCCACGACCTCAACAAGTCCCACGGCGGGTCCGGCTCCGGCCGGATGCTCGGCGGACTGCCGATCGGCTGACCAGGGTCTCCTGGACCCCGCCTTCGGCAACACCCGCGTCAACGACCGAGCGGGGCCGGGCGCGTGCGTGCCCGGCCGCCGGGCGCCAAGTGGCCGCCGGCTCCCGGGAGTTCGGGAGCCGCGGCCGCTTCCGCATGCGCCGGGCCGGCCGCCCCCACGCGTCACCCCGGCCGCACCCACGCGTCACCCCGGCCGCCCCCACGCGTCACCCCCGCCGCATACGCAGAGCCCGGTGCGTCCCGCGAAGGACGTTTCATCCGGATGAGTGACAGCGGCGCAGGGCTCGACCCGGAATGTCCTAGAGTCCCGGCATGACTTCAGCCAGCAGTGCCGTACAGCCGTCCAGGGCCGCCCTGTTGGGCTCGCTCATCGTCATCGCGTGGAGTGGCGAACACCCCGACGAATCCGGCGACATGCCCTTCCTCATGGCGTACCCCCTCGGTGACGGCGTCCAGGGCCCCGAGGGCGCCGAGGTCGCGGCGCGGGCGTTCCTCGAGGAGATCGGCATGCCGCCGGGCAGTGTGGTCGACCAGAGCCACGGCGGCTCGTTCCCGCTGACCCTGATCGTGCAGGCCGGCCGGGCCGTCCTGACCCTGCCGACCATGACCGCCCAGTGCCCCGCGCCGCCCGAGTGGCTGGCGGCCGCCGAGAGGCGCGGCACCGTCCAGTTCATCTTCGCCACCCGCTCCTGGCCGGAGGCCGTGCCCGGCGTCGCCGTCACCGACGAGCAGTTGCGGGCGTTCGCGGGCGACGAGGCCACCATCACCACCGCCGGCCACTGCCTGCTCCCCATCCGCCGCCTGCGCGGCTGAGCCCGCCGGACGAGAACGCAACGGAAGACGACACCGATGCCCTTCCACGGGACGCTCCAGGAGCCGGCTCCGCTCACCGACTCGTCCGGACCCCCGCCACCGCCCAGCACCGCCTTCGGCGCCGGCCGCGGCTTCGCCCGGCTGGTCGTGCTCACCGGCGCGGCCGGCCTGCTGGCCTCCTGGGTCATCACCCTGGACGAGTTCGAGCTCCTGCGTAATCCGGACTTCGTCCCGGGGTGCAGCCTCAACCCGGTGATCTCCTGCGGCACCATCATGAAGAGCGCGCAGGCGTCCGTCTTCGGGTTCCCCAATCCGATGCTGGGCCTGGTGGCGTACGGGATCGTGTGCTGTGTGGGGATGAGCCTGCTCGGGGGCGGCCGGTTCGGGCGCTGGTACTGGCTGGCGCTCAACGCGGGGGCCGCCTTCGGCGTCGTCTTCGTCGGCTGGCTCCAGTTCGAGTCGCTGTACCGCATCAACGCGCTGTGCCTGTGGTGCTGTCTGGCGTGGGTCGCCACCATCGTGCTGTTCTGGCGGGTCACCCACCTCAACGTGATCAACGGAGCGCTGCCCGCGCCGGGTTGGGCGCGAGAGCTGTCCGCCGAGTTCGGCTGGGCGGTGCCGGTGGTGCACATCGGGGTCGTCGCGATGCTGATCCTGACCCGCTGGTGGGACTTCTGGACGCGGTGAGGATGCGCCCGAGCGGACGCCCGGTCGCGGAGGCCGACCCCGGCTCGCCCCGCGCACCGGCTGGGCCAACCGCGTGAAACGCCTCCGGCCGCCGACACGCCCGCCCGCTCCGGGCGTTGACCCCATCGACCAGTCGCATGGTTGAAGCCTCCCCGGGCCGTGCAACCAGTACCGGCCCGGGGAGCGCCGACGGCGCCGCGAGCGTACGGCGGCCGTTTCCTGCGCCCGGGGGCCTCGTTGTACCCGGCATCGGTCAAGGAGAGCGGACGCTCGGCGGGCCCCGGAACCTGGACGGTTTGCGGGGCCCACGCATGTGCCGGACTCGTCCGCGCGAGCGAGCACGAGGGAGACGCCCATGAACGACGCGCCACACTTCTGGAGCGCACGCCGCACCGGCCGCACCCGCCTGCGCAGCCGCGCCCCCGAACCCACCGGGCCCGGCGCGCCCCCGCCCCGTACCGCCTGGCGCACCGCCCGACGCGGCCTGCTGCGCGCCCTGTTCGCCTCGGCGGCCGTCGCCTTCACCGGCGCCGCGCTCTCCCGCATCCCCTCCGCCGCGCCGGCCGGTGCCACGGGCCCCGGGCCCACCGCGCGTGTTCCCGAGAGCATGCTCTTCGACGAGATGCACGCCGGGCACCGCATCCAGGGCCGGGCCCTCCAGGCGGACGGGTCCGAGGTCGCCGTGTTCGTGGACGACCGCCGGCTCATGCTGATGCGCCGCGCCGACGGCACCTATCTGAGCGCCGTCGACCACTACGAGTCCTACGCCACCGCACGCGAGGCCGCCCGCGCCGCCGCGGCCGAGCTGGGCCGCGCCCGGCTGGCCGCCGTGCCCGTGCACGCGGGCCACGAAGGGGGAGCCGTCCGTGGTGTACACGCGTAAGAACCAGCGGAACCTGACGAGCGCCGAGCGCAAGGCGTTCGTCAACGCCGTGCTCGAACTCAAACGGCGTGGCACATACGACGCGTTCGCGCGCACCCACATCGACTTCTACGTCTCCGACGGCGACCGCGGGCTGCGCGTGGCGCACATGGCGCCGTCCTTCCTGCCCTGGCACCGCCGGTTCCTGCTGGAGTTCGAGCGGGCGCTCCAGAAGGTCGACCCGCGCGTCACCGTGCCGTACTGGGACTGGACGCGCGACAGTTCGGCCGCCTCGTCCCTGTGGGGCGACGACTTCATGGGCGGCAACGGACGCCGGGGTGATCTCCAGGTCATGACCGGCCCCTTCGCGCACGCCCACGGCCACTGGGACATCACCGTCAACGTCACCGACGAACGCTTCCTCACGCGGGACCTGGGCCGCCCCAAGAACCCCATCAAACTGCCCACCGCCGCCGATGTCGCCCAGGCGCTCGCCGACCCGGTGTACGACGTCTCCCCCTGGAACTCGATGAGCGGGACCGGGTTCCGCAACAAGCTGGAGGGCTGGACCAAGGCGTCGGGCGACGCCCGCTTCCGTACGCACAACCAGGTCCACCGCTGGATCGGCGGGATCATGCTCGGCGGCGCCGCCGTCAACGATCCCGTGTTCTGGCTGCACCACGCCTTCGTCGACAGCCTGTGGTCACGCTGGCAGGCCGCCCACCCGAAGTCCAAGCGCTATCTGCCGGACGTCCCGCCGCCGCTGGGCGACCTCCAGCACGGCCGGGTGGCGGCGCTCCACGACCCGATGCCGCCGTGGAACGTGGCGCCTGCGGCGCTCTTGGACCACAGCCGGATCTACCGGTACGCCTGACACGGCGACGGCCTCCCGGGGGGAGAAGTCCGGGAGGCCGCAGGCACCGTGGGAGCAGAGGCCCGGCCGGACCGTCACGAGGACCGTCCGGCCGGGACAGGGAGGCGTCAGCCCCCGTAGCCGCCGTGGTGGTGGAGCAGGTGGGAGTCGTTGACGCAGGTGTTGCCGAACACCGGGTTCAGCAGGCCGATGACGTCAACGGTGTTGCCGCAGAGGTTGACCGGGATGTGCACCGGCACCTGCACCAGGTTCCCCGAGAGGACGCCGGGGGAGTTGGACGCGACAGCCTCGGCGCCGGCGTCGGCAGCGGCCATACCCGCACCGGCCAGTGCCATGGCGCCCGCTCCGGCGACGACGGCGGCCGTCTTCGCGATACGAGACATCAAAGTTCTCCTTGATTGGACACGCGACCGCAGACACGCAGTCGTCATGTCACTTCAACGTGTCGACCGGCCATAGGTAACGGACACCAAGGAGCAAATCGGTTCCTCCCTGAGCGAACCGGGGACGGCCGCCCCGCGCGCACAAGCGCTTCACTCCTCGCCGTACCTCCCGCGTGAGGAGCGCCGGGACAGGGCGACCGCCGCCGCCCCCGTGACGACCGCGCCCACGCTCAGGGCGCCGAGCAGCGTGGCGTTGGCGTCGGCGCCGGTGTCCGCCAGGGTCGGCGGAGCCGCGCCGGGGCGCACTGGGGCGCCGCCGGGCGCGTGCGGGGCCGTGTGCGGCGCTGTGTGGGGCGCGGAGGCGGGCGGCGGGGCCGCGCCGGGACGGTCGGTGGCGTGCGCCGCGTACCCGGTGCCCAGCGCGGACACCAGGCCCGTGACGAGGGCGGCCCGCGCCGCGGAACCTGAGAGCTTGTACATGCCTGCGACCCTTCAACAGGAAAACCGGAGGGGGGATCAGATGCTGATACGCATAATTGGGATCCGCCTCGCGGGGCCCCCGGGGCCACGCGAGCACCACCGAAGGGATCACCCGCCCGGCCCATCGGCCGCCCCCGCACGGCTCAGCGCGCGGCCCGCCGCTCACCGCGCCCGGTAGGCGTGCGCCGCCTCGGGGTGGTCGGGGCACTCCCAGACGCCGTGCGGGCAGTAGTCGGTCAGGGTCTGGTAGACGGGCCGGTAGCGGCGGAACCAGGCCGTCATCCCGCGCACGTACGGCGCGTCGTCCCCGTTGCGGAAGAGTCCCCACTCCGGGTACGACACCGGCTTGCCGTGCCGGGCGGCGAAGTCGACCTGGGCGCGCAGTCCGTACGGCTCCTCGACCTGCTCGCGGAAGGACATGCCGGCGGGCTGGTCGTAGGAGTCCATGCCGACGATGTCGACGAAGGCGTCCCCGGGATAGCACTCGGTCCACGCCACCGCGTCGCGCCCGCGGTTCGGCGCGAAGTCGAAGCGGAAGTGCTGCCCCGCCACCGAGCGCATCGCGGTGACCACGCGCCGCCAGTACGCCCGCCAGGAGGCCGGATCGGGAGCGCAGCGGTGCGTATAGGTGACGCCGTTCATCTCCCACCCGAGGACGACGTTGGTGTCGGCGAGCCGGAGGGCGACCAGGCGCTCGGCCAGCGCGGTGAAGTGGCCGTCGAAGGCGCCGCGCGCGCCCTGTCCGAGCAGGCCGCGCACCTCGGCGTCGGGCAGGCCGGCCTCGTTGGGGGCCAGCATCGGCACGTTGAGGACGAAGACCCGGTCGGTGCGCTCGTGGCGCCAGCGGGCCCAGGGCGCGAGGAGCCGGGGCGGGCCCTCGATGCCGCTCCAGGTGTCGCCCGGCAGATAGGTGTGGCCGGCCCGCAGCCGCCCCTGGCCGCGCCACTTCTCGACCGCAGCCAGCTTGACGATGCCGTCCCCGTCGGACCCGGTGAAGACGCCCGCCGCCGTCCTGGCCCCGGTCGGCATCGGGCCGCGCGTCCGGTCGCCCGGCGGCTGGACCAGCGCGGAGAGGAGCAGCACGAGCGCGCACAGCGCGGCCTTCCACGAGGACGCGGCGTTCGACGCCCGACGGCGTCCGGGGCCGGTCCCGCTCGCCCGGCGCACCGTGACCTTCAGTGGGCCCCGGACGCGCCGTCGGGCTGGAGGGTGCCGCCGAACATGGCGACACCGGCGGTGAGCGTCTCGGCGATCTCGCCCCGCCCGCCGAGCACCTTCGGCTGCCCGTACTCGGAGACGCTGCCCTGCCCCGCGCCCGTATCGGCCGCCGCGACACCGGGCGCGGCGAGGAGCAGGAGGGATGCGGCGGCGGTGGCGGCTCGGAGGCGGCGCTGTGTGTTCATGCCCGGTACAACGCCCCGCGCGCGGCGAGGGTACGCGGGCGGGGCCGGGCGCCGGTTCTCAGGGCTTGGCCGCATCGAAGGTGAAGTACTGCCTGCGGACGCGGTGGTCGAAGTTGGACGTGCCGAGTTCCGGCTCGCCGAGCGCGCGCACGGCCAGCGGCCGGGTGAGCAGTTCGCGCAGGACGGCCTTGATCTCCAGGCGGGCCAGATGGGCGCCGAGACAGTAGTGCGGGCCGCCGCCCCCGTATCCGAGGTGCGGGTTGGGGTCGCGGGTGATGTCGAAGACGTCCGGGTCGGTGAAGACCGACGCGTCACGGTTGGCGGATGCGTACAGGAGCATCACCTTGTCGCCGGGCAGAAAGGTGTGGCCGCTCAGGGTGTAGCGCGTGGTGACGGTGCGGCGGAACTGGATGATGGGCGTCGAGTGGCGCACGATCTCGTCCACGGCGCCGTCCGCGTACCGGTCGAAGTCGTCGGTCAGCAGGGCGAGTTGGTCCGGGTTGCGGGTCAGGAGCACCAGGGCGTGAGCGATGGCGTTGCGTGTCGTCTCGACGCCCGCGACGAGCAACAGCGAGAAGAACGAGCCCAGTTGACGGTACGTCAGCGCCTGTCCCTCCACGTCGGCGCAGACCAGTGCCGAGATGAGGTCGCCGGTGGGGTGGCGGCGCCGCTCGCGGCCGAGGCGCGCCACCGTCAGCTCCATCCGGGCCAGCGCCCGCAGCCCCTTGCCCGGGCTCATCAGGCGGGCACCGAGACCACGCCGTACCCCGGCGTGCTCGGAGGCCCGGTCGATCTGGCGGGCGATGCGGCGCCGGTCGGCGTCCGGCACGCCCAGCATCGCGCAGATGACCTCGAACGACATCCGGGAGGCCACTGAGGAGACGAACTCATCGGGCCGCTCGGCGACCATGTCGTCCACGATGCGCACGGCGAGCTCACGGATGTGCGTCTCGGTGGCGGCCAGCAGGCGCGGGGTGAAGGCCTGCTGCACGATGCGGCGCAGCCGCGCGTGGTCGGCGCCGTCCAGGTTGACCATCGAGTCACCGAACAGCGTCCGCACCCAGCGCGCCGGCTCGGGCGAGGTGACCCCGGGCGCGCTCGCGAACACCCGGGGCAGCCGGCTCGCCTTGAGTACGTCGGCGTGCCGGACCAGCGCGTAGAAACCCTGCTCGGCGCGGCGGGGGGTGGAGGGGCGTTCGGTGAAGAACACGGGGCGCGGCTCGTGCCGCAACTCCGTGAAGCGTGCCAGGCGTTGAGCGGCCGGCAGCTTCCAGAACGCCGGGTTCGCGAGGTCGGCGCAGGCGTCGCTGGGGGCCGGGATGGTCCGGGTGTGGGTCACGCTCGTACCGTTCTGACCGCCGCGCGGCTCTGGGTCGACACTGCAAGGACGCTGGGGGACGGGGATTCGGGCGGGGTCAGCTCATCAGCTCGCGGCCGGCCTTGACCGCGTCCTTGGCCGCCTTGACCGCGTCGGTGCCGGCCTTCACGCCGTTCTTGACGGCGGTGACCTTCTTGCCCAGCTTGTCCCCGACGGCGCTCTCGGCGACGGGCTTGACCTGGGCGCCCGCGGCGCTGGTGGTGGTGGCCGCCTTGCTCAGGGTGTTGCCCAGGTCGAGGGCGTGCGCGGCGGGGGAGAGGGCGGCCGCGATGGCGGTTCCGGCTGCGGCGGCGGCGAGGTATCGGCGTACGTTCATGTCGGCTACAACGCATGAGCCGGGCCAAGGGCACGCCCGGGGGGCGCGCGGCGCGCGAACGGGCTCCAGGTTGCTGCAAGCAGGGGAACTTTGCAGTGATACCGCCGCCGGGATCGTTCTAGCAGAACGACACGGCCGAAGAGGCCAGGGAAGGAAAGAACATCCATGGGAATCACCTCACGCGCGGGCCTGGCGACCGTACTGACCTGCATCGCGACGGCAGCGGCTGTGGCGCCGGCCGCGGCCGCCCCGACCGCCCCGGTCGACGTGCCGCTCGGCGGTCTGAACACCGTCCTTCCGTTCGACGCCCCCACCGTGCACACCGGCATGCCGCTGCCCGTCCCCGGCGCCCCGGACGGACCGCGCTATGTGAAGGGCAACCTCCTGCCGCACAACATGGTCCCCGCGCTGCCGATCGAGACCGCGCTGCCCGACACCCACATCGGTACGCCGCTGCCCGACCCGCTGAGCCCCCGCAACCTCGGCACCCCCCAACTGGTCGCCCCCGACACCGCGCTGCACCTGCTCACCCCGGGAGCGGACCTCGGCGCCCCCCTGAGCCAGCCGCGCGCCGGTCTTTACGGGCTGCCGGCCGTCACCCTGCCGGAGGCCGGCCTGACCGCGCCCGCGGTCCAGAGCGACCCGGCCGCCACCGCGGCCCTCTGAGCCGAGCGCCCGCCCGGGGCGCCGTGCCCGCACCCTGGGGACGGCCCCAACTCGCCCCGCTCTCCCAGGAGTTGACCCATGTCCCGTCCGTCGGGGAACGTCCCTGCCACCTTGCGGCTCGCCGGGGCCGTCGCGGCGCTGCTCGCCGTCACCGCCCTCACGGCCCAGGGCGCGACGGCGGCGGCGCCCGGCCGCCCCGATCCGCACCCGGTGGGTGAGGGCGCGCCGCCGTGGCCCGCGCCCGCCGACCCGGCCGCGGCGGCCAAATCGGCGGGCCTTGAGATGCTGTCCGCCGAGGGCATGGTCCAGCACACCCACACCCATCTGGACGTCCTCGTCGACGGCCGGCCCGTCACCGTCCCCGCCTCGATCGGCATCGACGCGCCGCACCGGCTCATCAGCCCCCTGCACACCCACGACACCAGCGGGGTGATCCACGTCGAGTCGCCGAAGCGGGCGGACTTCACACTGGGCCAGTTCATGACCGAGTGGGGCGTCCCGCTGAGCGCCGACCGCATCGGCGGCCTGCACGCGGTCGGCGGGCGCCATCTGAAGGCGTACGTCAACGGGCGCGCGGTCGCCGGGAACCCCGCGGCGATCGTGCTGCGCGAACGCGACGAGATCGCGCTCGTCCTCACCCGGGACACCGACACCCACCCGGTGCCCGCGAGCTACGCCTGGCCGAACGGTCTGTAGGGCTCGGCACAGGGCGTACGGCACCGAGTCACTGACGTCGTCACCGGCGCGCACGGGGGCACCGGTGGCCGGACGGAACGTCTCCCCGCACGGCTGCTCGTCGGGCCGTGCGGACACAGGATCCGTGTCGCGGCGCGGACAGCACGCCGGCAGCTCCTGTCCGGGGATCTACTCCCCCCGGACAGGAGCTGCTGCCATGTGCGGCGGGGGCCAGGGCCGGGTACGCCCGTGGGGTGAGAGCGGGTGGCGGCCGTGTCCTTGGCCGCCACTCCCCGTTGTGCAGGCGTGATCTCAACACGACGCATCGCCACTGTCCTCGCCGTCGCCGCCGGTGTCTCGGGCCTCGCCGTCTCCTCGGCGAACGCGGCGGGCCCCCTCGACCACGTGGGCAAGCCGTTGAACCCGATCAGCGAGCTCGACAACCTCGCCGCCAGCGGCATCCCCGCCCAGTACGCGGCCCAGCTCCCCGGCGTCAAGCAGCAGCTCGCCGGTCTCAACCACCTCAACGACCTCAGCCAGCTGCACCAGGTGATCGACCCGGTCCAGCCGCTCCTGGGCCTCCTGCCCGTGACGGGCTGACCCGAGGCGACCCGGGACGCAACACGGGCGCGCGCCCGGAACCCAGTGGTTCCGGGCGCGCGCCCGCTCGGTGTCGCGGTTCCTCGCTCAGAGGAGGATCAGCAGCAGGCTCGTCAGCAGGCCGTAGTGGCGGTGGCGGTTCGAGTCGTTGTTGCCGTGGTCGTCGCCGTAACCGTAGTTACCGTGGGCCACGACGCGCACAGCGGACTGCGGGGCGGCCTGGGCGGTCGCGGTGGTGGGGACGATCACGGCGGCGGAGAGCGCGGCCACAACGGCGGCGCGGCGGATGAGGCTCACAATGAACTCCACATTCGGGTGGGCAAAACGGACTAAACCGAACCGTAAGTGCCTTATCGCGCATCATCGTGTTGGGCGCGCGCACCGCTACTCCACGTGGCGCCATCCAATTTTCCGCCGCGCCCGGCCCGCCCGTGTCCCCGCCCGTGCTCAGCCCGCGAAGTCGGCGACGCCCAGCGTGTCCGAGTACCCCTCGATCGACTGCGGGTCGCGCGAGCCCGGCCCCACATAGCGGGCGGAGGGCCGCACCAGACGGCCCGTCCGCTTCTGCTCCAGGATGTGCGCCGACCAGCCCGCCGTCCGCGCACAGGAGAACATCGACGTGAACATGTGCGCCGGAACCTCCGCGAAGTCCAGCACGATCGCCGCCCAGAACTCCACGTTCGTGGCCAGCACCCGGTCGGGCCGGCGCGCGTGCAGCTCCTCCAGGGCCGCCTTCTCCAGCGCCTCCGCCACCTCGAAGCGGGGCGCGCCCAGCTCCTTGGCGGTGCGGCGCAGCACCCGGGCGCGCGGGTCCTCGGCGCGGTAGACGCGGTGGCCGAAGCCCATCAGGCGCTCGCCCTTGTCGAGGGCCTGTTTCACATACGCGCTCGCGTCGCCGCTGCGCTCGATCTCCTCGATCATGCCGAGCACCCGCGAGGGCGCGCCGCCGTGCAGCGGGCCCGACATCGCGCCGACCGCGCCGGACAGCGCCGCCGCGACGTCCGCGCCGGTCGAGGCGATGACCCGGGCGGTGAACGTCGAGGCGTTCATGCCGTGCTCGGCGGCGCTCGTCCAGTACGCGTCGACCGCCTTGACGTGCTTGGGGTCGGGCTCGCCGCGCCAGCGGATCATGAAGCGCTCCACTACGGACTGCGCCTTGTCGATCTCGCGCTGCGGAACCATCGGCAGGCCCTGCCCGCGCGCCGACTGGGCGACGTACGACAGCGCCATCACGGCGGCCCGCGCCAGGTCGTCGCGGGCGGTCTTCTCGTCGATGTCGAGCAGCGGCTTCAGGCCCCACACCGGCGCCAGCATGGCGAGCGCGGACTGCACGTCCACCCGGATGTCTCCGGAGTGGACCGGGATCGGGAACGGCTCGGCCGGCGGCAGACCGGGGTTGAACGCCCCGTCGACCAGCAGGCCCCACACGTTCCCGAACGAGACGTGTCCGACCAGGTCCTCGATGTCGACGCCCCGGTAGCGAAGGGCGCCGCCCTCCTTGTCCGGCTCGGCGATCTCCGTCTCGAACGCGACGACTCCCTCAAGTCCGGGTACGAAGTCGGACATCAGGCGGCTCCTCAGGATGTGTGCGACGGGCTGCGGGCGGGCCGTGCCGCCCCGGGTCCCTCGGTCATGCCCCGTACGGCGGGCAGGAATCCCGCCGCGGGTCTCACCACGTGTATGGAGGCCACAGTGGCCCAGCCGAGAGTTTGGCGGGTCCCGCCGATGCGGGGAAGCGTGACATCCGGCACACTGCCCCAAATCCGCGGTACAGGGTTAACGCCCCGCCGCCGCGGGCACACTGGACCCCCTCCGGGCCCGGGGCCGCGGTACGGCAGGATGGGTCGGGTGACCGACCTGGACCCCGCAGCGATGCGCGAGCAGTACCGGACCACCCTTCTCGCACAGGAGGAGCTGGCCGCCACGCCCATGGGCCAGTTCGCCCGGTGGTTCAAGGAGGCCGTGGCGGGCGGCCTGCACGAGCCCAACGCGATGGTCGTCGCCACCGCCACCCCCGACGGCCGGCCCTCCACCCGCACGGTGCTCCTGAAGTCCTACGACGAGCACGGCTTCGTCTTCTTCACCAACTACGCCTCGCGCAAGGCCGCCGAACTCACCGCCAACCCGTACGTCTCGCTGCTCTTCCCCTGGCACCAGCTGGCCCGCCAGGTCATCGTGACCGGCACCGCCGCCCGGGTGCCGCGCGCCGAGACCGAGCGCTACTTCCGCAGCCGCCCGCACGGCTCCCGGCTCGGCGCCTGGGCCAGCGACCAGTCCACGGTGCTCGCCTCACGGGCCGAACTGGCCGCCCGCTACGAGGAGTTGGCGGCCCGCTACCCCGAGGGCAGCGACATCCCGGTGCCCGAGCACTGGGGTGGCTTCCGGGTCCGCCCCGAGACCGTGGAGTTCTGGCAGGGCCACGAGAACCGGTTGCACGACCGGCTGCGGTACGTCCTACGGGACGGCGCCTGGCACGTGGAGCGACTCGCGCCCTGATCCGGCCAACCGGCCATCCGTCGCCGGGTACGCAGCAACGGATACGCAGAAACCCGCGGGCTCGGGTTCCTCCGGAGAGGAGCCGGCCGGACGTACCGGCGAGCCCGCGGGTCGGTGACTGCTGGGAATTTCGGCCGGCGTCATGCCGGCACCGCACAAAGAGTGCGACTGGGGGCACCCCCTGCTCTTTAAGAGCTTGGGGGAAGGCGTCAGCCCGCAGTCACCTCACGCGTCCGGTTTGCATACATCTGTCAAACCACCTCCCTTCTCGTGTGCACCACACAGTAGGAGGGCGCCCGGACGCCCTCAAGCGAATTACTTCGAGGTGCGCGCCCGCTCCTCGGCGCTGCGCTCCACACAGAACTCGTTGCCCTCGATGTCGGTCATCAGGGCCCACCCCGTACCGTCCGGACGGCGGTGGTCGTCGACGAGGGTGGCGCCGAGCGCCAGCAGCCGTACGACCTCCTCGTCGCGGGTGCGGTCCTGCGGCTGGAGGTCGAGGTGGACGCGGTTCTTCACCGCCTTGGGCTCGGGCACCACGAGGAAGAGCAGGGCGATGCCGTCGGCGGTGACCTGGGCCTCCGGGTCACCGGGCACGTCGTCCTCGCCCAGGGTGCCGCCGAGCACCTGGGCCCAGAAGGTGGCCAGGCGGTAGGCGTCGGCGCAGTCGAAGGTCACATGGCGTACGAGTGAGGTCATGGGCACCACTATGCGTACGCCCGGCGGAAAGCGGCGGGAGCGGCCGGTAACCGCCGTTGGCCGGAAGGGATTTCCGCGAAGTCGGTGTGGGCTGCGTCACGTTCGAGTTGAATGATCCGACGTGGGTGAGTCCGCGCGTCAGCCGCGTGATGCGGTGCAGGGGGTGCCAGGGGTGAGTGCTTCCCGGAGTGAAACGGCCAGTGCCGCGGTTCCGGACGGTTCCGGTTCCGGTACGGGCTCGGCGAGCGAGGCCGGGCCCGAACCCGGCGGGGGTCTGCTCGCGGCCCTGCTCGACGGGATGGACGCGGCGCTCTGCGCGTTCGACGCGGACGGCGTGGTCACCCACTGGAACCGCGAGGCCGAGCGGATCCTCGGCTGGCCGGCCGAGGAGGCCGTCGGACGGCACGGGTTCGCGGGCTGGGCGGTACGGGCCGCCGACGCCGAGGAGATCCACGGACGCCTGATGGCGGTGATGGACGCGCCCGGGCGCCAAGTGCACGAGTTCGCCCTGCTGCGCAAGGACGGCAGCCGCGTCCTGGTGCGTACGCAGTCGGCGGGCGTACGGGGTGCGGACGGCGCGCCGGGCGGGGTGTACTGCGCGTTCAGCGAGGTGCACGCGCAGATCGACCTGGAGCGGTCCATCGCGCTCAGCGAGGCGCTGGCCGAGGACGGGACCTGGGGCGTGGTCCTGGTCGACGTCGACCTGCGGCCCACCGTCGTCAACTCCTACGCCGCCCGCGCGCTCGGCACCGGACGCTCGACCCTGCTCGGCCGCCCGTTCGGCGAGCTGATCGTCCAGGGCGTCGAGGAACTGGAGAGCGCCCTCCAGCACGTCCTGGCCGAGGGCGCCCCGGCCGCCCCCGCCGAGATGTGGGTGACGCTGCGCACCCCCGAGGGCGAGCGGCGGCGCTGCTGGCGCAGCGGCTTCCTGAGGCTCTCCTCCCCGCTGGCCGAAGAGCCCGTGCCGCTCGGGGTGGGCTGGCTCTTCCAGGACGTCACCGACGCGAAGCTCGCCGAACAGGACGCGGACCGGCTGCGTTTCCGCTCCAACCAACTGCACCGCGCCTCGCGCGCCGCCGCCGAGTACGAGGACCCGATGGAGGCGGTGGCCTGCCACCTGGACTTCGCCCTGGCCGGTTTCGCCGACCACGCGCTGGTGGACCTGGCCGTCGGGGACCGTCTGGTACGGGCCGTCGCCACGCCGGTCGGCTCCCCCGGCCCCGCCGCGCCGGTGGCGGCCGGGGGCCTCCCGGTGCGCTATCCGGCGGGCCACCCCGCGCTCCAGGCGGTGGACCGGATCGGCTCGGTACGGGCGAGCGCGGGCGCGGGCGCGGCGCGGGCCGAGGGCTGGGCGTCCGAGCGCCAATGGCCTCCGGACGCGGCCCACGCCCTGTGCGCGGTACTCCGCAGCCGCGGCCGCACCCTGGGCGTACTCACCTTCCTCCGCGGCGGGGCCCGTCCGGGCTTTGAGCGGGCGGATGCGGTGTATGCGGAGAGTGTGGGGGTGCGGGTGGGGGTGGTGCTTGACCTTGCGGCGACGCTGGGCGCTTGAGGGGAGCCCCCTCGGGCCGCCCGTCGGCCCCCCCACGAGCGCCGGCCTTTTCTGCGCAGTTCCCCGCGCCCCCAAGAAAAACCCGTTTTCGTCTGCGGGCCGTGTGTGGCTGGTCGCGCAGTTCCCCGCGCCCCTTAGCCACTCGGCGCTGGCCGGCACCTCAGCCTGTCATGGGGGTCCCCCCTGGCCCTTAAGGCCTTGGGGGAGATTGAGGACGAGCGCCCTTTAGGCGCGAACGGGGTCTGGGGCGGAGCCCCAGGGGCTCAGCTGGTTCAACGCGCTACACGGGCGGGTGGGTCAGGCGCCCCAGGGAGTCGCTCAGTGGCGGAAGAAGATGCGGTCGCCGTATTCCGCCATGACCCGCCCGTTCCACTCGTGCCCCCCGTCAACGTTCCCCGAACGCAACAACGGCGGCTCGACCCCCCGAGCGACCAGCGACTCCGCCGCCGCCGCCATCGTCGCCTGCATCAGCGCACTCGTCACCACCGTGGACGCGGGAGCGAACGGCGCCTCGATGCCCTCGTGCGTCAGCTCCGCGTCACCCACCGCGATCTTGCTGTCGAGCACGATGTCGCAGTGGTCCCGCAGAAACGTCCCCGAGACATGACGCGACCTCGTGTTCTCGGCGTACGCCACCGACGTGACGCCGATGACCTTGAGCCCGAGCGCCCGCGCGTTCATCGCCATTTCCACGGGCAGCGCGTTGCGCCCGGACAGCGAGATGATCACCAGGACGTCCCCCGGCCGGGCGGGGCTGGAATCGAGCACCGCACCGGCGAGCCCGTCGACCCGTTCGAGCGCGGAGCCGAGCGTCGCGGGCATGACGTCCACCCCGACCACCCCGGGCACCGCGAGCAGGTTCATCAGGGCGAAGCCGCCGGCCCGGTAGACCACGTCCTGCGCGGCAAGCGAGGAGTGCCCGGCGCCGAAGGCGAAGAGCCGCCCGCCCGCCTCGACGGCGTCGGCGATCACGGCTCCGGCGGCGGCGATGTTGAGCGACTCCTCGTCCCGTGCCCGCCCCAGGAGTTCGATCGCGGCGTCGAAGAACTGTCCGGCCAGCTTGCTCTCGCTCATCGCCGAGGACCCTTTCCGGGGTGGGGTAACGACCGTGCGCCGATCACGGTGCGGTCTGGACCTTTGCCCTGTCAATACGGGGTAGGCGGAGTTCCGGTCAAGATGGGCGACGCTCGCCGCGGCACGGTTGTCGGTGCGATGCGTCAGAATTGGTCCAGGGCCAGCGGTACGACGTTTCATGTCACAGCATCGAGGGGCACGTATGTCCGGACTGATCGACACCACGGAGATGTATCTCCGCACCATCCTCGAGCTTGAGGAGGAGGGTGTGGTCCCCATGCGCGCCCGCATCGCCGAGCGCCTGGACCAGAGCGGCCCGACGGTGAGCCAGACGGTCGCGCGCATGGAGCGCGACGGCCTGGTGCAGGTGGCGGGCGACCGCCACCTGGAGCTGACCGACGAGGGGCGCCGTCTGGCGACGCGCGTGATGCGCAAGCACCGGCTCGCCGAGTGCCTGCTCGTCGACGTGATCGGCCTGGAGTGGGAGCAGGTCCACGCGGAGGCCTGTCGCTGGGAGCACGTCATGAGCGAGGCGGTGGAGCGCCGCGTCCTGGAGCTGCTGCGCCACCCCACCGAGTCCCCGTACGGAAACCCGATCCCGGGCCTGGAGGAGCTGGGCGAGAAGGCCGAGGCGGACGCTTTCCTGGAGGACGGCATCATCAGTCTGGGTGAGTTCGACCCGGGCCCCGAGGGCAAGACGGTGATCGTGCGCCGGATCGGCGAGCCCATCCAGACGGACGCCCAGCTGATGTACACGCTGCGACGGGCGGGCGTGCAGCCCGGCTCCGTGGTGAGCGTGACGCAGTCGCCCGGCGGGGTCCTGGTGGGCAGCAGCGGAGAGGCCGCCGAACTGGGCGCGGACGTCGCGTCGCACGTCTTCGTAGCGAAGCGCTGAGGCGCACCGGCCCGCCGAAGGGTCCAGGCGGGGCCCGCCTCATCCCTTCCCCCCGGCCGCCCCGTGACGTCGCGTCACCACATAACGGCGTGTCACCACCCTTCCCGCGTACGGCAGTTGAGGCCGCTTGGTGAAGGGTGGGGGAAGCTTGCGGGGAAGGCCGGTTTCCGGGTGGAATGGCAGCGGCCGGGCGGATCGCGTGCGAGGCTGTGCCCTGAGGCATATGACCGCAGAGGCGTGCGGCAGGGGAGGGGGCGGCGGTATGACGCCGTTCGAACCACTCGCATCAGCGTGGACATCCGGGGCTGCCCCGGCCCTGCGCCCCGCCCACCGGCTTCGGGAAGACCAGGGCCCCGGCGCCTCGCGGCGCCGGGGCCTCTCCTCCCCGGTCTCGACCCGGAGCCCCGAGCTCCCAGGGTCGACCCCCGCGGACCGTCTTCCCCGAGCGGCCCGCCTCCCGCAGAAGATCTCCCCTCGGCACGTTCCGTCAATCCTTGAGGGTGGTCACTCGAACGAGGGGTGTTGCGCGAGAGACGCGAGTTTTCGAATAGAGGTTCGATACTCTGCCGGGAACTGACCGCTCGGGGTTGAAGGGGGTGCCAGGGCACATGGTGCGGCGCATCGACGTGACGGGGGCCGGCGGGGTTCGCCTCGCCGCCTGGGAGTTCGGGGACCGGCCCAAGGCCCGTGCGGAGACCGAGCCGGCTCCGGGGGTCCTCCTGCTGCACGGTCTGATGGGCCGGGCCTCGCACTGGGCCTCCACGGCCCGCTGGCTCACGGAGAAGCACCGGGCGGTCGCCCTGGACCAGCGGGGCCACGGCCGTAGCGAGAAGCCGGCCGAAGGCCCCTTCACCCGCGAGGTGTACGTGGCCGATGCCGAGGCCGCCGTCGAACAGCTGGGCCTCGCGCCGGTCACGCTGATCGGCCACTCCATGGGCGCGCTCACCGCGTGGCAGCTCGCCGCCAAGCGGCCCGACCTGGTCCGCGCGCTCGTCATCTGCGACATGCGGGCCTCGGCGCTGGGCGCGGCCTCGCAGCGGGAGTGGGAGGACTGGTTCACGTCCTGGCCGCTGCCGTTCGCGACACTGGCCGACGTACGCAAGTGGTTCGGCGAGGACGACCCCTGGGTCGAGCGGCCCAGCCCCGCGCGGGGTGAGTTCTTCGCCGAGGTGATGGCGGAGCGGGCGGACGGCTGGCGCCCGGTCTTCTCGCGCCGCCAGATGCTGAGGTCCCGCGAGACGTGGGTGTACGACGCGCACTGGGAGGAGCTGGCCCAGGTGACCTGCCCCGCACTGGTGGTGCGCGGCCTGGACGGTGAGCTCGGCCGGGCGGAGGCGCAGGAGATGGTGCGGGTGCTGCCGCGGGGGCGGTATGGGGAGGTGGCGGATGCGGGGCATCTGGTCCACTACGACCAGCCGGAGGGATGGCGAGCCACGCTCGAGCCCTTCCTCAACCTCGCCCCAACCCCCTAACCCCTCACGCAGTCCCCCGCGCCCCCAAAAACCCGCCTCCGTCCGCAGGCCGCGGGTGGCTGGTCGCGCAGTTCCCCGCGCCCCTAAACCCTCTCGATCCTGCGGACCGTGCCCGCTTCTCGCGCAGTTCCCCGCGCCCCCAAGAAAACCCGTCTTCGTCTGCGGGCCGTGCGGGGCTGGGCGCGCAGTTCCCCGCGCCCCTTAAATGCTCGGTGCTGGCCAGCACCTCAGCCCGTCCGGCGATTGAGGACGAGCGCCCTCAAGGCGCGAACGGGGTCTGGGGCGGAGCCCCAGGGGCCGAACCCTTCAATGCCCGTCACGGGCGGGTGGGTGGGAAAACGCGCCGGGGTCTGGGGCGGAGCCCCAGGGGGTCGGGGTCAGCTCACCCCTCACTGACCGCCCCCAGAATCTCCGGCAACCTCCCCACCGCCCGCCCCGCCCCCACCCGCAGCCCCACCCAGCACACCAGCCCCCCGTACGCCGCCCCCAGGGGCAGCAGGAGCCACAACCCCGCATGCGGGCCCGCCACATGGAGCCAGACCGCCAGGACGATCAGCGGCGCGCACAGCACCGCGCTCACCACCATCCCGCCCAGGATGGACAGCGCCGCGATCCCGCCCTGCCCGGGCGCCACGTTGCGGCGGCTGTCCTGGGGAATCGCGTACGCCAGCGTCGCCGACGCCACCGAGCCCGTCGCCAGCATCGCGCCGAGCAGGGCCAGCGCGAGCCCGACGACCTCGGGCAGCTTCGCCCAGTCGCCGAGCATCCCGGCCGTGACCGCCGCCACGAGCACCGTGTACGGCAGCGTCACGAGCAACAGCGCCAACGCCCGCGCCCGCAGCTCCAGATAGGCGTCCCGGGTCGAGGAGATGGTCAGGAGCACCATCCAGAACGCCGAGGTGTCCTGCCCGAACTGGTTGTACATCTGCATGCCGAGCATGCCCGTGGCGAAGCACGCGAAGTACACGGTCCCGGCGCCCTGGAGGGCGTTGAAGACCGGCACGATCAGGCCGATCGCGAGCGAGGTGATCCAGGCCGCCTTGGTCTTGGGGTCCCGCCAGGCGTAGCGCAGCGTACGCAGCATGACGGTGCCGGTGCGGCCCTCGGGGAGCAGTGAGGCGAGCCCGCGCCCCGAGGACTCCTTGCGGGAGGCGTCGGATGCGGCGAGCGTGGAGCCGTCCGGGGTGGTCATCAGCTTCACCAGCGAGCGCTCCCAGGCGTACAGGAGGAGCCCCAACGCGGCCACACAGAGCAGGAGTTGGGCCGCGGCGCGACCGTACGCGCCCTCGCTCATCGAGTCGACCGCCCCGATCGCGGCCGACGGCGGCAGCCAGCGCACCACCTCCGCGGCCGGGTCGAGCGCGGACAGGCCGCCCGCGTCGCCGAGCCGCTGGGCGCCGAAGTTCACGAACTGGAGCCCGATCGCGATGACCAGTCCGCTCAGCACCGCGAGGTCGCGGCCCTTGCGGGAGGTCAGCAGCCGGGTGTTGGCGGCGGCGACGGCGCGGGCGAGCGCGACGCACACGAGCAGCGCGAGCGGCACCGCGAGGACGGCGACCAGGGCCGCGCCCACCCCGCGCGTCGCCACCGCGATCGCCGATCCGAGAAGCAGACAGAGCGTGAACAGCGGCCCGATGCCGACCAGTGAGGCCGCGAGCAGCGCGCCGATCATCGACCGCGGCCGCAGCGGCAGCATCACGAGCCGGGTCGGGTCGAGGGTCTCGTCGCCGCTGGGGAAGAACAGCGGCATCACCGCCCAGCCGATCGCCAGCAGCGCCACGAGGAGCACCGTCAGGGTGGCGGCGTGGGCGTTGCCGCGCAGCGCGATCAGGCCGAGCAGTTGCAGCGCCGCGAAGAGCAGGGCGAGTACGGCGGAGGTGATGTAGGCGGCCCTGCGCCCGCCGGACTGCCGCAGCCCGTTCTTCAGGAGCGACAGCTTGAGCCGTACGAAGACGGGCGTCAGGGCGGAGGTGGTGGGAGAGGGCGCGGTCATCGGGCACCGCCGCCGAGCCAGTCGAGGGCGTCCCCGGTGTCGCGGCCGCTCGCGCCGACGAGTTCGAGGAAGGCGCTCTGGAGCGTGGGGGCCGTGCCGCGCACCTCGGCCAGGGTGCCCTGGGCGCGGATGCGTCCCGCGGCCATCACGGCGACCCAGTCGCACAACGACTCGACGAGCTCCATGACGTGGCTGGAGAACACGACGGTGGCGCCGGAGGCGGTGTAGCGCTCCAGGACGCCCCGGATGATCTGGGCGGAGACCGGATCGACGCCCTCGAACGGCTCGTCCAGGAACAGGACTTGGGGATTGTGCAGCAGGGCCGCTGCCAGGCCGATCTTCTTGCGCATGCCGGTCGAGTAGTCGACGACCAGCTTGTGCTGGGAGCCCGCGAGGTCCAGTACGTCCAGGAGCTGCGCGGCCCGCTTGTCGACCTCGGCGCCGGGCAGTCCGCGCAACCGGCCCGAATAGGCGAGGAGTTCGCGCCCCGAAAGCCGCTCGAACAGGCGCAGACCCTCGGGCAGTACGCCGATGCGGGACTTCACGGCGACCGGGTCGCGCCACACGTCGTGTCCGCCGACCTCGACCCTGCCCTGGTCGGGCCTGAGCAGCCCGGTCACCATGGACAGCGTGGTGGTCTTGCCCGCCCCGTTGGGGCCGACCAGACCGATGAACTTGCCCGCGGGCAGCTCCAGATCGATCCCCGCGACCGCGATCTGCTCGCCGAAGCGCTTCCACAGCCCCTGGACGCGGACGGCGGGCGGCGCCGTAAGCGCTCCGCCCGCCGTGTCCGACGATCCTTCGAATGCCTGGTCCGGCATGGTGGTGCCTTTCGTCCCCGTGGTGGTGTCTCCCCGGACACCATAGGATCCCGGGGCGCCACCGGCACTAGGGGCGACGGCCCCTTGCCGCGGCGGCTTCCCGACCACAGGCGTAGGCGAGGGGGCTGATCAGCTCCTCCGCGTCCGGCAGCCAGCGGTTGGCGGGGGTGGGGCGGCGTGCCCACTGCACCGCGCCCGAGCCGCCGATCCGGGTCGGCGGCGCCGCCACGTAGTCGCCCTCGCCACGGGTGATCAGGTCCACCGCTGCGGGCGACCACCCCAACTTCCGTACCAGATCCGGGACTTTGGCGCCCGCGCCCGGCAGCACGAAGAACAGCATCCGGCGGTCGGGGGTGCAGGTGACCGGGCCGAGCGTGAGGTCCATCCGCTCCATGCGGGCCAGCGCGAGGAATCCGGCGGACTCCGGTACGTCGATGGCGTCGAAGGTCCGCCCGGTGGGAAGCAGGATCGAGGCCCGGGGGTTCTTGGACCACAGGCGGCGGGCGGCGACGGCGCTGCCGGTGGCCTGGGTCGCCCAGTCGGGCCGGGCGGGGTGCGCACCCGGTTTCGGACACGTCGTGTCAGCGCAGGAGCAGCGCTCGACCCCTTCGTGGGGTTCGAGGGAGGTGCCGGGGAAGACGTCCCAGTGCCGTTCCTCCGCGTACCGTACGGCGCTGTCCAGGAGCTGTTCGCCCCGCTGCTTGGGGATCTGTGCGGGTTCCGTGTCCGTGCCCGTGATGGTTTCTTCCACGCCGCACTCAACTGTGCGCACCACCGAGGGTTACGGGCTCGGCGACCGTGGGATCGGGGGTATCGGTCCTGCAAATGGGGCGCATGGGTGCATGGGCGGGGGCGCGCGTGCGGCTGTGCCTCGGCGGCAGGGTAGCCATATGCGGGGGAAGCACACCGGAATGCTGGCAATGACGCCATATTTCCGATTCCCCTCGTTTCTCTGCATATTCGCAGGGCAGTGATCAGGGTGCTGTTCACTGCCGCACCAGGGGGTTCACATGGCAGCCAGGCCTCTCGTCGCCCGCCAGCCCAACGAACGCTTGCAGGCGCTCATCCAGGAAGCCGGATGTTCCAACGCCGGGCTCGCCCGCCGCGTGAACATGGTCGGCGCGGAGCGGGGCCTCGACCTCCGCTACGACAAGACGTCCGTGGCCCGCTGGCTGCGCGGACAACAGCCGCGGGGGAGGGCGCCGGGCATCATCGCGGAGGCGCTCGGCCGCAAACTGGGCCGTACGGTCACGATCGACGAGATCGGCATGGCCAACGGCAAGAACCTCGCGTCGGGGGTGGGGCTCCAGTTCTCGCCCACCGTGCTCGGCGCGATCGAGCAGGTCTGTGAGCTGTGGCGCAGCGACGTGGGGCGCCGGGACTTCCTGTCCGGGTCCACCGTGGCGGCCTCGGCGCTCGTCGAGCCGAGCCGGGACTGGCTGATCACCGGCTCCGACGCGCAGGTCGCGCGCAGCGCCGGGCAGCGGGTGGGCGCCGCCGACGTCGAGGCCGTGAAGGCGATGACCGACGCGCTGGTGGGCCTTGACCACCAGTTCGGGGCCGGTCATGTGCGGCCCGTCGTCGTCCACTACCTCAACAGTGTGGTGTCCGGGCTGCTCGCCGGGTCCTACCGGGAGTCCGTGGGGCGGCAGTTGTTCGCGGCGGTGGCCCGGCTCACCGAACTCGCCGGGTACATGGCCGTCGACACCGGCCAACCGGGCCTGGCCCAGCGCTACTACATCCAGGCCCTGCGGCTCGCCCAGGCCGCCGACGACCGGGGCTACGGCGGCTATGTGCTGGCCGCCTCCATGAGCCACCTCGCCGCCCAGCTCGGCAATCCGCGCGAGATCGCCCAACTGGCGAGGGCTGCCCAGGAAGGCGCCCGCGGCCGGGTCACCCCGCGAGCCGAGGCCATGTTCTACGCGGCCGAGGCGCGTGGGCACGCCCTGCTCGGCGACGCGCGCACCTGCCAGATCGTGGCGGGCCGCGCCCTCACCGCGCTGGAGGGCGCGGACCCCGAGTCCGGCGACGACCCGAGCTGGATCGCCCACTTCGACCACGCCTACCTCGCCGACGAACTCGCCCACTGCCACCGGGACTTGGGCCAGTCCGAGGCCGCCGCGCGCAGGGCCGAGGAGTCGCTGGCCGGGCACCCCGAGAGCCGGGCCAGGCGCCGCGCCATCGGCCTGATCCTGCTCGCCACCGCCCAGGTGCAGCAGCGCGAGGTGGAGCAGGCGTGCGCCACCGGCACCCGCGCGGCGGAGCTCCTGGCCACCTTGCGCACCAACCGGGGCGCGGACTACCTGGACGACTTCCAGCAGCGTCTTGAGCCGTACGGGGACGAGCCTGCGGTGCGGGAGTTCGGGGAGCGCCTGGAGGTCCAGGCCGCTTGAGCCGGCGGGTTGAGGGAGGGCTTGGCAAGGGCGTGGGGGGACCCGGTAGCGTGAACCGACGATTCCGTAGGTCCACGTACAGGAGTTCCGGTGACGCAGAGGCGACAGGGTGACGAGCCGCAGCTTCCGGCTGTGCGGCCCGCGCACGAGGGTGTCGTACTGCCCGCCGACGGAAGCGGCCCCCGCGCCGGTGAGCCGCTGCCCGCGCCTCCTGGAGCCCAGCCGTGGGGGCAGCCCTGGGGTCCGCAGGGGCAGGCCGCCCACCGGCCGCCCGGGGCGCCGCCGCAGGGACCTGCGACGTTCGGCCGGCCGCTGCCGCCCGAGAACGCCGGCCAGGACGCCGAAGCCACCCAGTTCATCGCCCCCGTGCCGGGGGGCACGGGCGGCCCGGGCGGCTCCGGCAATGAGGCCACGCAGTACCTCGCGGTGCCGGGTGGCCCCGGCGGTGCGGGCGAATCCGGTAGTGAGGCCACGCAGTACCTCGCGGTGCCGGGTGGCCCCGGTGGTGCGGGCGGCTCCGGCAGCGAGGCCACGCAGTACCTCGCCCCGGTGCGGGGCGGCAACGGCGGCACGGACGCGGAGGCGACCCGCTTCATCGCGCCGGTGCCGGGCGGCGCCGGAACCTACGGCGGCGCGGCCCCCCACGCCGGCAGCTTCGGCGGCGCGGCCCCCCAGGCCGGGACCTACGGCGGCGCGGCCCCCCAGGCCGGCAGCTTCGGGGGCGAGGCCACGCAGTACATCGCGCCGGTCGCATCCGGGCCGGGCGTGCTGCCGCCCGAGCGCGCCGGTGAGGCGACGCGTTTCCCGGGCGCCCCGGCGTCCGGTCAGGACGCCGACCCGACGCAGTTCCTGCCGCCCGTGCCCCCGGCCCCCCAGGACGCCCCGTACGGGATACGTCCGGGCACGCCGGGCGAACGGCAGCCCCCCGCCGAGTTCGACAGCCTCTTTCGCGCGGACGGCCCGCCCCAACAGGCCGCCGAGGGCGCGCAGTTGCCCCGTTTCCAGCCGTCCGTTCCGCTGAGCCGGCCCCAGCAGCAGACGGCCTACCAGCCGCCGGGGGCCCCGGCCCCGCAGTTCCAGGCGCCGCCCCCCTACCAGGAGCCCCCGCAGCAGTCCGGGTACGAGCCGGAGCCGCCGCGGCGCAAGTCGCCGGTCGGGCTGATCGCCGCCGTGGTGGTCGGCTGCGCGGTGATCGGGCTCGGTGCGGGCGCGCTGCTCAGCGGCGGCGGGGACGACGGCAAGAAGGACGACAAGCAGCCCGCGGGCGTCAGTTCAGCCGCCACCGGCGACACGGGCGGCAAGACCGGCGACGCGGCCGACCCGGCCAAGACGCAGGCCGAGGCCCTGGACAAGGTGCTCGCCGACAGCGGCAGCAGCCGGGACGCGGTGATCGGCGCGGTCGCCGACATACGCCGCTGCGACAAGCTCGACCAGGCGGCGGCCTCGCTGCGCGACGCGGCCAAGCAGCGCGGCGATCTGGTGACCCGGCTCGGCGGCCTCTCCCTCGACAAGCTGCCCAACCGCGAGCGGCTTTCGGGCGCCCTCACCAAGGCCTGGCAGTCCTCGGCCGCGGCCGACAACCACTACGCGGCGTGGGCGGACGCGCTCGCCGGCGACAAGGGCAAGAACTGCAAGGACGGGCACGCCAAGCGCACCAAGGACGCCGGTCTGGGGGACAAGGCGAGCGGGGACGCGACCAAGTCCAAGCAGGAGGCGTCGGTCCTGTGGAACGCGATCGCCACCCAGTACGGGCTGACCAAGCGCGGAGCCACCCAGCTCTGAGGGACCGGGGCCGCCCGGGCGGGGCGGCCGGGCGGATCAGCCGTTGGCCGCGGACGCCTCCAGGGTGGAACTCACGTCGGTGAAGCCCTTGTTGAGGGAGACCAGGCGTCCCTCGCGCACCACCTGGAAGGTGACCCGCCGGTTCACGATGCGCGGGAAGTCCGCCGCGCCGAGCATGTCCTCGAAGCGCCAGCGCAGTTCGGGCGTCAGGCCGCCGGTGTCCACGGTGACGCCGCTGTTGAGCGCGCGCACCAGGTCCACGGCGCGGACCGAGTCCCGGCCGAGCGACTCGACGACCTTCTTCAACGCCGTGTACGCGATCCAGGTGGTCTGCACCCCCGCGTCGGCCGCGTCGATCGCGTTGTCCCCGAAGGCCTGTTCGCGGAGGACCTTCTTCATAGGGTCCCAGCGCGGATCGTCGGCCTCCGGGTACCAGCCGGTGACGTAGGCGCCCTCGAAGGGGCCTTCCTTGCCGCCGGTGCGGTCGAGGAGGGGCTGGCCGATCGAGCCGATGACGGAGGCCACCCGCACCTTCTGTCCGTCGCTCTCCACCCGCCGGAAGGAGTCGAAGAACGTCTCCGTGCGGTCGCCGAGCACGGCCGTCACACAGCCCCTGTGCGCCTTCTGCTCGGCCGCCTTGCGGCCGATCCGGCTCACCAGCGCGGGATCGGCCCCGGCCTGGGCGAGCGCGCGCCGGGCCTCGTTCGTGTAGTCACCGGCGTCCTCGGCGGTGCGGATGTCGGCGGCGGGCGCGCGGTGCGCGTCCAGCAGCCCGGCGTTGAGGACGGTGGGCAGGACGTCGCCCGCGATGGTGTCGGGCCGTACCAGGGAGACCTGGTCGCAGTCCTGGGCCAACTGGCGGCCGCTGCCCGCGATCAGCGCGGCCTGGCCGCCGTTGACCGGGTAGGAGAGCGCGTTGGTGAACTCCTGGTCCGATATGCCGTATCCGCCCAGATAGGGGATCCCGGCGACTTCGAGCGGGGGCATGAAGGCGCTGCCGTACTGGCTGTAGGAGCCGACGACGGCGACCGCCTTCTCCTTCACCGCCCGCCGCGCGCAGTCCGACGCGCCGACCGGGGTGTTGTGGTCGTTGCAGGTCAGCACGGTGAGTTCATGGCCGCCGAGGCCGCCGTTGGCGTTGACCCAGCGGGCGAACGCCTTCGCCAGGGCGGGCATGCCGGGGGCGTTGGTGGCCGAGGTGCCGTCGGGTGCCCAGGTCATCACGGTGATGGGCTCCCTGGAGCCCCCCGCGACTCCAGGGAGCACCCCGCAACCGGTCAACAGGCTCGCGCCGACCGCCGAGCACGCGGCGAACACGGTGGTCGTCGTGCGACACGAACTGATCCAGCGGCGGGGCCCGGTCGTGCCCCGGGTGCGCTGCCATCCGTAACCGGTCATGTCCCCGCACCCTGCCGTCCCGCGGGTAACGGAAGTGTGGGGATGCCTCGACGCAGGGTGACGTCCCGGTGAATTGCGGGGGCCGGTCAGGCGGTGCCGGTGGGGAACGTACGATCGAAATCGTGCAGCAAGGTTCAGCAAGCCCTTCCCGTCGCGGCCGTCGCTCCTCCACCATGGGCGGCATGCCGTTGAATGACATGCCGTGGTGGCGCTGGCGTACGAACGTACGGTCCGCGCTGCACATGCTCTCCGACACCGTCTTCCACCAGGAGACCTGGCTGGCGGGGCGCGAGGGGTTCGGGGACGTCACCGACGCCGTGTACCGGCTCGTCGAGGACACCTGGCTGGACAGCTGGTCCGCCGAGAAGTACGTCGGCACGATCTTCCGCGACTCGGGCGAGGCGGCCCTGGTCGACCTCGCCGTGCTGCGGGTGCTGCGCATCATGCACCAGGTCGGCGCCGACGCACCCGTCTCCGCCTACCTCGCCCACCACGCCTGGCCCGAGGCCGTGCGGGCGGCGCGCGAGGCCCATGTGCGGCTCGCGCAGAACGACGGCGAGGACCCGGACGCGCCGCCGCGCTCCCTCGAAGTGCTGAGCATCCTGACCCGCTCCACCTGAGGTCCGGATTCTGGGCCGGGAGCCGCCGCGCGGCCCGTCTGTGGCATCCTGCCTGGATGACCGACCAGTACGTCCTCACGCTTTCCTGCCCGGACAAACAGGGCATCGTGCATGCCGTGTCGAGCTATCTGTTCATCACGGGTTGCAACATCGAGGACAGTCAGCAGTTCGGCGACCGCGACACCGGTCTCTTCTTCATGCGGGTCCACTTCTCGGCCGAGGCCCCGGTCACCGTCGACAAGCTGCGCGCCAGCTTCGCGGCCGTCGGCGACGCCTTCCAGATGGAGTGGGGGATCCACCGCCCCGAGGAGCGGATGCGGATCGTCCTGATGGTGTCGAAGTTCGGGCACTGCCTGAACGACCTGCTCTTCCGCGCCCGCTCCGGCGCGCTGCCGGTGGAGATCGCGGCGGTCGTCTCCAACCACACCGACTTCGCCGAGCTCGTCGCCTCCTACGGCGTGCCCTTCCACCACATCCCGGTCACCAAGGACACCAAGGCCGCGGCCGAGGCGCGTCTGGTGGAGCTGGTGCGCGAGGAGCGGGTCGAACTCGTGGTCCTCGCCCGCTACATGCAGGTGCTCTCGGACGATCTGTGCAAGGAACTCAGCGGCCGGATCATCAACATCCACCACTCGTTCCTGCCGAGCTTCAAGGGCGCCAAGCCCTACCACCAGGCACATGCGCGCGGAGTGAAGCTGATCGGCGCGACCGCCCACTACGTGACGGCCGACCTCGACGAGGGGCCGATCATCGAGCAGGAGGTGAAGCGCGTCGGCCACGCCGTCACGCCCACCCAGCTCGTCGCGATCGGCCGGGACGTCGAATGCCAGGCGCTCGCCCGGGCCGTCAAGTGGCACGCCGAGCACCGCATCCTGCTCAACGGCCGCCGTACGGTCGTCTTCGCCTAGCTGCCGCCGAGCCGCCCGGGCCCCCTGCCCAGCCCCTGCGCCCCGCTCTCAGAGCCGGCTCAGGGAGGCGGCCGCGAACAGGACGTCACTGATGGCCTCGCGGTCGCCGAGCTGGCCCACGGCCGCCTCCTGCGGCGGGATGTGGCCCGCGGCCAGTCGGCAGAACTCCACGCCGTCCAGGGCGACATGGGCCACCTCGTGCTCGGGGGAGGCGACGGCGGCCGGGGAGTCCAGCGCGATGAGCCAGTCGCCGCCCCCCACCCCCTCGATCTCCAGGCGCAGCGAACGCCCCGGGGAGCCCGCGGTGACCAGGCCGCGCGGCGGCGAGGCGAGGCCCGCCCGGCGGCGGTCGGCCAGCGTCGCGGGCAGGCTGCGGGCCGCCAGGTCGATCATGTCGTGCAGATGCGCCCCGGACGGCGGGGCGTAGGGATAGTCCACCGCCTCGGCGATGTCCCCGGCGTGGATCCAGCACTCGAAGGCCCGGTCGAGCATCGCGTCCTGCATAGCAAGCGTGAACTCCCCGTACTCCACGGCCAGTTCGGCCACGCCGCGGCCCGCGAACGACACCGTGCGGATCAGGGTGTGGGACTGCTCGCGCCAGGGTTCGCGGACCGAGCGGGTCAGCGGGAACTGCCCGGCCCGCCACAGGGCCTCGGTCCGCGCGGTGGGGCCGCCCGCCGCGTCCTCGGGGTCGAGCGGCACCGGCTCGTCGAGACCGAGCGCGGTCGCCACCAGCGCGTCCACCGCCATCAGATGCCCGATGACCCCGGCGACCGTCGTGCGGCGCCCGGTGGGCCGCTCCCCCTCGAACCACTTCAGCCGCACCGGGGCGTGCCATTCGGCGTCCCCGAAGTCATTGAGCAGCGCGTCGAGCCGGGCCGCCTCGGCGTCGTAGGGACTCGCCCAGGAGGGCACCGGGATGCGGGCCGGGCGCCGGCCCAGGCAGTTCTCCAGGACCCGGGCGCGCAGCATCGGATCCAGGTCGAGGCTGCGCTCGGCCTGGAGCAGGCCCACCGCGTCGCGCAGCCGCAGCGCCTCGTCGGCGCAGGGCGCGCATTCGGTGAGGTGCGCCTCGACGGCGTCGGTCTCCTCGGTGGAGCACGCGGCCAGCGCCCAGGCGCCGAGCAGCGATTTGAGCACGGTGTGCGAGGGCGGCCCCGCGAGGGGCGCCGATTCCTGCGGTACGGGTTCGGGCACCGGTACTTCCGGCTCTGCCGCCGACGGCGGTTCGGGTTCGGGGGTGGACGGGGGCCCGGCGTCGGGTTCCGGCGCGGGCACGCCGGGGCGGGCGGGGGCGGGCGGGCCCGCGCCGCCGGCCTCGCGGGGCGCGGGCACGAACGGGCCGCCGCCGTCCCGCTCGCCGGCCGTGAGGTCGTCGCCGGCCGCCCGCGGCGCCGGTATGCGCGGGGTGTTCTCGTCCTCGGGCACCTGCCCGCCCTGCTCCAGGGGCCCGCTCACAGGGCCCGTCCGTAACCGGGCGGAGCGGCTCCTTCCGGCGGCCGGGTGTTGGCCGAGGAGAGCAGTTGCAGACCGAGCCGCAGGCGGCGGCGCGCCTCGTCCTCGGTGATGCTGAGGTCGGCGGCGGCCTGGCGGTAGTCGCGCCGCTGGAAGTAGGCCAGCTCCAGGGCGGCCCGCAGGGGGGCGGGCATCGACGTCACGATGTAGTCGGCGCGGGCCGCCGCCGAGGCCCGGCGCACCTTCAGCTCCAGCTCCTCCGGGGAGCCCCCGCCGCTCTCCGCGTGCGAGGACGCCTCGGCCTGGCGCAGGCGCTGCACGGCCTCGCGCTGGGTGAGCTTGGCGACCCAGGACCGCATCGAGCCCTGCTTGGGGTCGTAGGCGTCCGGGTTCTCCCACACGTAGCCGAAGACCTCGCGGGTGATCTGGTCCGCCGCCCGCTCGTCGCTCAGCACGCGCGCGGCGAGGCCGTGCACCAGCGAGGCGAACCGGTCGTAGAACTCGCCCAGGGCCGCGGCCTCGCCGCGCGCGAGGCGCTGCTGCATCCGGCGGTCCCACCGAGGTGGTGCGTCCTTCGGCATAGGCTCCCCCACCCTGTCGTTCCCCGCGTGTGCCCCTGTGCGCCCGTCTCTGCGTACCTACGAATGTAATGCGACGGGCTGACAATGCACGGAGGTTTGCGTCAAGTACGCCCCCGTGAAGCCCCCTGGTGGTAATGGCCGGGTTTCGCGGGTGCGGGCATGGGCAGCCGCGCATGGCGGGGGCACGGCAGCACAGAGAGGGACCGGTGGCGTGACGCTGAGGGTGGACGAGTCCGAGCAGGGCACGTGGACGGTGCTGCGGATCAGCGGAGAGCTGGATCTGGTCACCGCGCCGCGACTGCGCCGCCAGGTGCACGAGGCGGTCGCCGAGGGCCGCCGCGATCTGGTCCTGGACCTCTCCGGGGTGCAGTTCTGCGATTCGAGCGGGGTGGGTGTGCTCATCGCGGCCCGCCGGCTGATGCGTTCCTGTCAGGGCCGGCTGCGGCTGATCCTGCCCGCGCGCGGCGCCCTGGAGGGCAGCCATGTGAACAAGGTGCTCGCCGCGCTCGGTGTGCGCCGTCTCTTCGAGGTGTACGGAGATGTGGGTTCGGCCGCCGACGAGTCGGCCGAGCCGCTCTCCGCCTAGCGCGGACCCCCGGGCCCTCTCCTGGGCGTAAGCCCCGCGCCGAGGTCTTGTGAGTCGTACGCTCCCGACATGGACAGCATGGACAGTCCCGAGAGTGCCGCGTACGAACGCCGGGTGGCCGCCCGGTTCGCCTCCTTCGACCAGGACGGCAACGGCTGGATCGACCGTGAGGACTTCTCCACGGCCGCCGCCGCCCTGCTCGCCGAGTTCTCCACGACCGCCCGCTGCGACAAGGGGCAGGCCCTGTACGGCGGCGCGGAGGCGCTGTGGCAGGGCCTGGCCGGGATCGCGGACGTGGACGGCGACCAGCGGGTGACCCGCCAGGAGTTCGTGGGCGGCGCCCTGAAGAGGCTGCGCGACCGCACCACGGGGTTCACCGAGATCGCCCGGCCGTTCCTGCACGCCGCGTTCGCGGTGGCCGACACCTCCGGCGCCGGCACGGTGTCCGTCTTCGACGCCGAGCGCGCGCTGCGGGCGCTCGGCGTCTCGCCCGCGGTGGCGGGGGACGTGGCCGCGCGGCTGGACCGGGACGCCGACGGCCGCATCACCGAGGCGGAGGCGGTGGCCGCCTTCGCGGCCTACTTCACGACGATGCCGTGAGCGCCGGGGCGGCGGCTCAGTGCGCGTTCCAGTCGATCAGGGTGCGCAGGGTGTCCGCGTGGAAGTCGGGGAAGTCCATGGGCACCACGCCCAGATGGGTCCGCTCGCTCAGGCGCGCGGTCAGATAGTTCTGGACGCCGGGCATGATCGCGTCCGCGTTGACCTTGGGCCAGCCGCCGCCCGCGTAGCTGGTGAAGTTGATGTAGAGCTGGGCGGAGTTCTGGTCGTAGAAGGCGTTGTCGAACTGCTGGGTGACCTTGGCGGTCTTCTTCGACGGCCAGGACAGGCCCTGGTAGACGTCCTGGAGCTTGATGTACTGGTTGGAGAGGAACCCGTTGTCGCCGCCGGGCCATTGCAGCACCGGCCAGTCGTTGTCGAACTGGGCGATCAGCACGATCTTTCCGCGCGCCTCGCCGAGCGTGGGCACCCGGTCGGTCAGCAGGAAGCGGGAGCGCCAGCCCTTCTGGTCGAGGTAGACGTCGAGGACGTCGGTGAAGTTCGCGCCGACGTCGTTGTTGGTCCCGTTCTCCTTCTTGAGCCGCATCAGCAGGACTTCGCCGGGGTGGCTGTCGAGGAAGGCGGCGCTCTGGACGAGCACGTCGCCGAAGGTCATGCCCTGGTAGTACGCGCCGTGGTAGATCCCGAACGCGTCGCCGAGATGGCCCTGGAGCCCGTTGGCGCGGATGTCGAAGAAGCGGACGCCCTGCTGCAACTGCTGGGTCAGGCCCCAGTTCTGGGTGTGCGACCACTCGGTGCCGTTGTTCGGGTCGGTGCAGCAGGAGTCGTGGGTGCCGGGGATCGTCATGCGCAGCAGGGAGAGGCTGTCGGGCAGCGCGGCCATCCAGCGGGCGGGGTCGGCGCTGAGGCGGGTCGCCGCGGTGGCGGGGGCCGCGCCCGGCAGGAGCGCGGTCGCGGACAGGGCGGCGGCGCCCAGTATGAGGTGTCTGCGGGTGAGTTCCATGCGGTCCGTCCTTGGGGGGAGTGGCAGGGCGCAGGGGTCATGCCCCGCCGAACCGCTCCCGCAACTTGTATTTCAGGACCTTGCGCAGCGCCTCGTTCCTCGGCAGCGCCGCCACGACCTCCAGGCGCTCGGGCACCTTGTGCACCGAGAGCCCCTGTGCGCGCAGGAAGGCGGCGAGCGCACGCAAAGTCAACTCGCTTGCACCCGGCGGCTGTTCGACGACGGCGCAGACCAACTCGCCGCGTTCGGCGTCGGGCAGGCCGATCACGGCCACGTCCCCCACCGCGGGATGGGTGTGGAGCAGGTCCTCGATCTCCTTGGCGGAGATGTTCTCGCCCTTGCGGATGATGATGTCCTTGATCCGCCCGGTCAGGACGAGGTGCCCGGACTCCTTCACATGCCCCACGTCACCGGTGACGAGGAAGCCCTCCGCGTCGAAGGCGGCCTCGGACTGGGCCCGGTCGAGATAGCCCCGGCACACCGCCTCGCCGCGCAGCCGCACCTCGCCGTCCAGCCCGGGCGCGACCGCCCGGCCCGCCTCGTCGGTGATGCGGATCTCCATGCCGGGCGGCGGGCACCCCTCGGTGGTGGCCAGGTTCTCGGCGGTGTCGTCGGGGGAGCCCATGGTGATCATAGGGACTTCCGTCATGCCGTATCCGTGGGTGAGCTGGACGCCCATCTCGCGGACGACCGCGTGGTAGATCTCGGGTGGCTTCGGGGCGCCGCCGCCCGCGAGCAGCCGCAGGGTGGGGATGACCTTCTCGCCGGGCCGCTTGCGCTGTTCGGCAAGGAACATCGAGTAGAAGGCGGTCGACCCGCCGGCCACCGTCACCTTGTGACGCCGGTACTCGGCCAGCGCGTCCGGCAGCGCGAAGTGCTCGAACATCACGGCGGGGAAGCCGTAAAGGAGCAGCATCACCGTGTAGTCGGGGCCGGCGATGTGGGCGAAGGGGAAGGCCATCGAGCCCACGTCGGCGGCGGTGAGGCGCAGGGCGTGGGCGAGGCAGGAGCCGCCCGCGATCAGGGAGCGGTCGGTGTGCAGGACGCCCTTGGGATCCGAGGTGGTGCCGGAGGTCCAGTAGACCCACCGCACGGACGTGCCGTCGTCCGGGGGCGGCGGCAGCAACCCCGGGTCCCCTTCGGGCAGTTGGCCGTACGCCTCGAAGACGCCCCGGGCGCCCAGCCGATGCGCAAGCGCGGTGTGGTCGTAGCCGCGCCAGCTCCCCGGCACCGCGAAGAACTCCGCCTTCGACTCGCGCAGCGCGAAGCCCACCTCGCGCTCGCGGTAGTAGGGGATCACCGGGGACTGGACCGCGCCGAGCCGGGCCAGGGCGAAGGAGAGCACCGCCGTCTCGATCCGGGTGGGCAGCTGCCAGGCCACCACCGTCCCCGCCCGCACCCCCATGCCGTACAGGCCCGCCGCGACCCGTTCGCAGCGCTCGCGCAGGGCGCCGAAGGTGAGGACGCGGTCGCCCTGGAGCAGGACCGGGCGGTCCGGGGTGAGCTCGGCGCGGCGCTCGATCAGCTCCCAGAGCGTGCGCGATGAGCCCAGTGCGTGTGCGGTGCCGGTCATGGCGAACCCCCGAACTGACGGGCTGTCAGATATGGCGGAGAGCGTAGGCCCCCGCTCCTTGCTGGTCCAGGGGTGCGCGGCTAGCCTGCTTTCTGACGGGCCATCAGATATGCGGAGGGGACCTCATGACCGAACTGCCGCGGATCGTCAGCGTCGACGACCATGTGATCGAGCCGGCCCACCTCTTCGACGTCTGGCTGCCCGCCAAGTACCGCGAGCGCGGGCCGCGGCCGCTGACCGCCGGCATCGGCGAACTGGCCTATGTGGCGGGGAAGTACCAGATCACCATGGACCCGGACGGGCCGCCCACGGACTGGTGGATCTACGAGGACCTGAAGTTCCCGTACAAGCGCAACATCGCCGCCGTCGGCTTCGACCGGGACGAGATGACCCTCGAAGGCATCACCCGCGCCGAGATGCGGCGCGGCTGCTGGGACCCCAAGGCGCGCCTGGACGACATGGACCTCAACCACGTCGAGGCCTCCCTCTGCTTCCCCACCTTCCCGCGCTTTTGCGGCCAGACCTTCGCCGAGGCCCACGACAAGGAGGTCGCCCTCGCCTGTGTGCGGGCCTACAACGACTGGATGGTGGAGGAGTGGTGCGGCGACAGCGGCGGCCGGCTGATCCCGCTGTGCATCGTCCCGCTGTGGGACATCGACCTCGCGGTCGCCGAGATCCGGCGCAACGCCGCGCGCGGGGTGCGCGCGGTGACGTTCTCCGAGATCCCGACCCACCTCGGCCTGCCGTCCATCCACTGCGGCTACTGGGACCCGTTCTTCGCGGTGTGCCAGGAGACGGAAACCGTGGTCAACATGCACATCGGCAGCAGCTCCCAGATGCCCGCCGCCTCCCCCGACGCACCACCCGCCGTGCAGGCCTCGCTCAGCTTCAACAACGCGATGGCCTCGATGATGGACTTCCTCTTCAGCGGCGTCCTCGTCAAGTTCCCCACCCTCAAACTCGCCTACAGCGAAGGGCAGATGGGCTGGATCCCGTACGCCCTGGAGCGGGCCGACGACGTCTGGGAGGAGCACCGCGCCTGGGGCGGGGTCCGCGATCTGATCCCCGAGCCGCCGTCCACGTACTACTACCGGCAGATCTTCTGCTGCTTCTTCCGCGACAAGCACGGGGTGGCGTCCCTGGACGTGGTCGGCCGTGACAACGCGACCTTCGAGACGGACTATCCGCACGTCGACTCGACCTTCCCGCACACCAAGGAGGTCGCCCTCGACCACATGAAGGGCCTCGACGACGAGACGGTCCACAAACTGATGCGGGGCAACGCCATCCGCATGCTCGGCCTCGACCTCGACCGGTCCCGCTGATGGACCGCGCGCGCGGCGGGGAGCGCCGATGGACCTGACGTACACCGAGGAGGAAGAGGCCTTCCGGGCCGGCCTGCGCACCTGGCTGTCCCGCGCACTGCCCCAACTCCCGCCCAGACCCGACCCGTTGGACTGGCCGGGACGCCGCGCCTACGACACCACCTGGCAGCGGATGCTGTACGACGCCGGGTACGCGGGGCTGCACTGGCCCGAGGAGGCCGGGGGCCGGGGCGCCACACCCACCCAGCACCTGATCTTCCTGGAGGAGACCGAGCGGGCGGGCGCGCCCTACGTGGGCGCCAACTTCGTGGGGCTGCTGCACGCCGGACCCACCATCGCCGCCGAAGGCACCCCCGAGCAGCGGGCCCGCTGGCTGCCACCGGTGCTGCGCGGCGACGAGATCTGGTGCCAGGGCTTCAGCGAACCGGACGCCGGATCCGATCTGGCGGCGCTGCGCACCCGAGCGGTCCGGGACGGTGACGACTACGTCGTGACCGGCTCCAAGATCTGGACCTCGCACGCCGAAGTCGCCGACTGGTGCGAGCTGTTGGTGCGCACGGAGCCCGTCAGCGAGAGCGTCCCCAAGCACCGGGGCATCACCTGGCTCGCGATGCCGATGGACGCTCCCGGCATCACGGTGCGGCCGCTGCGCACCCTGGCGGGATCGACCGAGTTCGCCGAGGTGTTCCTCGACGAGGTGCGCGTCCCGGCCGCCCACCGGGTCGGCGCGGAGAACGACGGCTGGCGGGTCACCATGGTGACGCTCTCCTTCGAACGCGGCACCGCCTTCGTGGGCGAGGTGGTGGCCTGCCGCCGGACCCTCGCCGAACTCGCGGCGGCGGCCAAGGCCAACGGCCGCTGGGACGACGCCACGGTCAGACGCCAACTGGGCTCGCTGAACGCCGAGTTCACGGCGCTGTGGCGACTGACGCAGTGGAACGTGAGCGCGGCCGGACGCGGCGGCGGGGTGCCCGGCGTCGGCGGCTCCGTCTTCAAGCTCCGCTATTCGCACGCCCGCCAGGAGCTGTACGACACCGCCGCCCGGGTGCTGGGCCCCGACTGCCTCGACCTCGACCGCGACTGGACCCTGGACCGGCTCTCCTCCCTCTCGTACACCATCGCCGCCGGCACCTCGCAGATCCAGCGGAACATCGTCGCCGAGCGCATCCTCGGCCTGCCCAAGGGGCGCTGATGGACTTCCAACTCGCCGAGGAACAGCGGGCGTTGAAGTCCGGCATGCGCGAACTCCTCGCGGCCCGGTTCGACCGGGACGCCCTGCGGGCCGCGGTGGACAGGCCCGCGGTCGATCGCGCGCTGTGGCGGGCGCTCGGCGAGGCCGGGTTCTTCGCGCTGCGGCTGTCCGAAAAGGAGGGCGGGGTCGGCCTCGGGCTGCCCGAGGCGGCGCTCCTCTTCGAGGAGGCGGGACGGGCGCTGCTTCCGGGCCCGCTGGTGGCGACCCACCTCGCGGCCCGCGAGGTGCCGGGGGCGGCGACCGGCGAGACGGTGGTGACCCGCGTCGACGGCCCGCTCGTCGCCTGGCTCGACCAGGCCGACCTCGTCCAGGGCGACGCCGTGGACGCGACCCCGATCCGCTCCCTCGACCCGCTCACCCCACTGCACCGCACCACCGGAACCCGTACGGACGCCCCGCACGAGGCCGTCCTGCTGACCGCCGCGGAACAACTGGGCAGCGCGGCCCGCACCACCGAGCTCGCGGTCCAACACGCCCGGCAGCGCGCCCAGTTCGGGCAGGCCGTCGGAGCCTTCCAGGCGGTCAAGCACCTCTGCGCCGACATGCTGGTCCGCACGGAAGTGGCCCGGGCCGCGGTGTACGCGGCGGCCGTGACCGGGGACCCGTACGAGATCGCCGGGGCCAAGCTCCTCGCCGACGAGGCGGCCGTGCGGTGCGCCCGGGACTGTCTCCAGGTGCACGGCGGCATGGGCTTCACCTGGGAGGCCGATGTGCATCTGCACCTCAAGCGGGCCTGGGTGCGGTCCGAGCAGTGGCAGTCGGCGGAGCAGGCCGCCGAGGCGCTCGCCGCGGCCCTGTAGGCGCCGGCGGCCGGGGCGTGCCGCGGGCCCGGACGCGAGCCGTGGTGTTGGCCGTGGCGTGGCGAACGGTCACGATGCGTCGCGATCGGCGGCCCGGCGCACCGGCCACGAGCCGGAGTCCGGGGCGCTCTCCGGTACTCTCCGTGGGATGCGAGTGGTGGTGTGGCGCGGCTTTCCCGGTGTTGCCAGTGCGGCGGCTCCGGGTCCGGGGCCGCGCGCCACCCGCGCCGTACGGAGGCGTCGTACGTGCTCCCGTTCGGTTTCCCGCAGGATGAGCCGCACAGTATGCACCACGCATACTCCTTCGCGCTGGAATATGCCCGAAGCGCTTGTTGCGGTGACTGTACGTCAACCATGCTGTCTCCCACGGGAATCACGTTCCGTGACCCCGATGGTGGTCCCTGTGAGGCGCGAGGCGATGTGTCCGCCGGTTCGGATGGTGTGAACGGTGCAGGTGCTTCAGGTTCAATTGGAGGTCGGGCCGGATCCCGCCGAGGTGGGCCGGGCCCGGAAGTGGGCGCGCTCGCGACTGGCGGGCTGTGGGATAGGGCTCGATGAACCGGTCGCCGAGACGTTGATCCTGCTGATCTCGGAGCTCGTCACCAACGCCGTGGTGCACACGGGCTGTCCGGCGGTGCTGAGGATGCTGCTCGGCCCGGCCGAGGGCGGCACCGTACGGGTCGAGGTGGCCGACCGCAGCTGTTGTCCCCCCAAGCCCCGCCACGCCCTCGGTGACGACACCAACGGGCGCGGGCTCGAACTCGTCGACGGGCTCGCCGACCGCTGGGGCTGGCGGGCCGAGGGCGTCGGCAAGTCCATCTGGTGCGAGGTGGACCGCGCCGCGCCCGGGGAGCCTCCGGCGCCGGAGCGTTCGGGGCACTCGGGGCTCAAGGAGTGTTCGGGGCGCACGGACGGGGCGTACGCGAACGAGACATACGATCCCCCACGCGCTGTCACAAATACCGCATAGGCCACAAACCACCCAGTGGGTGTTGACGGCCGGTGGCGACCTGATCACCCTGGGGTGAGCGATTCGTGGCGAGGGGACGCCGAGGAACTGCACGGCCTCGGCGAGTGCGGGTCGTGGCACGGCGCCGGCTTCAGCAGGGCGAGGTTCCTCCCGGAGCACCCGAGGAGCGGAGCCGGTACGCCGGTGCCGGGGTGGCGGCGCCGGTGCCGCGCTCGGGGCGCGCATGTGGCGCCGCCACCCGTGAAGCCGCCCTACAGGACGGCCACCGGCGCGACCGGGGTGCCGGTCGCCCCCACGAACGGCTCCGGCATGGCGCTCAGCAGGAACGCGTGGCGCGCGGCCTCGGCGCAGGCGGTGGACAGGGCCTCCAGATTCCAGTTCTGGCCCTGGAGCATGCCCATCTCCACCAGGTCCAGGGCGTGGACGGGAAGCCACAGCTCCTCGAACTCGGGCGGGAAGATCTCGAAGGTGAGGGTGTCGTTGGCGACGGCCGCGACGTCCCGCGCGTGGAACCACTCGGGGGTCCGCACCGAGAGCCCCGGCGACGGATAGCCGTAGGCGGGCTTGTCCCCGGCCAGATACACCTGGATCTGCCCGGTGCGCACCAGCACGATGTCACCGGCGCGCACGGTGACCCCCGCGAACTCCTCGGCCTCGTCGAGGTCCTCGGGGGTGACCGCGTGGCCGCCGGGGAGCCGGTCGACTCCCTTGGCGCGGGCGACGTCCAGCAGGACCCCGCGCGCGAGGACGGGCCCCGTCGTGTCGATGCCGCTGAACTCGGCGCCGCCGTGCGCGGTGACGGTGGCGGCCGGGCGGCCGTTGTAGATCCTGCCCGAGTGCGAGACATGGGTCAGGGCGTCCCAGTGGGTGGCGGCCTGGAGGCCGAAGGTCACCGCGTCGTCGCTGCACGCGACCGTGCCGGGGCCGAAGATCTCCTGGTTGATCTGGACCATGGTGTGCAGCGGGTTGATCCGGCCGGGGATCACCCCGGTCTGTACGCCGTCCTGCCGCAGTGGCAGCGCGAGCGGGACGCGCAGCCCCGAGCGGACCTCGGCGACGGCCTCCCGGACGACGGCGTCGGTGATGTGGTTGAGGGTGCCCCGCTCGTCGTCGGAGCCCCAACGGCCCCAGTTGTTCACGCGTTTGGCGATGTCGTGGAACTCGGGCGGCAGTGACATACGCGTTGCTCCCGGGGTCTTGTGGTGGAACGGCTGACGGGTCATAGAATCTAACGGTCCGTCAGAAACCGCGGGAAGGGGCCGGACGTGGGGAACTTCTTGGCAGGCAAGGTCATCGCCGTGACGGGGGCCGGCCGGGGCATCGGCCGCGCCGTCGCGCTCGCCGCGGCCGCCGAGGGGGCGCGGGTCGTCGTCAACGACTACGGCGTCTCGATCGACGGCGCCGAACCGAGCAGCGAGGTCGCCGACGCGGTGGTGAAGGAGATCCTGGCGGCGGGCGGCGAGGCGGTGGCCGTCGCCGACGACGTCTCGACCATGGCGGGCGGCCGGCACATCGTCGACACGGCGCTGGCGCGGTACGGGCGGATCGACGGGGTGGTGTGCGTGGCCGGCATCCTGCGCGAGCGGATGCTGTTCAACATGTCCGAGCAGGAGTGGGACCCGGTCCTCGCCACGCACCTCAAGGGCACGTTCACCGTGTTCCGGGCGGCCTCGGCGGTCATGCGCAAGCAGGGCTCGGGCACCCTGATCGGCTTCACCAGCGGGAACCACCAGGGCAGCGTGGCGCAGGCGAACTACAGCGCGGCGAAAGGGGGGATCATCTCGCTGGTACGCAGCGCGGCGCTCGGGCTGCACAAGTACGGGGTGACGGCCAACGCGGTCGCCCCGCTCGCCCGCACCCGGATGTCGGCGAACGTCCCCATGGAGCTCAAGGAGATGGGCTCGCCGGAGGACGTGGCGGCGCTGGTGGTCTATCTGCTGTCCTCGCGGGCCCACGACGAGGGCATCACCGGCCAGGTGTACACGATCGCGGGGCCCAAGATCGCGGTGTGGGCGCAGCCGCGGGAGCTTCGGGCGGGGTACGCGGAGGGGGCGTGGACGCCGGAGCGGATCGCGGACTTTCTGCCGGGGACGGTGGGGGTGGATCCCATGCCGATGCTGGCGCAGCTCGAGGCGATGGCTCGCGCGGCCTCGGAGGGCGCCCGCCCCAACGCCTAACCCTCTGGGGCTCCGCCCCAGCCCCCGAGCCCTTTTGCCCACCCACCCACCCGTGCAGGGGGTTGAAGGGTTCAGCCCCTGGGGCTCCGCCCCAGACCCCGAGCGCCTTTGCCCACCCACCCGCCCGTGCAGGGGGTTGGATGGCCCGGGCCCCCTGGGGCTCCGCCCCAGACCCCGTTCGCGCCTGAACGGCGCTCGTCCTCAATCGCCGGACAGGCTGAAGGTGCTGGCCAGCACCGAGTAGTTAGGGGCGCGGGGAACTGCGCGCCCAGCCACGCACGGTCCGCAGACGAAGACAGGTTTTCGGGGGCGCGGGGAACTGCGCGACCTGCCCCGTCCGGGCCAGCGCCGGTTCTGCTGGGGGCGCGGGGAACTGCGCGAGAAGCGAGCACGGTCCGCACGTGACCGGGGGTTTTGGGGGCGCGGGGAACTGCGCGGGAAGCGGGCACGGTGCGCACAAGACAGCGGGTTTCAGGGGCGCGGGGAACTGCGCGAACGGGTACCGCCGGCCGGTGGGTGGGAGACGGGGCGGGGTGGGGAAACAGACCTCTCGACAGGAGACACCGTGGAGTTCCACTTCAACCCCCAAGACACCACCTTCCGCCAAACCGCCCGAACCTGGCTCACCACCCATCTCGCCCAACAACCCCCCGATTGGGAAAGGGAGTTGGGCAAGGGCGGATGGATCGGCATCGGCTGGCCGGACGGCACGTACGGGAACCGGCGGGCCACCCTCACCCAGCAGGTCGTCTGGGCCGAGGAGTACGCCCGCTCCGCCGCCCCCACCCGCACCGGCCACATCGGCGAGAACCTCCTCGCCCCCACCCTCATCGCCCACGGCACCCTCGCCCAGCGCGCCCGCTTCCTGCCGCCGATCGCGCGCGGCGAGGAGCTGTGGTGCCAGGGCTACAGCGAGCCCGGCGCCGGCTCGGACCTGGCCGGCATCCGTACCGTCGCCCGCCGCGACGGCGACACGTACCGCATCACCGGCCAGAAGATCTGGATCTCGCTGGCCCACGAGGCCCACTGGTGCTTCGTGCTGGCCCGTACCGAGCAGGGCTCGCGGCGCCACCACGGGCTCTCGTTCCTGCTCGTACCGATGGACCAGCCGGGCAGGATCGAGGTCCGGCCGATCCGGCAGCTCACCGGGACGAGCGAGTTCAACGAGGTGTTCTTCGACGACGCGCGGGCCCTGGCCGACCACGTCGTGGGCGGCGAGGGCAACGGCTGGGCGGTCGCCATGAGTCTGCTCGCCCTCGAACGCGGGGTATCGACCCTGGCTCAACAGATCGGATTCGTCGGTGAGTTGGAGCGCGTCGTGGCACTCGCCGTGGCCGGTGGCGCGGTCGCGGATCCGGTGCTGCGCGCACGCCTCGTCCAGCAGTGGGCCGAGCTGAAGGTCATGCGCTGGAACGCCCTGCGGACGCTGGGGAGTTCGGGGGAGGTGGGCGCGCCCAGCGTGGCCAAGTTGCTGTGGGGCGGATGGCACCGGCGCCTCGGGGAGCTGGCGATGGCCGTGCGGGGGGCGGCAGCCACGGCAGGGCCCCGCGACTGGACGCAGGACGACCCCTACGCACTCGACCCGCTCCAGCACCTGTTCCTGTTCTCCAGGGCCGACACGATCTACGGCGGCTCGGACGAGATCCAGCGCACCATCATCGCCGAGCGGGTGCTCGGCCTGCCCAGGGAGGTCCGTGTTCCGTGAGAGGTGTCCTTTTCGACGGGAAGCAGAGCCAGGTCGTCGACGATCTGGAGGTCAGAGGCCCGGGGCCGGGCGAGGTGCTCGTGGCGATCGCGGCGGCGGGCCTGTGCCATTCGGACCTGTCCGTCATCGACGGGACCATCCCGTTCCCGGTGCCGGTGGTCCTCGGGCACGAGGGCGCGGGCGTGGTCGAGGAGGTGGGCGCGGGGGTGACCCATGTGGCTCCGGGCGACCACGTCGCCCTGTCCACGCTCGCCAACTGCGGGGCCTGCGCGGAGTGCGACCGGGGCCGGCCGACGATGTGCCGCAAGGCCATCGGCATGCCGGGCCGCCCGTTCTCGCGGGGCGGGGCCCCGGTCCACCAGTTCGCCTCGAACTCGGCGTTCGCGGAACGCACCCTGGTCAAGGCCGTACAGGCGGTGAAGATCCCAAGGGACGTGCCGCTGACGTCGGCGGCGCTGATCGGCTGCGGGGTGCTGACCGGGGTGGGCGCGGTGCTGAACCGGGCCCGGGTGGACATCGGTGACACGGTCGTGGTCATCGGCACCGGCGGCATCGGCCTCAACGTCATCCAGGGTGCGCGCATCGCGGGCGCCTCGGTGATCGTCGCGGTGGACACCAACCCGGCGAAGGAGCCGCTGGCCAGGCAGTTCGGCGCGACCCACTTCCTGCCGTCGGCCGAGGGCGCCCGCGACATCCTCCCCAACGGCGCCGACCACGCCTTCGAGTGCGTGGGCCACCCCGGCCTGGTCCGCGCCGCCGTCGACCTCCTGGACCGCCACGGCCAGGCGATCCTCCTCGGCATGACCGCCCCCACGGTGGAGGCGTCCTTCGCGCCCGCCGCGCTGTTCCTCGACAAGTCCATCCTGGGCTGCCGCTACGGAAGCTCCCGCCCCCAACGCGACATCCCGCGCTACGCCGAGCTGTACCGCACGGGAGCGCTCCTGCTCGACGAGCTCGTCACCCGCACGTACGCCGTGGAGGACTTCACCAAGGCGGCGGACGACCTCCACGGTGGGCGGGTGGCGCGGGGGGTACTGACGTTCTGACCCGAACCGTCGCGGTGTCCCGGGAGCCGGCCCCCAAGAAACCCCGTTTTCGCCCTCGCACCGTGCGTGGCTGGTCGCGCAGTTCCCCGCGCCCCTTAACTGCTCGGTGCCGGCCCGCATCGGCCACCTCAGCCCGTCCGGCGTTTGAGGACGAGCGCCGTTCAGGCGCGAACGGGGTCTGGGGCGGAGCCCCAGGGGCCGAACCATCCGACCCCCTGCACGGGCGGGTGGGTGGGCGAACCCGCGGGGTCTGGGGCGGAGCCCCAGGGGGCCGGAACCTACCAACCCGCTGCACGGGCGGGTGGGTGGGCAAACGTGCCGGGGTCTGGGGCGCAGCCCCGGCCGCCCGGCGCTGCGCGTCAGCCCCCCGCCCCCGACCGGAACGCCCGGCGATACGCGGTCGGGGGAACACCCAGGGTGGTCTGGAGGTGCTGCCGCAGAGACGTGGCCGTACCGAAACCCGCCGCCCGGGCTATCGCATCCACCGGCAAATCGGTGGATTCCAGGAGGTGACGGGCGTGCGACACGCGTTGCTGGGTCAGCCACTGCCCGGGGCTCAGCCCCACCTCCTCCCGGAAGCGGCGCGTGAAGGTGCGGACCGACATGGCCTCCTGCTCGGCCAGGTCACGCAGTTGGATCGGCTCGTGCAGGCGCCCCAGCGCCCAGGCCCGCGCGGCCGTCGTACTCGCCAACCGCGGCTCCGGCAACGGGCGTTGGATGTACTGGGACTGCCCTCCCGGCCGGTGCGGGGGAACGACCGTGCGGCGGGCCACCTCGTTGGCGACGGCCGAGCCGTGGTCACGGCGCACGATGTGCAGACACAGGTCGATCCCGGCGGCCACCCCCGCCGAGGTCAGCACGTCCCCGTCGTCGATGAACAGGACCTCAGGGTCCACCCGGACCGTGGGGAAGACCCGCTGGAAGTGCTCGGCGGAGGCCCAGTGCGTGGTGGCCGGGCGGCCGTCGAGATAGCCGCCCGCCGCGAGGACGTACCCCCCGGTGCAGATGGACACCATGCGCGTGCCGGGGCGTACGCGGGCGAGGGCGTCGGCCAGTTCGGGGGTGAGTACGCCCTCCTCGAAGACCGGGCCGAGCTCGTAGGAGGCCGGGATCACCACGGTGTCCGCGGTGGCCAGCGCCTCGGGGCCGTGCTCGGTGAGGATCGCGAAGTCCGCGTCGGTACGGACCGGGCCCGGCGCGCGGACCGAGCAGGTCAGCACCTCGTACAGCGGCGTCTTGTCGGCCGGGTCCTTGGCCCGTCCGAAGATCCGCTGGGGGATGCCGAGTTCGAAGGGGATGATGCCGTCGAGTGCGATCACCACGACGCGGTGGGCGCGGGCGCCCCGGCGCCGCCCGCCCCCTCCGTGCCCGTCCGCGCGATTCGGGTTCATCCCGCTCTCCGATCCAGCCCTTGAGAATGGGGTGGTGGTATAGACCACTACCTGATACACCTGCCGTCTTGTGACGGACAAGTCTGCGATCGGCCAGGACATTCCCGCAGCCACACCCCCGGGACACGACGCCGCACCTCCGGACACCGCACCTCCGGGACGCGACACCGCGCCCCCGGGACACGACACCGCGCCCCCGGGACACGACACCGCACCTCCGGGACGCGACACCGCACCTCCGGGACGCGACACCGCACCCGCGGGAAGCGGTCCCGTGCCCGCGGCGGGGGCGCCCCCGGGCCGGTCCGCCCTCTGGAGCCACGACTTCCGTCTCTTCTTCACCGCCCGCACCGTCGCGATGTTCGGCGACGGCATGGTGCCCGTCGCGCTCACCGCGGGGCTCCTCGGCGCCGGCCGGCCCGCCTCCTCCGTCGGGTACGCGCTCGGCGCCTGGATGGGGCCGCTCGCCGCGTTCGTCCTGTTCGGCGGCGTGCTCGCGGACCGCTTCACGCCCCGCCGGATGATGGTGATCGCGGACGCCCTGCGCCTGGTCGGCGCGAGCGTGCTCGCCGTGTCGTTCCTGGTGGTGGACGGCGGGCCGCCGCTCTGGGAGGTGTACGCCCTGAGCGCCCTGTCCGGCGTCGGCGCAGCCCTCTTCCAGCCCGGCGTCGCCTCGACCGTGCCGCGCATCGCCACCGACGTCCAGCGCGCCAACGCCGTACTCGGCGTCTCCGAAGCCCTCATGGGCATGGCGGGACCAGCCTTCGCCGGCGTCGTGGCGGGCTTCTGGGGAGCCGGCGCGGTCTTCGCCGCCAACGCCGCGACCTTCGGCGTCAGCGGTGTCTGCCTGTTCCTGCTCAAGCTGCGCGGCGGCTCGGCGAGCGACGTGCCAAGGGGCGGCTTCTTCGCCGAACTGGCGGGCGGATGGCGGGAGTTCAAGGCCCGTAGCTGGCTGTGGGGAGTCATCACCATCTGGACGGTGTACGGACTGACCGTGCTCGGGCCCGCCACCCCGCTGACCGCGGTCCTGGTCACCGAGGGCCACGGCGCCGGGACGTACGGGGCGCTCATGGCGGTGAACGGGGCCGGCAGCGTCGCCGGTGGTCTGCTCGCCCTGCGGCTGCGGCCCGCCAGACCGCTCGCGGCGGGCGCCTTCGCCCTCCTCGGCGTCTCCGTCGCGCTGCTCTCCCTCGGACTCGACCTGCCCGTACTGGCCCTGGGTGTCGGCCAGTTCGCGGTCGGCGCCGCGTTCGCCTTCTGGCTGGTCATGTGGTCCACGACCGTCCAGACCCATGTCCCGCCGGAGGCCCTGAACCGGCTGCACGCCTACGACGTGGCCGGATCCCTGCTGATGCTCGCGGCCGGCCGAGCCCTCGCGGGGCCGGTCGCGGAAGCGGTCGGCGCGGAGAAGGTGCTGCTGGTGGGCGCCGGCCTGAACGTCGTCGCGGTGGCCGTCCTGCTCGCCGTCCCGGCGATCGGACGACTGCGCCGGATATGAGCGGCGTGCGGGCGGCGTCCGGGCGCCTAGCGATCGGCGCCGGTATCACCCGTGGCCCGATGGCCCGATCCCTGCGATGCATGACCTTCGAGCCACTCGTCCGGGAGTCGTCGTACGACCAGGCTGGCTGACGTGACCCAGACAACCCACCGGCCCGAGGCCGGGCCCGCGCCGCAGCACGAGGCCGCGCCCAGGATCCACCGCGCGTGGTTCGTGGCGGCCGTCGCCTTCGTCACGATCATCGGCGCCGCGGCCTTCCGCTCACTGCCCGGACTGCTCATCGACCCGCTGCACAACGAGTTCCACTGGTCGCGCGGCACGATCGGGGCCGCGGTCTCGGTGAACCTCGCCCTCTACGGCCTGACCGCCCCGTTCGCCGCCGCCCTGATGGACCGCTTCGGCATCCGCAAGGTCGTCGCTGTCGCCCTGACCGTGATCGCGGTTGGCTCGGGGCTCACCGTCTTCATGCACGCCGCCTGGCAACTCCTGCTGTACTGGGGGCTGTTGGTGGGCCTGGGCAGCGGCTCGATGGCGCTCGCGTTCGCGGCGACCGTCACCAACCGCTGGTTCACCGAGCGCCGGGGCCTGGTCACCGGCGTCCTGACCGCCGCCTCCGCCTCGGGCCAGCTCATCTTCCTTCCGCTGCTCTCCTGGATGGTCGAGGCACACGGCTGGCGTCCGGCCGCCGTCACCGTGGCCCTCGCCGCGCTCGCCGTCGTCCCCTTCGTGTGGCTGCTGCTGCGCGACCATCCGGCGGACGTGGGCCTCGCGCCGTACGGGGCGACCGCGTTCGTCCCCAAGCCCGCCCCCGTCCCGGGCGCGGCCCGCCGCACCCTCGCCGTTCTCGCGAAGGCGGCCCGCACCGGCCCGTTCTGGCTGCTCGCCGGCACCTTCGCGATCTGCGGCGCCTCCACCAACGGCCTCGTCCAGACACACTTCGTACCGTCGGCGCACGACCACGGGATGCCGGTCACCGCGGCGGCCGGGCTGCTCGCGGTCATCGGGGTCTTCGACGTCGTCGGCACGATCTTCTCCGGCTGGCTCACCGACCGCTTCGAATCCCGCCGCCTGCTCGCCACGTACTACGCGCTGCGCGGCGTCTCGCTCCTGTTCCTGCCGATGCTGCTCGCGCCCACCGTCCATCCCCCGATGGTCTTCTTCATCGTCTTCTACGGACTGGACTGGGTGGCCACCGTGCCGCCGACCATCGCCCTGTGCCGCCAGCACTACGGCGAGGACAGCGCGATCGTCTTCGGCTGGGTGCTCGCCTCCCACCAGGTGGGCGCGGCCGTCGTCGCGTTCCTCGGCGGGGTGGCCCGCGACGTCTTCGGCAGCTACGACGTCGTCTGGTACGCCTCGGGCGCGCTGTGCGCGGCGGCCGCGCTGATGGCCCTGGTCATTCGGCGCCGGGGCCCCGCGGCGGAACCGCTCGCGCTCTGATCCCCTCTTCCTGTACGGGGACGTGGCCGTACGGGGCCCGGGGGCGGGGGTCCGCCCCGCCGGGGGATGGGGGAGTGCCGTGAACGCCCAGAGGCAGAGACGTACGAAGGGCGCCGTGTGGGTCACGGCGCTGCTGTGCGCCGCCGCGACCGCCTGCGGAACGGCCCGGCCCGGCGACCCGGTGGCCGCGGCCCCGGCCGCATCGTCCGCCACGGTGGCCGCCGCCTGCGGCGAGGGGGCGGGTACGGACGGGACGACCGGCGACGGGGCGACGCGGGGTGCGCCCGGGGATCCGGGAGGCGCGGGCCCGGCCACGGAGGACGAGACGGGCACCCCTGGCCCGCCGGCGGACGCGGAAGCGGGGACCCCTGGTCCGCCGACGGACGCGGAAGCGGGCACCCCTGGTCCGCCGACGGACGCGGACCCCGGCACCCCTGGTCCGCCGACGGACGCGGACCCCGGCACCCCTGGTCCGCCGACGGACGCCGACCCCGGTACTCCCGGCCCGCCTACCGACGCGGACCCCGGTGCTCCCGGGGCGCCCACGGACGCCGGTGGCGGTGCGACGGCCTGCCTCCCGGCGGGGTGGTTCGACATGACCCGGGACTTCGTCGACTACTACGCCGGGCACCGCACCAAGGCCGACGACGGGATGTGGCCCTCGGTGGTCGCCGTACGCGTCCACAAGGCGGGCGGGTCCGAGCGGGCCGTGGTGACGGTCAACTTCACTCCCCCCGCGGGCAGCAGCGACTGGGAGGGCCGCCGGGTGGCCGAGGTCTTCGCCGACTGGCGGCGCGACACGTACGACGACAAGGGCGCCCTGCGCGTGGAGACCCGCGGCGGAGTCCTCATCACCGAAGCGTCCTGGTAGCCCCGGCGCGAAAACGTTGCCGAGGACCTGGCGAGGGGGCCGGGCCGTGTAGGGGCGCGGTGAACCGGGCGTCCGGGTTCAGTCGGTGAAGCGCCCGAACCTGCCCCGGTGGAAGAGCAGCGGCGCCACGTCGTCCGTGGCGCCGAGCGCCTCGACGCGGCCGACCACGATGAGGTGGTCCCCGCCGGTGTGGACGGCGTGGACGCGGCAGTCGATCCAGGCCGGTGCGCCGTGCAGCCGGGGCGAGCCGGTCGCGGGCGCGGCGTCGTGGTCGACCCCGGCGAACTTGTCGGCCCCGCTGACCGCGAACCCCCGGCAGAGCGCGCCCTGTTCGGCGCCGAGCACGTTCACGCAGAAGGCCCCGGCGCGGGCGATGCGCGGCCAGGTCGTCGACGTACGGGCCACCATGAAGGCGACCAGGGGCGGGTCGAGGGAGAGCGAGGCGAAGGACTGGCAGGCGAAGCCGGTGGGTCCTGCCGCGTCCTGGGCGGTGATGACGGTGACGCCGCTCGCGAACCCCCCGAGCACCCGCCGGAACTCGCCGGGATCGACCGGTGCCCGCTCGTCGTCCCGGACGGCCCGAAGGTCGGGCCGGGGCAGGAACTCGACGGGCTCGGCGACCGTGGCGGCGCCGACGGACCTGAGGTATCGGACGACGGTGGCCGCCATCCCTGCGTGTCCCATCACATCCCCATTGAACCTGACGGTACGTCAGATAGGAACCCCGGACGCCCGGCGAAACGCGTCAACCGGCTTACAGACCACGGTATTTCGGAGTGCGGCGTGCCACGAATCCAGCCACGCCCTCCTGGGCGTCCCGGGTGGTCATGTTGATCTCCTGGGCCCAGGCTTCGGCGGCGAAGGCGGCGCTCCGGTCGGCGTCGAGGGAGACGTTCACCAGGTGCTTGATGAGGGCGAGCGCACGGGTCGGCCCGGTGGCGAGCCGCTCGGCCCACTCCTTGGCGGTGGCGGCGAGCTCGGCGTCCGGGACCACCCGGTTGACCAGTCCCATGCGCGCGGCGTCGGCCGCCCCCAGCGCGTCCCCGAAGAACATCAGCTCCTTCGCCCGCTGCGGCCCCACCAGGCGCGGCAGCAGATAGGCGCCGCCGCCGTCGGGGACCAGGCCCCGGCGTACGAACACCTCGATGAACCGGGCCGATTCGGCGGCCAGGATCAGATCGCAGGCGAACGCGAGATGGGCGCCGAGGCCGGCGGCGGTCCCGTTGACGGCCGCGATCACCGGTTTCTCGCAGTCGAGTACGGCGGCGATGAGCCTTTGGGCGCCCTGGCGGATGGTGCGGGCGACATCGCCGGCGACGCGTTGACCGGCGGCCGGGGTCGGAGCCGGGGGTGCGTCCGATGCCGGGGCGGGTGTCGTGTCCGGGGCTGGGGCCGGGGCTGGGGCACCGCGCAGGTCGGCGCCCGCGCAGAACCCCTTGCCGACGGCGGTGATCACGACGGCCCGTACGGCGGGGTCGGCGGAGGCCGCGTCGAGCAGCGAGATGATCCGTTCCCGCTGGTCGGGGGTGAGGGCGTTCAGGGCCTCCGGCCGGTTGAGGGTGATCCACGAGACGCCGTTGTCAGTGGCGTGCTGTACCCATGAGTGAGAGGGATCGGTGGGGTCCGTCAAATCCATGGGAGGGCTCCAAGCGGGAGAGGGGGTGGGGGCGTGCGGGGCTGGTGGTCAGCGGCAGACGGCGAGGGCGTCGAGCGCGACGGCGCCCTGTCCGCGCGGAAGCACCACGAGCGGGTTGATGTCCAACTCGGCGATCTCGTCGCCGAGTTCGAGGGCCATGCGCTGGACGCGCAGGACGACTTCGACGAGCGCGTCCACGTCAAGCGGGGGCCCGCCGCGCACCCCGTCGAGGAGCGCCCGCCCCCGCAGCTCGCCGAGCATGTCCCGCGCCTGCTCCTCGCCGAACGGCGGGACGCGCACGGCCGAGTCGCCGAGCACCTCGACCAGTACGCCGCCGAGCCCCACGGTCACCGTGGGCCCGAACAGCGCGTCGTGTGTGACGCCGACGACCATCTCGACGCCGCGCTCGACCATCTGGCAGACCAGGACGCCGTCCAGGTCGATGTCTTCGTACCGAGCGATGTCGGTGAGCTCGCGATAGGCGTCGCGGATTTGACTGGCCGAGGTCAACCCGACCTTGACCAGGCCGAGTTCACTCTTGTGGGCAAGGCGGGCGCCGGAGGCCTTCATGACGACGGGGTAGCCGACGAGCCCCGCCGCCCGCACGGCGGCCGCCGCGCTGGTGACGAGCTGCTCGCGCGGCACCCGGATCCCGTACGCCCGCAGCAGCTGCTTCGCCGCGTGTTCGCTGAGCTGCTGGCCCGGGCGCATCAGGGCCTGCGCCTTGCGGAAGGACGGGGACGGCACGCGGGGCGCCTCGTCGAAGGGGGAGCGGTAGCCGGTGGTGAACCGGTGGTGGGAGAGGTACGCCCGTACCGCGCCGATGCAGTTGGCGAACGTACGGAACGTGGCGACCCGGTCCGAGCCGAGCAGGGTCTCGCGGTAGGCGGACTCGGTGCCGAGCGGCGAGCCCCACACCACGCACACCAGCTTGTCCGTCTGCTCCGCCGCGTCCACCAGGTCCTGCGCGAGCTTGTCGCTCATGGGGGGAAAGGGGCCGGTGATGGGGCAGATCAGCACGCCGACGGACGGGTCGGCGAGGATCGCGTCGATGATCTTCCGCCCGCGCCAGTCGCCGACGGGGTGCCCTCCGTTGTCCACGGGGTTGGCGACGTCGAGGTAGGGCGGTATCCACTCGTGGAGCTCGGCCTGTTTGGCGGGGGAGAGGGTCGGCATGGGAAGCCCGGCGGCGCTGGCGAGGTCGGAGAAGTGCGCCCCCGTGCCGCCGGAGATCGAATAGACGACGACGCCTTCCGCCCGGGGCTTGCGGGCCCGCGCCAACAGGGCGGCGGTGTCCTGGAGTTGGTCGAGTCCGTCGACGCGTATGACGCCGTACTGGCGCATGGCCGCGTCCACGACGTCGTCGGCGCCGGTCAGCTTGCCGGTGTGTGAGGCCGCCATGCGCGCGCCGGTCTCGGTGCGGCCGACCTTGACCGCCACGACGGGGACGCCGGCGCGGGCCGCGCGGTCGGCGGCGAGCAGGAAGGCACGGCCGTCCTTGAGCCCCTCCACGTAACAGGCGATGGCGCCGACCTCGGGTTGTTCGGCGAAGTAGGAGATGAAGTCGGCGGTTTCGAGGTCGGCCTCGTTGCCGGTGGGTGCCCAGTGCGAGAGACGTACGCCGAGCTCCTGCATCGTGAAGACGGGGCGGCCCTGGTGGCCGGACTGGGTGATGAGGGCGATGGCCGGCCCGTCGAGGTCGTCCCGGAACCTCTCGAACGCGTTGAGGTTGGTGTTGGGCCCGAGCAGCCGCAACCCGGACCGCTTGACGGCGGCGGCCAGCCGCTCCTGGGCGGCGGCGCCCCGTTCGCCGGTCTCGGCGAACCCGGAGGCGAACGCGACGGCGAACTTCACCTTGGCCTCGGCGAGTTCCTCGACGACGGGGAGCGGGTCGCCGACGAGGAGCACCGCGAGGTCGACCTGTTCCGGCAGGTCCGCCACGGAGGCGACACACGGCAGCCCGAAGACGGTGGTACGGGTGGGGTGGACGGGGTGGATGCGGGCGCCGACGCGCTCGGCCCAGTCGATGAGGCGGCGGGTGATGCCGGTGTTGGGGCGGCCCTCCGCGTCGGAGGCGCCGACGACGGCGACGGACTCGGGCCGGAAGAACCGGTCCAGGTCCGGTACGTCGCGGTACAGGGGGCGGCCGCTGACGTCCCGGTCGCCCTCGCCCGCGGCTCTGCCGTGGACGGCGCCGGGGGCGGGCTGCTCGCCGCAGGCGACCACGCGGGCGCGGAAGTCGGTGGTGAGGGTGCCGTGAGTCGATCCGAGCATCGTTCCGCCCCGCTCCTGGTCGATGGTGTCTGGGACTGGGCCGTGCGGCTGCTAACTGACGCATAGTCAGATTACAGAACTGACGGCGTGTCAGGAACAGCCCTGCGAGCAAAGGCTCGGCGCCTGCGGGCGGGGCTCGCCCCAGCGCGCTGGGCCTCCCCCAACTCCCCCTCCCCCCAAACCCGCTGGGCGTTGAGCCCCCCACTTTCCAGCCGCGCTCGCCCACCCACCCACCCGTGCAGCGGGTTGAAGGGTTCGGCCCCTGGGGCTCCGCCCCAGACCCCAGGCATCTCGCCCACCCACCCGCCCGTGCAGGGGGTTGGACAGCCCGGGCCCCTGGGGCTCCGCCCCAGTCCCCGGCCCCTTTGCCCACCCACCCGCCCGTGCAGCGGGTTGAAGAATTCGGCCCCCGGGCTCCGCCCCAGACCCCGGGCGCTTGCCCACCCGCCCGCCCGTAGGCGCAGGGTTGGATGGCCCGGCCCTCCTGGGGCTCCGCCCCAGACCCCGTTCGCGCCTGAAGGGCGCTCGTCCTCAATCTCCCCCAAGGCCTTAAGGGCCAGGGGGGACCCCCATGACAGGCTGAGGTGGCCGATGCGGCCCAGCACCGAGTAGCTAGGGGCGCGGGGAACTGTGCGAGAAGCGGGCACGGTCCGCACACGACAGCGGGTTTTCAGGGGCGCGGGGAACTGCGCGACCAGCCACGCACGGTCTGCGGACGAAGACGGGCCTTGGGGGCGCGGGGAACTGCGCGAGTAGCGAGCACGGTCCGCACATACCGGGGGTTTAGGGGCGCGGGGAACTGCGCGACCGGCCACCCACGGCCCGCAGGCGTGAACGGGTTTTCAGGGGCGCGGGGAACTGCGCGGGACGCGGGTGCGGTTCGCAGGATCGGGAGGGGGTTGGGGGCGCGGGGAACTGCGCAAAAGGCGGGCGCGGGCCGTGCATGGGGTGGGGCGTGGGGTGGGCCCCGGGTTAAGGGGTGAGGGATTTGGCGATTCGGGTGGCGTCCAGGCGGAGCTCCCGCAGCATCCCGCTGATCGGATTCGTGAACCCCGTGAAGTACAGCCCCGACACCCCCCGCCCCCGAGGCCGCCCCCGCGAGTCCAGCACCCCGAGATGCCCGACGAGCCCTTCGAGCCCCCGCCGGTACCCGGTCGCCGCGATGACCACCTCCGGCGACACCCGTGTCCCGTCCGCCAGGAGGACCTTGGCGCCGTCGAAGGAGTCGACCGCCGCGACCGGCTCGACCCGCCCGGCCCGTACCGCGTCGATCAGCCCCGCGTCCTGTACGGGGATGGCCCCTTCCCGGACCCGCGAGTACAGGCCCCCGGCCGGCCGTGGCAGCCCGTACGCGGAGAGGTCCGGCACGGAGAGCCGTTCGGTCACCGAGGCGGCCCGGTCCACGAGGCGTACGGGAAGCCGGCGCACCAGGATGCCGGTCGCCTGCGCGGGCCACCCCGCGGTGGACCGGCGCAGGATGTGCGGCGGCGTCCGCACCGCGAGCCGCACCCGCGCCGCCTCGCCCTCGGCGAGGTCCGCCGCGATCTCCGCCCCGGTGTTGCCGGCCCCGACGACCAGTACGTCCCGCCCCGCGTAGGGGGCGGGATCGCGGTACCGGCTCGCGTGCAGAAGCTCGCCGGTGTACGTCTCGGCGCCGGCCCAGTCGGGAACGTACGGCGTGTGGTTGTACCCGGTGGCCACCACCACCGCCGACGTCGTCAACCGCCGCCCGCCGGTCGCGTACAGGACCCAGCCCTCGCCCTCGGGGCCCCGTTCGACGCGCTCCACCTCGACCCCGGTGACGATCTCCAGCTCGTGGACTTCGGCGTACTTCTCCAGGTAGCGCACCAGGTCGTCCCGGGACACCCACCGCCCGAAGCGGCGCGGAATCCGCAGGCCCGGCAGCGAGGACAGTCGGCGCGTGGTGTGCAGGTGGAGCCGGTCGTAGTGGCGTCGCCAGGACGCGGCCACGGCGTCGGACTTCTCCAGCACCACGGCCCGTACGCCCCGAGCGCCCAGCGCGGCGGCGACGGCGAGACCGCCGGGCCCGGCGCCGATCACATAGACGGGGCTTACGGGAGAGGAGGTGTCGGCCATGAACGCTGAGCGTAATGGCGCGAATACTTGATGGGTCTCGGTCAAGACCGGAATCGGTTGCGATCTGATCACGTACGCCCACCCCTTGCGCACCCGGCCCGGATCCGCTGAACTGACGTACCGTCAGAAACGTGCGACCGTACCGGGAAGGAAGGCCAGGGTGGACTCGATCTGGCTCAGCGGCGCCGAGTGGCTCGCCGTCCTGCGCATCGGACTCGGCCTGTGGTGGCTGGAGAGCTGGCGGCACAAGGACAAGAAGGGCTGGTTCGAGCGCGGCACGGGCATCGCCTGGGCGTCCGACGTCGCCGCCAAGCACCGGTGGAGCGCCGTCCGCAGCGGCTTCGACACCGTGGTCAAACCCCGCCCGAAGGTCATGGCGTACGTGGTCGTCTATGCCGAACTCGCCCTCGGCCTCGGCCTGGTGGCCGGCCTTCTGACCCCCGTCGCCCTCGTCTGCGGGCTGCTCCTCAACCTCCTCTATCTGGTCCTGATGATCCACGACTGGGCGGAGCAGGGGCAGAACGCGATGATGGCGCTCATCTCGCTCGTCGCCCTCGGCGCCATGGCGTGGCAGACCTGGTCCCTGGACGACGCGCTGGGTCTGTTCCGGTGGCGTACGTGAACGCGGCCACGCCCGATGTGGACGCGTTCACCCGCCCCTACTGGGACTCCGCCGCCCAGGGGCGCCTGCTCATCCGGCACTGCGCGGCCTGCGACCGCCCGCACCACTACCCCCGGGAGTTCTGCCCGTACTGCTGGAGCGAGGACGTCCACTGGCGCCCGGCGAGCGGCCGCGCCACGCTCTACACCTGGTCCGTCGTGCACCGCAACGACCTGCCGCCGTTCGGCGACCGGGTCCCGTATGTCGCAGCCGTCGTCGATCTGGCCGAGGGTCCCCGGATGATGACCGAGGTCGTCGGGTGCCCCGAGGCCGATCTGCGGATCGGAATGGAGCTGTACGTGAGGTTCCGGGGCGGCGCGGAAGGTGGCGTCGGCGCGGAAGACGGCGTCGGTGCCGGGGGCGGTGTCACGGTGCCGGTGTTCGGTCCGGCTCCCGTGCCGGTGTTCGGTCCGGCTCCCGTGCCGGGGGCCGGACCCGTGTGACGCGGGGCGAAAGGCAGGGGGCCGGAGGTTCAATGGAGGTATGAAACTCCAGCTCATACCCGCCGACTTGCGCGGCCACGGTCTGCGTCTGCGCGTCTGGCGCGACAATGATGTCGAGCCCTTGCTGCGTGGGGTCACCGACCCCGAGTACCTGCGCTGGAACACCCACAACGCCCCCGTCGAGGACGAGGCGGCCGTCGCGGAACTGCTGCGGCTGCGGGCGTTGGGATGGGCGCGGGGCGAGTTCGCGACGTACTGCGTCACGGACGAGTCCAGTGGGGAGGTGCTGGGCCATGTCGGCCTCAACTCCGTCGACTGGCCGCTGCGTTGCGCCCGGGTCGGGTACTGGACGCTGCCCGAGGCGCGGGGGCGCGGAGTGGCCGGGCACGCCCTGGAGCTGATCACCCGCTGGGCCTTCGACACGGTCGGCCTGCACCGCGTCGAGCTGGGTCACGCGGTGGGCCATCACGTCTCCTGCCGCGTGGCCGAACGGTGTGGGTACCGGGCGGAGGGGACGCTGCGGGGCGCGATGTTCGAGGCCGGGCGCCGGGATGCCTTCCGTGACCTGCATCTGCATGCGCGCCTCGCGACCGACGGGGGCGCGCGGGAGTGAGTTCGTGCGGGGTGGCCCGGCGGCCCCGGTCCCGCCGGTCCGTGGGGCCCGGTTACGGCCAGAGGAGTTCGCGCGTCCAGGCGGAGCCCTCGCGGCGGTAGCGCAGCCGCACGTGTCGGCGTTGGGCGTCGCCCTGGAAGAACTCGACCTCGGTGGGGTCCAGTACGTAGCGGGTCCAGGTGGCCACGGGGGTGAGCGGGTCCGCCTCGGCGCGCTGCCAGGCGTCGGCGTACGCCGCCTCCAACTCCGCGTAGTCGGCGAGCACTTCACTCATGCGACCGACCAGGGCGGCCGCGAGCGCCCCCGTCGAGCGGGCGTGCAGATCGGCCTGGGAGACGGCCGGATCCGACGGGGTCACGTGTCCGCGCACCCGGACCTGGCGGCCCACGACGGGCCAGTAGAAGCCGAGCGCGGCGACGGGGTGCGCGGCGAGCTGGCGTCCCTTCGCGCTGGTGGAGTGCGAGCCGAAGTGCCAGCCGGCGTCGTCGGCGTCGTGCAGCGTGAGGGTGCGGATGTCGGGGTTGCCCTCGGTGTCGACCGTGGCGAGCGACATGGTGTGCGGCTCGGGCTGGCCGGCGGTGGCGGCGTGGGTGAGCCATTGCTGGAAGAGGGGGAGGGGGGTGGGGGGTGCGGTGTCGGGGGTGAAGGGGGGAAGGTCTGTGTCCCAGACGCGGAGGGTGTGCAGAAATTCGCGGAATTCCATGCGCCCATCCTGCCCCCGCCAGACCCCCCCCGTGCGTCCCCGCGCCCCTAACCCCCTGATCGTGTGCGGACCGTGCGTGGCTGGTCGCGCAGTTCCCCGCGCCCCTAAAAACCTCGGTCGTGTGCGGACCGTGTTGCTTCTCGCGCCCGCGCGGCGGAGCCGCATGTGTCACAGCCCCGCGCCCCTAACTACTCGGCGCTGGCCAGCACCTTCAGCCCGTCCGGCGATTGAGGACGAGCGCCGTTCAGGCGCGAACGGGGTCTGGGGCGGAGCCCCAGGGTCCCGGCACCTTCCAACCCTGCGCTTACGGGCGGGTGGGTGGGCGACGTGCCGGGGTCTGGGGCGGAGCCCCAGGGGCCGAACCCTTCAACCCGCTGCACGGGTGGGTGGGTGGGCGAACCCGCCGGGGTCTGGGGCGGAGCCCCAGGGGGCCCGGGCCATGCAACCCCCGTCACGGGCGAGTGCCCCCGGGCGTCAACCCCGGCCCAGAACCAGCGTTCCGGAGGAACAGAACCACCCCCCCGTGCCGGAGGCCACCGCAACCTCCGGCAACCTCCCCCGCCCCACCTGCCCCACCCCCGCCTCCCCCCGAAGCTGCCGCACCGCCTCCACCACCAGAAACAGGCCCCGCATCCCGGGATGGCAGGCCGACAGGCCACCCCCGTCGGTGTTGACCGGCAGCTCGCCGTCCCGTAGCAGCCGGCCCTTCTCCACGAACGCCCCGCCCTCCCCCTTCGCACAGAACCCCAGGTCTTCGAGCGTCACCAGCGTCATGTACGTGAACGCGTCGTAGATCTGGACCACGTCGACATCGGCCGGCCGCACCCCCGCCCGCTCGAAGGCGAGCCGGCCCGAGACCGCCGCGGGGGACACCGTGAAGTCCTCCCACTCCGACATCGTCGTGTGCGACACCGCCGTCCCCGAACCCAGCACCCACACCGGCGCCTTGATGGTGTCGGAGACGTACTCCTCCGCCGCGAGCAGCACCGCGCAGCCGCCGTCGGAGCGGATGCAGCAGTGCAGCTTGGTGAAGGGGTCCGCGATCATCGGCCCGGACAGGACGTCGTCGACGGTGATGGGGTCGCGGAACATCGCGTCCGGGTTGGTCGCGGCGTTGGCCCGCGCCTGCACCGCCACGGACGCCAACTGCTCGATCGTCGTGCCGTACTGGTGCATGTGGCGCCGCGCCGCCATCGCGTACTTGGAGATCAGCGTGTGGCCGTACGGCGCCTCGAACTGGAGCGGGCCCCGCGAGCCGAACGACAGGTTGGAGGTGCGCCGCCCCGCCTTGATGTCCGCGCGCGCGGTCGAGCCGTACACGAGCAGCACCGCGTTGGCGTGCCCGGCGGCGATCGCGTCGGCGGCGTGCGCGGCCATGACCTCCCAGGTGGCGCCGCCGACGGTGGTGGAGTCGACCCAGGTGGGCCGGAGCCCGAGGTACTCGGCGACCCCCACCGGCGCGAGCGTGCCGAGCCCGGCCGAGGCGAATCCGTCGATGACGCCGCGATCGAGCCCCGAGTCGGCGAGGGCGCGCCGGGCGGCCTGGGCGTGCAGGGCGTAGGGGGTGGCGTCGTCCACGCGTCCGGTGTCCGAGAGCGCGACCCCTACGACCGCCACCTTGCGCCGCCGCCGCGTGCGTGAGGGCTGCTGGCTTGGCATGAATCTGACGGTACATCAGATGCCGTGCGGCGGGCAGTGGTTCCCCCCATCACCCGCCCATGCCCGCCCGCCTCGCCCCATCCCCGCCCCATCCCCACCCCCTCCGACCCCTGGGCATCTGCCACCCCCGCCTCTAACATGACGCCCCGTCAGTTCAGGGGCCATGCCCCTGGGGGAGGAGCCCGCCGATGGACGCCACCTTCACCGCGGAACAGGACGCGATCCGCCGCACCCTGCACGAACTGCTCGTCAAACACTGCGGTCCCCAGGACGTCAAGAACGCGGTGCGCACCCCGGCCGGCTACGACGGGAGGCTCTGGGGGCGGCTCGCCACCGAGCTCGGGCTCCCCGGCCTTGCGCTTCCCGAGGCGTACGGGGGCACGGGGTGCACCACCGCCGACCTCGCCCTCGCCTGCGAGGAGACCGGCCGCGCGCTGCTGCCGTCTCCGCTGCTCGCCACCGCCGTCCTCGCCGCCCCGCTCATCACCGCGCTCGGCACCGACGCGCAGAAGGACGCCCTGCTCCCGCCCATCGCCCGCGGCGAGTGCGGCGCCACCCTCACCGTGCCGGGCCCGGGCCTCGCGCTCGCGCTGGGGCTCACCGGCGTCAACACGGACGGCGACTGGGCCGGGGGAGGCCGGGCCGGGGGCGTACAGGCAGGACGGACGCCGCAAGGGGCCTGGCGGCTGTACGGGGAGGCCGACCAGGTCCTGGACGGGCACAGCGCGCGGCTGCTGATCGTCGCCGCGCACACCGGCGGCTTCGCCCGCGGCCGCACCCTCCTCTTCCTCGTGCCCGGTGACGCGGAGGGCCTTCGGCGCACCCGGCGCACCGCGCTCGACGAGACCCGCACCCAAGGCCGCGTACAACTGCGGGACGTGGAAGCACAGTTGCTGGGGGATGACGACTGTGCGCCCGTGGGCGAGGCGCTCGCCGCCGTCGGGCGTACCGCGGCCGCCTGTCTGGCCGCCGAGGCCGTGGGCGCCGCGGGCGAGGCGTTGGAGCGCACCGTCGCGTACGTCAAGGGACGGGAGCAGTTCGGGCGGCCGATCGGCTCGTTCCAGGCGGTCAAGCACCGTCTCGCGGACCTGTATGTGCAGGTCCAGGCGGCCAGATCGGCGGCGTACTACGCGGCCTGGGACCCCGGCGCGGGAGCCCTCGCACTCGCCCAGGGGCTCGACGCGCTGCGTGCCGCAGCCTCGGAAGCCATCCAGTTGCACGGCGGCATCGGGTTCACCTGGGAGCACGAGGCGCACCTCTACTTCAAGCGGGCCGCCGCCGACGAACTGCTCTTCGGGCCCGTGCACCGGTTGCGCGCGCACGCCGCCGAGCAGGCCGGCCTGTTCGACCCGGCCGCCCGCGAGGTGACGGTGTGAACGCCGGCCCCGCCACGACGGCGCCCGGGGTGCGGCTCATGCAGAAGGTGTCCTCGACCCGTGCGTTCGCGAGGATCGCCCCGCACTTCGTCCCCGCGATGGACCGCGCCGTGCACCGCCTCACCCGCGGCCGGGTCATCCTCAGCGCCCGCATGCTGCCCGGGGTGGTGCTCACGGCACGCGGCGCCAAGTCGGGTCTGGCGCGCACCACTCCGCTCGCCTGCATGCCGGAGGCGGGCGGCGACACCTGGGTGCTGATCGGCTCCAACTTCGGGCGGCCCGGACACCCCGCCTGGACCGGGAACCTGCTCGCCCACCCGGATGCGGAGATCAGCTGGCAGGGGCGCGACATCGCGGTACGGGCCCGGCTGCTCGAAGGGGAGGAGCGTGCCGCCGTCTGGCAGGCGGCCCTCAACTTCTGGCCTCCGTACGCCACTTACCAGTCCAGGATCGAGCGCGAGATCCGCCTCTTCCGGCTGGAGCGCAGAGACTGAAGGGGCGGCGAGGGGTAGCGAGGGGCAATGGGTGATGGTTCGTGGCGGGCGCGGACAAGAACGCCGACGGCGGTCTCCTCCTCGCGGAGGTGAACCGCCGTCGGCGCGACAGGACGTGGATATCGGCCGTCGGTCCGACGGCTACTTCGTCGGCTTCTTGCCCGTGATGCCCAGGTGGACCAAGAGGGCCAGATTGGGGCGCAGTTCGGCCTGCTTGACGCCCCAGGTCTGGAACCCCTTCTGGTGCGAGGCCACCGAGGCGAGCATCGCGACGAGGGAGCCCGCCATCGCGGCGGGGCTGACGTCCTTGTCGACCTTGTTCTTGGCCTGGAGCTCGGTGACCGCGTCCGTAAGGGAGTTGGTGACCGAGTTCAGGATCTTCATGCGGATCTTGTAGAAGCGCTTGTCGCCCTCGGCCGCGCCCAGATCGACGACCCTGAGGATCGCGTCGTTCTTGCGCCAGAAGTCGAGGAAGCCCTCCACGAGCTCCTCCGCCGTCTGCCAGCCCGCCCGCCCGGCCCAGGAGCGGCCCTCGACCAGAGCCGTCAACCCGGCGCCCTCCTTGGCCATTTCCTCCGCGATCTCCAGGACGGCGCCCTCGACGTCGGGGAAGTACTGGTAGAAGGTCGCGGGTGAAGTGCCCGCCTTCCGGGCCACGTCGATGACTTTGACGTCCCGGTACGGCGACGAGCTGAGCATCTCACTGAGGCAGTCGAGCAGCTTCTGCCGTGTCGCCTGCCCGCGTCGGCCGGCCACGCGGCCGTCGACGGTGCGTACTTGTCCTGTCATGCCGTCAGCTTACCGAGGGGTGATCGGAGCGCGATTCGGCCGAGTGCAAATGGGGGCCGAGGGGTGATACGTCCCGATGGGAGGTGTGATGTGCGGGGAGAACCGGCCGCCGCGGGTGATCGTCCGGAGGCCGTCCGGAGGCCGTCCGGAGGTCCGATCCGGTGGCTCCCGAGGGGGGCCGGCCGTTCGACGGTCGAGCCCGGCCACTCGAATGGTGTTATCAACACCCTGTGGACAACTTTGGTGGACAAGCCGTGCGGGACTTGACCCCCAGCCCTTTCGTCGACCGAAATCACGCCATATGTTCGAATTGTTCGGCCGCCCCGGGCGTGATGGATCGTTAGCTTGGCCCCGATGCGGCTCCACGACGGGGGCGGTGCGGTCAGGAAGGAATCAGGCGCATGGGCGGATATCCGGAAGGCGCGCCGTGCTGGGCCGATGTCTCGCTGTCCGATCCGGCGGCCGGCAAGAGGTTCTACGGGGAGCTCCTCGGCTGGACCTTCGACGAGGGCGGCGCCGACAAGCAGGGGCACTACACCGGCGCCTTCAAGGACGGGCGGCGCGTCGCGGCCCTCCAGCCCAAGCGCGACGGCCGGATGCCCACCACCTGGACCGTCTACTTCGCCACCCCCGACGCCCGGGCCCTGGCCACCCGCATCCGCGAGGCCGGCGGCCAGCTCATCACCGAGCCGATGCCGGTGCCCCCGCACGGCACCCTTGCGGTCGCCGCCGACCCGGGCGGCGCCGTCTTCGGCCTCTGGCAGGGGGAGGCGCACACCGGGTTCGAGCTGACCCGCGTGCCCGGCTCGTTCTGCTGGACCGAGGTCTACACCCGCGACAAGGACCAGGCCGACGCGTTCTACGAGTCCGTCTTCGGCTATCGCGGTACGAGCCCGGGCAGCGCCGACGAGCTGGGCGCCGACATCCGCACCTGGTCCCTGCCCGGCACCGAGCCCGGCCCCGACACCGCCGTGGGCGCCCGCAGCCTGATGTCGGACGCCTTCCCGGCGGCCCTGCCCGACCACTTCCTCGTGTACTTCCTCGTCGAGGACTGCGACGCGACGGCCGCCGCCTGCACCCGGCTCGGCGGCCGGGTCACCGCCCAGCCGTTCGACATCCGATACGGGCGGATGGCCGTCCTCAACGACAACCAGGGCGCCACCTTCGCCGTTCTCCAGGGTTCAGGCACCTAAGGCCTGTCCGGGATGTCCAAGATCGGGACGAGACATCCCGATCTCGACCCGGGTTGGCCACCGGCCGCCTCCGGCAGGGAGAATCGGAGTGCCGCGTGAGACGCTGCACGGGGCCGCGTTCATGCATGGCCCGTACGGGGAGGTGGCAGGCAAGTGGAGCAGCTGACGCAGCACGACCCGAGGCGGATCGGCCCCTTCGAGGTGCTGGGACGGCTCGGTGCCGGCGGCATGGGTCTTGTCTATCTGGCGCGCTCGGCGTCCGGCCGCCGCGTCGCCATCAAGACGGTGCGCACCGAGCTCGCCGAGGACCAGCTGTTCCGGGTCCGCTTCACCCGTGAGGTGGAGGCGGCCCGCGCCGTCAGCGGCTTCTACACCGCCGCCGTCGTCGACGCCGACCCGCGCGCCCCCGTCCCGTGGCTGGCGACCGCCTATGTCCCGGCGCCCTCCCTCGAAGAAATAGTGAATGAGTGCGGGCCGCTGCCCGCCCAGGCCGTGCGCTGGCTGGCGGCCGGCATCGCCGAGGCCCTCCAGTCCATCCACGGGGCGGGCCTGGTCCACCGTGACCTGAAGCCGTCCAACGTCCTGGTCGTCGAGGACGGGCCCCGCGTGATCGACTTCGGCATCGCGTCCGGGGTCTCCAACACCCGTCTGACCATGACCAACGTGGCGGTGGGCACCCCCGCCTACATGTCGCCCGAGCAGGCCAAGGACTCGCGCAGCGTCACCGGCGCCTCCGACGTGTTCTCGCTCGGCTCGACCCTCGTCTTCGCGGCGACCGGACACGCGCCCTTCCACGGCGCCAACCCGGTCGAGACGGTGTTCATGCTGCTGCGCGAGGGCCCGGACATCACCGGCCTGCCCGACGAGCTGCGCCCGCTCATCGAGTCCTGCATGCAGATGGAGCACCCCAACCGCCCCTCGCCCGAGGACCTCCAGGCGCAGCTCGCGCCCCACCTCTTCGCCTCGGGCTCGGACGACAGCGGCACCGCGTCGGCGTGGCTGCCGCCCCGCTCCGTCGCCATGATCGAGCAGCGCAGGGGCGGCGGCCGCATGCTGGTCGCGCCGCCCGCCGACCCGGCGCCGAGCGCCGTGCGCTCCAACCGCTCGCTGCCCGCGCCGCCGCCCCGGCCCCCGGAGCCCCCGTACGCGGCCCGGCACGCCGGTTCCTCCGTGACCTATCCGCCGGTCCACACCGACGAGCCGGTGCGCCTTCCCGGCGCGAAGGTGCCCATCGGCCCCGGGCCCCGCGCCGCCGACGCGTCCCGGGTGGCCGTCGACGCCGGGCCCGCCACCGGCTGGGTGCGCAGACCCGGCGCGGGCGGCGCGCAGGCCGCGCCCGTGCCGCCGCCGGCGCAGCCGCCGGAGGTGCCGGGCCGCTGGCGCCCCTGGCGCTTTCGCATGTCGAACGACGTGTGGGGGACCCCGGCCGTCGCCGGTGACCTGCTGTACGTGACCTCCTTCGAGGTGCACGCCCTGGACGTGGGCACCGGCCGCCGCCAGTTCAAGACCCGTGACGTGGCGTGGGCGATGGCCGTCGAGGGCGGCCGCATCCACGCCTCCGACGGCCCCACCCTGTACGCCCTGGACGCGACCGACGGCGGCGAGCTGTGGCGGGGTCCCGCGGACGCCTGGGTGTACTCCCTGAAGGCCGACCGCGGCACCGTCGTCACCGGCACCCGGGGCGGCGGCGTACAGGCCTGGGAGGCCGCCAACGGCGAGAAGCTGTGGGAGACGACCGGGGCCCAGACCGACTTCGAGACGCCCGAGGCCGGCCCCACGATCCACGACGGCACCGTCTACCTCTGGAAGGACGCCCGGCTGCGCGCCCTGGACGCCCGCACCGGCGTCGAGCGCTGGTCCTATCCGGTGGGCGACGCGGCCTCCTGCGGCGGCGTCCCCGTCCGGGTCGCGCCCGCCGAGGACGGCTACGTCTATGTCGCGGCGGGCACCCGCGTCGTCGCCATCGACATCTCCTCCGGACACGTCCGCTGGCACTTCGAGGCGCCCGCGGTCTTCCTGTCGCCGCCGACGTTCGCGCCGGGCCCCGCGGTGGCGGGCGGCGGCGTGTACCTCGCCGACTACCTCGGCACGGTGTACGCCCTGGTCGCCGCGACCGGCAAGGACCGCTGGCGCATCGCGACGGAGTCCCGCAACTCCGTGGAGCCGGTCCTGGTGGCCGACGGCAACGTCCACGTCGGCAGCGGCAACGCGCTGTACACCCTGGACGCGGTCACCTCGACGCCCAAGTGGCGCTTCGCCGCGGGCGGCGAGGTGGTGGGCGCCCCCGTCGTCGCCGACGGCCGCATCCACTTCGGCTCGGCCGACCACTGCCTGTACACCCTGGACGCGGCCGGCGGCCAACTGCGCTGGAAGCTCGCGACGGGCGGCGAGATCACCGGCTCGCCCGTGGTGCGCGGCGGGGTCGTCTACGCGTGCAGCAAGGACCGGTGCGTCTACGCGCTGGACGCGGTGAAGGGGACGGCCACGTCCGGATCCCGCTAGGCGCCCGGGGTCCGGGGGGCCGGGTCCAAGGGGTGCGCCTGGGCGCCCTACGCTTAGGGATGTTCCGTACAGCGGCACCGAGAGGGCCCAGCCCGTATGTCAGTTGAGCCGCTCGCGGCGTCCGACGTCATCACCAGACTGCGCGCCGCCGGGTGCGTGTTCGCCGAGGACGAGGCCGAGTTGATATTCGCCACGGCCGAAGGGCCCGGCCAGGTCTCCTCGATGGTCGAGCGCAGGGCCTCCGGCCTTCCCCTCGAACACGTCCTGGGCTGGGCCGAGTTCCATGGACTCAAGGTGGCCGTCGATCCCGGGGTGTTCGTGCCCAGGCGCCGTACCGAGTTCCTGGTGAGCCGGGCGCTCGCCGCCGCCGACGCCTCCCGGCCGGTCGTCGTCGTGGACCTGTGCTGCGGCTCGGGCGCGCTCGGCGCGGCCCTCGCCACCGCGCTGCCGGGGGCCGAACTGCACGCCGCCGACATCGAACCCGCCGCCGTGCGCTGCGCCCGGCGCAACGTCGCCGCGTTCGGCGGCCACGTCTACGAGGGCGACCTCTTCGACCCGCTCCCGGCCACCCTGCGCGGCCGGATCGACATCCTGACGGCCAACGTCCCCTACGTCCCCTCCGGCGAGGTCGGCCTGCTTCCCCCGGAGGCCCGCGAACACGAACCGCTGGTCGCCCTGGACGGCGGCTCGGACGGCCTCGACGTCATGCGCCGCGTCGCCCTCGCCGCCCCGGACTGGCTGGCCCCGGGCGGCATGCTGCTGGTGGAGACCAGCGAGCGCCAGGTGCCGGGCGCCCTAGCGGCGATGTCGGCGGGCGGCCTCACCGCGCGCCTGTCCACCTCGGAGGAGCTGTACGCGCACGTGGTGACCGGCGTACGGGACTGACCCGGCCGCCGGGACCCGCCGTCAGCGCGTGACCCGCGACGGTTCAGTCCCGCGGCGGAGGCGGCTGCGGCCCGCCCTGGCCGGGCTGCCGATAGGGATTCACGGGCGGCGGCCCGGCGTACGGGTGCCGGGGCTCGGGCCCGTGGTGCGGGTTTGCCGAACCGGCCTCGGGCTCGGGCTCGTGTTGCGGGCGGCCGGGGCTGGGCTCGGGCTCGCGCGGGTGTCCGGTCTCGGGTTCGTGTCGCGGGTGTCCTGGCTCGGGCTCGTGCGGGTGTCGGGCGGGCGGCTCGTGGAGGTCCTCGGCCGGCGGCTCGTGACCCCCCGCGCCGGGCGCCCCGTACGGGTGCCGCTCCGGCGACGGCTCGTAAGGGGTGCGGGTGTCCACGCCCGCGACGTCGACGCGGCCGGAGGACTCCGGTCCGACCCTGCGGCGCGGTGGCATCAGGGCCGCCGCGATCAGCAGCAGCAGTCCGCCGCCCAGGGCGATCCCGACGCCCTGCCCGAGTCCGTTTCCGGAGGACTCGACGGTCAGGTGGCCCGCGGCCTGGCCCTGCCGCACCATCCACAGGATCGTGAACCCGAGCACGACGAGACCGGCCACCACCAGCAGGGCCCGGGAACGCAGCACCAAGGCCACCAGCGTCACCAGTGCCGCGAAGGCGAAGGGCAGCAGCATCGAGCCGGCTACCGCCGCCTTGTCGGCGGAGATGCCCGAGAAGAGGTCGTCGATGCGGTAGGCGCTGCCGTGACGGCCGTCGTACCAGGCACGGAAGGGGCTCCAGACGGCGGCCGTCGCTCCGGCGAGAGCGAGGACCGAGCCGAGGGCGTTGCGGACCATCTCTGCGGCCCTCCTCGATAAGAGCGGCTCTCGCCGTCGACGCTACGCCCGGCACGCGCCCACCGCTACCCGGCGCCCCTCCGGCTCGGGGGGCCCGGCTGCCGCACCGGGCCGCTGTTAAGGTGTCGGCCGGTCTTCGGAGGGGGTGGGACGGTGATACGTCGCGGAATGAAATGTGCGGCCATCGCGCTGGGTCTGGGGCTCGCGCTGACCGGATTCTCCAGTCACGGTCACGGCAAGAGCCACAGCTCCGGCGGCGGCTGCTCCAACTCCCACAAGAGCAACGGGAGTTCGAGCACCGATGGAGACAGCAGCAGCGGCAGTACGAGTGACAGCAGCACTAGCGGCACCAGCAGCACCAGTAGCGGATACACCAGTGGCTACAACGGCAACCGCTACGGCAACACCACCACCGGCACGAGCACCACGGGCGGGTCGTCGAGCCGGGGCGCGACATCGGGCGCCACGCCCACTGTCACCGCGACCGTCACCGCCTGTGTGTCGCCGTCCGACAGGCAGGACGTCTCCTCGGTGCGCGTGAGCACCGGCTCCGGCGGCGGCAGCCACCGCTATCTGGTGCGGGTCACCTTCTACGACGCGCTCGGCAAGACCGTCGACGAGGGGTCCGCGCCGGTGACCCTGGGGCCCGGCGCCACCCAGACCGTCAAGGTGGCGATGAGCCACCCCTCCCTGGTGACGCAGGTGAACCACTGCGAGGCGAGCGCGTCGGCCAACTGACCGGCGCCAGGCGCCCAGCACCCACCGGCCCCGTCGGCCCCGCCCGCCCTGCTCCTCAGCGCACCCGGAAATCCTTCGAACGTCGCCGGGTGTAGAGCTCCGCCTGTCGTTCGGGCGGCAGGTTTCCGAGGGCGACGAAGGCGGGGGCGCGGGAGTGGGCCTGGGCGAGGGTGGCTTCCTTCGCGGCCCACAGCGAGCGGACCGTGCCCTGCACGGCCTCGGTCGGGAAGGAGGCGATCGTCTCCGCGCACCGCAGCGCGGCAGCCAACTCCCCTCCAGGGGCCGTGAGTTCGCTGACGAAACCGATCTCGTGCGCCCGCCGCGCCGACATCCGCTCGGCCGTGCCCATCAGGGCGAGCCGGGCCGCCTCCCCGTGCGGCATCCGCAGCGCGAGGTACATGGACTCGTACGCGCTGACCATCCCGTACGTCGTGTGCGGGTCGAAGAACGTGGCGTCCTCTGCGGCGATCACGAACTCGGCCTCGCCCAGCAGATAGAACGCCCCGCCGCAGGCCATCCCGCGCACGGCGGCGACGACCGGCTTCCACAGGTCGTTGGCCTTGGGGCCGATCGCGATCAGGGGATCGTCGGTCGAGTACGGGGACGAGGGCTGGGCCACCTCGGCCGTGCGGTCGATCCCGGTGCAGAACGCCCGCTCGCCCGCGCCCGTCAGGACGACCGCCCGGACGGTGTTGTCACCACGCAACTCCCGCCATACGGAGCCGAGTTGGCGTGCCGCGTCCAGGTCGATGGCGTTGAGGCGTTCGGGCCGGTTCAGGGTGACGACCGCGACGCCGGTCTCCTCGTCGCGGGTCACCAGGACGCTCACGCGCGCTCCAGGAGCCAGCGCGGCACGTTCACCCCGTCGACCTCGGTGAACGCGACCTGCACGCGGGCGCCGATCCTCAGCCGGGCCGGGTCGACCGAGTCGAGCGGGGCGTCCGGTTCGGCGACCACATTGCCGACGAGCCGGATCAGCGGATCCTCGACGAGCTCCACGACCACCGCGTTGTAGGGGGCCTGGGCCGCGTAGTCGGGGAGCAGGGGCGGGTGGGGCAGGACGTACGACCAGATGCGGCCGCGGCCCGACATCCTGCGCCATTCGCTGTCGAAGGAGTGGCAGTGCGGGCAGCACGGGCGGGGCGGGAAGCGGAGCCGGCCGCAGTCGGGGGCGGCGCAGGCCTGGACGCGGAGCTCGCCGAGGGCGGCGTACTCCCAGAAGGGGGCGCCGTCGTCGTCCACCACGGGTGACAGCATGTCTCAACTCCTCAGCAGAAGGGCGGAGGTGGGGACCCCTTCGCCCGCGGTGACCAGACAGGTGGCGGCGTTCGGGACCTGGGCGGTGCTGCTGCCACGCAGTTGTTTGACGCCTTCGTTGATGAGGTTGAACCCGTGGACGTAGGCCTCGCTCAGGCCGCCGCCGCCGGTGTTGAGGGGCAGCCGCCCGCCGATCTCCAGGGCCCCGCCCTCGGTGAAGGCGGCGCCCTCGCCGCGCCCGCAGAAGCCGTAGCCCTCCAGGGAGAGCGGGATGAGCGGGGTGAACGCGTCGTAGATCTGGGCCACGTCGATGTCGTCGGGTCCGAAGTCGGCCTGTTTCCACAGGTGTCGGGCGGCGGTCCAGGCGGGACCGGTGAGCGGGTCGTCGTTCCAGTAGTTGACCATGCCGTGGTGCTGGGCGGGCAGGCCCTGGGCCGCGGAGTGCACGTACACCGGCTTCCGCCGGCAGTCCCGAGCGCGCTCGGCGGAGACGACCACACACGCCAACGCCCCATCCGTCTCCAGGCAGTTGTCGAAGAGACAGAGCGGGTCGCTGATCATGCGGGAGGTCATGTACATCTCGCGCGTCAGCGGGCGCTCGTACATCATCGCGGCCGGGTTCTGGTTGGCGCGGTTGCGGCAGGCGAGGGCGACGTTGAAGAGGTGGTCGCGGGTGGCGCCGTACTCGTGCAGATAGCGGCGGGCCAGCATGCCGATCTCGTCGGCGGGCCGCAGCAGGCCGAAGGGGCGCGTCCACTGGGCGGGGGTGGGAAGCTGAACGGCCGTGTTCTTCCAGGGCCTTGTGCCGCTGCCGCGCTTGCGGGACCGCCAGGCCACCCCCACGCTCGCCTGCCCGGTGGCGATCGCGCCGGCCAGATGGCCGACGGTGGCGCAGGAGCCCCCGCCGCCGAAGCCGACCTTGCTGAAGAAGGTCACGTCTCCCGCGCCGATGGCCTTGGCGACCTCGACCTCGTCGGTCTCCTCCATCGTGTACGAGGCGAACGCGTCCACCTCCGCGGGGCTGATGCCCGCGTCGTCGAGGGCGGCGAGGATCGCCCGGCACGCCAAGGTCTTCTCGGGTTCGGGCAGGTGCTTGGCGAAGGCGGTCTGCCCGATCCCGACTATGGCTGTCGCGTCCTTCAGGGTGGCCATGGCCCCCACCTCCACGAGCGTCACCAGTACTGACAGCGGAGGAGGCTACAGCTAATCTGACGGTTAGTCAGCTACTGGCGGAGGGGCTTTCGATGGGGCAAGCGGTGCGCGGAGACCTTCAGTGGGGCACGATCGCGAAGCTGGTGCGCGAGGCGGCCGCCCGGTACGGCGAGCGCGAGGCCGTCGTCGAGGGCCGCGGCCGCGTCTCGTACGCGGAGCTCGGCGAGCGGGTGGAGCGGGCGGCCGCCTCGTGCATGGCGGCGGGTGTCGAGCCCGGCGACCGGGTCGCCATCTGGGCGCCCAACACCGGGGAGTGGATCGTCGCGGCGCTCGGCGCGGTGAGCGCGGGCGCGGTGCTCGTACCGCTGAACACCCGCTTCAAGGGTTCGGAGGCGGCGTACGTCCTCGAAAGCAGCCGCGCCAAGCTGCTGTTCATCACCGGCACGTTCCTCGGCACGTCCTACGTCGCCTCGCTGCGCCGCGCGACCGCCGAAGGACCCGGGCCCGGGCCCCTGCCCTCGCTCCCCCACCTGGAACAGGTGGTCGTCCTCTCCGACGACGCCCCCGAGTCCTTCCGCACCTGGAAGGAGTTCCTGGCGGGCGGCGAGTCCGTGTCCGGGACGGAGGTCCGGGCCAGGGCGGACGCCATCGCGCCGGACGCGCCGTCCGACATCGTCTACACCTCGGGCACCACCGGCCGCCCCAAGGGCGCGGTGATCACCCACGCCCAGACGCTGCGCGGCTATGCGATCTGGGCCGAGCTCGCGGGTCTGTGCGCGGGGGACCGCTATCTGATCGTGAACCCGTTCTTCCACACCTTCGGCTACAAGGCGGGCATCATCGCCTCCCTGATGCGGGGCGCCACGATGGTGCCGCAGCCGGTGTTCACCATCGACACCGCGCTCGCCAACATCGCCGCCGAGCGCATCTCCGTACTGCCGGGCCCGCCCACCCTCCACCAGTCCCTCCTGGACCACCCCGCGCGCGACCAGTACGACCTGAGCGCGCTGCGCCTGGTGGTGACCGGGGCGGCAGTGGTGCCGCTGCGCCTGGTCGAACGGCTGCGGGGCGAGCTGGGCGTGGACACCGTCCTGACCGCGTACGGCCTGTCCGAGGCGAGCGGCATCGTCACGATGTGCCGGCGCGGCGACCCGGCGCAGGTCATCGCCTCGACCTCAGGCCGCGCGATACCCGGCACCGAGGTGTGTGTGCGGGCCGAGCCGGGGGAGCCGGGCGAGATCCTGGTGCGCGGCTTCAACGTCATGCGGGGCTACTTCGAGGACCAGGCCGGCACGGCCGGGGCGATCGACGAGGAGGGCTGGCTGCACACGGGCGACATCGGCGTCCTGGACGAGGCGGGCAACCTCCGCATCACCGACCGGATCAAGGACATGTTCATCGTCGGCGGCTTCAACGCCTACCCGGCGGAGATCGAGCAACTCCTCGCCCTGCACCCCGAGGTGGCCGACGCGGCCGTGATCGGCGTCCCCGACCCCCGCCTCGGCGAAGTGGGCCGCGCCTACGTCGTGCGCCGCCCCGGCTCCCCCCTGACGGCGTACGACCTGATCGCCTGGTCCCGCCGCGAGATGGCCAACTACAAGGTGCCGAGGGAGGTCGAGTTCGTGACGGAACTCCCGCGCAACGCGAGCGGGAAGGTGGTGAAGGGGGAGCTGCGGGGCCTTGATACCAGGGGCTAGCAGGTGCTGGTATCAAGTGATAGCGTCGATGTATGGCCAAGACCCAGATCAACATTCGCATGGATGACGAGACGGCCGAGATGGCCCGCCAGGCGGCTGCCACCCGGCGCATAGCGGTCAACGAGTACGTCGAGCAGTTGATCCGCAACGACAACGAGAAGCTCCGGGCCGTCTTCATGGCCGCCGCCCAGGAAGTCCTCGACCACTACGGCGACTTGATCGATGAGATCGAAGGGGCTCCCGGCGAGTGAACGTGACCATCGACCTGGCGTGGATCCTGGAGGTCGCTCAGCGCGCAGGCCAGGACGACCCCGCCATCGACGACTACGGCGTGCCCATCGCGGCCGTCGAGCGGCACCGGGCGGTTCTCGTCGGCCAAGACGTGTACCAGGGCGCCTACGCCCGGGCTGCGGCACTCGCGCACACGCTCGGCCGGATGCGGTGGCTGGAGCGGTCCAACCTGCGGGTGGCGGTGGCGGTGGCACACGCCTACCTCATCGCCTCCGGCATCCCGGCCAAGCTGGACCAACACAGGGTTTCGGCTCTCGCCGCCGAGCTGAAGCAGGACGGCTGCACCGCCCACAGCGTGGCCGCCGTGCTCAAGACCTGGGCGGTGTGACGACAGCTCGTCCGAACACGACCGCGGTGCGTCCCCGCCCCCCAGCGGGTCCGCACCGCGGTCGTGTCCCCCCGGTCCCGGCGGCTCCCCTCCCGTGCCGCCGGGACCGTCCCCCGCTCGGATCGGCTTACTGGGCCGTCGGCTTGAACGGCTCCGAGGTGGCGTGCTGGTCGAGCGTGGCGATCGCCGGTTCGTCCGTGGCGTGCTGGTCGAGCAGGGCGACCGGGGTGCCGGTGGCGTGCTGGTCGAGGGTGGCGACGGCGGGCTGGTCCGTGGCGTGCTGGTCCTGCGGCGTGACGATCGGCGGCTCGTTCTTCTTCACGTCGGCCATGGTTCTCATCTCCCGTTGATGACGCTGCCTGATGGAATCGGCGAAACCGTCCGGCCACTCCCCCGAGGGTGGCCGGACGGACTTGCCAGGGCCGACAGAGTACGTCCGGCCTTCCCGTCGGCTTGCGCGCCCCCCGACGCGGCGGGCCGACAGACAAGACAATGACGGGTGCCGATAAACGTTCAATGAACGTGCTGACCAGGGGCGTTATGCGGCCGCCAGCGGGCTGAGCAGAGCCCGGACCTGGATCGCCTCCGGGGAGCCCAGCTCCTCGAAGATGACCAGCGCGTCACGCCAGCAGACCTGGGCCCGGCCCGCGTGCCCTATGCCCGCCAGGGCCTGCCCGAGCACCGTCAGTACGTTGCCGCGCCGCCACTCCCCGCCGATGCCGCGCAGCACCGTGAGCGCCATCTCGGCGTTGGCCGCGGCCTGCGCGGGCCGCCCGCCCGCGAGGTCGACCTCCGCGAGCCGGAACAGGGTCATGCCCTCCCACAGACGCTGCCTGCTGTCGCGGAAGACCGCCAGCGCCTCGTCGAGCCGGTCCGCGGCGGCGGGCAACTGGCCGCTCTTGGTGAGCGCGAGGCCCAGCGCGTAACGGGCGTTGGCGCCGCGCAGCTCATGGCCCATCGAGTCGTAGATGTCGATGCCCTCCTGCGCCAGGGTGACCGCGCTCGCGGTGCGGCCCATCGCCAGGTGGATCCGGGACAGGTTGCACAGCGCGCTGGCCTCGCCGGGCCGGTTGTCGTCGGCGCGGAACGCCTCGATGGCGCGCGTCAGATGGGTCTCGCCGTCGGTGTGCCGGTTCTGGTAGAGCGCGATGATGCCGCGCGCGTTGGAGGCCCAGCACAGCGGCAGCGGGTCCCGGGTGGCGCCGGCGAGCCGCATCGCCTCCTGGGCCTCGCGGTCTGCGGGCTCGAAGCGGCCGGCCAGCTGGTGCACATTGGCCAGCGTCATCACCGCCCGCCCCTCGGCCTGGGTGTCGCCCCGGGTGCGGGCGGCCTCGCGGACGGCCTCCGCGGTCGCCTCGTACTGCCGGGAGTTGGCGCCGGACTCGCCGAGGTCGAGCGCCGCGTACAGCAGGTCGACGGCGCGGCGCAGGGTGCGCGGCCCGGACAGCTGGCGTACGCAGGCGAGCAGCGGGTCGGCCTCGGTGTACAGCCAGTCCTGCGCCGAGTGGCGGTCGGCGAACGACAGCCCCCCGTACGTGGTCGGCTCCAAGTGGTCCACGAGCCGGTCGCCCGGACGCTCCAGGGCGTACACCCCGGCCGCCGTCGCCAGATAGAAGTCGAGCAGCCGCGACATCGCCGACTCGCGCTCGGCCGGCGCCAGGTCGTCGCGCTCGGCGCAGGAACGCGCGTAGAGGCGTACCAGGTCGTGATAGCGGTAGCGGCCCGGGGCGGCCGACTCCACCAGGGACGTGTCGACCAGGGACTCCAGGAGGTCCTCGGTCTCCTGCTGCGGCAGGTCCAGGACGGCGGCCGCGGCGGCCAGCGAGATGTCGGGCCCGTCGGGCAGGCCGAGCAGCCGGAAGGCGCGCGACTGGGCGGGCTCCAGCTGGCCGTAGCCGAGCTCGAAGGTCGCCTTGACCGCGAGGTCCCCGGCCTGGAGCTCGTCGAGGCGGCGGCGTTCGTCGGCGAGCTTGGCGGCGAGCACCGAGACCGTCCAGGTGCGGCGGGAGGCCAGCCGGGACGCGGCGATGCGGATGGCGAGCGGCAGGAAGCCGCAGGCGGCGACCACGTCCAGGGCGGCCTCGCGCTCGGCGGAGACCCGCTCCTCGCCGACGATCCTGGTGAAGAGCTGGAGCGCCTCGTCGGGGGACATCACGTCCAGGTCGACGAGGTGCGCGCCGACCAGGTCGACCATGCGGATACGGCTGGTGACGAGCGCCGCGCACCCCGCCGTGCCCGGCAGCAGCGGCCGGATCTGGGCCGCGTCGCGCGCGTTGTCGAGCAGCACCAGGACCCGCCGGCCGTCCAGCGTGGAGCGGAACAGGGCGGCGCGCTCCTCCATCGACTCGGGGATCGCCGAGTCCGGGGTGCCGAGCGCGCGCAGGAACGCGCCGAGGACGGTGTCCGGCTCCGCCGCGTGCTGTCCGGCGCCCTGGAGGTCCACGTACAGCTGGCCGTCGGGGAAGTGCGGGCGGGCGCTGTGGGCGACGTGTACGGCCAGGGTGGTCTTGCCGACGCCGCCGATGCCGGCGAGCGCGGAGACCGCCATCACCGTCGACTTGGCGTTGGCGAGCCGCGAGGTGAGCTCGCGCACGAAGGAGGCCCGGCCCGTGAAGTCCGGTACGGACGCCGGTAGTTGGGCCGGGCGCACCGGCGCCGTGACCGCGGCGGGCGCGCTGGCGGGCGGGCGGGCCAGATCCTCGTCGGCCCGCAGGATGCGCTGCTGGAGGCGGGCCAGCTCGGGCCGCGGGTCGACCCCGAGCTCGTCCGCGAGCAGCCGCCGGGTGTCCGCGTACACCGCGAGCGCCTCGGCCTGGCGGCCACTGCGGTACAGGGCCAGCATCAACAGCTCGCGCAGCCGCTCGCGCAGCGGGTGGGCGGCGGTCAGCGCGGTCAGCTCCGAGACGGCCTCGGCGTGGCAGCCCGCCTCCAGGTCCATGTCCAGGCGCGCCTCGGTGAGTTGCAGGCGCCATTCGGCGAGCCGGGTGCGCTGGTTCTCGGCGTAGGGGCCCGGCACATTGGCGAGCGGTTCGCCGTCCCACTGCGCGAGGGCCGCGTTCAGGAGCTCGCGCGCGCGGCCCTTCTCGCCGCCGGCCCGCGCCTTCTCGGCGGACGCCGCCAGTTCCTGGGCGACGGCCAGGTCGAGGGTGGCGGCCCCGGCCCGGATCGCATAGCCGCCGGACTCGCTGACCAGGACCCCGGAGTCGAGGATCTTGCGCAGTCGCGAGGCGTACGTTCGGAGCGCGGCCAGGGCCTGCGAGGGCGGCTCGTCTCCCCAGATGGCGTCGATGAGTTCGGCCGCGGTGGCGGTGTGGCCGTCGCGCAGCAGCAGCGCGGCGAGCAGGGCGCGCTGCTGCGGGGAGCCGGACGGCAGGGGCTCCTCGCCCCGCCAGGCCCGCACGGGTCCGAGTACGCCGAAACGAAGCCCGGCGCCGACCACCTGCGGTGCGGGCCCGGGCCTTCCCCGGTCGAGCCGCTCCGTCGCGCGCTGCGGCGGCGGTACCGGAGCGCGCTGCTCCGGTACGCGCGGCCCGCCGTCACGGTCCATAGCTGCCCCCTGTACCCCCGTACTCCTGGCGTGTCCCCCGCCAGTCTGCCCTGTCCGGAGGGGTCGCGTCAGCAACGGGTGACGCTCTGCACAAGGCTTCGACACATGCCCTGCACACTCAACGCAAGCGCTGTCCGTCGACTGCCGGGGCCGGAGCGGGGCCACGGCAGGGCCGCAGCGGGGCCGGAGCGGGGCCGGAGCGGGCCGAGACGCGGCCGCCAACTAGCTGACGGATCGTCAGATCAGGTCTACCGTAAGCGACATGGAGACCTTCCCGAAGATCATCTCGGTGGACGACCACACGGTGGAGCCCCCTCATGTCTGGCGGGACCGCCTCCCGTCGAAGTACCGCGACATCGGACCGCGCGTCGTGCGGGCCCCGCTGAAGGAAATGACCTTCCTCGGCGGCAAGTTCGCGCCGGTCATGGGCGCCAAGGGGGACGAAGGGCCGATCGGCGACTGGTGGGTCTACGAGGACCTGCACCGCCCGCTGACCCGCCTCGACACGGCGGTGGGCTACGCCAGGGACGAGATAAAGCTGGAGGTCATCACGTACGAGCAGATGCGCCCGGGCTCGTACGACGTCCCCGCCCGCCTCGCCGACATGGACGTCAACCACGTCCAGTCCGCGCTCTGCTTCCCCACCTTCCCCCGCTTCTGCGGCCAGACCTTCACCGAGGCGAGAGACCGCGAACTCGGCCTGCTCGGCGTGCGGGCGTACAACGACTGGATGGTGGAGGAGTGGTGCGGCCCCGAGGCACACGGCCGGCTGATCCCGCTCACCCTGATCCCACTGTGGGACGCCGAACTCGCCGCCGCCGAGGTGCGCCGCAACGCCGCGCGGGGGGTGCGCGCGGTGGCCTTCTCCGAGATCCCCCCGCACCTGGGCCTGCCCTCCATCCACACCGACGACTGGGACCCCTTCCTCGCGGCGTGCGACGAGACCGGCACGGTGATCGCCATGCACATCGGCTCGTCCAGCAAGATGCCCTCCACCTCGCCCGACGCGCCGCCCGCGGTCGGCTCGACCATCACCTTCGCCAACTGCTGCTTCTCGATGGTCGACTGGCTGATGAGCGGAAAGTTCGAGCGCTTCCCCCGCCTCAGGATCATGTACGCCGAGGGCCAGATCGGCTGGATCCCCTACATCCTGGAACGCGCGGACGTGGTCTGGGAGGAGAACCGGGGCTGGGGCGGGGTGGCCGACAAGGTCCACCGGCCCCCGTCGGAACTCTTCACCGAGCATGTGTACGGCTGCTTCTTCGACGACGCCTTCGGCCTGCGGAACCTGGACGCGGTGGGCGTCGGCAACGTCCTGTACGAGACGGACTACCCGCACTCCGACTCGACCTGGCCCAAGTCCAAGGAGGTCGGCGCCGCCCAGATGGGCCATCTGGCGCCCGAGGTGGTGGAGCGGATCGTACGGGGCAACGCGATCGAGCTGCTGGGACTGACAGAACAAGGCCTGTGGCCGGGCCCCTGACGCCACCGGTCCCTGCCCCATGCCCGGGGCCCGGCACGAACCCGGGCCCGGATGCCCACGCCCAGCGCCCGGCCGCGTACGGGACGAAGGCGTCCCCGGGCACGCGGGCGACCCCGAGGTGAGTAGGCCTACTCATGTGCGGGCCCCTTCCTCCTCCTAGCATGTGCGTCGCCGAAGGTGGGACGGATGAGGTGGAGGGGACGCGTGGCATCGTTCGGGGAGGAGTGGGCGCAGCTCAAGCGTGACGCCACGATGCGGTTGGCGAGCGCCCCGCAGGGCGACGTCGGCACGGCGGACGTGAAGGTCTCCCAGACCGCGTGGGCGGCGGCCGGCCGGGCCGTCGGGGAGCTCGCGGGCGACGTGAAGAAGGCGCTGTCCTCGCTGGACCAGGGGCAGCAAGGGCTCGCCACAGGTGGCGGGGTGGACAGCGCGGCGGCCCAGTCCGACGTCTACCAGAGCTGGAAGACGTATCTGGACCGAGTGGCCGGGCGATGCGCCAAGCTCCAGGGCGGGCTCGAACGAGCGGGCAATGACTTGTTCCTGACGGACAAGGGCATCAAGGGAATCTTCGACGAGCTGGGCAAGCAGTACGAGGACACCCCTGGTGTCGGCGGTCAGGGACGGTGACCTGAAGCAATGGACACCGAAGCGCTGAAGGCGCTCAAGCCGCACGAGTTCGAGGAAGCCGCCCTCGGTTACCGTTCCAGCAGCGCTATGGCGAGTCAGGCGAAGGACGCGCTGGAGCAGCGGATCATTGCGCAGATGCAGAAGGCGCTGCGAGGCGAGACGGTCGACGCCGCGACCGCACAACTACGGGAACTGGCCGCGGACTTCCGCTACGTACAGGTGGAGTGCGGACTGATCAGCACGTCCCTGAACGCGTTCGCCTCGGATGTACGCCCTGCGAAGGCCAGGCTGGAGCGAGCGATCGAGGACGCGGACGCGCACGGCTTCGCCGTCGGCGCGGACGGCTCGGTGTCCTATCCGGCGGCCGGCCAGAACCAGGGCGCCCCGCCGACGTCACCCGGCTCGGCCCACGGCACCCTTTCCGACCAGGCACGGGCGCTCCAGCGGCAGGCGGGCACCTTCGACCCCAACCCGAACTATGCGATCGCCCAGGACATCGCCAACCGGATCGCGGAAGCGCTGAAAGAAGCCACGGAGGCCGACCAGAAGTGGGCGCCGGCGCTGCGCAGGCTGACGGCGGACGACGACCTGACGGTGTCCACCGGGGACTGGGCGGATGTCCAGAAGGACGGCGCGGGCGTCCGTGAGGCGAGCCGTCACTACGAGGACTCGCTGCCGCAGCCCCCGAAGGACGGCAGCCCCAAGGACAACGCGGCCTGGTGGAAGGGGCTCGACGCCGACCAGCAACAGGCCTGGACGTCGCTCCACCCGGACGTCGTGGGCGCACTCGACGGAGTGCCCGCGACGGCCCGCGACGAGGCCAACCGCATCGTTTTTGACGAGAGTCGGGGCCAGTACCAGACGGAGCTCGACGCGATGCCGAAACCGCCCGACAATGAGTGGACGTGGATCAACGCGGGCGGGTACGCGTCCAAGGTGTACACCGATGAGTACATGGACTGGTACAGGATGCACGGCGAGAGGTACGAGCACCTCACGGCGTCGCTCCATGGCATGGAAAGCATTCAGACCCGCTTCGACTCGTCGGGGACGAGAGGCCTGCCAGAGGCGTACCTGATGGGGTTCAACGCCGAGGGCAATGGGCGCGCGATCATCGCGAACGGGAACCCGGACACGGCGCTTCATCAGGCCGTGTACGTGCCCGGCACAACGGCGAACCTGAGCAGCATCGGCGGAGACATCGAGCGGGCGGCAAACATATGGCGCGCGGCCGATGCGAAGTCCGCAGGCCAGTCGGTTTCCACGATCACATGGCTCGGCTACGACGCCCCGAAGGACATCGTCAAGGATTCCCCCTTCAGCCACTATGCCGACGACGGCGCCCCCGCCTTCAACCGGTTCATGGACGGTCTCGAGGCGTCGCACACCGGCGGCACGGACCCGCACCGCACAGCGATCGGCCACTCGTACGGCACGACCCTCATCGGCTCGGCCGCCAGGCAGGGGACCTTGAACGCCGATGACGTGATCCTCGCGGGCAGCCCTGGCGTCCAGGTGCCCACGGCGGACCAGATGGACGTGCCCGAGGGACACGTCTGGAATCTGGAGGCGGAGGGTGACCCCGTCCCGGACATCGGCCGCTTCGGTCACGGTGGAACAGACTGGGACGGTCCGTGGATCATCCCCAGCGACAAGGAGTTCGGCGCCAACCAGTTGGCCACCGGCGACGTCCACGGGCACAGCGAGTACTGGAAGGAGAACAGCACCAGCCTGCTGAACCAGGGGCTGCTCGTGGCGGGGCACGGTGACAACGTGACGCTCAAGGAGCCGCCGCGCCGCTGGGAGCACATGCGGTGACGGCGGCTGCGGAGGACCGGGGGACAGGTTCGATACGGCCCCGTATGACGACGCCCACACTTGCGACCGCATCCTCTCCGGTCCGACCGATTGAGACCCCGCTGTGAAGACGAAGCCCGGCGCCCTCGCGCTCCTCGTGTCCCTGACCCTCTCGACCCTCACTGGATGCAGCATGAGCGACTCCAAGGACTCCCACGAGATCCCCTCTGCGGGCATCAGTACCTCGAGCGACGCGGCCGACTCGATGGTCAGAGTGTCCAGTGCTCTCTACGACTTGATCGGAGTCAAAGGAAAGGCATCCGAGACTCAGCCGGGGGTTACGGAGTGCAGTGGCAAGGACCGCGACAAGTACTTCACGATCTTCCACCCTTGGAACATCACGCCGACCAAGACCACGGCGGCCGAGCTCGACGCGGTGATGGAACGACTCAAGAAGGAACTACCCAAGCACGGCTGGGAGATCGTCGAGTACGGGCGTGACACGAGCAAGAGCAAGAACCTCAGTCTCACGGCCGACAACGACGAGCAGAAGGTCAGCGTCAAACTGGCCTCCTACGCGAAGGACACCCCACCCTCCCTGGGCCTGATGGTCGTGTCCGGTTGTTACCAGATCCCTGAGGGGAAGAAGATCGAGCGGTTCTGAGCCGGTACGGCCTGGCCCGGGCGGGTCAGCGCGCGGTGGGGTGGTCCGGCGTGAGGCGGCGGTGACATTTGTTCTCCGTCCCGACACCATGAGCCGCATGGCACTGACCCGTGAGGACGCAGAGAAGATCCTGGCCGACAACTTCGCACCCTGGGTGCTCGACCTCGGGCTGACCGTCGAGGAGACGGGGGCGCGGCACGCCGTGCTGCGGCTGCCCTGGAGCGACGCGCTCGCGCGGGACGGCGGGGGGATCAGCGGGCAGGCGCTGATGGCCGCCGCCGACACCGCCACCGTCATCGCGGTGGCCTGTGCGCGCGGGGCGTACGGGCCCATGACGACGGTCCAGCAGTCCACCACCTTCCAGCGTCCGGTGACCGGAGCCGATGTGCTCCTGGATGCGCGCGTCACCAAGCTGGGGCGCCGGATGGCCTTCGCCGACATCACCATGACCGCGGACGGCGCCGACGAGCCGGCCGCCCACGCCTCCACGGTGTACGCCCTGCTCGGCTGAGCCGACCCGGCCCCGCCCGCGCGGCCGACCGTCGGGCGCGCCGCCGCCGCCCGCGCGGCAAGCCGCAAGCACCCCGGGCCCGTGGCGGGACGGGCACAACTCGGCCGCTCCAACGCATAGTTGCCCTTGACCAACGCATTGCCAGTGCTATATCAGCCGACGACCAAGCGGGGTTGGAAAACGCTGGCCCGCATCGGTGGCCAACTGATCGTTTGGCGTGTTACGTTCAGTCGTGCCTGGCACCGAAAGGCCAGGCATCGGCCGCCGTGCTCCTCCTTGACCAAGGGGACGCGACAGCCGGGTAATCGGGGGAATGAAGTCCGGGGGGACCTTTCGGTTTCCACGCCTGTTCGGGTTGCCCTTGTGGGCTTTTTCCCCCTTGCGACGACGCAAGGGATGAATCGAATGAACCGCAACTCTCTTCGGATGGCCGCAGTTTCCGCCATCGCCGCCGTCACCCTCGGCGGGGCCGCCGGCCTCGCTCAGGCATCCGAGGCCCGGGTGGCCGCGCCGCAGGCCGTCTCCGTCACTCAGCAGGCTCAGCAGGCCGAGGCCCAGCAGGCCGCGCACGCCCTGCTGGCGAGCCCGCTGGCGGCCCAGCTCACCCCGGCCGAGCAGGCCGAGATGAAGCAGATCGCCAGCGGCGAGTTCACGGCGGCCAGCAAGTGGTCCGCCATCCGCGCCGCCTTCAGCAAGGTGGGCGGTTTCGCCAAGGCCATCGCCGGCAAGTACAGCGACTTCAAGAAGTGGTACGACGGCCTGTCCTGGTGGGTGAAGGCCCCGCTCGCGGCCGTCAGCCCCGGCCTGACGATTCTCGACATCTACAACGCCCTGCACTGATGACAGCGGGGGGATCGGCTCGTTGACGATCCCCCCGACCAGTCGTCCCGGGGTTGGCTCGACAGCTCCCCGGAGTGTTCAGCGCGCGGTGGCGGCCGGGTCCGTCCGGACGTACCCGGCCGCCACCGCCCCACGCCGAGACGGAGCGTTTTGGATGAACGACACCAAGTCCCCCCGCGCCACCGCCCCAGGCGCATGGACCCTGCCGCTGCTGGCACTCGCACCGCTGGCGGTCATCGGAATCCTCGGTGACCGGGCGAGCTCCCTGTGGAGTTCCCTTTCCTGGGTGCTGTGGGCCCTGTCCGTCGTTCTGGTGGCGGCCGAGTGGGCATGGGTGTTCCGCCAGGCCGCGCGAAGGCCCGCGCACTGGGGTATGTGCATTCTCGTCCACGCCATACTGGCCTGGCAGTTGATCGCCCTCTTGATGAAACTGTGAAGGCTGCCCCGAACCTGATAGGGCTCGAATGGGCGGGGATGGCGCAAAGGCCGTAACTGTCATTGTGCCGTGCGCAAATGCTTTATCGGACCCGGAACAGGTAAGGGCGAATTCGGCGACGGCGACAACGTAGTCGGGGGAAGAAGCTCGCGAACGGCCTTTCGGTTTCCACGCCTGTTCAGACTGCCCGTGAAGACTTCCTCCCCCTTGCGATAACGCAAGTGAACCCTACCCGAGCCCCCCGCCCGTATGCGGTGGCCGTCCGGGCTCGCCCCACGCTCCAGTGCCGCGTCCCCGCCGTACCTCGGCCCGTTCAAGCCGTTCCCCACCCCTGTTCAAGGAGATACCCCTGCCATGTCATGGGTACGAAGCATCGCCGTGGGTCTGACGGCCCTCGGCGTGGTCACGGCGGGGCTGTCGTCCACGGCGGCGTCCGGGGCGTCCGCCGCTCCCGCCGGAGCGAGCCGCACGGCGACGGCCGGCGTCACCGACGCCATCCCCGGCAGCTACCTCGTCACCCTCAAGGATGCGGTTGTCCGTGCCGACTCCGCCGCGGGCCAGGCGGTGGCCCGGAAGTACGGTGCGACCGTGCGGCGCACCTACCACCAGGCCGTCAACGGCTACTCGATCCGGGCCTCCGCGCAACAGGCCGAGCGGCTCGCCGGGGACCCCGCGGTCGCGTCCGTCTCGGCCAACCGCGCCTTCCACGTCACCGGCACCCAGCCCCGGCCGCCGTCCTGGGGCCTCGACCGGATCGACCAGCACAAGCTCCCGCTGGATCGGAGCTACACCTACCCGGCCGGCGCCGGGGCCGGCGTGACCGCGTACATCATCGACAGCGGGGTGCGCATCAGCCACCAGGACTTCGGCGGCCGGGCCTCGTACGGCTATGACGCCGTCGACGACGACCAGATCGCCCAGGACGGATACGGTCACGGCACCCACGTCGCCGCCATCGCCGCGGGCAACCGCTACGGCGTCGCCAAGAAGGCGAAGATCGTCGCGGTGCGGGTGCTCGACGACGCGGGCTCCGGCACCACCGAAGGGATCGTCGCGGGCATCGACTGGGTGACGCGGCACGCGGCCAAGCCCGCCGTCGCCAACCTGTCGCTCAGCGGCGGGGCGGACGCGGTGGTCGACCAGGCCGTCAGACGGTCCATCGCCTCCGGCGTGACGTACACCGTCGCGGCGGGCAACGACAACGAGGACGCCGCCAAACACTCCCCGGCCCGCGTCCGCGAAGCCATCACGGTGGGCTCCACCACCGAGCGCGACGCCCGCGAGGCCCTCTCCAACTACGGTGCGGCACTTGACCTGTTCGCCCCGGGGGAGTCCATCGCCTCGGCCTGGAACGCGAGCGACACCGCCACCGTCACCGACTCCGGTACGTCCATGGCCGCCCCGCACGTGGCCGGAGCCGCCGCGCTCTACCTGGCGGCCCACCCGAAGGCGCGACCCGCCCAGGTCGCCGCCGCACTGACCGCCGCGGCCACGACCGGCGCCGTCACCAGGCCCGGCGCCGGCTCCCCCGACCGGCTGCTCGCCATCGGGGCGCGCCGCTGACCCCACCGCCGCCCGCACACCCCTTGCCTGACGGTGCGTCAGCTATGACGATGGGGCCACCATGTCAGGTGACGGGTCGTCAGATCAGGGTGGAGGCGGGCGTACGGTGCCGATATTGCCGAACGGTCGACTGGTGTACGGGATGCAGCTCCCGATCCAGTCGCAGAGCACCATCTACGCGGAGCCGTGGGAGGCGGACGCGGGGCCGGGGGATCTGGCCGAGATCGCCCGCGCCGCCGAACGCTCCGGCTTCGCCTACCTCGCGAGCTGCGACCACGTGGCCATCCCGCGGCGGCTCGCGGGCGCGATGAGCACCATCTGGTACGACCCGGTCGCCACCCTCTCCTTCCTGGCCGGGGTCACCGACCGGATCCTGCTCATGAGCCATGTCGCGGTGGCCGGGCTCCGGCACCCGCTGATCACCGCCAAGCAGTACGCGACCCTGGACCACCTCAGCGGTGGCCGGCTGATCCTGGGCGTGGGGGCGGGACACGTACGGGAGGAGTTCGAGGCGGTCGGCGCGGACTTCGACGGACGCGGGCCCGCCCTCGACGAGACCGTAGACGCGCTCCGTGCCGCGCTCGGCCCGGAGGAGTACCCCTCCTTCCGGGGCGAGCGCTTCGCCTTCGAGGGGCTCGGCCAGCGGCCCCGGCCCGCCCAGCGGCACGTCCCGATCTGGGTGGGCGGCTCGTCCCCCGCGGCCGTGCGGCGCGCCGCCCTGCGCGGTGACGGCTGGCTCCCCCAGGGCGATCCGAGAAAGGCGCTGCCGGCCCAGATCGGCCGGCTGAAGTCCCTGCGCGAACAGGCCGGGATCGTCGACCCCATCACGGTCGGCGCGATCACCGAGGCGCTGTACGTGGGTGATCCCGGCTGGGAGACAGGGCGGCGCACCCTCACCGGCAAACCCGAGCTCCTGGCCGAGTCGCTGCGGGCGTACCGGGCGATGGGCGTGGACCAGATCCAGGTGCGCTTCCGGTCCCGGGACCTCGGTGAACTCCTGGACCAGATCGCCGCGTTCGGAGCCGACGTCGCCCCGCACCTCCATGACTGAACCGCTCGACGGCCAGGACATCAACCACCAGGAGGACCGCATGGGCAAGCTCGATGGGCGGGTCGTCTTCATCACCGGCGGTGCGCGCGGACAGGGCGAACAGGAGGCGCGGCTGTTCGTGGCCGAAGGGGCCAGGGTCGTCATCACCGACGTCCTGGACGAGCAAGGAGAGGCCCTTGCCAAGGAGTTGGGGCCGGAGGTGGCCCGCTATCTCCATCTCGACGTGAGCCGCGAAGAGGAGTGGACGGCGGCCGTCACCGCCGCCAAGGACGCCTTCGGAAGCGTGGACGGCCTGGTGAACAACGCCGGGATCCTGCGCTTCAACGCCCTGGTGGACACGCCCCTGGACGAGTTCATGCGGGTGGTCCAGGTCAACCAGGTGGGCTGCTTCCTCGGCATCAAGACCGTCGCCCCGGAGATCGGCGCGGCGGGCGGCGGCACCATCGTCAACACCGCCTCGTACACGGCGCTGACCGGGATGAGCGCGGTCGGCACCTATGCGGCCACCAAACACGCCATCCTCGGGCTCACCCGGGTCGCCGCGATGGAACTCGCCCACCTGGGCATCCGGGTCAACGCGGTGTGCCCCGGCGCCATCGACACCGCGATGTCCAACCCCGCGCAACTGGACCCGACGGCGGACCACGCGGAGACCTCGGCCGCCCTCGACGACCTCTACCGCAAGCTCGTCCCGCTGGGCCGGGTGGGCAAACCCGAGGAAGTGGCGGCGCTGGCCCTGTTCCTGTCGAGCCAGGACTCCTCGTACATCACGGGCCAGCCGTTCGTGATCGACGGGGGGTGGCTGGCGGGGGTTTCGCTCTTCTGAGACCGCGTCCGGGCGGCCCTATCGCGGGCCGCTGGCTGACTACGCGTCAGGTATTGACGCCTCCGGCACCCGGTGGAACAGTCGAGCTCATCACAATCTGACGGTGCGTCAGAAACACGTGGTACCTCATGAAGGAGAAGTCCCTTGGAATTCGGACTCTTTGTGCAGGGATACGTGCCGGCGGCACGGTCCGCGGTCGATCCCATGGCGGAGCACAAGGCGCTGATGGAGGAGACGAAGTACGTCATCCAGGCCGACAAGTCCGGCTTCAAGTACGCCTGGGCCTCCGAGCACCACTTCCTGGAGGAGTACTCCCACCTCTCGGCCAACGAGGTCTTCCTCGGCTACCTCGCGCACGCCACCGAGCGCATCCACCTCGGCTCGGGCATCTTCAACCCGCTGGCCCAGGTCAACCACCCGGTGAAGGTCGCCGAGAAGGTGGCCATGCTCGACCACCTCTCCGAGGGACGCTTCGAGTTCGGCAGCGGGCGCGGCGCGGGGTCGCACGAGATCCTGGGGTTCATACCGGGCGTCACCGACATGAACTACACCAAGGAGATCTGGGAAGAGACCATCGCGGAGTTCCCCAAGATGTGGCTCCAGGAGGAGTACCCGGGGTTCCAGGGCAAGCACTGGTCGCTGCCGCCCCGCAAGATCTTCCCCAAGCCGTACGGGAAGTCACACCCGGCCATGTGGTACGCCGCCGGGTCGCCGCCCTCGTACGCCATGGCGGCGCGCAAGGGGCTCGGGGTGCTCGGGTTCTCCGTGCAGAAGGTCTCCGACATGGAGTGGGTCCTTGAGCAGTACAAGACGGCCATCCAGGAGGCCGAGCCGATCGGTGACTTCGTCAACGACAACGTCATGGTGACGTCGACGGCCATCTGTGCGCCCACGCACGACGAGGCGGTCCGGATCGCCGTGAACGGCGGGCTCAACCGGCTCCAGTCGCTGGTGTTCCGCTACCACGACACGTTCCCCCGTCCCGAGGGGATTCCGGAGTGGCCCGAGCTCCTGCCGGAGTACAGCGCGGAGATCATCGAGTTGCTCATCGCGGAGGAGCTGATGATCTGCGGGGATCCGGGGGAGGTTGCGGCGCAGTGCAAGCGGTGGGAGCAGGCGGGGGCGGATCAGTTGTCGTTCGGGCTGCCGATCGGGGTGTCCTTCGAGGACACGCTCCAGACGATTCGGCTCATCGGGGAGCATGTCATTCCGAAGATCGACACGGACCCGGTCCACCGCACGACCCGCTTCCGCGCGACCACAACCCCCTGACCCCGACCCCCCTGGGGCTCCGCCCCAGACCCCGTATCGCGCCTGAACGGCACTCGTCCTCCATCGCCGGACGGGCTGAGGTGCTGGCCAGCGCCGAGCAGTTAAGGGGCGCGGGGAACTGCGCGACCAGCCACCCACGGCCCGCAGACGCCCTGGGGCTCCGCCCCAGACCCCGTTCGTGCCTGAACGGCGCTCGTCCTCAATCGCCGGACGGGCTGAAGTGCTGACCAGCACCGAGTATTTAGGGGCGCGGGGAACTGCGCGATCAGCCACCTGCGGGCCGCAGTCGAATCGATCCCCCCGGAGGGTTTCGGGAAGGGGTGGGGTGGGGGCTGCATCGGGGCCCGGGGCGGAGCCCCGAACAGACGCGGGGCGGTGTCTTCCCGGACCGCCGCCTCGTACCCGCCCCCGGCCGGAGGCCATTCGCGGCGACCCCCGGCCGGGGGCGCCCCACCCCCGAAAGAGATACCGCGCACCCCGCGGAGGCGACCCCCGTACGCGATCGCCCAGCGCAAGGGAGAAAGGGATCCCATGCTCGACCACCTGATCAAGGGCGCCACCCTCGTGGACGGCACCGGCGCCCCGCCCCGGACCGCCGACGTCGGGATCCGGGGCGGCCGGATCGCCCTCGTCGAAGCCCCCGGCACCGTCACCGAGGCCGCCGCGAGCAGCGAGGACGCCTCCGGTCTCGTCCTCGCCCCCGGTTTCGTCGACCCGCACACCCACTACGACGCCCAGCTCTTCTGGGACCCGTACGCCACCCCGTCCATGAACCACGGCGTGACCACCGTCGCCGGCGGCAACTGCGGATTCACCCTCGCCCCGCTCCACCCGGACCGTCCCGAGGACGCCGACTACACCCGCCGGATGATGTCCAAGGTGGAGGGCATGTCCCTCAAGGCCCTTGAGGAAGGCGTCAGTTGGGGGTGGTCCAGCTTCGGTGACTACCTCGGCGCGCTGGAGGGGCGCATCGCCGTGAACGCCGGGTTCATGGTCGGGCACTGCGCCCTGCGACGCCATGTCATGGGCCCGGACGCGGTCGGCGGACAGCCCACCCCCGAGCAGCTCGACGCCATGCTCGCGCTGCTCCACGACGCGATGGACGCCGGCGCCTGGGGTCTGTCCACCACCCAGTCCTCCACCCACTCCGACGGCGACGGCAGGCCCGTCGCCTCCCGGCACGCGCTGCCCGCCGAACTCCTCGCGCTGAGCGCGGCCGTCGGGCAGCACGAGGGGACACAGCTCGAAGCGATCGTCGCCGGGTGCCTCGACCAGTTCGCGGACGACGAGATCGACCTACTGGTGGAGATGAGCGCCGCCGCGGGACGCCCGCTCAACTGGAACGTACTGACCATCGACGCCGCCGTACCCGAACGCGTACCGCGTCAGCTCGTGCCAAGTGAGCGCGCCCGCAAGGCCGGTGGGCGGATCGTGGCGTTGACCATGCCGATCCTCACGCCGATGAACATGTCGCTCGGCACGTTCTGCGCCCTCAACCTCATCCCCGGCTGGGGCGACATCCTCGCCCTGCCCGTCCCCGAGCGCATCGACCGGCTGCGCGACGCCGGCGTACGGGCCGAGATGCTGCGCCGCGCCGACAGCAAGGAGGCCGGGATCTTCCGCCGCCTCGCCAACTTCGGGCGGTACGTCATCGGCGACACCTACAGCCCCGAGAACGAGGGCCTTTCGGGGCGGGTCGTCGGCGACATCGCCGCCGAGCGGGGGCTCGACCCCTTCCACTGCCTCGTCGAGATCTGCGCCAACGACCGTTTGCGTACGGTGCTGTGGCCCATGCCGACCGACAACGACCCCGCCACCTGGGCGCTGCGGCGCGAGACGTGGGAGCACGAGGACGTGCTGCTCGGCGGGTCCGACGCGGGGGCGCACCTGGACCGGATGTGCGGGGCGCCGTACACCACGCGCTTCCTCGGGGACTGTCTGCGCGGGCGCAGGCTCGTCCCGCTGGAGCGGGCCGTGAAGATGCTCACCGACGATCCTGCCCGGCTCTTCGGGTTGCGGGAGCGCGGCCGCATCGAGGAGGGGTTCCATGCCGACCTCGTCCTGTTCGACCCGGAACGGATCGAGGCCGGGCCCGCCACTCTCGTGCACGACCTGCCGGGCGACAGCCCCCGGCTCGACTCCAAGGCGATCGGCATCGTCTCGGTACGGGTCAACGGCGTCGAGACGCTCCGCGACGACCGGGTGACGGGGGCCGTGCCCGGCACGGTCCTGCGCTCCGGACGCGACACCAGGACGGTGAGCACCAAGTGAGTGATCCCCAAGTCGGCCTCGCTGAGCGGAAGTTGTTCATCGCGGGGGAGTGGGTCGAGCCCGACGGGGGGCACTACCCCGTGCTCGACCCGGCCACCGAGGACGTGGTGGGGTTCGCGCCCGAGGCCTCCCGTGAGCAGGTGTACCGGGCGGCCGCCGCCGCTCGGGAGGCCTTCGGCGCGTGGTCGCGTACCCGCCCCGAGGAGCGGGCCGCGATCCTGGACCGGGCCGCCGACCTCATGCAGCGCGACGGGGCCGCGAACACCGAGCTCGCCCGTGCCGAGACCGGCGCCACCACCGCCACCGCGCGCGGGATGCAGGTCGCGGTGGGGGTGGCGCGGTTCCGGCGGTATGCCAAGGGCGCCCTGGAGCCGGTGGAGCAGGCGCTCGTGCCGCAGATCAACGAGGCGGGCCCGATGGGGCGGGCCGGGGTGTTCGGCGCGCTCGCGGTGCGCCAGCCGGTCGGGGTGGTCACCTGCGTCACCTCGTACAACAATCCCTGGGCGAACCCGGCGGGGAAGGTCGCGCCCGCGCTGGCCATGGGCAACACGGTCGTGGTGAAGCCCGCGCCGCAGGACCCGCTGTCGGTGTTCAAGATGGCCGAGGCGCTGGAGGAGGCGGGGGTGCCGCGCGGGGTGGTGAACGTGGTCACCGGGTCCGCCCCGGCGGTCGGCGAGGCAGCCGTCGACGCACCCGACGTCGACATGGTCTCCTTCACCGGCTCCACCGCCGTGGGGCAGCGCATCGCCGAGGTGTGCGGACGCCATATGAAACGGCAGTTGATGGAGTTGGGCGGCAAAGGGGCCGCGATCGTCTTCGACGACGCCGACCTCGGCTCGGCGGTCGGCGGCATCGTGACCACGTTCTCCTTCTACAGCGGCCAGATCTGCACCGCGCCGACCCGGGTCCTGGTGCAGCGGGGCGTCCACGACCAACTGGTCGACAAACTCGCGGAGTACGCCGGATTCCTGAAGGTCGGCGACCCCGCCGCCCCGGACACGGTGCTCGGCCCGGTGATCTCGGCGGCCCACCGCGACCGGGTGGAGTCGTATGTGGAGCTGGGCCGCAAGGAGGGGGCGACGGTGGTCACGGGCGGCCAACGCCCCCCACTGGAGCGGGGGTTCTATGTGGCCCCGACCCTCCTCGCGGAGTGCACCAACGACATGCGGGTGGCGCGCGAGGAGATCTTCGGGCCGGTCGTCGTGGTCATCCCGTTCGACGACGAGGAGGAGGCCATCGCGCTGGCCAACGACAGCGAGTACGGCCTGCTCGACTATGTGTGGTCCGGTGACGTGGCCCGCGCGTTCCGGGTGGCGCGGCGGTTGCGTGCGGGTGGGGTGGGGGTGAACACGATCGGGCGGAACATGGAGGCGCCGTTCGGGGGGTTCAAGCGGAGTGGGGTGGGGCGGGATGTCGGCTCGTACGCGCTGCACGCGTACAGCGAACTCCAGTCGCTCGTCTGGCCCGGCTGACCCCCGCCGCCCCCGCCTCGCGCCGGGGCCCGCCTCGCGCAGTTCCCCGCGCCCCTGAAACCCCGCCGCGCGCCGCGGGGGCCGCCTTGCGCAGTTCCCCGCGCCCCTGAAAACCCCGCCTTTGTCCGCAGGCCGTGGTCGCTTCTCGCGCAGTTCCCCGCGCCCCCAAAACCCTCGGTCGTGTGCGGGTCGTGGTCGCGTCTCGCGCAGTTCCTCGCGCCCCCAAAACCCGTCTTCGTCCGCGGGCCGCGGGTGGCTGGTCGCGCAGTTCCTCGCGCCCCTGGTAGGTCTGCGTCGGGGGGTCGGAGGGATGGGCAGTGATGCGGTTCGGGGCAGGGCGGCCTCCTAGGGGCGCGGGGAACTGCGCGACCAGCCGTCCACGGTCCGCACGCGACCGAGGGTTTTCAGGGGCGTGGTCGGTTGGTTGGGTCAGGGGGTTAGGAATATGGGGTTTGTGAAGGCTGCCAGGGGGCCCGGCAGGCCCGGGGTGGTCGGGGCGTGGCGGACCTCGGCGCGGATGTACGTCGCGTACGCCGGCGTGGTCTCCCACGTCGCGGTCGCGGTGCCGGAGGCAGCGAGCGGGGTCGTGTACAGGGTGCCCTGGTCGGTGACGAAGGCGGCGGTGCAGCCGGGCGGCGCGCCGGTCATCTCCAGGCGGGCCGTGACCGACTCGTCGGGCGCCGCCCGCAGCCGCTCGCCGATGCCCGCGTGCTGCCCGTGGCCCCCGGAGACGGTGAAGGACAGCGAGAGCGCGGCCGACTCCGCCACATAGGAGTGGCCCGCTCTCAGCCCCGCCTGGATCGCCCGCTTCGTCAGATCGTCGGCCAGCACCGCCGTCTGTGGGCCGCCGACGCGGTCCGGGTCGCGGTGGGCGTCGCTGTTGCCCATCGCCGGAAGCCACGGACGGCCCGAACGGGCGGCTAGCGCAAGGGAGTTGTCCCATTCGGCGAGGGAGACCTCGTCGTCCGGGGTATACGTGCCGTTCCACACCTCCACCGCGTCCGCGTCACCGAAGCCGAACTTCCAGTTGCAGCCGACGCAGGTGGCGTGCGGGTGGGCGGGGACCACCAGGCCGCCCGCCGCGCGGACCTCGCGGGCGAAGTGGCCGAAACGGTTGTCCCGGGCCCGGTAGCGCCAGTCGATGAAATGGCCGGGCTCGGTGCCGAGCGCCAGCACATGGCCGTTGCGGGTGGTGATCTCCTCGCCCGTCATGATCAGCAGGTCGTCGCCCCACAGGCCCTCCCAGGCCCGGTGGCCGGAGGTGGTGTTGTGCTCGGAGGTGTTGATGAAGTCCAGGCCGGCCGCCCGCGCGAGCGCCGCGATCTCGGCCGGGGTGCGGCCGCCGTCGGAGTGCACGGAGTGCAGGTGGCAGTCGCCGCGGTACCAGGCCCGGCCGCGTCCCTTGGCCCGGGGCGGCGGGTAGACCGGGGTCGGCGTCGGGCCCGTCCCGCCGCCGTACTTCAGTGTGATCGTCACCGTGTACGGCAGGCCCTGCGGGGCGACCGTGTACGGGCCCAGCGCGATGTGCCAGGTCCCGGCGCGCACGGGGCCGCGCAGATAGCCCGGGGTCGCGTCGTCGGCGCGCAGGAAGAACGCGGTACGGGCGCCGCCCGACCAGCCCCGGAAGCCGGCCCCGCCGAGGGCCGTGCCGCGCTCGTCGAAGATGCCGATGTCGAGGGCGTTGTTCTGGGTGCCGGCCGGCACGCTCGCTTTCTCGTACGCGTACGAGACGGCCAACTCGCGTACGCCGTGCGGGACTTCGACGGGGAGGTAGACGAAGTCGGGGGAGCCGGGGGGTAGGGTGCCGCGCACCACCCGGGTCTCGTCGGGGCGCTGGGGGTCGCTGCCGGGTGCGGCGTTCGCGAAGCTTACGGTTGCCAAGGTGAGGGCGGTGGCGGCGCTCGTCGCGAGGAGGCCTCGCCTGCCGATGGGTCCGGGTCCGGGTCCGTGCTCGGTCATGAGCGGGCTCCCCATGGGTGGAGGGGTGGGCATTCTCGTTTGCCTGCTCACTCTCGTACCCGGGGGTGAACGGGGGGAGTCCCGTGGGTTGTTGGGCGGTGCGGGATCCGGCCGGGCCGCCACCGCGTCCTGGCCGACCCCGCCCCCCTCCCGCCCCTGCGGCCCGCGCCCGCGCAGTTCCCCGCGCCCCCCAACCCCCTGTCGTCTGCGGCCCGCGGTCGCTGCTCGCGCAGTTCCCCGCGCCCCTAACTGTTCGGCGCTGGCCCGCATCTCAGCCCGTCCGGCGTTTGAGGACGAGCGCCGTTCAGGCGCGATCGGGGTCTGGGGCGGAGCCCCAGGGAGCCCTGCTTTCGGGTGCGGGCCGTGCGTGGCTGGTCGCGCAGTTCCCCGCGCCCCTTAGCGGCACCGGTGCTGGCCCGCATCTCAGCCTGTCCGGCGTTTGAGGACGAGCGTGCTTTAGGCGCGAACCGGGTCTGGGGCGGAGCCCCAGGCGGGGCGGGGTGCGGCCTTGCGGTGGGGATGAGGTGGGGATAGGAAGTGATCCCACCCCGGACCGACCGGAAGGTATGCCGATGCGCATCGCCGTCACCGTCTTCCTGACCGACCAGACGATCACCCCCGTCCGACTCGCCCGGGAACTGGAGGCCCGCGGATTCGCCGGCCTCTATCTCCCCGAGCACACCCACATCCCGGTGGAGCGGACCACCCCCTACCCGGCGGGCGGCGAGCTCCCGGCGGAGTACGGCCGCACCCTCGACCCGTTCGTGGCGCTCGGCCAGGTCTCGGCGGTCACCGAGCACCTGCACCTCGGCACCGGCATCACCCTGGTCGCCCAGCGCGACCCCATCGACCTCGCCAAGCAGATCGCGACCCTGGACCACCTCAGCGGCGGCCGCTTCACGCTCGGGCTCGGGTTCGGCTGGAACAAGGAGGAGGCCGCCGACCACGGGGTGGAGTGGGGCACCCGGCGTGAACTGGTCCGCGACCGCGTGGCCCTGATGCGCGCCCTGTGGGCGGCCGAACCGACCGCGTACGAGGGCGAGTTCGGGTCGGTGCGGGCCTCCCACGCCCACCCCAAGCCGTACCGCGACGGCGCGCCCCGCATCCTCGTCGGCGGCGCCGCCGGGCCCAAGCTGTTCGCCCACATCGCCGAGTACGCGGACGGCTGGTTGCCCATCGGCGGGCGCGGCCTGAGTGAGTCGCTGCCGGTGCTGCGCCGGGTGTGGGAGGACGCCGGGCGCGCGGCGAGCGACCTCCGCGTCGTCCCGTACGCGGTCCTGCCGGCCCCCGGCAAGCTCGCCCACTACGCGGAGCTCGGCATCGAGGAGGTCGTCCTGCAACTGCCGTCGGCAGACGAGACGGGCGTGCTGAAGGTGCTGGACGAGTACGCCCCGTATCTGTAGGCGACACCGGGCGGGCGCACCCCGCGCCGGGGGAGCGGGGCATGAGAGAGGGGGCGGCCGTGGTGGCTGCCCCCGGGGGTGGGTGTCTCAGCTCAGGGGGAGTTCCAGGTACGAGGGCTCCTCGTCGGGCGAGGTGATGGTGAGGGTGCCCGGGTTGGTGTTGGCGTCACCGTAGAACGGGTCCACCGAGTCCAGGACCAGCATGAGGCGGTGCCCGGCCCGTACGTCGTACCCGGTGACCTGGAGCGCGATGTCGGCGCCGGCCGGGGTGTGCGGGGTGGCGCCCAGCACGGTGTACGGGGCGTGGGTGATGATGCGGGCGAAGCCGAGCGCGTCGACGTCGAAGAGGTACGCGACGAACGTGGCGTCCGGCTCGCTCGGCGCCAGGGTCACCCGCAGCCGGGGCACGCCGCGCAGCTGGTGGCGGGAGGGCAGCGGCGCGCTCGTCCACACCCCGGCCGCCGCCCGGTCGATGCGGCCCGTCCGGTACACCTTGGGGAGCCCGGCGAGTTCCGCGTAGCCGGTGAGCAGGATCTGGTCGGCGACGGTGGCCGGGGTGTCGGTGCCGGTGGTGAACGTGGTGTGCCAGCCGTTGGTGGGCTTGTCGAGCAGGCCTCCGTCCTTGCCGTCCTCGGGCGGCCCGGTGAGGTAGAAGCGCTCGGGGGTGCCGGTCGCCGCGTGCCAGGTCGGCCGGGACTCCAGGGCCCGGCCCCACATGACCTCGCTGACGACCTGGTCCCGGGCGCCGGACTCGGAGTCGAAGGCGGCGGCCCGGGCCTCGTCGCCGTCGGTCTCCAGCAGATGCTGGTCGAACCAGCTGTGGGCTTCCTCCCAGACGCGGTTGGGCAGCCCGAGGATGCCGGTCATCTCGGGGCCCGAGTGGTCGCCGATCGACCAGAGCAGCCGCTTGGGGCCGCTGAGCGCGTTGAACGTCTTCAGCGTCTGGTTGCCGGGGAACAGCGTCTCGTGCCAAGCCTGCGCGAAGAACACCGGTACCGCACGGGAGTTGAGCTTGTCGACGCGGTGGTAGGGCGAGCGCTCGGCCGCCCACACCAGCGTCTCCTCGACGTTCTCGTTGGCCAGGACGTCGTCGAAGGCCCGCTGCGTGCGCTCACTGAGACGGGCGGTCGAGGCGGCGTTCAGGAGCGTCTTCACGGCGGCCACATGGCGGGTGTTGTTCTCGTAGAAGGCCTCGCCCAGGTCGCCCCAGGTGCTGAGCGCGACCACGGCGTCGACCCGGCGCTCCTCGGCGGCGACCAGCTGGCTGATGCCGGAGCCGTAGGAGTCGCCGAGGAAGCCGATGCGGCCGACCGCCTCCGGACCGCCGGCCCGCGAGACGAGGTGGTCGAGCGCCGCGATGCCGTCGGCGATGTCCTTCTCGCCGGCCACCTCGACCTCGCCGCCGGACTCGCCGAAGCCCCGCGCGGTGTAGGCCAGTACGTGGTAGCCGCGCCGGGCGAAGCGCATGGCCTGGATGGTGTAGACGAGCCAGCCCTGCTTGGCCCACGGCGAGGGCATGACGATCAGCGGGTGCGGCCCGTCGCCGTTGTGCAGCCATAACGCGGCGTCGAGCTCCACGCCTTCGCCGGCCGGCACCCGCACCCCGTCCAGGAAGGTGGCCACCTGCCGTGTCTCGGCGACCTCGGCCGCCCGCGCGGGGCCGAGCGTCGAGGTGTCGCCGGTGCGCAGCGCCTGTACGACCCCTGCGAGCGCCCCTTCGTCCAGTTCCGGATAGAGGCTCGGCGCGGTGTTCGGTCGCGTTCCGTCTGAAGTCACGTGGTTCCACCCCTACTTCGTCGACGTGCGTGGATGTCGGCGCCCGGGCCCGGGGCGACTCCCAGTATCGAGTCGGACGCGCTGAGTAGTGAGCGGTTTACGGGGATCGGCCGGAAACGTTCCCCCGGGCGCGGCGGGAGGGGCGCGAGTGAGCCCGGCGCCCCGCGGCGTACCCCCGCTCGTATCCTCGAAGGATGACTTCCAGCGCGCAGCCCCCGCAGGCCGAAGGAGCGGGCCCCGTCCCGCAGCCCGGTGCCGCACCGACCGCCAACTCGATGCGGCGCGCGCTGAAACGCGCCAGGGACGGCGTGGCGCTCGACGTCGCCGAGGCGGCCGTCCTGCTCCAGGCCCGCGGCGACGACCTCGACGACCTGACCCGCTCCGCCGCCCGGGTCCGCGACGCGGGCCTGGAGGCCGCGGGCCGGCCGGGCGTCATCACGTACTCCAAGAGCGTCTTCATCCCGCTCACCCGGCTGTGCCGGGACAAGTGCCACTACTGCACCTTCGTCACCGTGCCCGGCAAGCTGCGCCGGGACAGCCACGGCATGTTCATGTCCCCCGACGAGGTGCTCGACGTCGCCCGCAGGGGAGCCGAACTCGGCTGCAAGGAAGCCCTGATCACCCTCGGCGACAAGCCCGAGGACCGCTGGCCCGAGGCCCGCGAGTGGCTGGACGCGCACGGCTACGACGACACGATCGCCTATGTACGCGCCATGGCGATCCGCATCCTGGAGGAGACGGGCCTGCTCCCGCACCTCAACCCCGGGGTGTTGTCGTGGACCGACTTCCAGCGCCTCAAGCCGGTCGCGCCCTCCATGGGGATGATGCTGGAGACGACCGCGACCCGGCTGTGGTCCGAGCCGGGCGGCCCCCACCACGGCTCCCCGGACAAGGAACCGGCCGTGCGGCTGAGGGTGTTGGAGGACGCGGGCCGCTCCTCGGTGCCGTTCACCAGCGGGCTGCTCATCGGCATCGGCGAGACGTACGAGGAGCGCGCCGACTCGCTGTTCGCGCTGCGCCGCGTCGCCCGCGCCTACCACGGCATTCAGGAGCTGATCATCCAGAACTTCCGCGCCAAGCCGGACACGGCGATGCGCGGCATGCCGGACGCCGAACTCGACGACCTGGTCGCCACGGTCGCCGTCGCCCGGCACATCATGGGCCCGGCCGCCTGTCTCCAGGCGCCGCCCAACCTGGTGGCGGGCGAGTACGGGCGGCTGATCGGCGCGGGCATCGACGACTGGGGCGGCGTCTCGCCGGTCACCATCGACCACGTCAACCCCGAGCGGCCCTGGCCGCGCATCGAGGAGCTGGTGCACAAGTCGGCGGCGGAAGGCTTCGCCTTGCGTGAACGGCTGTGTATTTACCCGGAGTTCGTGCGGCGGGGCGAGCCGTGGCTGGACCCCCGGCTGCTGCCGCACGTGCGCGCGCTCGCCGACCCGGAGACGGGCCTGGCCCATGAGGAGGCCGAGGTGCGCGGCCTGCCCTGGCAGGAGCCGGACGAGGGCTTCACCGCCACCGGCCGCACCGATCTGCACCGCACCATCGACACCGAGGGCCGCACCGGTGACCGCCGCGAGGACTTCGACTCCGTGTACGGCGACTGGGGTGCGCTGCGCGAGGCGGCGGCCCCGGGCATGGTGCCCTCCCGCCTCGACGCGGATGTGCGCCAGGCGCTCGCGGTGGCCGCCGACGACCCGACGAAGCTGACCGACGCCGAGGCGCTGGCCCTGCTGCACGCGGACGGCGAGGCGCTCGACGCGCTGTGCCGCATCGCGGACGACGTCCGCAGGTCGATGGTGGGCGACGACGTGACGTACATCGTCACGCGGAACATCAACTTCACCAACGTCTGCTACACGGGCTGTCGTTTCTGCGCCTTCGCGCAGCGCCGCACCGACGCGGACGCGTACACCCTCTCGCTCTCCCAGGTCGCCGACCGGGCCGAGCAGGCCTGGGAGGTGGGCGCGGTCGAGGTCTGCATGCAGGGCGGCATCCACCCCGATATGCCCGGCACCGCCTATTTCGACATCGCCCGCGCCGTCAAGGAGCGGGTGCCGGGGATGCATGTGCACGCCTTCTCCCCGATGGAGGTCGTCAACGGCGCCACCCGCACGGGCATGTCGATCCGGGAGTGGCTGACGGAGGCGAAGGCGGCGGGCCTGGACTCGATCCCGGGCACGGCGGCGGAGATCCTGGACGACGAGGTCCGCTGGATCCTCACCAAGGGCAAGCTGCCGACGGCCACCTGGATCGAGGTCGTGCGCACCGCCCACGAGCTGGGCATCCGCTCCTCGTCCACGATGATGTACGGGCACGTCGACCAGCCCCGTCACTGGCTCGGCCACTTCCGCACGCTGGCCCGCATCCAGCAGAACGCTCTCGCCAACAACGTGGCCGGCTTCACCGAGTTCGTGACGCTGCCCTTCATCCACACCAACGCCCCGGTGTATCTGGCGGGCATCGCCCGCCCCGGCCCCACCGCCCGCGACAACCGCGCGGTGACCGCGATGGCCCGCCTCCTGCTGCACCCCCACATCCCCAACATCCAGACGAGCTGGGTGAAGCTGGGGCAGGAGGGCGCGGCGGAGATGCTGCGTTCCGGCGCGAACGACCTGGGCGGCACCTTGATGGAGGAGACCATCTCCCGTATGGCGGGCTCCAGTTACGGCTCCTATCGCTCCATCAAGGACCTGGTGGCCATCGCGGAGGCGGCGGGCCGCCCGTCCCGTGCGCGCACCACCCTGTACGGGGAGGTGGCGGACGAGCGGATGGCGGCCGCCCACGCCTCGGACGGCCATCTGCCGGAGCTGCTGCCGGTGGTGGGGGACTAGCTCACCCTGGACCGGCCCGTGGTGGGTGGCTCGGGCCGGTCCAGCGCCATGGTGCCGGGTGTGTAGCGCATCCCGTACGGCTCCCCGAGGGCGTTGACCTCGGCCAGGTCCATCGCGCCGTCGGGGGTGCGCACGGCGGGGCCCGCCGCGAAGAGGTCCTCCAGGAAGCGGTCCCAGCCGCCGGGCGTGGAGATCTGCAAGGTGCGCACCGGGGGCCGGAAGGCGTTGCGCATGGCGTGCGGGACGCCGTGCGGGAGCAGGGCGCACATGCCGGCGGTCAGCCGGTGGGTGACGCCCTCGTAGTCGATCTCCATCTCGCCCTCCAGGACGTAGACGAACTCGTCCATCAGCTCGTGGACGTGGAGTGGGACGTCGACATCGAGCCGGTTCTCCAGGACGACGAGACGGCCCTCGCTGTCGGTGGTGGTGACCTTCACGCCGAAGCCCGGCGGCAGCGGGACGCGGGTGGGGCGGGTCTCGCCGGGTTCGAGCACGACGAAGCGGTCCTCGGGGGTCGTGGACATGGCGGTGCCTTCCTGTACGGCGGTCGGGCCGTCGCTGACGGTCCGGTGACGGACAGGGCCACCGTACGCCTTAAGCGGAGGAAAATCTCCAGTTAATCCGAGGTCCATCGGGCCGCCTAGCATGTGGCGCATGACAGGACTGCGCGCCGACGCCCGGCGGAACCGGGAGAAGATCCTGGCCGCGGCCCGGGAGCTGTTCCGCGAACAGGGCACCGCCGTCGCCCTCGACGACATCGCGCGCCGCGCGGAGGTCGGCATCGGCACGCTCTACCGGCGCTTCCCCGACCGGGACGCGCTCATCACCGACGTCGCCCTGGAGGGTTTCGAGACGGGCCTCGCGGCCGTCGAGGGCGCCCGTGCGGCCGGCGGCGGCACCGTGCGGGTCCTGGACGAGATGTTCCGGCGGGTCGTCGCCCAGCGCGACCGCCTGGTGATGCCGCTCATCGGGGGTCCCGTGGTGCGCGACCCCCGCGTGCAGGAGCTCCAGCGCGCCATCCTGGGCGCGTTGGAGGAGGTGCTCGCCGAGGGCCGGGCCGAGGGCGTCCTGCGGGCCGACGTCACGGCGTTCGACCTGGTGGGGGCCGCCGCCATGGCGTGCCGGCCGATGCCGCACCTGCCGCCCGGGGCGGCGGCCGCGCTCGCCGCGCGCCATCTCGCGGTCTACCTCCACGGCCTGCGGCCGCAAGGCGCCCTGGCGCTCCCCGCTATGGTCGAGGTCGGGGAGCATCTCGGGCTCGCATGACGGCGAACCCGACCGACGGGGAGTGGTGGGGGCGTGCAGCCTTCGATGCAGGAGCTCATCCGGCGTCGCAAGCGGGCCGGATTCGTGGGGCGGCGCGACGAACTCGCCGTCTACCGGCGCAACTTCGACATTCCCGTCGACGACGAGCGGCACCGGTTCGTGTTCCGGGTGTACGGCAACGCGGGCGTCGGAAAGACCTTTCTGGTACGGGAGTTGGAGCAGGCCGCCCTGGAGCGCGGGGCGCTGACCGCCTACACCGACGAGAGCGTGGACGGCGTTCCCGAGACGATGGCCGCTATCAGCGCGGGCTTCGCCCGCCAGGGCCGGACCCTCAAGGCGCTCGACAAGATCCTCGCCACCTACCGTCAGCGCCGCCACGAGGCCGAGGCGGGACTCGGAGCCGGGCCGGGGGCGGGCCCCTCGGCCGGGTCGGTGGTCGCGGCGCAGGCGGGGCTCGCCGGGATGAGCCTGGTGCCCGGCGTCGGCCCGCTCGTCGGGACCCTCGACCCGGTCCAACTCGCCCAGAGCGCCGAGCGGTTGAGGGCGACGCTCAGTGCCCGGCTCGGGCGTCCGGAGGACGTGCAGCTCGTCCTGGAGCCGCTGCGGGTGCTCACGCCCGTGTTCGTGGAGGAGCTGGGCCGGGTGGCCGCCCAGGTGCCGTGGCTGGCCGTCTTCTTCGACACGTACGAGCGCACGGGCGCGTTCCTCGACGACTGGCTGCGCGATCTGGTCACCACCGACCGCTACGGCGGGCTCCCCGCCAACACCGTCCTCACCCTGTCCGGCCAGGGCCGCCCCGACCCGCTGCGCTGGCCGGCCGCCGCGGACTACGCCGCCGACCTCCCTCTCGAACCCTTCACCGAGGACGAGGCCCGCCAACTCCTCGCCACTCAGGGCGTGTTGGAGGAGGACGTGGTGCGGGACGTCCTGCGGCTCTCCGGCCGGCTCCCCGTCCTGGTGAGCACCCTCGCGGGCAGCCGGCCCGCCACCCCGGACGCCATCGGCGACCCCAGCGCCACCGCCGTGGAGCGCTTCCTGAAGTGGGAGCCCGACCCGGTCCGCAGGTCCGCCGCGCTCGAAGGCGCCCTGCCCAGACGGCTCGACGAGGACGTCTTCCGCGCGGCCGTGACCGGGGACGCGGCAGGCCTCTTCGACTGGCTGCGCTCACTGCCGTTCGTACGGGACCAGGGCGGCCGGATCAAGTACCACGACGTCGTCCGCGCCCCCATGCACCGCCTCCAGCGCACCGCGTCACCCCAGCGCTGGCGGGCCGGCCACGAACGGCTCGCCGCCTGGTACGCCCGGGAGCGGGCCGCCGCCGAGGGCGCGGCGGGCCGGCGCTGGCGCGACGAGGCCTGGCGCGAGCCGCGCCTGGAGGAGCTCTACCACCGGCTGTGCGCCGACCCGGCGGGCGCCTTCGCCGAGGTGCTGCGCGACGGCATCGAGGCCTGCCGGCAGGGCACGGTCACCGCGCGGCGCTGGGCGCGGGTGATCGCCGAGGCCGGGGAGGACGGCAACCGGGAGGCGCTGCGCAAGTGGGGCGCCGTCTGCCTGAGCGCGCTAGAGGCCGAGCAGCGCCACTGCGTCGACGTCCTCGGGATGATGCTGGCCCGGCCCGAACTCACCGACGAGGACCGGGTCGCCGTGCACATCGCCCGCGCCTGGGGCCACTTCCGGTCCGACGCGTTCGACGAATCCCTCGCGGACTACCGGCGCGCACTCACCCTGGACGCCTCCAGCGCGGACGCCCACCACGGGCGGGCCGTGGTGCACCGGGCCGTCGGCGACCACGCGGCGGCCCTCGCCGACCTCGCCCGGCTCGAAGAGCTGGAGCCGGGCCAGGCGCGCGCACCCCGCGAACGCGGCGAGACCCTGCGGCGCGCGGGCCGCTACGAGGAGGCCGTCGCCGAGCTCGGCCGGGCCCTCGCGCTCGACCCCGGCGACGCCCTCACCCTGGGCAGCCGCGGCCAGGCACACGCTCAACTGGGCGATCCGGCAAGGGCGTTGGAGGACTTCGACCGGGCGCTGCTGATCGACCCCGACTACGGCTGGGCGCTGGTGCGCCGGGCCCATGTGCGGGGGCTGGTCCGCGACACGGTGGGCGCCCTGGCCGACCTCGACCGGGCCGAGGGGCTCTCGCCGTCCTGGGCGTGGGTGCTTGGCGAACGCGGCGACGTCTACCGGTTCGCGGGCCGCTACGAGGAGGCCGTCGCGGCATACGGCCGGGCCCTCGCCCTCGACCCCGGCTACGCCTGGGCCCTGGGCAGCCGCGCGGTGGCCCTGGCCGAACTGGGCCGCACCACCGAGGCCCTGTCCGACCTGGACCGAGCGATCACCCTGGTCCCCGGCTACGTCTGGGCCTACCAACAACGCGCCCGCCTGCACCGCCTGGCAGGCCGAGACCAGGAGGCCCAGGCCGACCTGACCCGAGCCACCGAAGCAGCCACGGCCCAGGGCATCCCCCGCGGCCCGGTCCCGCCGGAGGGGGTGGGGTCGGGGTGAGGGGGCGGGGTGATTCGACCGGGCCTGACCGAGGGCCCGACCCGAACAGATGGCGACATCTACCGGTACCCCCTTAACAACCAGTCCTCGTGCTTTGCGTGCCGTTGAGCGCCCAGGGCTGAGCGAAACGATGAAAATGGCTGGTAGAGGCGCCGTGCCCTCGTGAAAGCGCCCTGCAAGGGCGCTCGCGTCGCTCGCGGCACATAGTGCGCACCGTCGGTGCGCTCTTTGACCTAGACGTTCCCTCCTGCCTACCGTTCCCTCGTCGAAAGCAACCAGGGCGGTCTACGGGGGGTTTCATGGACGGTAGGGATTTCAGCGACGATCGGCTGCTGTCGAGGGCCGAACTCGCCGCGCTGGCCGGGGTGATGAGGCCGGCGGTCACCAACTGGCAGCGTCGTTACGAGGACTACCCCGAGCCGGTCAGGGCGGGGGAGTCGGAACTGTTCAGCCTGCGGGCGGTCCTCGGCTGGCTCGACTCGCGTCGGATCCCGTCCCGCGCGCGTGCGTCCGACGAGCCGCCCGGGTTCACCTACGCCGACCGTATGCGGCGGAACATCGACGCATCGGACCGCGTCCGTCGGAGCGCGGCCCTGCCGAACGGTGAGGCGTCCAGCGACGCTCTGCTGGGCGATGAGGAACAGCGGGCGCGTCAACTCGCCCGCCTGCTGGGGCCGATGGCGGATGTCGTGCGCGGCGGCGCCTCGATGACGGACTACGTTGCCCTGCTGCTCTCGCTGGTCTTCCTCCGCATGACCGGAGATCCGCGCTCGACGTCGCTCCCGCGTACCACGCGGGTTCGATCCAAGGCTGCCACGGCAGCGCTGTTGCAGGAGATCGGGGAGGCCGCCGACGAAGCCCTGCGTCTGCGTGGTGTGGCGCCGGGCATGCAGACAGCCATCGTCAAGTTGGAGCCCAGGGAATACGGGGACATCGTCGAGGTGATCCGCCTGACCGACGGGCTGGGGATCGAAGAGTTCCGGCAATTGGTGGACGAGTTCGGCACCCGAGCCGGGCTTCCCAGCGGAGAGTTCTTCACCCCGCGTCCCGTGGTGCGGCTGATGCGCGACGCTGCCATGGACGATGAGAGCACCGTGCACCAGGTCTACGACCCGTATGTGCGCGCGGGTGAAATGCTCGACGGAGTCGCTGAACGTCTCGGTGGCGTGGTGCCGTTGACGCTGCATGGTGAGAGCCCGCAGCGGGGCACGCTCATGCTCGCCGGAATGAATCTCTCGCTGCACACAGTTCCGGTCGAACTGGGGGCCGGCACCCCGGCTCCGTGGAACGAACGCGGTTGGCCGAAGGGGCACGAGGCCGACCTGATTCTCACCAACCCGCCCTTCAACGCCCGGGGCGCCGTGTCGAGGCCCCGAGAGGGTATCGACTGGCCGTATGGAGCGCCTCCCCCCGGCAGCCCTGCGCTCGCGTGGCTCCAGCACGTTCTGGTCTCACTCAAGGACGAGGGCCGGGCGGCCGTGGTCATGCCGGTCAGCGCGGGCGCCTCCACGGATGTCCGGGAACGGGAGATCCGGGGCCGGCTGGTGGAGGACGGGGTCGTCGAGTGCATTGTCGCGCTGCCGCCACAACTCTTCTCAGGGGCTCAGGTATCCGTCTCCCTCTGGTTCCTGCGCCGTTCCACGTCAGTGTGTGAGGAGATCCTCTTCGTGGACGCCAGGGACCTGGGGGACAAGGCGGCTCGCGGACCCCGGGTGCTCTCCGACGAGCACGTCGAGGCCGTCACGGACACCGTCCAGACGTGGCGCCGGAGTACCGGGTTCCGTCTGGGTCGGCAGGGCGCGGGCCACCTGGCGGTCGCTGCTCCGCTGGACGCGGTACGGGCTGCCGGCTACTCGCTCAGCCCCGCCGACTACGTCGACAGATGGATGTCCACGGCGTCGCCGGCCGATGCGGCGACCGAGGCATCGACCACACGCCGGACGCTTGACGCGGCGCGCCACCGAACGAAGGCGGTGGACGAGGTGGCCGACGCGCTCTCGTACGGGCCGTTGCCCTCGTCCGTCCCTCTCTCCTACGACGGGTTGCCTCGAAACTGGTGTCGGGTTCCCCTGGGGGAGCTGGTCGACATCACGGCGGGACCCTCCTACTCACGACTGTCGGCCGACGTCCGCTCCCCGACCGGAGATCTGTGCGTGGTGATGCCCAAGCACCTGCGTGAGGGACGGATCGACGACCGTGCCATGGAGAAAGTGGCCGCGGATGTCGCTCGCGCACTGACGAAGTTCCGTCTCAGCCCCGGGGACATCCTCTGCGTGCGTTCCGGCGCGCAGACGTCTCCTGCCCTGGTCGAGGAGGCGCAGGACGGCTGGCTGTTCAGTACCAACCTGCTGCGGCTGCGCACCCGGGAGACGGCGGGGGAACCCCTGGTCCTCCCCCGATACCTGCACGCCTACCTCTGTCTGCCGGAGACGGTGCACTGGCTCAAGGAGTACGCCCGCGGCACCGCCGTCCCCTCCCTCAGCGCGGCCACCCTGGCCCTTCTGCCCGTACCGCTGCCGCCCGTCGCCCACCAGCGGCGCGTCAGCGCGACGCTGGGTGCCCTGGACGCACAGATCGCGGCGCACCGCTCACTCGTCGGGGCGGCGACGCGTCATCGCAGCACGCTCGCCGCACATTTGTTGACCGGTGTCCTGGTCCCGGAATGACGCTTACCGCCCACCTTTCAGTCCCTTCACAAAGGAAGACTCCTGTGAGTGCTCCGTCGTCCCAACCGCGATCTGGAACGCGGTATCTGTGGCTACTCGTGGCAGTGCTGTTCTCGCTCGTGGTGGCTCTCGTCGCCGGAATCCTGAAGGCCGGTACCGGAGTGGGTTTCGCCGACGCGGTGCTGTACGGCGGCACCGCCTTCGCCACGTCCATGGGACTCTGCCTGCTCGTCCTGTCCGCGGTCGGTCAACTCTGAGCGGGCTGAGATGTCTCGCGGGCTGAGGTGTCTCGCGGTGAGCCGTGCTGGGACCCGACCCGCTCCCCCTGCCCCCACTCGTCCACGATCGGTCACTTTGCCCTCTTAAACGGGCGCACCCGTTCAGGTACCGTGCTGCCGCATGAGCGCAGCAGCCGGAGCCACCGCACCCGTCTGGGGTCGGGCCGAACAGCAGGACTTCCGTAGCCGGGTGCGGGGTTGTCTGCTGGGTGGGGCGATCGGGGACGCGCTCGGGGCGGGGGTCGCGGGGCTCACGCTCGCGCAGATGCGCGAGCGGCACGGCACGGACGCACTGGGCGATCTCGTGCCCGCGTACGGCAGGCCGGGCGCCGTCAGCGCGGCCACCCAGCTCACCCTGTTCACCGTCGACGGGCTGATACGCGCCCAGGTGCGCCGCGACACCGGCGCCTGGCATCCGCCCACCGATGTGCACCGGGCCCATCTGCGCTGGGCCGCCACCCAGCGCGACTGGGGGCCCGACGAGCGCCGCGAGGACAACGGCTGGCTGGCCCGCGAGGAGTGGCTCTACGCCCGGCGCGACCCCGCCAAGGCCTGCCTTGTGGGGCTCGGCGACACCGTCATGGGCACCCTGGAACACCCCAAGAACCCGGGCGCCGACGACCCGGCCGCCCTCACCCGCTCCGCGCCGTTCGGGCTCCTGGTCGGCTGGGAGCCGCAGTTGGTGCTCCAGCTCGCCGTGGAGTGCGCGACGCAGACCCACGGCGACCCGGCGGCCTATCTGTCGGCGGGCGCCCTCGCCGTCATCGTGCACGGGCTCGCCCGGGGCGAGTCCATGGACGGCGCCGTCCAGCGGGCGATGGCGCAGCTCGCGGTGCGCCCCGGACACCAGCCGGTCACCGAGGCGCTCAAGCACGCGCTGGGCGCCGTACGCCAGGGGATGCCCAGCCCCGCCCTGGTCGCCACGCTCGGCACCGGTCACAGCGCGCCTCAGGCGCTCGCGATCGGCGTGTACTGCGCGCTGGTCGGCGAGGACATCCGGCACGGCCTGCTGCTCTCGGTCAACCACGACGGCCCCTCCGACGCCACCGGAACCGTGTGCGGCAGCCTGCTGGGTGCCATGCACGGCGAGACCGCGCTGCCGCCGGCCTGGCTCGCCCAGCTCGAAGGCCGCCCCACGCTGCTCGAACTCGCCGACGACTTCGCGATGGAGATGACCCAGGGCCCCGCGCTGCACGGACCCAGCGTCAACACGGCGGGCTGGCTGCTGCGCTATCCGAGGGGCTGAAACCACCCGTGCGGGCGAAGGATCGCCGCAAAAGCCGCGTGTCCCTCGCGCGCACGCGCGCGTCTTCGCCAGGGTCGTCGTCATGACCCCGCCTCCCACCGCCCGCACCACGCACGCCCGCCGCGCCCCCTCGGCCCGCTGGTTCACGGCCCCGCTGGTCGCCCTCGCGCTGCTCGGCACCGGCGCGGGCCCCTCCGCCGCAGCCCCCGCCGACGACGCCGAACACTTCCAGTACGTCCAGAGCGAGAGCGAGCCCGCCTTCACCGATCCCTCGGCCCGTGCGGACGAACTCCCGCCCTACGACGCCCGGGACGCCCAACAGGCCGTCGACGAGATGGTGATGGACGAGGAGGAGGACGCCGAGGGCCAGCACTGCCCGCCCACCGACGACGAGAACCGGCACGAGAACCGGAACGAGAACCGGCAGGGCCGCTACGAGCGCTGGGGCCCGCACCGCGACGCCGCCTACCCGGCCGACGGCATCGACGGCGGCGGCGACGGCCAGGACACCGCCCCAGTGCGCGACCTGGACGAGCCGGAGAGCCTCGGCTGACCTCCGACCCCCCGTCGGCGCAACCGACCCCGTACCCGCCCCACGCGAGTGCGACCCCCGGTCCCGCACCCACCCCCGAGCGCCCCCCGGTCCGCCCCTCGGACCCGTATCCGCCGGAGCTCAGTCCGCCGTCACCACCGTGGTCTCCCCGGCTCCCGCCTGGGCCGGCAGCGGCGCGGTCGCGGGCGCCGAACCCGGGCCGTCGTCATCGGAGTTGATCCGCGCGAGCAGCGCGTCCCGTTCCGGGGTGTCCTCCGGCTTGAGCAGGCCGATCACGACGTAGAGGACGAGCGAGATCGCCAGCGGTACCGACACCTGCCAGTGCAGGGCGACACCCGTCTTCTGCGAGCCGTCCAGGTCGTAGTTGACGAAGAAGAACGCGAGCAGCCCGGCCGCCCAGCTGGTGAGCGCCGCCGTCGGGCCCGACCTGCGGAACGTCTTGAGCATGCCCAGCATGAACGGGATCGCGATCGGGCCCATGAGCCCGGCCACCCACTTGATCACCACGGTGATGATGTCCTTGAACGCGGGCGAGTTGACCTGCGTGGCGACCGTCATCGACAGGCCGAGGAAGACCAGCGTCGACAGGCGTGCGGCGACGAGTCCCGCGCGCGAGGTCCAGGCGCGGGCCGACTTCGACAGGACCGGCATGATGTCGCGGGTGAAGACGGCCGAGATGGCGTTGGCGTCCGAGGAACACATGGCCATGGTGTGCGAGAAGAAGCCGACGACGACCAGGCCGAGCATGCCGTGCGGCAGCAGTGTCTCGGTCATCAGGGCGTAACTGTCCGACCCGTCCGGCTTCTTGGCGTGGACGAGCAGCGGCGCGCACCACATCGGGAAGAACAGCACGGTCGGCCAGACGGCCCACAGGATCGCCGAGAGCCAGGCCGAACGGGTCGCCGAGCGCGCCGAGTCGGTGGCCATGTAGCGCTGGGCCTGGTTCCACATGCCGCCGTTGTACTCGAAGGTCTTGATGAACAGGAACGCCATCAGGAAGGTCACCGTGTACGGGCCGGCGGTGGCGTCCGCGTGGCCGCTGGGCAGCTTGTCCCAGACCGTCCACAGGGTGGAGAAGCCGTCCAGTTTGCCCATGACGGCGATCAGCATCGCGAGCCCGGCGAACAACTGGATGATGAACTGGCCGAGTTCGGTCAGGGCGTCCGCCCACAGCCCGCCGACCGTGCAGTAGACGGCGGTGATGCAGCCCGTGATGAAGATGCCCTGGGTGAGGGTGATGCCGGTGAACACGGACAACAGGGTGGCGATGGCGGCCCACTTGGCGCCCACGTCGACGATCTTCAGCAGCAGCCCGGACCAGGCGAGGGCCTGTTGGGTGGAGACGTTGTAGCGGTTCTTGAGGTATTCCAGCGGGGAGGCGACGAGCAGCTTGGAGCGCAGCCGGTTGAGCCGGGGCGCGAAGAGCTTCGCCCCGATGCCGATGCCGACCGCGATGGGAAAGGACCAGGTCACGAAGGACGTGACGCCGTACTTGTAGGCGATGCCCGCATAGCCGGTGAACATCACCGCGCTGTAGCCGGACATGTGGTGCGAGATGCCGGACAGCCACCACGGCATCTTGCCGCCGGCGGTGAAGAAGTCGGAGACATCGTCGACCCGCTTGTGGGACCAGATGCCGATCGCGACCATCACGCCGAAGTAGCCGATGAGCACGGCCCAGTCGAGACTGTTCATGTGCCCCCTCCCAGGGGTCCGCCTTGTGAACGTCACTGAGGCAACGTCGATGAACTCGGATGCCCTTCGTCAGTACGTCCGGTTCAGCGGCGCCCCGTGCGGGAGCGGGGACTTGGGGGATTGAACCCCTTGTCGGAGGGGGTGGTCAAGGCATGGAGCGGTCATGGATATGAACGAGGATCACAAAGTCGAACGATTTTGCTTCGCCTTTGCCTCGTGGGGTGTTGTCGCGCACGTGACGCGAGCCACACGATGAGCGGGCACTTCGTCAGGCTCCGCCCACCACAGCGCCCCTCGGGTGCGCACCGAAGCAGAACGGCCGCACGGGATGCGGGTCCCGTGCGGCCGGGAGGGACAGGCTCAACCGCCCCTGAATCAGCGCCTGTTGGCGGCGCGCCTCACCGCATCAGCTCACCGGCGTTCACCAGGAGCGACTGGCCGGTGATCGCGCGGGCCCGGTCCGAGGCCAGGAAGACCACGGCGTCCGCCACGTCGCCGTCCGTGGCCAGCTCCGGCAGGGCCATCCGTTCGGTGAGCCGGCCGAGCACCTCCTCCTCGGGTACGCCCTCGGTGTGCGCGGTGAACTGGACGTACGCCTGCACCGGCGGCCCCCACATCCAGCCCGGCAGCACCGTGTTGACCCGGATCCGGTCCGGGCCGAGCTCGCGCGCCAGCGAGTACATCGCCGAGGTCAGCGCACCCTTGGACGCCGCGTACGCCGCCTGCCACACCTGTGACGGCGCCGCCACCGCCGACTGCGTACCGATGACGACGACCGAGCCGCCATGCGCCTTGAGCGCGGGCAGACAGGCCCGCGTCATCCGCAGCGTGCCAAGGAGGTTGACGTCGATGACCTGCTGCCAGGTGGCGAAGTCCGCGTCCTGGAGCCCGCCGAAGTAGCTGTCCCAGGCCGCGACGTGGACCACGGCGTCGATGCCCCCGAACCGCTCCACGGCGAGCGCCGCCAGCGCCTCGCAGCGGGTCTCGTCGGTGATGTCGGTCGACAGGTGAGCGGTGTGGGCGCCGTCCGGGTCGATGGCGGCCGCGCTCTTCGCGAGGGCGGCCTCGGTGCGTGCGCCGAGCACCGCGTTGCCCCCGTCGCGCACGACGGCCGCCGCGACCTGGTGCCCGAGCCCGGCCCCCACCCCGGAGACGATGACGGTCTTCCCACTCAGCAACATCCGGTCGCCTCCCGGCTCTGGCACATCTTCTGACGGGGCGTCAGAGTAAGTCCGTCCGGTGGTGGAGGGAAGGGATGCGGCATGACGGAGGACACACGGCCCGAGACGTACGCGGAGCTGGCGTCGGTGGGCCCCTACGGGGTGCGCCCGGGCCATGCGCTGATCACCATGGTGGAGCCGCACCCGGGCCATGAGTACGCGTACAACCGCTGGTACGAGGACGACCACTACTACGCCGGCGCGATGGCGATGCCCTGGATGTACGCGGGGCGCCGCTGGGTGGCCACCCGCGAACTCCAGGACCTGCGCTACCCGGAGAAGTCCGCGATCGCCCAGCCGGTCGGCGCGGGCTGCTACCTCTCGACGTACTGGATCACCGACGGCCGCTACGACGAGCACATGAAGTGGACCGTCGGCATCAACAGGAGGCTGGGCCGAGACGGCCGCGTCCATCAGGAACGCACCCATGTCTTCACCGCGTTCCAGGACCACGAGGCGACCGTCTACCGGGACGGCGCCGCGGGCCCGCGCGACTATCACGCGCTCGACCACCCGTACGCGGGACTCGTCCTGGAGGTCGTCGACGCCGAAACCCCGGACGGCCGAGCCGAGTTGCTGGAGTGGCTGCGCTCGCGCCATCTGCCCGAGCGGCTGGCCGGTGGGCCCGCCGCGATGGTGACGGTCTTCGCGCCGACACCGCTGCCGGGCGACCGCATGACGTATGTGAAACAGGTCGAGGGCGTCGGCACCCGGCTCACGCTCCTGTGGTTCCTGGAACGCGACCCGAGGGAGGTCTGGGCGGACCACTTCACCGGACTCGACGCGATGGTGCGTGAAACCGGCCTGGGGCGGGTCGAGTTGGTCGCCCCGTTCATCCCGACCGTGCCCGGCACCGACCGCTACGTGGACGAACTCCGGTAACGGACCGGGCGACGCGGACATGGCCGAGCCCCCTCGGCCGGGACGGCGGACCAGTCGAGAGGGCTCTTGTCGGTAACGCGGGTATCACGAGGGCTGCTTGCGGTGGTCAGCTGAGGGAATCCCGGGTCACCTCGGCCACGAACGCGTTCCACGCGCCGGGGGCGAAGGAGATCGAGGGGCCGGCGGTGACTTTCGAGTCCCGCACGGCGATGGCGTGCGTCTCGGGCGACTTGACTTCGACACATGCGCCGTTTCCGGTGGAGTACGAGGACTTGGTCCAGGTGTCCGTGGCGCCCTGAAGAATGGCCATGTTCGTTTCCGTTCCTGCCAGTTGGTCGTTCTCGGCCAACGTTCTTCGTTGGCGTGATCGACGCTACTCGCAGGTTCCCGGGTGCGCGGGTGCCATTCACTCGACCGGATGGCATATTCCGGCCGGGTCTTCCGTCGAAGGAGGCGCGGGGTGTACGGTGCCGCGCCTCAGCGATCAGCCGACGGTTCCACGGGCGTAGTCCTTCGCGATCGCGGTAATGAATTCCCGGGTCTGGTCCACATTCAGCGCCTGCGCCCGCAAATGCTCGTACATCACGCTGTATTTCTGGACATCATTCGCCTTTTCCAGATACAGATCGCTGGTGACGCCCTCGATGTAGACGACGCTGGAGTCCGAGGCGTCCGGGAATTCCAAAATCGCGTACTGGCCGTTGATTCCCGGATGCGCGCCCATGCTGAACGGCAGTACCTGCACGGTGACATGGGGGAGCTGGGACTGGGTGATGAGGAACTCCAGCTGGTCGATCATCAGCTGCTTGTCGCCGACCCTGCGACGCAGCGCCGCCTCGTCGATGACCACCCACAGGCGCAGCGGGTTCTCCAGCGCCCGGACCCGCTCCTGCCGTCGCAGCCGGACGTTCACCCGTTTCTCGACGTCGGTCGGGGCGGTCTCCGGGAGCGCCCCCGCGATGAGGGCCTCCGCGTACTGCGGGGTCTGGAGCAGCCCGGGAACGACCTGGGGATCGTAGACGCGCAGGCTGGCCGCGTCCGTCTCCAGACCGATGTAGACGCTGTACGGGATGTCGCCGAAGGCGTGCCACCAGCCCTGCTGGCGGGAGTCCTTGGCCATCTGCATCAGCGAATCGACGATGCGGTGGTCCTCGACCTCGTACACCCCGCACAGGTCGCGTACATCGCGCTGGCTGATGGAACGGCGGCCGTTCTCCAGGCGGCTGATCTTCGACTGGGACACCAGCAGGCGCTCGGCGACCTCTTCGGCCGTCATGCCCTTCAGCTCGCGGAGTCTGCGCAGCTCCTGGCCCAGTCGGCGCCGCCTTACGGTGGGATTGACATTGGACGCCACGGGTAACGCACCTCCGGCTCACGGCTCTTCTGTTCGTCTGCTCAGCAGACTGCCACCAACATCCGGGCGCGCGCTGGAAAACGGCCACACACAGCGACAACGCGGACGCGCGGGGCTGTCGTGACAGCCCCGCGCGTCCTGGGTGCGGCTCCCGGACCGGGTCATGGGGACGTCGGTGCGGCGTGCGGTGCGTTGCGGTGTGATGCGTTGCGGTGTGGTGCGGTGTCGCGGCCGTGCGTTGGGTGATGCCGGGCGAATCGCTTCTGCCAGGCGTGAACCCGTCAGTGGTGTACGACGGCCCTGGCCAGCGCCCCGTGATGGGACTGCATCGGAACGCCGGCCGCCGCGGCATGGCGGCTTCCGTTGTCCGAGGCGGTACTGCCCTGGCCGTTGCGGCGCGGCTGAGCGGCCACACCGTTCTGGACGTCCATCACGGCGTGCGCGACGAGACCGCCCATGGGGTCGTGCCTGATCAGGTCCCTGAGACGGGAGCGCGATGACCGCCCCTCGTTCCCCGGGTACAGGTGCTTGCCGAGCCCGACTGCGTGGGCCAGCGCGGCAAGCGCCGCGGTCCGCGGGTCCGGCGGTACGCCGGTGCGGATCGCACTGTCCAGCCGGGCCCTGATGTCCCGGCTGATCGCTGTCTCCGTCGCTTGGTAGCGAGTCGTCGGCAGCACCCCGCACATCTGGCCCGCCACGGCATGAACCATGCCGCACCGCTCCAGGTGCGCGAGGTAAATCTGGCGGAGCCCGAGGCGGGGCCCGCCGATCCAGTGGACGGCCCGTACCGGGCTGCCGCGCCTGCGCAGCAGTTCCAGTGCGGAGTCCAGTGTCGGATCTCCTGTCGGCCGTGCCATCACCACGGCGATACGATCCCCGTCTGGGGCTATCCGTCCTGCCAGAGCCAGCTCCACTAGCTGGGCTCCGGCGAGGCCGAGGTCGAGCGACTGCGGCTGCGCTGTGGTACCCGTGGCCGGGTCCAGAGCGAGCAGCAACAGCTCTTCCGGAATAGTTCTGCGGCTCCTGCCCATCCATGCCTCCCCGCGTGGATGAATGACAGGGTGACCCCTCTCACATTCATCTGTCGAGAGCGCCTGGGTGGTTCGTACGGGAACCGACAGGTATGTCGTTCTCGTCTAGCCAGGGGGTCCTACCCGGCACACGGGACACTGGTACACGGTTCGGACAGTTTCGGATGACGCCGCCTGGCGTCTGGAGGAGGCATCGGTGGCGGGCGAGTCCCCCGACAAGTCGGAGCAGCAGCAGTCGTCGGGGGAGACGACTAGGAGCGAACGCGACCCGCGCCTCGCGGTCTCCCGCGCCCCGTCCCCCTCCCGTGAGGAACCCTCCCGTGAGGGTGAGGACGGTCGACGGGCGGCGAATGGTTCCGGCGAGGGTTCGGGTTCGGGTTCCGGGTCCGGGTCCGGGTCCGGGTCCGCCGGTACGGATCGCTCGGCGGCGGGTTCGGGTGCCGGGGTGACGGGTGGCTCGGCGGGTTCCGTGGACCAGGCGACCGCGGTGTTCCGCGTGCCCCGCTCGGAGGACGGCGACTCCCGGCTCCGCGCGGCGGTCGCGGCGTGGGTCGACCAGGAGGACGCCCCTGAGGGCGACGGGGGCGCCCCCACGAAGGCTGCCGAGCGCGGCAACGCGTCGGGTGCGAAGCCGGCCTCGGACGGGCCGGATGCGGGCGCGGTGGACGCGGAGTCCGCTTCCGCGGAGGCGGACCTGAAGCCGACCGGTTCCGACAGCGCCGAGTCGCCCGTTGCCCCCAACTCCCCGTCCGCATATGCAAATTCGGGGCCCTCGAGCGCGAAGGCGGTGACCGCTGACGCGGGGTCGGACGCGGTGGAGAAGCGAACGGCCACCCCCTCGAAGTCGTCCGGTGACGCGACCCCGGCAGACGCGAAGCCCACCCGGGCCGACGCGAATGCCGTCGCGGCAGGTGCCGGGGCGTCGACCCGGGCCGACGCGAACGCCACCTCGGCACGCGCCGGGGAGTCGACCCCGGCAGGGGCCGAGCCGACCTCGGCAGGTGCCGGGGAGCCGACCCGGGCTGACGCGAAGCTCTCCTCGGCGGACGCCGGGGAAGCGACCCCGGCAGGCGCCGAGCCCACCTCGGCAGGTGCCGCCAAGCCGACCCGGGCTGACGCTGAGCCGACCTCGGCAGGTGCCGCCAAGCCGACCCGGGCTGACGCTGAGCCGACCTCGGCAGGTGCCGCCAAGCCGACCCGGGCTGACGCTGAGCTCTCCTCGGCGGACGCCGGGAAGTCGACCCCGGCCGACGCCAAGCCGACCTCGGCAGCCGCCGTGGAGCCGACCCGGGCCGACGCGAACGTCACTGTGGCCGACGCCCAGCCCTCCCTGGCAGACGCCGGGAAGGCGAACCCGGCAGGCGCCAAGCCCATCCCGGCAGCCGCCGCGCAGCCGACCCGCGCAGCCGCCAAGCCCGCCTCGGCAGCCGACGCCAAGCCGACCCCCGCCGACGCCAACCCCACCCCCGCCGACCAGGCCGCGTCCTCGCCTTCCCGAACTCCGGACCGGGGCCGGGGGGTCGACCAGCCCACCGCCGTGTTCAAGGCGGTCAAGCCCCCGACCACCGACGAGACCCGGGCCGCCAAGGCGCCCGCCGAGGGGCCGTCGGCCGTCACTCCGCTCCCGACCTCCGACGAGACCCGGGCCGCCGCGTCGCCCGCCGCCGAGGGGCCATCGGCCGTCACTCCGCCCCCGCCCGCCGCGAAGGCGCCCGCCGAGGGGCAGCCGGCCGTCACTCCGCCCCCGCCCGCCGCCAAGGCGCCCGCGCCCGTCGATCAGCCGACCGCGATGCTCAAGCTGCCCGCGCCGCAGCGGGAGTCCGCCGGGGAGCGGGCCAGTCAGTTCGTGCCGTTGCGGTCCGACGACGCCGGTGCGCGGGGCGCCGCCCGCCCCGACACTTCCGTCAGACGGCCCGAGGGGCCCAAGGTGACCCCGCCGCCGGCCGCCCCGGTCGGCGGCCCCACGCCGCCCGTTCCCGAGCGCGCCGAGCGGACCCGGCAGCAGCCGCTGCCGCCGAAGCCGCCGCTCGATCTGCTCGCCGAGCTGACGAACACCCCGCCCCCGGCGCAGACCGCGGTCCGCTCCACCGTGCGGCGCTTCAAGATCTGGACCCCGCTGGTCCTGCTGCTCGTGGTCGTGTTTGCGGTCGTACAGCTGATGCGTCCGCTTCCCGACCCGAAGCTCGCCCTCACCTCGTCGGCGACGTACACCTTCGACGGCAGCGGACTCGATCTGCCGTGGCCCGCCGAGGGCCAGTCGGCGGTCTCCGTGGACGGCGTGGGCAGCCTCGGTACGCACGGCGAGCAGAAGCCCGCGCCGCTGGCGAGCGTGGCCAAGACGATGACGGCGTACGTGATCCTCAAGGGCCACCCGATCACCGGGAAGCAGGAGGGCGAGAAGATCACGGTCGACCAGCAGGCCGAGGACGACGCGAAGAAGCCCGACGAGTCGACGGCGCCGATCCGCAAGGACCAGCAGTTCACCGAGAAGCAGATGCTCGAACTGCTGATGATCCCGTCCGGCAACAACGCGGCCCGCCTGCTGGCCCGTTGGGACGCCGGCTCCGAGGACGCGTTCATCGCGAAGATGAACGACGCCGCCAAGTCGCTCGGCATGACCAGCACCACGTACACCGACCCGAGCGGTCTGAAGGAGACCACGGTCTCCACGCCGACCGACCAGCTCAAGCTGGCGCAGGCCGTCATGCAGAATGACGTGTTCCGCGGGATCGTCAACACGCCCCAGATCAAGATCCCGGGCATCGACACGATGATCTACAACAACAACACGATCCTGCTCAAGCCGGGTGTGAGCGGCATCAAGACCGGCTCCTCGACCCCGGCCGGCGGCAATCTGCTGTGGGCGGCCGACACGGTCGTCGACGGCAAGAACCAGCGGATCTACGGCATCGTCATGGGCCAGCGCACCGGCACCACGCTCGACAACAAGCTGAAGTCCGCGATCAACAACAGCTACACGCTGATCCAGGCCGTGCAGAAGGCCGTCACCTCGGCGACGGTCGTCAAGAAGGGTGATGTCGTCGGGTACGTCGACGACGGGCTCGGCGGCAGGACGCCGGTCGTCGCCGCCAAGGACCTCAAGGCGGTCGGCTGGCCGGGTCTGAAGGTCGACGTCACGCTGGGCGCGGGCGCCAAGCCCGTCCCGCACTCCGCGAAGGCGGGCGAGGTGGTGGGCGAGCTGTCCATCGGCTCCGGCAACGGCAGGCTGACCGCGCCGGTCGAGCTGAAGAAGGCGCTCGCCGAACCGGGCACGGGCGACAAGCTCACCCGACTGGGCTGACGCCCCCCGAGAGCATCGAGGGCGCCCCGACCTGCGGGGCGCCCCCCGTGCTAGCTTCGGGCAACTGGGGACGCGGGGACGGCGTCCTCTTTCTTCGGGGAGAATCTCGGGACGGGACGAAGGAGCGCCAGCTCCTTTCCGCGGCCCCGACCAAGGGCCCCCGGACACAGCAGTACGGGCCGACCGGACGGCCCCCGCGCGGACCCGGCGCAGACGTACGGGGCCGCGCGTGCCAGGTGAGACAGCGTGAGGCGGGAGAGCCGCAGTGACCACCGCTGACCCGACGCCCACCCGCGCCGACAGCACCCCGAGTACCAGCACGACGCGCACGACCCCCGAGCCGGGCCCCGCGACGGAGGCGGGCCCCGCGACGGAGGCGGGTCCCATGACGGACGCGGGTCCCGTGACCGAACCCGGTCCCGCGACCGGTACCGGTACCGGTACCGGTGCAAGCGGTACCGGCGCTTCCAGAGCCGGGGCGCCGGGCGGGGGCCGGCTTTGGCGAATACGGCTGGGTCCGGGCTCCTGGCCGAAGCGCCACCCCGTCGCGTTCGTGACGGCGGTCGCGGCCGTCGTCCACATCCTCTGGTTCTTCCTCTTCGCCAACAGCGGTGGCGACCTCGCGGCCCAGGACGCCTGGACCGAGTTCGTCGGCCGTCACCCGGAGTCCGCGTACAACCTGGCCTGGTACGGCGGGATGCACCCGGTCTCGTACAGCGTGGTGTCGCCGTATCTGATGTCGGTGCTCGGCGTCCGTACGACGATGATGATCGCCGGGACCGTCTCGGCCGGCCTGACCGCGCTGATCCTGGTGCGGGTGAAGGCGGTCCGCAATCCGCTGGCGTGCTCCTTCGCCGCCCTCTTCGCCTTCCTGTGCAACGCCATGTCGGGCCGGGTGACGTTCGGGCTCGGCATGATGTTCGCGCTGGGCGCGGTGGCCGCGGTGTTCTGCTGGCCGCACAACAAGCGGGAGAACCGCTGGCCGAAGGCGGCCGTGGCCGCGCCGTGCGCCGCGCTCGCCACGGCGAGCAGCCCGGTCGCCGGACTGTTCCTCGGCATCGTCGCGGCCGCGCTGTTCCTGAACAAGCGCCGCCCGGGCGCGTACGCGATCGGTCTGCCGCCGGTCGTGGTGGTGGCCCTTTCGGCGTGGCTGTTCCCGTTCTCGGGCACCCAGCCGATGTCGCTCGCCACCACCTCGGGGCCGTTCCTCTTCGCGGTGCTGATCCTGTTCCTGGTGCCGAAGGACTGGCGGACGGTCCGTACGGCCGCGCTGGTGTACGGGGTCGGGGTGCTGCTGTGCTTCGCGATCCACTCGCAGATCGGCTCCAACATCACCCGGCTCGCGATGCTGTTCGCGGGCGTCGTCTTCCTGGCCGCGCTGCCGTACGCGGTGCCCAAGTCGCGCAAGTGGTACGTCCTGGTGCTGGCGTTCGCCGGGCTCAACGGGTGGATCGGCTTCAAGTCGGTGGACGACATCGTGCACACCGCGCCCGCGGCGACCTGGGCGCGCGATCTGGCGCCGCTGGTGGACCAGTTGCAGGGGCTCGACGCCTCGACCGGCCGGGTCGAGGTGGTCCCCGCCTCCAGCCACCGCGAGGCCTCCGCGTTCACCCCGTACGTGAACCTGGCCCGCGGCTGGAACCGGCAGGCGGACATGCAGCGCAACCCGCTGTTCTACGACGACACCCTGAACGCGGACAACTACCACGCCTGGCTCAACCGTTGGGCGGTGCGGTACGTGGTGCTGCCGCTGGGCCCGGCCGACCGCAACGGCGCGGTGCAGGAGGGCAAGCTGATCGAGCAGGGCCTGCCGTACCTCAAGCAGCTGTGGTCGAACGAGCACTGGCGGCTCTTCGCGGTCGAGAACCCCACCCCGCTCGCGGACCCGCCCGCCACGGTCAAGCACGCGGGTGAGGGCGAGGTCACGGTCGACGTCCGCTCACCGGGCACGGTCCTGATCCGCATCCCGTACTCGCCGTGGCTGAAACTGGTCGACGAGAAGGGCAAGGGCGTCGCGCCGCCGCAGGAGACCCGCGACTCCAAGCTGAAGGGCCACGACCCCAAGACGTACACCAACCTCAACGGCTGTCTGCGCAAGTCCGCCCTGACCGACGCGGGCGACGAGTGGACGGAACTCGTCGCCCCGAAACCGGGCACGTACTACGTGGCCGCCCCCTACAGCATCCCCCGCGGCACGGGCTGCCCGGAGGGGACGCTCATCAATCCGTGAGGCGCGGGTGCGAGCGGCCCTCCACCCGGCTGTCCGCCGGGGCCCGTGACCCGACCCGGGCGTAGGTGAAGCCGTGCGTCAGAGCTGGTCGAGGTCGATCTCCACCGGGAAGGGGGCCGCCACCTTGAGGGCGCCGGTGAAGACCTCTCCCTCCCGATAGGTCTTCGTCGCGGGGTCGAGAACGTAGGTGTACACGAGAGGAACGCCCGTCGCGGCCTGCTCGATCCGCCAGTAGAAGCCGATGCCCGCCTTGGCGTACTGGTCGACCTTCACGATCCGGTCGGTGGTCTCCGAGCCCGGCGACACCACCTCCGCGACCAGCAGCACGTGCTCAGGGCGGGTGGGGGTGACGTCGATCGTGTCCGCGCGGTACACGACGACGTCCGGGCGGCGGTTGGTGAGTGGGACGTCCTGGAGCCGGACGTCGAAGTCGGTGTCGGCGTTCCACTGGGGGCCCGCGGCGGCGTCCAGGGCGTTGGCCAGCAGCCTGGCCAGTCGGTTGTGCCGCTTGGACGCGCTCGGACTCACGACGACCATCCCGTCCACGATCTCGATGCCGGCGCACTGCTCCGCGGACCAGGACTCGTACTCCTCCGCCGTGATCTGCTCGTGCATCCACGCCGGGGCCACCATCTCGGCCGTCATGAAGGACCTCCCGGACACTGTGCTGCGGGCCCGATCCCGCCTGGGTTCAGCGTACGGTCTGCCGCCGGGCCGGGCGGTCCGTCCGCGCACGCAAACGGCCCCGGACGAGGAGTCCGAGGCCGAACAGGACCGCCCTGCGGGATACACCCGAGCCAGAGCGGTAACGCGTGGTGCCCCCGGCAGGATTCGAACCTGCGACACCCGCTTTAGGAGAGCGGTGCTCTATCCCCTGAGCTACGGAGGCGCGCTGCCGATGGCAGACCTGGACAGGGTAGCGGATGCGGGTGTGGGCCCGCTGGTGGGGCCGGGGGTCGGAGCGGGCCCCTCCGGGACGGGCGACGGGTGGCGGTCCGGACTGCGGGAGGGGCCCGCCTTCTGTAGTGTGCGGTAACGCCCTGTTTGTCCGCATGCGGGGTTCTGGTCGTTCGTACGCATGCGAAGTTCTGGGTCGCCGACGGACGGAGTCGAGGGATGACGTACGGACCCCGTTGGGGGCGCATACCCCGGAGGGGCCGCACCCCCCGCCCGCGGCTGGGCCGCCCGCGTCCCAGGCGTCCGCGTTCGCGGCGGTTGCGGCTCGTGCTCGGGTCTCTCGCCGTCGTCCTGCTGCTCGCCGTGGGGGGCGCCGCCGCGTACACCTGGCACCGGCTCAACCACAACATCAACAGCGTCGAGCTCGGCTCGCTGCTCACGCCGGAGGCCTCCGCCACCTCCGACCTCAACATCCTGGTCGTCGGCTCCGATTCGCGGGCCGGTAAGAACGCCACCCGGGCGGGCGGCGGCGTCGACATCGGCCGCTCCGACACCACCCTGCTGCTGCACGTGTACGGCGGCCGCAGGAAGGCGGCGTTCGTCAGCATCCCGCGCGACACCATCGTCAACCGTCCGGCCTGCACCACCGCTTCCGGCCAGAAGCTGCCGGCGCGCGAAGGCGTCATGTTCAACTCCGTGTACGAGACGGGCGGCGCCCCCTGCACGGTGGCCGCGGTCGAAGCGCTGAGCGGCGGGCTGCGCGTCAACCACTACGTCGAGGTCGGCTTCAACGGCTTCGCGGAGCTGATGGACGCGGTCGGCGGCACCGACATCACCCTCGCCAAGGCCATCGACGACAAGGACAGCGGGCTCCATCTGCCGCCCGGCAAGCACCACTTGAGCGGCCAGCAGTCCCTCGACCTCGTGCGCACCCGGCACGGCGTCGGCAACGGCAGCGATCTCGGCCGGATCCAGCTCCAGCACCAGTTCCTGACGGTGCTGCTCGGCAAGCTGGCCGGCCAGAACCTGCTCGCCGACCCGGGCAGGCTCTTCACGGTCGCCGACGCCGCGACGAAGTCCCTCACCACCGACTCCTCCCTGGCCCGCGTCGATAGCCTCGCCTCCCTCGCGTACTCGATGAAGGGGCTCGGGGCGCGGGACGTCCAGATGGTCACCCTGCCGGCCCAACTGGAGCAGGGGGACGAGGACCGCCTGGTGCCGGACGCCGTCAAGGTCGCCAAGGTGTGGGCCGCCCTGAAGGGCGATCGCCCGGTTCCGGAGGACGCCCTGACCGGTACGGCGTCCGGACCGAACGGAATCGGCCAGATCGTGCAGCCCGGCTGACCCCAAGGCGGTTGTGTTCTACACCGACCTTGACCGGGGCGGGGCAGCGGCATAGCGTCGTGAACCACTGGGACTGAGCAGGCGCTTAGGAGGGCTTCCCGTGGCGACGACACAGGCGCGAGACGGTGCGGCGGACGATGCGGCGGGGTCGAGCGAGTCGCCCCGGCCCGGCGCCCCCCTGTCGCGGCCGGGCTCCCCGTCCGGGCCCGGCTCCCCTTCCGAGCCCTGCGCCCCGCCCGGGCCCGGCTCCCCGGCTCACTCGGGGGTCTCGCATGTTGAAGCGGACCCGTACGCCGAAGCGGTCCGGGCGGCCGAAGCGGATCCGTACGCCGAAGCGGTCCGGGCGGCCGAAGCGCTGCTCACCGCGCCCGGCGCCCCCTTCGCCGTGGTGCGCGGCGAGACCGGCACCCTCCAGTACGCCACCGGGCCGCGCACCCTGCGCGAGTTCGTCGAGACGGTGTGGGCGTTCGGGGAACGGCCGTTCTTGATCGCCGAGTCCGGCACTTACTCCTACGCCGAGTTCTTCGCCGCCACCTGCGCCCTGGCCCGCCGCCTCACCGATGTGTACGGGTTGCGCCCGGGCGACCGCGCCGTCATCGGCATGCGCAACCACCCCGAGTGGCAAGTCGCGTTCTGGGCAGCCCAGTTGGCGGGTCTGGTCGCGGTGCCGCCGAACGCCTGGTGGACCGCGGAGGAATTCGCGTACGCCCTCGACGACTGCACCCCGCGGGTGCTGCTCGTCGACGGCGAGCGCCTTGAGCGGGTGGCCGGCTGGGCCGGTGCGCGGGGTGTGCGCGGCATGGTCTTCCACCACGCGGGGCCGCTGCCCGACGGCTTCGAGCGGTACGCCGACGTCGACGAGCTCACCTCGCCCGACCCGGCGGCCGGGCCGCCCGACGTCGACGTCTCGCCGGAAGCGGACGCCACCATCATCTACACCTCCGGCACCACGGGCCGCCCCAAGGGGGCTGTCGCAACCCAACTCGCCCAGGTCGGGGCGGTGTTGAACCCCCGCTTCCAGGCGGCCATGTCCATGCTCGGGCGTGGCGTCGTCCCGGGCCAGGGTCCCGTACCCGTCACCCTCATGACCTTCCCGTTCTTCCATGTCGCCGCGTTCACCTCGGTGTACGCGGCGATGTCGGCGGGCGGCACGCTCGTCCTGATGCGCAAGTGGGACGCGGGGCGCGCCCTCGAACTGATCCGTGAGCACCGGGTCACGCACTACGCCGGGGTGCCCGCGACGGCCCTCCAACTGCTGGCCGCTGCGCAGGAGTTCGGGCCAGCGGGTTACGGGTCCGAGGGTGACGCTGGCGCTCTGGAGAGCCTGACGGCGCTCAACACCGGGGGCGCGGCGGCCCCGCCCGGCCTCGTCGCCGGGCTCACCGCGCGGTACGGCTCGCGCATCGAGCCGCGCAACGGGTACGGGCTGACCGAGACGAGCGGCGGGGTGCTGGCCAACTTCGGTGCGGAGTACCGGAGTTGGCCGCACAGCGCGGGTCGCCCCACGCCGGTGACCGAGGTGCGGATCGCCGGGCCCGACGGGTCGGGGCTCGCGGACGGCGAGATCGGCGAGCTCTGGCTGCGCGGGCAGTCCTTGGTACGGGGCTACTGGAACGACCCGGACGCCACCCAACTCGCCTTCCGCGAGGGGTGGTTCAGGACGGGGGACCTCGCGGTGCGGGACTCGGGGCGGGTCACGATCGTCGACCGGATCAAGGACATGGTGATCCGGGGCGGCGAGAACGTGTACTGCGTGGAGGTCGAGGGCGTCCTCCACGACCACCCCGCGGTCCTCGACGCGGCGGTGCTGGGGGTGCCCCATCCGGTACTGGGGGAGGAGGTCGCGGCGGTGGTGCAGGTACGCGCGGACGCCACCGTGTCCCCGGAGGAGCTCCGGGCCCACGTCGGGTCGGTGCTGGCGGGGTTCAAGGTGCCGGCGCGGGTGGTGGTGCGGCGGGGGGAGTTGCCGCGGAACGCGGCGGGGAAGGTGGTGAAGGGAGAGCTGCGCGGGGAACTGGGCTGGGCCGGCTGATTCTTCCCCACCCCGCCCCTTCCCGAGACCCTCCGGGGGCGTGGGGTGGCGCGGCGGCGTGACCTCAAACCCCGGGGCTCCGCCCCGGACCCCGGGCGGGGGCTACGCCCCCTGCACCCCCCGAAAGCTTCGCCCCGAACCCCGGGCTACGCCCGCCACGGCTCTGCCCTCAGGGTCTCTCCACCCGGACGTGATAGTTCCCCATCCCATCCACCCCCGTCACCGCCACCCGCACCCCACTCGCCCGGTCCACGAAGGTTTCTCCTGTGGTGTAGGGGGCGTCCGAGAGTTCGGCGTTGACGTTGGGGCGGCGGGTGCAGCCTCCTGTGTTGGGGGTGCTGTCGGAGACGTTGACCGGGCCCCGGCCGGTGTCCACGTTCGCCTCCACGTGGTAGATCAGCACCCCGGGCTTGCAGACCGCCCCGTCGTTGCCGGCCTGGGTGCGGACCTCCACCGCGTACCCGCTGTCCTTCGTCACCGGCACGAAGAGCAGCTTCGGGCCGCCCTCCGTGGCCAGCGGGCTCAGCACGTACTGGCCCGTCCCGGTGCCGGTCACACACGCCACCTGGCTGTTGTCGAGCCAGCCCAGCTTCCACTTGTGCCAGCCCAGCATGTCGTTGTTGGCACCCCAGTCCTCGGACATGATGTCCCAGTGCCCGACCGCGCCGCCGCCCTGCGCGGTGTACAGGTCCGGCAGCCCGAAGACATGGCCGTTCTCGTGCGGCAGCACCCGGTAGCCGGTCTCCCCGTACGAGCCGGAGCCGTCGTCCTGGCGGCTGTAGACGAACGAGGTGTTGGACAGCGGCACCCCGTCCGCGTACGGCGCCTCCTCGTTGCCCGAGAACGTCACGGACAGGACCGTGTCCAGCGCTGACGGGCCCGCGTTCGGGGTGACCAGCACGTTCACCAGGTCGTACTTCGAGAAGTTCACCCGGCTCCCCGCCGCCGCGACCATGTCCTGCACCAGGCGGTGGTAGCCCGGCTCATAGGGGGAGCCGCGTTCGATCCCGTACGCCGAGAACGCCTTCGGCATCCTGAGCCACTGCGGGATGGGCGCCTCGGGGCGGTAGTCGAGCCGGCCGTAGGAGGCGTTGCGGAACCAGTCGCTGGTCTGGGGGAAGAACTCCTTGTACCGGCTGAGCGCGGTCCCCGAACCGACCGCGTCCGGGAAGTCGATCATGAGGGTGAGGGCCCGGACGATGCCCGTGGAGTGCGCGTACCCGGGCGGGGTGGGCAGGCCCTCCGACATCTGCACGCCGAGCCCGGCGGGGATGCGGCAGGCGGCGAGCGAGGAGTCGCCGGGGACGGCCGCCGGGCCCGCGGAGGCGCGGGTGGCGATCGACAGGGTGGTGGAACCGGTGGTCAGCGCTGCCAGGGCGAGCGAGGCGAGAGTGGCGCCGAGGAAGGTGTTCCGGCGCCGACCGCATATCCGGCGTCCTGGCGCCCGGGCCGGGCGGGACTGGCTGACGTCCTGCATGCGCACGCGCTCGCCTTCGGGGACGCGACAGTCGGCCGGTTCCGGACTGCGCTCGTCTGATCACCCTGAGTCCGGCGTGTCGGCCGCGCTCGCCGGGTGGCCCGAATGCGGGTTTTTCCGGATATTGGGTGTACCTCGGCGTGCGGGCGCCACTCCGGGATGCGCGCGGGAATCCCGCACTCCAATCCCGCCCGCCGCCCATGTGGCGCAGGTCACATCGCGTACGGGAAATAACCGGGGAAGGTTTCCCCGTTTGAACCTTCGTCCCCGTGAAACGGGGAAGGTTTCCCCGCTTGCGTGCCCCGCTTGCGTTCCACGCTCGCGTTCACGCTTGGGTTCCAGAAAAGGAGTAGAGCCGTGCAGACCGCCACCGCCCCCGTAGCCGCCGAGCCGCGTCGCGCCCCGCGCCCGCGGGCCGACGCCCTGCGCAACCGGGAGCGGATCATCGCCGCCGCGCGCGAGATGTTCGTGGAGTACGGGGCCGAGCGCCCGCTCGACGAGATCGCCCGCCGTGCCGGTGTCGGCAACGCCACGATCTACCGCCACTTCGCCGACCGCCGCGAGCTCATCACCAGCGTGGTGCTCTCCGTCATGGACCGCGTCTCGGCCCAGGCCGAAGCGGCCGCCGCCGAGGAGGCCGACCCCTTCGACGCGCTACGCCGCTTCGTGCACGCGGCCGCCGACGAACGGATCGGCGCCCTCTGTCCGATGCTTTCCGACACCTTCGACCAGGACCAGGCCGAACTGAACGCGGCCCGTGAGCGCCTCGAACGCGACGTCGAGGGGCTCATGCGGCGGGCCCGCGAGGCCGGCCGGCTCCGCGCCGACGTCGCCGTCGGCGACCTCATGGTCGCCCTCTCCCAACTGACCAGGCCGCTGCCGGGCACGCCCTGCCCGAACATCGACCAGTTCGTCCACCGTCATCTCCAGCTCTTCCTCGACGGGCTTCAGGCCCCGGCGCGGTCCGAGCTGCCGGGCAGTGCGGCGACCCTCGACGACCTCCGGAAGAGCTGATCGTCTTCCGCCCTCAACTCCCCGTTCATTCACCGTAGTTACAACATTTTCTCGGTAATCCGCGTCCCAAGGTGGCTACCTCCATGTCAAAAACAGTCGGTCTGGACAAGACGGACCAGTTCTCCCTCGCCCCCGATCCCAGTCGGTGGAAGGCGCTCGCCTTCATAGCCCTGGCCCAGTTGATGGTCGTGCTCGACGCGACCATCGTGAACATCGCGCTGCCGTCCGCCCAGCACGCGCTGCACATCAGTGACGCCAACAAGCAGTGGGTCATCACGGCGTACGCGCTCGCCTTCGGCGGACTGCTCCTGTTCGGCGGACGCATCGCCGACCTGTGGGGCCGCAAGCGCACCTTCGTCGTCGGTCTGCTCGGCTTCGCCGCGGCCTCCGCGCTCGGTGGCGCCGCCACCGGCGAGGCGATGCTGCTCGGCTCCCGGGCGCTCCAGGGTGCCTTCGGCGCGCTGCTCGCGCCGGCCGCCCTCTCGCTGCTCGCGGTGATGTTCACCGACGCCAAGGAGCGCGCCAAGGCCTTCGGCATCTACGGTGCGATCGCCGGTGGCGGTGGCGCGGTGGGCCTGATCCTGGGCGGTTTCCTCACCGAGTACCTGAACTGGCGCTGGACCTTCTTCGTGAACATCCCGTTCGCGATCGTCGCCGCGCTCGGCGCCTATCTCGTCATCCGCGAGCCCGCGGGCACCCGCAACCGCTCGCCGCTCGACGTGCCCGGCGTGGTCCTGTCCACCACCGGTCTGGTCGCGCTGGTCTACGGCTTCACCCGCGCCGAGTCGGCCGGCTGGTCGGACGCGCTGACCATCACGATGTTCATCGCCTCCGCCGTGCTGCTCACCGCCTTCGTCACCGTCGAGGCCAAGGTGCGGAACCCGCTGCTCCCCCTGCGCGTCATCACCAACCGCAACCGCGGCGGTGTCTACCTCTCGCTCGGCCTCGCGATCATCGCGATGTTCGGCCTGTTCCTCTTCCTCACCTACTACCTCCAGGTGGTCAAGGGCTTCTCGCCGGTCAAGACGGGCTTCGCCTTCCTGCCCATGATCGCGGGCATGATCACCGGCTCCACCCAGATCGGTGCCCGCCTGATGACCCGGGTCGCGCCGCGCCTGCTGATGGGCCCGGGCTTCCTGACCGCCGCCGTCGGCATGCTGCTGCTCACCCAGCTCGACATCGACACCTCGTACGCCGGTGTCATCCTGCCCGCGCAGATCCTGCTCGGCCTCGGCATGGGCACCGCCTTCATGCCCGCCATGTCGCTCGCCACCATCGGCGTCGAACCGCGTGACGCGGGTGTCGCCTCCGCGATGGTCAACACCTCGCAGCAGGTCGGCGGCGCCATCGGCACGGCCCTGCTCAACACCATCGCCGCCTCGGCGACCACGGCGTACGCCACCGGTCACCTGGCGCTGGGCGCCACCAACCCCGAGCTCCTCAAGCTCCAGGCCATGGTGCACGGCTTCTCCGCCGCCATCTGGTGGGCCGTCGGCATCCTGGTGGCCGCCTCGGCCATCGCCGTCACCCTCATCAACACCGGCCGCCCCGGCGGCGGTCCGGTCGCCCAGTCGGGCAGCGGCGACGACGTCCAGGACGAGGTGCGCATCCCGGTGGTCGCGCACTGACCCCCCGGTAGCACCCCGGACGCACCTGCCCTGGCCCCGCTGTTCTCAGCGGAGCCAGGGCAGGTCCGCTTTGGCGTCGGTGGGCTGGAGCCCCTGCGCCATCACGCGCATGATCTCGCCGAGCTGGTCCACCTGGGCCGGGGTCAGCCGGTCGAACATCGCCTGCCGCACGGCGGCCACGTGCCCGGGCGCGGTCCGCTCCAGGACCTCGTACCCGGCGTCCGTGAGGATCGCCAGCTGGCCCCGCTTGTCGGAGGGGCAGTCCTCGCGCCTGATCCACCCGTTGTTCTCCAGGCGCGCCACGGCGTGCGAGAGCCGGGAGCGGGTGATCTTGGAGTTCTTGGCCAGCTCGGTCATCCGCATCCGGCGCCGGGGCGCCTGGGAGAGCTGGACGAGCAGCCCGTAGTAGACGTGCGGCATCCCGGCGTCGCGCTGGAGCTGTCGGTCGAGGTGGTCTTCGAGGAGCCGGGTGGCGTGGAGGTAGGCGCGCCAGGTGCGCTGCTCCTCGTCGCTGAGCCAGTTAGGTGCCGAGGTCATACATCTACTGTACGGAGGCTTCTTGAAAGTTGAACTATGCAGGGTTAGGCTGGAGCGAGACGCTTGAGACTTCAAGCAGTTCTGCCGGGCCGCGAGACCGGCCGGCAGCCGTGAGTGAGCCGGAGAGTCCGCCATGACCGTCGTCCGCCCCGAGCGCATGCCCGCCCTGTACCTCTCCCACGGCGCCCCGCCGCTCGCCGACGATCCGCTCTGGCCCGCCGAGCTGGCGGCCTGGTCCGCGGAACTGCCCCGCCCCACCGCCATCCTGATGGTCTCCGCGCACTGGGAGGAGGCCCCGCTCGCGCTCGGCGCCACCGAGACCGTGCCGCTGGTGTACGACTTCTGGGGCTTCCCCGACCACTACTACCAGGTGCGCTACGCGGCCCCCGGCGCGCCCGAACTCGCCGACTCCGTACGCAAGTTGCTGCGCGGACCCGGGATGCCGGTGCAGGACATCGCGGACCGCGGGCTCGACCACGGCGCCTATGTCCCGCTGGTGGAGATGTTCCCCGCCGCCGACATCCCCGTCCTCCAGATCTCCCTGCCCACCCTGGACCCGCGCCGCCTGTACGGCATCGGTCGCACCCTGGCCCCGCTGCGCGACGAGGGCGTACTCATCGTCGGCAGCGGGTTCTTCACCCACAACCTGGCCGCCCTGCGCCACACCGGCGGTCAAGTCCCCAGCTGGTCGGCCGAGTTCGACGACTGGGGGGCGCGGGCACTGGACGCCGCCGATGTCGATGCCCTGCTCGACTTCGCGCACAAGGCCCCGGCGGGCCGGCTCGCCCACCCCCGCACCGAGCACTTCGCCCCGCTCTTCGTGACGATGGGCGCGAGCGAGGGCGAGCTCGGCGGGGCGCGCAGTGTCATCGACGGGTTCTGGATGGGGCTCGCCAAGCGGTCCGTGCAGTACGGCTGAACCGGCGCGCGGGAGGCGCGAGAGGGGAGTGGGCGGCAAGGAGGCGTGAGCGGGCGCGGGCGGCACCGGGCTTGTTGCGTGCGCGAGTTGGGCCCCGGTCTGGACGCGGGGCGCCTAGGAAGCGCCCAGCTCCTTCTCGTACCAGGCCACGTCCCAGTAGCGGCCGAACTTGCGGCCCACCTCGCGGTAGGTGCCTATGTGGGTGAAGCCGAAGCGTTCGTGCAGCCGCCGCGAGGCCTCGTTCGGCAGGGCGATCCCCGCGTAGGCGCGGTGCACGTCCTGGCCCGCCATAGCCTTGAAGAGGGCGTCGTACAGGAGCGTGCCGACGCCCCGCCCGGTCGCCTCCGGCGCGCAGTACACGCTCACCTCGACGGACGTCGCGTACGCGGGCTTGGCGCGGAACGGGCTGCTGGTCGCATAGCCCAACACACGATCCTCGCCGACAAAACGGGCATCGTGAGCAACCAGAAGACGGTGCGGGCCGTCTTCAGGGTGGGAGTGCAGCCACGGACGGCGCTGTTCGGTGGTGAAGGGGTCCGTGTCGAATGTGATGGCTGTCTCACGGATGAAGTGGTTGTAAAGATGCGTGAGCGCCCCCAGATCCGCCTCCACACCCGCTCTGACCTGGACCTCTGTACGTTTTTGCGACACCTGTCCCCCCTTCGAGGCGCGACAGGGTACTGCATGATCACGAAATCGATGGGCGGGTCGGGAATTCTGTCCGGATTCCAGCCGTTGTTTCCATCGGATGCAGGGCACCCGGGAGGGTGTCGCGACCACTCAGTAAGGGAGCACGCATGGCAACCCGCGCCGTCGCCCGCCGACAGTCCGCCTCTGGCGGCTCGGACTCTGGAAGCAGGGTCCGCGCAATCAGCGGTGAGATCGCCGACCGCGACCTGGTCGGTATGTACCTCGACGAAATCGCGCGTACGCCGCTGCTCGACGCCGCCAAGGAGGTCGAGCTCTCGCAGACCATCGAAGCCGGTGTATACGCACGCCAGATCCTCGACGGAGAGGTGGAGAGCGAAGCAGGGGGCGCCACGCCCGAGGAGCTCGAAGCGCTGTACGCCGCGGGCGAGCGCGCCAAGGACCTCTTCATCCGCTCCAACCTCCGCCTGGTCGTAGCCGTCGCCCGCCGTTACCCGAGGGCCGGCCTGCCCCTGCTCGACCTCATCCAGGAGGGCAACGCCGGCCTGGTGCGCGCCGTCGAGAAGTTCGACTACGCCAAGGGCTTCAAGTTCTCCACGTACGCCACCTGGTGGATCCGCCAGGCCATCACCCGCTCCATCGCCGACCAGTCCCGCACCATCCGCCTGCCCGTCCACCTGGTGGAGGAGCTCGGCCGCATCCGCCGGGTCCAGCGCGAATTCAACCGGGAGAACGGCCGCGATCCCGAGCACACGGAGATCGCCGCCGAGCTGGGCTCCACGCCCGAGCGCGTCGGTGACGTGCTGGACTGGGCGCGTGACCCGGTCTCCTTGAACATGCCGGTCGACGACCAGGGCGAGACCCAATTCGGCGACCTGCTCGAAGACACCTCCGCCGTCTCACCCGAACAGTCCGTGCTCACACTGCTGCGCAGCGAGGAGCTCGACGACCTGATCGGCAAGCTCGACCAGCGAACCGCCTCGATCATCAAGATGCGTTACGGCATTGACGACGGCAGGGAGCGTACGCTGACAGAGGTGGGCAAGGAACACGGTCTGACCCGCGAGCGGATCCGTCAGATCGAGAAGCACGCCTTGCTCGAACTGAAGAAGATGGCCCGCGACACGGGCTTCGACGCGGCGGCCTAGGCCCCGCCCCCAAGACGAGCTCCGGCACCCTCCCCCCCCTGGTGCTGGGGCTCCCGGCCCCGGCACCTTCCCCCCCTGGTGTCGGGGCCCCTCTCTTTTTCTCTCCCTCCGGGCTCCCTCACCCTCACTCATCCCGCCGGCGCGCGGTCGCCCGGGTCAGCCGCTCGCCCAGCTCGTGCAGATAGGCGGTCATCGACGGCGGCTCGTGGACGGTGAACTCGCAGTCCACCAGGGCCAGCCGCAGCGCCACCCACTCCAGGGAGTCGGTGCACGAGGCGCGCAACCGGCAGCGCCCCGCCCCCAGCGGCTCGGGTGCACCGAGCGAGCCGGGCAGGCGGGCGGTCACGAAGTCGGCCGGCGCCTCGAAGGTGACGTCGATGTCCAGGACGGGCTGGAGCCGGTTCATCGAGGTGCGCACGAACTCTGCGGCGTTGGCCTCGGGCAGCTCCCTCGGCGCGAAGCGCGCCCCGGTCGCCAGCGGATCGGCGACCCGGTCGACCCGGAACGTACGCCAGTCGCCGCGCTCCACGTCGTACGCCACCAGGTACCACCGGCGTCCCGTCGACACCAGCCGGTACGGCTCGACCAGGCGCTTGGTGGCCGTGCCGTCGCCGGAGACATAGCCGAACCGCAGCCGCTCCTCGCCGGTGACGGCCGAGGCGAGCGTGGTCAAGGTGTGCGGGTCGACCGTCGCGCCGTCCCCGCGCCAGGGTCCGGCCAGCGGCATCGTCGCCGCCTGGAGGCTCGCGACGCGGTGGCGCAGCCGGGAGGGCAGCACCTGTTCCAGTTTGGCCAGGGCCCGCACCGACGCCTCGTCCACGCCGTCCACGGCATGGCCCGCGCCCGCCCGCAGCCCCACCGCGATCGCCACCGCCTCCTCGTCGTCCAGGACCAGCGGCGGCATCGCCTTGCCCGCCACGAGGCGGTAGCCGCCCTCCGCGCCCCGCGCCGCCTGGACGGGATAGCCGAGTTCGCGCAGCCGGTCGATGTCGCGCCGCACCGTACGCCGGGAGACCCCGAGGCGCCCGGCGAGCTCGCCGCCTGGCCACTCGCGCGGGGTCTGGAGCAGGGAGAGCAGGTGCAGCAGCCGTGCCGGGGTGTCGGTCATGCCTCCAGGATGCCCGTGCAATGAGGACACAGGCTGACCTATAGGGGGTCTACTTTCTTCCCATGACCTCCACCACGACCAGCAGCACCCCAGAGTCCGCGGCGCCGGCCGCAGCAGACCGCCGCCGGTGGTTCGCCCTCGCCATCGTCATGACCGCGGCCTTCATGGACCTGGTCGATGTCACGATCGTCAACATCGCCATCCCGTCGATCCAGCAGGACACCGGGGCGAGCTTCTCCTCGATCCAGTGGATAACCGCCGGCTACGCGCTCGCGTTCGCCGCGGGTCTGATCACCGGCGGCCGCCTCGGCGACATCCACGGCCGCAAGAAGCTCTTCCTCATCGGCATCGCCGGCTTCACCCTGGCCTCCGCGCTGTGCGGATTCGCCGCCAACCCCGAGATGCTGGTCGCCTCCCGCATCCTGCAAGGCGCGATGGCCGCCATGATGGTGCCGCAGGTCCTGTCCATCGTGCACGCCACCTTCCCCGCCCACGAACGCGGCAAGGTCTTCGGCCTGTTCGGCGCGGTCGTCGGACTCGGCGCGGTCTCGGGACCCCTGCTCGGCGCGCTGCTCACCGAGTGGAACCTGTTCGGCCTGGAATGGCGCCCGATCTTCCTGATCAACCTGCCGGTCGGGATCGTGGGCCTGATCCTCGGCACCAAGTTCATCACCGAGTCCAAGGCGCCCAAGGCCCTCAAGCTCGACCTCGTCGGCGTGGTCCTGGTGACGCTCGGCCTGCTCATGCTGCTCTACCCGCTGACCCGTGGCCGTGAGCTCGGCTGGCCGCTGTGGGGCTACCTCTCGATGGCCGGCAGCGTCCTGGTCTTCGGAGGGCTCATCGCGTACGAGCGGATGAAGGCGGCCCGGGACGGCTCCCCGCTGATCGAACTGTCGCTGTTCAAGGTCAAGAGCTTCGCCGCGGGCATCGCCGTGCAGGCCACCTTCGGTGTCGGCCTCGGCATCTTCTTCCTCGTGTGGACGCTCTACATGCAGCTGGGCCTCGGCTGGAGCGCCCTGCGCGCGGGCCTCACCGGGGTGCCGTTCTCCATCGCGGTCTCGGTGGCGGCGGGCCTGTCCGTGCAGAAGCTCGTCCCGCGCTTCGGACGCAAGGTCCTCCAGAGCGGCGCTCTGACGATGGCGGCCGGGCTGCTGATCTACATCTGGGAAGCCGGCCGCTACGGCCTGGACATCGCGCCCTGGCAGATGGCGCTGCCGCTCGTCGTGATGGGCCTCGGCATGGGCCTCATCGTCGCGCCGCTCACCGACGCGGTGCTCTCCGAGGTCCCCAAGGAGCACTCGGGTTCCGCGTCCGGGCTCATCAACACGGTGCAGCAGATGGGCAACGCGCTCGGGCTCGGCCTGGTGTCGGTCGTCTTCTTCGGCTCGATCGGCGACGACGTTGCGCCGTCGCGGCTGGGGCAGGCGTTCGTGGAGGGGTTCCAGCACTCGCTCTGGTACGTGGCGGGGGTGCTCGGGGTGATCTTCCTGGTGATGTTCGCGTTGCCCGGGCGGGCGGCGGGGGTCGTCCGGGCCGAGGCGGAGCAGCCCGAGCCGCGCAACCTCCCCAGGGAACGCCAGCCGGTCGCCTAACCTTTCCAACCCTGCCGGGCCGGCCCTGCTTGACCTCAACCCCGACCCGGCTGGGATGCGACCCTGCTGGGCCCCGGCTCTGCTTGGGCTCAGCCCCGGCCCTGCTGGGCCCCGGCTCTGCTTGGGCTCAGCCCCGGCCCTGCTGGGCCCCGGCTCTGCTTGGGCTCAGCCCCGGCTTGGTTCGGGCGCGGCCCGGGTTCGTCTGATGGCTCCGTACCTTTCGAGGTGCGGGGCCGTCGGTCTGTGCGGGCGGTTGCCTGTTTGCGCAGTTCCCCGCGCCCCTGAACCCGCTCGACCCTGCGGACCGTGCGTGGCTGGTCGCGCAGTTCCTCGCGCCCCCAAAACCCTCGGTCACGTGCGGATCGTGGTCGCTAATCGCGCCGTTCCCCGCGCCCCTGAAAACCCGTTTTCGGCTGCGGGCTGTGGGTGGCTGGGCGCGCAGTTCCTCGCGCCCCTTAAGTGCTCGGTGCGGGCCTGCCTGGGCAACCTCAGCCCGTCCGGCGATTGAGGACGAGCGCCGTTCAGGCGCGATGCGGGGTCTGGGGCGGAGCCCCAGGGGCCCGGGCTATCCAACCCTGCGCTTACGGGCGGGCGGGTGGGCGAGGGGCCTCGGGGTCTGGGGCGGAGCCCCAGGGGGCCGGGACCCTTCAACCCCCTGCACGGGCGGGTGGGTGGGCAAAGGGGCCCGGGGCCCGGGGGACCTAGGTCCGTTTGTGTCTGGGGGGTGCCCGAATTGGTTTACATGGCTCCGGCGCGGCCGTAATCTGGCGAGGCAACCACAGGTTCGGGCAAGCGAAACGGACGTAACCAGACATGTATGCACCGGAGCGCCAACAGGAAATCCTCCGCATCGCCCGGGAGAGCGGCCGCGTCGACGTGCTGTCCCTCGCCGACACCTTCCAGGTGACCGCCGAGACCGTACGACGCGACCTGAAGGCCCTCGACCGCGCCGGCCTGGTGCGCCGCGTGCACGGCGGAGCCATCCCCGCCGGCCGGCTCGACTTCGAACCCGACCTCGCCGAGCGCGAGTCCACCGCCGCCGACGAGAAGGACCGTATCGCCCGCGCCGCCCTCGCCGAACTGCCCGCCGAGGGCAGCGTCATCCTCGACGCCGGGTCGACCATCGCGCGCCTCGCCGCCGGGCTCCCCCTCGAAAGCGGCCTGACCCTGGTCACCCACGCCCTGCCCGTCGCCGCCCGGCTCGCCGACCACCCCGCCATCGACCTCCACCTCGTCGGCGGCCGGGTCCGGCACCGCACCCGGGCCGCCGTCGACGCCTGGGCCCTGCGCGCCTACGGCGAGATCCGCGCCGACGTCGCCTTCCTCGGCACCAACGGCTTCGGCGCCGACCACGGCCTCACCACCCCCGACCTCGCCGAGGCCGCCGTCAAGCGGGCCGTGATCGGCGCCGCCCGACGCGTGGTGCTGCTCGCCGACTCCGCCAAACACGGCCAGGAACACTTCGCCCGCTTCGGAGACCTCGCCGACATCGACCTCCTCATCACCGACCGGGGGCTCGCCCCCGACAGCGTCGCCGCCATCGAGGCCGCCGGTACGGACGTGATCACCGTATGAACATCCTCACCGTCACCCCCAACCCCAGCCTGGACCGCACCTATGAGGTCCCTGACCTCGCCCGGGGCGAGGTGCTGCGCGCCACCGGCGAGCGCGTCGACCCCGGCGGCAAGGGCGTCAACGTCTCCCGCGCCGTCGCCGCCGCCGGACACCACACCGTCGCCGTCATGCCGCTCGGCGGCGCCCCCGGCGCGCTGGTCGCCGAACTCCTCGCCGGGCAGGGCATCGACGTCGCCCCCGTGCCCGTCGCCGGGCCCACCCGCTCCAACATCGCGGTCGCCGAACCCGACGGCACCTTGACGAAGATCAACGCGCCGGGCCCCCAACTGAGCGCCGCCGAAAGCGAGTTGCTGCTCGACACGGTCACCGAGCACTCGGGGCGGGCCGACTGGATCGCCTGCTGCGGCAGCCTCCCGCGCGGTCTGACCCCCCAGTGGTACGCCGACCTCGTCGCCCGCGCCCACGCCGCCGGAGCCAAGGTCGCCCTCGACACCTCCGGGCCCTCCCTCATCGCCGCCCTGCGCGAACGCCCCGACGTGGTCAAACCCAACGCCGAGGAGCTCGCCCAGGCCGTCGGCCGCCCCCTCGCCACCATCGGCGACGCCGTCAAGGCAGCTGAAGAAGTACGGGAGTTGGGGGCCGGCACCGTCCTCGCCAGCCTCGGCGCCGACGGCCAGCTCCTGGTCGGCGCATCCGGCACCTACTTCGCCTCCGCGCCCGTCGCCCTCGTACGCAGCAACGTGGGAGCCGGCGACGCCTCGCTCGCCGGGTTCCTCGCGGCGGGCGGCGAGGGCCCCGGCGCGCTGGCCGCCGCCGTCGCCCACGGCGCCGCCGCCGTCCAGCTCCCCGGCAGCGTGATGCCGACCCCCGCCGACCTCGATCCGGCGGCGGTCACCGTCACCGACGCCGTCCCGCTGGACCGCCCCCTGACGGAACCGGCGTCATGATTCCCGCCCCGCCCGCCCCTCACCGCCCGCGAAGGAGCCCGCGATGAGCCAGATGATCAGCGCGGAACTGGTCGACCTCGCCCTCGACCTGGCCGCCGACTCCAAGGAAGCCGCCGCCCGGGTGCTCGCCCAGCGCATGGTCGCGCTCGGCCGCGTCAGCGACCTCGACGGCTTCCTCGCCGACGTCGCCGCCCGCGAGGCCCAGATGCCGACCGGCCTCGACGGCGGCATCGGCATCCCGCATTGCCGCAGCGCCCATGTCACCGAGCCGACCCTCGCCTTCGGGCGCAGCGCCACCGGCATCGACTTCGGCGCCCCCGACGGCCCGGCCGACCTGATCTTCCTCATCGCGGCCCCCGCGGGCGCCGACGACGCCCACCTGTCGATCCTCTCCGCCCTGGCCCGCCGTCTGATGGACGAGTCCTTCACCTCGGCCCTGCGCGCCGCCACTACGGCGGACGAGGCCGCGGCCCTGATCCGGGGCGATCAGAACGCTCCCGCCCCTGACCCTGACCCCGCCCCTGACCCCCACCCCGACCCCACACCGGACCGGCCGTTGCGGATCGTGGCGGTGACGTCCTGTCCGACCGGGATCGCCCACACCTACATGGCGGCCGAGTCCCTCACACGTGCCGGGCAGGCCGAGGGCGTCGAGATCGCCGTGGAGACGCAGGGCTCGGCCGGGTTCACCCGCCTCGACGCGGCCGTCATCGCCGCCGCCGACGGCGTGATCTTCGCGCATGACGTTCCCGTACGGGACAAGGAGCGCTTCGCGGGAAAGCCCACCGTGGACGTCGGCGTCAAGGCGGGCGTCAACCGGCCGGCCGAGCTGATCGCCGAGGTCCGCGACAAGGCGGCACGCGGCGAGATCACCGAAGCCGGCGCCAGGCCGTCCCCGGTGGAGGCGGGCGGCGAAGCCGGCGAGGGATACGGCACCAAGCTGCGCAAGTGGCTGATGTCGGGCGTCAGTTACATGGTTCCCTTCGTCGCGGCCGGTGGTCTGCTCATCGCGCTGGGCTTCGCCGTCGGCGGCTACAAGGTCAGCGAAGCGCCCTCCGTCATGAACCACTTCCTGTGGACGGACTCGATGAGCTGGGCGGCGCTCCTGTTCCAGGTCGGCCAGATCGCTTTCGCGTTCCTCGTCCCGGTCCTGGCCGGGTACATCGCCTACGGAATGGCCGACCGGCCGGGTCTGGTGCCCGGCTTCGTGGGCGGCGCGATCGCCCTCGACATCAAGGCGGGCTTCCTCGGTGGTCTCGCGGCCGGACTGATCGCGGGCGCGGTGGTCATGGCGATCCAGAAGGTGCGCATCCCGGCGCCGCTGCGCGGCATCATGCCGGTGGTGGTGATCCCGCTGGTCTCCTCGGCGATCGTCGGCTTCCTGATGTTCCTGGTGATAGGCGAGCCGATCGCCAAACTCCAGTCCGCGCTGACCAGTTGGCTCGGCGGACTCGGCGGTGCGAACGCGATCACCCTCGGCGTGATCCTCGGCCTGATGATGTGCTTCGACCTGGGCGGCCCGCTCAACAAGGTCGCCTACGCCTTCGCGGTGGGCGGCCTCTCCGACAACGCGACCAGCGCCGACGGCAGCTTCAAGGTGATGGCGGCCGTGATGGCCGCGGGCATGGTGCCGCCGCTCGCGATGGCCCTCGCCACGACCGTACGGGGCCGTCTGTTCACGCCCGCCGAACGCGAGAACGGCAAGGCGGCGTGGGTGCTGGGCGCGTCCTTCGTCACCGAGGGCGCCATCCCCTTCGCCGCGGCCGACCCGCTGCGGGTCATCCCCTCCGCGATGGCGGGCGGCGCCGTCACCGGCGCCCTGTCGATGGCCTTCGGCTGCACGCTGCGGGCCCCGCACGGCGGCGTCTTCGTGGTCCCGCTGATCGGGCACGCCTTCCTGTATCTGCTGGCCATCGCGGCCGGGACGGCGGTCAGCGCCGGCCTGGTGGTGCTGCTCAAGGGCCTGCGCGGGGCCGGACCCGAACGGGAGGGCGCACCGGGCGACCCGGCCGAACCGAAGGTGGCGGTCGCCGCCTGAGCATCCGCGGCACGCACGACGCCCGGCCCCGTCGGACCCACGACGCCCGGCCCCGTCGGACCCACGACGCCCGGCCCCCTGGGGGAGCCGGGCGTCTTCGGCCGTCATGACGTGACATGTACCACTTGAGGACCAAAGTCCCTTCAGCCCCTGCCGCAAGTCCCGGCCGGTGTTGTCTACTGGGCGCGTGGCTCAGAACATCACGATCATTCAGCAGATAGGCCTTTCCGTCCTCGCTGCGGCGAGTGTCGCCTGGGTCGTCGGACTGGTCCGCATCATGCGCCGGGAGCGCGCCGACCGGGCGGCATGGCACTCGACGCGTCCCCTGCGGGCGGTGGGCCGCCAGAGCGGTCCGCCCGCCCGGGAAGCGGTGGCCCTCACCGAGGCCGAACAGGACGCCTTCGCGGGCCTGATGCGCCAGCTCGATCCGCGCAGCTCCTGACCGTCCGCCGGCCTCAACTCACGTGTGCGCGGCGCTCCATGGCGGTCCGCGCGGCATGCTCGGTCGCGTACACCTCGCACATGTGACGGCCGTCCGGGGTCGCCGTGTGCTCGACCTCCCACAGGCTCAGCCCGCTGCCGTCGAGCAGCAGGAACGCGTGCTCGTACAGCGTGAACGCCGCCTCGCGGCCCGCCGTGCGGCAGTGGCGGCCGAAGGCCTGGGTGATCCGGTGCGTGTCCGCCGCCCGCAGCCGCAGCGCGGTGTCCGGGCCGGGCCGGTCCGGGTTCTCGGCGCGGCGCAGCAGCCGGCGCGCGTGGTCCGCCGAGTCGGCGGGGGCGTACGGACGGGTGTGGCCGGCCGGGATGGTGGTGCGGTCCGGCGCGACGACGGCGTCGGGCCCGAGCCCCGCCTCCCAGCACTCCTCCGGACCCGGCAGGCCCGCGAGGTCCCGCGCGTCCGCCGGCCCCTGCGCATCCGTAGGCCTGAGCGCGTCCGCCGACCCGAGCGCGTCCGCGGACCCGAGTGCGTCCGCGGACCCGAGCGCGCTCTGCTCCGGGTGCGGGATAGGGGTGTAGGTGCCGATCCAGGAGGAGTCCAACTCCCGCTCCAGCGACTCCAGTTCGTCTTCGGCGTCGTGGGCCGGGTCGTACGGCAGCACCCTGCGGCGCAGCCGGACCGCGGCCAGGCGGACGTCTTCCTCGGCGGCGTACACCTCGTGCGCGTACTGGCGGCCGTCGTGGTGGGCCAGCTCCCACAGCGTGACGGTGGTGCCGTCCAGGAGGAGGTAGCAGTGCCGGTACGTCTCGCGGCTCAGCCGGTGGCCGCCGGGTCCCGCCGCCGAGGTGTGCAGCGAGGAGTGGAGCGAGGTGGTGTGGGCCATCGCCAGGTCGAGACGCTCGACGAATTCGTCCGGCAGGTCGAAGGAGTTCAGGGCCCGCCCCAGCAGGGCGGCCAGCTGATCCTGGGCCGATTCGTCGCCGGGGCCGCGCTCGCCGTCGAGCGGGTGGGGCACATGGAGCACCAAGGCTTCTCCTGGCCGTCGCTGTTGGTCACGTAGAAGGTGCTCAACGTAGCCCCTGAGGGCGGATAGCGCAGCGGGCATGGCCGAAACTTTTCCGGCCGGCACCCACCTTTGGGTTACCGGCCGGTCAAGTCCCTTGGCGGGAAGGGGAGTTGTCAGGAGGAGGCGGCCGCCGTCCACTGGGACCACGGCATGTTCCAGCCGTTGAGCCCGTTGTCGGGGGCGATGGGCTTGTCCGGCGAGTTCTTCACGACGACGACGTCACCGATGAGGCTGTGGTCGAACATCCACTTGGCCGGAGTGTCGCCACCGGCGCCCTGGACGTCCTTCATGCCGACGCAGCCGTGGCTGGTGCCGTCGTTGCCGAACGGGTCACCCTTGTACCAGTAGTTGCCGTGCATGAAGGTGCCCGAGGTGGAAAGACGCATCGCGTGCGGCACGTCCTTGATGTCGTACTCGCCGCCGAAGCCCACGCTGTCACCGTTCATACGGGTCTGCGTGAACTTCTCCGAGATCACCATCTGCCCGTTGTAGGTGGGGTGTTCGGCGCTGCCGGTCGAGACGGGGATCGTCTTGATGGTCTTGCCGTCCTGCTGGACGGTCATCTTCTGCGTGTTGACGTCGACGGTGGAGACCTGGTTGCGGCCGATGGTGAAGGTGACCTCCTTCGACTGCACGCCGTAGATGCCCTTGGCGCCCTCCACCTTGTCCAGGTCGATCTTCATCGTGACCTTGGAGCCGGCCTTCCAGTACTGCTCGGGCCGGAAGTCCAGCCGGGTGGAGTTGAACCAGTGCCCCACGACCTGCTGACCGCTGCTGCTGGTCACCGTGATGTGGGACAGGACGTCCTTCTTGTTGGTGATCGCCTTGTTGAAGGTGAAGGACACCGGCATGCCCACGCCGACCGTGGCGCCGTTGTCGGGCGTGTAGGTGCCGATGAAGCTGTCCTTGGCAGAGACGGTCGTGAACTGCGCGTTCTCCGTCGCGGCCCGGCCCTTGTCGTCCTTGCCGTTCGCGGTGATCTTGTACTGGGTGCCGCGCTCGACCTTGCCGGTCGGCTTCCAGGAGAGTCCGTCGGCGGCGAGCGCGCCGGGTACGGCCTTGCCGCCCTGGGCCTCGGTCATCGTCACGTCGGACAGCTTGCCGCCCTCCGCCTTGACGTTGACGTCGTTGATGGAGGCGTTGGTGGAGCCGTCCTTCGCCGAGATGGTGATCTTCAGCGTGGAGGCGTCCTTGGCGGCCGAAGCGTCCGAGTTCGCGCTGTCCTTGCCGTCCTTGCCGTCGTCGTTGGCCTTGGCGTCGCCGCCGCACGCGGTCAGCGCGAGCGCGCCGACCAGGAGCCCGGCCACCCCCGCGACCACGCGGACGCGACGACGGGCCAACGGACGCGCGGGGCGCGGGGTGCTGCTGAACTGCTGAGGCTGCGCTGCGTTGTCCGACGCCGGCGGTGTCACGGGCTGCTCCATGTCTGCACGATGTACTGCGAGTCAAATCCAGTACGGGCATAGAGAACCCGGAGGGGGTACCTGGTTGCGGGTTCTGTTTGTGATGGCGATCACATGCCGTCCTGATGCGCCCTCAACTCCCGTACAGATCCCTATAAGAGGGGAATGTCCCCCCGACCCCGTCGATGCTTTCGGCGGCCCGCACGCCCTTGACGATCGCCCGCGCGACGACGTCCGCCCCGGCGGCCAGGATGTGGTTCAACTCCTCGGGGGCATGGGGGAGGAGGGGAAGGAGTCGGAGTCGGCAGGGGTGTGGGAGCCGGTGGCCAGGGCGAAGATCGTGTCCCCGTCGTGCATCAGATGGGCGGGCCGGATCGCCCGGGCCAGCCCGTCGTGCGAGGTGCCGGCGAGCTTCTGCGCCTGGGATCGGGTGAGCCGGGCGTCGGTGGCGACGACGGCGAGCGTCGTGTTGAGCGGCGGCAACCCCATACGCTCACGGACCCGGGCGAGGCGTTCCTGGGCGGCCAAGTGCACGGCGGGAGACGGGGGTTGGGGCGCGGCGAAGCCCTCGCCGCGCCCTCCGTACGGGCTGTGCTCCCCGTACTGGCCGTACTGGTCATACTGGCCGTACTCGCCGTACAGCACCCCGTTGCTCGGGTCGATCGCTGAGCCGACGGCGTTGACGACGACCAGCGCCGCCACGGTCACCCCCGACGCGAGGCGGACGCTCGCCGTGCCCACCCCGCCCTTGACGCCGCCGACGACGGCGCCCGTCCCGGCCCCCGCGTTGCCCTCGGCGAACTCGGTCCCGGCCGCCTCGACGGCCGCCCGGCCCACCGCGGCGTCCGGCCTGGCCCGCCAGTCGCCGCCGCGGCCCAGATCGAACAGGCAGGCCGCGGGTACGACCGGGACCACCTGATACGGCTCGGGCCCCACCCGTACGCCGCGCCCCTGCTCCTCCAGCCAGGCCATCACCCCGGATGCGGCGTCGAGCCCGTACGCGCTGCCGCCGGTCAGGACGATGGCGTCGATCCGCTCGACGACGTTCTTGGGGTCGAGGGCGTCGGTCTCCCGGGTGCCGGGGCCACCCCCGCGCACCTCGACGGCGGCGACCGCGCCGCCGGGCGGGGCGAGCACGACGGTGGTGCCGCTCAGGGCGTGTCGGCCGGGGGTGGTGGCGTGGCCCACGCGGAGGCCGGGGATGTCGGTGAGGGTGTTGTCCATGGCCGAATGCGTACCACCTCCGGTGCGGGCACGGTCCCAATGCCGGCCAGCCCCGACCCCCTAATTGCGCAGTTCCCCGCGCCCCCAACCCCCCTTTCGCCCGCGGACCGTGCGTGGCTGGTCGCGCAGTTCCCCGCGCCCCTAACCCCTCTCGAATCTGCGGACCGTGCCCGCGTCTCGCGCAGTTCCTCGCGCCCCTGAAACCCGTTTTCGGCTGCGGGCCGTGCGTGGCTGGTCGCGCAGTTCCCCGCGCCCCCAAAACCTGCTGTCGACCGCGGACCGTGCGTGGCTGGTCGCGCAGTTCCCCGCGCCCCTTAAGTGCTCGGTGCGGGGGCACCTTCAGCCTGTCCGGCGATTGAGGACGAGCGCCCTTTAGGCGCGAACGGGGTCTGGGGCGGAGCCCCAGGAGGCCCGGAACCATCCAACCCCCGTCACGGGTGGGTGGGTGGGCGAACGGGGCGGAGCCCACCGATCCCGCTGTACGGGTGGTTGGGTAGGCGCCCCAGGGCCCCGGGATGGGCAACCCGGTAAGGGCTACGCGCGGGACAGGGCCAGGGCGACGGCTACCGTCAGCCCCGCCACCACCCCGGCCAACGGCACCCCCACCCGCCCCGCAAACGTACACAGCAGAATCAACCCCGCCGAGACCGGCAAGGTCAGTTGCTGCACAGGCCCCCGCTTGAAGTGCCGCGCGTGCAACAGCCACACCGTCAGCAGGAACAGCGCCGCCGGCACCGTCACCGCCGCAGCCGCCGCGACCGCGGAGACGTGGGCCTTGCCGACGGCCTGCTCGATCGCGACCTCGAGCCCCGCCCCGATCGCCGCCGCCGACGCGAGCACCACGTAATGGCCGTACCCCCAGGCGAACGCTTGCCGGTTGGACCGCAGATGGTCGTGGATGGGTACCGCGAAGTAGATCCACCACGCGGCGAACACGATCAGCAGACCGCCCGCCGCGAGCGGCAGCAGATCGCCGAGCTCGTCGTGCTCGTCGAGGGCCTCCTGTACGGCGATGGTGGCCGCCGACACCGTCTCACCGAGCACGATCAGCGTGAACAGGCCGTACCGCTCGGCGATGTGGCGCGGATGCCAACTGGTGGTGTGGTCGCGCTCCGCGAGCAGCGGCACGCTCAGCTCGGCCAGCGCCAGCAGCGGGAACAGCCAGACGTGGCTGGACTCCGGTACGAATAGCATGGCGATCCAGCCGAGTTGGCACACCACGAGCCCGGCCGCGTACCGCAGACACACCCGGCGCTCGGCCGCGTCCCGGCTGCTCGCGGCGGCCCGCAACCACTGGCTGGTCAGCGCGAGCCGCATCACGATGTAGCCGATGACGGCGATCGTGAAGTCCCCGTCGTCGAACGCGCGCGGCACGCCCGCCGCGAGGACCAGGACCCCGGTGATCTGGACGAGCGTCACCACCCGGTACAGCGGGTCGTCGGTGTCGTACGCGGAGGCGAACCAGGTGAAGTTCATCCACGCCCACCAGATCGCGAAGAACACCACGGCGTACCCCGCGAGGCCCGCCCCCACATGCCCCTCGGCCAGGGCGTGGACGAGGCGGGCGCCCGCCTGGGCGACGGCGACGACGAAACAGAGGTCGAAGAACAGTTCCAGCGGGGTCGAGGCGCGATGGTCCTCGTGGCGGCTGCGCGCGATCATGCGGGGCATGGGCCCAGCACATCAGACGCTGCCCGTTCGGCGAGTACCGGCACGCCAACCCCGCCAACCCTGCCACCCCCGCCCACGCCCGGGCCCGTAACGACCCCGCACAGGGGGCGCCGGAAAGAAGGGGCGGATTTCCCCGGGACGGGGGCGCGCGGCGCCCCGGGCGCGCACAGTGGAGCGCATGACGACACCCGCCGAGAGCCTGCGCTCACTCGCCCGCACCCGCGCCTCCCTCGACGGCGAGGAGGTCACCTACTGGTGGTCCGGAAGCGTCTTCTCCTGGGCGCCCGACGAGCCGTACCAACTCCTCTTCGGCTTCGAGGGGGTCAACGTCGCCCGCCTGGTCCAGGACGTCGACGCGGGCCCGGACGCCTTCCAACTCCTCACCCGCGAGGCCGCGTTCTATCTAGACCCGGTCAGCCGCGAGATCCTCGACACCTGGCAGGGCCTCGCGGTGACGCACATCTGGAACGACCCGGCCAACCAGCGCTGGCGCCCCTTCCCGGTCCCGACGACCGAGCTCGGCGGACAGGTCTGCTTCAGCCTGGAGATCCCTCTGGCCTACCCCTCTCCGCTGCCCGTGGCCCAGTACCCGCTGCACTCGGCGGGCGACACCTACAAGGCCCTGGAGCTCTTCCAGTTCTTCGCCGACCGCGCCGACCTGGAAGGCCCGGCGCCCAGCGTCCCCGCCACCATGTCCTGGACGCGGATGTCCCCGTGGCTGCCCTGGATGGCCCGGGGCGAGCGGCCCGGCGGGCTCACCTACCACTGCCGGGGCCGCAAGCTCGGCGCGTACGCCGAGGTCCCCGAACGCACCCGCGCTTACATCGCCGCGCACCACCCCGAGTTCGCCCGGGCCCCCGAGAAGTGGAGCGAGCCGAACGAGACCAGCTGGACCTACTTCCGCAAACTGCACCCGCCGCAGTAGACGGTGGCGGCCCTGGCTCCCGGTAACCGGCGGGCGGGGCTCCCAGCAGCCGACGACGGCCGGGATCCCAGGGCCCGATGGCGGTCGGCTCCCAGGGGTGCTGATGGCGGCCGGGCTCCCAGGGGCCGTACGGCAGGAGCGGGCGGGGACCTAGGGCCGCCCGGGGTCGTGGCGTTCGCCTCTCACTTCCGTGCGGCGCGAGACGCAGGGTGGATATGTCAGGACTCGTCTCAACCCCCTGGGAAGCACCATGAGTTCCGCGCTCCAGCCGTCCACCCGGCCAAACGCCGGCCCCGCCGAGGCAGAAGTCCCCGTCGACGCCGAAGTCCGCTACGACCCGGAGAGCTATCGGCCCGGCCGCACCATCACCGCCTGGGAGCCGGAGAACGAGGTCTTCTGGCGCTCGGTCGGCCGGAAGGTCGCCACCCGGAACCTGTGGATCGCCGTCCCCGCCCTGCTCGTCGCCTTCGTGGTGTGGCAGGTGTGGTCCGTCACCGCGACCAACCTCAAGGACGTCGGCTTCTCCTTCTCCACCTCCCAGCTGTTCTGGCTCACCGCCATCCCGGGCCTGACCGGCGGAACCGCCCGTATCCTCTACACCTTCCTCGGCCCGATGATCGGCCAGCGCCGCTTCACCGCCCTGTCGACGGTGGTCCTGATCGTTCCGCTGATCTGGCTCGGCATCGCCATCCAGGACACCGCCACCCCGTACGGCGTCATGGTGATCATCGCGGCGCTGTGCGGCATCGGCGGCGCCAACTTCGCCTCCTCGCTCGCCAACATCGGCTTCTTCTTCCCCAAGAAGGAGAAGGGCAACGCCACCGGCATCAACGGCGGCCTCGGCAACCTGGGTGTGTCCGTCGTCCAGCTGCTGACACCGATCGTCATCACCTTTTCGACCATTGCCATCGGCAGTGCCCAGCACAAGAAGGACGGCACCCCGGTCTACCTCCAGAACGCCGCCTTCCTGTGGGTCCCCGTCCTGATCGTGCTCGCGCTGATCGCCTGGTTCGGCCAGAACGACCTGAAGGTCGCCTCCACCCCCTTCAGCCGCCAGAAGGTCATCTTCCAGCGCAAGCACAACTGGCTGATGACCTGGCTGTACGTCGGCACGTTCGGCTCCTTCATCGGCTTCGCCGCCGCCCTGCCCCTGCTCATCAAGACGACCTTCCCCGCCTACTCGGTGGCCACCTACGCCTGGATGGGCCCGGCACTCGGCGCGCTGGCCCGCTGGGCGGGCGGCTGGATCGCCGACAAGCTCGGCGGCGCCAAGGTCACCATCATCTCGTTCGTCGGCATGGCCCTGGCGATCATCGGCGTCATCAACTTCCTTCCCGCGGGCGGGGATTCGGGCTCGTTCTACGGATTCTTCGGCTGCTTCCTCGCCGCGTTCTTCTTCTCCGGCGTCGGCAACGGCTCGACCTTCCGGCAGATCCCGGTGATCTTCCGCAACCAGCACCTGAAGGGTCTGACCGAGGGCACCCCCGAGTACGCCAGGGCCCTCAAGCAGGCCGAGATGGAGGCGGGCGCCGTCACCGGTTTCACCTCCGCGATCGCCGCGTACGGCTTCTTCTTCATCCCGGCGATGTTCGCGAACTTCGCCGTGACCAGCGCGATGTGGGGCTTCGTGGCCTTCTACGTCAGCTGCATCGCGGTCGCCTGGTGGTTCTACGCCCGCAAGGGCGCGGAGGCGCCCAGCTAGACCGCAGGTTTCCGGTCGACGGTGGAGGGGCCCGCACGGTGCGTGCGGGCCCCTCCACGTTTTCTGAGTGCGCTGGGGGAAATTCTTGTGAATGTGTTCACAAGGAAATCATGGACCTAAGTCCCGAAGGAACGTGCAGGTCAGGGGGGCTGTCAAGGAATGAGGGAGCGGAAGAGGGGGGCCTTCGGCCCGGATCTGGTGACCTCTGCCGCCGCAATTGATCGATCAGGCGCAGTGGAATGGAAGCAGTCGAAGAGCTACCGCTCAACGGCGGAATACCACGTCAACGGCGATTCGGAAGGGTGCCCGGACATGACCGCGACCCCCGCAGAAGCAACCAAGAACAGCGGAGCCTGGGACGGCTTCAAGGGCGGACTGTGGCGCGACGCCATCGACGTCCGCGACTTCGTCCAGCAGAACTACACCCCCTACGAAGGCGACGCCGACTTCCTCAGCGGCCCCACCCCGCGCACCACCGCCGTCTGGAACAAGCTCCTGTCGATGTTCCCCCAGGAGATCGCCCAGGGCATCCACGACGTGGACGTGAAGACCCCCTCTCGCATCGACGCCTTCAAGCCGGGCTACATCGACGGCACCCCGGCCGACCACGCCGACCTCATCGTCGGCCTCCAGACCGATGCCCCGCTGAAGCGCTCCATCATGCCCAACGGCGGCTGGCGCATGGTCGAAAACGCCCTCAACGCCTACGGCTACGAGGCCGACCCCGACATCCGCGAGGTCTACACCCACCTCCGCAAGACCCACAACGAGGGCGTCTTCGACGCGTACACCCCCGAAATACGCGCCTGCCGCTCCTCCGGCATCATCACCGGCCTCCCCGACGCCTATGGACGCGGCCGCATCATCGGCGACTACCGCCGCGTCGCCCTCTACGGCGTCGACCGTCTCATCGCCGCCAAGGAAGCCGACAAGGCGCGCCTCGGCGAGGACTGGGCCACCGAGAACGTCATCCGCGAGCGCGAGGAAGTCTCCGAACAGATCAAGGCGCTCGGCGAACTCAAGGCCATGGCCCTGTCCTACGGATACGACATCTCCGGCCCCGCCGCCACCGGCCGCGAGGCGATCCAGTGGCTGTACTTCGCCTACCTCGCCGCCGTCAAGGAACAGAACGGCGCCGCGATGTCGATCGGCCGCATCGACAACTTCCTCGACATCTACCTCCAGCGCGACATCGACGCCGGCCGCCTCACGGAAGAGCAGGCCCAGGAGTACATCGACGACTTCGTCATCAAGCTCCGCATCGTCCGCTTCCTGCGCACCCCCGAATACAACACGCTGTACTCCGGCGATCCCACCTGGGTCACCTGGTCCATGGCGGGCATCGGCGAGGACGGCCGCCCCCTCGTCTCCCGCACCACCTTCCGCGCCCTCCAGACCCTCTACAACCTCGGCCCCGCCCCCGAACCCAACCTCACCGTCTTCTGGGACCGTGAACTCCCCAGCGGATTCAAGGACTTCGCCGCCAAGGTCGCCATCGACACCTCGGCCATCCAGTTCGAGTCCGACGCCCTGATGCGCCCCAAGTACGGCGACGACACCGCCATCGCCTGCTGCGTCTCCGCCATGGCCGTCGGCAAGCAGATGCAGTTCTTCGGCGCCCGCGTCAACGTCGCCAAGGCGCTGCTCTACGCCATCAACGGGGGCCGTGACGAGAAGACCGGCAAGCTCGTCGTCGAGGGCTTCACCCCCATCGAGGGCGAATACCTCGACTACGCCACGGTCTCCCGGAGTTACGACGCGATGCTGGACTGGCTCGCCAAGACGTACGTCCACGCCCTCAACGTCATCCACTACATGCACGACAAGTACGCCTATGAGCGCATCGAGATGGCCCTCCACGACCAGCGGATCCTGCGCACCATGGCGTGTGGCATCGCGGGTCTGTCGGTCGCCGCCGACTCGCTGTCCGCCATCAAGCACGCCCGCGTCAAGGTCGTCCGCGACGCCACCGGCCTCGCCGTCGACTACGAGATCGAGGGCGACTACCCCGCCTACGGCAACAACGACGACCGCGCCGACGAGCTGGCCACCGGCATCGTGCGCGACTTCATGGAGAAGGTGCGCAAGCACCCCACCTACCGCGACGCCGTCCACACCCAGTCCGTGCTGACCATCACCTCCAACGTCGTCTACGGCAAGAAGACCGGCAACACCCCCGACGGCCGCCGCGCCGGCACCCCGTTCGCCCCCGGCGCCAACCCGATGAACGGCCGCGACGAACACGGCTACATCGCCTCCGCCCTCTCCGTCGCCAAGCTGCCCTACGACGACGCCGAGGACGGCATCTCCCTGACCAACACCATCACCCCCGACGCCCTGGGCCGCACCCCGCAGGAACGCATCGACAACCTCTCCGGCGTCCTCGACGGCTTCATGGCGAGCAACGGCTTCCACATGAACGTCAACGTCCTCGACAAGGCCACACTGGAAGACGCCATGCGCCACCCGGAGAACTACCCCCAGCTCACCATCCGGGTCTCCGGCTACGCGGTGAACTTCGTCCGCCTCAGCCGGGAACAGCAGCTGGACGTCATCAACCGGACCTTCCACGGGGGGCTTTGAGTGATGGCCGGGGACGCCTGCACGGCCGCCGGGGCGGTTAACCGCCGCGCTTGCACGGCCGCCGGGGCGGCCACCCGTCGACCGATCGTCGGCTCGGTGCACTCCTGGGACCTGTCGACCGGCGTCGACGGGCCGGGCACGCGCTTCGTCACCTTCCTCTCGGGCTGCCCGCTGACCTGCCTGTACTGCCACAACCCCGACACCTGGCGGATGCGCAACGGCAAGCGCACCACGGCGGACGACGTGGTCGCCGAGGCCGCCAAGTACCGGACGTTCATCCGGGCGGCGGGCGGCGGCGCCACCGTGAGCGGTGGTGAACCGCTGCTCCAGCCCGTCTTCGCCGGTGAGCTCCTGCACCGCTACAAGCACGAGCTGGGTCTGCACACCGCTCTGGACACCTCCGGTTTCCTGGGTTCCCGGGCCACCGACGCGCTGCTGCGCGATGTGGACCTGGTGCTCCTGGACATCAAGTCCTGGGACCGTGACACGTACCAGAAGGTCACGGGCCGACCGTTGCGGCCGACGCTGGAGTTCGCGCGTCGGCTGGCGGAGCTCGGGACGGAGGTCCATGTGCGCTTCGTTCTGGTGCCAGGCCTCACCGACGACCCCGCCAACATCGAAGGCGTCGCCTCCTTCGCCGCCTCCCTCGGCAATGTGTCCCGCATCGACGTGCTGCCCTTCCACAAGCTCGGCGAGGGAAAGTGGGGCGCCCTCGGCATGCGTTTCACGCTGCACGACACCCCGTCGCCGACCCCGGCCGCGGTGGCCGAAGCCCGCGAGATCTTCACCTCGTACGGGCTGAACGCGATCTGACTCCGGCCCGGCCCCTCGAAGTGCGGGCCCGCGCCACCTCACCCTGTTGACCCTTAAAACGGGTAGTTGTGTCCGCTATGTCCCTAACGTGAGGGGGTGACCGAGCCACCCGCACCCCCTCCGCCCGCACCCCCCGCCACACCGTCGGACGCCTCCACCTCGGGCGTGGTGCCACCGCCGGCGCCGGCCGCCTCGTCCGCCGCGCGTTCCGTGGTGCCGCGCGCGACGCTGGCCGGTGCGGTCGTCTCCGTCCTGCTCGTCCTGGCCATCGTGTTCGGCAGCCGGCTGCTCAAGGACTTCGACTCCGCGCTCCTTCCGTACGCGGTCGCCACCGTCTTCCTGGCCTTCGGTGTCGCCTACCGCTACACCGTGTGGATCTCCTCTCCCGGTGCGCGCCGCCTCTTCAAGCAGGGCTGGCGCAGCCTGTTCTCGGCCGCCAACTTCCGCAAGGCGCCGACCGCCCTGCCGAAGATGATCGCCACCTATCTCGGCTTCCAGAAGTTCCTCGGTGCCCGCTCGCACGGCCGCTGGGCGGCCCACCAGCTGATCTTCTGGGGGTGCATCCTCGCCGCCGCGATCACCTTCCCGCTGACCTGGGGCTGGTTCACCTTCACCTCGGGATCCGGTGCGGGCCCGGGCTACGAGATGCGCATCTGGGGGTTCAAGGTCCTGGGCTTCGACTCGCTGAGCGTGGTCGGCTGGCTGATGTTCCACGGCCTGGACATCGCCGCCGTCCTGGTGATCCCCGGCGCCTCGTACTTCCTGTGGCGGCGGATGAAGGACCGCGGCGCCATCACCGGCCAGCGCTTCGCCTACGACCTCGTCCCGCTGATCGCGCTGATCGTCATCTCCGTGACCGGGCTCCTCCTCACCTTCTCGTCGATCTTTCTGCACGGCGGCGGCTACCAGTTCCTGGCGGTCCTGCACATGGTGTCGGTGGTCTTCACGCTCATCTACATCCCGTTCGGGAAGTTCTTCCACATCGTGCAGCGGCCGGCCGCGGTCGGTATGCAGCTGTTCAAGTACACGGCCCGCCAGGACGAGCAGGTCTTCGCGTGCAAGCGCTGCGGTGAGCCGATCGACACCGCCCCGTACGTCGAGAACCTCCAGGGCACCATGCGCGATCTGAAGCTCGACTTCGACGCCTGGGCCGCGTACTGCCCGCGCTGCAAACGGGTGCTGCGCGGCACCGCCTACCTCACCCATGTCAAGAAGGGCTTCAAGTGAGCAGCGCACCCCCTCCACTCGACCCTTCGATCGCCCCGCCCGGCACCCGCACCTTCCGGGACGCCGGCGGGATCCCGGCCGACCAGTGGCACGCCGACCAGAACGGCGAGACCCTCGTGCCGACCCACTGCTGCTTCTGCGGGGTGCAGTGCGGCATGTATCTGCGAGTCGACCGGGCGGGCAAGGTGTTCGGGGTCGAGCCGCGCAACCACGACATCAACCGGATGCGGCTGTGCCCCAAGGGCATCAACGCCTACCAGCAGGTCAACCACCCCGACCGGCTGACGGCCCCGCTGCTGCGCCGCTCCCGCGACGAGCCGTTCCGTGAGGCCTCCTGGGAGGAGGCGCTCGATTTCACGGTCGCCGAGATCCGCCGCATCCAGGCCGCGCACGGCAACGACGCGTTCGGGCTGCTCGGCGGGGCGAGCCTGTTCTCCGAGAAGACGTACCTGGTCGGCAAGTTCGGCCGGGTCGCCCTGAAGACGCGGCACGTCGACTACAACGGCCGGCTGTGCATGGTGTCGGCGGCGGGCGCGAACAAGCTCGCCTTCGGCATCGACCGGGCGGGCAATCCGTTCTCCGACATCCTGCTCAGCGACTGCCTGCTGATCGCCGGGTCGAACGTGGGGGAGTGCTTCCCCGTCATGACCCAGTACCTGTGGGGCGCCCGGGACCGGGGGGCCAGTCTCATCGTGATCGACCCGCGGGAGACGGCGATCGCGCGCACCGCCGACATCCATGTCGCCCTCAAGCCCGGCACCGACGCCGCCTTCTTCAACGCCGTCCTGAACGTGGTCATCCAGGAGAACCTCGTCGACAAGGAGTTCGTCGCCGCGCACACCACCGGCTGGGACGAGGTGCGTGCCTCCGTCGCCGACTGCACACCGGAGGTGGCCGCCGACATCTGCGGGATCCCCGCCCACCAGGTCGTCCAGGTGGCCCGGGCCTTCGCGGGAGCCGACCGGGCGATGGCCTGGCACGCCCGCGGCATCGAGCACCACTCGCAGGGCGTCGAGAACTGCCTGACCGTCATCAACCTGTGTACGGCGACCGGCAACCTGGGCAAGCCGGGCGCCGGTTACGGCACCATCACCGGCCAGGGCAACGGCCAGGGCGGACGCGAGCACGGGCAGAAGTCGGACCTGCTGCCGGGCGGGCGTTCCATCGCGAACCCGGAGCACCGGCGGCAGATCTGCGAGATCTGGGGGATCGAGGAGACCGAACTGCCGCCCGCGGGCACCTCGATGATGGAAATGGTCTGGCAGATGCAGCGCCAGGAGATTCGCGGTCTGATCGGCATCTGCAACAACCCGTTCGTCTCGCTCCCCAACTACGCGACGGTCAAGTCGGGTTACGACACCTTGGAGTTCCACGCTCAATTCGACTTCTTCCTTTCCGAGACGGCGGCCAACGCCCATGTCGTCTTTCCGGTCACCACCTGGGCCGAGGACGAGGGCGTGATGGCCAACGCCGAGGCCAGGGTGGTCAAGCACAACAAGGCGCAGGAGCCGCCCGCCGGGGTGCGCACCGACACCTGGGTGATGTGTCAGCTGGCCCAACGCCTGGGCGTGGCCGACAAGTTCAGCTACGCGGGCTCGCGCGAGGTGTTCGACGAGCTGCGCATCGCGTCCGCCGGAACGGTCAACGACTATTACGGCATCACCTACGAGCGGCTGGAGGAGACCGGGGGTATCGCCTGGCCCTGCCCCTCCACCGACCATCCGGGCACGCCCCGTCTGTTCGAGGGCGGCCGCACCGCCCACCCGGACGGCAAGATCCACATGCAGGCCGTCGAGTGGCACCCGCCGATGGACCCGTACGACGAAGAGCACCCGATGTCGCTGACCACGGGCCGTACGGTGGCGCACTTTCTGTCCGGCAACCAGACCCGCCGGCTCGGCGCGCTCGTCGAGCAGACGCCGCGGCCCTGGGTGGAGGTCCATCCCTCGCACGGCTTCCGCAACGGCGACCCGGTGCGGGTGGTGACCCGGCGCGGCAGCGAGGTGTTCCCGGCCCTGGTCACCGAGGCGATCCGTCCCGACACCGTGTTCATCCCGTACCACTGGCCCGTTCCGACGGCCGCCAACGCGCTCACCATCGACGCTCTGGACCCCCGGTCCAAGATTCCCGAGTACAAGGTGTGTGCCTGCCGTATCGAGGCGGCCGAGCGGATCGACGAGGTGCCGGCGCCCCCGGCCCCGCCGGGACACCAGGCGTACCCGGCGACGCAGGTCTCGCGCACCGACCCCCTGCCGCCCACGTCCCCGCAGGGCCGTGGCACCGCGGAGAGGAGCTGACGCCCGCCATGATGGGCAGAACGATCTTCATCGACCCGGGGCGCTGCATCGGCTGCCAGGCCTGTGTGTCCGCCTGCCGCGAGTGCGACTCGCACCGCGGCAAGTCCATGATCCATCTCGACTATCCCGACGAAGGTCATTCCGTCGCCTCCCTCCCGACCGTCTGTATGCACTGCGAGGACCCGGTCGCCCCGTGCGCCGAGGTGTGTCCCGCCGACGCGATCCTGGTGACCGCGGACGGTGTGGTGCAGCAGGCCGACACCACCCGCTGCATCGGCTGCGCGAACTGCGTCAACGCCTGCCCCTTCGGCGTACCGAAGATCGACCTCCAGGCCAAGCTCCAACTGAAGTGCAACCTCTGCTACGACCGCACCGCCTACGGTCTGGCCCCCATGTGCGCCACGGTCTGCCCGACCGGTGCGCTGTTCTACGGGACCGTCGAGGAACTCCGCGCGGAGCGCCCCGGGGTCCAGGTCGCCGACTCCTTCACCTTCGGCGATGTCGTCGTCTCCACCGGCGTGGCCATGGTCGTGCCCGCCGACAAGGTCCAGTGGCCGGTGCCGGGAGGTCTCCCGATCGTCGAGGTCAACGGGAAGGACGTCACCCGATGAGCGTCACCGACCAGTCCCCCGCCGCCCCCGAACCGGACGCGGACCCCGCCCGGGCTGCCCTCCACGACCGCATCGCCGCCGACTCCCTCACCACCCGCCGTGACTACCTGCGGATCGTCGCCACCGTGTCGGGCGGCCTCGCGGTCGGCGGGCTCGCGGTGGCCGGGGGAGTGCTGCACCGCCACGGTGACAGCGAGGGGCCGCCGGACCGCAAGCGCGTCGCGCCCGTCCTCGCCCCCGGCGAGTCCGTCGCCTTCCGCTTCCCCGGCGAGGACGACCGCGCGGTCGCCGTCCGCCTCAAGGACGGCACTCTCGTCGGCTACTCCGCCGTCTGTACGCATCTGGCCTGCGGGGTGCTGTGGCGCGAGGACCGGGGCGCGGAGGGCGAGCTGTACTGCCCGTGCCACGAGGGGGTCTTCGACGCCCGCACCGGTGAGGTCACCGCCGGGCCGCCGCCGCGCCCGTTGCCGAAGGTGCTCCTGGTCGAGGAGGACGACGGAAGCGTCTGGGCGGTGGCCACGGCGCGCTCCGGTGAGAGCGTCAAGGACGCCGTGTGCCGCCAATTCGCCGACGAGCGACCCGAGATGGCGGTCCGCCTGGGCTGCCCCGCCGCGGAAGCCAAGGCGGTCGAGAGGAGCGAGCGGACATGAGCACCGAAGGAAACACGACCCCTGACGGCGCCCCCGGCCGCGACGGCTCTCCTGGACGTGATGGCTTTCCTGGACGGGACGGCGTCCCCGGTCGCGACGGCTTTCCCGGACGTGATGGCATTCCCGGCCGCGACCGCGCTTCCGGAGCGGGCGGGAGCGTCGGTTCGGGAGAGGGTTTCGCGGGTGGCTCGCGGCCCGTCTACACCCCCGGATCCGTCCAGCCCCGGCTCAACCGGCCGGTCCATGAGCGCTATCCGCAGATCCGGGCGACCAGCGGGTACGGGGATCCCCGTACCCGGCACACCGGGCCGGGGCCGGGTGCCGGCACCGAGCAGGAGCCGGAGCGTTCCTCGAAGCTGACGGCCCGCCTCACCCTCGCCATCACCGTGGTCATCGGCCAGCTGTGGGGTCTGACGGTGGTGGTCAACGAGTGGATGCGGGGCAACACCGGCACCGCCTGGTGGGGCGCCGGGTTCCTGTGTCTGTCGTTCCTCGTGGTCCTGGGTCTGTGGGCACTGGACCCCAAGGACCGCTGAGCCCCCCCGCCCGCGCCGCTTGAGCGCCCGCCCGCGGCCGTACCCTGGAACCATGAGCACCGCCCGCACCCCCGGACCGCACGAGTCGGAATCAGCGCCCAACAAGCAGGCCGAGGAGCCGGCCGACGGGCAGGCCGAGGGGCAGGCCCAGGAACGGGCCGAGGGGCAGGTCAAGCCCGCTGCCAAGGCGAAGCCGAGGCTGGTCTTCGACGATCCGCTGGACCAGCAGTCGGCCGACGACACCGATCGCGGGTGGGGGGAGCGCCCCGCGTCCGCCGGCAGCGCCGCGGATCTGGCCCGCTTCCTCGACGAGAAGCCGCCCCACCACATCTGAGCCGTACGCGACGGCGCTAGAACCCCGCGGGGCCGGAGCCCGAACCCGAGCCGGCGCCGGGACCCGAGCCCATGCCCGGTCCCGAGCCCATGCCCGGTCCGGAGGCGGTGCCCGGGCCGCGCTGGGTGATCAGGAGGTCGCGGATCTCCTTGAGTACCTCCAGCTCGCTGACCTCCATCGTCTCGCGCACCCCCTCCTTGGCCTTGTCGTGCGCGGCCCGCCTCGCCAGGATCTTGGCCATGGGCAGCACCATCAGGAAGTACACGACGGCCGCGGTGATGAGGAAGCTCAGCAGGGCGCTGAGCACCCCGCCCCAGAGGATCTGGATGCCCGAGTCGGCGGTGCAGGGACCCTTGAGGCAGGAGCTGTAGCTCTCCAGGTCCTTCGTGCCGAACGCGCCGACCAGCGGGTTGATCACGCCCTTCACGACCGAGTTCACGATGTTGGTGAACGCGGCGCCGATCACCACGGCGACGGCCAGGTCGATCACATTCCCGCGCATCAAGAAGGCCTTGAAGCCGGCCATCACACCTGTCTTCTCCACGCTCACCAATGAGCCTTTCTTCGCATGTGCAGGGGACGGAGCGAACTCCTGCGCCACCTTGGACAGGACGGGGACGTGCTGTCCAATCCGGGTACGCGAATTGATGACTTGACCGTCCCTGCGTGCGAATCAGCACAGGGTCACCGCCAGCCGGGACGAGGAACCCGCGCCGACCAGCGCACGAGCGGTTTCCCGCGGCACGGCGAGGACGATCAGCGCCCCCGCCTCCGGCGAGGCGTCGCGCGGTGGCGGAACTCCCTTGACCCGGACGCCCGTTGCCAGCACGCGGGCCTCACCGGCCCCGGCCGTCGCCGAGTTGGCGGACGCGATCACATCCACCCGGTCGCCCGGCCTCAGCAGTCGTACGGTTTCCGCGTCGGCGATCCGTACCGGCGCCGACACCAGCGCGGGCTCCCGGGCGGGTGCTTGTTCGTGGGGTGCGGGAGGCGTGGCCGGGTGGGTGCGCTCGGCCGCCCGCGGGCTGGAGACGGCGAGGGCGGCGGCCGTGACGGCGAGCCCCGCCGCCACCGCCCGCCGTCGCCTGCGCATCGAACGGCGCAGCCCGTGCCGCCCGCCGCGCACCCGCAGCGGGGGGAAGAACGGCACCCCGCCCGGCTCGGGCGCGGGCACGGGAGGCAGGTAGGGAAGGGGGCGGGGAGCGGGGGAAACCGAAGGTGCGGCGGGGTGTGCGGACATGGTGACCACTACCGATCGTGGAGTGCCTGTGCTGCTCGGACGCTCCTCACGATCCCCTGCCGCGCGGGATTTCGCCGGGGCCTGTGGAGGACGGCCCGGTTGTGGACAACTCGCTCACCCGGAAGGGGTGTTCGGCCTCTCGTCCGGCACCGAGCCGCATCCCCCTCGCCCTTACGGCAGTTCGATCCCCAGCTCCCAGCCGTCGTGCGCGTGACCGCACAGGCAGTCGCGGTCCTCGGCGGCGGGAAGGGCCCCGACCGCGTCGAAAAGAACCTCGCGAAGGCGCGCCACGTTCTCGCCGAACACCTTCAGGACCTCGGTGTGCGAGACGCCCTCGCCGGTCTCGGCACCCGCGTCCAAATCGGTGACCAGGGTCAACGAGGTGTAGCAGAGGCCGAGTTCGCGGGCGAGTACGGCCTCGGGGTGCCCGGTCATGCCGACCACCGATCCGCCCATCGCCGCGTGCCACCGCGACTCGGCGCGGGTGGAGAAGCGGGGGCCCTCGATGACGACCATCGTGCCGCCGTCCACGGCCTGCCAGCCCCTCCCGTCGGCCGCGGCCAGGGCGACCTTGCGCCCGTTGGGGCAGTACGGGTCGGCGAACGTGGTGTGCACGACGTTGGGGATGGTGCCGTCGGGCAGGGGCAGCCCGTCGAAGTAGGTCTGGGCGCGTGCCTTCGTACGGTCCACCAGCTGGTCGGGGACGAGCAGCGTGCCCGGCCCGTACTCCTCGCGCAGGCCGCCCACCGCGCACGGGCCGAGCACCTGGCGCACCCCCACCGACCGCAGCGCCCACAGGTTGGCGCGGTAGTTGATGCGGTGCGGGGGCAGGTGGTGGCCGCGGCCGTGGCGGGGCAGGAAGGCGACCCGCCGGCCGGCGAGCTCGCCGAGGAAGAGCGAATCGCTGGGGGAGCCGTAGGGGGTGTCCACCTGGACCTCGGTGACGTCCTCGAGGAACGAGTAGAACCCCGAGCCGCCGATGACGCCGATCTCTGCGTTAACCATGGCGGTCACACTAACCGTGGGCGCCCGGCGAGAGCCCCGGCCGTCCCACCGTGCGCGCCCATGCGAAAGCCCCCGCCGTGGTACGGCGGGGGCTCTGCGCGAGGCTGTGTCAGGCGGCCGTGCCGGCGCTCGACGAGGACGAGCCGGAGCTCGACGTCGAGGCGGCCGGCTTGGACTCCGAGGCCGTGGACGACTTCGGAGTCGACGGCGACGTCGACGCGGGCGAACTGCTCGACGACGATCCGCGGCTGTCGTTGCGGTAGAAGCCGGAGCCCTTGAAAACGATGCCGACCGCCGAGAACACCTTCTTCAGGCGTCCGTCGCAGTTCGGGCATACGGTCAGGGCGTCGTCGGTGAACTTCTGCACCGCCTCGAGGCCCTCGCCGCACTCGGTGCACTGGTACTGGTAGGTCGGCACTTGTCTTCCTCCTGGCACTCTCACTCGATGAGTGCTAACGACGGTCCATAGTGACGTATTCCCCGGGATCAGTCCACCGTGACGGGAACACGGTGACCGACGCCACGCGCCACGGTACGTGCCGCCGGGCGGGGGCTGAGCCGCGAGCGCAGCGCGAGCAGCGTCACCAGGGCCAGCGCGGTGCCCCCCAGCGGCACCAGGAAACCGGCGGTCGAACCGTGGGCGTCGGTCAGGCGTCCGGCGACCGTGACGGCGGCGGCCTGGCCGAGCGCGACGGCGCCCGTCAGCCAGGTGAACGCCTCGGTGCGGGAGGTCGAGGGGACCAGCGACTCCACCAGGGTGTAGCCGGTGATCAGGGCGGGCGCGATGCACAGGCCGACGATCAGGCCGAGGCCGCCGAGCAGCAGGGCCGAGTGCGCCGCCCACAGTCCGGAGGCCGCCAGGGTCAGCGCGGCGTATCCGGCGATCAGCCGGGTGCGGGGCGCGGACTTCCAGGCGATGGCGCCGCAGGCGATGCCCGCCAGCATGTTTCCGGCGGCGAAAACGCCGTAGAGGACGCCGTTGATGCCGGGGTTGCCGATCTCTTCCGCGAAGGCGGTGAGCGACACCTGCATGCCGCCGAAGACCGCGCCGATGCCGAGGAAGGCCATCGCCAGGACGCGTACGCCCGGGATGGACAGCGCGGAGGTGTGCTCGGACTGCTCCAGTTCGGCGGCGCTGCGCACCGGCGGCTGGGTGGTGCGGCGGGCGGCGAACAGAAGGCCGCCGATCAGGGTCAGCGACGCTTCGGCGATCAGGCCGGCCGCCGGGTGCACGCCGGTGCACAGGGCGGTGGCGAGGACCGGGCCGATGACGAAGGTGAACTCGTCGGTCACGGACTCGAAGGCGGCGGCGGTCGCCATCAGGGGCGAGCCGTCCAGCTTGTGGGCCCAGCGGGCCCGCACCATGGGGCCGACCTGGGGGACGGAGGCGCCGGTGGGCACGGCGGCGATGAACAGCGCCCACAGGGGCGCGCCGGCCAGCGCGAGCGCCGTCAGCACCGACACCGAGGCCGCGTGGACCAGGACACCGGGCACCAGCACGGCGCGCTGCCCGAAGCGGTCGGCGAGCTTGCCGCTCTGCGGGGCGAACAGGGCCATGGACACGCCGGTGAAGGCGGCCACGGCGCCGGCGCCGCCGTAGGAGCCGGTGGTGTGCTGGACGAGGAGCAGGATGCCGATGGTGAGCATCGCGAAGGGCTGCCGGGCGGCGAAGCCGGGCAGGAGGAAGGACAGTGCGCCGGGTGTGCGCAGAAGCTGCCCGTAACCGGGCCGCTTGTCAGAAGTGACCGTGGATGCCACGGCCCCTTGCCTTTCTGCCGCCTGGTAGCGCGCCCCATGCACAGGTCTGTGGGTGCGGGCGTTGCCGAGAGCTGTCCTCTTGCGCGGAACTGCGGTAGATGCCGGGGGCTACTGCGGGGAGCTCCCGACCGCCATACGGTCGCGCCAGCTCTGCGTCAGGCAGAGTTGGTCGATCAGTGGTGTGCCTTCATGATACAGAGTCTTGGCACTCCGTGCCTGTGATTCCGCACGGAGTGCCAAGTTTCGTCCTGTGTTTATGCGGCCGTCATACGGTGTGACGAGGGGTGACGCCGCTCAATGTGATGTTCGCCTGGGCTTCACCTTCTGGGCGGGTCGGCTCGTGCCGCCCGTACCCAGCCAGCCGGCGAGCTTGCCGCCCTGGCTGACCGCGCGCAGCCGGGACTCGGCCGCGTCGCGCACCGGATCGGTGGCGACCACCAGGAGTTCGTCCCCGTGGCGCAGCACCGTGGTGGGCCCGGGCACGAAGCTGGTGCCGTCGCGCACCACCAGGGTGACGGCGGCGCCGGGCGGCAGCCTCAGCTCGTGCACCTCGACGCCGTGCATGCGCGAGGTGGGCGGGATCGCCACGGACAGGAGGTGGCCGCGCAGCCGCTCCAGGGGCGCCGATTCGACGCCGAGGTCGGCCGCCTCGTCGGAGTCGGAGAGCTGGAGCTTGCGGGCCAGCCACGGCAGCGTCGGACCTTGGACCAGGGTGTAGACGACGACCAGGATGAAGACGATGTTGAAGACCCGCTCGCTGCCGTCGATCCCGGAGACCATGGGGATGGTGGCGAGGATGATCGGCACGGCGCCGCGCAGCCCCGCCCACGACATCAGGGCCTTCTCCTGCCAGGGCAGGCGGAACGGCAGCAGGCTGAGCAGTACTTCCAGCGGTCGCGCCACCATCGTCAGGACCAGCCCGATGATGACGGCCGGCCAGAAGTCCGCGGCCAGGTTGTGCGGGGTGACCAGGAGGCCCAGCAGGACGAACATGCCGATCTGGGCGATCCAGCCGAGGCCGTCCGCGAAGCCCCGGGTGGCCGGCCAGTGCGGCAGTTTGGCGTTGCCGAGCATCACGGCGGCGAGGTAGACCGCGAGGAAGCCGGAACCGTGGGCCATCGCGCCGGCCGCGTAGGCGGACACGGCGATCGCCATCACCGCGATCGGGTAGAGGCCGGAGGCGGGCAGGGCCACATGGCGGAGTCCGTAGGAGCCGAGCCAGCCCACCGCGAGCCCGATGGAGGCGCCGATGGCCAGCTCCAGGGCTATCTTGCCGACCAGCAGGTACCAGGAGTCGACGGGCCCCGGTGTGGAGAAGGCGACGACCAGGATCACCACGGGGGCGTCGTTGAAGCCGGACTCGGCCTCCAGGACGCCGGTGATGCGCGAGGGCAGCGGCACCTTGCGCAGCACGGAGAAGACGGCTGCGGCATCCGTGGACGACACCACCGCGCCGATGATCAGTGCCTGCCGCCACTCCAGGCCCACCAGATAGTGCGCGCCGGCCGCGGTGACGCCCACGCTCACCGCGACGCCGACGAGCGACAGCATCACGGCCGCCGGCAGAGCCGGCCTGATCTCCTTCCACTTGGTGCCCAGGCCGCCCTCGGCCAGGATCACCACCAGTGCGGCATAGCCGATCACCTGCGTCAGTTCGGCGTCGTTGAACGTGACGTTGAAGATGCCGTCCTGCCCGATCGCGACACCGATGCCGAGATACAGGAGCAGGCTGGGGAGCCCGCTGCGGGAGGAGATGCGCACCGCCGCGACGGCGATGAGCAGGACGAGCGAGCAGATGAGCAGGAGTTCGTTGAGCTGGTGGACAGTCAGTGGCCGATCCTTCCCCTCAGGTGCCGCCGGGCACCCCATGAAAATCGTGCATCCCCAGATGCCTGGTGCGCATCCCGGGGCCCTTCGGGCAACCGAGCGAAAGGTTTCGGCACCCCAAGGTACTTCGTTACCTTACCTAATCTTTGACGCGTTCTTTACGCGCGGGGCCGGGCGCGCGAGGCCCCCACGGGCGAACGCGGACACCGCGTCAGGGCCCGTCAGCGGCTGCGCCTATGGTTGCTCCCAGCACTCCTGGACCACCCTGCCCCTCGAAGGACAGCGATGCCCGCCACCACAACCGCCCCTTCCGCCGGTACGACGGCCGGCAAGACGAGCAGGAAGAGGGGACGCCGCCTCAGGCTGTTCGTCCTCGTCCTGGTGCTGGCGCTGGTCGCGGGCGTCGCCTACGGCGCGTACTGGGGAGTGAGTACCGTGCGCGCCTCCTTCCCGCAGACCACCGGCACCCTCAAGCTCCCCGGCCTCACGGGCGAGGTCGAGGTCAAGCGCGACGACTACGGCGTCCCGCAGATCTACGCCGGCAGCGACGCGGACCTCTTCATGGCCCAGGGCTATGTCCAGGCCCAGGACCGCTTCTGGGAGATGGACGTCCGCCGCCATCTGACCTCGGGCCGGCTCTCGGAGATGTTCGGCAGCGGCCAGGTCGACACCGACGCCTTCCTGCGCACCCTGGGCTGGCGCAAGGTCGCGCAGCAGGAGTACGACAGCCGGCTGTCGCCCCCCACGAAGAAGTACCTCCAGGCGTACTCGGCGGGGGTGAACGCGTACCTCAAGGGCAAGGACGGCAAGGACATCTCCGTCGAGTACGCGGCGCTCGGCTTCACCAACGACTACGCGCCGGAGTCCTGGTCGCCCGTCGACTCGGTGGCCTGGCTCAAGGCGATGGCCTGGGACCTGCGGGGCAACATGCAGGACGAGATCGACCGCTCCCTGATGACGAGCCGGCTCAACCCGCAGCAGATCAAGGACCTGTACCCGGCGTATCCCTCCGCCACCCACCGCCCCATCGTCGACCAGGGCTCGTACAACAAGGCGACCGGCAAGTTCGACCCCCAGCGCGCGGCCACGGCCTCCGACGGGGCCTCGGGCAGCGCTCAGGACGCCCTTCAGGGGATGCAGAGCCAGCTCTCGGCGCTCTCCGACACCCTCGACAAGATCCCCTCACTGCTCGGCCCCAATGGCAGCGGCATCGGCTCCAACTCCTGGGTGGTGTCGGGCAAGTACACGACGACCGGGATGCCGCTGCTCGCCAACGACCCGCACCTGGCGCCGATGATGCCCTCGCTCTGGTACCAGATGGGCCTGCACTGCCGGACGCTCTCCAGCACGTGCTCCTACGACATGGCGGGCTACACCTTCTCCGGCATGCCCGGCGTGATCATCGGCCACAACCAGGACGTCTCCTGGGGGTTCACCAACCTCGGCGCCGACGTGACGGACCTGTACCTGGAGAAGATCTCCGGGTCCAGCTACCTCTACGACAACCAGGAGAAGCCCCTCGCCACCCGCGAGGAGCTCATCAAGGTGGCCGGCGGCCCCAACAAGACCATCACGATCCGCGAGACCAACAACGGGCCCCTGGTCTCCGACCGCGACGACGAGATGGCGAAGGTCGGCCAGAAGGCCCCCGTCGACACCGCGGCCCCCGACCGGGGCGCCGGTTACGCGGTCGCCCTGAAGTGGACGGCGCTGGAACCCGGCAAGTCCATGGACGCCGTCTTCGCGCTCGACAAGGCAAGCGACTTCAAGTCCTTCCGGGCCGCCGCCAAGGACTTCGAGGTCCCCTCGCAGAACCTCGTCTACGCCGACACCAAGGGCAACATCGGCTACCAGGCCCCGGGGAGGATCCCGGTGCGCGCCGACGGCGTCGACGGCACCCTGCCCGCCCCCGGCTGGGACTCGAAGTACACGTGGAAGAAGGGCGCCATCCCCTTCGACGCGCTGCCCTACGAGTACAACCCCAAGCGCGGCTTCATCGTCACCGCCAACCAGGCCGTGATCGACGAGAAGAAGTACCCGTACCTGCTCACCAAGGACTGGGGCTACGGCACCCGCAGCCAGCGGATCAACGACCTCATCGAGTCGAAGACCAAGGGCGGCGGGAAGATCTCCACCGAGGACATGCAGAAGATGCAGATGGACAACAGCAGCGAGATCGCCGCGCTGCTGACGCCCGCCCTGCTGAAGATCGACGTGCCCGACCCGTCGGTGCGCGAGGCGCAGAAGCTCCTGGAGGGCTGGGACTACACCCAGGAGAACGACTCGGCGGCCGCCGCCTACTTCAACGCGGTATGGCGCAACGTCCTGAAGCTGGCCTTCGGCAACAAGCTGCCCAAGGAGCTGCGGCCCAAGGGCGAGTGCCTGTACGTGACGCCGCCGGCCGGCACCGGCCCGGTCGACGACCCCGACCAGAAGGTCTGGGAGTGCGGCGAGCGCGACGGCGACTCGGCGCAGCCCGACGGCGGCGACCGCTGGTTCGAGGTCGTGCGCAAGATCTTCAACGACCAGAACAACACCTGGTGGAAGGCGCCGGGGACGCGTCTGGACAAGGCCACCACCACCCGTGACCAGCTGCTGGCGCGGGCCATGAAGGACGCCCGCTGGGAGCTGACCGCCAAGCTCGGCAAGGACACCACGAGCTGGACGTGGGGCCGGCTGCACCAGCTGATGCTGAAGAACCAGACCCTCGGCACCGAGGGCCCCGGCTTCTTGCAGTACGTCCTCAACCGCGGCCCGTGGAACCTCGGCGGTGGCGAGGCCGCCGTCGACGCCACCGGCTGGAACGCGGCGAGCGGTGACTACGGCGTCACCTGGGTGCCCTCGATGCGGATGGTCGTCAACCTCAAGGACTTCGACAAGTCCAAGTGGATCAACCTCACCGGTGCTTCGGGCCACGCCTACAGCGCGCACTACTCGGACCAGACCGAGAAGTGGGCCAAGGGCGAGCTCCTCGACTGGTCGTTCAGCGGCCGGGCGGTGGACGGCTCGACCGTCGACACCCTCAAGCTGACGCCCTAGGCCGGGCCTCACACGGCGAAGCGCGTCACCCCGTAGGGGGTGACGACGGCTTTCACGGGGTGGTCGTGCGGTTCCTCCGGGACCCGCGCGACCACCTCGTTCGCGTACAGGAGCACCACCAGGAAGGGGTCCGCCCCCGACGCCTGGATGCGGGCGAGCACCCGGTCGTAGGAGCCGCCGCCGCGGCCGAGCCGCATACCGCGCGCGTCCACGGCGAGACCCGGCAGCAGCACCGCGTCGGCGGCCGTCACGGCGTGCGGGCCCAGGCGCGCACCGTCGGGTTCCAGCAGTCCGCGCCCGGCCGGAACCAGTCGCTCGGGGCTCACATAGGGGGCCCAGTCCAGGTCGTTGTCCGGCAGCAGCACCGGCAGCAGAACCCGTACGCCCCGGGCGTGCAGGGAGTGGACCAGGGCGCGGGTGCCGGGCTCGCTGCCCACCGACAGGTAGGCGGCCACCGTGCCGGCCGTCGCGAGTTCGGGCAGGGCCAGCGCCCGGTCGGCCAGCGCCAGGGACGCCGCGCGCAGTTCGTCGTCGGTGAGCTGCTTCCTGGCGTCGAGAAGCCCCCGCCGCAAGAGGGCCTTTTCGGACATCTGATGACTCACGGTCTGTCTGTAATCCCCTCAAATGCACGGGTAAGAGAGCGAATTCACCGGAGAACAATCATCCGCACATACCCAGCGGATAGGGTGCCCGCATGACTCAGTCGCCCCCACGGATCACCAAGGCTGTCATCCCCGCGGCCGGGCTCGGCACCCGGTTCCTTCCGGCTACGAAGGCCACCCCGAAGGAAATGCTGCCGGTGGTGGACAAGCCGGCCATCCAGTACGTGGTGGAGGAGGCGGTGGCGGCGGGCCTGTCGGACGTCCTCATGGTGACCGGTCGCAACAAGCGTCCCCTGGAGGACCACTTCGACCGCAACTACGAGCTGGAGTCGGCGCTGACCCGCAAGGGCGACGCGGACCGGCTCGCCAAGGTGCAGGAGTCCAGCGACCTGGCCACCATGCACTACGTACGCCAGGGGGACCCGCGGGGCCTGGGCCACGCGGTGCTGTGCGCCGCCCCGCACGTGGGCCGCGAGCCCTTCGCGGTGCTCCTCGGCGACGACCTGATCGACGCCCGCGACCCGTTGCTCTCGCGGATGGTGGAGACCCAGGAGCACGAGGGCGGCAGCGTGATCGCGCTCATGGAGGTCGATCCGGAGCAGATCCACCTCTACGGCTGCGCGGCCGTCGAAACCACCGCCGAGAGTGATGTCGTGCGGGTCACCGGGCTCGTCGAGAAGCCCGAGCCGGCCGAGGCGCCCTCCAACCTCGCGGTCATCGGCCGCTACGTCCTGGACCCGGCCGTCTTCGACGTGCTGCGCACCACCCGGCCCGGCCGGGGCGGCGAGATCCAGCTCACCGACGCCCTCCAGCAGATGGCCGCCGACGAGTCGATCGGCGGCCCGGTGCACGGCGTCGTCTTCAAGGGCCGTCGCTATGACACCGGTGACCGCGGAGACTACCTGCGCGCCATTGTCAGACTGGCGTGCGAACGTGAAGACCTGGGCCCCGACTTCAAGGCCTGGCTTCGCCGGTACGTCACCGAGGAGATGTAGGACGCGTGAGCAACACGATCTGGTCGGTCGACGAGCACCTGGACGACATCCTCGCCGCGGTCAGGCCGCTCGAACCCATCGACCTGCAACTGCCCGACGCCCAGGGCTGCGTCCTCGTCGAGGACGTCACGGTGGCCATGGCCCTGCCGCCCTTCGACAACAGCTCGATGGACGGATACGCGGTGCGCGTCGCCGATGTCGCGGGCGCCAGCGAGGAGTTCCCCGCGGTGCTCACCGTCATCGGTGACGTCGCCGCGGGCAGCGACGCACTGCCCACCGTGGGCCCCGGCCAGGCCGCCCGGATCATGACCGGCGCCCCGCTGCCCCCCGGCGCCGAGGCCGTCGTCCCCGTGGAGTGGACCGACGGCGGGGCCGGCCAGGGCGCCGCCACCACCATGCGCCCGGCGGGAGACGCCCCCGAAGGGGCGAGCGGCCAGGTGCGGGTGCACCGCGCCGCCGACGCCCGCGCCCACGTCCGCGCGCGCGGCAGCGACGTCCAGGTCGGCGACCTCGCCCTGCGCGCCGGCACCGTGCTCGGCCCGCCCCAGATCGGGCTGCTCGCCGCCATCGGGCGCGGCACCGTCAAGGTGCGGCCGCGTCCGCGCGTGGTGGTGCTGTCCACGGGGAGTGAACTGATCCAGCCCGGCGAGGAGTTGAGGGAGGGTCAGATCTATGACTCCAACAGCTTCGCGCTGGCCGCCGCCGCCCGGGACGCGGGGGCCATCGCCTATCGCGTCGGCGCCGTCACCGACGACGCGGCGGTGCTGCGCGACACCATCGAGGACCAGCTGATCCGCGCCGACCTGCTGGTCACCACCGGCGGGGTCAGCGTCGGCGCGTACGACGTCGTCAAGGAGGCGCTGTCCTTCTCCGGCGACCAGGACCAGCCGGGCAGCGGCGTCGACTTCCGCAAGCTGAAGATGCAGCCGGGCAAGCCCCAGGGCTTCGGCTCGATCGGCCCCGATCACACCCCGCTCCTCGCGCTGCCCGGCAACCCGGTGTCCTCCTACGTCTCCTTCGAGCTGTTCGTGCGCCCCGCGATCCGCACCCTGATGGGCCTCGACGACGTCCACCGGCCCACCGTGCGCGCCGTCCTCAAGAGCGGCAAGGCGCTGAGCTCGCCCGCGGACCGGCGCCAGTTCCTGCGCGGCCGCCACGACGCCGATGCGGGCACCGTCAGCCCCGTCGGCGGCGCGGGATCGCATCTGATCGCGGCGCTCGCGCTCGCCGACTGCCTCATCGTGATCCCCGAGGAGACCACCTCGGCGGAGCCCGACAGCGAGGTGGACGTGATCCTGCTCGGCTGAGTGACGGCCGGTGGGGGTACGGTGTCTGCCCACAGAAGCCGTACCGGGAGCGCCACCGAATGAGTACGACGCACAGCAGGCTCACGCACCTCGACGAGGCGGGCGCGGCCCGCATGGTCGACGTGTCCGAGAAGGACGTCACCGCACGCACCGCCCGCGCGAGCGGCCGCGTGCTCGTCTCGCCGCGTGTGGTGGAGCTCCTGCGCGGCGAGGGCGTGCCCAAGGGCGACGCGCTGGCCACCGCCCGCATCGCCGGGATCATGGGCGCCAAGCGCACCCCCGACCTCATCCCGCTGTGTCACCCGCTCGCGGTCTCCGGCGTGAAGCTGGACCTGTCGGTCACCGACGAGGCGGTGGAGATCCTCGCGACGGTCAAGACCACCGACCGCACGGGCGTCGAGATGGAGGCGCTGACCGCGGTGTCGGTGGCCGCTCTCACCGTCGTCGACATGGTGAAGGCCGTCGACAAGGCGGCCGTGATCACCGACGTACGGGTCGAGGAGAAGACCGGCGGCAAGTCCGGCCACTGGAACCGGCCCGCGGGGGCCGGAGCGTGACGCCCCCTCAGCCCGGCTCCGCGGCGCCGTCGAGGCCGGGACCGCAGGCGGCGTTCCCCTTCCCGGGCGGCGGCGAAGGGCTCGGCGCGGCCCTGCTCGCGCCGTACGCGGCGCTCGTCGTCACGGCCTCCAACCGGGCCGCCGCCGGGGTGTACGCGGACACCGGCGGGCCGCTTCTGGCCGAGGGCCTCGCCTCGATGGGCTTCACCGTGGACGGGCCGCTCGTGGTGCCCGACGGCGACCCCGTCGGGCAGGCGCTGCGCGCCGGGGCGGCCGCCGGGTACGACGTGATCGTCACCACCGGTGGCACCGGCCTCTCGCCCACCGACCGCACCCCCGAGGTCACCCGCGCCGTCCTCACCTACGACGTGCCCGGCATCCCCGAGGCGATCCGCGCCGAGGGCCTGGCCAAGGTCCCCACCGCCGCCCTCTCGCGGGGTCTGGCCGGGGTGGCCGGCACCACCCTGATCGTCAATCTGCCGGGCTCCGCCGGCGGCGTACGCGACGGACTCGCCGTCCTGGAGCGGATCCTGCGGCACGCCGTGGACCAGATCCGCGGCGGCGACCACCCCAGACCCGCGGGGAGCCCGAGCTGAACGTTCCTTCCTGGCCGGTCGAGCTCGCGGAGGGCGATGTGGTCCTGCGGCCCATAAAGCTGCGCGACCAACGGGCCTGGCGCGACGTCAACCGGCGCAACCGGGAGTGGCTGCGGCCCTGGGAGGCGACGATCCCGCCGCCCGCGCCCGGCGCGCCGTTCGCCCAGCGCCCCACCTACCGCCAGATGGTCCGCCACCTGCGGGCCGAGGCCAACGCGGGCCGCATGCTGCCGTTCGTCATCGAGTACCAGGGCCGTCTGGTCGGCCAGTTGACGGTCGCCGGGATCACCTGGGGCTCCATGTGCTCGGGCCATGTGGGGTACTGGGTGGACCGGGAGGTGGCGGGCCGGGGCGTGATGCCGACGGCCGTCGCGCTCGCCGTCGACCACTGCTTCCGCGCGGTCGGCCTGCACCGCATGGAGGTGTGCATTCGCCCCGAGAACGGGCCGAGCCGCCGGGTGGTGGAAAAGCTCGGTTTCCGCGAGGAGGGGCTGCGCCCGCGCTATCTCCACATCGACGGCGCCTGGCGCGACCATCTGGTGTACGCGCTGACCGCCGAGGAGGTTCCCGACGGTCTGCTCGCCCGGTGGCGGCGGGCGCGCCAGTCCCACCACGGTAAATAAGATAAATGTTCGAATTCTATCGGGATCCGGTCCCGTCCTTTCGTCGAACGATCTGAGAAATCACAAAAAAAGCCGGTGATATCAGCCAGATCGTGCGACACACCGGCTCAATTGGCGTATCCCCGCGCGCCCCGGCCTCTACGGTGTGGTGTGTGAGCAGCAGCGGCCTCATCTACGCAGTCATCGTCGGGGCCTGGGCCGCCTACTTGGTGCCGATGTGGCTCCGCAGGCAGGACGAGCTCAATGAGGCCCGTCCGACGGAACGCTTCAGCACCGCCATCCGGCTGCTGTCCGGACGGTCGGCCATGGAGCGCCGGTACGCCAAGGAGCTGCGTCAGCGGGCCATCGAGGAGGCGGAGCCCCAGGCGGAACCCGGGACCCCTCCGGACGCCCCGACCGAACCCCTCGCCACGGCGGGGGAGTCCGTCGGCGCCCCGGACGTCACGGTGCCCCCGGCCCGTTCCCCGCGCCCGGCGCGCCCCCAGTCGCGCCCCGAACGCCCTGAACGCCCGCGCCCCTCCACCACCGCATCGGCCGAGCGCGCCCGGCGCGCGCAGCGCAGCGCGGTGCTCGCCAGGCGCCGGCGCACCACGGTCGTCCTCTTCCTCGCCTTCACGCTCGGCGCGGTCGTGGCGGCGGTCGGCGGGCTCGGCTTCCTGTGGGCGCCGGCCGTTCCGGCCGCCCTGCTGAGCGCGTACATCGTGCATCTGCGGAACCAGGAGCGAAGGCGCTTCGCCTTCACCATGGACCGCCGTCGCGCGGAGTTCGCCGCCCAGCGCCTGCGTGAGAGCCGGCCGCGCGCGCGGGCGACCGCGCCGGGCATCGAGAGCGACGACGAGACGGACTCCCACCACCCCGACCCCGTGCCCGAGCCCGCGCCCGCCCCCGCGCTCTCCCCCCAGGAGGCCGGGCGGCGCGCGCTGGTCGAGCAGACCGACCACCAGGAGTGGGTCGACCAGCAGCGCGAGCGCGGTCCCGCGCGCGGTGCCAGCTGGGATCCGGTGCCGGTCCCGCTGCCCACCTACGTCACCGCTCCGGTCGCCCCGCGCGCCACCGGCAGCATCGACCTGGGCGCCCCGGACACCTGGTCCTCGGCCCGCTCCTCGACGGCCGACCCCACCCCGCCCCCGCCCACCGCCGACCCGCCCCCCAGACAGCGCTCGGGCTCAAGTCGCCACCGCACCCCGCTCTTCGACCAGTACGCGGACGACGACCGCCCCCGGGCCGCCAACGAATGACGCCTCTCACGCTGACCTGGGAGGAACGGATTTCCAACCACTCCCTTCCGGGTGCTAAGGTTTCACTCGTTGCAAGGGCCTGTGGCGCAGTCCGGTAGCGCACCTCGTTCGCATCGAGGGGGTCAGGGGTTCGAATCCCCTCAGGTCCACAACAGGGAAGAGCCCCAGTCGGAGAAATCCGACTGGGGCTCTTCCCGTGCGTCCGGGGCGTGTGTCGGGGCGTGTCGGGTCGTCAGGAATTCCTCAGGAGTCCCTCAGGAGCTCTTCAGGAGTCCTGGAGCGGCTTGGCGAAGCAGCGGCTGTTGTCGTAGGTGCGGTAGTGGCCGAACTTGTCGCAGGGCTCGTAACCGGCCGAGGTGTACAGGGTGATGGCCTCGGGCTGTTTGGTGCCGGTCTCCAGGACCATGCGGGTGCGGCCGGCCGCGCGGGCGTCGGCTTCCAGCATCGCCAGGATGCGCCGGGCAAGGCCGAGGCCCCGCGCCTCGGGGACCACGTACATGCGCTTCAACTCGGCGTCGCCGTCGCGGTAGTTCTCCTCGTTGGCGTCCTGGCCGCGCCAGCCGCCGGTGGCCACCGGGCGCTCCTCGGCGTCGTAGGCGAGCAGATAGAGGCCGCGCGGGGGTATGAACATCGAGGCGTCCAGGGGTGTGACATCGCCCTCGTCCCCGTACCGCTCGGCGTATTCGAGCTGGACCTGGTCGTTGAGTTTGACGGCGTCGGGGTGGTCGTAACCGAGGCGACGGATAATCATGCGGGATATCGTACTTCTATGCGTGTGGCGGGTGGCGCCCGGGTCGGTAGGGTGCCGGGATGCTCACTGTTACCTCTGTGAATGTAAACGGGCTGCGGGCCGCCGCCAAGAAGGGCTTCGTGGAGTGGCTCGGGGGCACCGGGGCCGACGTGATCTGCCTGCAAGAAGTGCGGGCCGAACCGCACCAGCTGCCCGCCGAGGCCGGGGCGCCCGAGGGCTGGTTCGCCGTGCACGCCCCGGCCGCCGCCAAGGGCCGGGCCGGTGTGTCCCTGCTCACCCGGCGCGAGCCGGACCGGGTGCGGATCGGGTTCGGGAGCGAGGAGTTCGACGGCTCGGGCCGTTACGTCGAGGCGGACCTGCCCGGCGTCACCGTGGCCTCCCTCTATCTGCCGTCCGGCGAGGTCGGCACCGAGCGGCAGGACGAGAAGATCCGCTTCATGGCGGAGTTCCTGGAGTACCTCAAGGGGCTCAAGGAGCGGGCCGCCGCCGACGGGCGCGAGGTCGTGGTCTGCGGCGACTGGAACATCGCCCACCAGGAGGCCGACCTCAAGAACTGGAAGGGCAACAAGAAGAACTCCGGCTTCCTGTCCGAGGAGCGGGAGTGGATGACACGGGTCTTCGACGCCGCCGACGGGGGGTACGTCGACGTCATGCGCGCCCTGCACCCGGGGGTCGAGGGCCCGTACTCGTGGTGGTCCTATCGCGGTCGCGCCTTCGACAACGACACGGGCTGGCGCATCGACTACCAGGTCACCACCCCGCGCCTCGCCGAGCGCGCCGTCAAGGGGTTCGTCGAGCGGGCCGCGACGCACGGCGAGCGGTGGAGCGACCACGCGCCGGTGACGGTGGTGTACGACCTCTAGGCCTCGTGGGCCTTCCTGGCCTTGTCGGCCTTGTCGGCCTTGTCGGCCCGCGGGCGTCAGGGCTCCTGAGTCAGCCGTCGGTCCAGGGCCAGGGACAGTTCCGCGTCCACCACCGCCTTGGCCAGCGGGCGCAGGCGGTCGGCGTCCTTCAGGGCGGTGTGGGTGCGCAGGACGTCGGCGAAGAGGGCGGCCAGGGCGTCGGCGTGTTCGCGGACCTCGCGGCCGGCGGCCAGCACATCGGCCAGCGGGACGCCCTCGCGGACCAGGGACGCCGAGACCTCCAGGAGGCGGCGGCTGATGTGGACGATCTCCTCGCCCGACACCGTGACGTAGCCCAGCTCCAGGGCGGCCGCCAGGTTCTCCGGGGTGACCTCGCCCGCGAAGTGGTCCGCCAGCGCCTCCGGAGTCAGGCGTACGGGCGTCTCCTCGGTGGGCTCGACCAGGCCGAGCGCCTCGCCCGCGTCGCGGCCCGACTCGAAGGCCGACGTCAGGTCGGCGATGCCGGACAGGGTGTGGCCGCGCTCCAGGAGCGCCGAGATCGTCCGCAGCCGGGCCAGGTGGTGGTCGTCGTACCAGGCGATGCGGCCCTCGCGGCGCGGCGGCGGGATCAGTCCGCGCTCGCGGTAGAAGCGCAGGGTGCGTTCGGTGATGCCGGCCTTCCGGGCCAGCTCCGCCACGCGGTACTCCCGCGCCTGCCCCGGAGCGGGGTGCGTACGCCCCTCGGTCGTACGCCCCTCGGCCTTGCGTCCCTCGCCCGTCCGTCCCTTGGCCGTGCGGTCCCCGCGCGCACCCTCACTTGCCTCGTCTTCTGCCACCGGCTCAGCCTATGCGGTGCCCGGCGGGTTGTACCGGCGGTAACTTTCCCCGCCCGAACCCCTACCGCTCGGTATGTGACTGCTCTACTCTCCCAACAATGCCAGTGATTGCTGGCAACATCGTGGGACCGACCGTGGAGGCGGTGGCATGGCCCAGCACGAGCATGTACGTGTGGCGGTGATCGGGTCGGGGTTCGGCGGCCTCGGGGCGGCGGTCCGGCTGCGCCGCGAGGGGATCACCGACTTCGTCGTCCTGGAACGGGCCGGCTCCGTCGGCGGCACCTGGCGCGACAACAGCTACCCGGGGTGCGCCTGCGACGTGCCCTCGCACCTGTACTCCTTCTCCTTCGCGCCCAACCCCGACTGGCCCCGCACCTTCTCCGGCCAGGAACACATCCGCGCCTACCTCGACCACGTCGCCGACACCTTCCGGCTGCGCCCGCACATCCGCCTCGACCACGAGGTGACGATGATGCGCTGGGACGCCGAGCGGCTCCGGTGGAAGATCGAGGTCGCGAACGGCACGACCCTGACCGCGGACGTCGTCGTCTCCGCCACGGGCCCCCTCTCCGACCCCAAGACGCCGGAGATACCCGGGCTCGACACCTTCCCCGGCAAGGTGTTCCACTCCGCCCGCTGGGACCACGACTACGACCTGCGCGGCAAGCGCGTCGCCATGGTCGGCACCGGTGCCTCGGCGATCCAGATCGTGCCCGCCGTCCAGCCCGAGGTCGCGCGCCTCACCCTCTTCCAGCGGACGCCGCCCTGGGTCATGCCGCGCATGGACCGCGCGATCAGCGGTGCCGAACGCTGGCTGCACCGCCAGGTGCCCCTCACCGGGGCCGCCCGGCGCGGACTCCTGTGGGGGATTAGGGAGTTGCAGGTCAGCGCGTTCACCAAGCGGCCCAATGAGCTCGGTCTCGTCGAGTCCGTCGCCAAGGCGAACATGGCCCGCGCGATCAAGGACCCGGCCCTGCGCGCCAAGCTGACGCCCGACTACCGGATCGGCTGCAAGCGCATCCTGCTGTCCAGCTCGTACTATCCGGCGCTCGCGAAGGACAACGTCGATGTCGTCGCCTCCGGGCTCACCGAGGTGCGCGGCTCCACCGTGGTGGCGGCCGACGGCACCGAGAGCGAGGTCGACGCGATCATCTTCGGCACCGGGTTCCACGTCACCGACATGCCGATCGCCGACCGTGTCGTCGGCGCCGAGGGGCACACGCTCGCCGAGTCGTGGAAGGACGGCATGCAGTCGCTGCGCGGCGCGACCGCCGCCGGGTTCCCCAACTGGATGACCATCATCGGGCCCAACACCGGCCTCGGGAACTCCTCCATGATCCTGATGATCGAGTCCCAGCTGAACTATCTGGCCGACTACCTGCGGCAGTTGAACGTCCTGGGCGGCCGGGTCGCGCTCACCCCCCGGCCCTCCGCCGTCGGCGCCTGGAACCGGCGGGTGCAGGAACGCATGAAGCGGACCGTGTGGAACACCGGCGGCTGCACCAGCTGGTACCTCGACGCCCAGGGCCGCAACACCACCGTCTGGCCGGGCACCACAGGGGAGTTCCGGCGTGCGACGCGGGAGGTGGACCTCGGCGAGTACGAGGTCGTACGGGCCCGGGCGGCCGAGGCCGGGTCTTCGGTCGGGTCCGCGGCCGAGTTGAAAGCCGAGTCGGAGGCCGTGCGCGACGCGGCTGGAGAGCAAGAGGCGGTGTCCGCATGAGTCAGGCTGGAGCAGGAGCAGGAGCAGGAGCAGGAGCAGGAGCAGGAGCAGGAGCAGGAGCAGCGGTGGGAGCAGGGGCGAGGGCGGGGGTTCGGTCCTGGCGGGAGGGGCCGTACGCGTCGCCGCCCGTCGCCACGCGCGAGGTGCGGGCCCGCTCCGCCGACGGCACCACCCTGCACGTCGAGGTGCACGGGCCGCAGGGCGCGCCCGCCGTCGTCCTGGCGCACGGCTGGACCTGCTCGACCGCGTTCTGGGCGGCGCAGATCCGGGCGCTCGCCGGACCGTGCCGGGTCATCGCCTACGACCAGCGCGGACACGGGCGTACGCCAGCCGCCGAGGTCTGCTCCACCGAGGCGCTCGCCGACGACCTCGAAGCGGTGCTCGCCGCGACGCTCGCGCCGGGCGAACGGGCCGTGCTCGTCGGCCACTCCATGGGCGGCATGACGTTGATGGCCGCGGCCGGGCGGCCCGGTCTGCGCGAACACGCCGCCGCCGTCCTGCTGTGCAGCACCGGCGCCGGACAGCTGGTGGCCGAGTCGCTGGTGCTGCCGCTGCGGGCCGGCCGGGTACGGACCGGGATCACCCGGCGCGTCCTTGGTTCCGGCGCGCCGCTGGGGCCGGTCACTCCGCTCTCCAAGAAGATCCTGCGGTACGCGACGATGGGGCCCGGGGCCGCGCCGGACAGGGTGGAGGCATGCGCCCGCATCGTGCACGCCTGCCCGAGGGGGGCGCGCCAGGCCTGGTCCCATGTGCTGGCCGAGCTCGAAGTCAAGGTACTGATACGGGAGTTGAGGGTGCCCACCGCCGTGGTGGTGGGGAGCGTGGACCGGCTCACGCCGCCCGTGCACGCACGGCGGATCGCGGCCGCGCTGCCCGACTGCCGCTCGCTCGACGTCCTGACGGGCGTCGGGCACATGACGCCCGTCGAGGCGCCCGAATTCATCACCGAGAAGATCCGCGCGCTGGTGGCCGAGCATCTTGCCGCCCCGGCCGCCAACGACGCAGTCGACGCCGAGGAGCGTGCCGTATGAGCAGGGTCAGTCTGGAAGGACAGGTCGCGGTCGTCACGGGGGCGGCCCGGGGCGTCGGCGAACTCCTCGCCCGCAAGCTGTCGGCGCGCGGCGCCAAGGTCGCGCTCGTCGGGCTCGAACCCGACGAACTCAAGCGGGTCGCAGCGCGGCTGCACACCGAGGCCGAGTCCTGGTACGCGGACGTCACCGACCACGAGGCGATGGCGCGGGTCGCCGTCGAGGTCAAGGAGCGGTTCGGGAAGGTCGACCTCGTCGTCGCCAACGCGGGAGTCGCCTCCGGCGGGCCGTTCGTCGACTCCGACCCCGCCGCCTGGCGCCGGGTCATCGAGGTCAACCTCATCGGCGGGGCGGTCACGGCGCGCGCCTTCCTGCCCGTACTGATGGAGTCGCGCGGCTACTTCCTCCAGATCGCCTCGCTCGCGGCGATCACCCCGGCGCCCATGATGACGGCGTACTGCGCCTCCAAGTCCGGGGTCGAGGCGTTCGCGCACAGCCTGCGGGCGGAGGTCGGCTACAAGGGGGTGCGGGTCGGGGTCGGGTATCTGTCGTGGACCGACACGGACATGGTGCGGGGGGCGGACCAGGACGAGGTCATGCGCGAGCTGCGGTCGCGGCTGCCGTGGCCGTCGAACCGGACGTATCCGCTCGGGCCGGCCGTCGACCGGATCGTCGCGGGGATCGAGCGGCGGTCCTCGCATGTGTACGCGCAGTGGTGGTTGCGGGGGATGCAGTCCGTGCGGGGGTATTTGCCGGGGGTCATCGCGGGGGTGGGGCAGCGGGAGATGCGGCGGTTTGAGCCGCGGCTTTCGTCTGTGGGGCGGGGGTTGGTCGGGGCGGGGGGTGCCGCCGACGAGGCCGCCCACCCCTCCACCTCCCCGCACCCCTGACCCCGGGGCCCCTGGGGCTCCGCCCCAGCCCCCAACGCGCTTGCCCACCCACCCACCCGTGACGGGGGTTGGTTGGTTCCGGCCCCTGGGGCTCCGCCCCAGACCCCGAGGCGCCTTCCCCACCCACCCACCCGTGCAGCGGGTTGAACCGGCTGAGCCCCTGGGGCTCTGCCCCAGACCCCGTATCGCGCCTTAAGGGCGCTCGTCCTCAATCGCCGGACGGGCTGAGGTGGCCGATGCGGGCCAGCACCGAGTAGCTAGGGGCGCGGGAACTGCGCGACCAGCCACGCACGGTCCGCGGACGAGGACGGGTTTTCAGGGGCGCGAGGAACTGCGCGAGAAGCGACCACGACCCGCGGTCGACAGGGGGTTTTGGGGGCGCGGGGAACTGCGCGACCAGCCACCCACGGTCGGCAGACGACAACGGGTTTTCAGGGGCGCGGGGAACTGCGCGACCAGTGCCCGGGGCCCCGGTTATGGCGTGGGGGGAGGTGGGGGCGTTGGCGGTTGGGGGTGGTGGTGTAGGTGGGTGGGGTCGAGGCGGGGTGCAGGGTCAGGAGGTCCAGGGCCAGCTGGACCGCGTCGTCCAGCTGGGCGTGGCGACCCTCCGCCCAGTCCAGCGGCGTACGCAGAATCTCCAGATCCGGCTCCACCCCGTGGTTCTCCACGGACCACCCGTACTCGTCGAACCACGCCGCGTTCATCGGCACGGTGATGACCGTCCCGTCACCCAGCGTGTGACGGCCCGTCATGCCGACCACCCCGCCCCAGGTCCGCTGGCCCACCACCGGCCCCAGTTTCAGCAGCCGGAACGCCGCGGTGATCATGTCGCCGTCGGACGACGTCGCCTCGTCGGCCAGCGCGACCACCGGCCCCCGGGGCGCGTTGGAGGCGTACGAGACCGCCTGGGCGTTGCGCGTCAGGTCCCAGCCCAGGATGCGCCGGGTCAGTTTCTCCACCACCAGCTCGCTGATGTGGCCGCCCGCGTTGCCCCGTACGTCCACGATGAGGGCGGGACGGCTCACCTCCATGCGCAGGTCCCGGTTGAACTGGGCCCAGCCCGAGCCGCCCATGTCGGGGATGTGCAGATAGCCGCACTTGCCGCCGCTCAACTCCCGTACCACGCCCCGGCGTTTGGCCACCCAGTCCTGGTAGCGCAGGGGGCGTTCGTCGACCAGGGGGACGATCGCGACCCGGCGGGAGCGGCCCTCGCCCCCGGCGGGGCTGAACGTCAGCTCCACCGTCGTGCCGCCCGCGCCCGCGAGGAGGGGGTACGGGCCCGTCACCGGGTCGACGGGGCGGCCGTCCACGTGGGTCAGGGCCGCGCCCTCGCGCAGGCCCGCGCCCGCCAGCGGGGAGCGTGCCTTGGAGTCGGAGGAGTCTCCGGGCAGGATCCGCTGAATGATCCAACTGCCGTTGTGGCACGTCAGGTTGGCGCCGAGCAGACCCTGGGCGCGCTGGTAGTGCGGAGGTCCCTCGTTGCGGCGGGCGGCGGTGACATACGCGTGTGAGGTGCCCAGTTCGCCCAGCACCTCGCGGAGCAGATCGCCGAACTCATCGGGCGTGGCGACCCGTTCGACCAGCGGACGGTACTGCTTCAGGACCGCCGTCCAGTCGATGCCGCACATCCTCGGCTCCCAGAAGTAGGAGCGGATGATGCGGCCCGCCTCGTCGAAGGCCTGGCGCCACTCCAGCGCCGGGTCGACCTCGTGCAGGATGCGGCGCAGGTCCAGATAGACGGTGGAGTCGTTGTCGCCGGGTTCGGTGGCGGGCACCGCGCGCAGCTCGCCCTCGTCCACGACGACAAGACGGCTGGCGTCACCGCTGACCGCGAAGTAGTCGAGGTGGTCGACCAGTTCGGTGCGCCGGGTCTTGGAGATGTTGAAGTGTTCCAGGGTGGGGCGGCCCGAGGTGTCGGCCGGGTTGGCGAAGGTCTCGCCGAGGGCGCCCGAGATGGGCCAGCGCAGCCAGACCAGGCCGCCGCCCGCGACCGGGTACAGGGCCGAGTACTTGGAGGCGGAGACGGGGAACGGGGTGACCCGGTTCTCCAGGCCCTCCACCTCCACCGTCACCGTGCCGTCGCCCGAGTCGTCCAGCGGGTCGAGGCCGCCCGCGGCGGGCCGGCCGTCCGGCGACAGGGCGAACGGGGACGGCGTCGCCGAGTTGAGCGGGACGAGATAGGGGCGGCAGCCCAGCGGGAACGACAGGTCGCCGGTGTGCACGTCGTACACCGGGTCGAAGCCGCGCCAGGACAGGAACGCCAGATAGCGGCCGTCGCTGGTGAACACCGGGTTCTCGTCCTCGAAGCGGCCGTTGGTGACGTCCACGACGGTGCGCGCGCCGGGCCCCGCGATACGGGCCATCTTGATCTGCCGCAGCGAGCGGCCGATCCCCGGGTGCGACCAGGTCAGCCACGCCCCGTCGGGGGAGAAGGCGAGGTCGCGGACCGGGCCGTTGACCGACCGGATCAACTCGGTGACCCGCCCATGCACCCCATCTCCGGTGCCCCGCCCAGGCGCCGCATCCGTCGCACTCGTCGTACCTGTCGTACCTGTCGCATCCGCCGCACTCGCCGAACCCGCTGGGTCCGCCGGGCTCGAACCCGCCGGGTCCGCCGGGTCCGTCCAGCGCGTCGCGCCCGTCGAGGAAACGGCCTCCGACTCCTCGCTCACGTCGATGAGCAGCAGCCGGCCGTCGTGCGCGGCGATCGCCAGGCGTTCGCCGTCCGGGTCGGACACCATCTCCTGCACCCGGCCGAGCTCGCCGGCCGCGAGCCGTCTCGGCGCCCGCGCACCGCTGGCGCGCGGCAGGAAGGCGATCTCGACCGCGTCCTCGCCCTCCGCGTCGGTGATGTAGGCGACCTGGCCGCCGCTGCCCAGCATCTCGGGCAGCCGCACCCGTACCCCCGGGGTGTCGGCGATGGTGCGGGCGGGGCCGTCGCGGTGGGTGAGCCAGTACAGGCTGCCGCGCACCACGACGGCGCTGGCCCGGCCGGTGGTGTCGACGGACAGCGCGTCGATGTGGTTGGCGGCCGGCACCTGGTAGCTGCGCCGCCCCGCGCGCGGCCCGCCGAGCCGTACCTCCAGCTTGCGCGGCACCGAGTCGGGGGTGAGCGCGTCCACGATCCACAGGTCGCCCGCGCACTGGTAGACCACCCGGCGGCCGTCGCTGGAGGCGTGCCGGGCGTAGAAGGCGTCGTGGTCGGTGTGGCGGGTCAGGTCGGAGCCGTCGGGGAGGCAGGAGTACAGGTTGCCGACGCCTTCGTGGTCGGAGAGGAAGGCGATGCGGCCGTCCACGAACATGGGCGCGTCCAGGTGGCCGCCGATGTCGGGGAGCAGCCGTTCACCGTGCAGCCACAGGCGCCCGGTGGCGCCGCCGCGGTAGCGCTTCCAGGCGGCCGGCTCGTGCGGCGGCTTCCCGGTGAGCAGCAGGGTGCGCCGCTCCCCGTCCAGGTCGGCGACGGCGATGTCGGAGACCGGGCCCCAGGGGAGCTTGCCGCCGGGGGAGCCGTCGGTGGGCACGCTGTAGGCCCAGGAGAAGTACGAGAACGGCTGCCCGTGCGAGGAGACGGCGAGGATGTGCCCGTCGGGTGCCCAGCCGCACACCCGGGTGTCGGAGGACCCCCAGTAGGTCAGTCTGCGGGCCGGGCCGCCGCTCACCGGGGCCAGATGGATCTCCGGGTCCAGGCTGCGCCAGGTCGTGTACGCGATGTGGCGTCCGTCGGGCGAGAAGCGCGGGTGGCCGACTTTGGTGCGGTCGACGGTGACCCGCCAGGCACGCGAGGGGCTGTGCCCGGCCGGGACCAGCGGGGCGACCCAGAGGTCGTCCTCGGCGGCGAAGCACAGCAAGTCGTCGTGCAGATGCGGGAACCGGAGGTACGCGGCGTCGTCACTCACCCCCCAATGCTTTCCGCGGGGAGGGGGTGCGGCAACTCGTGGGAACGCTTTATTCCGTTCCGACTTATCCCGTTCCGACACTTGTGGTCGAGAACACAAGCGAAACGGTTCCGTTTCGCTGGCGGCCGAGGTTACCTTCGTACAAGTACGCACAGGCCGTACACAGAGGCTGTTCACACAAGGCCGTACGCGCAAGGCCGTACACACAGGAGAGGAGGTCGACATGGCGGGCAGGCTCACCCCGGAACGCGAGGCGGAGCTCTACGAAGCCGTGCTCGACCTGCTGCGCGAGGTCGGTTACGACGCCCTGACCATGGACGCCGTCGCCGCCCGCACCCGCTCCAGCAAGGCCACCCTCTACCGCCAGTGGGGGAGCAAGCCCGAGCTGGTCGCGCGCGCCCTGCGGCACAACAAGCCGGTCACCCTCGCGGAGATCGACACCGGTTCGCTGCGCGGCGACTTCCAGGCGATGGTCGCCCGCGAGGACGACTGTCAGATGGAGAAGGACTCCGCGCTGATGCGGGGTCTGATGCGGGCCGTCCACGACAACCCCGAGCTCCACAAGGCGCTGCGCGAGGTGCTGATCGAGCCGGAGATCACCGGGCTCGACGCGGTGCTGCGGCGCGCGGTGGCGCGCGGTGAGGTCAGTGTGGACAACCGCGCGCTCCCCTATGTCGTCCACATGCTGGTCGGCGCCTTCGCCGCCCGGCAGTTCATCGAGGACCGCCCGGTCGACAAGGCCTTCCTCGCCGACTACTTCGACGCCGTGGTCCTCCCCGCCCTCGGCGCCCCCGGCTAGGCCTCCCCGCCCGGCCGTTTCCGCAAGCCCCGCCCCACCTGACGCACGCCGCTCTCGTCGTCGGGCTGATTCCCCATGCCCTGCTGGTTCCATACGACTTGACCGGGAGTACGCCCTCGTGGCCACGTTCCTCTACCGCCTAGGCAGGTTCGCCTTCCGGCGCCGCCGCTATGTCGCCCTGGTGTGGGTGGCGCTGCTCGCCCTCGCCGGGTTCGGCGCCGCCTCCGCCACCACCGCCACCTCCTCCTCGTTCTCCATCCCGGGCACCGAGGCGCAGCGCGCCTTCGACCTGCTCAAGGACCGGTTCCCGAACGACACCGCCGACGGGGCGACCGCCCGCGTCGTCTTCAAGGCGCCCGCCGGCCAGAAGATGGCCGACCCCGCCAACAAGGCCGCGGTCGAGAAGACCGTCGCCGGCCTGAAGTCGGGCTCGGACCAGGTCTCCTCGGTCACCGACCCGTTCACCGCGGGCGGCGTCGCGCAGAACGGCCAGGGCTCCATCGCGTACGTCCAGGTGTCGTACAAGGCCAACGCGATGCAGCTCACCGACGACACCCGCGACGCGCTCAAGAAGAGCGGCGAGGCGGCCCAGAAGGCCGGGCTCACCGTGGAGATCGGCGGTGACGCGCTCCAGGCCATGCCGGAGACCGGCTCCGGCGAGATCATCGGTGTGGTCATCGCGGGGCTCGTCCTGGTGATCACCTTCGGTTCGCTGGTGGCGGCGGGGCTGCCGCTGCTCACCGCGATCATCGGGGTCGGCATCGGCGTCTCCACCATCACGGCGCTGGCCAATGTGCTCGACCTCGGCTCCACCACGTCCACGCTCGCGATGATGATCGGGCTCGCGGTCGGCATCGACTACGCACTGTTCATCGTCTCCCGCTTCCGGGCCGAGCTGGCCGAGGGCAGGGAGCGCGAGGACGCGGCGGGCCGGGCCGTGGGCACGGCCGGGTCCGCGGTCGTCTTCGCCGGTCTGACCGTGGTCATCGCGCTTGTGGGTCTCGCCGTCGTCAACATCCCGATGCTCACCAAGATGGGGGTGGCGGCCGCCGGCACCGTCGTCATCGCCGTCCTCATCGCCCTCACCCTCATACCCGCGCTGCTCGGCTTCGCCGGCAAGCGCGTGCTCGGCCGCAAGGCCCGCAAGGCGCACGAGCGGGGCGAGCGCGCCGCCGAGGGCAAGCCCAACATGGGCACCCGCTGGGCGAGTTTCGTGCTGCGCAAGCCGGTGTGGGTGCTGCTGGTCGGCGTCATCGGGCTCGGCGCGATCGCGCTGCCCGCGAGCTCCCTCCAGATGGGCCTCCCGGACGACGGCTCGCAGCCGACCTCCACCACCCAGCGCCGCGCCTACGACACCCTCTCGGAAGGCTTCGGGCCCGGCTTCAACGGCCCGTTCATGGTCGTCGTCGACGGCAAGGGCGCGGCGAACCCGCGCGCCGCCACCGACGCGACGGTCGCCGCGATCAAGAAGCTCCCCGACGTGGGTCCGGTGCTGCCGGCGCACTTCAACACCGAGACCGGCAACGACACGGCGACCATCACGGTCATCCCGAAGTCCAAGCCGTCCTCCACCCAGACCGAGGACCTGGTCCACGCGATCCGGGACGCGGGCTCCACCATCAAGGCCGACACCGGGGCGAAGGTCCTGGTGACCGGGTCGACCGCGATGAACATCGACTTCTCGCAGAAGATGAACGACGCGCTGCTGCCCTACCTGGCGCTCGTCGTCGGACTCGCCTTCCTGCTCCTGATGGTGGTCTTCCGCTCGGTCCTGGTGCCGCTGAAGGCGGCCCTCGGCTTCCTGCTCTCGGTGGTCGCCGCCCTCGGCGCGGTCGTCGCGGTCTTCCAGTGGGGCTGGCTCGGCTCGCTCTTCGGCGTGCAGCAGACCGGCCCGATCATGTCGATGATGCCGATCTTCATGGTGGGCGTGGTCTTCGGCCTCGCGATGGACTACGAGGTCTTCCTGGTCACGCGGATGCGCGAGGCGTACGTCCACGGCGAGCGGCCGGGCCAGGCGATCGTGACCGGGTTCAAGCACGGCGCCCGGGTGGTGACGGCCGCCGCCGTCATCATGATCGCGGTGTTCTCCGGCTTCATCGGCTCCAGCGAGCAAATGATCAAGATGATCGGCTTCGGCCTGGCGATCGCGGTCTTCTTCGACGCGTTCGTCGTCCGGATGGCGATCGTGCCCGCGGTGCTCGCGCTGCTCGGCGCGAAGGCCTGGTGGCTGCCGCGCTGGCTCGACCGGGTGCTGCCCAACGTCGACGTCGAGGGCGAGGGCCTGCGCAAGCAGGACAGCGGCGACGCCGACGGGGACCGCGAGTTGGCGCGGGTCTGACCCCGCCCCCCGAACGCCGGGACCCCACGAACCGAGCGGCCGTGGGTCCCGGCCGGCGCGGGCGGCCTGTGGGGACGGGACCGCCGGCGCCACAAGGCCCCCCGTGCGCCTCGCGCACGGGGGGCCTTCGCATGGGCGGGGCCGGTTCGATGCCGGGGCAGGTTCGATGGGGGGGCCGGTTCAGGCCCGGCGGCCCGCCGGGGTCGCGGCGGGAGCCGCCCGCGCGTCGGTGGCGTAGGTGTGGCGCAGGAAGCGGACCAGGGGCGAGCTGTCGAACTGGACCACCGCGACCCCTTCCGGCGAGTGGAATTCGAGGACCGTCTGGGCCCGGCCGCAGGGCCACACGCTCACATCGCCCCGGCTGGCGGGCGCGCGCAGCCCCGACTCCAGCAGATCGCGCGGGAAGGCCCACTCGTTGCCGCCGGGAAAGGCGAAGCGGACCGCGCCGGAGGCGTCCGCGGGGTCGTAGCGCATGGCCACCGGGACCGGGTTGGAGAGCGGGGCGTCGGTGACGACCCGGGCCCGGGCGTGATCCTCCACGGGCGGGGTGGCGGCGGGGTCGGCTACGGAGCGGGAAGCATCCGGGTCGGCTACGGAGCGGGAGGCAGCGGGGGCCGCCACCGAGCGGGAGGCAGCCGGGTCGGCTACCGAGCGGGAGGCAGCCGGGTCGGCTACCGAGCGGGAGGGGTCGTGGCCCGTGGTCGAGCGTTCGGCGGCGTGGTCCTCGGAGTGGTCCTCGACTGCGGGCGACATCGATCGCTCCTCACGCTGGGTGCTGCTGGTGAATACCGGTTCGAACTATTTGTTATCCAATGTCCCATAATTTTTCGGTAAGCCCCCAGTGAGTCGGCTTGTCAGTTGTCGCTCGGCCGCTTTTGCAAGAGGTTCGCAACAGGGCACTATCATCAAACGGTTCTGCGCACGCCCGCGCAGGGAAGAGGGCGCCACGGGAAATCGGAGTCCACCCATGCACGTACCCGATGGATTCATCAACGCACCTGTATCGGCGGTCACAGGTGTGGTCGCCGCCACGGCCGTCGCCGTCAGCCTGCGCGGAGCGCGGCGCGAACTGGGGGGCGGCTCCCAGGCGCCGGGCGCCGGGAGCGAGAAGACGGCGCCGCTGGCCGGACTGGTCGCCGCGTTCATCTTCGCCGTGCAGATGCTGAACTTCCCCGTCGCCGCCGGCACCAGCGGCCATCTCCTCGGCGGCGCGCTCGCCGCCATCCTCGTCGGGCCGTACACGGGTGTGCTGTGCGTCTCGGTGGTGCTGCTCATGCAGGGCGTCCTGTTCGCCGACGGCGGCCTCACCGCGCTCGGCGTGAACATCACCGACATGGCGATCACCACCACCGTCGTCGCCTACCTCCTCTTCCGCGGGCTGGTCACGGTGCTGCCCCGCAGCCGCCGCTCGGTGACCGCCGCCTCCTTCGTGGCCGCGCTGTTCTCCGTGCCCGCCGCCGCCCTCGTCTTCACCGCGATCTACGCGCTCGGCGGCACCACCGACGTACCGATCACCAAGGTGCTCACCGCGATGGTCGGCGTGCACCTCCTCATCGGCATCGGCGAGGCCGCCATCACCGCGCTCACCGTGGGCGCCGTCCTCGCCGTACGCCCCGACCTCGTGTACGGGGCCCGCGGCCTGACCGCGCCGCTCAAGCTGCGCGTCGGCGGCGAACTCATCGACGCCCCCGCCACCGTGCCCGCCCCGGACGCCGCCCGCGGAGGATCGACGAGGAAGGTGTGGGGCATCGGCATCGTCACCGCCCTGCTGCTCGCCGGCGTCGTGTCCTTCTACGCCTCGGCCAGCCCCGACGGCCTGGAGAAGGTCGCCCACGACAAGGGAATCGACACCAAGACCACCCAGCACGCCGCCTCCGACTCCCCCCTCGCCGACTACTCCGTCAAGGACATCGGGGACGCCCGTCTCGCCGGCGGCCTCGCCGGAGTGATCGGCGTCGGCGCGACGGTGGTCGTGGGCAGCGGAGTGTTCTGGGCGGTGCGCAGGCGCCGTACGAACTCCGCTCCCCACCACACCCCGGAAGCCGTCTGACATGGGAGCGGGCCACTCCCACCGGCTCTACCGGCACGGCCACTCGCCCGTCCACGACCTGCCCCCGCACTGCAAACTCGCGGCGGTGTTCGCGTTCGTGGTCGTGGTGGTGTCCACCCCGCGCGAGGCGATGTGGGCCTTCGCGCTGTACGCCGTGCTGCTCGCCGCCGTGGCGCGCGCGGCCCGCATCCCGGCCGGGTATCTGCTCAAGCGCCTGCTGATCGAGATCCCGTTCGTGGCGTTCGCCGTGCTCATGCCGTTCGTCGTGCCCGGCGAGCAGGTGCACGTCCTCGGCGTCGCGCTCAGCGAGAACGGCCTGTGGGGCGCCTGGAACGTCCTCGCCAAGGGCACCCTCGGCGTCGCCGCCTCCGTGATCCTCGCCTCCACCACCGAACTGCGCGCCCTGCTCCTGGGCCTCCAGCGGCTCCGGCTCCCGCCCCTCCTCGTCCAGATCGCCTCCTTCATGATCCGGTACGGGGACGTCATCACGGACGAGATGCGGCGCATGTCCATCGCCCGCCGCTCCCGCGGCTTCGAGGCCCGCGGGGTGCGCTCCTGGGGCGTCCTCGCGAAGTCCGCGGGAGCGCTCTTCATCCGCTCCTACGAACGCGGTGAACGCGTCCATCTCGCGATGGTCAGCCGGGGGTACGCCGGGTCGATGCCCGTGATCGACGAGGTGACCGCGACGCGCGTGCAGTGGACACGGGCGGTCGCCCTGCCGGGGGCGGCGCTGGTGGTGTGTCTGCTGGGCTGGACCCTGTGAGGCCGCCCGCGGCGCGGTCCGCCGAGCGCGGCCTGCACAACCCGCGGGCTGACGCCCCCTACAACCACCCCGCCCCTTACGCCGACTCCGCCTGCTAAGCCGACTCTCCCCTCCCTACGACCGCTGAGGCCCCCGTGAACGTCGTCCCCTCCCTCGAAGTGTCCGGCCTTGCCTTCGCCTACCCCGACGGCCACCAGGCGCTGTTCGGCGTCGACCTGACGGTGGGACGCGGCGAGCGGGTCGCCGTGCTCGGCCCCAACGGCGCGGGCAAGACGACCCTCGTCCTCCACCTCAACGGCATCCTCGAAGGCGGCGCGGGCTCGGTGACCGTGGCCGGTCTGCCCGTCGCGAGGAAGAACCTCGCCGAGATCCGGCGCCGGGTCGGCATCGTCTTCCAGGACCCCGACGACCAGCTGTTCATGCCGACCGTCCGCGAGGACGTCGCGTTCGGGCCGGCGGCGGCGGGAATGCGGGGGGCGGAGCTGGAGGAACGGGTGATGGGGGCGCTGGCGCAGGTCGGCATGGCGCAGTACGCCGACCGGCCGCCGCACCACCTGTCCTTCGGGCAGCGCCGCCGGGTGGCCGTCGCCACGGTGCTGGCGATGTCGCCGGAAATCCTCGTCCTGGACGAGCCCTCCTCCAACCTGGACCCCGCGTCGCGGCGTGAACTCGCGGACATTTTGCGGGGGTTGGACGTTACGGTGCTCATGGTGACCCATGACCTTCCCTATGCGCTGGAGTTGTGTGGGCGGGCGGTGATTCTCAGTGAGGGGGTCATTGCGGCGGACGGGTCCACGGTGGAGGTCCTGTCCGACGAGGTGCTGATGCGTACGCATCGCCTGGAACTGCCCTTCGGCTTCGACCCGACCCTGGCCGCGTCCACCCTCCCCTCCCACCCCTGACCCCCCCCGACCATGCGCGGACCGTGCCCGCGTCTCGCGCAGTTCCCCGCGCCCCTGAAAACCCGCCTTCGCCTGCGGGCCGCGGGCGGCTGGTCGCGCAGTTCCCCGCGCCCCTTGGCCACTCGGTGCTGGCCAGCACCTCAGCCTGTCCGGCGATTGAGGACGAGCGCCCTTAAGAAGCCATCTCATTTGGGCGACTCGGTATTCTGTGAGTCATGGTGGGGATCGTTGAGCGTCTGGTGCCGGACGAGTTGTGGGAGTTGTTCCAGCGGGTGGTGCCGGAGGCGCCGTCGAGGCCGCAGGGCGGTGGTCGGCGTCGGCACGGGGACCGGGAGGTGCTGGCCGCGATTGTCTTCGTGGCCACGTCGGGTTGTACCTGGCAGCAGCTGCCTTCGGCGTCGTTCGGGCCGTCCGGAGCGACCGCCCACCGGCGGTTCTCGGAGTGGTCGAAGGCCAGAGTGTGGGCCAAGCTCCACCGCCTGGTCCTCGACGAACTCGGCGCCCGCGGCGAACTGGACTGGTCTAGGTGCGCGATCGACTCGGTGAACATGCGGGCCCTGAAAAGGGGGACCTGACGGGTCCGAATCCTGTCGACCGGGGCAAGTACGGCTCGAAGATCCACCTGATCACCGAACGGTCCGGTCTGCCCATATCCGTCGGAATCTCCGGGGCCAACCTGCACGACAGTCAGGCCCTGATCCCGCTCGTGAAGGGCATCCCGCCGATCCGCTCGCGCCGCGGCCCGCGCCGCCGCAAGCCCAGCAAACTCCACGCCGACAAGGGCTACGACTACGCCCACCTGCGGCAATGGTTACGCGAACGCGGCATCACCCACCGCATCGCCCGCAAGGGAGTCGAGTCCTCGCAACGGCTGGGCCGCCACCGCTGGACCGTGGAACGCACCATGGCCTGGCTCGCCGGCTGCCGACGACTCCACCGCCGCTACGAACGCAAGGCCGACCACTTCCTCGCCTTCACCAGCATCGCCTGCACCCTCATCTGCTACCGCCGACTCGCCAAATGAGATGACTTCTAAGGCGCGATACGGGGTCTGGGGCGGAGCCCCAGGGGCTGAACCTTTCAACGCGCTGCACGGGCGGGTGGGTGGGCGAGGTGCCTGGGGGCTGGGGCGGAGCCCCAGGGGGCCGGGCCGTCCAACCCTGCGCCTACGGGTGGGTGGGTGGGGGAGTGCCCCGGCGGGGGGCCGCGGCCTAGGAGGGGGCACCATGGAAGCCGCGTCAGAGGGACGCCGCAGCGATGGGGAGTGGATCGTGGACGTACAGGGCGCCGTGGCCCCGGGCTACGAACCCGTGAAGGACGCCTTCGTGCGGAACTTCACGCACCGGGGCGACCGAGGCGCCGCCGTAGCCGTCTACCGGGACGGGCACAAGGTCGTCGACCTGTGGGCCGGCACCAGGGACGTGGACGGCACCGCCCCCTGGGCCCTGGACACCGCCCAGATCGTCCGCTCGGCCACCAAGGGCGTGGCCGCGGCCGTCCCGCTCCTCCTGCACCAGCGCGGCCGGCTCGACCTGGACGCGCCGGTGTCGACGTACTGGCCCGAGTTCAAGGCGTACGGCAAGGAACGCGTCCTGGTGCGCCACCTGTTGGCGCACCGGGCCGGGGTGCCCGCCCTGGACCGCCCGCTCACCCCCGCCGAGGCCACCGACGCCACCTCGGGCCCGGCGGCCGTCGCCGCCCAGCGCCCGTTCTGGGAGCCCGGCACCGCGCACGGCTACCACGCGCAGACGTACAGCTGGCTCCTCGGCGAGCTGGTGCGGCGCGTCACCGGACGCACCATCGGACGCTGGCTGGCCGAGGAGATAGCGGGCCCGCTCGGCCTGGACTTCTGGCTGGGTGTGCCGGACACCGAGGCGCACCGGGTGGGCCGGGTCGGCCCGGTCGAGGCGCCCGAGGGGGAGGGCGGTCTTCGGCTGCGGCCCAAGCGGAACGTCGCCGAGGCCTATCGCGACCCCGACTCGCTGACCCGGCGCGCGTTCGGGGCGATCGATCCGCTGCCCGACGAGAACGACCCCGCCTACCGCGCCGCCGAGCTCCCCGCCTCCGCGGGCGTCTCCACCGCCCGCGCGCTGGCCCGCTTCTATGCCGCGACGTTCGGCCAAGTCGACGACGTACCAAGGCTGTTCGCGCCCGCGACGCTCACCCTGGCCCGTACCGAGGAGAGCGCGGGACCCGATCGCGTCCTGGTGGTGAACACCCGCTTCGGGCTCGGCTACATGCTGCACGGCCCCGCCTGCCCGCTGCTCGCCCCCGGGTCCTTCGGGCACCCCGGGCGCGGGGGTTCGCTCGGGTTCGCCGACCCCGAGTCGGGGCTCGCGCTCGGCTATGTGACCAACGGCCACCAGAAGGGTGTCACCGCCGATCCGCGCGCCCAGGCCTTGGTGAGGGCACTACGTTCGACCGTATGACGCTTCCTCGGACGGACTCGCACACGGCACGTTTCCAGGGACACACCGCGCTGATCACGGGCGCCGCGCGCGGCATCGGCGCCGCCATCGCGCGCAGGCTGACCGACGAGGGGGCCCGTGTCCTCGTCGCCGACATCGACATGGGGCAGGCCGACGCGACGGCCGCCGCGTTGAAGGGCGCCGTCGCCCGGCACTGCGACGTGTCCGACCGGGCCTCGGTGGAGGCGGCGGTGGCGTTCGCCGTCGAGGAGTTCGGCCGGCTCGACGTCCTGGTCAACAACGCGTACTCCTGCACCCCGGACGCCGAACGCTTCGAGAACGAGGACGACGAGGAGTGGGCGCGCGACCTCGACGTCACCCTCACCGGCGCCTTCCGCTGCGCCCGCGCCGCTCTGCCGCACCTGGCGGCCTCGGGCCGGGGCGCGATCGTCAACATCGGCTCGGTCAACGGCGAGCAGGACTTCGGCAACCACGCCTACAGCGCCGCCAAGGCGGGCCTCGCGTCCCTGACCCGTACGCTCGCCGGGGACGCGGCGCCGCGCGGGGTGCGGGTCAACCTCGTGCACCCCGGCACCATCCGCACCCCCGCCTGGGAGGGCCGTGAGGCCCAGCTGGAGCGGCTGGCCCGGCAGTATCCGATGGGCAGGGTCGGCGAGCCCGAGGACATCGCGGCGGCCGTCGCCTTCCTCGCCTCCGCCGACGCGTCCTGGATCACCGGCACCACCCTGCGGGTCGACGGCGGGGTGATGGCCGTCAACACCGGTTTCCAGCGCAGCTCGCACGAGGCGTGAGGTTCACTCCCCGGCCGTCTTGAACATCGCCCGGCGCAGCCATCCGCTGTGCGCCGCCGTCCGCAGCGCGCCGCGCAGCAGCGTCCGGGCGAGCCGGCTTTCGGTGGTCGCCGCGCGGGTGTCGCGCAGCGACCGGGCGACCGCCTCGAAGCCGTAGACCCGCATCTCCGTCTCGTACGCGCCGACCGCCCGTACGAGGTCGCGGCGGCGGGCGAGGCGGCTGGAGAGCAGGCGGGCGTCGCGCAGGGAGGTGTCGGCGCCGGTGCCGCCGAGCGCCGTCATGGCGTGGGCGGCGTCGCCGAGCAGGGTGATCCGCCCGGGCGGCCACGGTTCGACCGGCTCAAGGGCGCGCATCCGGGACGCCCGGACGGTGCCCGGGTCCGACTCGGCGACCAGGCGGCGCAGCGCCGGATGCCAGTCGGTGAGCCGCTCGGCGACCAGCGCGCACAGCGCCTTGCCGTCGAAGAGTTCCACGTCGTCCGGGCAGGCGAGGGCCTTGACGGCGTACGTCCACACGACGCGGTCGGCGCCCCGGGCGCGCGGTGAGCGCCACACCGCGCTGAACAGGGCGTCCGAGCGGGGGGAGAGGATGGTGTTGGCGCCGGTGGTGAGCGCGGCGGGGAGCTCGGCCTCGCGTGTCGCGGTCAGCTCCAACTGGCCGGTGACGGCGAGGACTTGAGTGTCCACGTGGGTCGCGTGCGGCAGGAGCTGGGTGCGTACTCGGGACTCGGCGCCGTCCGCGCCGACCAGGAGATCACCGTAGGCCGTTGAGCCGTTCGCGAAGTGCGCCGTGACGGTGCCGTCGGGTGCCTGCTCGTAGTGGGTGAACTCCCGCCCCCGCAGCACCAGATGCTCGCCGAGCCCCGTCAGGAGCACCTCGTCCAGGGTGTCGCGGTCCACGAGGTGGGAGGCGTGCTGGGCGGGGCGGTCCTCGGGCGGCCCGGCCAGACGCAATAGCTCCCCCAACTGCTCGGTGCGGTACGCCAGTTGGCCCGCACCGCGCTCGCCGACCGCGGTGAACGCCTCCCACGCCTCGGGCGGCAGGCACTCGTACAGGGCCCGGGCGCCGTGGGGGCCGAGGCGCAGCCGCTGGTCGTGGGGCGCGCGGGCCGCCTCGCGTTCGTACACCGCGAAGCCCAGGCCCGCCTTGCGCAGCCCCTGGGCCAGACAGAGCCCGCCGATGCCGCCGCCGATGATCAGGACGTGCGGTGTGCCGGTCATGGCGCCCCCTTCGTCGAGGCGCAACCTAGCGTCGGGCGGCCCGGTGTCAACCCGTGCGCGGCCCGGCCCGCACCCGCCCGACGGACCGGCCGGGCGCGCGGATCGCGGCCCGGCCCGCGGACGTTTGCCGGGCGCGCGGACGTCTGCCGGGCCCGCGGACCTCTGGCGGGCGCGCGGGTCTCAGCCGGCGCGCAGGACCTGCGCGACGATGGGCCCGGCCGCGTCCCCGCCGTGCCCGCCGGACTGCACCAGGGCCGCGGCCGCCAGGTCGTCGCTGTACGCGGTGAACCAGCTGTCCGACTTGTTCTGCCCGTCCTTCTCGGCAGATCCGGTCTTCGCGCCCTTGGCGCCGCCGACCGCGGACATCGCCTGCGTCGCCGTCCCGTAGGAGGCGGTCGCGGTGATGTGCATCATGTCGCGCAGCTGCGCGGCGACGCCCGAGGGCAGGGGGCCGGCCTGGGCGAGCGCGCGGCCGTCCAGGGACTGCGGCACGATCACCGGCTGGTGGAACTGGCCCGACTTCGCGGTCGCCGCGATCGACGCCATGTCGAGCGGGCTCATCTGCACCTTGCCCTGCCCGATGTAGGCGGCCGCCGTCTCCGCGCCGGCCGAGGCGGGCACGCTGCCGTCGAACGACGGCACGCCGACCTTCCAGTCCTGGCCTATGCCGAAGTAGTCGGCCGCAACGCGCCCCAGCGCCCCGTCGTCGTTCACGTCGTCGACGAGCTTGATGAAGGCGGTGTTGCAGGAGCGGGCGAAGCTCTTGGAGAAGGGCTCGCCGTCCATGGAGAAGTTGTTCAGGTTGTGGAAGGTGACGCCCTGCCAGATCGCGCTGGACGGACACTCGGCCGGCTTGTCGGCGGTGGCCTTGCCCTTCTCGATGAGCATCGCCGCCGTGACGATCTTCATCGTCGAACCCGGGGCGACCCGGCCCTGGAGCGAGGCGGGGAACTTGTCGATCCGGTTGTCCGCGACGGCCCGGATCTCACCGGTGCTGGGCTTCACGGCGACCACCGAGGACTCCCCGAAGCGCTTGACCGCCTTCTCGGCCGCGGCCTGCACATCGGCGTCGAGGGTCGTTTTCAGCTTGCCCGGGGTGCCCTTCTGGAGGGTGAGGAGCGTGCGGGCCGGGGTGGTGTTGTCGCCCTGGATCTGGAGTTCGATGCCCGGGGTGCCGTCGGCCTTGGCGCCGTACTTCTCGCGCAGCCCGTCCAGGATCGCGCCGAGCGAGGGGAACTGCTCCTTGGTCAGCGGGCGGTCCTTGTCGTCGACCGCCTGGATCTCGGGGTTGCGCGCCTGCCCGGTCACCAGGTGCTCGCCCGCCTTCAGCTGCGGATACAGCACTGCGGGCTGCCAGTCGACCAGCGCCTTGTGCGTGGACTGGCCGCGTACGACGGTCAGTTGGGAGGCGTAGGACAGCGGAGCCGTCTTGCCCTCGAAGGAGACGTCGGCCTTGACCGTGTACGGCACGACCGGGCCGTTCGCCGCGCCGGGGGTGACCGTCACGTTGGTGAGGTGCGCCTGGTCGCGGAAGCCGGTCAGCGCGGTCGAGGCGCCCTGCTGGTTGTTGGTCAGGGCGGCCGCCCCGGCCGCGTCGCCCTTGGCCCAGGCGGCGAGGAAGTCGGTGGAGGTCTGCTTGATCTCGTCCTCTGCCGGCGGCCCGGTGCGCGCGGGCGCGCCCTGGGTGTGCGTTCCGCCGAGGCCCTTGTCGCCGCCGCCGCCCACCAGGGCGTAACCCCCGTACGCCACGCCGCCGGCGACCACCACGAACGCTCCGCCCACAATGGCGACCTTCGCTGCACTGCGCATCCCGCAGTTCCCCTCCCCAGGAGTCCCCCGAACCCCTTGAACGTGTTCAACGGGTTACTTGGGGGCGACTCTACGGGACGGGAGTGACAGCGGGGCGCGCAGTTGTCCGAACGGTTACCGGAACGCGACCGGTGTCACACCCAGCTGTCCAGCCACATGCGGCTGCGCCAGGAGTCCAGCGGGATCGGCGTACCGGTGTAGATCGGCCAGAAGTACACGAAGTTCCGGTGAGTCGGGGCCTTGCGGCCCCGACCTGCGGATACTAGTGGATTCCGTGTCGTTTCAGGCGGCTTGGGCCGTGTCAGGGCCGTGATCATGGAGACGGGATGCTTGATACATGCCGTCGACCGCCTTCCGGGTGCGCCCTTCGCTGCTCGGCATGAGGTGGGTGTACGTCCGCAGCGTGAAGCCAGGATCGTTGTGTCCGAGGTACGTGCTCAGAGCCCGAATGTTCTCGCCCGCGTCCAGGAGCACGGACGCGTAGAAGTGCCTGAGGGCGTGCATGCCGTGCTCGCGTGCCGACGCGTACCGTTCGCCCTCATCGGGTTCTGGGATGAGGCCTGCGGCGGCAAGAGAGGGTTTCCACATGAAGTCGTTGAAGTAGCTCACGCGGACGTGCAGGCCTTCTTTGCCGCTGAACAGCAGCCGCTTCGTCACCAGGGGCCCGTCAGGGGTCCGCCAGGGCAGTGTGACCGTGATGGGCTCGAACTCCTTCGAGTGGGCCCGCAGCGCGTCGGCTACCGACACAGGAAGCGGTACGTCACGAACCTTGCCGCCCTTGGGGAGGGCGAACACGTACTTCCCCCGGATGCGCTTGAGTTGCTGGCCGACGGTCACCCAGCCGCCCTCATAGTTCAGCTCATCCTCCGAGAGTCCGAAGATCTCGCCCTGTCGCAGACCGCATCCCGCCCCGGGGTCGATGGCTGCGCGGAACCGTTCGGGGAGAGCTGACCGTACGTTGAAGACCTGCGCGGCAGTCCAGGGGACGATGCGCGGTTTGCCCGGTCGGGGCAGCGTGACCGAACGGGCCCGACAAGGGTTCCGGGGAAGGAGGCCGTCCTCTACGGCTGCGTTAAGCGCGGCGGAGACCGTGCTGACGATGATGCGGCGGTGTGATTCCGCCGGCACCGTGGCTTCGAGCGCGCCGATCCAGTCCCGGATGTGCTCGGGCTTGAACGATCCGATGGGCCGTGAGCCGAGGTGCGGGTACGCGTGCAGCCTCAGACGACGCTCGGCCGCCTCGCGGCTGTTGACTTCTCCCGTGTGGTTCTTCACCCACTTCTCGGCGTACTGTCGGAACGTGGTGCGGGCGGCCTTGGGGTCGATGTACTGGCCGCGTGACATGTCGGCCTCGATGTTGGTCAGCCACTTCTCAGCTAGGCGCTTCTGCCCGTCGCGGAAGCTCTTGGACTTCTCGGTGCCGTCGGGCCCGACGTAGCGGGCGCGATAGCGGAGACCGGTTCCGTGGCGGTCGGTCTTCTCACGGATGGTCTTGCCGGTGGCGTCAGTTTCGGTCCTGTACCAGCGGTCTTGGATATGGCCAGCCATGGGGGCTGACTCCCTTCTCGGTAGTGGTGCGGAGACGTTCCTCAGGGAGGCGGAGACAGGGGCTCCCGGGGCGTTCCTGAGGGGCATTTAGAGGGCTCTGGGAGCGCGCCTCCCTGCCTCCCTGCGTAGCTGTCTGCGCTGGTCAGGCGGAGGGAGGCAAGGCAGGGAGGCGGTGAGGGAGTTCTCCCTGCCTCCCCCGTCCGGCGGGCCGTGCCTCCCTGCCGTTCGTGGTGTCCGCCGGAGCCCGGCGGGGAGGCAGAGACAGAGGTTCCGAAGGCCTTCCAGAGGGGGGTTTCGGGAAGGGCGAGACGGTGCCTCCCCGCCTCCCCAAACCGCCGTTTGTGCTGCTCAGTGCGGGGGATGCGGGCCGGGGAGGCGGTTGGGGAGTTCTCCCCGCCTCCCCCGTCCGTCGGGTGGTTCAGGCCGCGTCGGTGAGGGCGGTCTGTTCGGCGACCCAGCGGGCCACGGCCGTGGGGTCGTAGCGGACGTGCTTGCCGACGCGGAAGCCGGTCGGCCCGACGCGTTTGCGGCGCCACTGGTAGACGGTCTCGACGCTCGGGAGGCTGAACATCACCACGAGGTCTTCCGGGGTGAGGTAGCGGTCCGGGAGGCCGGACCGGAGGGTGTCGCGCGGGTCGCTGGGCATGGCGGTGGTGACTCCTCGTGTCCGTGGCGCGGTATCGGGGGTCGTGCCGGGTGCCGGTCCTAGAGAGTTGGTGTATCCCAGCGTCCGCAGCGTCCTAGCGTCCGCACGCCCGCGTTCGTGCTGCTCAACTCGGGTGCGAGGTGCGGACGCTGGTGCGGAAGCTGCGGACGCTGGACGGCTGTAGCGTCCGCAGCTTCGCCGTGTCCGGGCCGCTAGTGTGCGGCCCGGCTTGGAGGGTTCTCCGGTGGCGTCAGTGCTGGTCGGGGAAGGTTTCGCCGCTCCCGGCGGGGGTCACGTCGGGCCAGAGCGGGTCTGCGGGGGTGTGGACGCTGGCTCGTCTGCGGGGTCGGTGCGGGTGAGGATCAGCAGCTTGTGGCGGTGCCGGTCTCGGCTACGTTGCGTGTCGTCCACCGTGATGCCGATCGACCTCAACAGCGGTGCGAGGCGCTTGAGTCGGCCGCCTGCGCGCGTGGCGTCCTTGGGCCAGCCCGGCGGCCGGGAGCCGCCTGGCGGTGGGAGCTGTTCCAGGAGTTGAGCTGCGGTGCCCTGCCACGTTCCGGCTTCCTCGACCAGCGCGGCCACGGCGTTGCCGAACGGGTCGCCTTCCAACGCGTCGCCTGCGACGTTGGCGGATGTTGCCAGGTAGGAATCCAGAGTCTGCCAGCCCTGCACCTGGTCGACGGCCGCGAGGATGCGGGCGAAGTCTGCCATGCGCGGCATCGAGTCGAGCCGAACCGTCGGCAGAATCGCGAGCACGCACGCGAGCAGCTCGCACAGGGCCCCGAGGATGGCGGGGCGGACCGCCTCGAAGGTGGCGTCCAGTTCTTCCTCGGTGCGGCGCCGGTCTTCCTCGATCAACTGGAGATCGAGCATCAAGAGCCGCTCGGCCAAGTCGCCCGCCAGGGCTCCCGCGTCGATGGTGGTCATCGCCAGCACCCGCCGGAATGAGAGGACCACCACGTCGTCATCGGTGTACAAGGCTCGGTCCACGATCCCGTCGCCCGTGACGGCCTTGCACAGGGTGTCTGAGAGCCACGGCGGAATAGTTGAGATGTTGTCCAGGCACAGCGCCCACGAGTTGAAGGCCTGCGCGGACCACGCCTTGATGTCCCGTGGCTGGCTCCGCTTGGACGCGGGGGACGGGTCGATGAGGTTCACGACCATCTGCGCGGTCTTCGACTTGCCCGTGCCCTGCTCGCCTTTGAAGGTGAGCACCGGGTGCGGGATCGTCGGAATCCACGCCGCGACCAGCCACGCCACCAACTGCCGGAACGTGGACTCATCCATGTTCAACAGGGCGTGCAGCTTGGCCAAGCCGTCCCCGTCTAGTACCGGGGTGGGCATCGGGGCCATGGCTCCGGAGCGTCGGAACAGGGCGGGGGAGCGGGCGACCACGTGCCAGCCGTTGCCCCCGGAGATGGTGACGGCCCGGCCGTCGGCGGTTCCGAGATCGAGGACGATTCGGCCGGCGGGGTCGCCCCCGACCCGCAGATGCACCGGCACCGGGTCGTTGTCTTCTGCGATCCCTTCGAGGACGGTCATCGCGTCCGCGAGTGCGGACTGGGAGGCCACGTCGCCTTTGAAGGTGTCGGCGTAGAGCCGGGCGAGCCGCTGGCGCAGGCCTGCCCGGCCGCGCAGCGGGAGAGCGAGGTTCGGTCCGTCGATGGCGACCGCGTAGGGGCGGCCGTCGCTCGACATGGCGAACGTGTAGCGCTCCCGTGCCAGGGCGACCAGCCGCACGGCGGCCGACGGCTTCTTGCCCCCACCGTCGCCGCCCGGCGCGGGGCTCGGCGTGGTGGCGCCCAGAGAGTTCACGGCGGTGCCGTTGACGGGGCGGGTATGCCCGTTCGCGGGCTTGGTCGTGGGCGTGGTCATGCCGCCTCCTTCAGGGCCGCGCACGGCTCGATCGGGCGGCGTGCGCACAGGCGGGTACGGGTCGACTGGACGACTCGATCGAGAGGCTCGCAGTGCTGGTGAGCACCCGACCGTTCACGATGAACGCCCGACTGTTCACGGTGAACGCCCGACTGTTCACGGTGTTCACGAGGGTGTTCATCCGACTGTTCACGGGTCGGGTCGGCCGACTGCCGGGCGTGAGCGAGCCGGGCCAGCAACAGCCAGTCGACCCGATCGAAGACGCTGGTAGTCGAGTCGCTGAACACCGTGAACGCGTCCGTGAACGGCGGGGTGTTCACGGACGGGCGGGAGCCGACCAGTCGGGGTGTGACGAGGGTCGTCACACAGGTCAGAGCCTCGCGGTCGGCGGCAGCGAGTCGAGTCGGGGGTTGCGTCGGGTCGGTCGACCAGAGCAGCAACAGGGCGAGCGAGAGCGGGAGCCGGTCGGCCTTGCGGGTGTTGCACGGTCGGCAGGCCAACACCAGGTTGCGGGCCGACCAGGTGCGCAACAGGGAGAGCGGGGCGACGTGATCGAGAGTGGCCTCCCGCAGACTCGCGAACGAGCGACGACAGTACGTACACCGCATCCCGTCGCGAGCCGCGAGCTGCGCCTTACGACCTCGTCGGCGTGCGGAGTTCAGGCGGGTTCCCTGACGAGTCACGCCGCCACCGCCATGTCTGAGGCGGTCAGGGCTCGCAGCGCGGACGCGCACGCACCCAGCACGGGCAGGACCCGGTAGCGCGGTACATCCAGGCGCCGGGCCACGTCCGTGATGTTCAGCCCCTGGCCCACGTGCAGCAGCAGGGCCCGGCGGCTCACCTCATCCATCCGCAGCAGGGCCGCGCGCTGAGCGGCGCTCATCCGTGCCAGCTCCTCGCGCTCCCACCGGGGAAGCGACTCCTCCGCCACCGGGTCCGCCGACAACTCGGGGTTGTCGATCTGGATCAGCAGTAGGGCCGTTTCCACGAGCCGGTTGGCCGTCGGGTAGCTGCATCCCATGTGTTCGGCCAGCCGCCGCATGGGCATGTCTTCCAGACGCAGCAGCAGGGCCGAGCGCTCGCGCTCCGGAAGCCTGGCCATCATGGCGTCCAGGTAGGCGGGCAGCGTCGTACGCGCGCACCCGCTCGGCAGCACGGGGCACAGCACGTTGCAGGTCACCGGGTCCGTCCAGTCCACGGGCTTCTCCGAGGTGGACCCACGGCGGAAGTACTGGTGAACCTCCGTCTTGACCCGTCCGAACAGGAAGATCCGGCGCTCATCCTCGCTTAGGTTCTCGGCCGCCATAAGCGGCTTGGTGGTCTCCCTGGCCACGGCCACCCATACGTCCTGCGTGAGGTCTTCGGCCAGTTCACGCGCCTTGGCGCCGCTCATCCCGCAGTTCATCAGCTTGCGAGCCGTGTAGCTCTCCAGACGGCTCCCGCCCCATTCGGCGTACAGCTCAGCCAGCCGCTCCGACTGCTTGGGCGTGAGAGCGATGATCTCGCCCCGCTCAAGCTTCCGCCCACCGGGACCATTGCCCCCGGACGTGATCCGCTCGGCCCTACGTTCCTGCGTGGTTCCAGGCATCATGGAGATACCCCTTCGGGGTCAGGGGAGCGGCTGCTTGCTTGGCGGTAGGAAGCCGCTCCCTGCTCAGCGAGCCCTGGCTTTGGTCAGGGCTTTCGTGCTGATTGCCACCGCGAGAGCGGCGACCATCTATAAACTAGTCTGCACTAGTCTGCGCTAGTTGGCAAGGCTTGCGGAGTAGCGTGCGCTAGTTCGTTCTAGTGGGTACTCTCAGGGCATGACTGTCACAGCGGGCCCGAAGACCAAAGCCGCCCAAGTCGCTGACGCTCTGCGTGAGGACATCAAGAGAATGAAGCCGGGTGACCGACTGCCCACGCAGCAAGACTTGGTAGAACGCTTCGGCTTCGCTGGCCAGACCATCCAGAACGGACTGGCGGTGTTGCGTGCCGAAGGGCTGATCGAGTCGGCGGGGAACCTCGGCAACTTCGTCACGGGCGGCGAAGTGAGGGAAAACGTGCGCGACGACGACATCAAGGAAATCCGCTCCCAGATTCAGGCGTTGGCTGAACGAGTCGCAGCGCTGGAGTCGCGCTCCGAATCAGGTGGTGCGTGATCTGTATCCACCATGGAGCGAACGGAACGTGTGGGGTAGGTGACGGGCCGGGGTCGACTTCGACGCAGGCGGGGACACCACCGGCGTCCCCCTGCTGTCCCCTTGCCTGTCCCCGGGGGTAACAGGCAAGACTCGCAGTAGGCACTCGAAGGAGGGCACATGGTCGACGACAGGCCCGCATGGGCACGGCGCATGGCTGCTGAGCGGGCGGCGCGCGACTGGTCGCAGCGTGATGCGGTGAAGGCGCTTCGGGCGCATGCTCCTACCGAGTTGCCAGGTGAAGAGAGCATGATCCGGCAGTGGAAGCGCTGGGAGGCTGGAGCCTTCCCGAACGACTTCTATCAGCCCATCATCGCGGCCACGTTCGGCACCGTGACACACGCACTCTTCCCGGCGCCCAGTCGGCGGGATGGTAACGGGGAGATCTTGGCTGCGAGCGGTATGGAGACGCTGGAAATCGTCAGCCGCCTCAACCGTTCCGATGTGAATGACGCGACGCTTGACGCTCTGCGGATCACGGCCGATCGGCTCTGCTCCGAGTATCCGTTCATGCCGAGCGCTCAGCTACTGATCGAGGGGCGCCAGTGGCTGCGGCGTGTCGTTGAGCTGCACTCGAAGAGCCTCACGCTGGCTCAGCATCGCGAAGTGCTCGCCTTGTCGGGTTGGTTGGCGCTCTTGGTCGGCTGTGTCGAGTACGACTCTGGCGACCGCCACGCCGCAGATGCGACTCGAAGGGCCGCCCTTTCCATCGCGACCGAAGCCGAAAATGCCGAAGTTGCCGGGTGGGCGCACGAGATGAGGGCCTGGTTCGCGCTGACGACCGGTGACTATCGCGGTGTCATTTCGGCGGCACAGGCGGGAACCGAAGTGGCCGGCAACCACGGCGTGGCGGTTCAGCTCGCTGGCCAGGAAGCCAAAGCCTGGGCCCGGCTTGGCGACCGTCGGCAGGTCGAGGTGTCGCTGGACAGGGGGCGTCGGCTTCTCGAAGGGATGCCCCACCCTGAGAACCTGGACAACCATTTCGTGGTTGACCCTGCGAAGTTCGACTTCTACTCCATGGACTGCTACCGACTGGTCGGTGAGGACAAGCTCGCGCGAAACCTCGCTGAGGAAGTGCTCCGCGCGGGTACGGACTTCGACGGTACCGAGCGGTCCCCGATGCGCAATGCCGAGGCGCGCGTCACGTTGGGCGTGACAGCCGCGCGTGAGGGCGACCTGGATCAGGCACTCATCATGGGGGAGCGGGCGCTTCAGGGTGATCGGCAATCCGTTCCGTCTCTGCTAATGACCAGCCGCGAACTCGCTGCTGAAGTCAGGAAGCGGTACAACGCCGAGCCCGCCGCACAGGACTACTTGGCCCACCTGCGGGCCCTGGGGGAGGAGAAGCCCGGCTTCCTGCCCCGCTAGTCGCTGTAAGTGACAGCGTCTTTCGCTCCCTAGCGGCGACGCCGTACCCTCTTGAGCCCGGTTCACCCATGAAACCGGGCTCCAGCTCTAGGGCTTGCTAGGTGCTATTCGCCTGATCAAGGGGCGAATGGAGTGCTAGCGGGGTTGCTAGACCTAGCGACTCGTGATGCTAGACCTAGCAGCGGTCGGCTCGCCTTTACTGGCTACGCAGAGCGATAGAAGGAGCGGCCTTGGCCGCACGACCTTTGGCAGCTCACTGCGTTCGCGCGCGATGGCGCCGGGAGATCCTGCGGACCGTCGCGCTCTCATGCTGGTCCCGGTGGACACGCCGAAGAGACCACCCACCCCGGCGGCGCGGGAGGGTGGTCTCTTCGCTCTCATAGAGGCTTCAGCGTCCGCACCCCCTCCCCCTCTAAGAGCCGCGTTGACCTGCGCGAAGGCGCTCTTAGTAACGGAGGGTGTGCGGACGCTGCGGACGCTAGCGGACGCTAAACATTCTGTTTAGCGTCCGCACTTAAAGCGCAGGTCAGAGGGGGTGCGTGGTGCGGCGCGGACCCTGCGGACGCTATCTTCCATCAACTCTCTAGGACGAGCAGAGGGGAGGCCTTCCAAGGGGCAGCGTCGCGGAACGGATAGCTGTCTGCTCTCCTCCTGAAAAGCCCTGGGGAGCCACGCAGGGGGCGTCTGTCGGGGCCGCCGTCTTCCCCTTGGAAGGCCGTCAGCAACAGCAAGAGGAGCACGGGCGCGGCGTGCTCCTCTGGATTGCTTCCTTGGCGTCGCACACGGCCGTGGTCGCCCCTGTGGTCCGCGCCTCGCCCTTGTCGCCTGTCGCCTGTCTCACGACGAGTGCGCTTGGCAGCTTGTCGCGAGGGCGAAAGAGGGCCCTGACCTGGGAGGCGACAAGCGACAAGACAAGCGACAAGACAAGCGACAAGACAAGGCGGACGACAAGCCAGCGCTGCCGCTGCGACAGACGAGACGAGCCCCCGCCTGGGTGCTCCTCTTGCCTGGACCGGTGCTCACGCCTGTTCGCACCGCCGCTACTGCCTAGTGGCTAGTGGCAACCCGGGGGAGGGGCCGTGCAGGGTCATGAGGAGCGCCTTCACCAGGGCTTTGGGCAGTAGGCGCTAGCCAGTAGGCACTAGCCACTAGGCAGTAGAACGGCAATCCAGGGGGGCAGCCCGGTCTGGCCGGCGCACCGGCCAGACCCCTCACTGGGGCGCGCTACTGGGTAGTGGGGTCCCCAGTAGAAACGCCCTGACAGGGCCCATGAGCGGGCTAGTGGGGTGTCCTACTGGGTAGTGGGGCGACACCCCACTACCCAGTAGCCCGCCGTCAGAGCATTCGCCACGAGGGGCTGCGGCGCCTGAGAGTCGCCCGCCCGAAGGGCGGTCCTTCTTGCTCTTCGCCAGAGGCCAGCTGGGCCGCCTGTGGGCCGCCCGAGGGGGGCCGGTGACGACTACTGACGACAGGTAACGACGGGGCGGCATCGCCATCAGCGACACCGCCCCTGCCCAAGTTCCCAGCTAGACCCAGCTGTCCAGCCACATCCGGCTGCGCCAGGAGTCCAGCGGGATCGGCGTACCGGTGTAGATCGGCCAGAAGTACACGAAGTTCCACACGATCAGCAGGACGAGCACCCCGGCCCCGATCGACCCGAGCGCGCGCCGGCGCTCCGGGGCGCCCGGTGGCCCGATGATCGCGCCGACCATCATCGCCACCGCCAGACACAGGAACGGCACGAAGACGACCGCGTAGAAGAAGAAGATGGTCCGCTCCTGGTACAGGAACCAGGGCAGATACCCGGCGCCCAGGCCGCACGCGATCGCGCCCGCCCGCCAGTCGCGCCGGAAGAACCAGCGCCACAGGACGTACAGGAGCGCGAAGCAGCCGGCCCACCACAGCAGCGGGGTGCCGAGCGCGATGACCTCGGATGCGCACTTGCCGCCCGCGCCCGAAGGGCAGCCGTCCGAGCCGGGGTTGGGGCTCTCGTAGTAGTACGAGACGGGCCGGCCGAGGACCAGCCAGCTCCACGGGTTGGACTGGTAGGTGTGGCCCTCGGTGAGGCCGACGTGGAAGCTGTAGACCTCGGTCTCGTAGTGCCAGAAGCTGCGCAGGGCCGCGGGCACCCAGCTCATGTCGAACTGCGGCAGGTGGTTGATGGTGCCGATGACCGGCAGCTTGACGTGGTCGGGGGAGAGGCCCGCGCGGCCGTCCGCCCAGTGCCGCCCGTACCCCTTGTCGGTGGCGAACCAGCCCGTCCACGACACGAGGTAGGTGAGGATCGCGACCGGCACCGTGGAGAGGAACGCGCCGATCGCGTCCCGGCGCAGGACCACCCGGTAGGGGCTGACCGCGCCCGCCGTGCGCCGGGCGCCCGCGTCCCACAGGACGGCCATCACACAGAAGAAGACCAGGATGTACAGGCCGTTCCACTTGGTGCCGCAGGCCAGGCCCAGCATGATCCCGGCCGCGATCCGCCAGGGCCGCCACCCGAACCGCACACCGGCCGCGATCGCCGCGTCCGGGCGCAGCAGCCCCTCCTCGTCCTCGGGGAGCGCGGCCGCCAGTCTCGCCCGGGCGCGGTCGCGGTCGATCAACAGGCAGCCGAAGGCCGCGAGCACGAAGAACATGACGACCGTGTCGAGCAGCGCGGTGCGGCTCATCACGAAGTGCAGGCCGTCGACGGCGAGCAGCGCACCCGCCAGACAGCCCAGGAACGTCGAGCGGAACAGCCGGCGCCCGATCCGGCAGAGCATCAGCACCGACAGGGTGCCGAGCACGGCGACCATGAAGCGCCAGCCGAACGGCGTGAAGCCGAACAGCTTCTCGCCGATGCCGATCAGATACTTGCCGACCGGCGGATGCACCACGTAACCCGGCGCGGTCGGCACCGAGATGAGGTCCGGGTTGGCGAGGATCGACTTGTCGATGTCCTTGGGCCAGTCGCCCTCGTAGCCGTGGTTGATGAGCGTCCAGGCGTCCTTGGCGTAGTACGTCTCGTCGAATATCACCGCGTGCGGGGAGCCCAGGTGCCAGAACCGCATGACGCCCGCGACCAGGGTCACCAGGAGCGGCCCCACCCACGCCGACCAGCGCACGATGCGCGCCGCGGCGAGCGGCCCGATGCCGAGCACCGTCCACAGCTGCCCGGCGGGCCGCGTGTACGGCGGCACCAGGCGCTCGCGCAGCCCGGTTCTCGGCCGCACGACATGGCCGAACCGGCGCATGTGGTGCTGCCAGGAAGGCGGTTCGTCCCCGGCATCGTGGCCCGGCAGGGTCGGTGGCGCAGTACTGGTCACCGCGCCATCGTAGGGAACTCCCCTGTGGGAGTCCCGTGGGCCGGGCCCGCCGGGCCCGGCTCGGCGGGGGAGGGGCCGGTTTCCGGGGGTCAGTTCTTCGGCGGCTTGACCCAGCCCTTCTTCACCAGCTGGTCGCAGTGCCACTTGCTGTAGGAGGCGGACTCGCCCTTCTGCTTGGTGGCCTTCATGCAGTCCTTGTAGGAGTACGGCGGTGCGGGCTTGGAGACCGGGGCGGCGCTCGCCACCGGAGCGGCCACGCTGATGGCCACGACCGCCGTGGCCAGGGCAATGCTCAATCGACGCATGGGAGTTCCCTTCTCGCTCAACACGGGACGTTCGTGAACGCCAACGATCCTGGTCGTCCTATGACACGACCCCGTGGTCGCGGGATCCTGCCCACCCGACGCCCGCCAGGGTTGAGCTGCCGTGGGGGCACGCGGATCCCCCGAACCCCGAGGGGGCGAAGGCGTGGGAGTATCTCCATCCGACGGGAGGTCGGCCCCGGGCTCGGCGGAACAGAGTAAAAGTGCAGGTGAGAAGGCGGTCATGGGCAGCACTGGAACACTCGTACTCGCAGGCACCCCCATCGGCGACACCGCGGACGCCCCGCCCCGGCTCGCCGCCGAACTGGAGCGGGCCGACGTCGTCGCCGCCGAGGACACCCGTCGCCTTCGCCGGCTGACCCAGGCGCTCGGCGTGCACATCCAGGGCCGTGTCGTGTCGTACTTCGAGGGCAACGAGTCGGCGCGCACCCCCGAACTGGTCGAGGCCCTCGAAGGCGGGGCCCGGGTGCTGCTCGTCACCGACGCGGGCATGCCGTCGGTCTCCGACCCCGGCTACCGCCTGGTCGCGGCCTGCGTCGAGAAGGACATCAAGGTCACGGCGGTACCGGGGCCGTCCGCGGTGCTGACCGCGCTCGCCCTGTCCGGGCTTCCCGTGGACCGCTTCTGCTTCGAGGGCTTCCTGCCGCGCAAGGCCGGCGAGCGCCTCGGCCGGCTGCGCGAGGTCGAGGGCGAGCGGCGCACGCTGGTCTACTTCGAGGCCCCGCACCGCCTCGACGACACCCTCGCCGCGATGGCCGAGGTGTTCGGCGCCGAGCGGCGCGCGGCGGTGTGCCGGGAGCTGACCAAGACGTACGAGGAGGTCAAGCGCGGCCCGCTGAAGGACCTGGCGGCGTGGGCGGCCGAGGGGGTGCGCGGCGAGATCACCGTCGTGGTCGAGGGCGCCCCCGAGACGGGCCCCGCCGAGCTGGACGCCGACGAGCTGGTGCGGCGCGTCCAGGTCCGCGAGGAGGCGGGCGAGCGGCGCAAGGAGGCCATCGCGGCCGTGGCGGCCGAGACCGGTCTACCCAAGCGCGAGGTCTTCGACGCGGTGGTGGCGGCAAAGAACGCGGCACGTCAGAGCCCCGCGGACGGTAAAGGACTATCGTAAAAAGTAAAACGCGGGCCGCGCACCGGGGCGGAGAAAAGCGCCCAGGCCTAGGAAAGGCCAAGACCACACCAACTCTCGACAGCCCCTGATGCGTTTTGGCAGCGAAAGGCGTCTCCTGGATCGGGGGACCTTTCGCCCCCGCTCGTAAAGAGCGCTCGTAAGAGCTTGTCCAGCGGACAAGAGGAGCCGGCACATGAGTGAGATCGCTGAGACCACGGCACACGAGGCGTATGCCTTCGCGTGCATGCGGTGTGGATACGGCTGGGAGCAGGCGTACGAGATAGAGCACCACGTGGACGCCACGGGCCAGGCGTTCGTCGTCTACAAGGCCAACGGCGACCGGGTGCCCTCCCCGCTGTCCGCCCCCACCTGCCTCAACTGCGGCGGACACGTGGTGCGCATCATGCGCTCCGGACGGGTGTCGTCCGCGCAGCAGGGGATGATCCAGCACCGCGCGCCCGCGCCCACCCAGCCCTCGCCCGGACCTCAGGACGAGGTCGGCGCCACCACCAAGCCCGAACACCACTGGCACCTGTCGGACCTGCTGCACCCCTTCCACCGCAAGTGACCGGCTCCCACCCGCTGTGAGCGGCCCGGGCGGAGGGGCCGGGCACGCGGAAAATGCGGCGCGCGCCTTTTCGTAGGATCGGCGCATGAGTGCCGCCAAAGATGCCCCGCCGCCCCTGCCCGAACCGCTCGGTGTGGAGGTGGCCGACTCGCACACCCACCTGGACATGCAGGACGGCACGGTCGAACAGGCCCTGGAGAAGGCCGCGGCCGTCGGCGTCACCACCGTCGTCCAGGTGGGCTGCGACGTGAAGGGCTCCCAATGGGCGGCCGACACCGCCGAGGCGCACGCCGCGGTGCACGCCGCCGTCGCCCTGCACCCCAACGAAGCTCCCCGCATCGTCCACGGCGACCCCGACGGCTGGTCGCGCCAGGGCGCGCGCGGCCCCGGCGGCGAAGGCGCGCTCGACGCGGCACTCGGCGAGATCGAGCGGCTCGCGGCGCTGCCCTGGGTCAAGGCGGTCGGCGAGACGGGCCTCGACTACTTCCGCACCGGGCCCGAGGGCAAGGCCGCCCAGGAGCGTTCCTTCCGGGCGCACATCGAGATCGCCAAACGCACCGGCAAGGCCCTCGTCATTCACGATCGCGAGGCGCACGCGGATGTGCTGCGTATTCTGCGCGAGGAAGGCGCTCCCGAACGGACCGTCTTCCACTGCTATTCCGGCGACGCGGAAATGGCCGAACTCTGCGCGGAATACGGGTACTTCATGTCCTTCGCGGGAAACATGACCTTCAAGAACGCCCAGCCTTTGCGCGACGCGCTCGCCGTCGCCCCGCTGGAACTCGTTCTCGTGGAGACCGACGCGCCGTTCCTCACGCCGGCGCCGTACCGCGGACGGCCCAATGCGCCGTATCTCATTCCGATCACGGTGCGCGCCATGGCGGCCGTCCGCGGCATCGGCGAAGACGTGCTGGCCGCGGCGATCGCGGACAACACCGCGCGCGCGTTTGATTACTGAGAGATAACGGAATCCGGCCGTCGCGAGGCGGCGCGCAGGGTAGCGGCGCGACCCTGCGTAGTCGAGCTGCTTTGGAGAGTGACCGCCGCTCCGCTAGTGTCCCGGCCCGCACCATCGGACCGGACCCTGGAGCGTCGTGAGCAATTCGCAGGGCAGTCACCGAGCCGCGCGGGGCGGCCGCCGCGCCGCAACCGCCACGGCCACGCCTCCCTACGGCAACCCTGGCATGACCCCCCGCCCCGACGTGCCCGCGCCCGCCACACCCCCCTACGCCCCTTACGCCTCGCCCGCACCCCTCCACGCCTCCTTCGCGCCCCGCCTTCCCGCCGTCCCGGCGCCCGGATACGCCGACCACGAAACCCTGATCGCCCCGGCCCCGGCCCCGGCCCCGGCCCCCGCTCCCGCTCCCGCCCCCGAGCCGCCCGCGGGCGAGGCGCCGGAGCGGGACGGGGAGGCGGGCGGGCGGGGCGGAGCACGGCGGGCGGCGCGGCGCCGCAGAACGTCGGGCGGCCCCGACCGGCTGCGCAGACTCGTCCCGCAGGCCCTGGTCGTCGCGTTCCTGGCGGGCGGCACCTCCGCGTTCCTGGTCAACGACAAGGCCGTCAAACTCACCGTCGACGGAGCGCCGCACACCCTGCACACCTTCGCCGACAGCGTCGAGGAACTCCTCGCCGACGAACACGTACCGGTCGGCGCGCACGACCTCGTGGCGCCCGGCCCCGGCACCACCCTCACCACGGGCGACGAGGTCGTGGTGCGTTACGGCCGCCCCGTCCAGCTCACCCTCGACGGACAGCGCCGCCAGGTGTGGACCACCGCGAGCACCGTCGAGGGCGCCCTGCGCCAGCTCGGGGTGCGCGCCGAGGGCGCCTATCTCTCGGCGTCCCGCTCCTCGGAGATCGGCCGCGCGGGCCTCGCCCTGGACGTCCGCACCGAACGCTCGGTGACCTTCCTCGCGGACGGCCACGAACGCACCCTGCGCACCAACGCCGCCACCGTCGCCGACGCCCTGGAGGAGGCCGGCATCTCCCTCCAGGGCCAGGACACGACCTCCGTGCCGCCGGCCTCCTTCCCGCGCGACGGCCAGACCATCACCGTGATGCGGATCAGCGGCACCAAGGAGGTGCGCGAGGAGCCCATCCCGTACCGGGTCGAGAAGACCAAGGACGCCTCCCTGTTCGCGGGCACCCAGGTCGTGGTCCGCCAGGGGGAGCAGGGCGCCCGCAAGGTCACCTACGCGCTGCGGACCGTCAACGGCGTCAAGCAGAAGCCGCGCAAGATCGCCGAGGAGATCGTCCGCGAGCCGGTCACCCAGCGGGTCAAGGTCGGCACCAAGGCGCTGCCCTCCTCGGTGGGCGGCGCCGACCACCTCAACTGGAGCGGCCTGGCCCACTGCGAGTCCGGCGGCCGCCCCCACGCCCTCGACCCGTCGGGCACCTACGGCGGCCTCTACCAGTTCGACCCCGGCACCTGGCACGCGCTCGGCGGCACCGGGCGGGCCGAACAGGCACCGGCCGGCGAGCAGACGTACCGGGCGAAGAAGCTGTTCGTGACCCGGGGGGCGAGCCCGTGGCCGCACTGCGGCCGTAGGCTGTATCGGTGAGCACCACAGAGCCCGACGCACTCCTTACCCCCGCCGACGTCCGTGAACTGGCCGCAGCGCTTGGCGTACGCCCCACCAAGCAGCGCGGCCAGAACTTCGTCATCGACGCCAACACGGTCCGCCGGATCGTGCGGACCGCCGAGGTCCGGCCCGACGACGTGGCGGTGGAGGTGGGGCCCGGTCTCGGCTCGCTGACCCTGGCGCTCCTGGAAGCCGCGGACAGCGTCGTCGCGGTCGAGATCGACGACGTGCTCGCGGCCGCGCTGCCCGCCACGATCGCGGCCCGCATGCCCGCGCGGGCGGACCGTTTCTCCCTGGTCCACTCCGACGCGATGCTCGTCCAGGACCTTCCGGGCCCGCCCCCCACTGCCCTCGTCGCCAACCTCCCCTACAACGTGGCGGTCCCCGTCCTGCTGCACATGCTGGCCCGCTTCCCCAGCATCGAGCGCACCCTGGTCATGGTCCAGGCGGAGGTCGCCGACCGGCTCGCGGCGAAGCCCGGCAACAAGGTGTACGGAGTGCCGTCGGTCAAGGCGAACTGGTACGCGGACGTCAAGCGGGCCGGGTCGATCGGGCGCAACGTGTTCTGGCCCGCGCCCAACGTCGACTCCGGCCTCGTCTCGCTGGTCCGCCGGGCCGCGCCCGTCGCGACGACGGCCTCCCGGGCGGAGGTCTTCGCGGTCGTGGACGCGGCGTTCGCGCAGCGCCGCAAGACGTTGCGGGCGGCGCTGTCCGGCTGGGCGGGGTCGCCTGCGGCGGCGGAGGCGGCGCTGGTGGCGGCGGGGGTTTCGCCCCAGGCGCGGGGCGAGGCGCTGACGGTGGAGGAATTCGCATCGATCGCGGAGCACCGCCCGAGCTAGTTCTCCCCCACCCCGCCCCCCTTAACTGCTCGGCGCTGGCCAGCACCCCAGCCCGTCCGGCGTTTGAGGACGAGCGCCGTTCAGGCGCGATACGGGGTCTGGGGCGGAGCCCCAGGGGCTTTCGGGTGCGGATCGTGCGTGGCTGGTCGCGCAGTTCCCCGCGCCCCTAAAACCCCCGGTCACGTGCGGACCGTGCTCGCTTCTCGCGCAGTTCCTCGCGCCCCTTAAGTGCTCGGCGCTGGGGGGCACTTCAGCCTGTCCGGCGTTTGAGGACGAGCGCCGTTCAGGCGCGAACGGGGTCTGGGGCGGAGCCCCAGGGTCTTTCGGGTGCGGATCGTGCGTGGCTGGTCGCGCAGTTCCCCGCGCCCCTGGCAGGGTCGGGTGCGGGCCCGCATCGAGGCACTTCAGCCCGTCCGGCGTTTGAGGACGAGCGCCCTTGAGGCGCGAACGGGGGCTGGGGCGGAGTCTCAGTTGGGGGCGGCCTTCTTGATGGTGCGGATCACGGGGGCCGTTTCGACGTGCGTGATCGACGGCAGCCCGGCAACCCCCGTCGTCAGGTACCGATACAGCTCCCGCTGCCCCGCACACACCACACTCGCGTACAGATTCGTCGGCCCCGTCGTCGCCGCGGCGAACGCGATCTCGGGATGGCCGGCCAGGGCATGGCCCGCCTCCTCCAGGTGGGCGGGGGCGACGGAGAGCCAGAGCAGGGTGCGGGCGTGCGCGCCGAACATGCGCCAGTCGACGTCGAGGTCGAGGTAGAGCACGCCGTGTTCGCGCAGCTCCGTCATCCGGCGCCGCACCGTCGTCGGCGACCACCCCGTCGCCTCGGCCAACTCCTCGAACCCGGCCCGCCCGTCGGCGGCGAGCAGCGCGAGGAGCGTACGGTCGCCGTCGTCGAGGCGTACCGGCCCGGAGGGACGCGCCATCGGGGGTGGGCGCAGACGCTCGACCGCGTCCGCGTCCAACGAGCCGAGCTTCCCGACGAGGTTGTCCGGGCCGCCGTAGAAGGCGTGCAGCACGGAGTGCGCGGTGACGCCCTCCACGCGCGGGGTGCGGGGGAGTTTGGCCAGCAGCAGGGACTCGCTGTCGGCCTCGCTCTCCGTACGGACCACACAGGTGACCTCCGTGCCGCCGGAGCTGAGGCTCACCCAGGACGTGTCGGGGCGCCGGGCCAGCGCCTCGGCGACCGGCAGCGAGGCGGCCGGCGCGCAGCGCACCCGCAGGAACCACTGGATGGCCCCGAGCGCGGTGGAGTCGAACCCGCCCACCACGCGTACCGCCCCGGCCGCCCGCAGCCGGGCGTACCGGCGGGCCACGGTGCGATCCGATACGCCCAGTACCTCGGCGATGGTGCTGAACGGGGCGCGGCCGTCGATCTGCAAGGCGTGCGCGAGCCGACGGTCGAGGTCGTCGTAGTCGGATTCCACCGCCCCGAGGCTAGGCGGTGTCGGATACCCGCACAATCGGTCCGGTTTCTGGGTCACGGGACGCGCTCGGCGCAGCGTTGTCGTGTCCCGGTCGACACAGCCCATCGGCGCCGTCGGCCGACCCAGTCACAGGAGAGTCCATGGACACCGATGTACTCGTCGTCGGCGCCGGCCCGACCGGAATGACGCTGGCCAACGAGCTGCTGACGGCAGGGGTGTCGACCGTGGTGGTCGACAGGCTGTCACGGCGCAGCGCACTGTCCAAGGCGGGCGGCGTGCAGTCCCGCACACTGGAGATGCTCGACCAACGAGGCCTGCTCGAGCCCCTGTTGGCCACCGGAGACCACCCCGTCGCCACCGGCCACTTCGCCGGTGTCCCCCTCCCGCACCCCTCGGACCGGCACCGCCTGCCCTGGCGGTCCGTGCCGCAGGTGGTGATCGAGGGCTTCTTCGAGGACCACCTCGCCGCGCTCGGCCTCCACATCCGGCGGGACCACGAACTGGTCGGCCTCGCCCAGGACGGAACCGGTGTCACGGCGACCTTCGCGGACGGTACGTCCCTGCGCTCCCGTTACCTCGTCGCCGCCGACGGAGGCCACAGCACCGTACGGTCGCTGCTGCGGGCGGCCTTCCCCGGTGAGCCCGGCACGCTGACGATCATCGCCGCGGACGTGCGGCTGGACGGCGCCGATCCGTCCGCCTCGCACACCTGGAACGAGGACGGGCACTGGGCGGCCATGTTCCCGCTCGGCACCGACGTACAGGGCAGGCCGTTGCGCCGTCTTGTCCTCGGCGGGCCCGGCATGTCCCTGCCCCGGGAGACCCCGGTCACCGAGGACGACATCCGCGACGGCCTCAAGACGGTCTTCGGGTCGCGGGTGCAGCTGCTCGAACTGTGCTACGCCCGCCGCATCACCAACGCGTCCCGGCAGGCCGAGCAGTACCGGCACGGGCGGGTGTTCCTGGCGGGCGACGCGGCCCATGTCCATCTTCCGCTCGGCGCGCAGGGCATGAACACGGGGATGCAGGACGCGTTCAACCTCGGCTGGAAGCTCGGGGCCGCCGTGCGCGGCTGGGCGCCGACGGGTCTGCTCGACACGTACCACGCGGAACGGCATCCGGTCGGGGCGGCCGTGCTGCGCAACGTGCGGGCGCAGAGCCTGCTGATGGACTGGGCCGGCACGCGCGATCCGGAGGTCCTGGCGGCGCGGGAGATCTTCACCGACCTGGCCCAACTGCCGGACGTCCAGAGCCACTTGGCGAACCTCATGTCCGGGATGGCCGTCCGCTACCCCATGCCGGGCGCCGCCGCCTCCTCCGATCCGCTTCTCGGGCTGCCCGTACCGGATCTGGACCTCGGCGGGGTCCGGGTGCATGAGCTGCTCCGTGCGGGGCGGGGCGTTCTGCTGGACCCGGAGGACGCGTACGCGTCGGTTGCCGCGGGGTTCTCGGGCCGGGTGGATCGGGTGGGGCGGGGCGGCGCCACCGGGCCGCTGCTCGTCCGTCCGGACGGTTACGTGTGCTGGGCGGGGTCGGCGTGGCTCGGCCCCGCGCTCCGTGAGTGGTTCGGCGAGCCGAGCGTTTGAGGCCCCCCTCGGCGGCCCCTCCACGGCTACGGGCCGCGGGGCCCGTCCGCGCAGTTCCCCGCGCCCCTAACCCCTCTCGATCCTGCGGACCGTGCCCGCGTCTCGCGCAGTTCCCCGCGCCCCTTAGGTGCTCGGTGCTGGCCCGCACCTCAGCCTGTCCGGCGTTTGAGGACGAGCGCCCTTAAGGCGCGATCGGGGTCTGGGGCGGAGCCCCAGGGTCTTTCGGGTGCGGGCCGTGCGTGGCTGGTCGCGCAGTTCCCCGCGCCCCTGGCAGGGTCGGTGCGGGCCCGCGTCGGCCACCTCAGCCCGTCCGGCGTTTGAGGACGAGCGCCGTTCAGGCGCGACCGGGGTCTGGGGCGGAGCCCCGGGCGGGGTTGGGGGAAAATGGCCCCCGTGAGTACCCCCCGCATCGTCACCGCCCGCGTCCCCGCCAAGGTCAACGTCCAGTTGGGCGTGGGCCCCGCCCGCCCCGACGGGTTCCACGACCTGGCCAACGTCTTCCTCGCCGTCGCCCTCTACGACACCGTCACCGCAACCCCCGCCGACACCCTCCGCATCACCTGCGACGGCCCCGACGCCGCCCAGGTCCCCCTGGACCGTACGAACCTGGCCGCCCGCGCCGCCGAGCTCCTCGCCGCGCGCCACGGCATCGAGCCCGCCGTCCACCTCCACATCGACAAGGACATCCCCGTCGCGGGCGGCATGGCCGGCGGCAGCGCGGACGGCGCGGGCGCGCTCCTCGCCTGTGACGCGCTGTGGGGTACGAACGCCACCCGGGCCGAACTCCTCGACATCTGCGCCGAGTTGGGCAGCGACGTACCGTTCAGCCTCGTCGGCGGGGCGGCCCTCGGCACCGGCCGGGGCGAGAAGCTGGCGCCCCTCGATGTCGGCGGCACCTTCCACTGGGTGTTCGCCGTGGCGGACGGCGGCCTTTCCACCCCGGCGGTCTACCGCGAGTTCGACCGCCTCACCCCGGACGCCACCGCCCCGAGGCCTCACCGGCGCTGCTCGAAGCACTCCGTACCGGCGATGCGAAGGCCCTCGCGGGCACCCTCACCAACGACCTCCAGGCCGCCGCGCTCTCCCTGCGCCCCTCCCTCGCGGACACCCTCGCGGCGGGTACGGCGGCGGGCGCCCTGGCCGCCCTGGTCTCGGGCTCGGGCCCGACCACGGCGTTCCTCTGCGCCGACCAGGAGGCAGCCCGCACGGTCGCAGCCGCCCTGACCGCCTCCGGCACGTGCCGCACCGCGCGCACCGCCACGTCACCGGCCCCGGGCGCGACCGTCCTGACCGACTGAGGTCAGAGCTCGCGGACGGCGCCGAGGTCGATGTCGGTGGCGTAGGGCTTCGTGACCTTGAGCTGGTCGCGCTGCATGCCCACGTGTACGTAGGCCCTGGTAAGCGGGTCGAGCTCATACACGTGGACCACCGGCTCGCTGCCGTTGCCACCGCGTTCCACTCGCCAGAAATTCGGGATTCCGGCGGCCGCGTACTTCTGCGGCTTGGTGGTGCGGTCCCGGGATTCCGAATCAGGGGAGACGACCTCTACGGCCAGCAGCACATCTTCCGCGCGGTAGCACGTCTGATCCGGCCCGATGACGGACTCTGCCCTGACCACGATGATGTCGGGCTCGGGCCCGTTGCGGTTGTCGAGGACGACGGTCATCTCCCGCTTGATCTTGAATGCGGAGGGCAAATCGCGGCGCAGACCGCTGACCAGTACTTCCATCACATCGGTGTGGAAATTGCGCTGCGGGCTCACGAAGATCAGGCTCCCGTCGATCAGCTCGGTGTGAGACGGGAGATTGGGCAGCGTGAACAGGTCGTCCACGGTGTAGCCGTCCTTGGGTGGCACGGGCCACTGGTGGCAGTGCTCTACGGACTCGGCGGTCATGGTTCCTCCCATGGACGGGATTCTTCGGCCTGCCCGTCCACGGTAGCCGCCGCTTTCCGATCACGTCACTACGAAGGGTGACCCGGCGGTGTCGTGTTCGAGCCCCATGCTCGTCAGCCCCGGCACTCCGCGACGAACGCGGTCCACGCTTCGCTGGAGAGGGCAAGGTGGGGGCCCTGCTTGTCCTTGGAGTCCCGTACGTAGACGGTGGCCGGGCAGACGGCCACCTCTACGCAGTCGTCGCCCTGGGTGCCGCTGTAGCTTGACTTGCGCCAGGCGAGGGCGACTTCTACGCAGTTGTCGCCCTGGGCGCTGCTGTAGCTGGACTTGAACCAGGCGAGTTCGGTGCTCATAGGGCTCCTCGGATTCGCTCCAACAGGTCCCGAGATTTAGCTGGGTTGAGGGCCTGCGAGCGCAGTGTGTCATACCTCTGCTGGAGTGGAACCACCTCTTTTAGGGCGCTGATCAAGCGGCCGTTCCTCTGTCCCTCGGAGTAGGCGTACCGCTTACCGTCCGGCCCTTCGAGGAGCGCGAGCGGGCCAGCGAGGCACGCGTGGAACTCGCAGTCAGCGGGCAGGAGCTGAAGCGTCACATTCCTGGGCTGAGTGGCGGCGAGCACGTGGTCCAACATGTCCCGTGTTACCGCATTCCCCCCGATCCTCTGCCGGAAAACCGCCTCAGTGACGATGAAGCTGAAAGGGACGTTCGGACGTTCGAGCAGAAGCCGTTGCCGTTCCATCCGGGCGGCGATCTGGGTTTCCACTTGTCCGTCCGACAGTGGAGGCACTTCGTTCTCGTACAGAGCCCGTACGTACCTCTCCGACTGCAACAACCCCGGCACCATCCGGCACTCGTACGTGCACAGACTCACCGCCGTCCGCTCGCGCCGCGCCCACTCCCGGAACCACGCCGCCAACCCCGGCTGACGGGTCAGATGGCCGAAGGCCCGCCGCAGCGCGCCCGTGTTGCCCAGGGCCGCCTCCGCTCGCTCCACGAACTCCTCGTCCGGCATGCGGCGGCCCAACTCGATGGATTCCACCGTGTGTTTGGAGAAGCGGACCAGCGTCGCGAACTCTTCGCGCGTGAGCCCGGCGTGTTCGCGCAGGCCCTGTACGAACGCCCCGAACGTCTTGAGGCTGTCCGACGACACGGGCTCACCCGCGCAACCCCCGCCCCCGCCCCGCTCCCAGCTCTCGGTCATGTGCCGCCACCTTCCGGTGAGTTGATCTCCCCGCTCAACTCACCCAGGGTGACCGCTCGCGACCGTACCGTCCACCCTCCGTATCCGTACGCTCGCGCAGCGTACGGACGGCCCACCGTCGACCGACCGCCCTACCGCGTGACCTTCAGGCTCGACTTCGCCAGCTCGTACGCCGGCAGCATCTCCTGGTGCTCCTCGGTGTCCATGCCGCCCAGGTGCAGCACGAGCGTGCCCTGGGGCGTCACCACCGCCAGGGCACGCTCCTGCTTTGCGGTGTCCATCACCTTGCTGTACGTCTCGTAGACGACCTCCGCCGCCGGAAGCGAGCCCGCCTTGATCTCGGCGTACGCCGCCTTGCGTGCGGTCTTGTCGGCGCCGACGAACGACTCCAGGGCGGCGCGCGGCGTGCCCGAGGTGGCGGTGTCGGTCCACGCCCGCAGGAAGCCGATGTTGCCCGCCGGCTTCGCGTCGATCTCGCAGGACAGGGCGAACGGGCCCTGCTTGGTCAGACCCGCCAGCGGGGAGTCCCCGGCCTCGGCCGCCACGGCCTTCGGCTTCCACTTCGCCGCCAGGTCGAACGTCGCCGGCAGGGCGCAGGCCGAGCCCGCCGACCCCACAGCGCCGCCCGCCTTCGCCGCCGCGGCCCCGCCCCCCGAAGCGGACGACGGCTCCACCGGGCGCGACGGGGCCGCCGACGCCCCCGGATTCTTCTCCTCGCCGCACCCCGTCAGGACCGCCGCCGCCAGCACCACCACGACCGCGCCCCGCACCACATCGCGCCGCATGAACCCCCGCCCCCTCGACCCTCGTCAGTACCTCGCCGTCCGCGGACCCGTACCGCGGATCACCCCCACGTGATCCCTTGATCACCGGCCGAACGCTATCCGACCGTCCGCGGCGACTACCCTGGATGACGATCCATCCCCCTGCTCAGGAGTGAAATGGCCGTCAACCTGGTCAATGTCGAGGCAGTCAGCAAGGTGTACGGCACCCGTGCCCTGCTCGACGGAGTCTCCCTCGGCGTCTCCGAAGGGGACCGGATCGGGGTCGTCGGGCGCAACGGCGACGGCAAGACCACCCTGATCCGGATGCTGGCCCAGCTGGAGGAGCCGGACACCGGCCGCGTCACGCACGTGGGCGGGCTGCGGCTCGGCGTGCTCACCCAGCACGACTCGCTCGACCCCACCGCCACCATCCGGCACGAGGTCATCGGCGACCTCGCCGACCACGAGTGGGCCGGCAACGCCAAGATCCGCGATGTGCTGACGGGCCTGTTCGGCGGGCTCGACCTGTCTGGGTTCGCGCAGGGCCTCGACACCGTGATCGCCCCGCTGTCCGGCGGCGAGCGGCGGCGCATCGCGCTCGCCAAGCTCCTCATCGGCGAGCCGGACCTGATCGTGCTCGACGAGCCCACCAACCACCTCGACGTCGAGGGCATCTCGTGGCTGGCCGGCCACCTCCAGGCCCGCCGCTCCGCGCTCGTCTGCGTCACCCACGACCGCTGGTTCCTCGACCAGGTCTGCACCCGCATGTGGGACGTCCAGCGCGGCTCCGTCTTCGAGTACGAGGGCGGCTACTCCGACTACGTCTTCGCCCGCGCCGAGCGGGACCGCATCGCCGCCACCGAGGAGGCCAAGCGGCAGAACCTGATGCGCAAGGAGCTGGCCTGGCTGCGCCGTGGCGCCCCGGCCCGCACCTCCAAGCCGCGCTACCGCATCGAGGCCGCCAACGAGCTGATCGCCGACGTGCCGCCGCCGCGCGACACCAGCGAGCTGATGAAGTTCGCCAATGCCCGGCTCGGCAAGACCGTCTTCGACCTGGAGGACGTGACCGTACAGGCCGGGGAGAAGCTGCTGCTCAAGCACCTCACCTGGCAGCTCGGCCCCGGCGACCGCATCGGTCTGGTCGGCGTGAACGGCGCGGGCAAGACCTCGCTGCTGCGGGCGCTCACCGAGGCCTGGCGCACCGCGGGCGAGGCCCAGCCGGTCGCCGGCAAGGTCGCCGTCGGCAAGACCGTACGGCTCGCCTACCTCTCCCAGGACGTCGCCGAACTCCCGCCCACGCTGCGGGTGTTGGAGGCGGTCCAGCAGATCCGTGACCGCGTCGACCTCGGCAAGGGCCGTGAGATGACGGCGGGTCAGCTCTGCGAGCAGTTCGGGTTCGCCAAGGAGAAGCAGTGGACGCCCGTCGGGGACCTGTCCGGCGGTGAGCGGCGCCGGCTCCAGCTGCTGCGGCTGCTCATGGACGAGCCCAATGTGCTCTTCCTCGACGAGCCCACCAACGACCTCGACATCGAGACGCTGACCCAGCTCGAAGACCTCCTCGACGGCTGGCCCGGCTCCATGGTGGTCATCTCCCACGACCGGTTCTTCATCGAGCGCACCACCGACCACGTGTGGGCGCTGCTCGGCGACGCCACGCTGCGGATGCTGCCGCGCGGCATCGACGAGTACCTGGAGCGCAGGCAGCGGATGATCGCGGCCGCGCCGGCCCCGGCCGCGGTGGCCGCCGCGAAGGCGGCGCCCGCCGTCTCCGCGCAGGACGCCCGCGCCGCGAAGAAGGAACTCCAGAAGGTCGAGCGCCAGCTCAACAAGATCAATGAGCGCGAGACGAGTCTGCACGCGCAAATCGCCGATAACGCCACGGACTTCGGCAAGGTGGCCAAATTGGATGCCGAGCTTCGTGAACTGATCGTCGAGCGCGACGAGTTGGAGATGCGCTGGCTCGAACTGGCCGAGGACTCCTGAGGCACGGGGTCGAGCACAGCGACAAGGACGTCGTGCGGCGCTCGCGTAGAGACGGCGTACAGAGTCAGTAACGGCGGCATTACGGGCCGGTTCTCCCTTGGGAACAGGGATGACCGGCCCGTGGCGTGCCGTGCTCCGAGTGATAGAAAGTAGCTCCGTTCGACTGACGTAAAGACGCAAAGACGCAAATTCGGGGGATCTCGTTGTGACCCAGCCGCCCAGTTCCCAGCCGCCGCAGGGGGGCTTCGGAGCACCGCAGGACAAGCCTCAGGGCCCGCCCGCCCAGCCTCAGGGGCCGCCGCCCCAGCCGCCGCACATGCCGCCCGCTCCGCCCGCCCAGCCGCCGCAGATGCCGCCGGCACCGCCGGCCGGCGCGCCCGGCTACGGCTACCCGCAGGCGCCGGGCCAGCAGCCGGGCTACGGCTACCCGCAGGGCCCGCCCCCTCAGCCGGGCTACGGCTACCCGGGCGCCCCGGGCCAGCCGCCGACGCAGGGCAACCCCTACGCGCAGACCCAGCAGGGCGGTTACGGCTACCCGGGTCAGCCGCAGTACCCGGGCGCTCCGATGCCGCCGCAGGGTGGCGGCGGCAAGAACCCGTTCAAGGGCAAGCCCGCGATGATCGTGGCCGCGGCGGTCGCGGGCCTGCTGGTCATCGGCGGCGGCGTGTACCTCGCGACGAGCGGCGGCGACGACGACAAGAAGCCCGTCGCCGACAAGAGCAACAGCGCGACGCCCTCGGGCTCGCCCTCGGTCGACAAGGGCGACGGCAAGGGCGACGGACGCCCCGGCACCGGCGACGACAGCGGTGACGTCAACGCGGGCATCAAGCCCGGCGAGGCCCGCGTCTGGTACCACGAGAACGAGACCCCGCTGACCCAGAACGGCGCCACGCAGTACGGCCCCTGGCGCGTCGGCGACGTCGTCGTCAAGGCCATGTACAAGGAGGCCGTCGGCTACTCGGTCGCCGACGGCAAGGAGAAGTGGAAGGTGTCCCTGGACACCCCCATCTGCGGCGCCCCGCACGACACCACCGCGGACGGAAAGATCGTCTTCGGCGTCCAGGAGAACAACACCAAGGACGCCAAGTGCAACCAGCTCCAGATGATCGACTTCGCGGCGGGCAAGGCGGGCTGGAAGGCGCCGGTGCCGTCCGAGAACACCTTCGACATCATGGTCAGCTTCGACATGGCGATCAGCGGCAACACCGTGGCGCTGGCCCGCATGGGCGGCGCGAGCGGCTTCTCCATCGCCGACGGCAAGAAGCTCTACGGCACCCCGAAGACCGGTAACTGCCGCTCCGACGCGTTCGCCGGCGGCCCCAAGCTCATCTCGGTGGGCTCCTGCACCGACCCGAACGACAACAACCTGGACTCCCCGCCGTCGGAGCTCCTCCAGGAACTCGACCCGGCCACCGGCAAGAGCAAGTGGAACTTCCAGTACGAGAAGGGCTGGACGATCCGCCGGGTCTACTCGATGGACCCGCTGGTGGTGTACGCCACCAACAAGGACAAGAAGACGTGGAACATCTCCACCTTCACCGCTGACGGCAAGCTCCGCTCGCAGGTCGACTCCAAGGCCCAGCTCACCGCGAGTTGCAGCGGCTTCGGCATCATCGACCGCCAGCTCCAGGACTGCTCGGGCACGGCCGCCGACGCCAACACCCTCTACATCTCCACCGAGGGCAAGCAGTCGGAGGAGCTCGGCGTGGGCCGCAGCAACGAGGTGATCGCCATCGACCTCGCCACCGGCAAGGAGAAGTGGCACTCGGCCGCGCCCAAGGGCCGCATGATGTCGCCGCTGGCCGTCGAGGGCGGCAAGGTCGTGCTCTACATCGAGCCCGGCATCGACGACGCGGGCGCCGCGGTCGCGACCCTGCCGCCCACCGGCGGCGCGCCGCAGATCACGCTGCAAAGCCCGGCGGCCGCCTCCGGCACCGAGCGGAACTTCTACAGCCCCCACACGGTCTGGGCGGGCGGACGGCTCTTCCTGCTCAACGGGCGGGTGAAGAGCCCCAAGGGCGACGAGCGGGACAACTCGATCCTGTCCTTCGGCAAGTGACGCCCCAACTCCCCTTCCCCGCCTTCCAGTCAGAGGTCCCTTCGGCATGAGCCAGCCACCCCAGCCACCCCAGCAGCCCCCGCGGCCCGAGGACACGCCTCCCGGCTTCGGCGCCCCGCAGCAGCCCCCGGCCCCCGGGTTCGGCGCACCCCAGCAGCCCCCGGCGGGCGGCTTCGGCGCGCCCACCCCGCCGCCGCCCACCGGCCCGCCGAGCACCCCGCCGCCCGCGGGACCCCCGGCCTACGGCTATCCGCAGACGCCCCCGCAGCAGCCGGGTTACGGCTACCCGGCGGCCGCGCCGCAGCAGCAGCCGGGTTACGGCTATCCACAGACGCCTCCGCAGCAGCCGGGCTACGGCTACCCGGGCCAGCCGGGCCAGCCCGGTCAGCCCGGTTACGGCTACCCGGGGCAGCCCCCCACCCAGCCGATGCAGCCGCAGTACCCGACCCCGGGCGCGCCCGGGCCCGGGCAGCCCGGCGGCAAGAAGCCGAACACCCAGCTCACGATCATCGTCGCGGCGGTCGTCGCGGTGGCCCTGATCGTCGGCGGCGGCATCTGGTACGCCTCCGGCAAGGACGACGGCAAGAGCGAGGCCAACTCGGGCGACACCGGCGGCGCCAAGGGCAGCGGCGGCAGCGCGACGGGAGGCGGCGGCAAGGAGAAGGCGCCCGCCAACACCGCCGCCCACGTGCTCTTCCAGACCCCGCAGCCCCAGGTCAAGGACCTCACCGCGGTGCACGGCTCCTGGCTCACCGACAAGGTGTACGTCAAGTCCGGCGTCAAGGAAATCGTCGGCTACGACCCCGCCAAGGGCACCCAGCTGTGGAAGCTTCCGCTGACCGGCAACGTCTGCGAGTCGACCACGCACGTCTCGGCCGACGGCAAGACCGCGTTCGCCTTCGAAAGCCAGGACAACGGTGCCAAGTTCGCGTCCTGCACCGAGGTCGCCGGCCTCGACCTCACCACCGGCAAGCTGCTGTGGCAGGCCGACATCAAGGGCGCCAACGGCGACCGCAAGACGCGCTTCGACGAGGTCACCCTCGGCGCGGGCACGGTCGCCGCGGGCGGCCTGGACGGCGGCGCGGCCTGGGACCTGAACACCGGCAAGGAGCTGTGGAAGCCCACCACCACCGCCGACCAGTGCAAGGACGTCGGATACGGCGGCGGTGACGCGCTCGTGGCCGTCCGCAAGTGCGGCGACTACGAGAAGCCCACCATCAACGTGCAGCCCCTCGACCCCAAGACCGGGCAGCCCCTGTCCACGTACAAGATGGTGCCCGGCGTCCAGTACGCGCACATCGTCTCCACCAAGCCGCTGGTGCTGGCCGCCGACGTCGGCGAGAGCGCGGGCGACGGCAGTGGCATCTCGGACTTCTTCTCCGTCGACGACAAGACCGGCAAGCTGCTCGCGCGCATCCCGGCCCCCGGCGACAAGTACGCCGCGGACTGCGACGGGACCTCCGTCGAGAAGTGCACGATGGTCGCGGCCGGCGGCGGCAAGCTGTTCGTGCCGACCGAGGAGCACGAGAACGCCTCGACCGCCAACGGCTCCTCGGGCCGCACCAACGAGGTCGTCGCCTTCGACCTCACCACCGGCCAGGCCGTGCCCGGCAAGGCGGACGCCGGCGACGGCTACAAGCTGCACCCGCTGCGCATGGACGGCACCAACGTCATCGCCTACAAGGACGCCCCCTACGACAAGGGCACCCAGGTGGTCAGCATCGACGGCACCACCCTCAAGTCGACGCTGCTCCTGGAGAACCCCTCCGACCGGTCGGTGCGCGGAGCGATCACCTCGTTCTCGACGGAGTTCTCCGAGATCCTCTACGGCAACGGCCGCCTGTACCTGGGCGCGACGCTCCTGAGCAAGCCGTACTCGGCGAGCGACTCCGACAAGAAGTTCCTGTTCATGGCGACCGGCACGAGCTGAGCCGCCGCCCGACGAAGGCCCCGCCCGACGAAGGCCCCGCCCGACGAAGGCCCCGCTCGACGAAGGCCCTGCCCGTGGAGAACTCCGCGGGCGGGGCCTTCGCCTTTTCCCGGCCCTTTCCAGCCACCTTTCCGCACGCCCTTCGCCGCAGGTCGGGGGGCGCGCGCGGGCGGCGGAAAACGGCCGAGATGGACGTTTCACTTCCGCACCCACTTCCTCGTACTTCCTCAACCACGCCTGAATGCCGGAGAATTCGGCATTCTGGGGGCTTCTCCTCGGTAAGAGGCACGCGGCGTCGAACAAGCGTGTAGCTTGCCGGGGCAAGAGGGCCGGGGAGCGGGGGGGCCCGAGCGGGCTGCCGTCGGCTCGAAGAGCCGGGGAGGGCCCGGGGGATGGGGGTTAGCTCGATGGGCGTGCGGCTCATGGTGGTCGACGACCACCGGCTGCTCGCCGAGGCACTCGCCTCGGCGCTGAAACTGCGGGGCCACCGGGTGCTCGCCGCGGCGGCGCCGGTCGCGGGCGCGGCAGAGCTGGTGGTGAGCCGGGCGCCCGAGGTGTGTCTGCTCGGCACGGCGTCGCCCGCCGAACCGGGGGTGTTCGACCCGATCGTACGGATCAAACGGGAGCGGCCGCAGGTCGCCGTGGTGGTGCTCGGCCCGGTGCCGAGCCCGCGCGGGATCGCGGCGGCGTTCGCGTCCGGGGCGTCCGGGTATGTGCGCCACGACGAGCGCATCGAGGGCGTCGAGCGGGCGATGGTGAAGGCCAGGGCGGGGGAGGCGGCGGTCGCGCCGGGGCTCCTTCAGGGTGCCTTCGCCGAACTGCTCAACCCCGCGGCCCAGCCGGACGACGAGGGGCAGCGGTTGTTGCGGCTGCTTACGCCGCGGGAGGTGGAGGTGCTGGTTCGGGTCGCGGACGGGGAGGATACGCGGCTCATCGCGGCCGGTATGGGCATAGCGCCGTCCACGGCCCGCACCCATGTCCAGCGGGTGCTGATGAAACTCGGGGTGGGGTCCCGGCTGGAGGCCGCCGCGCTGGCCGCCCGAACCGGCCTCCTGGACCGAGCGACCCCGCCCCGCTAGGGGCCCCCGGGGCGTTTGCCCACCCGCCCGCCCGTGCAGCGGGTTGGTCGGTCCCGCCCCCCTGGGGCTCCGCCCCAGACCCCAAGCTCTTTTTGCCCACCCACCCGCCCGTGCAGCGGGTTGGTCGGTTCCGGGCCCCTGGGGCTCCGCCCCAGACCCCAAGCCCCTTTGCCCACCCACCCGCCCGTGACGGGGGTGGACAGCCCCGGGCCCCTGGGGCTCTGCCCCAGACCCCGTTCGCGCCTTAAGGGCGCTCGTCCTCAATCGCCGGACGGGCTGAGGTGCTGGCCAGCACCGAGTAGTTAGGGGCGCGGGGAACTGCGCGACCAGCCACGCACGGCCCGCAGTCGAAAACGGGTTTCCAGGGGCGCGGGGAACTGCGCGACCTGACCCGTCCGGGTCCGCACCGGTCCTGCCAGGGGCGCGGGGAACTGCGCGAGGTGCGGGCACGGTCCGCACACGAACGGGGGGTTGGGGGCGCGGGGAACTGCGCAAAAGCGGGTCGCGCTGGCGCGGGGGGCTAAGGCGCCTCCGGCGCATCCGGCGGAGCCAGGGGGCGGAGTTTTAGCCAGGTCAGGAAGACGAGGCCCAGGACCAGCATCCCCACCCCCGTCCAGAGGTTGATGTTCACCCCCTGCGCCTTCTTCAGATCCGCGTCGGAGACGAACACCCCCGCCCCGCCGACAATCACCCCGTACAGGGTGAAGAGCCCACCAATGATCCGGCGGATATCGAAGAGCCGCGCCGCCGACGCGGACTTGCGCTCCAACTCGGAGACTTCACGGTGCAGTTCGGACATGTCAGGACCTCGGGATCGAAACGGGCATCGGAGCAGGCATCGGAGCAGGCATCGGAGCAGGCATCGGAGCGGGGGTCGGAACGGCCATCGAAACGGGCATCGAAACGGGCATCAGGGCGAGCCCTGGGACCGGCGTCAGGGCGGGCCCTGGGGCCGGCGTCAGGGCGGGCATCAGAACGAGTAGGGGACGTAGCACAGCGCGGCCAGCGCGATCGCGCCCCAGCCGAGCAGGGCAGGGCTCCGGTACCAGGCGCTGTCGCCCTCGGCCGGCGGCTCCTCGACGCCGGGCGACTTCGTGCCGTAGACCAGACCCGCCAGCTCCGCCGCCGGCTTGGGCGCCGTGAAGAGGGTGACGGCCACCATGACCACCGCGCCCGCCACGAATCCGACGATCGCGGAGACGAAGTTGGCGCCCTGGTCGGTGGGGATCGAGACGACGCCCTGCTTGTAGATCCAGAAGTAGTTGACCATCGCGGCCGTGGTCCCCGCGAACAGGCCCCACACCCCGGACTTCACCGAGGCCCGCTTCCAGAACATGCCGATCACGAACACCACGAACATGGGGACGTTGAAGAAGGAGAACAGGGTCTGGAGGTAACCCATGATGTTGGAGAAGGAGGAGGCGATGAAGGCCGTACCGATCGAGGCGAGTACACCGATCGCGGTGATCAGGCGCCCGAACCGCAGGTAGTAGGCGTCCGGCCGGTCCTTCTTCACGTACTTGGCCCAGATGTCGTACGTGAAGACGGTGTTGAAGGACGACACGTTGGCCGCCATGCCCGCCATGAACGCGGCGAGGAGTCCGGTCACCGCGATGCCGAGCACACCGTTGGGCAGCAGGTCCTGCATCAGGAGCGGGATCGCGTCGTTGTAGGTCAGGTCCGAGCCCGCGGTGCCGATCTTGGGGACCAGGACCGCCGCGACCAGGCCCGGGATCATCACCAGGAACACGATGAACATCTTCGGGAACGCGGCGATGAGCGGGGTCCGCCGGGCCGCGCTGAGGTTCTTGGCGGACAGCGCGCGCTGCACCTCGGCGAAGTTGGTCGTCCAGTAGCCGAAGGACAGCACGAAGCCGAGTCCGAGGACGATGGTCAGCCAGTTCGCGCCCAGCGGGTTGGCCTGGCCGATGCCGGTGCCGCCCCACGCGGAGAGGAAGTTGTCACCGTGGGCGGCCTTCAGGGAGCCGGTCAGGCCGTCCCAGCCGCCGACCCGCTTGAGGCCGAGGATGGTCAGGGGTATGAGCGCGGCCAGGATCACGAAGAACTGGAGCACCTCGTTGTAGATCGCCGAGGAGAGTCCGCCGATCGTGATGTAGGCGAGCACGAAAAGACCGGCGACCACGATCGCCACCCACTGCGGCCAGCCGAGCAGCGCCTCCACGACGATCGACAGGGCGTAGAGGTTGACGCCCGCGATCAGCACCGCGGCGAACGCGAACAGGGCCGAGGCGAGCAGGTGCGCGGACTTGTCGAAGCGCTGGAGCAGGAACTCGGGGACGGAGCGGACCTTCGAGCCGTAGTAGAAGGGCATCATCACGAGCCCCAGGAACACCATCGCGGGGATCGCGCCGATCCAGTACCAGTGCACCACCGCGACGCCGTACTGGGCGCTCGTCGCGGACATGCCCAGGATCTCGGTGGCGCCGAGGTTGGCCGCGACGAAGGCGAGCCCGGTCACCCAGGCCGGCAGGGAGCGGCCCGACAGGAAGAAGTCGAGGCTGGTCTTCACGCTGGCGCGGGCGGCGAAGCCGATGCCCAGGACGACGATGAAGTAGATCGCCAGGATGGTGTAGTCGAGCCCGTTGGTGGGGAGCCGGAGCCCCGCGGCCAGATATTGCATGCGTACCCGCTTCGTCGCGCTTACTGATCCGAACGGGAACCTACGCCTCCGTCGTCAGAAACTGAACAGTTTTGATGCGATTGTTTGTTGGATTGTGATCGAGTGAAGGTTGGACTGGCCGCACTTCGGACTCGTAGGCAAACGCTTGCGTGGCTGTTGACGATCGCTGTTGGCTTGTGGTTTGTTGTGTGCGGTTCTGTTGGATGGTGGAGGTTGCAGGTGAAGAAGACGTCGACCCGGCTCGCCGACGGCCGTGAGCTGCTCTACTACGACGCGCGGGACGACCTCGTACGGGACGAGAGCGACCGCCGTCCGCTCGACCCGGTGTCCACCGCGTCCGAACTGCGCCACGACCCCCTGCTCGGCGACACCGTGGTCGTCGCCTCGCACCGCCAGGGCCGCACCTATCTGCCGCCCGCCGACGCCTGCCCGCTGTGCCCCTCGCGCCCGGACCGCGACAGCGAGATCCCGGCCGCCGACTACGACGTCGTCGTCTTCGAGAACCGCTTCCCCTCGCTCGCGGGCGACTCCGGCCGCTGCGAGGTCGTCTGCTTCACCCCCGACCACGACGCGTCCTTCGCCGACCTCACCGAGGAACAGGCCGCCCTCGTCCTGGAGGCCTGGACCGACCGCACCGCCGAACTCGCCGAACTCCCGCAGGTGCAGCAGGTGTTCTGCTTCGAGAACCGGGGCGCCGAGATCGGCGTCACCCTCGGCCACCCGCACGGCCAGATCTACGGCTACCCCTTCACCACCCCCCGCACCGCCCTCATGCTCCGCTCGCTCGCCGAGCACCGGGCCCGCACCGGCGGCCGCAACCTCTTCGACGACGTGGTCGAGCGGGAGCTCACCGAACGCACCCGGGTCGTGCTCGAAGGCGAGCACTGGGTGGCGTTCGTGCCGTACGCGGCGCACTGGCCGTACGAGGTCCATCTGCACCCCAAGCGGCGCGTCCCGGACCTGCGGGCGCTGGACGAGGGCGCGCGCACAGAGTTCCCACAGATCTATCTGGAACTCTTGAGGCGCTTCGACCGGATCTTCGGACCCGACGAGCCGCCCACCCCCTACATCTCCGCCTGGCACCAGGCGCCGTTCCGGGGCGAAGGAGCCGTCGACCGCGCGGAGTTCGGGCTCCATCTCGAGCTTTTCACCATCCGACGCACCTCCGGCAAGCTGAAGTACCTCGCGGGTTCCGAGTCCGGCATGAACGTGTTCATCAACGACGTGCCGCCGGAGGCCGCGGCCGAGCGACTGCGAGAGGTGGCCAGCAAGTGAGCAAGTATCTGGTGACGGGCGGTGCGGGCTACGTCGGCAGCGTGGTCGCGGCCCGGCTCGTCGAGGCCGGCCACACGGTGACCGTCGTGGACGACCTCTCCACCGGCTTCCGCGAGGCCGTCCCGGCCGGGGCCGCGTTCATCGAGGGCCGCGTCCAGGACGCGGCGAAATGGCTGGACGCCACCTATGACGCGGTCCTCCACTTCGCGGCGTACTCCCAGGTCGGCGAGTCGGTCACGGTCCCGGAGAAGTACTGGGCGAACAACGTCGGCGGCACCATGGCGCTGCTCGCCGCGATGCGGGACGCGGGGGTGGGCCGGCTGGTCTTCTCCTCCACGGCGGCCACCTACGGCGAACCCGTCTCGACCCCGGTCACCGAGACCGACCCCACGGCCCCGACCAGCCCCTACGGCGCCTCCAAGCTGGCCGTGGACCACATGATCGCGGGGGAGTGCGCGGCGCACGGCCTCGCCGCGGTGTCCCTGCGCTACTTCAACGTGGCCGGCGCCCACGGCAGCTGCGGCGAACGCCACGACCCCGAATCCCACCTCATCCCCCTCGTCCTCCAAGTCGCCCTCGGCAAACGGGACTTCATCTCCGTCTACGGCGACGACTACCCCACCCCCGACGGCACCTGTGTCCGGGACTACATCCATGTCGCGGACCTCGCCGAGGCGCACCTGCTGGCGCTCACGGCCGCCACGGCGGGCGAACACCTCGTGTGCAACCTCGGCAACGGCAACGGGTTCTCGGTCCGTGAGGTCATCGAGACCGTCCGCAAGGTGACCGGCCACGAGATCCCCGAGGTCGTCACGGGCCGCCGCGCCGGGGACCCGGCGATCCTGGTCGCCTCCGCCGCACGCGCCCACGAACGCCTGGGCTGGCGGCCCGCGCGCGCCGACCTCGCCGACATCGTCGCGGACGCCTGGGCGTTCGCACGGCGGACGGAGCGAGCCGGTGAGTGAAGTGGCCTCGACTTTCCGGGAGTTGTACGGGTACGAGCCGGACGGGGTGTGGGCCGCGCCCGGCCGGGTCAACCTCATCGGCGAGTACACCGACTTCAACGAGGGCTTCGTCATGCCGCTCGCCCTGCCGCACACGGCGGTGGCGGCGGTGTCCCGACGCGTCGACGGCGTCCTCAGGATCCACTCGGCCGACGTCGCGGGCCCCGTGGTGGAGCTGCGCACCGACGAGCTGACGCCGCGGTCCGGCGGGGGCTGGGCGGCCTACCCGGCGGGCGTGGTGTGGGCCCTGCGGGAGGCGGGCCACCCGGTGACGGGCGCCGACATCCACCTCGCCTCGACGGTGCCGACGGGCGCGGGCCTCTCCTCCTCGGCGGCCCTGGAAGTGGTGACCGCGCTCGCCCTGCGCGACCTGTACGAACTCCCGCTCACGCGTGCGGAGTTGGCGTCCCTGGCCCAGCGCGCCGAGAACGCGTTCGTCGGGGTGCCGTGCGGGATCATGGACCAGACGGCGTCGGCGTGCTGCACCGAGGGCCACGTCCTGCACCTGGACGCGCGTGACCTGACCCAACGTCAGATCCCTTTCGACCTGCCCGCGCACGGGCTGCGGCTCCTGGTCGTCGACACCCGCGTGCAGCACGCGCTGGGGGACGGCGCGTACGCCGAGCGGCGCGCCGGTTGTGAACGGGGTGCGCGGGAGCTGGGTGTACGTACCCTGCGCGAACTCCCCGCCGCACGACTCCCCGAGGCGCTGAACGAGCTCTCCGACGCGACCGTACGGGGCTATGTGCGGCACGTGGTGAGCGACAACGCACGCGTGACGCGGGTGACGGAGCTGCTGGCGGCGGGCGAGGTCCGGGCGGTCGGACCCGTCCTGACCGAGGGCCACGCCTCGCTCCGCGACGACCTGCGGGTGTCCTGCGCGGAGCTCGACCTCGTGGTCGATACGGCGGTGGGAGCGGGGGCGCTTGGGGCGCGGATGACGGGTGGGGGGTTTGGGGGGTCGGCGATCGTGCTGGTGGAGGAGTCCGCGCGGGGGGTCGTCTCGAAGGCCCTGGACTCGGCCTTCGCATCGGCGTCGCTGGCGCCCCCCAGACTCTTCGAAGCAACCCCCTCAACAGGCGCCCACCGCCTCTCCTGACCCCCCAACCCCCTCGGTTCGCGCGAACCGTGCCCGCGTCTTGCGCAGTTCCCCGAGCCCCTAACCCCCTTTCGTCCGCGGGCCGCGGGTGGCTGGTCGCGCAGTTCCCCGCGCCCCTAAACCCCCTTGACCCTGCGGACCGTGCTCGCTTCTCGCGCAGTTCCCCGCGCCCCTAAAAGCCCCGGTCACGTGCGGGCCGTGGTCGCTTCTCGCGCAGTTCCCCGCGCCCCTTAAATGCTCGGCGCTGGGCAGCACTTTCAGCCTGTCCGGCGATTGAGGACGAGCGCCCTTAAGGCGCGAACGGGGTCTGGGGCGGAGCCCCAGGGGCCGGAACCGTCCAACCCCGCTGAATGGGTGGGTGGGTGGGCAAAGGGGCTCGGGGTCTGGGGCGGAGCCCCAGGGGCCGCACCCTTCAACGCGCTGCACGGGTGGGTGGGTAAGCGCCCCGGGGCTAGGGGAGGCGCTTGGTCAGGGTGTATTCCGTTACGCCCGGGGGGTAGTCCGGGACCACCCCGACCACCTCGTAACCCCGCCCGCGGTAAAACCCCGGCGCCTGAAAGTCCCACGTCTCGACCCGCGCATACCCACACCCCCGCTCGGAGCGAGCCAACTCCTCGGCCCGGCCAAGGAGTTGCGTACCGAGTCCGGCAGACCGTACCCCCGGGTCGATCCACAGGAGGTCGACGTGGAGCCACCCCGCCCAGGTGCGCCCCACCAGGCCCCCCGCCAAAAGCCCCTCCTCGTTCAACCCCCAGACGTGCAGCGGAACTTCCTTCGACGACGCCGTCCCGCGCAACGCACGCAGCACCTCCGAGCGCTCGGCGTTGCTGTCCCGCAGCCGTCGCTGGAGCCGCACCTGCCGGCCCTTGTCCACTTCCGTTTCCAAACGAAACATGGAACCCACCCTAAACATGTGCGCACGCCACGTAGCCGGGCGGTTTCCATCAGTTCTGCAAAGTGCCTTCCGCACACCGCTCGCCGCCCTACGCTGATGCACAGCACCGGTGGGGGCCGGTGTTGATCAGGGGGCGAGACAGTCGGGTACGTCGCCCGGGGGCGGGGTAGGACTGCGGGCACGGCGGCGGCCGTGCGACCGCGGTGGCCCCGACTCCGGGCGCGTACCCGCACCGCACCGTCCCCCGACCCTGGGGGTGTCACGTGGTACGTATCCGAGTTCTCGTGGTCGACGACCACCGCATCTTCGCCGAGTCGCTCGCCGCGGCCCTGGCGGCGGAGCCCGACGTGGACGTCGCCGCGGCCGGCAGCGGCCCCGCGGCGCTGCGCTGTCTGGAGCGGGGCGCGGCGGAGAACCGCCGCTTCGATGTGATGCTGGTCGACGCCGACCTCGGCGCATCGGCCGCGGTCCCGGTGGCCCGCGCGGTGCCGGAGGGCGGCGGCGCGGAGGGTCTGGTGGACGGCATCTCCCTGGTGGCGGGCGTGCGTTCGGGCCAGCCCGCGGTGCGTACCGTCGTGCTGGCCGAGAAGGACGACCCGCGCCGGGCCGCCCTCGCCCTCCAGGCCGGCGCCTGCGGCTGGGTCGCCAAGGACTGCTCGCTGCAACGGCTGCTCGCCGTCATCCGGGGCGTACTGCGCGAGGAGACGCATCTGCCGCCCGCGCTGCTCACCGGCGTACTGCGGGAGCTGACGGCCGCGCGCAAGCACCGCACCGAGTCCGAGCGGCTCGTCGAGTCGCTCACCCCGCGCGAACGCGAGGTGTTGCGCTGCATGGTGGCCGGGCTCGGCCGCAAGGCGGTCGCCGAGCGCCTGTTCCTGTCCCCGCACACGGTGCGTACCCATATGCAGAACGTGCTGGGCAAACTGGGCGTGCACTCCACGCTCGCCGCCGTCGCACTGGCCCGCCGGGCGGGCGTCGGCCCGGTGGACCTAGCCGGGGATGTTGTCGAACGGGGCGGTCAACTGGCGTAGCAGCGCCGCCAGTTCGCCCCGCTGGTTGCGGCTGAGCTCGCCGAGGATGGCCCGTTCCTGTTCGAGGAGGCCCGCGAGCGCCTGGTCGGCGCGGTCGCGCCCTTCCGGGGTGAGCCGCACCAGCACCCCGCGCCGGTCGCTGGGGTCGGGCAGCCGCTCGACCAGGCCCTTCTTGGCGAGCCGGTCGATCCGGTTGGTCATGGTGCCCGAGGTGACCAGCGTCTGCGTCAACAATTGGCCGGGAGAGAGCTGGTAAGGGGCGCCCGCGCGCCGCAGCGAGGTCAGCACGTCGAACTCCCAGGGCTCCAGGCTGTGCTCCGCGAACGCGAGCCTGCGGGCCCGGTCGAGGTGGCGGGCCAGCCTGCTGACCCGGCTGAGCACCTCGAGTGGTTCCACGTCGAGGTCCGGGCGCTCTCGGCGCCATGCTGCGACCAGTCGGTCGACCTCGTCCTCCATGACGATCAGTGTAAAGGGTCCCTCGACGTGAAGTCTCTTGACGTCAAGATATATATCGAGCCACCATTGGGCAGGGAGGGGCCGGGACCCTGTTCCGCTTCGCCCAGCCGTACCTGCAAGGGGGCTCGAACATGCATTCCGATTCGTCGTCGACCACACCGCCCGGTCCACCGGTCTGGGACCCACAGCAGTATTTGCGCCACGCGGGCCACCGCACCCGCCCCTTCCTCGACCTGCTCACCCGCATACCCGACCTGCCCACGACCGGCGGCCTCTCACCCCGGATCGCCGACCTCGGCTGCGGCCCCGGCAACGTCACCGTCCGTCTCGCCGACCGCTGGCCCGACGCCCGCATCACCGGCTTCGACCTCTCGCCGCAGATGCTCGCCCAGGCCGACAAGGACTACGCCGGCACCACCGCGGGCGGCGGCTGGCTCGACTTCCAGGTCGCCGACGCCGCGCACTGGACACCCGGCGAACCCTTCGACCTGATCGTCTCCAACGCGGCCCTGCAATGGGTCCCCAACCACCCCGAGTCGTTCCCCGCCTGGATCGACGGGCTCACCCCCGGCGGCACCCTCGCCTTCCAGGTCCCCGGCAACTTCACCTCGCCCAGCCATGCGATCCTGGCCGACCTCTGCGCGTCGCCGCGCTGGCGCGGACGCCTCGGCGACCACGGCCGTCGCTATGTCCACATCCTGGACACCGCCGACTACCTCACCCGCCTCGCCGACCTCGGCTGCGAGACCGATGCCTGGGAAACCGTCTACTGCCAGCTGCTCACCGGCCCCGACCCGGTCCTCGACTGGGTGAAGGGCACCGCCCTGCGCCCCGTGCTCACCGCCCTCGACGGCGACCACGAGGCGATCGACGCCCTGCTCGCCGAATACCGCGACCGCCTGCGCGAGGCCTACCCGCCCGGCCCGCACGGCACCGTCTTCCCCTTCCGCCGCATCTTCGCGGTGGCCAGGAAGAAGTAGCGGACGACGGCGGCGTCCGCCGGCGCGACCGGCCGGACACACGGCAGCGCCCTGCCCCCTCGCGTGGAGGGGACAGGGCGCCCGGTGCCGCTGGGTTCGGCCTAGTAGATGCCGTACTGGTACAGGTTCCAGCCGTAGCCGATCTTCACCCGGCCCTTGAAGCCGCCGGAACCGTTGGCGTCGTAGCGCCACAGGTCGCCCGCCGAGTCCACCGCGACGATGTCGGAACGGCCGTCGCCGGTCAGGTCGCCGGAGACCGCGATCTTGCTCGCGCCGTACATGTTCCAGCCGGTGCCGATCTTGACCCGGCCCTTGAACGGAACCTTCGCGTTGCCGGTGCCGGCGTACAGGTAGAGCTCGCCGCCGGGCGTACGGGCCAGCAGGTCGGGCAGGCCGTCGCCGTTGACGTCCCCGGCGCCGAAGAGCTTGTCGTAGATGTTCCAGCCGCCGCCCACGTCGATGCGCGAATAGACGCCGGTGCCCTGGCCGTTGCCCGGATACAGGTACAGGTGGCCGTTGCCGCCCTGGCGGGTGATCAGGTCGCCGTTGCCCTCACCGGTCAGGTCGCCCACACCGATGACGGTGTTGTAGATGCCCCAACCGCTGCCGATGCGGTTCCCGTTGACGACCAAATCGCCGTTGGAGGTGACCTCGAGAATGCTGGCCCAGCGCTCGGAGGTGACGAGCGAGGAGGGGTTGGAGACGTAGTGCGCCCCGGCCCAGCCGCCCTTGGTGCCGCGGACGGGCGCCGACAGATAGCCGTCGCCCAGCCCCCAGTACGAGGACAGCGTGCCCGCGCCGTCGATCCCGAACAGGTCGTTCTTGCCGTACGTCACATTGCCGCCGGCGGTGAAGAACTGGGCGCTGCGCCAGCCCGTGCCGAGCGCGCTGCGGGCCCCCTGGTGGCCGTCGGCCTGGGAGGGGTAGAACCAGAGCTTGCCCGTGAGGTCGCGGCCCACCAGGTCGCCGAGGCCGTCGTTGTTCTGGTCGTCGACGGCGATGATCTGGTTGTACATGTCCCAGCCGGTGCCGGTCTTCACGCCCGGGTTCAGTGGGTTGGCGGCCTGGCCGGTGCCGGCGTAGAAGTACAGCTCGCCGTTGGGCCGGCGGCCGTAGACGTCGCCCAGGCCGTCGCCGTTGACGTCGCTCGCGCCGACGACCTGGTCGAACATGTCCCAGCCGGTGCCGAACTTGTGGCCCGCCGAGAAGGGGGCCGCGAGGTCGCCGGTGCCCGCGTACAGGTAGAGCTCGCCGGCGGGGGTGCGGGCCAGCAGGTCGTTCTTGCCGTCGCCGGTGACGTCGCCGGCGGAGAAGACCTTGTTGAACATGTTCCAGCCGGTGCCCGACCAGCTGCCGTAGCCGATACCGCCGGTGGTGACGTCGGCGTGCAGGGTCAGGACGCCGCCGGGCGAAAGGTCCAGGACCTCGGGAGCGGCGCCGCCGCCCAGGTCACCGGGGAGGATCAGGTCCTTGTAGGCCCCGAGGTTGCCGGTGAGCTCCGGGTTGGTCTGGGTGCTCCCGTCTTCCAGGTAGAGCTTGTCGTCGGGCTCGCGCACGAGCAGGTCGCTGAACCCGTCGCCGCTCACATCGAAACGGGGCTTCGGCGCGTGCGGGCCGGCCACGGCCACGGCGGCCGAACGCCGGGCCTTGTTCTGCGCGGTGGGTGCGGGCGCCTCGTGAGGCAGGGTGGCGGACGGGGACTCGGCGGACTTCGGCGCCTTCACGACGGCGTGCGGCCCTGTCGGGGTGGCGTCGGCCGAGGCCGGGCCGGCGAGCAGCATGCCCGCCGACAGGACGAGGGCGGTGCAGGCCGCGAGGCGGCTCGCGCGCTGGGTGCGCACAGAGGACAAAATTCCCCCCATGGGAATAAGCGGTTAGACCCGGGGAGAATGGGTTCGCTCGCTTTACGTCGTCGCACGGGCACGCGGGAAGCCGCAGTGCACACACCGTGGGGGCACGAAAGGCGGCCACGGGTGGGGGCATACGAGAAAAGGCGAAAATCCCCCCGGGATAGTGCGTGAAGACTACCGCCGATTCTTGTGCGGTTGAAGTGAAAATCGAGACTGGTCTCGACCAGTTCTGTCCCCGGGGGGCGCCGGTCACCTTTTGCGGTGTCCTATGAGGCGTGGTTTCGCCTCAAGACCGTCCAAACCGTGCCAGGCCAGATTGACCAGGTGCGCCGCGACTTCCGCCTTCTCGGGCTTGCGCTCGTCCAGCCACCACTGCCCCGTCAGCGCCACCATGCCGACCAGCGCCTGCGCGTACAGCGGAGCCAGCTTGGCGTCGAAACCGCGAGCCTTGAACTCAAGGCCCAGAATGTCCTCGACCTGGGTGGCGATGTCGGAGATCAACGAGGCGAAGGTGCCGGTCGACTGGGCCACCGGGGAATCGCGCACCAGAATGCGGAATCCGTCCGTATACGTCTCGATGTAATCGAGCAGCGCGAATGCGGCCTGCTCCAGGAGCTCCCGGGGGTGGCCCGCGGTCAGCGCGCCCGTCACCCCGTCGAGCAGCGAGCGCATTTCGCGGTCCACGACGACCGCGTACAGCCCTTCCTTGCCGCCGAAGTGCTCATAGACCACCGGCTTGGAGACGCCGGCCTTGGCCGCGATCTCCTCGACCGAGGTGCCCTCGAAGCCCTTCTCCGCGAAGAGCGTGCGACCGATGTCCAGCAACTGCTCCCGGCGCTCGGCCCCGGTCATCCGGGTCCTGCGGGTGCGCCGGGGCTTGTCGGCGGAACCGGGGACCCCGGCGGAGCGGGGAGAACCAGTGGTGCTGGTGGTACGGGTGGTGCTGGAGTCGGTCGCCACGTCCTCCATCATGCCGCCTCGGCGGCCTTCTCCTTGCGCCGGGACCGGCCGCCCTCATTCCGCTTGGAGTCGATACGGGCCGCACTCGGCCAGCGCACGTCGTACGCCAGACCCAGCTGCTCGCACCAGCGGATGATCCGGGCACTGGAGTCGATCTGCCCCCGCATCACCCCGTGCCGGGCCGACGTCGGGTCCGCGTGGTGCAGGTTGTGCCACGACTCACCGCACGACAGCACCGCCAGCCACCACACGTTGCCGCTGCGGTCACGCGACTTGAAGGGGCGCTTGCCCACGGCGTGACAGATCGAGTTGATCGACCACGTCACATGGTGCAACAGCGCCACCCGCACCAGGGAGCCCCAGAAGAACGCCGTGAACGCGCCCCACCACGACATCGTCACCAAACCCCCCACCAGCGGAGGGATCGCGAGCGACAGGATCGTCCAGTACACGAAGTCACGCGAGATGCGGCGGATCGCCGGGTCGTCGAGGAGATCCGGAGCGTACTTCTCCTGCGACGTCTGCTCCTCGTCGAACATCCAGGCGATGTGCGCCCACCACAGGCCCTTCATCAGCGCGGGCAGCGTCTCGCCGAAACGCCACGGCGAATGCGGGTCGCCCTCCGCGTCCGAGAACTTGTGGTGCTTGCGGTGGTCGGCCACCCAGCGCACCAGCGGCCCCTCCACCGCCATCGAACCCGCCACCGCCAGCGCGATCCGCAGCGGGCGCTTCGCCTTGAACGAGCCGTGCGTGAAGTACCGGTGGAAACCGATCGTGATGCCGTGACAGCCCAGGTAGTACATGAAGACCAGAAGGCCCAGATCCAGCCAGCTCACCCCCCAGCCCCAGGCCAGCGGCACCGCCGCGAGGAGCGCCACGAAGGGAACCGTGATGAACAGCAGCAGGGCGAGCTGTTCGATGGAGCGTTTGTTCTCGCCACCCAGCGTGGCGGACGGCACGGGAGGCTCGTCCGGCGACTTGAGCAGATCGGGACTGGTGGTCATGGGTAACACCCCCGGAGCGGATCGGGACTGGTGGTCATGGGGAGTACCCCCGGCAGGGTGAGGAAAACGAGCGGGAACGCCTGGCTACGGATGCGTAACCTACGGCAACGTAAGTATGGCAGTGCCGAGGCGCGGGACAAGAGCCCGTGACGGCGGGGCGGAAGGGGACACCTATCCTGTGTCTCGTCGGACAGCGCGGTCCGCAAGCCTCCAGAACCCTCCAGACGTGCTCAAACACTGCAAGGAGCCGCACCTGTGAGCAGTGCCGACCAGACCCCCGCCGCCAGCAACGAGCTGCGCGCCGACATCCGCCGACTGGGTGACCTCCTGGGCGAGACCCTCGTCCGACAGGAGGGCCCCGAGCTCCTGGAGCTCGTCGAGCGCGTCCGCGCGCTGACCCGCAGCGACGGCGAAGCCGCCGCCGACCTCCTCGGCGGCACCGAAGTCGAGACCGCCGCCAAGCTGGTGCGCGCGTTCTCCACCTACTTCCACCTCGCGAACGTGGCCGAACAGGTCCACCGCGGCCGTGAGCTGCGCGCCCACCGCGCCGCCGAGGGCAGCCTCCTCGCCCGCACCGCCGACATGCTCAAGGACGGCGACCCCGAGCACGTCCGCGAAAGCGTCAAGAACCTCAACGTGCGGCCGGTCTTCACCGCGCACCCCACCGAGGCCGCCCGCCGCTCCGTCCTCAACAAGCTGCGCCGCATCGCCGAACTCCTGGAAACCCCGGTCATCGACTCCGACCGGCGCCGCCACGACCTGCGCCTGGCCGAGAACATCGACCTGATCTGGCAGACCGACGAGCTGCGCGTCGTACGCCCCGAACCGGCCGACGAAGCCCGCAACGCCATCTACTACCTCGACGAGCTGCACGCCGGCGCCGTCGGCGACGTCCTGGAGGACCTCGCCGCCGAGCTGGAGCGCGTCGGCGTCGAACTGCCGCCCGGCACCCGCCCGTTGACGTTCGGCACCTGGATCGGCGGCGACCGCGACGGCAACCCCAACGTGACCCCCAAGGTCACCTGGGACGTGCTGATCCTCCAGCACGAACACGGCATCAACGACGCGCTCGAAACGATCGACTTCCTGCGCGGGCTGCTCTCCAACTCCATCCGCTACGCCGGCGCCACCCAGGAGCTGCTCGACTCGCTCCAGGCCGACCTCGAAGCGCTCCCCGAGATCAGCCCCCGCTACAAGCGCCTCAACGCCGAAGAGCCCTACCGGCTCAAGGCCACCGCGATCCGCCAGAAGCTCGTCCACACCAAGGACCGGCTCGCCAACGGCACCGCCCACCAGCCGGGCCGCGACTACCTCGGCACCGCCGACCTCATCGCCGACCTCACCCTCATCCAGACCTCGCTGCGCGCACACCGCGGCGCCCTGTTCGCCGACGGCCGCATGGACCGCACGATCCGCACCCTCGCGGCATTCGGCCTCCAGCTCGCCACCATGGACGTACGCGAACACGCCGACGCCCACCACCACGCGCTCGGCCAGCTCTTCGACCGGCTCGGCGAGGAGTCCTGGCGCTACGCCGACATGCCGCGCGACTACCGCCAGAAGCTCCTCGCCAAGGAACTCCGCTCGCGCCGCCCCCTCGCCCCCACCCCCGCGCCCCTGGACGCGGCCGGCGAGAAGACCCTCGGCGTGTTCGGCACCATCAAGGAAGCCTTCGAACGGTTCGGGCCCGAGGTCATCGAGTCGTACATCATCTCCATGTGCCAGGGCGCCGACGACGTGTTCGCCGCCGCCGTCCTCGCCCGCGAGGCCGGCCTCGTCGACCTGCACGCCGGCTGGGCCAAGATCGGCATCGTGCCGCTCCTGGAAACCACCGACGAGCTGCGCGCCGCCGACGTCATCCTCGACGAGATGCTCGCCGACCCCTCCTACCGGCGCCTGGTCTCGCTCCGCGGCGACGTCCAGGAAGTCATGCTCGGCTACTCGGACTCCTCCAAGTTCGGCGGCATCACCACCTCCCAGTGGGAGATCCACCGCGCCCAGCGCCGACTGCGTGACGTCGCGCACCGGTACGGGGTACGGCTGCGGCTCTTCCACGGCCGCGGCGGCACCGTCGGGCGCGGCGGCGGCCCCTCGCACGACGCGATCCTCGCCCAGCCCTGGGGCACCCTCGAAGGCGAGATCAAGGTCACCGAGCAGGGCGAGGTCATCTCCGACAAGTACCTCATCCCGTCCCTGGCCAGGGAGAACCTGGAGCTGACCGTCGCGGCCACCCTCCAGGCCTCCGCCCTGCACACCGCGCCCCGCCAGTCCGACGAGGCGCTCGCCCGCTGGGACGCGGCGATGGACACGGTGTCCGACGCGGCGCACTCCGCCTACCGGCGGCTGGTGGAGGACCCGGACCTGCCGGCGTACTTCTTCGCCTCCACGCCCGTCGACCAGCTCGCCGAGCTGCACCTGGGCTCGCGGCCCTCGCGCCGGCCCGACTCCGGGGCCGGGCTCGACGGCCTGCGCGCCATCCCGTGGGTGTTCGGCTGGACCCAGTCCCGGCAGATCGTGCCCGGCTGGTTCGGCGTCGGCTCCGGGCTCAAGGCGCTGCGCGAGGCCGGCCTGGACGCGGTGCTCGACGAGATGAGCGAGCAGTGGCACTTCTTCCGCAACTTCCTCTCCAACGTGGAGATGACGCTCGCCAAGACGGACCTGCGGATCGCGCGGCACTACGTCGACACGCTCGTCCCCGACGAGCTGAAGCACGTCTTCGCGACGATCGAGGCGGAGCACGAGCTGACCGTGCGGGAGGTTCTGCGGATCACCGGCCGTGACGAACTGCTCGGCGCCAGCCCGGTGTTGCAGCAGACCTTCGCGATCCGGGACGCCTACCTGGACCCGATCTCCTACCTCCAGGTGGCGTTGCTCGCCCGTCAGCGGGCGGCGGCGGACCGGGGCGAGGCGCCGGATCCGCTGTTGTCGCGGGCGCTGCTGCTTACGGTCAACGGGGTGGCGGCGGGCCTACGCAACACGGGCTGACCCCCAGGGCGGGGCCCTCCGGGGCTCCGCCCCAGACCCCTTATCGCGCCTTGAGGGCGCTCGTCCTCAATCGCCGGACGGGCTGGGGTGCGGGCCAGCGCCGCGTAGTTAGGGGCGCGGGGAACTGCGCGAGACGCGGGCACGGTCCGCAGCCGAAAGCGGGGTTCCCTGGGGCTCCGCCCCAGACCCCGTTCGCGCCTCAAGGGCGCTCGTCCTCAATCGCCGGACGGGCTGGGGTGCGGGCCAGCGCCGAGTGGTTAGGGGGCGCGGGGAACTGCGCGAGAAGGGGGCACGGTCCGCAGATCCAAGGGCTTTTAGGGGCGCGGGGAACTGCGCGACCAGCCCCGCACGGTCTGCGGACGAGGGAACTTCGACGGGGTTCGCGGGGCTACAGGGCGATGAACGCCGAGGCCATCGCCGTCGCCCCCAGCACCCCCGCCACCCAAGCCGTACGCGGCATCCGCAAACCCCCCGCGACCACCAACGACGCCAGAAGCAGCGCCCCGGCCAGCGGAAGCCAGGCGTACAGGAACCCCGCCACCCCGCTCCGTACCGCCTCGTCCGTGCCGGGCTTGAGGACCACCGGCAGGTGGTCACCCCGGCGGGCCGCCACCGACTCCGCGATCGTCACGTGGGCATGCGGCGCCGAACCCGGCCGCGGCACATAGCCACCCGTACACACGTCGTCCGCGCAGCCCGTCACCGTCAGCGTCCCGTGGTCCCGGCCCTTCGCCAGCACCACGTGCTGGGCCGTGCCCCACGACGACCAGAACCCGGCGACCACGAGCAGCGCGGCGACCAGCGCCGACGCGGCCCGCAGCCCGAACAGCAGGAAGGTACGGCTCCGCTTCGTCATGGGGCGCGATCCTGACGGCAATGACCGCGAACGGTCAAACCCGCGCCGCAATCCACCCACGCCGCGATGTCCCCCGAGACACCCCCACGCACCCCACCCGCCCGCCCCCCCTCACGAGTTGTACGTGGACTGCGCCCGCTCCAACCCCTCGATCACCAGCGCCTCGACCGCATCCGCCGCCCGGTCCACGAAGTAACCCAGCTCCTTGCGCTCCGTCGAGGAGAAGTCCTTCAGGACGAAGTCCGCCACCTGCATCCGGCCCGGCGGCCGGCCGATCCCGAACCGCACCCGGTGGTAGTCCGCGCCCAGCGACTTGGTGATGGACTTCAGACCGTTGTGCCCGTTGTCCCCACCGCCCAGCTTCAGCCGCAGCACCCCGTAATCGATGTCCAACTCGTCATGAATCGCAACGATGTTGGCGAGGGGCACCTTGTAGAAGTCCCGCAGCGCCGTCACCGGACCGCCCGACAGGTTCATGTACGACATCGGCTTGGCGAGCACCACCCGGCGGTTCAGCGGGCCCGGCGGGCCGATCCGGCCCTCCACGACCTGCGCCCGCGCCTTGTGCGCCTTGAACCGGCCGCCGATCCGCTCGGCCAGCAGGTCGGCGACCATGAACCCGACGTTGTGCCGGTTCGCGGTGTATTCCGGGCCCGGATTGCCCAGGCCCACGATCAGCCAGGGTGCGTTGGCGTCGGTCGTCATGGGGGCTGCGTCTCCTCGCTCACGTCCACAGGAAAACTTACGTACACGGAAAACTCGCGTACACAGGAAAACGGGGCGGCGGGCCAAGTGTGGCCCGCCGCCCCGTCGAAGTCCGTGCCCGGCACGGATCTCAGGCAGAGCGCACGGCTCAGGCCTCGGCGCCCTCGCCGGCCTCGGCGTCGGCGGCCGGCTCCTCGGCCTGCGCCGAGAGGATCTGGATGACGACGGCCTCGGGGTCGGTGGCCAGGGTGGTGCCGGCCGGCAGCTCGATGTCCTTGGCGTGGATCGCCGCGCCGGCCTCCAGGCCCTCGATGGACACGGTGACGGAGGTCGGGATGTGGGTGGCCTCGGTCTCGACGGAGAGCGTGTTCAGCACGTTCTCGACGAGGAAGCTGCCCGGGGCCAGGTCGCCCTCGGTCTCGACCGCGACCTCGACCGTGACCTTCTCGCCCTTCTTGACGAGCAGCAGGTCGACGTGGACCAGGTAGCCCTTGATGGCGTCACGCTGGACGGCCTTCGGGATCGCGAGCTCGGTCTTGCCGTCGATGTCCAGGGACAGCAGCACGTTCGCGGTACGCAGCGCGAGCAGCAGGTCGTGGCCCGGAAGGGTGACGTGGACCGGCTCGGTGCCGTGACCGTAGATGACGCCGGGAACCTTGTTCTCACGGCGGATGCTGCGGGCGGCGCCCTTGCCGAAGCTGGTACGGACCTCAGCGGCGAGCTTGACCTCGGACATGTGCACTCCTCGTAAAAGTGATCCAGAAACGGTGGTCACCCGGCCACGACTGGCCTGCTACGAAGAGCGCGTCGATAACGGACCGCCGTACCTCAGGTACGGCCTCCCTCGCCGAGCAACTGCACCAGACTACCCGCCCGCTCCCCGACCGCCCAATTGGATCAATGAGGGTGCCCGCGGTCGCGGTTGGTCGCGGTTGGTGGACGTCGACGGTCGCGGTCGGCGGGTGCCCACGTCGCGGTCCGTGGGTGGCCCCGGTCACGGGCTGTGGACGTCGCCGGTCGCGGTTCGGCGGGTGCCCACGTCACGGCCCGTGGGTGCCGCCGGTCGCGGCCGGTGGACGTCGACGGTCGTGGTCTGCGGGTGCCCACGCCACGGTCCGTGGGCGCCGCCAGTCACGGTCCCTGGGCGCCGCCGGTTATCGGAACGCGCCATAGCCGTTCGCCTATCCTTGCCGCTCATGGACCTGCTGCTGCACCTCAGGTACTTCCGCGCCGTCGCCGAGGAACAGCACTTCGGCCGCGCCGCCGAGCGCCTGCGTGTCGCCCAGCCCTCCCTCTCCCAGCGCATCCAGCGCCTCGAACGCGAACTCGGCGTCCGCCTCCTGGACCGTGGCCGGGCCGGCGCCACCCTCACCCCCGCCGGCCGCCTCGTCCTCGCCGAGACCGACGCCCTCCTCGACGCCGCCGACCGGCTCCGCACCCTCGTCACACGCGTCCAGGGCGGCGCCGCCGGCACCCTACGCGCCGCCGTACCGCCCCAACTCGGCGGCGCCACCATCGCCGCCCTCCTCACCGCCTACCGCGAACGCAGCCCCGGCGGCCACCTCGACCTGCGCGAACTGACCACCGCCGACCTCACCGCCGAACTCGCCGCGGGCACCCTCGACGCCGGGATCGTCCGCCACCCCTGCCCCGCCACCGGCCTCGGCTTCGGCCCCCAGCTCCACCAGCCCCTCGGCGCCCTCCTCGCCGACCACGACCCGCTCGCCCAGCACACCGAAGTCGACGTCCCCGACCTCGACGGCCGCGAACTCGTGCTGTTCCCGCGCCCCACCGCCCCCGCCCTGCACGACGAAACCCTCACCGCCTGCGCCCGCCACGGCTGCACCCCCAGCGCCGTACGCGAAGTCGCCGGGCTCGAATTCACCCGCGCACTCCTGCTGTCCGGCACCGACGTGGTCGCCCTCCTGCCCCGGCCCACCCCCGAACCCGGCACCACCTGGCGGCTCCTGCGCGGCAACCCCCTCACCTGGCGCACCTCCACCGCCTGGCCCGCCGGACGCGACGGCCCCGCCGTCCGCCTCTTCACCGAAGCCGCCCACGACGTCCTGCGCGAACACGCCGGGCTCCTCCCCACCGCCACCCCGCGGCGCCTGTTCCCCCGCCCCGCATCGGAGTTCCCGCTGTGAACAGCCCCGTACGCAGCCGCATCACCGCCGCCTTCACCGACGCCGGCCTCAGCGGAGCCCTCTGCGCCACCGACATCGACCACGGCACCACCGTCACCCTGGCCGCCGACACCCCCGTATCGACTGCCAGCGTCCACAAGCTGTGCCTCGTCGCCACCCTCTACCGCGAAGCCGCCGCCGGCCGCCTCGACCCCACCACCCCCGTCGACATCCCCGCCGCCGCCCGCGCCCCCGGCCCCACCGGACTCGCCGTCATGCGCGACGCGGCCCGACTGTCCCTGCGCGACCTCGCCTCCCTCGCCATCGCCGTCAGCGACAACGCCGCCGCCGACATCCTCTGGGACCACCTCGGCCTCGACACCGTCAACGCCACCATGGCCGCCCTCGGGCTGCCCCGTACCATCGCCGTCCACAACCAGGCCGGCCTCTACGCCACGATGGTCGACGACACCGGCTCCGGCGGGCCCGCCGCCCTCGTCGACCCCGCCGCCGTCGCCCGCCTCACCGTCCTGGACCCCCACCGCACCAACCGGTCCACCCCGCGCGAGATCACCGCGCTGCTCACCGCGATCTGGCGCGACGACCTCTGCCCGCCGCCCTGGGCCGAGGAGTTGCGCGCGGTCCTCGGCGTTCAGGCCTGGAGTCACCGGCTGGCCTCCGGCTTTCCCTTCGACGACGTACGCGTCAGCGGGAAGACCGGCACCCTGCCCACTCAGCGCCACGAGGCGGGTGTCGTCGAATACCCCGATGGCGGGCGGTACGCCGTCGCCGTCTTCACCCGCGCCGCCTCCACGGCCGTTACGTTGCCTGCGGCGGACGCCGCCATTGGCCGTGCGGCCCGCATTGCCGTCGATGCGCTCAGGGCCCGGCGCGGCGGGCCCTGACCCAGCCGCCCTCTGCCCGGCGCGAGCACGCTTTGCGCCGTTCCTCGCGCCCCTGGGGCCGCTGTCGACCCCGGGCCGTGGGTGGCTGGTCGCGCAGTTCCCCGCGCCCCCAAAACCCCCGGTCACGTGCGGGCCGTGGTCGCTTCTCGCGCAGTTCCTCGCGCCCCTGAAAACCCGTTTTCGTCTGCGGGCTGTGCGTGGCTGGTCGCGCAGTTCCCCGCGCCCCTGAAAACCCGTTCTGTCCGCGGGCCGTGCGTGGCTGGTCGCGCCGTTCCTCGCGTCGCTGGAGCCCTCGGGAGGGCGTAGGTAGCGAGAAGGGCCGCGTCCACTCTGGACGCGGCCCCAACTCGTAACGACCCTTGGCTAGTTCTCCTCGAAGAGGCTCGTTACCGAACCGTCCTCGAACACCTCGCGCACCGCGCGCGCGATCGACGGGGCGATCGAGAGCACCGTGATCTTGTCGAGCTCCAGGTCGGACGGGTCCGGCAGCGTGTTCGTGAACACGAACTCGCTCACCTTGGAGTTCTTCAGACGGTCCGCGGCCGGACCCGACAGGATGCCGTGCGTGGCCGTCACGATGACGTCCTCCGCACCGTGCGCGAACAGCGCGTCCGCGGCGGCGCAGATCGTGCCACCCGTGTCGATCATGTCGTCCACCAGGACGCAGACGCGGCCCTTCACGTCACCGACGACCTCGTGCACCGTCACCGTGTTGGCGACGTCCTTGTCACGGCGCTTGTGCACGATCGCCAGCGGCGCGTCCAGACGGTCGCACCAGCGGTCGGCGACCCGCACCCGGCCCGCGTCGGGGGAGACGATCGTCAGCTTCGAGCGGTCGACCTTCGCGCCCACGTAGTCCGCGAGGACCGGCAGCGCCGTCAGATGGTCCACCGGGCCGTCGAAGAAGCCCTGGATCTGGTCGGTGTGCAGGTCCACCGTGAGGATGCGGTCCGCGCCCGCCGTCTTCAGGAGGTCGGCCACCAGGCGGGCCGAGATCGGCTCGCGGCCCTTGTGCTTCTTGTCCTGACGGGCATAGCCGTAGGACGGAATGATCACGGTGATGGATCGCGCCGACGCCCGCTTCAGGGCGTCGATCATGATCAACTGCTCCATGATCCACTTGTTGATCGGAGCCGTGTGGCTCTGGATCAGGAAGCAGTCCGCACCTCGCGCCGACTCCTGGAAACGAACGTAGATCTCACCGTTCGCGAAGTCGAAGGCCTTCGTCGGCACGAGGCCCACACCCAACTGGTGCGCAACCTCCTCGGCCAGCTCGGGGTGGGCGCGGCCGGAGAAGAGCATCAGCTTCTTCTCGCCGGTCGTCTTGATCCCGGTCACAGCACAGTCTCCTCAGACGTGTTCGATGCCGCTGCACCCGCGCGGTCCCTCTCGCAGCGAGCCAGCCGAATGTGTGCACCTATCACGGTACGCCGTGAAAGACGCACCGGAATCCGGTCAGTTCTCCCCAGCCGGACGCTCGGCCGCAGCCTGAGCGGCCTGCGCGGCAGCACTACCCGGACGCTTGCGCTCCACCCAACCCTCGATATTCCGCTGCTGGCCACGGGCCACGGCCAACGAACCGGGCGGCACATCCTTCGTGATCACCGAACCCGCGGCGGTGTACGCACCGTCCCCCACTGTGACGGGAGCAACAAACATGTTGTCCGAACCCGTCCTGCAATGTGAGCCGATCGTCGTGTGGTGCTTGGCCTCACCGTCGTAGTTCACGAACACACTGGCCGCGCCGATGTTCGAGAACTCCCCGATCGTCGCGTCCCCCACATACGACAGATGCGGAACCTTCGACCCATCACCGATCGTCGCGTTCTTCGTCTCCACATACGTGCCGACCTTGGCCTTCACACCAAGACGCGTACCCGGCCGCAGATAGGCGTACGGACCGACCGTCGCACCCTCACCCACCTGCGAGTCGTACGACACCGTGTTGTCGACCCGAGCGCCCCGACCCACCACCGTGTTCGTCAGCCGCGCGTTGGGACCCACCTCCGCACCCGAAGCCACATGCGTCGCACCCAGCAACTGCGTACCCGGAAGCACCACCGCGTCCTGCTCGAACGTCACCTGCACATCGACGAACGTCGTGGCCGGATCCACCACCGTCACACCCGCCAACATCGCCCGCTCCAGCAGACGGTCGTTCAACAACCGCCGCGCCTCGGCCAACTGCACCCGGTTGTTGATCCCCAGGATCTCCCGGAAGTCCCCCGCCAACGACGCACCGACCCGATGCCCCGCCTCACGCAGAATCCCCAACACATCCGTCAGGTACTCCTCGCCCTGACTGTTGTCGGTACGCACCTTGCCCAACGCATCCGCCAAAAGCGCCCCGTCGAACGCGAACACACCCGAGTTGATCTCACGGATCGCGCGCTGCGCGTCGGTGGCGTCCTTGTGCTCGACGATCGCGGTGACCGCGCCGGAGACGTCGTCGCGCACGATGCGGCCGTACCCGGTGGAGTCGGCGATCTCGGCGGTCAGCACGGTGACCGCGTTGCGGTCCGACTCGTGCGTACGGGTCAGCTCCGCCAGCGTGGCGCCGGTCAGCAGCGGGGTGTCACCACAGACCACCACGACCGTGCCCTCGATGGACTGGCCCAGCTCCTCCAGCGCCATCCGCACCGCGTGCCCGGTGCCGTTCTGCTCGTACTGCACCGCGGTGCGCACCTCGGCGTCGATCGCACCCAGGTGGGCGGAGACCTGCTCGCGGGCGTGGCCCACGACCACGACGAGGTGCTCGGGGTCCAGCTCGCGGGCGGCCGCCACGACATGGCCGACGAGCGAGCGCCCGCAGATCTCGTGCAGAACCTTGGGAGTGGCCGACTTCATGCGGGTGCCCTCACCCGCGGCGAGGACGACGACGGCGGCCGGGCGGGTTGCGCTCACGGAGGTGCCCTTCGGCTTCGGGGGGTGGACACCCGAAGGATACCGGGGGGTTTCGTGGATGAAATCGGGGTGGGGGCCGGGGAAAAAGCGGCGGGTCCTGACCCTTGCGGTCAGGACCCGTGTCTGGGCTCCCCCATCAGGATTTGAACCTGAACAGACGGTACCAAAAACCGTAGTGCTGCCTGATTACACCATGGGGGATGAAACCCGACTAAACCGGACACTAGGTCAGGTCGCCGGATCGGCACCCAACACTATGCCGTACCAAGCCCCTTCCATGCGACGGTAGAGATCTGCGCTCTTGGTCACGTAGATCACCAAGCAGCCCCGGTACGCCTCGGTGGTGTTCTTTCGCTTGGTCCGCGGGTTGTGCTTCTTCAGGGTGGCCCGCTGAAAGACGGAGACATCGACGCTTGCCAGTTCGGCCCAGAACTTCTCGGCCCCGGCCACGTCTCCGGACTCGTGAATGCTGACGCGGAAGTGCATGCGATCGCGCGAGACGCCCAGCAGTTCGAGCCAGCGCAGGTACAGCTTGATGACGTTGGGGTCGCTGTTGATGAATTGAAGCTGCTCGCTGCGGCGGTAGGTCTTGTCTTTGGCCCCCTCGGCCCAGTAGAGCGCCACGCCGGCGATGAAGACCTCTCGGTCGGAGAGGCGTCCGATTTCATCGCGCGCCGCTCTCTTGGTTGCCTGACGCTCCTCGTCCTGAGCTGCGCGAAGACGGCTCAGCCCCGCATTCATCCGGGCGCGCCGTTCTTCGTCGGTATAGCGGGGTTCAGGCTTGGGGAGGTCGCGTACCCAGAGGGATATCGAGCTCTTCGAGCAGCCCAGCTCGACCTGGATCTGGTCGTACGTCATGCCCTGCGTGCGGAGCTCGCGGGCGCGGTCGCGGAGGTCGTCCTTGGCGTTGGGGCGCTTGGTCCACTCCGGCGCCGGCTCGCCCTTCACCAAGCGGTGGAGGAGGTCGTTGTTGTCCACGTGCAGGCGGTCGCGGATCTGGCGCAGGCTGAGCCCCTCACGGCGGAGTGCGATCGCCTGGCGGCGCAGGCCCTCGAAGTCGGCGTACTTGCCGGGTGTGGTCGATGTCATACGGACACGCTCGTCCGGAATGCGGACACCCGGTCGAGTTCGCGGGCGATTCACCAGATCGTGGGATCCATGCCGGATTACGGCGTGTTCGACGACTTTTCGTGCGGCGCGCGGAGGGCGAAAGCCCAAGGAAAATCGTTCGCGCTCGCCCGTACGCTGGGAGCCATGACCGTAACGGGGGCTGACCAGGAAGCCACGGGGTTGACCTCCCGTGGCTGGTGGTGGTGGGAGCGCAGGCGCAGCGCGGTGCTGGATGTCTCGCTCGGGGTGTTCTCCGCGCTGGAGTGTGCGCTGGAGGGGGTGAATTTCGCCGGGGACGCGGGGATCGCGGTGCCGGCGGGGGTGGTGCTCGGGCTGGTGGCGGGGGCGTCGCTGGTGTTGCGGCGGCGGTGGCCGATCGCCGTGGTGCTGGTGTCGATCGCGGTGACTCCGGCCAGCATGGGTTTTCTGCTGAGCGTGGTGGGGCTGTACACGCTGGCCGCCTCGGACGTGCCGCGCCGGATCACGGCGGCGCTGGCGGGGATGTCGGTGGCGGGGACGTTCATCGTGACGTTCGTGCGGATGCATCAGAGCGTGGCGCGGGGTGATTACGACCCGGGGCTCTGGTACGTGCCGCTGGTGTCGGTGGTGATGTCGCTCGGGATCACGGGTCCGCCGCTGTTGTACGGGCTGTATATAGGGGCGCGGCGGCGGTTGATGGAGTCGTTGCGCGAGCGCGCGGATTCGCTGGAGCGGGAGTTGTCGCTGCTCGCGGACCGGGCGGAGGAGCGGGCGGAGTGGGCGCGTACGGAGGAGCGGACGCGTATCGCGCGGGAGATGCACGACGTGGTGGCGCACCGGGTGTCGCTGATGGTGGTGCACGCGGCGGCGTTGCAGGCGGTGGCGCGCAAGGATCCGGAGAAGGCGGTACGGAACGCGGCGCTCGTCGGTGACATGGGGCGGCAGGCGTTGACGGAGTTGCGGGAGATGCTCGGGGTGTTGCGGGCGGATCAGCAGTCGGTGGCGGTGCGGTTGGATCCGGTGCCGTTGGCGGCGGTGGGGGCGGCGGCTGCCGCGGCGGCCGCGGCGGTGGAGGAGGGGCCCTGTCTGGCGGACATCGAGGCGTTGGTGGGGCAGTCCCGGGAGGCCGGGATGGTGGTGGAGTTGCTGGTGCAGGGGGAGGCGCGGGGGTGTGACGCGCTGGTGGAGCAGACGGCGTACCGGGTGGTGCAGGAGGCGCTGACCAATGTGCACAAGCATGCGGCGGGCGCGAAGGTGAGGGTGCGGTTGGCCTATCGGGCGGCCGAGGTGGCGATGCAGGTGGAGAACGGTCCGGCGGATGGGGTCACGGCGGATGCGGGGTTGCCCAGTGGGGGGAATGGGCTGGTGGGGATGCGGGAGCGGGTGTTGGCGCTGGGTGGGGTGTTTGTGTCGGGGGTGACGGAGGAGGGTGGGTTTCGGGTGTCGGCGGTGCTGCCGGATGCGTCGGAGTAGCTCCGCCCGGGCCCCCTGGGGCTCCGCCCCAGACCCCGTTCGCGCCTAAAGGGCGCTCGTCCTCAATCGCCGGACAGGCTGAAGATGTCCATGCTGGCCCGCACCGAGTAGTTAGGGGCGCGGGGAACTGCGCGAGAAGCGACCACGACCCGCAGGATCGAGAGGGTTTAGGGGCGCGGGGAACTGCGCGACCAGCCACGCACGGTCCGCAGCCGAAAACGGGTTTTCAGGGGCGCGGGGAACTGCGCGAGAAGCGGGCACGGTCCGCACATGACCGGGGGTTTTGGGGGGCGGGGAACTGCGCGAGGGTGACCTCGGCTCCGCGGTGGGCCCGTTAGGCCGGGGTCAGGCGGATTGGCTGGGTGCCGGTGATCAGCGTGGTCAGGGCGTGGTCGATGTCCGGGCCGAGATACCAGTCCCCCGTGTGGTCGAGGGAGTACACCCGCCCCCCGGTGTCGATGGCCAGCACCGCCTGCTGGTCCCCCTCCTCGCCCAGCGGCGCGATGTCCGTGTCGAGCGCCCGCCCGAGGTCCGCCAGCGTGCGGGCGAGGTGGAGGCCGGCCAGCGGGTCGAAGCGCAGGGTGGCGGGCGCGTTGCGGCGTCCGGGGCCGGGGGAGGTGAGGTGCAGCCCGCCGAATTCCGCCCAGGCCTCGACGGCGGCCGGGAAGACGGTGTGGCGGTGTCCCGCGGGGGAGGTGTGGGCGCGCAGGACGTCGGCCCAGGCCTCGGCCTGGCGGATGTCCCAGCGTCCGGGCTGCCAGCCGGCGGTGCGCAGGGCGGCGTCGACGGGGACGGGGAAGCGGGTGGTGGAGACGTCCGGCATCGGCCGCGGCCTTTCCGTGCGGGGTGGTGAGAGGGGTTCGGCGGCCGGGGGTTGAGGTGAGGGCGCCGAAGTGGTTGAGGGGGGGAGTGGTGTGGGACCGGAAATCGGCGTCCGGCGCGCGGTACGGCTGGGGCGCGGCCTCCGGGCGCGCTCGGGCCCCGACACGGCTGGGCGACCTCCGGGCGGGCTCGGGATCGCAACACGGGGCACTGCTGGGGCGTACAGGCGTCAGAGTTCGATCGTTCGGACGCCGAAGTGGTCCAGCAGGGCCGTACAGGAGCGGCACGGTGGGGCGTAGCTGCCGTGGAGGGGGTCGCCGTCCTCGCGTATGCGGCGGGCGGTGAGTTTGGCGTGTTTGAGGGATCGGCGGGCCTCGCCGTGGGTGAGGGGTTTGCGCTGGGCGCGTTTGGAGCGTCCCGCTTCGACGGCGGTCAGGTGTCGGGAGAGCAGGATCGCTTCGGGGCAGCGGCCGGTGAAGCGTTCGCGCTGGCCGCTGGTGAGGGTGTCCAGATAGTCCTGGACGAGGGTGTGCAGGACGGGTGGCTGTTCGCCCTTGCCCGCGGTGCAGGTGAGCGTTTCGCCGCGTACGGACAGGGCGGCGGCGATGGCGGGGAGGATGCCGTCGCGACGGTGGCGCAGTAACGGCGCGGGGCCGGCCGTGGTGGCGCTCCATCGCAGGCGCGGGTCGCCCGGTGCCTCGGTCATGGCGGCGACCGTGTTCCCCGCGCTCGTCACGCTCGCCGCGTGCATCGCGGGTGGTGCCGATGTTGCTGATGCTGCCGATGTTTCGCCTGGTGCGGTGTGCATGGTGCTGTGTTCCTCCCACTGGCGGCGGCTTCAGCCGCACGTGTCAGCGCCCCCGAGTTGCGGGGACAGCCTGCCAAATGCGGGTGCTGGTACGGAAGCTGGGGCGTGATAAGCCGCGCGTCGCGGGCGCAGGGTGATATGTGCGTGACGGTTGGTGACCGAATTGCGGGGCCGGTCCTCGGTATTGCACCACCGCATAGTCTGGTTCCTCATCAGCCGGACGCAGAGCACGCAGCAGGGGGCAACCGCCATGACGACAGGTCGGCTCGGGCAGCAGGCCGCGCCACCGAACGCGGCCTATGCCGGGCAGGTCGTGCATTTCCCGGATCCGGTCCGGGCCGCCCGGCACCCCCGCGGGGTGCGGATGGACGAGAACGGCTTCCCGGACTTCTCGGCGTACGCCCGTGCGGCGGCGGAGATCGCGGAGCCGCCCGAGGGTTTCGGCGTGGACGAGCTGCGGTTGACCGACTACGTGTCGGCGAACGCGGCGCTGTCCGCGGCGGGCCACGCGTTGTGGGACACGGTGGCTCCGGTGGCGACGCCGCACGGCTGGACGTGGCACCACGTGCCCGGCGGCCGTCGTCTGGAGCTGGTGCCGGTCGAGGTGAAGGCGCTGCTGCGGCACTACGGCGGTCTGGCGACGGCGCCGGTGGAGCACGACAAGCGCGGCACCCGCCCGTTGCAGGAGACGTGGCCCGCGCACTTCGGTCTTCCGAAGGGTGCGGTGTCGGTGACGGAGTCCCAACTCCTGGGCGTGGAGGAGGACTTGGGGTACCGGCTGCCGGGTGCCTACCGGTCGTTCCTGAAGGCCGCGGGGGGTTGCGCCCCGGTGGGCGCGGCGCTCGACGCGGAGCTGGGGCTGCTGGTGGACCAGCCGTTCTTCACGGTGCGGGACGAGGCCGCGGTCAATGACCTGGTGTACATCAACAAGTGTCTGCGCGATCACCTCACCAAGGACTATCTGGGCGTCGCCTTCGTGCAGGGCGGGATCCTCGCGGTGAAGGTGAAGGGTTCGGCGGTCGGTTCGGTGTGGTTCTGCGCGTACGACGACGCGCGGGACCAGGACGGGCTGAGCGTGCACGAGCGGGTGGAGCGGCTGCTGCTGCCCTGCGGTGACGATTTCGACGCGTTCCTCGCGCGGCTCGCGGGCAATCCGCCGGAGCTGGAGACCGTGGCGAATCTGATGGTGGACGGCGGCTTCGCGCGCGCCGTCGAGACGACCTCGGTAGGGGAGTGAGCCGGCCGATGGTGACTTTCGCTCAGGCGCAGGAGCGCGCGGAAGAGTGGATCAACGGCGATGTGCCCGCGTACCAGCACCGTGAGGTGCGGGTGCGGGAGTTCGAGCTGGGTTTCGTGGTGTGGGCGGAGGACCGCGAGAACGGCCCTTCGGGCGGCGGCGGCGCGCAGCGTCTGGTGATCGCCCGGGACAGCGGCGAGGCGTCGTTGTGGCCGGGGCTGCCGGTGGGTGAGGTGATCCGCCGGTACGAGGAGGAGTACGGGGTGCCCGAGGACGCGCCGGTGGCGCCGGAGCCTCCGGCGCGGATCGACTTGAACCAGACGTCGTTCCTGTTGAGTCCGCCGGAGTGGCTTCAGGAGGCGGCGGACAGGCTGGGCATCCCGGACCGACGGGATGAGGGCGGCCGTGCGGCCGGTGCCGCTGGTGCTGTTGCCGGTGCTGGTGGCGCTGGTTCCGCGGGTGCGGGTGTCGGTACGGGTGCCGGTGCGCCTCAGGGGGCTTCCGGCGCGGGCCGCGCGGGTGCGGGCGGCTCCGGCTCCGGTGCCGGTGAGTCCGTCGGCGAACCCGCCGCGCCCGCGTGGCCCGCGCCCGCCGCCGCGTCGTCGGCTCCGGGGCCCGGTCCTGGTCCGGTCTCCGGCGGGGGGACTCCCGCCGGCGGTACGCCGTGGGCGGGGACGGACACCAACGCCGGGTCCGACGACGGTTCGGTGCCGCTCCCCGCGACGGTGTTCGCGCCGGCGCTGTCGGGTTCGGACGGCGAGGACGACGAGCCGCCCCGGGTGACGCCCGAGGCGAAGACGGCGTTGATGGCGGGCGGCAGTCAGCTGCCGCCGACCGCGCTGGCGACGCCCGCGTACGACCCGCAGGGCGGGCCGCCCCCGGGTGCGCACCCCGCGACCGCGTCTCCGCAGGGGGCCCCGTCGGCTCCCGCTTCGCGGTCGGCTGGTCCGGTCGAGCCCGCGGGCCCGGGCGACATCGCGGACGCGGCCACGAGCAAGGCGGCCGGTCCGCCGCCGGGGGCGCGGCCTTCGCGCGGCGGGGGTGCCACGACTCCGCCGCCGCCGGGTGCGCCGGGTACTCCGGGTGCCCGTCCGGGTGTGCCGGCGGCGGCTCCGTCGCCGGGTTCCACGCCGCCGCCGGGTGCTCCGGCGGGCGGCTATCTGCCGACCCAGCTCGTGTCGCAGCTCGGCGCGCAGGGGCCGCAGCCGCCCGGGCCGCCGACGCCGCCGCCCGCGCAGGGCGGGGTGCACCAGGCGGCCACGATGTTCGCGGACCCCAGCCGGCTGGGTGCCCCGGGGCAGAGCGGCCCGGGCGCGCCGATGCCGCCCGGTCCTCCCGGCGCGCCCCACGCGCCGATGCCGCCCGGCGCCCCCGGCGCTCCCGGTGCGCCCCAGCCTCCCGGTCCGCCGGGGGCTCCCGGTACGCCGCCGGGCGGGGTGCACCATGCCGCGACGATGTTGGCGGGGCCCGCGCAGATGGGTCCCGGCGGCCCGGGCGCGCCGATGCCTCCGGGGCCTCCCGGTGTGCCGGGTACGCCCGGTGGCCCCGGCGCCCCGATGCCCCCCGGCCCTCCGGGTCCTCCCGGTGGCCCGCAGCCGCCCGGCGCCCCCGGCGCTCCCGGTGCTCCCGGTGCTCCCGGTGGCGGGGTGCATCAGGCCGCGACGATGCTGGCGGGGCCCGCGCAGATGGGCCCCGGCGGTCCCGGCGGCCCGGGTGCTCCGATGCCGCCCGGTCCTCCTGGCCCTCCCGGTGTGCCGCAGGGCGCGCCCGTACCGCAGGCGCCGCCCGGCGTCCCGCAGGCGCCGCCCGGCGTCCCGCAGGCGCCGTCCGCGTACGGCTATCCGCAGCAGCCTCCGACGGGTCTGCCGACGGTGGGGCCGGGGTACCAGGCGGTGTTGCGCTACCGCGCGCCCGACGGTTCCGAGCAGCAGCTCATCCGTCGTTCGGCGCCCGGCACTCCGCACCCGGAGTGGCAGATCTTCCACGAGCTGCGGGCGATGAACGTGCCCGCGGACCATGTCCTGGAGCTGCACACGGAGTTGGAGTCGTGCGAGCTGCCGGGTGGTTACTGTGCGCGGATGATCCGTGAGCAGTGGCCGCAGGTGCGGATCACGCATGTGGCTCCGTACGGCAAGGATCACGGCTCCCGTCGGCAGGGGGTGCAGCATCTGCTCACCCACCAGGGCGAGTTGGCGCAGGTCGCCGACGGTCCCGCCCGGCCGCAGCCGGTGCGGGCGCCGCTGGTGCCGGTGCAGCCGCTGCCTCCGTTGCCGCCGGAGGGTGTGGCGCACGAGCTGGCGGGGGCGTTCGGGCCTCAGGGCACGTTCCGTTTCGATCAGCGGGCGGTGTCGCGTCAGGGTGTGCCGGAGGTCGTGGCGGTCACCCTGGTGTGGGCGGGGCTTCCGGTGGACTTCGGTCCGTTCTTCTGGGCGCAGGCCGTGCCCGGGCAGCCGGTGCCGACGCTGGCGGAGCTCGCGCAGCAGCGCGGTGTGCAGCCGGCCGCGGACGCGGGGTCGTATCTGGTGATGGGCTCGGACTTCGGGCGGGCGATCTGTGTTCAGTACGGGACCGCGAACATCGTGGCGGTGCCGGTGGAGGCGGGGCCCGGCGGGCAGTCGGTGCCGCCGCAGTTCGTGAACTCGGGGCTGCCCGAGTTCGTACGGTCGCTGGCGCTGTTGGGGCGGATGTGGCGGCTGCGGTTCGGGCTCAACCCCGAGCAGGCGGGCCGCTGGACGGTCGACTTCCAGGCGCAGCTCGCGGCGCTCGACCCGGCGGCGCTGGCGTCGCCGGAGAGCTGGTGGTCGGTGCTGCTCGAGCAGATGTGGGACGGGTTGCTCTGACCGTCGTCCTTCGCCGTGTCGAGGCGCTCACCGTGCGGGTCGCGGTGGGCGCCTCGGCGTGTGGCGCCCGGGTGATTCCTGGTTCTGGACGCGATGGGCGCATCCTTGACCGTGCCGTGGGGGCGGAGTGTCGCGTTATGACCATTTCGCTTCGATCGGCCAGGATGAGCGCCGGGCGGCCGATGGGCGCCGGGCCGCCAGGACGGGACGCGTACCGGGTCGCCAGTGGTGCGGGAGAGAGGCTTCAGGGATGAGCGCAGCATCGACGCCGCCGGCGCAGCCGTTCGGGTTCGGCCGGGGCCGTGGCTACCGTCCCGACCAGGTCGACCGCACGCTGGCCCGGATCTCGGGGGAGCGGGACGCGGCGTGGGAGCGGGCCGCGCGGCTCACCGTCCTCGCCAAGCAGATGAGTGCGCAGGCCGCCGCTCTCAATGAGCAGGTCGCCGGTCTCGCTCCGCAGACGTACGACGTTTTGGGCGAGCGGGCCGCGGCGATGTTCGCGCTCACGGTCGAGGAGGCCGACGCGGTACGGGCCGGCGCGGAGGAGGACGCGGCCGGGCAGGTACGGGCCGGGGAGGAGGCCGGGCGGGCGCTGCGGGACGCGGCGCGGTCGCACAGCGAGGCCCTGCTGGCGGCGACCGAGGCCTGGGTGCAGCGGACGCTGCTCGCGGCCCGCACCGAGGCGGACGCGCTGCGGGACGCGGCGCGCGCGGAGGCCAAGGAGTGGCGCGAGGAGGCGGCCGGCGAGTTGGACGGGATGCGCCGGCGCTGCGAGACGTATCTGGCCGGGCAGGAGCAGGAACGGGCGGAGGCGTTCGCGGCGGACGAGCGTGAACGGGCCGCTCGCGAGGCCGAGTTGGAGGCCCGGCTCGCCGAACTCACCGCCGCCGCGCAGTCGGCGCTCGACCAGGCGCGGCGCGGGTTCGCCGAGGCGGAGGAGGAGGCGCGCCGCATCCAGGAGGACGCGCAGACGCGGGCCGCGGAGCTGGTGGCCGGGGCGCGGGCCCAGGAGGACCGGATCGGGGCGGAGACGGAGCGGGTGCTGCGGGAGCATGTGGGGGTGCGGGAGGAGGTGCAGGCGCACATGGCGCATGTACGCAACAGTCTGGCGACGCTGACGGGCCGGTCCCCGGAGGAGAGCTGACCTTGACCGTCCCCGGGCTCGGCTGTCCGCGCCTCCCGGCGGGGTTGGTGCCGGCCCGCGTCGAGTGCCTCGGGTATCCGCGTCCCCCTGCGGCACTGGTGCTGGCCCGCATGCGCATCTTCAGCCCGTCCGGCGTTTGAGGACGAGCGCCCTCAAGGCGCGATCGGTTTCCTGGGGCGGAGCCCCAGGAAACCCCGCTTTCGGCTGCGGGTCGTGCGTGGCTGGTCGCGCAGTTCCCCGCGCCCCCAACCCCCGTTCGGCTGCGGGCCGTGGTCGCTTCTCGCGCAGTTCCCCGCGCCCCTGGGGGTTGGTGCTGGCCTGCGTTGAGTGTCTCGGCCGGCCGTTCCCCGGGTGATGCGGGTCGGTATGGGCATACCCAGCCCGTCCGGCGTTTGAGGACGAGCGCCGTTCAGGCGCGAACGGGGTCTGGGGCGGAGCCCCAGGAAACTCCGCTTTCGGCTGCGGGTCGTGCGTGGCTGGTCGCGCAGTTCCTCGCGCCCCTAGGGGGCTGGTGCCGGCCCGCATGGGCATACCCCCCGTCCGGCGTTTGAGGACGAGCGGCGTTCAGGCGCGAACGGGGTTTGGGGCGGAGCCCCGGGGCGGGGCGGGGAGTTCAGACGTCCTCGCCCGGGGTGGGCTGGGGGAGGACGGGGAAGTGGCGGGGGGCCAGGAGTAGGAGGACCAGGAGGGACAGCGCGGCGGCGATCGCGGCGCCGAGGTAGACGTGCCCGACCGCACTCGCCACCGCCCGGCGCAGCAGATCGGCGGCCTCGGCGCTGAGGTCCGCCGGATGCCGCAGGGCGCGGGCGACGGAATCCAGGTCGCCGGCGGGGCCGGGCGCGGGGGCGTGGGCCAGGCGTGAGGCGAGCGTGGCGTTGGCGACGGCGCCGAACAGGGCCGCACCGACCGACTGGCCGATCTGACGGCAGAACAGGACGGACGCGGTCGTGGTGCCGCGCTCGGCCCACCCCACCGTCGACTGGACACCGACGATCAGCGGGAGTTGGAAGAGGCCGAGCGCCCCGCCGAGCAGCAGCATGAGCAGGGCGGGCTGCCAGGCCCGGCCGGGGAAGGGCAGCAGGGGGAAGGCGAGCAGGATCAGCAGGGCGAGCGTGATGCCGATGACGGCGGTGTCGCGGAAGCCGAGGCGGGTGTAGACGCGGCTGGAGAGCGCGGCCGACAGCGGCCAGCTCAGGGTCATCACGGACAGGACGAATCCGGCGGCCGTCGGGTTGAGGCCGAGGACCGACTGCGCGTAGGTGGGCAGGAACACGGTGGGGGCGACCATGAGCAGACCGAGCCCGCCGAACGCCAGGTTGACGGCGGCGATGGTGCGCCGGCGCCACACCCAGCCGGGGATGACGGGTTCGGCGGCCCGGCGCTCCACGTACGCGGTGAGGGCCGCGCAGCCGGCGCTGCCCGCGAACAGGGCGAGCGAGGGCGGTGAGAGCCAGGGCCAGGCGACGCCGCCCTGTACCAGCGCGGTCAGGAGCAGGGCGCCGGTGGCGAAGACGCACAGCGCTCCGGCCCAGTCGACGCGGGGCCGGGCGGCGGGGGCGGTGCGGGCGGGTTCGGTGAGGTGCCGGGCGACGAGGTACAGGGTGATGATGCCGACGGGCACGTTGATGAGGAAGATCCAGCGCCAGTCGGCGTAGCCGGCGAGGAGCCCGCCGAGTGCGGGTCCGGCGACGGCTGAGACCGCCCACACCGTGGAGAGCCTGGCCTGGATCCTGGGGCGTTCCTTGAGCGGGTACAGGTCGGCGGCGATGGTCTGGATGGTGCCCTGGAGGGCGCCGCCGCCCAGGCCCTGGACGATGCGGAACGCGATGAGCGCGGCCATGTTCCAGGCGAACGCGCACAGGACGGAACCGGTGAGGAAGAGGATGACACCGGCGATGAGGACGGGTTTGCGGCCGAAGGTGTCGGAGAGCTTGCCGTAGACGGGCAGGGTGACGGTCACGGCGAGCAGATAGCCGGAGAACAGCCAGGAGAAGACGGCGAATCCGCCGAGGTCGCCGACGATCTGGGGGACCGCCGTGGAGACGATGGTGCCGTCGAGCGCGACCAGGGCCATGCCCATCATGAGGGCGGCGACGACCGGGCCGCGGCCGCGCGCGGGCACGGCGTCCGGGGTCGCGCCGGGTATCGCCGCATCGGTGCCGGGTGCTTCGTCGAAGACGCTCACCGAACTCCCTTCACTGGGCACGTATCTGGGGGTTTCACCTTCTCACCCGGGCCTGGAGCGGCGGCAGGGGTGGAGGCGGCCCTGACACGTACTGGTACCTCGGGCGGAGACCCCCTAGGGGACGGGCCCTACTTCGGGGAGGGGGTGTTCGTCCCGGCGGAGGAGGTGGCGCGGGGGGCCGGCTCCTTACCTTGGATTGACGCCGATGGGGGCGTCGGCGTTCGCCGGCGACCGGCGGGGAGAAGACTTAGGAGAATCACCGTGACTACGGCTGTGACCATTCCTCGACACGGGGGCACTGGAGGGGGTACGGCGGTCGCGGCGCGGGCCCGTCAGGTCGTGAAGGCGTACGGCTCGGGCGAGACCCGGGTGGTGGCCCTGGACCGGGTCGACGTCGACATGGCGCGCGGGCAGTTCACCGCGATCATGGGGCCTTCGGGTTCCGGCAAGTCCACGCTCATGCACTGCCTGGCCGGGCTCGACACGGTGACCAGTGGTCAGATCCACCTGGACGACACCGAGATCACCGGGCTCAAGGACAAGCGGCTGACGCAGCTGCGCCGGGACCGGATCGGCTTCATCTTCCAGGCGTTCAACCTGCTGCCGACGCTGAACGCCCTGGAGAACATCACGCTGCCGATGGACATCGCCGGCCGGCGGCCGGACGAGAAGTGGCTGGAGCGCGTGGTGGAGACGGTGGGTCTGGCGGGGCGGCTGAAGCACCGGCCCACCCAGCTCTCCGGCGGCCAGCAGCAACGCGTCGCCGTGGCGCGGGCGTTGGCGTCCCGGCCGGAGATCATCTTCGGTGACGAGCCGACCGGGAACCTGGACTCGCGGGCCGGCGCCGAGGTGCTGGGCTTCCTGCGCCGCTCCGTCGACGAGCTGGGCCAGACCATCGTGATGGTCACCCACGACCCGGTGGCCGCCTCCTACGCGGACCGGGTCGTCTTCCTCGCCGACGGCCGCATCGTGGACGAGATGTTCCACCCCACCGCCGACGCCGTGCTCGACCGCATGAAGGACTTCGACGCGCGGGGGCGAACGTCGTGAGCGTGCTCAAGACCTCGATGCGCAACTTCCTCGCGCACAAGGGACGGATGGCGCTCTCGGCCGTCGCGGTCCTGCTGTCGGTGGCGTTCGTGTGCGGCACGCTCGTGTTCACCGACACCATGAACACCACCTTCGACAAGCTCTTCGCGGCGACCGCGTCCGATGTCACCGTGAGCCCCCGGTCGGCCACCGACGACGGCGCCCCCTCGGCGACCGGCAAGCCCGAGGCGCTGCCCGCCGCGCTCGTCGAGCGGATCGCCAAGGTGCCCGGTGTGCGCGGCGCCGAGGGCGCCGTCGGCAGCACCAGCGTCACCGTGGTCAACGCCAAGAACGAGAACATGGGCTCCACCACCGGCGCCCCGACCATCGCCGGCAACTGGACCGACAACGACCTCAAGGCGATGGAGATCACCTCGGGCCGTGCCCCGCGCGGGCCGACCGAGATGATGGTCGACGCCGACACCGCCGACAAGCACCACCTCGCCATCGGTGACGAGCTGCGCACCATCGCCGTCACCGGCGACTTCACCGCGAAGATCACCGGCATCGCCACGTTCAAGGTGACCAACCCCGGCGCGGCCGTCGTCTACTTCGACACCGCGACCGCCCAGAAGCAACTCCTCGGCGCCACCGGCCAGTTCACCCAGATCAACGTCACCGCCGCGAACGGCGTCAGCGACGCCCGGCTCAAGCAGGACGTGGCGGCGGCCCTCGGCTCGGGCCCCTACAAGCTCCAGACGGCGCAGGAGGCGAAGGACGCGGGCCGTGACAGCGTCGGCTCGTTCCTCGACGTGATGAAGTACGCGATGCTCGGCTTCGCCGGGATCGCCTTCCTCGTCGGCATCTTCCTCATCATCAACACGTTCTCGATGCTGGTCGCCCAGCGCACCCGCGAGATCGGCCTGATGCGCGCCATCGGCTCCAGCCGCAAGCAGGTCAACCGCTCGGTGCTGGTGGAGGCGCTGCTGCTCGGCGTGTTCGGTTCCGTCCTCGGGGTCGGCGCGGGCATCGGCATCGCGGTCGTCCTGATGAAGCTGATGGGCGCCATCGGCATGGACCTGTCCACCGACGACCTCACCGTCCGGTGGACCACCCCGGTGGTCGGTCTCGCGCTCGGCGTCGTGGTCACCATCGTCGCCGCCTACGTCCCGGCCCGCCGGGCGGGCAAGATCTCGCCGATGGCCGCGCTGCGCGACGCCGGCACCCCCGCCGACGGCAGGGCCGGAGCGGTCCGCGCCACCATCGGCCTGCTCCTCACCGCCCTGGGCACCGCCGCCCTGTTCGGCGCCGCCAACTCCTCGCAGGCGTCGGCCGGTTCGGCCCTGCTGGGTCTCGGTGTCGTGCTCACCCTGATCGGCTTCGTCGTCATCGGGCCGCTGCTCGCGGGGGTCGTGGTGCGGGCGATCAGCGCGGTGGTGCTGCGGATGTTCGGCCCCGTCGGGCGGATGGCCGAGCGCAACGCGCTGCGCAACCCGCGGCGTACGGGGGCGACGGGTGCGGCCCTGATGATCGGGCTCGCCCTGGTGGCCTGCCTCTCGGTGGTCGGCGCCTCGATGGTCGCCTCCGCCACCGACGAGCTCGACCGGTCGGTCGGCGCGGACTTCATCGTCTCCTCCAACGCCCAGCAGCCCATCGTGCCGCAGGCCGCCGACGCCGTGAGGAAGGCCCCGGGCCTCGCCCACGTCACCAACTACACGTCGCTGGACGTGCGACTGACCACCCCCGACGGGAAGTCGGTCAACGACCGGATCGCCGTCACCGACCCCACCTACCAGCAGGACGTACGGCGCAAGACCGTCGCCGGCGACCTGGCCGCGGCATACGGCAAGGGCGCGATGTCGGTCGGCGACACCTACGCCAAGGAGCACGGAGTCAAGGTCGGCGACCTGGTGAGCGTGGACTTCAAGGGCGGCAGCACCGCGAAGCTGAAGGTCGCGGCGATCACCTCGGACGACACCAACATCGACAAGGGCGCGATGTACGTCGCCGTCACCACCGTCGCGCAGTACGTACCGGCCGAGAAGATGCCCAAGAACACGAACATGTTCGCCAAGGCCGAGGACGGCAAGGCCCAGGAGGCCTACGCCGCCCTGAAGAAGTCCCTGGCGGCGTATCCGCAGTACACGGTGCGGGACCAGACCGACTTCAAGAAGGACCTGAAGGACCAGGTCGGCCAGCTCCTCAACATCGTGTACGGGCTGCTCGCGCTGGCCATCATCGTCGCGGTGCTGGGTGTGGTGAACACCCTCGCCCTGTCGGTGGTCGAGCGGACCAGGGAGATCGGCCTGATGCGGGCGATCGGCCTGTCGCGCCGGCAGCTGCGCCGGATGATCCGGCTGGAGTCGGTGGTGATCGCCCTGTTCGGCGCGCTGCTCGGCCTCGGGCTCGGCATGGGCTGGGGCGCCACGGCCCACAAGCTGCTCGCGCTCGAGGGCATGGGCGTCCTGGAGATCCCCTGGCCGACCATCGGCACGGTGTTCGTGGCCTCCGCGTTCGTGGGACTGTTCGCGGCGCTGATACCGGCGTTCCGGGCGGGCCGGATGAACGTCCTGAACGCGATCGCCACGGACTAGGGTCTGTCCGGCGGATCTGGTCGCCGTCGGGGTGCCTTGGCCTTGTGGTGCTGGTGAGCGGGGGGCTGGTGCGTCCAGCTGCAAGGCGGAGGAGGGCGGCGACGCGGAGCGTCGGCAACCGACGACAACGCCGCAGATGGGCGTGCCAGCCCCCCGCGTCCTAGACAAGATCCGCCGGACAGGCCCTAGAGCCGCCAGAGCTGAGGGCCGCCGGAGCTGGGGCCCTCAGAGCTGGGGCCGTCAGGGGTGGGGCCCGAGTTCGAGCAGGACGTAACCCCCTGCCACCCCGGTGACCGTGTAGACGGCGCCGGGGTGCAGGGTCGTCGCGTACTGGACGGGATCGCCGGCCCAGCCGTCGGAGTTGTCGATGGCGATGTAGCGCGGGAGCACCGGGCGGGCGGCGCCCACCCAGAAGACCCGGCAGCGGGAGGTGAGGCGGGCGATGGGCCCGATGTCCGCCTCCACGGTCGCCCCGTCCGGAATCCGAGCCAACAGCCCCTCCACGGCGGCCACTTGAGGGCTCTTGCGGTACGTGTCGTGCTCGGTCAGGGCGGCCAATGGCAGCGAGGGCGTCAGGGCGAGGGCGGCCGCGGCGGCGCAGGCGGGCAGAGCCCGGGCGTACGAGCGCAACCACGGGCGGGGGCTGGTGCGCGCGGTGGCCACCGCGTCGGCCAGGGCCAGCGCGAGGACCGGCATCAGGACCGCGCTGTAGTGCCAATCCGTCGACCAGTAGTGGTCGTCGAAGGAGAGGAAGCGCCAGCCGAGGGTGGGCAGCGCGACGAGCAGCAGCGGGGAGCGCAGCGCGAGGAGGCCGGTGGTGGGGACGAGCGTCCACAGCAGGGTGCGGACCTTGACGTCCCAGGCGGCCAGCGGGCCCCCGCCGCCGCCCATCTTGCTCCAGTAGTCGTAGCCGACCCCGGAGTTGAACGCGGGTATCACCACGGTGAGGGTGATCAGCGTGGCCACCGTGCCGAACGCCGCCACGAGCATCGCCCGGCGCACCGCCCCGGGGGAGGTCCGGCGGGCGCGCACCGCGACCACGACGGCGAGCGCGGCCGTCGTGAGACCGAGGTCCTCCTTCACCAGGGTCAGCGGCAGCGCGTACAGCAGGGCCGCCCGCCACCGCCCGCGCACCACGGCCTCCAGGCCGAAGGCGATCAGCGGGACGGCGAAGCAGATCTCGTGGAAGTCGAAGTCGACGGCGCGCTGGATGCCCCAGGAGAGTCCGAACGCGGCGCCGATCGCGAGCCCGGGCCCACGCCCGAGCAGCCGCGCCGCGGCGCGGGTCACCGGGATCGCGGCCAGGGCGAACAGGGCGGCCTGGGCGACGAGCAGGGTCACCGGCGTCGGGAACAGCCGGTAGGCCGGGGCGAGCAGGGCGGTCACCGGGCTGAAGTGGTCCCCGAGGACGTTGGCGCCCGGCCCCTTCAGATCGGCGACCGGCGCCTGGAGATGGGCGTAGGCGCGGACCACCTGCTCGAAGATCCCCAGGTCCCAGGAGCGCGTCTCCATCCGGCGGTACCGCAGGACGCTGAGGGTGGTGTACGCGGCGAAGAGTGCGGCGGCGAGCAGATACGGGTCGGCGGCCGGCCGCGACCGTATGTGTGGGGGCGCCGCACGGCCCCCGTCCGCCCGCGGCCCCTCGCCACCCGTACGGGCGGCGGTGTCGGGCAGGGCGAGGAGAACTCCGGACACGGGCGGTGCTCCTTGGTTCAGCGGGCGGGGGTGGTCGGGGTGACGGAGGAGCCGGAGCGGGGAGAGAAGGAGGGGGGAAGGCCGGAGGGGGTCGCGGTGATGCTGTCCGCGGATGCCGACGCCGACGAGGACCCCGACGAGGACGCCGACGCCGGTGCCGACCCCGACCCCGACCCCGACCCTGACGAGCTGGGGAAGGAGGGGCTGGGGCGCAGCGACGGCGGGCCCGAGCCGTCCCCCGGCGACGGCGAGCCGTTGGTCGGCACGGAGGCGGGCGGCACCGGGTCGCCCTGCTGGAGCCGCAGGCCGAGCGCGGCGCCGGATCCCGCGAGCAGACACACCGCGCAGGCGGCGAGCGCGGCCAGGTTGCGCCGCCGGCGCCGCAGTCCGCGGGCGGTCACGTGGCCGGCGGGCTCGGGCGCGGCGGCGCGGGCGGCCGTGTCGGCGGCCCGCTTCAGGGCGCGGGCCAGGGACTCCTCGGCCCGGCCGTTCCGGTCGTCCCGGTCGTCCCGGTGGGGGTCAGACACCGTGTTCCTCCTCCAGGAGACGGGGCGCGAGGGCGGCCCGGGCGCGCGACAGGTGCGTCTTGACGGTGCCGGCGGAGATGCCGGTCTCGTGGGCGACCTGGTCCACGCTCAGGTCGCACACGTAGTGCAGTACGGCGACCCGGCGCTGGCGGTCGGAGAGCTCTCGCAGGGCGTCGATCAGGGCGACGGTGCCGGGGTCCGGGGCGGGGGCCTCGGTGGTGTGGGCCCGGCTGTGGCGGCGCCAGGCCTCCGTGGCGCGGCGGCCCCTGCGCCAGCGGCTCACGGCGAGTCGCCAGGCGGTGGTGCGCACCCAGGCGTCCGGGCCCGCGCCCGCGTCCAGCCTCGCGCGGCGGGTCCAGGCCCTCACGAAGGCCTCCTGGACTACGTCCTGGGCCTCGTGGAGGTCGCCGGTCATCAGGTACACCTGGCCGACCAGCGGTTTCACGGAGTGCGTGTAGAACTCCTCGAACTCGGCGTCGGTCAATGCGGCTCCTGTGGCTGAACGGTCTTCACGGGGTATACGCCCCGAACCCTCCCCCCGGTTGACACCACCCCCCAACTTTCTCCCCCGGCCCCCTGGGGCTCCGCCCCAGCCCCCGGCCCTTTTGCCCACCCACCCGTGACGGGGTTGGATGGCCCGGGCCTCCTGGGGCTCCGCCCCAGACCCCAACGCGTTCGCCCACCCACCCGCCCGTAGGCGCAGGGTTGGACGGCCCGGCCCTCCTGGGGCTCCGCCCCAGACCCCGTTCGCGCCTGAACGGCGCTCGTCCTCAATCTCCCCCAAGGCCTTAAGGGCCAGGGGGGACCCCCATGACAGGCTGAGGTGGCCGATGCGGCCCAGCACCGAGTAGCTAGGGGCGCGGGGAACTGCGCGCCCAGCCACGCACGGCTCGCAGACGAAAACGGGTTTGAAGGGGCGCGAGGAACTGCGCGAGTAGCGACCACGGTCCGCACACGACCGAGGGTTCAGGGGCGCGGGGAACTGCGCGAGAAGCGAGCACGGTCCGCAGATCCGAGAGGGTTTTGGGCGCGCGAGGAACTGCGCGAGACGCGGGCACGGTCCGCACATGACCGAGGGTTTAGGGGCGCGGGGAACTGCGCGAGACGTGGGCACGGTCCGCGGACGAAGACGGGTATTGGGGGCGCGGGGAACTGCGCGACCAGCCACGCACGGTCCGCGGGCGGAGACGGGTTTTCAGGGGCGCGGGGAACCCCGCGGGCGGGCGCCCCGGTGCGAGGGGCGAGGAGGGGTTGGGGGCGGGGGCCCCGCGTGCGGGCACCCCCGGTGAGGGGGAGGGCACCCCCGGTGCGGGGGAGGGGGTGGGGATGCGGAGGCGGGTGGGGGTGGGGCGTCGTACGCTGGGAGCCCCGGCCCGTACGACGTGTCGGGCGCTTCGCGTTGCCCACTCCCCGGGATGGATGCCCTTCATGAGCCTGCACGGTCTGCTGGATGCCGTCGTACGAGACCCCGCGCTCGCCGAAGCGGTGAGGGCCGCCACCGACGGCCACCGGATGCACCTCGACCTGGTCGGCCCCCCCGCCGCCCGCCCCTTCGCGATCGCCGCGCTGGCGCGTGACGCGGGCCGCTCCGTGCTCGCGGTGACCGCCACCGGCCGCGAGGCCGAGGACCTGGCGGCCGCCCTGCGCTCGATGCTGCCGGCCGAGGAGATCGTGGAGTACCCGTCCTGGGAGACGCTGCCGCACGAACGCCTCTCGCCGCGCAGCGACACCGTGGGCCGGCGCCTCGCCGTGCTGCGCCGGCTGTCCCACCCCAGCAAGGACGACCCGTCCGCCGGGCCCGTGAGCGTCGTCGTCGCGCCCATCCGCTCCGTACTGCAACCGCAGGTCAAGGGGCTCGGGGATCTGGAGCCCGTCTCGCTGCGGACCGGGCAGTCCGCGGATCTGAACGAGATCGTGGAGGGGCTCGCCGCCGCCGCGTACGCCCGGGTCGAACTCGTCGAGAAGCGAGGGGAGTTCGCGGTCCGGGGCGGGATCCTCGATGTGTTCCCGCCCACCGAGGAGCACCCGCTGCGGGTGGAGTTCTGGGGCGACGACGTCGAGGAGATCCGGTACTTCAAGGTCGCCGACCAGCGTTCCCTGGAGGTCGCCGAGCACGGACTGTGGGCGCCGCCCTGCCGTGAGCTGCTGCTCACCGACGAGGTGCGCACCCGCGCGGCGGCCCTCGCCGAGCAGCACCCCGAGCTCGGCGAGCTCCTCGGCAAGATCGCCGAGGGGATCGCGGTGGAGGGCATGGAGTCCCTCGCGCCGGTCCTCGTCGACGAGATGGAGCTGCTCATCGACGTGCTGCCGCAGGGTTCGATGGCCGTGGTGTGCGACCCGGAGCGGGTGCGGACGCGAGCCGCGGACCTGGTCGCCACCAGCCAGGAGTTCCTCCAGGCGTCCTGGGCGGCGAGCGCGGGCGGGGGAGAGGCGCCCATCGACGTGGACGCGGCCTCCCTGTGGGGCATCGCCGACGTACGCGACCGGGCCCGTGAGCTGAACATGATGTGGTGGTCGGTGTCGCCGTTCGCCGCCGATGACGCCGACCTGGATGACGAAACCCTCAAGCTGGGCATGCACGCCCCCGAGGCCTACCGCGGTGACATCCAGCGGGCGCTCGCCGACACCAAGCAGTGGCTGGCCGACGGCTGGCGCACGGTGTATGTGACGGCCGGTCACGGCCCGGCGTCGCGCACCGTCGAGGTGCTCGGCGGCGAGGGCATCGCGGCCCGGCTCGACGCGGAGATCGACGAGCTGACCCCTTCGGTGGTCCAGGTGACGTGCGGCGCCATCGACTTCGGCTTCGTGGATCCCGCGCTGGGGCTCGCGGTCCTGACCGAGACCGACCTCACCGGCCAGCGCTCCGCCACCAAGGACCTGGGCCGGATGCCGGCCCGCCGCCGCAAGACCATCGACCCGCTCACCCTGGAGGTGGGCGACTACATCGTGCACGAGCAGCACGGTGTGGGCCGCTACATCGAGATGGTGCAGCGCACCGTGCAGAACGCGACCCGCGAGTACCTGCTGGTCGAGTACGCGCCCGCCAAGCGCGGGCAGCCCGGCGACCGGCTCTACATCCCCACCGACCAGCTGGAGCAGGTGACCAAGTACGTCGGCGGCGAGGCCCCGACGCTGCACCGGCTCGGTGGCGCCGACTGGACCAAGACCAAGGCGCGCGCGAAGAAGGCCGTCAAGGAGATCGCCGCCGACCTGATCCGGCTCTACAGCGCCCGCATGGCGGCGCCCGGCCACGCGTTCGGCGCCGACACGCCCTGGCAGCGCGAGCTGGAGGACGCCTTCCCGTACACGGAGACCCCCGATCAGCTGTCCACGATCGCCGAGGTCAAGGAGGACATGGAGAAGACGGTCCCGATGGACCGGCTGATCTGTGGCGACGTGGGCTACGGAAAGACCGAGATCGCGGTGCGCGCCGCGTTCAAGGCCGTACAGGACGGCAAGCAGGTCGCCGTTCTGGTGCCGACGACACTCCTGGTGCAGCAGCACTTCGGCACCTTCACCGAGCGCTACGCCCAATTCCCGGTCGTGGTGCGGGCGTTGAGCCGCTTCCAGAGCGACACCGAGGCGAAGGCGACCCTTGAGGGCTTGAAGGACGGGTCGGTCGACCTCGTCATCGGCACGCACCGGCTGTTCTCCTCGGAGACCAAGTTCAAGGACCTGGGCCTGGTCATCGTCGACGAGGAGCAGCGTTTCGGCGTCGAGCACAAGGAGCAGCTGAAGAAGCTGCGCGCCAACGTGGACGTCCTGACGATGTCCGCGACGCCCATTCCCCGTACGCTCGAAATGGCCGTGACGGGCATTCGCGAGATGTCGACGATCACCACCCCGCCGGAGGAGCGCCACCCCGTCCTGACCTTCGTCGGGCCGTACGAGGAGAAGCAGATCGGCGCCGCCGTCCGGCGTGAGCTGCTGCGCGAGGGTCAGGTCTTCTACATCCACAACCGGGTCGAGTCCATCGACCGGGCCGCGGCCCGGCTGCGCGAGATCGTGCCCGAGGCGCGCATCCAGATCGCGCACGGGCAGATGGGCGAGAGCCAGCTGGAGCAGGTCGTCGTCGACTTCTGGGAGAAGAAGTTCGACGTGCTGGTCTCCACGACGATCGTCGAGTCGGGCATCGACATCTCCAACGCCAACACCCTCATCGTGGAGCGCGGCGACAACTTCGGCCTCTCCCAGCTGCACCAGTTGCGCGGCCGGGTGGGCCGGGGCCGCGACCGCGGTTACGCCTACTTCCTGTATCCGCCGGAGAAGCCGCTGACCGAGACGGCGCACGAGCGGCTCGCCACGATCGCCCAGCACACCGAGATGGGCGCGGGCATGTATGTGGCGATGAAGGACCTGGAGATCCGGGGCGCGGGCAACCTCCTCGGCGGCGAGCAGTCGGGGCACATCGCGGGCGTCGGTTTCGACCTGTACGTCCGCATGGTCGGCGAGGCGGTCGCCGACTACCGGGCGCAGATGGAGGGCGGCGAGCAGGAGGAGGCGCCGCTGGAGGTCAAGATCGAGCTGCCGGTCGACGCGCACGTCCCGCACGACTACGCGCCGGGCGAGCGGCTGCGCCTCCAGGCCTATCGGGCGATCGCCGCGGCCAACTCCGAGGAGGACGTCAAGGCGGTGCGCGAGGAGCTCACCGACCGGTACGGCAAGCTGCCCGAGCCGGTCGAGAACCTGCTCCTGGTCGCGGGCCTGAGGATGCTGGCCCGGGCCTGCGGGGTCGGGGAGATCGTGCTCCAGGGGCCCAACATCCGGTTCGCTCCGGTGGAGTTGAGGGAGTCGCAGGAGCTGCGTCTCAAGCGCCTGCACCCCCGTACGGTCATCAAGGCGGCCACCCGGCAGATCCTGGTGCCGCGCCCGACCGCGGGGAAGATCGGCGGCAAGCCGGTGGTCGGGCGGGAACTGCTGGCCTGGACGGGTGAGTTCCTCACCACGATCCTGGGGTCCTGAAGCGTGGCGGTCTGTCTCGGGGGCTTTTTGTCCGGCGGTGGGCCGGGTAGGAGTACCTAGGATTGCGAGGTTCCGCCAACTGCTGCCAGGACGGCCCGCTTTGATGCGTATCTATCGAACTGCCCTGCCCGCGACCGCCCTCGCGGCCTCGCTCGTGCTCACCGGCTGCGGGGGTGACGGCGCCGGGAAGGGCGGTGCGCCCGGGCCGAAGGGCGCGGCCGGGTCCGCGCTGTCCGCGGTGGACGCGCTGCCCGTCAAGGGGCGGGCGCCGAAGACCGGGTACAGCCGGGACCAGTTCGGCAAGGGCTGGACGGACACCGATCACAACGGCTGTGAGACCCGCGAGGACATACTCAAGCGGGACCTGGTGGACGTGAAGCTGAAGGACAAGTGCGACATCGCGTCCGGCCGGCTCGTCCACGACCCGTACACCGGGGAGTCCATCACGTTCACCCGGGGTGCCAGCAAGATCGACATCGATCATGTGGTGGCGCTGTCGGACGCGTGGCAGAAGGGCGCCCAGCAGTGGGACAGGCAGAAGCGGGCCGCGTTCGCCAACGATCCGCTGAACCTGATCGCCGTCGACGCGAGCGCCAACCGCCGCAAGAGCGACGGCGACGCGGCGACCTGGCTGCCGCCGTACAAGGCGTACCGCTGTACGTATGTGGCGGATCAGGTGGCGGTGAAGAAGAAGTACGGCGTGTGGCTGACCGATGCCGAGAAGGCCGCCATGAAGACGGTCCTTGACGGCTGTCCCGACCAGAAGCTCCCGGCGGGCTGAGCCGCCGGGGAGCCGAAGGGTGGCCGGCTCAGCCGGCGGTGATGGCGGACTTCGGCGGGGCGACCGCGTGGACGGGCTTGTCGAAGTCGGAGAAGGCGAGGGTGCCGGGGCTGTCGCCGCCCACGGTGACCATCTTCAGGAGGTAGGGCTTGCCCGTGGTCGCCACGTCGATGGTGTAGCTCTCGTTGCCGTCCTTCTCGGTGAGCACGAGTGCGGGCCGCCCGTCGACGGTGGTGGTCGCGCCCTTGGTGGCCGCGTTGTCCTGGCCGGGATCGGTCAGGTAGTCGTTCAGGTCGCAGACCGAGGCGAGGTCCTTGCCGTTGGCGGACGTCGTGTCCGACTTGCTCCAGGTGTGGGTGTTGGCCTGGTGCATATAGACCGTCTTGCCGGTCTTGATGAGGCTGACGGCGTCCTTGCCCGACCCGATGGTGCCGGTGCAGTCGCCCTTGGTGTCCATCAGCAGATCGAGCTTGGTGGGGCCGTCGGTGGCGTCGGCTATGTCCGCCTTGAGCCGCAGCGAGGAGGCCTGACGGTTCGCCTTCACCGCGTCCGTGAACACCTGGCCGGCGGTGCGGTCGGCGAAGGGGCCCTTCGGCTTGGCGGGAGCGGCCGGGCTGGAGGCGGCGGGCGAGTTCTTGGCCGACGCCGTGGGGGAGCCCGAGCTCGAACAGGCCGTCAGGGCCGTGGTGGCGCAGACGAACAGGACGCTGGCGGTGGCTGTGGTGCGGCGGCGCATGGCGTGAACTCCCCCTGGGGGCGGTAGAGCGGGGTGGGGCGGGCGCGCCGGCAGGTGGCGAGCCCGGGCACATCAGAGCAGACGCCTGTGAACCGAGTCAACCTCGTTCACGTGAATCTCCTTGTTCACGACGTGAATAGGGCGCTCCGGCCCGGGTTCGATAGGGTCGGCCTCCAGCGCACGAGGGGAGCAGTACAGGTGCCGGACCAAGCAGTAGAGGTGACCGCCGCCGCCATCGCCCGGCTCGCGGGGGTGGGCCGCGCGGCCGTCAGCAACTGGCGCCGCAGACATGCCGACTTCCCCAAGCCCGTCGGCGGCACCGAGACCAGCCCCTCCTTCGCCCTCCATGACGTCGAGCGATGGCTGCGCGAGCAGGGCAAGGTGGCCGAGGTCCCGCTGCGCGAACGGATCTGGCAACAGCTCTCCGCCCACCCCGCGGGCGCCCTCACCGCCCTGGTACACGCGGGCTGCGCCCTCCTCGTCGTACGCGAACGACCCACCGCCTGGCGGGAGTTGGCGGCCCTCGACGACACGGAACTCACCGCGCGGCTGCCGGCGCTGATCGAAGAGGTGCTCGGGGAGCGGTTCGGGCAGGCGGGCCCCGCGCCGCATCGGGGAGGGCGGGGACAGGGCCGCCCACCGGGGGATCGCGGTGTTCACAGTCGCTCTGTGAACACTCCCGGCGTCGCCGATCTCGCCCCCTCCGTCCCCCTGGTGCGCGGCGCTGCCGAACTCGCCGGGGAGGTGGGCGCCCGGGAGGCCTTCGAGTTCCTGCTCGGACGCCACCTCGACGCCAACCCCCGCCAGTACACGCTCACTCCGCGGGGCCCCGCCGAGCTGATGGCCGCCCTCGCCGGACCCGCGGCCACCGTCCTCGACCCGGCCTGCGGCACCGGCACCCTGTTGTGCGCGCTGCCCGATGCCGGCGCCCTGCATGCCCAGGACGCCGACCCCGACCTCGCCGCCCTCACCGGACTCCGGCTCGCCCTGGCCGGCACCGCCGACGTGCGCGCCGCGGCCGCCGACTCGCTGCGCGCGGACGCCTTCGAGCACCTCGCCGCCGACGCCGTGCTGTGCCACCCGCCGTTCAACGAGCGGTCCTGGGGCCATGACGAACTCGCCTACGACCCGCGCTGGGAGTACGGCCTGCCCGCCCGCACCGAGTCCGAACTCGCCTGGGTGCAGCACGCGTTGGCCCGGCTGCGCGAGGGCGGCACCGCCGTGCTCCTGATGCCGCCCGCGGCCGCCTCCCGCCGCTCGGGGCGCCGCGTCCGCGCCGACCTGCTGCGCCGCGGCGCGCTGCGCGCGGTCGTCGCGCTGCCCGCCGGGGCCGCGCCCCCGTACGGCATCCCCCTGCACCTGTGGGTGCTGCGCCGGCCGGGCGCCGCCACCGCGGGCGGTGCGCCCGAGCTGCTCCTCGTCGACACCGCGGGCATCGAGGGCGTCGCGGTCGACGGCGGCCGCGACCGGCTGCCCTGGCCCGCCCTGCGCTCGGCGGTGCTCGACGCCTGGACGCCCTTCGACCGGGACGGCACGGTCGCCGAACGGGCCGGGCTCAGCCGGTCGGTGCCGGTCATCGACCTCCTCGACGACGACGTCGACCTCTCCCCGGCCCGCCATCTGCCGCCGCCCGCCGCCGAGGGCGCCGCCGCCCTCGACGCCATACGCGAACGTCTCGACGCCGCCCTGCGGCGCACCACCGAGCTGACCCCGCCGCCCGCCGCGCCCGCGCCCCCCTCCGGCCCGGCCGCCCACCGCCGGCTCACCACCGTCGGCGAACTCGCCCGCGCGGGCGCCCTGGTGCTGCGGCCGGGCGGCGCGGGCGCCGGCCCCGACGGTCCCCCCGTCCTCACCGAACACGACGTCCTGGCCGGCACCGCGCCCTCGGGGGCCCTGCCCGAAGGGCCCGCCGAGGAGCCGGTGCTGACCCGGGCGGGCGACGTCGTGGTGCCCGTGCTCGGCGGCGGCACGGTCGCCCGGGTCGTGAGCGAGGCCGACGCGGGCGCGGCCCTCGGCCGCAACCTCCAACTGCTGCGGCCCGAACCGGACGCCCTGGACCCGTGGTTCCTCGCCGGATTCCTGCGCGGCACCGCCAACAACCGCCAGGCCAGCAGCTATGCCACCACCGCCTCCCGGCTCGACGTGCGCCGACTGCACCTGCCCCGGCTGGCGCTGGCCGAACAGCGCCGCTACGGGGAACGGTTCCGGGCGCTCGCCGCATTCGAGGACGCGCTGCGGCTCGCGGGACGCCTCGGCGAGCAGCTCGTCCAGGGCCTGCACGACGGTCTGACGGACGGCACGGTCGAGCCGGAGTGACGCCGCGGCGCGGCCCCGCCGAGGACCGTGGCCCGGGGCGCGGACGGTCCCTGATGACAGTTGGATACCGGCGGGGGGATCACCCGGGACGATGTCAGTGGCGGTGTATACGCTCATCTCCCTGACCCGTCCCAGTTCCAGGAGCAGCAATGCACGGCCCCGGCTATGGACCGCCGCAGCCACGCCCCTCGGGGGCGGGCCAGATCGTGCTGCGCGTGCTGTTCGCGCTGGTGCCGCTGGTCAGCATCGGCATGCTGTCCTGGGCGGCGCTGCTGAGGCTCGCGATCGTGACCCGGCGCCGCGCGCACTGGGTCCTTTTCTGGGTCCAACTGGCCCTGTGTCAGGTCGCGTTCGGCTTCATCATGCGCGCGCCCGACGAGAACGACTGGCGGATGGACGTCGGCATGATCGGTCTGCTCGGCCTCGCCGTGGCCGGCACGGGGTTCTATCTGTACGCCGACATCCGGCACGCCTCCCGTCCGCCGCTCACGCCGGGCCCCTTCGGCCGGTACGCCCCCGCCGGATACGGGCCGCCGCACATACCCGCCACCACGGCCCCCCGGTTCGGTCCTTACGCGAACCCGTACGCCGAGACGCCCATGCCGGCCGCGCCCCCGTCGCCCGTCGCCCCGACGCCCGCGCCGCCCAGCGCCGCGGGCGCGCCCCGCATCGACCAGGTCAGGGCCGAGCTCGACGAGCTGTCGCAGTATCTGCGCAAGGGAACCGGAGGCGGGGACAGGTGACCGCGGGGCGGGTCGTCGCCGACCGCTACGAGCTGGCGGCGATCCTCGGCCAGGGCGGCATGGGTCAGGTGTGGACGGCGTACGACCGGCGTCTGGACCGCCGGGTCGCGGTGAAACTCCTGCGGCCCGACCGGGTCGCCGGCGGCCACGGCGCGGGCGGGGACGTCGACGAGCTGCGGCGCCGGTTCGTGCGCGAATGCCGGGTGACCGCGCAGGTCGACCACCCCGGCCTCGTCACCGTGCACGACGCGGGCGGCGACGGCGACGACCTGTACCTCGTCATGCAGTACGTCGAGGGCGCGGACCTCGCCGACCACCTCGCCGAGCACGAGCCCTACCCCTGGCCGTGGACGGTGGCCGTCGCCGCCCAGCTGTGCGCGGTGCTCTCGGCGGTGCACGCCGTGCCGATCGTCCACCGCGACCTCAAGCCGCGCAATGTGATGGTGCGCCCCGACGGCACGGTGACCGTCCTCGACCTGGGCGTCGCCTCCGTCCTGGACACCGACACGACGCGCCTCACCCACACCGGCTCCCCCATCGGCTCGCCCGCCTACATGGCGCCCGAGCAGGCGATGGGCGGCGCCGTCGGCCCGGGCACCGATCTGTACGCGCTCGGTGTGCTGCTGCACGAACTGCTCAGCGGGGACGTCCCGTTCGCGGGGTCCACCGCGCTCGGCGTCCTGCACCGCCATCTGTACGAGCCGCCGGTTCCGGTGCGCAGAGTGCGGCCCGAAGTGCCCGAGTCCCTCGAAGCGCTGGTGCTGCGGCTGCTCGCCAAGGACCCTCAGGACAGGCCGAGTTGTGCGCAGGAGGTGTACGAGCACCTGGCGCCGCTGCTTCCCGCGCGCGGCGGCCCCGGCCCCACGGGCCCGCTCGACCCGACCCGGCCGTTCCTGCGCCCGCACGCGCCCTGGCCCGACCGGCCGGGGCCCGCGCCCGGCCCGCCCGCCGGCGCGCCGCCGCTGCCCGCCGTCCCGCCGCGGCCCGATGTGGCGGGCGCCGTCGACGAGGTCAAGCGGCTGCTCGGCGAGGGCCGCATCACCCAGGCCGTCGACATCCTCGGCTCGATCCTGCCCGCCGCGGCGGCCGAGCACGGCGAACGCTCGCCGGTGGTACGCATCCTGCGCAAGCAGTACGCGGCGACGCTGATGGACGACGGCCAGTACCGGCGCGCCCTGCCCGAACTGCGCCGGCTCGCCGCCGACCGGTCGGCCGAGGCGGGCCCTGCCGACCCGGGCGCCCTGGACTTCCGCCACGACGCGGCGCACTGCCTCGAACAGCTCGGTGAGGCGGGCGCGGCGCTCGCCGAGTACCGGTCGGTGCTGCCCGGCTTCGAGGCGCTGTACGCCGCGACCGACCCGGCCCGCCCGTTCGGCGTCCGCCACCGGATCGGGCATCTGCTCCTCGCGGTCGGGGACCACGCGGCGGGCCACCAGCAGCTCCAGTCCCTGCTGTGGGACGCGGAACGGGTGTACGGCCCGCAGCACCCCTACCCCGCCGAGCTGCGCCGCGCCCTTGCCCACCAGCGGGAAGTCCGGGGGGCGTAACCGCCCGCCCGGGACGTCCGGCGGTATCGGCCCCACCCCGCCACGCTTAGCAGCGCGAGCAGTGCCGCGCCGCCCACCAGCGAGCCCGAACGCAGGCCCGGCGGGCGGAAGGAGCACTCCACCGCGCGGGCGCCGGACGGCAGGGCGACGGCGGTCAGGCCCAGGTAGTCGCCCGCGGGGGCCGCCGCCGCGCCGTCGACGCGGCAGCTCCAGCCCGCGATGCGGGGCATCGCGAACACCGCCGTTCCGGTGGCCCCGGCGGGGAGTTCGGCGCGGATCGAGCTGTCCGCGACCGAGACCTTCGCGGCGCCCTTCGCCCGCAGGGCGGCGACCGCCCGGTCAAGCGCCACCCGGTCCAGGCAGCCCAGTTCGGCACGCCGGTCGACGGGGCTCAGGGTGATGCGCGAGGCGGCGCCCGGGCCCGCCGACGTGCCGAACGGCAACATCGGAGCCCGGCGGCTGGGTGCTCCGCCGCGCATCTCGACGGCGGGCCCCGACCCGAGGCGGGCGCTGCCGAAGTGTTCCGGCGCCCACAGGAAGATGTCGGTCCCGGCGGGACAGCCCTGGGCGAGGGTGCGCCGCATATAGACGCGGGCGCCGAGCAGAAGCTCCTGGTTGCCGAACGGGTCGTCGCCGTACGCCGGTTGGGGCCCGGGCGGGCGGAGGGTGACCAGCGGCGGCGTCGCGGCGGCCCGGACCAGTACCGGCTCGCCGTCCTTGCCCGCGACGCGGATCCGCGCGCCCACCGAGAAGATCGCGTCGGTCACCGGGTTGTCCAGGGTCTGCACCGCCCGCCCCCGCGAGGTCCAGCCGCCGCCGAGCGCGGTCAGCGTACGGTTCAAGACCTCCGGGGTGAGACTGGAGTAGTAGGCAGCGCCCTCGCCGCCGAGCAGCAGCGGATCGTTGTTGGTGATCTGGAGCCGGCCCGGGTCGGTGCGGTAGGCGGGCCAGCCGGAAGCCTCCGACTCCCGTGCGGCGCGCGCCGTGTGCCGGGCACTCCAGGCGGGATAGCCGTCCATGCGGGCCGCCCGCTCCTGGTCCCCGTACGCCACCGTCACCCCCGCCTGGGCGATCTGTGCCCCGGCCAGCAGGGCGAGCGCGACGAGCGTCGGCCCGCGCCGGCCGCGCCGGGCCAGGAACAGGCCGCCCACGGTGGCCGCCAGGCCCGCCGCGAGCAGCGGATACGTCCACGCGGAGACCAGTTCGCTGAAGGCGGCGCCCGCCGCGATCAGGGCGAGCACACCGCCCCCGCCGAGCAGCGCGCGCCGCCCGGGTATGCCGTACGACAGGGAGACCCAGGCGGCGATCACCAGCAGCCCGCACAGGACGAACGTCTGGCGGTAAGGGCTGCCGTTGGGGGTGACGAAGGCGTGCCAGGCCAGATGGGTCGGCTTCCACTGGAAGGAGAGCGCGACGGCGAGGGCGAGCCCGCTCCACGCGAACCGTTCGCGGCGCGGAACCGCGCGGTGGAAGCCGAGGGTGCAGGCGAGGAAGAGCGCGCCGGTGCCGAGGAAGACGGCGGGGGAGGAGAAGGAGTAGGTGCCGGGCAGGGTGCGGGCCAGATAGTCCGGCCAGGACACCGGCGCGAACTCCCGCACCCAGCCCGGGTGCGCGTGCCGGGTGCCCAGGTAGACGGTGAACAGGATCGGCGCCGCGAGCCCGACGCCGATCGCCACCGACCGCGCGGCCACCAGCGCCGTCCGGATCCTGCTGTACGTCGACCGCATGTCCGTCGCGCGGTCCACGTACAGGAGGAGGAGCAGGACGAGCCCGGCTCCGATCGTCGCCATGTACGCGGTGTAGAAGTTGGCGATCCAGGCGAGCGCCACGATCAGCGGGCCGAGGACCGGCCGCCGGCCGCTCCTGGCCCAGTGGCCGACCAGGCAGAGCAGCGGGAAGGCGATCAGGCCGTCCAGCCACATCGGGTTGTAGATGGACTCCAGGACCGACCAGCCGCACAGCGCGTACGCGGCGCCGAGCACCCCCGCCGCCCAGCGGTGGCGGACCACCGGGCGCAGCGCGAGCAGCAGCACCGTCATCGCGGCGGCCGCGGCGGCCATCTTCAGGACGGTGATCGCGTACACCGCGAGGTCGATGCGGTCGCGCGGGAAGAGCGCGACGAGCGGGGCGAACGGGCTGCCCAGATACGTACCGAGGTCGGGCAGGAACGAAGTCCCGTACCCCGACTGCCAGTTGAGGAGCAGCCCGCCCTCGGCGCGACCGTGCAGCAGGTCCCACAGGTGGGCGTGGAAGGGGACGAACTGGTTGCCCAGGTCGTTGATGGCGCGGGTGTGGCGCTGGAGCGGGCCCAGCGGGATCACCCCGGCGACGGCGTCCGCGCCGCACACCGAGACCAGGCTGATCAGTGCGGAGAGGGCGGCGGCCCGGGCGCCGGGGCGGCGGGCGGCGGGGCCGCGTACCGGGGCCACCGGCGGGGCGTGGGCGGCTTCGAGGGTCGGCATCGAGGTCCTTTGCTGTGCGCTGCCGTCGAATATGCCGGACCCGCGGGGGCAACACAGCGGGCCCGGGCGTCCGTTCACGCGATGGACGGCGCCGCTTCACCCGGCTTCACCCCCGCGACCGATGGGGGCCCCGAATCGTTGGGCGAATCAGTGGCCCCGGCCACCTCGACTGCCTACCATCGATCATCGCAAGGTCTTAGCAAGGTCCGTCGCCACGCCGCACGTATCTGCTCCGCCGGGAGGCTCCTTTGCACCGCCGCCGTCGTACCGCGCTCTCCGTCTCCGTCGCCCTGCTCGCCGCGGGCCCGCTCCTCGCGGCCTGCGGGAGTACGGCCCATCCGGGGGCCGCCGCCGTCGTCGGGGGCGAACGGATCGAGGTCTCCGCGCTCCAGGCCGAGGTCAAGGACGTACGGACGGCTCAGCAGAAGTCCCCGCAGTCCGCCCAGTTGATCAAGGACTCGGGGCAGCTCGGCAAGGTGAAGCTCAGCAACATGATCTTCGACCGGGTCCTTGCGCGCGCCGCCGAGCAGGCCGGGGTGAGCGTGAGCCCCAAGGAGGTCCAGGACGCGCGGGCCGCGATGGTGCGGCAGGCCGGCGGTGAGGACCAGCTGCGCGAGCAGGCGCTGGGCCAGGGCGGGCTCGCCCCCGACCAGATCGACACCTATGTCCGGCGCCAGGTCACCGAGCAGAAGCTGGCCGGCGCGATCGGCGCCCGCACCCAGCAGGATCTGCTGCCCGCCCTGGTCAAGGCGTCCAAGGAGCTGAAGGTCGACGTGAACCCGCGCTACGGCAGCTGGAACGCGAGCCAGATCCAGCTCGCCGACTACCAGGCACCCTGGATCGCCAAGACCAAGGTCGCGCCTCTCCAGGGCGCCGCCGACGACCAGCAGGTCGACCCCGAGGACTCCGCGTCGACCGGCTGAGCCGCCGGGGTAGGTTCGGAGGGTGACCGCTGCTCAAGAACCCGGCCGAATCGTTCTGCTCACCGCGAGCCACCGGGTCGCCCCCGGCCTGTTGTCCTGGCCCGCGTGGGAGACCCTGCGCGCCGCCGACCTCGTCCTGTGCCCCGACGCCGGGCACCCGCAGCTTCCGTATCTGCGCGAGGCCGGCGTCGCGGTGGAGATCTCGGTGCCGGTGGCGTCCGACCTGGTCGAGGCGTGCGCGGGCGGCCGCACCGTGGTCGTCCTGCCCTCCGGTGAGGGCGACCGTGACCTGACCGACGGCCTCGCCCGGCTCGCCGGCTCCGGCCGGGTCTCCATGCCGAACCTCGAACTGCTCCCCGGCTCCTACGACCTGCCGGGCGCGCGCCTGCTCGACCTGGTCCAGGTCATGGACCGCATCCGGCGCTCCTGCCCCTGGTCCTCGCGCCAGACCCACCAGGGCCTCGCCAAGTACGCGCTGGAAGAGGCGTACGAACTCGTCGAGGCGGTGGAGGAGGGGGACCGCGACGAGCTGCGCGAGGAGCTCGGCGACGTGCTGCTCCAAGTCGTCTTCCACGCGCGGATCGCCGAGGAGGACGAGGAGGAGCCGTTCTCCGTAGACGACGTCGCGGCCGGGATCGTGGAGAAGCTCATCCACCGGCATCCGCATGTGTTCGGCTCCGAGACGGCCGAGACGCCGGAGGAGGTCAAGGAGCACTGGCTGCGGATGAAGGGGGTCGAGAAGCGGCGGGCGTCGGTGACGGACGGGGTGCCGCTGGGGCAGCCGGCGCTGGCCCTCGCGGCCAAGCTGTCCGCGCGGGCCCACACGGCGGACCTGTCGGTGCCGCTTCCCTCCGGGGAGGGTGTGGGGTATCGGCTGTTGGCGATGGCCGTGGAGGCGGAGCGGGGTGGGGTGGATCCGGAGGGGGCGTTGCGGGCGGCTGCGCGGGCGTACCGGGACGCCATCCGCTCGGCGGAGTAGCCCCCACCCCGCCCCTCCCCGAAACCCTCCGGGGGCTCCCGGTTCCCTGCGGGTCGTGGGTGGCTGGGCGCGCAGTTCCCCGCGCCCCTCAGCGGCCCCGGTGCTGGCCCGCACCTCAGCCTGTCCGGCGTTTGAGGACGAGCGCCGTTCAGGCGCGATCGGGGTCTGGGGCGGAGCCCCGGAGGGGGCGGGATAGCGTCGGGGGGTGCAGCATGAGGCCGATGCCCCCCTTCCCCCCGCCCCGGAACTCTTCACCTGGGAGTTCGCCACCAACCCCTACCCCGCCTACGCCTGGCTCAGAACGCACGCCCCCGTGCACCGCACCCGGCTGCCGAGCGGCGTCGAGGCGTGGCTGGTGACGCGGTACGGGGACGCCAAGCAGGCCCTCGCCGACCAGCGGCTCTCCAAGAATCCGGCGCACCACGACGAGCCCGCCCACGCCAAGGGCAAGACGGGCATCCCGGGCGAGCGCAAGGCCGAGCTGATGACGCATCTGCTCAACATCGACCCCCCGGACCACACCCGCCTCCGCCGCCTCGTGTCGAAGGCGTTCACGCCCCGTACGGTCGCCCAATTCGCGCCCCGCGTACAGGAGTTGACCGACCAGCTCATCGACGCGTTCGCGGCGGAGGGGGAGGCCGACCTCATCCACGAGTTCGCCTTCCCGCTGCCCATCTACGCCATCTGCGACCTGCTGGGCGTACCGCGCGAGGACCAGGACGACTTCCGCGACTGGGCGGGCATGATGATCCGCCATGGCGGCGGCCCCCGCGGCGGCGTCGCGCGGTCGGTGAAGAAGATGCGCGACTATCTCGCCGAGCTCATCCACAAGAAGCGCGAGAACCCCGGCGACGACCTCATCTCGCGGCTCATCGAGGCCAGCGACCACGGCGAGCACCTGACGGAGAACGAGGCCGCCGCCATGGCCTTCATCCTGTTGTTCGCCGGGTTCGAGACGACGGTCAACCTCATCGGGAACGGCATGTACGCCCTGCTGCGCGACCCGGGGCAGCGCGAGCGCCTCCAGGCCTCGCTCGCCGCGGGGGAGAGCGACCTCCTGGAGACCGGTGTCGAGGAGCTCCTGCGCTTCGACGGGCCGGTGGAGCTCGCGACCTGGCGGTTCGCCGTCGAGCCGCTGACGCTCGGCGGGCAGGACATCGCGGCCGGCGACCCCGTCCTCGTGGTGCTGGCCGCGGCCGACCGCGACCCGGACCGCTTCGACGACCCCGACACCCTCGACCTCGGCCGCCGCGACAACCAGCACCTCGGGTACGGGCACGGCATCCACTACTGCCTCGGCGCCCCGCTCGCCCGGCTGGAAGGGCAGACCGCGCTGGCGACCCTGTTGCGGCGCCTTCCCGATCTGCGGCTGGCGGTGGAACCCGAGGACATGCGCTGGCGCGGCGGGCTCATCATGCGAGGTCTGCGCACCCTGCCGGTCGCGTTCACGCCGCCGCGCTGAAGCCCCGTACCCCCGCGATATCTGACGGACCGTCAAGACTGTGACTTTTATGTGATCGCGGGGGCATCGACTTGTGACAAACGTTCGAGTGCGGCTACCTTCACCGTTCATTCGGCTCAGCAGTCACACGGAAGGCTTTTCGCATGCGCTCCGGGAATGGACGGCATCGTCGACCCCGCCAGGCACCCGCCCTCGTCGTCGCGGCAGGAGTGACCGGATCCGCTCTCGCGCTTCCGCTGCTCGCCGCGACCGGTGCGAACGCCGCGGACGCGAACACCTGGAACGAGGTGGCCGCCTGTGAGTCCGGCGGGCTGTGGAGCGCCGACTTCGGCAACGGCCTGTACGGCGGCCTCCAGTTCTCGCAGGCCACCTGGGAGGCGTACGGAGGCAACGAGTACGCCCAGCGTGCCGACCTCGCCAGCCGTGCCCAGCAGATAGCCGTCGCCGAGAAGGTGCTCGCGGCCAAGGGTGCCCAGGCCTTCGCCAACTGCGGTACCGGCGCCGGGCTCGCCAAGGGCGGCGGCGCGGCGGACGTCGACCCGGGCGTGCCCAGCGCCCCCACCGGCACGGCCTCGCCCGTCCCGACCGCCCCCGCCACCAAGGCGCCCGACACCACCCCGGCGCCGGGCGGTTCGACCCCCGCCAAGACCTCCCCGGACGCGCTCCCGCCGAGCGGCCCCGTCAAGTCCCCGGCGCCGTCCGGGTCCACGCCGGAGGGGGCCGGCAAGCACCGCGGCACGCCCGCGCCGGAGGAGAGCGCCGGCGCCACGTCCCGGGGCACCGGCACGGACGCCCCGGCCGGTTCGAGCGGCTCCACGGCTCCGGCGGGTTCGGCCGGGTCGACGGGGTCGGCCGGTTCGGGTTCGGGCGCCGCGGGTGACGCCGCCCCGAACCGTGACTCCGGACAGCACGCCTCGCGGGGTGACGGTGCCTCACGTGAGGCCGGCAACGCCCCTGCGGCGAGCGGCGACTACACGGTCCGCCCCGGCGACAATCTGTCGGCCATCGCCGAAGCGAACAAGGTGCAGGGCGGCTGGCCCGCGCTCTACCACGCCAACGAGCAGCTCATCGGCACCGACCCGAACCTCATCCTGCCCGGCCAGAGCCTGGCTCTGACGGAGGTGAAGGGCGCGCCGACGACTGCGGCCCCGGCCCCGAACTCGGCCCCGAAGCAGGGCTAGTTCGAGGGTGTATGTCCGTTGTGTGCAAGTGAGACATGGGTCTCTTAGCCCCAACTGGCGTGTCTCGTCCGACCGGTCCGTCCGCCCCGCCCCTCACCTGCGAAAACAACCGTTCTGTGGAGGCAAGTAGGGGGGTTTTCTCCCCGATGTGCCTCTTTGAACATTGGCGGGGCGTGTGTTTTCGTCGGACTCGCTCGTCACCGCGAGCCCCGTCGACCGAGCACGCCGAATCCTGCCGTCGGCCGATGGGAACAGTCGACGCTTATGCGCCGTAGGCAGGAGCGGGGGACCCAAGGTAAGTGCCGGGCCCGGCAGTTCACAGGACTGCCGCCAACGGCTTGGGGTGAAGACGGGCGCTTCGGCGCTCGGCCGGGCAGCTCACGCCCGAACCCGACAGCTCACCTCGCAGGCGTCGGTGAGGAGAATTTCCATGCTGCTTTCCGGCAAGGGCAAGCACCGCCGCCCGTCCAAGGCCGTCCGTGTCGCCACGCTCGCCGGCGTCACCGGTGTCGCCGTCGCCGCTCCGCTGATGGCGGCCGGCAACGCTTCCGCCGCCTCCGTCTCGACCTGGGACGCCGTCGCCCAGTGCGAGTCCGGCGGCAACTGGTCCATCAACACCGGCAACGGTTACTACGGTGGCCTCCAGTTCTCGCAGTCCTCCTGGGCCGCCGCCGGCGGCACCCAGTACGCCTCGCGCGCCGACCTCGCCACCAAGGGTCAGCAGATAGCCGCCGCCGAGAAGCTGCTCGCGATCCAGGGCCCGGGTGCCTGGTCCTGCGCCGGCGCCGGCAACCTGACGTCCGGCGGCAGCAAGGCCGACGTCGACACCTCCGGCTCCTCGGCCGCCAAGCCCTCGAAGCCGAAGGCCGCCCCGCAGCAGAAGTCGCAGCGCGTCGAGTCCGCGCCGAAGGCCAGCCGCAGCGAGCAGCGCAGCGAGCCGGTGAAGCAGGGCGACGGTGAGTACACCGTCAAGTCCGGCGACACCCTCGGCACCATCGCGACCGCCAACAGCACCAAGGGCGGCTGGCAGCACCTGTTCGAGCTGAACAAGGACATCGTCAAGGACGCGAACCTGATCTTCCCGGGTCAGAAGCTGCACCTCGGCTGAGTCCGGCCCACCCCCAGGTCGCCCCGGCCCGGCGCGCATTCCCCCGTACGCGCCGGGCCGGGGTTTTCGCTATTACCGGGCAGTAGGGTTGTGGTCCTTTGCCCCGGAACGCAGGCTCTTGGGCCCTTTTTCGTCCCAGGAGGCGGGCACGGGCCGACCGGAGCCCCGGAGCCGGTTAGGCTCTTGTCGCAAGGCGAAGCGACCCCGCCCGGCCCTTGCACTGCTTGCGTCACATCTAGCGTCACATCCCAGAAGGAGATGCTCGTGCCGTCCATCGACGTCGTCGTAGCCCGGGAAATCCTGGACTCCCGAGGCAACCCCACGGTCGAGGTCGAGGTCGGCCTCGACGACGGCAGCACCGGCCGTGCTGCCGTTCCGTCCGGCGCCTCCACCGGTGCCTTCGAGGCCATCGAGCTTCGTGACGGCGACCCCAACCGCTACGGCGGCAAGGGTGTCGAGAAGGCCGTCCTCGCCGTCATCGAGCAGATCGGCCCGGAGCTCGTCGGCTACGACGCCACCGAGCAGCGCCTGATCGACCAGGCCATGTTCGACCTGGACGCCACCGACAACAAGGGCTCGCTCGGCGCCAACGCCATCCTCGGCGTCTCGCTCGCCGTCGCGCACGCCGCCTCCGAGGCCAGCGACCTGCCGCTCTTCCGCTACCTCGGCGGACCCAACGCGCACCTGCTGCCCGTCCCGATGATGAACATCCTCAACGGTGGCTCCCACGCGGACTCCAACGTCGACATCCAGGAGTTCATGATCGCCCCGATCGGCGCGGAGTCCTTCTCCGAGGCCCTTCGCTGGGGTGCCGAGGTCTACCACACGCTCAAGGGCGTCCTGAAGCGCAAGGGCCTCTCCACCGGCCTCGGCGACGAGGGCGGCTTCGCGCCGAACCTGGAGTCCAACCGCGCCGCCCTCGACCTCATCGTCGAGGCCATCAAGGAGGCCGGTTACGCCCCGGGCAAGGACGTCGCGCTGGCGCTCGACGTCGCCGCGTCCGAGTTCTACAAGGACGGCAAGTACGAGTTCGAGGGCAAGTCCCGCTCGGCCGCCGAGATGACCGAGTACTACGAGGAGCTCGTCGCCGCGTACCCGCTGGTCTCCATCGAGGACCCGCTGTTCGAGGACGACTGGGCCGGCTGGAACACCATCACCTCGCGCCTCGGCTCCAAGGTGCAGATCGTCGGCGACGACCTGTTCGTCACCAACCCCGAGCGCCTCGCCCGCGGCATCGAGGAGGGCTCCGCCAACGCCCTGCTCGTCAAGGTCAACCAGATCGGCTCGCTGACCGAGACCCTGGACGCCGTCGAGATGGCCCAGCGCAACGGCTTCAAGTGCATGATGTCCCACCGCTCCGGCGAGACCGAGGACGTCACCATCGCCGACCTCGCCGTCGCGGTGAACTGCGGCCAGATCAAGACCGGCGCCCCGGCCCGCTCGGACCGCGTCGCCAAGTACAACCAGCTGCTGCGCATCGAGGAGATCCTCGACGACGCCGCGGTGTACGCGGGCCGCAGCGCGTTCCCCCGCTTCAAGGGCTGACGTGTGAAGGGCTGACGCCCTAGCCAGTCGTCCGTACGTCCCCGGCCGCGGTCCCGTACCGTGTCCGGGGACGTACGTGTGTGATGGGGAGGCGGGAGAGCGATGGGCAAGGAAGCCAAGGTCAAGGACCGTGACCGGTTCTCCACCGCGGCCCGGCTCAAGGTGCTCGGCGAGCAGACCGCGGCCCGCGTCTACCGCTCGCAGAACAAACGCCAGGCCCGCCGCTCGCGCCTCACCGGCCGGGCGGCGCTGCTGGCCCTGGTGCTCTGCTCCCTGATCGTGGCGCTCGCCTACCCCATGCGGCAGTACGTGTCGCAGCGCGGCGACATCGCCGACCAGCAGCGCAAGGCCGCCGACGCCCAGCAGGCCGTCGAGCGGCTGCGGGACGAGAAGGCGCGGCTCCAGGACGACGCGTACATCGAGAAGCTGGCCCGCGAGCACCTGCACATGCAGTTCCCCGGGGAGAGCGGCTTCACCGTCGTCGACCCGGGCGCGGCGAACAAGCACCGCGAGGACAAGGGCGCCACCGGCCGCGCCTGGCACTCCAACCTCTGGGACGGCGTCGACAAGGCCGACCGTTCCGCCAACTGACCACCGCTAGCGATAGAGACCGACCCAGTCATGGAAACGCCCCCGCCCCAGACCGAACGCACCGAGCCCACCGATGCGGACATCGCCGCCTTCAAGCAGCAGTTGGGCCGCCCCCCGCGCGGTCTGCGGGCGATCGCGCACCGCTGCCCCTGCGGCAACCCGGACGTCGTCGAGACGGCCCCGCGCCTGGAGGACGGCACGCCCTTCCCGACGACGTACTACCTGACGTGCCCGCGTGCCGCCTCCGCGATCGGCACCCTCGAGGCCAACGGCGTCATGAAGGACATGACGGAGCGCCTCGCGAGCGACCCCGAACTCGCCGCGGCCTACCGGGCGGCGCACGAGGACTACATCGCGCGCCGTGACGCCATCGAGGTCCTGGAGGGCTTCCCGAGCGCCGGCGGCATGCCGGACCGGGTCAAGTGCCTGCACGTCCTGGTCGGTCACTCGCTGGCGGCCGGCCCGGGCGTCAACCCGCTCGGCGACGAGGCCATCGCGCTGCTGCCCGAGTGGTGGGCCAAGGGCCCGTGCGTGACGCCGTGCGGCGAGGGGGACGAGAAGTGACGCGGGTCGCCGCGATCGACTGCGGCACCAACTCGATCCGCCTCCTCGTCGCCGACGCCACTGTGTCCGACAGCGCCTCCGGCGCGGGGACCACCGGGCACATCACCGACCTGGACCGGCGCATGACCATCGTGCGGCTCGGCCAGGGCGTGGACCGCACCGGCCGGCTGGCCCCCGAGGCACTGGAGCGGACGTTCGCGGCGTGCCGCGAGTACGCCGCCGTGATCAAGGAGCTCGGTGCGGAGCGCGTCCGCTTCGTGGCGACCTCCGCGTCGCGCGACGCCGAGAACCGCGAGGAGTTCACGCGCGGGGTCCTGGACATCCTGGGCGTCGAACCCGAGGTGATCTCGGGCGACCAGGAGGCCGAGTTCTCCTTCACGGGCGCCACCAAGGAGCTGCCCGGCGACGGGGACTATCTCGTCGTCGACATCGGCGGCGGCTCCACCGAGTTCGTGGTCGGCTCCTCGGGCGTCGAGGCCGCCCGCTCGGTCGACATCGGCTGTGTGCGGATGACGGAGCGTCACCATCCCGGCGACCCGGCGACGCCCGAGCAGATCGCCGCGATCCGGGCCGACATCGAGGCGGCCCTCGACCTCGCCGAGGCGACCGTGCCGCTGCGCGAGCCGCGCACCCTGGTGGGTCTCGCGGGCTCCGTCACCACCATCGCCGCGATCTCGCTCGGTCTGACCGGGTACGACTCGGCGGCCATCCATCATTCACGGATCTCTCACGAGGAGGTCGCCGCGATCACCGGGCGCCTGCTCGCCTCCACCCACGAGGAGCGCACCGCCATCCCCGTGCTGCATCCGGGCCGGATCGACGTGATCGCGGCCGGTGCGCTGGTCCTGCTGGCCGTCATGGAGCGGACCGGGGCCCGTGAGGTCGTGGTCAGCGAGCACGACATTCTGGACGGAATCGCCTGGTCGATCGCCTGATCGCGGTCCTTGGCGGGCCGTTCGGGCGCGCTTCGCGAGAAAGTTCGTGAAGTTCTTCACAAGGAATTGGGGCCCTCGGGCCGAGGAAAGTGGTGCGAGTACCGCTTTCTGAGGCCCGAGGGCGTCTTCTGTGGCGATTCCCTACGGTGGCGACCGTGTTGCGCCTACGTTTCCCGGAGCGGTGGTCCACCACGCCCTGGGCGGGGGAGGCCAGTTCAGGAGGGGTGGACAACGTTCCCCCGCACCCCGTGGTTCCCTCCCGTGACCATGACCTCGGTCACGTGGGCCGCGCAGTGTAGCAGAGGCCCTTGCGATCCTTGTGAAGGGGCGCACGAGCAGGGGTCCACGAGCGGGTGGATACTCGATGGCATGAGCACCACGGAGCGTCCCAGGATCCTCGTAGTAGGTGGCGGGTACGTAGGCCTGTACGCAGCGCGACGCATTCTCAAGAAGATGCGTTACGCGGAAGCGACCGTCACGGTCGTCGACCCGCGCTCGTACATGACGTACCAGCCCTTCCTCCCCGAAGCCGCCGCAGGCAGCATCTCGCCGCGTCACGTCGTCGTCCCGCTGCGACGCGTCGTGCGTGGAGCTGAGGTGCTCACCGGCCGGGTCACCAGCATCGACCAGGACCGCAAGGTCGCCACGGTCGCGCCGCTCGTCGGCGAGGCCTACGAGCTGCCCTTCGACTACCTGGTGATCGCGATGGGTGCGGTCTCCCGCACCTTCCCGATCCCCGGCCTCGCCGAGCAGGGCATCGGCATGAAGGGCGTGGAGGAGGCCATCGGCCTGCGCAACCACGTCCTGGAGCAGCTCGACAAGGCCGACTCCACCACGGACGAGGACGTCCGCCGCAAGGCGCTGACCTTCGTCTTCGTGGGTGGCGGCTTCGCCGGCGCGGAGACCATCGGCGAGGTGGAGGACATGGCCCGCGACGCGGCCAAGTACTACACCAACGTCAAGCGCGAGGACATGCGCTTCATCCTGGTCGACGCCGCCGACAAGATCCTTCCCGAGGTCGGCCCGGAGCTCGGCCGCTGGGGCAAGGAGCACCTCGAGGGCCGTGGCGTCGAGATCTACCTCTCGACCTCCATGGACTCCTGCGTCGACGGCCACGTCGTGCTGAAGAACGGCCTCGAGGTCGACTCCAACACCATCGTGTGGACCGCCGGCGTCAAGCCCAACCCGGCGCTCTCCCGCTTCGGCCTGCCGCTCGGCCCGCGCGGTCACGTGGACGCCCAGCCGACCCTCCAGGTCACCGGCACCGACTACATCTGGGCCGCGGGCGACAACGCCCAGGTCCCGGACCTCGCCTCGCGCAAGGCCGGTGTGGAGAACGCCTGGTGCCCGCCGAACGCCCAGCACGCGCTGCGCCAGGCCAAGGTCCTCGGCGACAACGTGGTCTCCGGTATGCGGGGCTTCCCGCAGAAGGAGTACTCGCACGCCAACAAGGGCGCGGTGGCCGGTCTCGGCCTCCACAAGGGCGTCGCGATGATCGTCATGGGCAAGATGAAGATCAAGCTCAAGGGCCGTCTCGCCTGGTACATGCACCGTGGCTACCACGGTCTGGCCGTGCCGACCTGGAACCGCAAGATCCGCGTGATCGCCGACTGGACGCTCGCGATGTTCCTCAAGCGCGAGGTCGTCTCCCTCGGCGCGATGGAGACCCCGCGCGAGGAGTTCTACGAGGCGGCGAAGCCCGCTCCGGCTCCTGCGGCCAAGGTCGAGGACAAGAAGGAGCAGAAGGCCAAGGCCTCCTAGCTCGGGCCAAGGCCTCCTGGCTCCACCCGCTCCCTCCCGAAGGGGTCGCCCGCCATCCGTGGTGCGGGCGGCCCCTTCGGCGTACCCTGCCCCCCTTCGGGCGCACCCCGCCCCCGCGGCGTGCCGCCGACCCCCGCGGCCTCGCGCGCGACGCCGGTTTCCGGCCACCGAAGATGCCGTATGCAGCCACCCTGTCACCCCCCTGCGCCTAGCGGGATTGCCGCGCGCCCGGGCAGTGTTGTGCAGGGTGCTGTGACATTTCTGCGAGGTACGGAGGTGTGCGCGATGGCCGACGCGGCGCTGCGGCTGACCGCTCTTGCCGAGGAAGTGCTGGGGGAGGCCCTGCCGATACGGATCAGGGCGTGGGACGGCAGCGAGGCGGGCCCGCCCGGCGCCCCGGTCCTGGTCGTACGCCATCGGCGCGCGCTGCGCCGACTGCTGTGGAAGCCGGGCGAACTCGGCCTGGCCCGCGCCTGGGTGGCCGGCGAACTCGACGTCGAGGGCGATCTGTACGCCCTGCTCGACCGGTTGTCCGGGCTGATCTGGGAGCGCGAGGAGGAGCCCGGCAAGCGCGTGCACCCGGTGCGCGATCCGCGCCTGCGGGCCGCCGCGAGGGAGCTGGTGAAACTGGGCGGCGCGCTGCCCCCGCCGGCCCCGCCCGCCGAGGAGGTGCACCGGCGCACCGGACGGCTGCACACCAGGCGCCGCGACAAGGAGGCGATCAGCCACCACTACGACGTCGGAAACGACTTCTACGCGCTGGTGCTCGGCCCCTCGATGGTCTACTCGTGCGCCTACTGGGAGAGCCCCGAGTCCACCCTCGAAGAGGCCCAGCGCGACAAACTCGACCTGGTCTGCCGCAAGTTGGCCCTCAAGGAGGGCGACCGGCTCCTGGACGTCGGCTGCGGCTGGGGCTCGATGGCCATCCACGCGGCCCGCGAGTACGGCGCGCACGTCGTCGGCATCACCCTCTCGCGCGAGCAGGCGGCGTACGCCCGCAAGCGCATCGCCGAGGAGGGGCTGACCGACCGGATAGAGATCCGCGTACAGGACTACCGGGACGTCAAGGACGGCCCGTACGACGCGATTTCCTCCATCGGGATGGCCGAGCACGTCGGCTCGGTGCGCTACGCGGAGTACGCGGACATCCTGTACGGGCTGCTCAGGGACGGCGGGCGGCTGCTCAACCACCAGATCGCCCGGCGCCCCGAGCGGGACGAATCGGCGTACCACATCGACGAGTTCATCGATGCGTACGTCTTCCCCGACGGCGAGCTCGCCCCGGTCGGGCGGACGGTCTCCACCTTGGAGGAGGCCGGGTTCGAGGCGCGGGACGTCGAACCCATCCGGGAGCACTACGCACTGACGCTCCGTCAGTGGGTGGCCAACCTGGAGTCCGACTGGCCGCGCGCCGTGCGCCACACCAGCCCCGGCCGGGCCAGGATCTGGCGGCTCTACATGGCGGCCTGCGCGCTCTCCTTCGAGCGCAACCGGATCGGCGTCAACCAGATCCTCGCGGTGAAGACCCCGGTGAGCGGCGCCTCGGGGATGTCGTTGCGGGCCCGCACCTGGAACTGACCCGCTGCGGCATCGCGCGCCGACGCCGAAGGGCCCCGGGAGACCTGCCTTCCGGGGCCCTTCAACTGCCGTACGGAGCAACGGGGTTGACGGCTACTCGGTCTTGATCGCGGTGAGCATGTTCAGCTTCGCGGCGCTGCGGGCCGGCCACATCGCGGCGAGCACGCCCACCAGACCGGCGAGCAGCAGGAAGACGGCGATCCGGTCCCACGGCATGACCAGGACGTAGCCCGGGATCGACTCCTTGATGGTCTGGCCGATGGCCCAGGCGAGGAAGGAGCCGAGGCCTATGCCGATCACCGCGCCGAACAGCGAGATGACCACGGCCTCCAGACGGATCATGGTCTTGACCCTGCGGCGGTCCAGGCCGATCGCCCGCAGCATGCCGATCTCCTGCTGGCGCTCGTACACCGACATCGCGAGGGTGTTGATCACACCGAGGACCGCGATGATCAGAGCCATCGCGAGCAGGCCGTACATGACGTTGAGCATCGTGTTGATCATGCCGCCGGCCTCGTTGCGGATGTCCTGGCGGTCCATGAACTTGATCGCCGGGTTCTGCCCCAACGCGTCGACCAGGGCCTTCTCATGGGCGCTGGAGGCGCCGCCGTCCACCTTGACGTAGACCTCGGGGATGTACGGCTTGTTCTGGTGCGCGTCGAGCACGGAGGTCGGGACGAGGACCGAGTCGATGAGCTCGCTCTTCTTGTACGTCGCGCCGATCGTCAGCTCGCCCTTCTTCTTGTCCGCGAACTCGACGGGGAGCTTGGAGCCCGCCTTCCAGCCGTGCTTGGCGGCCGTCTCGTCGTCGACGGCGAGCTGCCCCCGGCCGAGGGCGGCCAGCGAACCGGACACCGGCTCGACCTTGATGAGCTTGTCGATGTCGGGCGTGACGCCGGCCACCGACTGCTCGGAGTCACCGATCTTCAGGTACGAGGGCTGCTTGGGCGAGACCGCCGAGACGCCGGGCGCCTTGCGCAGGGAGGAGACGACCTCCGGGTCGAGCCCGGAGCCGCCGGCCGCCATCTGGACGAGGTAGTCGGCCTTGAGGTTGTCGGTGGTCATCTTGTCGATGGCGGTGCCGACCGTGATGCCGAGCACCGAGAGGCCGGTGACCAGGGTCAGACCGATGGCGAGCGCGGAGGCGGTGGCACCGGTGCGGCGCGGGTTGCGCACCGCGTTCTGGCTGGCGAGCTTGCCCGAGACGCCGAAGACCTTGCTCAGGCCGGGGCGTACGAGGGCGATGACCGGGCGGGACAGCAGCGGGATCAGGATGATGATGCCGATCAGGGCGAAGAAGGCACCGGCACCGATGATGTACTTGCCGTCCTTGCCCGTGGCGGCACCGGCCACGATGGCGGCGGCGCCGGCGAGCGTGATGACGCCGCCGATGGAGTTCCGCACGACCAGGGACTTGGTGGTGGCCACGCCGTGCACGCTGTTCATGGCGGCGACCGGCGGGATCTTCGCGGCGCGCCAGGCGGGCAGCAGGGCGGCGACCACGGTGACGAGGATGCCGACCGCGAGCGAGGCGATCACCGGGGTGGCCGTGACGATCAGCGGTCCCGCGGGCATCTTGGCGCCGAACATGTCGATCACGGACCGCAGCCCGGACGCGAGCCCGAGGCCGAGGCCGAAGCCGATGACGGAGGCGAGGGCGCCGACCACCAGCGCCTCGGCGAGCACCGAGCGGCGGACCTGGCCGCGCGAGGCGCCGACGGCGCGCATCAGGGCGAGCTCACGGGTGCGCTGGGCCACCAGCATGGTGAAGGTGTTGGAGATCAGGAAGATGCCGACGAACAGGGCGATGCCGGCGAAGCCGAGCAGCATCTGGTTGAGGCCGCTGAGGGCCTCCTTGATGCTCCTGGCCTCCTGGTCGGCGAGCACCTGGCCGGTCTTGGCGTCGGCGTCCTTCGGCAGCAGCGGCCGGACCTCGTCGAGGATCTTCTGCGCGTCCGCGCCGGGGGTGGCGGCGAGGTTCACGTTCTGGAAGTAGCCCGGCTTGAGGTAGAGGCGCTGGGCGACGGCGGTGTCGAAGAGGACGAGGCTGCCGCCCGCGTTGACCTGGCCGTCCTCGGTGGTGAAGACGCCCGCGAGCCGGTACGTCCTGACCGGGCCGTTGGTGGCGACGCGGACGCTGTCGCCCACCGCGTACTCGCCCTTGTCGGCGCTCTCCTTGTCCAGGGCGATCTGGTCGTCCCGCACCGGGCCCGAGCCCTGGACGAAGGTGTACGAGGGGTCCTTGCCGTCCTTGCCGGGGGCGAAGTTGCCGCCCTTGTTGGCCCAGCCCTGCCCGATCAGCTTGCCGTCGGTGCCGGCCACCCCGGCGAAGCCGTCCACCCGACCGGTGGCGGAGGCGACACCGTCGAGCGCCGCCATCTTCTGAAGCGTCCGCGCGCTGACGCCGGGCTCCCGCTCGGTGTCCTCGGCGCTGCCGTACGAGCTGACGGCCACGGCCACCTTGTCGTAGCTCTTGGACGACTGGTTGCGGAAGGCGCTGCCGAGGGTGTCGGTGAAGATGAGCGTGCCGGAGACGAAGGCGACGCCGAGCATGACGGCTAGCACCGTCATCAGCAGCCGGGCCTTGTGCGCGAGCACGTTGCGCAGGGCGGTCTTGAACATGGGTTGTCTCAGTCCTGGTGAGTTCTCTGAAGCCGGGCCCTCCGGGGAGGGTGCGGTGCGGGCCCCTCCGGGGAGGGGGGTGCTGGATGGGTGCGGGCCGTCCGGGCCTCTCGCGCAGTTCCTCGCGCCCCTAAACCCGCTTTCGGGTGCGGGCCGTGGTCGCTTCTCGCGCAGTTCCCCGCGCCCCTAACTGATCGGTGCTGGCCAGCACCTCAGCCTGTCATGGGGGTCCCCCCTGGCCCTTACTTAAGGCCTTGGGGGAGATTGAGGACGAGCGCCGTTCAGGCGCGAACGGGGGTGCGGGGGCAGCGCCCCCGCGGTTGCCCAAGGGGGTTCGGGGGCGGAGCCCATGACGGCTTGGGCTAGCTGGTGCGGCCCTTCGCCTCGAACGCCTTCATCCGATCCAGCACCCCATCCGCACTGGGCCGCAGCATCTCGTCCACGATCCGCCCGTCGGCGAGGAATATGACCCGGTCCGCATAGGACGCGGCGACCGGGTCGTGCGTCACCATGACGACCGTCTGCCCGAGCTCACGCACGGAGTTGCGCAGGAAGCCGAGAACCTCCGCACCGGAGCGCGAGTCCAGGTTTCCGGTCGGCTCGTCACCGAAGATGATCTCCGGCTGGGAGGCGAGCGCCCGGGCCACCGCGACGCGCTGCTGCTGGCCGCCGGAGAGCTGGGTGGGCCGGTGGGAGAGGCGGTCGGCCAGACCCACCATGGAGATGACCTGGTCGAGCCACTGCTTGTTCGGCTTGCGGCCCGCGATGTCCATCGGCAGCGTGATGTTCTCCAGGGCGGTCAGCGTGGGCAGCAGGTTGAACGCCTGGAAGATGAAGCCGATCTTGTCCCGGCGCAACTGGGTGAGCTGCTTGTCCTTGAGGGAGCCCAGCTCGGTCTCGCCGATGCGGACGGCGCCGGAGCTGAAGGAGTCGAGCCCCGCGACGCAGTGCATCAGGGTGGACTTGCCGGAGCCGGACGGGCCCATGATCGCGGTGAACTCGCCCTGCCGGAAGTCGACCGTGACCTGGTCGAGGGCGACCACCTGGGTCTCGCCCGTGCCGTAGACCTTCGACAGCTCGATGGCGCGGGCGGCCACCGCGGTCGCGCGGTGTGCGGTGGGGATGGTGGTCACGGAGGTGCTCCTGTCGAACGGCTTTCGGGGACTTCTCCATCCTTGCCGTCGGCCGGCGCCGGATCGTCAGTCCCTGTGCCCGTTCGGGGGCCGTCTTGAGTCGGACGGCACAGCCGCCCCCGTCCTCCTGAGGTATGACGGCGTCCCCGAGACGTGCGCGGGCTCCGGGCGCCCGCGAGCGCCGCTCGAGGGGGACTCCGGCGGGCCCTGTCACCGTCTGCGGGAAAGATGTGACGGGGCATCGACTTTCCGTCATTCCCAGTCCGTATTCCGGGACGGCCCGGACGCCCCGCCAACCGCCTCCGGCATGTGCCAACACCGCTCCGAGCTGTGCTGACGCCCCCTCAAGCGCCAATAAAATAAGACAACATCGGATGACTGTTCCGCTGTTCGAGGGATGCGCCCAGCTAGGCTCGTCCCGCGAAACGCGGAGCCGCGCGCCCTTGCCCGGATGGTGGAACGCAGACACGGCGAGCTTAAACCTCGCTGGCCTTCGGGCCGTGCCGGTTCGAGTCCGGCTCCGGGCACTCACGCAGGCTCCGGTCTCCCCGCGCGTCGGGGTGTCGGACCCTTGCACACCCCTCCTCCCCGCGTGAAGATCCTCCCTAGGCAGTACGTGGTTTCTTTGCATGCCCATTACCCTTGACGGCAAGGCCGCGCACGGTGGCCATGGAGGAGTGAGATGAGGAGCAGCAACCCGGTCTTCTCGCGACGGGGGTTCAGCCGCGACAACGGCTACGCCGGTTTCAACACCGCGCAGCAGCCGCAGGCCGGGGGCAACCCGTACGCGCAGGCGCCCACGAACCCGTACGCGACGAATCCGTACGCCCAGCAGGACACGCAGCAGGGCGTCCCGCAGGCGCCGGCCCGTTCCGGCGCGATGACGATCGACGACGTGGTCTCGCGCACCGCGATCACGCTCGGCACGGTCGTCGCGGGTGCGGTCGTCGCCTGGCTGGCGCTCCCGGTCGACGCGGCGAACGTCAACAAGTCCTACGGCATCGCCATCGGCGCCGCGCTGATCGCGTTCGTCCTCGCCATGGTCCAGTCCTTCAAGCGCAGGCCCACGCCGGCGCTGATCCTCGGGTACGCGGCCTTCGAGGGCGTCTTCCTCGGCGTGATCAGCTCGGTCGTCACGACGTATGTGTCGGCGGGCGCGGTGCCGCAGGCGGTGCTCGGCACGATGGCCGTCTTCGCCGGCGTGCTCATCGCCTACAAGACCCGGCTGATCCGGGTCAACCGCCGCTTCACCGGTTTCGTCATGGCCGCGGCCATCGGCTTCATGCTGCTGATGCTGGTCAACCTGCTGTTCTCGGCGATCGGCGGCGGCGACGGCCTCGGCTTCCGCAGCGGTGGCCTCGGCATCCTCTTCGGGATCATCGGCATCGTCCTCGGTGCGTGCTTCCTCGCCCTGGACTTCAAGCAGGTCGAGGACGGGATCACCTACGGCGCCCCGCGTGAGGAGTCCTGGCTCGCGGCCTTCGGCCTCACCATGACCCTGGTGTGGATCTACCTGGAGGCGCTGCGGCTGATCTCCATCCTCCAGGGCAACGACTGACCCGCGGGAGCGAACACGACGAGGGGCCCCGCCCGGCGCACTGCCGGGCGGGGCCCCTCGTCGTCGGGCCCGGTCCTCACCAGCCGATCGAGAGCGTCAGCTCCGTCGGCGGGGCGGCGTTGCCCAGGATCTGCACCGAGGACTGGTCATTGATGTCGTCGTACGGGAACCCGTACGCCCGGCCCGCCAGGCCGACCGTGTGGAAGAAGGCCGCGTAGTCGTTCTTCGGGGTCGTGCCCGGGTAGTACGCGGACGGGGTGTGCCACAGCGCGGTGTTCTGGGCCACGCCCCGGTTGAACGCGGCGCAGAACTCCGCGCCGAGCCGCTTCTCCACGTCGCTGCCCGAGGCGAGCGCCCCCGAGCAGGCCATGACCTCGCGCGAGGTCGGCCTGCGCAGGGTGTAGGGGCCGGCCCCGTTCCTGGTGAAGGTCAGGGTGTCGCCCGCGACCCGCCCGGAGAGCGTCTCGCCCGGCAGGCTCAGCGTGAACGGATGCGAGGCGTAGTAGCTCCAGGTGTCGTTCACCGTGGCCGTCAGGTAGTCCGCGGGGAAGGCGGCGGCCGAGCGCGGGGCCACGATCCGGTAGGCGGACCGCAACGGCTGGAACGCCGCCCCGACGCTCGACGCGTACGCCGACATGACCTCGGCGCGGGATCGGCTGATGCCCCGCGTCGTGTCGTAGCCGCTGGAGGTCTGGCGCAGCCGCGCGGTCATCGGGAAGCCGAACTGGTCTACCTGGGTGGTGTTGCCGCCGTACGCCGCCTGGCCGTTGACGAAGGTGTACTCGTACCAGTCGTAGTAGACGTCGTTGTTGGGGTCGGAGGGGTTGTTGGGGTCGGGGCCGCCCCAGCCCTGGTCGTCCGGCGATACGGGGATGTAGAGCGGCGAGCCGAGCGAGAGGTAGATCCGGCCGCCGCGGATCGAGGACGGGGACGGCACCCGGCCGCCCACCTGGGCCAGGGTGAAGGACATGTTCGGGTAGTTCACGCCGTGCTTGGTGAGGTGGCCGGGCGCGTTCGCGTCGAGGTGGTTGATGTGGGCCGTCGTGCCGTCGGGCTTCAGATACGACCACTGGCCGGGGGTGATCTGGCCGAGCACGGTGATGTGGATCTGTGCGTCGGCGTACGCGCCATGGGTGTTGTTCTGGAACACGATCGGGAAGCCGGCCGCGGCCGTCCCCGGGGCGTCGGACGCCGTCGCCGTGGTGGTGCCCGCGCCGAGGAGGAGCAGGGCGCTCGTGGTCGCGGCCGCGAGGAGCAGCCGTACGGTCTTCATGGCTGTGCCTCCCCTCATCAGTGGCCGAAGGTGAACCAGTTGACGTTCACGAAGTCCGCGCCCTGGCCGCTGGTGAAGGTCAGATACACGTCATGGGTGCCGGTGACGCCGCTGATGTTGGCGGGGACGGTGCGCCAGCTCTGCCAGCCGCCCGTGTTGGCGAGGGCGAAGCTGCCGACGGGCGCGCTGCTCGGGCTGTCCAGGCGTACCTCCACCAGACCGCTGACCCCGCCGGCCGCCCCGCTCGCCACCCTCGCGGAGAACTGCCGGGCCGGCGTCGAGCCGAAGGCGACGCCCTTGTAGAGCGCCCAGTCGCCGTTGGCGAGGGAGCCGATGTCCTGACCGCCGCCGCTGTCGGTGGTGGCCTCCTTGACCACGCCCGACTGCTGGTCGTACGACTCGGCCTGGAGGGTGCCGTAGGCGTCGCGGTTGCCGGTGGGCGGGGTGGTGGGCGGCGTCGTGCCGGAGCCGGCCTGGAGCACGGTGACGTAGTCGACGACCAGGGAGTGGCCCGGCTGGGTGCCCGCGTCGGGGCCGCCGCCGAACGCGTCGGGGAAGCCGCCGCCCATGGCGACGTTCAGGATGACGAAATACCCGTGGTTGGTGGCGTTGGTCCAGGTCGCCGCGGAGACCTGGTTCTGGTTCACGGTGTGGAAGTTGACGCCGTCCAAGTAGAAGCGCATCTGCTCGACCGAACCCGAGCGGTCCCACTCGACGGCGTAGGTGTGGAAGCCGCCCTGACAGGTGGATCCGTCGCAGGCCTTCTGGCCGCCGATGCCGGTGGTCTCGTTGCAGGGGCCGCCGGGGCTGGTGCCGCAGTGCATCGTGGACCAGTTGTTGTTCAGGCCCTGGACGTTCTCCATGATGTCGAGCTCGCCGATGCCGGGCCAGTTCCACCAGTTGCCGCGGAAGGGCGCGCCCAGCGCCCAGAACGCCGGCCAGTAGCCCTTGGCGGCGGCGCCCGTCACATCGGGCATCCGCAGGCGCGACTCGATGCGGAGCTTGCCGCCGGCCGGGGGCTGGAAGTCGGAGCGGCGGGTCTCGACGCGGCCCGAGGTCCAGTGGCCGGAGGCGTCGCGCTGCGGGGTGATGCGCAGGTTTCCGGCGCCGTCGAGCGCCACGTTGTTGGTGGACGAGGTCATCGTCTCGACCTCGCCGGTGCCGAAGTTGGCGGGTCCGCCGGGGTAGCTGGTGCCGGTCGTGTACTGCCAGTTGGCGGTGTCCACTCCCGACCCGGCGGGGCCGTTGAAGTCGTCGCTGAACACGGTGGACCAGCCCGCGGGCGGCGGCGGGGCGGAGGCGCTCGCGGGCAGGGCGACGACCGCGGCCGAGGCGGCGGCGAGGCCGAGGGTGGACAGGACGGCGACCAGGGCTCGTCGGGCCGGGCCGCGTCTGTGGGGTGTGGGGCGCATGTGGGGGGCCTCTCTCGGAAAGAGAGCGCTCTGAGAGCGCTCTCAGCGACGGGCTGCGCGGTCACTGTGCTCCCCGTCGCCGGGAGCGTCAAGAGGTAAAGCGGTGAAAGGCCTTGCGGGGCAAGGGAGTTCACCTACTGAAGGCGGACCGGGACGCTTTTGCGAGAGGGGCGGGGGCAGCGCTTCGCCCCGCCGACGGGTCGTCGACGGGGCGAAGGGGCGGTGCGCTTCCCTCGGGGGTGCGGGAAGCCGGAGGTTCCTCCCGGAACTAGAGCAGCCGGCGGGCGGCTCGCCTCAGGTCGTACTCATGGATGATCGCCTTGGCGTGTCCATAGGCGAGATCGTGCTCGCTCCGGAGCCAGCGCACCTTCTCCTCGAAGCGGCAGAGGGAGGGGCCTTCCTCGACGGTGCGGAGCCAGTCGGACACTTCACGACCGGTGCAATGGGGGATGCGGGAGAGCAGGTTGCGGTGGGTCTCATCGGAGAAGACTTGGGACATCGGCGCCTCCGGGGGCATTGCGCGCGAACTGGCCTTCACTGCACCGTGCCTGAGGGTGCGCGTATTGGCAACAGTGCGGGGGAGGCGCGTAGGGTCGCGGCGTGCTCGATGTGAACCCCCTGATCTTGGCCGTGGACCGCTTCGCCGACCGGTTGCGGGCCGCCCCCGAGAGCCGCCTTCGCCGTGGCGCCGCCGCCGAAGCGCTCGCGCTCGCACGGGAGTTGGCGCTCCTCGCGCAGCGCGTCGAGGACCCGGCGCGCGAGCCGCTGGCCATGCCGGACGCGGGGGTCTTCGCGGTCGCGGATCAGGTCATGGTCGCCGGACGGGATCTGGCGCAGGCCCTGCACCACGCGAAGACCCCGCCCGGCGGGGAGCCGGACGGGGCCGTGAAGCGGGTGGAAGCCGCGGAGGAACGGGCCTTCGGTTAGCGGCGGCGCCCCTGGCGGGCGTCGGGCACTGCCTCGGAGCGGGGCGATGACCCGGCCCGCGAGGCGCGAGGATTCAGAGCGAGGCGATGACCCGGTCCGCGAGGATGTAGACGCTCTCCTCGCCGCAGGAGAAGGTCAGCGCGTATGCCCCGGAGACCCCGGAGCCGCCGAGCAGCACCGGCGCCTCGCCGTCGCGCAGGGCGTCCGAGAGGCGCTCCGCGGTCTCGCGGTGGCCCGGGGTCATGCAGAGCGTGGTGCCGTCGGCGAAGACGTACACGTCGAGCGTGCCGAGCGGCCCCGGGCGCACGTCCGCGAGCGCGGTGCGGGACTCGGCGAGCTCCTCCAGGCGCGAGACGGTGGCCTCGTGGTCGGCGACGACGGGCGTCTGGACCGGCACGAAGTCGGGGTGCGAGGGGTGGCGGCGGCGGGCCGCGGCGAGCTCGGGGGAGTCCTCGGGGAACTCCTCGGCCAGCTCCAGGGCCTCGGCCTCCAGGCCCACGAAGTCCGCCTGGCGGGGCAGGAAGAACGCGGCGTCCTCACCGAGCCCCGCGAGCCCGCCCAGCATCGGGGAGGGCGCGTCGGCGGCGTCCCTGGCCTCCTGGGCGGCCCAGAAGGCGCGCGCCTCGGCCAGCTCGCGCTCCCGCTCCTCGGCGAGGGCCTCGGCGACGGCGGCGCGTATTTCGGCGGCCGGGGTCGCGGCGGAGCGGGCCTGCTGGGGCAGGGTCACGGCGGTGTCGGCGCGGTGTTCGGCACGGGCGGCTGCCAGGTCTTCGCGCAGGGCCACGACCTGCCTGCGCAGCCCGTGGGCAGCGTGCAGGGCAGCGGCGCCCACGGCCGTGGCAGCGGCCGTGGTCAGCAGTAGGGCAAGAGGCATGGCGCTCACTGACGTACTCCCGGATTCAAACGATTCCCCGACTTCCTACATCAGCTTGTCGTGAGCCCGCTCGTGCTGTCAGTGCATTACGTCACGAAATGGACAGGTCTTTCGGCCTCGCGTTTACCCCTGCACCGCATCTGACCTGCGGAAACTCTGTTTCCGCAGGAGATACGTCACATCCTGGGGGAGATTCGGTCACGGTTAGGACGCGGAAGGGTTGGCCCTGGGTACCCCGTGGGAGGCGAGTGGCCTGGTCAGGGGGCCAGGCGTGGCGTTCCGGGAGGCGACGGGGGCGGACCGGGCGTCAACGCTGCGTCGACCAGGGGTCAACGCAGCGCTCCGGCCGCCTCGTTGGCGTCAGCTGAGACGCTCGATGACCATCGCCATGCCCTGGCCACCGCCGACGCACATGGTCTCCAGACCGAACTGCTTGTCGTGGAACTGGAGGCTGTTGATCAGCGTGCCGGTGAGGCGGGCGCCGGTCATGCCGAAGGGGTGGCCGACCGCGATGGCGCCGCCGTTGACGTTCAGCTTGTCCAGCGGGATGCCGAGGTCCTGGTAGGACGGGATCACCTGGGCGGCGAACGCCTCGTTGATCTCGAAGAGGTCGATGTCGTCGACGGTCAGGCCGGCCCGCTTCAGGGCCTGGCGGGACGCCTCGACCGGGCCGAGGCCCATGATCTCGGGCGACAGGCCGGTCACGCCGGTGGAGACGATGCGGGCCAGCGGGGTCAGACCCAGCTCGCGCGCCTTGGTGTCGCTCATGATGACGAGGGCGGCGGCGCCGTCGTTCAGCGGACAGCAGTTGCCGGCGGTGACCAGTCCGTCCGGGCGGAAGACGGGCTTGAGGCCCTCGACGCCTTCCAGGGTGACGCCCGCGCGGGGGCCGTCGTCCTTGCTGACCACGGTGCCGTCCGGGGTCGTCACGGGCGTGATCTCGCGCTCCCAGAAGCCGTTCTTGATGGCTTCCTCGGCGAGGTTCTGCGACCGCACGCCGAACTCGTCCATCTCGCGCCGCGAGATCCCCTTGAGGCGGGCGAGGTTCTCGGCGGTCTGGCCCATCGCGATGTACGCGTCCGGCACCAGGCCGTCCTCGCGCGGGTCGTGCCAGTCGGAGCCCTCGGACTGCGCGACGGCGGCGGTGCGCGCCTCGGCGTCCGCGAAGAACGGGTTGTGGGTGTCGGGCAGGCCGTCGGAGGAGCCCTTGACGGAGCGGGACACCATCTCGACGCCGGCCGAGATGAACACGTCGCCCTCGCCCGCCTTGATGGCGTGCAGCGCCATGCGCGAGGTCTGGAGCGAGGACGAGCAGTACCGGGTGATGGTGCAGCCCGGCAGGTGGTCCATGCCCATCTGTACGGCCACGATGCGGCCGAGGTTGTGGCCCTGCTCGCCGCCGGGCAGGCCGCAGCCGAGCATCAGGTCGTCGATGTCGCGCGGGTCGAGGCCGGGCACCTTGGCGAGGGCGGCCTCGATGATCGTGGCGGTCAGGTCGTCCGGGCGCAGGTCCTTGAGGGAACCCTTGAAGGCGCGGCCGATGGGGGAACGGGCGGCAGAGACGATCACGGCTTCGGGCATCACGGCTCCAAGGGATGGGAAGGCAGGACTCTCTGGGAAGTTACCCGTACGTACTGGATTGGTCATCCGGGGTGGCGTGTGATGCCGGACTCTTTTCTAAGCGGTTGCTCAGGAGCGGCCCGGTCGGCGGGTCGGTCGTGCGCGACCCGCCCCTGCCGTGCCGGGCCGTCCGCGGCCCTCCCGGCCGGACCACCTCCCTCAGGGCCCCGTGCGCGAGCCGTTGGGGGTGGGCTCCACCGGGGCCGGAAGGCGCCGCCTGCGGCGGTACTTGAGCAGCGCCCAGGGCGCACGCACGCCCGTGACCTCGGTGCCCGCCTGGGCCGCCGCGGCCGAGGCCGCCTTCGCCACCGGCAGGATGTCCTCGTTGCGCGAGGCGTCGGGGTGGTCGGACTCCGGCCACAGGCCGAGCGCCGCACAGAGCGTGGGCAGCACCGCCATCGCCGCCGTCGCATACCCCTCGGCCGAGGGGTGGTAGTTGTCCGGCCCGAACAGCTCCCGGGGGTTCGCCGCGAACTCGGGTCCGAGCAGATGGCCGAGCGAGACCGTACGGCCGCCCTGCTCGACCACCACGATCGTCTGCGCGGCCGCGAGCTGGCGCGAGACCCGGCGGGCCAGCCAGCGCAGCGGCTGGTAGACGGGTTCGATGGTGCCGAGGTCCGGACAGGTGCCGACGACCACCTCGGCCCCCGCGGTGCGCAGTCTGCGGACCGCGGTGGAGAGGTAGCGCACCGAGGTGGTGGGTGCCATCCGGGTGGTGACGTCGTTCGCGCCGATCATGATCACGCAGACGTCGGGGAGGCGGTCGGGGTCCGCGAGCAGCAGGGACACCTGGCGTTCGAGGTCGTCCGAGCGGGCGCCGGGCAGCGCCACGTTCCGCAGCGTCACCATGCGCTCGGCGACCGCCGCGAGACCGGAGGCCAGCAGCGCCGCCGGGGTCTGACCGGCTCTGCGTACCCCCTGGCCGGCCGCCGTCGAGTCGCCCAGCATGCCGAGCCTGAGGGGCGGCGTGCCGTCCGCGAAGGCCGTCCCGTACAGCCCGTCCGCGTTCGGCGCCTGCGGGGACCCGCTCCCCACCGAGCGCTTCGCGAGCGCCACCTCGGCCAGGACGACGCCGACCGCGGCCCCCGCGATCAGCCCGATGCCACCGCCGCCGAACGCCGCGCCCGTCGCGATCCGCCGTGCCGCCCTCGCCCTCGAACCGGTCCCCGCCACCCGCCACCTCCATGGAACGTGCAGTCGTACAAGAGCTAACTGCCCGGTAGCGGGTGTCGCTCAATCCCGTGCAAAGGTGAACACCCCGTCGGGGTCCGCATACGCTGGCGGTACCTAATCGGAGACCCGGAGACAACGGTGCGATTCCACGACTCGATGATCAGCCTCGTAGGCAACACCCCGCTGGTGAGGCTCAACAGTGTGACCCAGGGCATTCAGGCGACAGTCCTGGCCAAGGTCGAGTACTTCAACCCGGGCGGCTCGGTGAAGGACCGGATCGCCGTCCGCATGATCGAGGCGGCCGAGCAGTCCGGCGCGCTCAAGCCCGGCGGCACCATCGTCGAGCCGACCAGCGGCAACACGGGTGTCGGCCTGGCCATCGTGGCCCAGCAGAAGGGCTACAAGTGCATCTTCGTCTGCCCTGACAAGGTGTCGACGGACAAGATCAACGTGCTGCGCGCGTACGGTGCCGAGGTCGTGGTCTGCCCGACCGCCGTCGACCCGGAGCACCCGGACTCGTACTACAACGTCTCCGACCGCCTGGTGCGCGAGACGCCCGGCGCCTGGAAGCCGGACCAGTACAGCAACCCGAACAACCCCCGTTCGCACTACGAGACCACCGGTCCCGAACTGTGGGAGCAGACCGAGGGGAAGATCACCCACTTCGTCGCGGGCGTCGGCACCGGCGGCACCATCACCGGCACCGGCCGCTACCTCAAGGAGGCCAGCGACGGGAAGGTGCGGATCGTCGGCGCGGACCCGGAGGGCTCCGTCTACAGCGGCGGCTCCGGCCGGCCGTACCTGGTCGAGGGCGTCGGCGAGGACTTCTGGCCGACCGCCTACGACCAGAGCGTGACCGACGAGATCGTCGCCGTGTCCGACAAGGACTCCTTCCAGATGACCCGTCGTCTGGCCAAGGAGGAGGGCCTTCTGGTCGGCGGCTCCTGCGGCATGGCCGTGGTGGCCGCGCTCAGGGTCGCCGAGGGGCTCGGCCCCGACGACGTGGTCGTGGTGCTCCTGCCGGACTCCGGCCGCGGCTACCTCTCGAAGATCTTCAACGACGAGTGGATGGCGGACTACGGCTTCCTTGAGGAGGCCGGCCCCTCGGCGCGCGTCTCCGACGTGCTCGGCTTCAAGGAGCACGGACACCTGCCCTCGCTGGTGCACATGCACCCCGAGGAGACGGTCGGCCAGGCCATCGAGGTGCTGCGCGAGTACGGCGTCTCGCAGATGCCCATCGTCAAGCCGGGCGCGGGACACCCCGATGTGATGGCCGCCGAGGTCATCGGCTCGGTCGTCGAACGCGAGCTGCTCGACGCCCTGTTCACCCAGCGCGCCCTGCTCGACGACCCGCTGGAGAAGCACATGAGCTCGCCGCTGCCGCAGGTCGGCTCGGGCGAGCCGGTCGGCGACCTGATGTCCGTGCTCGGCAAGGCGGACGCGGCGATCGTGCTGGTCGAGGGCAAGCCGACCGGTGTGGTCAGCCGCCAGGACCTGCTGGCCTTCCTGGCCCGCACCCCGCAGCAGGTTCCGTAGCGTCCACGCCCGCCCCGGCTCCCCCAACTCCCTTGCGGGGGAAGGGAGTCGGGGCCCGTGGCGGGTGGGGCGGGAGGCGCGGCGGACACAGTCGCGGCGCCGCGCCCGTCGCACAACCGGTACGCGCGTGACATGTGCGCGCAGCACCGGCTTAACACGGCTCGTGCACAGTGGTGGATGTCGGCCGAGGGACCCTGGCAGGGGGACCGGGCCGGCGCCACCAGCGGCGTCAGAAACCTCCGGAGCGGCTCCCGGACTTCGGCGCCCAGGACGCGGAGGCCCGGCCTGACCCGGCCCGTGTCCCTCGCGGGGACCGCCGTCGTCCCGCCCCTCGGGCAACCGGGGGTGCGGCGGTCCCCGCGATCACCTTCCGCTGTGGCGCGGATCAACCAGGCGTTGGCTCAAGCGAGTTGGGGCTCAGTCGTCCCGGTCGAAGCGCCCGGGGCGCGGCCAGGGCCAGCGGTGCGCCGCGTGGACGGCGTTGACGGCGACGATGCCGAACCAGGTCACCAGGAGGCCCTTGAAGCCGGCGTTGACCCCGCCGATCGCGGAGAGCGGCACCGCGAGGATCAGCGAGACCATGGCGAAGCCGAACCGCTCGCCGAAATGGCTCTCCGTGCCGCTCCGCGCGGGCTGCCCGCCCCGGGCCACGACTATCTGCTGCTCCGCCAGCTGCCGCCGCACGCGCCGGTCCACCGAGGCGTCGACCCGCTGCTCGACCTTCTCCAGAAAGGAGTCGACGAGGGCGGGCTCGTACTCGGGGCCGAGCTCCCTGCGGGCGTGCAGGGTGGCGTCGAGTTCCTTCTTGAGCTCGGCGTCCTTCACGAGGCTGGGCCGGGGCTCGGTGTCACGGGCGTCCATGGTTGTCACGGTACGCAGCGGCGGCCCGTTCCACAGGGGGGCTAACCCCCGTATCCGTACTCGTGACGGCACGAGCGGAAAGCGGCGGCGCGGGTGTGCTCGTTCCAGGCCTGGAGGCGCCCGGGCTTGCCCGGCTGTATATCGTCATGCAGAGTTCTGGGTGACTGAATAAAGCGCCGATGGCCGCCCGGCCGCGCTGTACTCTCTCGGGGCGTCCGGGCTCCGGCCCGTTCCGCCCCGCGCGCGGCCCCGCCGGCGCCGCGCCCCGGCGGTCCGTGATGGGGTACGAACCGGGCGTCTCGGCAAGGGAGTTGGGGCGATGCGCATGAAGGGGGACGGCATGAGCGAGGGCCCGGCCGCACGGCTGCAACAGCTCTTCGAGGGGCACCGGCTGACCCCGACCCAGCGGCGCATCGCGCACTGCATGGTGCGCCAGGCCGCCGACGTGCCGTTCCTGTCCAGCGTCGAGCTCGCCGAACTCGCCGGGGTCAGCCAGCCCTCGGTGACCCGGTTCGCGGTCGCCCTCGGCTTCGACGGCTACCCGGCGCTCCGCCGCCATCTGCGCGAGGTGGCGCCGGTCGCGGCCGACGAACCCGCCGAGACCTCGTACAACGAGTACCAGCAGGCCGTCCGGGCCGAGATCGAGAACCTCCAGCACCTCGCCGGGCTGCTCGCGGACCCCGGACCCGTCGAGAACGCGGGCCGGCTGCTCGCCGCGTCCCGGCCGCTGCCCGTGCTCGGTCTGCGCGCGGCGTCCTCGCAGGCCCGCGGCTTCGCCTACTTCGCGGCCAAGGTCCACCCCGATGTGCGGCTGCTCGACGAGGGCGGCACCATGCTGGCCGACCGCATCGACGCGGCCGTGCGGGCCGGGGCCTCGGCGCTGCTGTGCTTCGCGCTGCCGCGCCACCCCAGGGAGGTCGTGGAGGCGCTCGCCCACGCGCGCTCCGCCGGGCTGACCGTGGTCACCGTCGCCGACTCCGCGTTCGCGCCGGTCGCCAAACACAGCGACCTGCTGATCCCGGCGGCCGTGGGCACCGGGCTCGCGTTCGACACGGCGTGCGCGCCGATGCTGCTCGGCCGGGTGCTCCTGGAAGCCATGTGCGACGACCTGCCGGACGCGCAGGCGCGCCTGGAGGAGTTCGACGCGGGAGCCGCCGCGCGCGGCCTCTTCGTGGAGTAGCTTGCCGCGCGCGGAGCACCCGGCCCCGGTTCACACTTCCAGTTCGTTCTCGATCTTCTTCAGCTGGTGGCGGGCCATCGCGAGATTGGCGCGCTTCTTGTCCAGCGCGAGATAGAGGAACAGACCGGTGTTGCCCCGGCCCTTGAGCAGCCGGATCAGGTGGTACTGGCCGTCGAGCGTGATCAGGATGTCCTCGATCTCCTCCTTGAGGCCGAGCATCTCCATGGTCCGCAGCTTGGCGCGCACCACATCGGTGTTCCCGGCGGCGGCCACCGTCAGGTCGAGGTCCTTGCCGCCGCCCAGGGTGCCCAGGGCCATGCCGCTGCTGTAGTCGACGAGGGCCGCGCCCAGGGCGCCCTCGATCGAGGTCATCGCTTCCTTGAGCGTGGTTTCGGTGTTGCTCATCGGGGTCGTACTCCCTTTCCTTCGGGGGCTGTTCCGGCTCGGTGTGCCGGGGCCGTTCATGGGGTCTCCTGCCGGTCGAGGGCGCCGTCGATCAGCTCGCCGACGCGCGTGCTGGAGCGGCGCGCTTCGAGATGGAGCCGGCCGACGTTGACGCGCGGCTCGGCGAGGAGGGTCAGCACGGCGGTGGAGCCCGCCGCGTAGGTGGCGACGTAACCCGACTCGCCGCGCACCAACAGCTCGCGGAAGGCGCCCTGTCCGGTGGACTCGGCCAGCCGCTGGGCGACGCCGAGCGCCGCGGCGGTGAGGGCTGCGACGCTCTCGACGGCCTGTGCGGCGCCGTCCTGGGCGAGCACGAAACCGTCCGAGCTCGCCGCGAGCACACCGGTGAGCTGAGGCAGCCGCGCCCTCAACCTCCGTAGTTCTTCCAGGACTTCAGCGACTTCCGCCTCCGCCGCCATCAGCTGTCTCCTCTCGGCGCGCTGCCGCAGTGCGCGTATCACAGCGTGGCCTCCAGCGCGTCGCGCAGCCGTTGCAGCAGCGCGACATCGGGGGCGGTCGTCTCCGCGGCCAGCCGGGCGGCCCAGGCGAGGCCTTCCGGCGGCTCCGGCGGGGTGGTGCGCGGGGTCTCGACGGCCCCGAGGGCCGCCAGCCTGCGCACGTCGATCAGGGTGTGGAAGGCGGGCCGGCCGATCTCCCGAGCGATGTCCTGGGGGGTGCGCGTCCCGTCGATTCGGCTCAACACCGCCCGCTGGCCCACGGTGAGCGGGGTGTCCGGTGGGCGCCGGCCGCGCACCAGGGGGGCGGTGTCAAGGTCCGGGCAGGGCCAGATCCGGTCGAGGAGCTCCCTGCGGCGGGCCGCTTCCCGCTCCACCGTCTCGGCGGGTACGGGGCGTATGGGACCCATCCAGTGGCCCACCCCGTACCGGAACCGGGTGGGCCCGCTGCTGGGGGCGAGGGCGAAGAACGCCGCGTCGTGCAGGGCGCCCAGATGGCAGAGCTCCAGTTCGCCGTCGCCGACCTGGCCGCTCTCCACCAGGTAGCGGCCGACCCGGCCGCGCGGGCCCGCCCGGTCGACGGCCTCGCGCCAGCCCTCGGGCCGCAGCCGCCCGGCCGCGGTGAGCAGCACGTCGATGCCGGGCGCCGCGGGGCTCTCCGCGTGCACCACCTGGCCTTCGCAGAGGTAGAGGGTGCCCCGGTCGCGCAGCAGGGCGCCGGTCGCCCGCTCGGCGACGAGACGAACGAGCATGGGCGAGACGGCCGTGCGCGTCTCGGGGGCGGGTCTCTCCATCGCCATGGCTCTCACAGCACCAGCCGTTCGGCCAGATCGCGCAGGCGCAGCCGGGCGAGGGCGAGATTGCCTTCGCCGCGGTCGAGCCACAGGTGCAGAAAGACGCTGCTGTCGAAGGCCGTCTCGACGAAACAGAGCAGGTGGTAGGCGGTACGGGTGGTGATGATCAGGTCCTCGACGGGTGGGCCGGTGGCCGACAGGTCCGGTGTGCCGAGGGAGGGGGCCACGCCGAAGCCCGGGTGCTCGGCGGCCATCCGGGCAAGCTCCGCGGTCTCGGCGGCGGTGGCCTCGTGGTCGCCGCCGGGGGCCTGCCCGATGGCGCCGAGGGCGAGCCCGCTGGTCCAGTCGGCCACGCCCGCCCCGAGCGCTCCCGGCAGCAGCATCGCCTCGAGCAGGCACTCGTCGATTCCGGGCACGCGGAACTCCCTCCCGGCGCGGCGCATGGATGGTCTTCGGCGCTGCCGAACGGACGTGCGGCAGCGACGAAGACGTTACGCACGGTTGCATGTGCTGGTGGGAGTTCTGGCATTTTCCAGCGGCGCATGCCCGGCTTGGCTAGGGTGCGCGGCCCTTTGGGCAGAGCCGAACTCCGGGTGCCGGGGCGGGAGTTCGAGGCGATGGCCGATTACATGCGGGTGGTCACAGCAGGGCCTCGGCGTGCGCGCCGCCCGCCTCCACGACCAGGTCCTCGATCGGCTGCGGGGTACGCACGGGCGCGAACCGGATGCCTTCCGGGGTCTCGGCGAAGCCGTAAATACCGGGCCTGGCAAGGGAGTTGTAGGAGTAGTGATGCGCGAAGTAGTACGCCCCGGTGTCCAGGACCGCCGTGTAGTCGCCCTGTTCGAGCAGGGGCAGCGGGCGGTTCTCGGCGAGCAGGTCGCCCGCGAAGCAGGCGGGCCCCGCGATGTCCTGGGCGACGGCCGGGCCCTGCTTGAGCCGGCCCTTCGCGTCGTACGCCTCGATCCGCAGCGGCCAGGAGGCGGGCGCGTACACGGTCCGGGCGGCGATCTGCACCCCGGCGTGGGTGACCGCGATGGGGCGGCCGCCCGAACGCTTCGCGTACTCCACCCGGGCGACGACCAGCCCGTGCTTCGCCAGCAGTGAGCGGCCGAATTCCGTCACCAGGCCGTACCTCCCGTCGAACAGACCCGGCACCTCCTCCTTCAGCAGATGGGCGTAGGCGGCGTACGTCGGCGTCTCCTCGTCGGAGCCGAAGTTGACCGGGAGCCCGCCGCCGATGTCGAGGGTGTCGACCTGACGGTGTCCGACCGCCGCGTTGATCTCCTCGGCGAGCTCGTAGGCCACCCGGACGCCCCGCGCCATCAGGGAGAGCGCCACGCCCTGGGAGCCGGAGTGGGTGTGCAGCCGGGTCAGCCAGGGGCGCTCCGCGTACGCCCGCACCACCCACTCCCGGGCGCCGTCGTCGAGCAGGGCCACCCCGAACTTGGAGGTGGCCGTCGCCGTGGACAGCGCGTCGATGGAGCCCGCGCCGAGCTGCGGATTGACCCGCAGGCCGATCGGCGAGGCGATCGGGGACGCCTCGATCAGCGCGTCCAGGCGGGCCAGCTCCTGGGGGTTGTCCGCGTTGACGGCGATGCCGAGGTCGAGCGCTTCGCGCAGGTCGGCGGGGGTTTTGGCGGGCGAGTCGAGCACGGTGTCGGCGGGGCCGACGCCCGCGGCCCTGGCGAGCGCGAGCTCGCCCGGACTCGCCACTTCGGCGCCCAGGCCCTCGGCGCGCAGGAGGCGCAGGACCGGCACCAGGGGGCAGGCCTTCACGGCGAAGGCGTGCAGGACGGGGGCGTCGGTGACGGCGGCGAAGGCGGCGCGCAGGGCGGCGGCGGCCGCGCGGATGCCGGTGGTGTCGAGGAGGGCGACGATGGGGGCGTCGGGCCCGGCCAGGCCCTGCTCCACCGCGGCCCGCACGGCCTGTTCGCGGCGCCGCGCCGCAGCGGTCCCGACCGAGGGGGACGTTGCCTGGGTGGTCATGCGATCAAGCCAATCACCGGGCGGGCCCGGGCGCAGACCCTCGGGCGGTATTGACTAGTTCTATTCAGTGACCCAGGATGTGAATATCTGGATCAGGTCACGAGGAGGCAGCGCCATGTCAGGACCCCGCCCCGTACGGGCACCGCGCGGTACGGAACTGAGCGCCCTGGGATGGCAGCAGGAAGCCGCGCTGCGCATGCTCCAGAACAACCTCGACCCCGAGGTCGCCGAACACCCCGACCAGCTCGTCGTCTACGGCGGCACCGGCAAGGCCGCCCGCGACTGGCGCTCCTTCGACGCCATGGTGCGTACGCTGCGGACCCTCAAGCAGGACGAGACGATGCTCGTCCAGTCCGGGCGCCCCGTCGGCGTCATGCAGACCCACGAGTGGGCGCCGCGCGTCCTGATCGCCAACTCCAACCTGGTCGGCGACTGGGCCAACTGGGAGGAGTTCCGCCGCCTGGAGGCGCTGGGTCTGACCATGTACGGCCAGATGACGGCCGGCTCCTGGATCTACATCGGCACCCAGGGCATCCTCCAGGGCACGTACGAGACGTTCGCCGCGGTCGCCGCCAAGAAGTTCAACGGCACGCTCGCCGGAACGATCACGCTCACCGCCGGCCTCGGCGGCATGGGCGGCGCCCAGCCGCTCGCCGTGACGATGAACGACGGCGTCGCGATCTGTATCGACGTCGACCCGCGCGCCATCGAGCGCCGCATCGAACACCGCTACCTGGACGTGCGGGCCGACTCGTTGGAGCACGCGCTCCAGCTGGCCGTCGAGGCGCGCGACGCCCGCCGTCCGCTCTCCATCGGCTTGCTCGGCAACGCGGCGGAGCTCCTGCCGCGGATGCTCGCCGAGGGCGCCCCGATCGACATCGTGACCGACCAGACCTCGGCCCACGACCCGCTCGCCTACCTCCCCGTCGGGGTCGCCTTCGACGACATGGCGGCGTACGCGGCGAAGGACCCGGCGGGCTTCACCACCCGCGCGCGGGAGTCCATGGCCCGGCACGTCGAGGCGATGGTCGGCTTCATGGACGCCGGGGCCGAGGTCTTCGACTACGGCAACTCCATCCGCGGCGAGGCTCAACTGGCGGGCTACGAGCGGGCGTTCGCCTTCCCCGGCTTCGTCCCCGCCTACATCCGGCCGCTGTTCTGCGAGGGCAAGGGCCCCTTCCGCTGGGCGGCCCTGTCGGGCGAGGCGTCCGACATCCACAAGACCGACAAGGCGCTGCTCGACCTCTTCCCCGAGAACGAGTCCCTGCACCGCTGGATCAAGATGGCCGGCGAGCGCGTCCACTTCCAGGGTCTGCCCGCGCGCATCTGCTGGCTCGGCCAGGGCGAGCGGGACAAGGCGGGCTCCATGTTCAACGACATGGTCGCGGACGGCACGCTCGCGGCGCCGCTGGCGATCGGTCGCGACCACCTCGACTGTGGCTCGGTGGCCTCCCCGTACCGCGAGACCGAGGCGATGCTCGACGGCTCCGACGCGATCGCCGACTGGCCGCTCCTGAACGCGATGGTCAACGTCGCCTCCGGGGCGTCCTGGGTCTCGATCCACCACGGTGGGGGTGTCGGCATGGGCCGGTCCATCCACGCGGGGCAGGTGTCGGTGGCGGACGGCACGAAGCTGGCGGGCGAGAAGATCCGCCGGGTCCTCACCAATGACCCCGGGATGGGTGTCATTCGGCATGTCGATGCGGGATACGACATCGCGGAGCGGGTGGCGGACGAGAAGGGCGTACGCGTCCCCATGCGGGAGGGCGAGTGACCACCCACCCCTCCCCGGGGGCTCTGCCCCCGGACCCCCGTTCGCGCCTTGAGGGCGCTCGTCCTCAATCGCCGGACGGGCTGGGTATGCCTGCGGAGCCCAGCACCGATGCGGCCAGGCCCGCGGACGCGCCCGCCCCGAACCCTGCCAGGGGCGCGGGGAACTGCGCGAGCAACCACGCACGGTCCGCGGGCGACCGGGTCCAGGCCCCGGGGGCTCTGCCCCCGGACCCCCGTTCGCGCCTTGAGGGCGCTCGTCCTCAATCGCCGGACGGGCTGGGTATGCCCGCGGAGCCCAGCACCGATGCGGCCAGGCCCGCGGACGCGCCCGCCCCGAACCCTGCCAGGGGCGCGGGGAACTGCGCGAGCAACCACGCACGGTCCGCGGCCGGGGCGATTCCCCCAGAGGGTTTCGGGGAGGGGCGGGGTGGGGGGAGCTCCTTCCAGGAGATGTGGCGTGAGCTGGCCCCCATCGGCCGCGACGCCGACACCCACGGCTACCGCCGCCACGCCTGGACCCCCGCCGACGCCGACTGCCGCGCCTGGTTCCGGGCACAGGCCGAATCCCGCGGACTCGGCTACGAGGTGGACCGGAACGGGAACCAGTGGGCCTGGGCCGGCGACCCCGAGGCCGGCGACGCCGTCGTCACCGGCTCGCACCTCGACTCCGTACCGGACGGCGGCGCCTTCGACGGCCCCCTGGGCGTCGTGTCGTCCTTCGCCGCACTCGACGAACTCCGGCGCCGGGGCGCCGAGTTGACCCGCCCGCTCGCCATCACCAACTTCGGCGACGAGGAGGGCGCCCGGTTCGGCCTCGCCTGCGTCGGCTCCCGGCTCACCGCCGGACAGCTCACCGTGGAGGCCGCGCACCGGCTGCGCGACGCGGACGGCGTGAGCCTGCCGCAGGCCATGGAGCGGGCCGGGTACGACCCGGACGCCATCGGCCCCGACCCCGAACGCCTCGCCCGCATCGGCGCGTTCGTCGAGCTGCACGTCGAACAGGGCAGGGCGCTCGACCTGAGCGGCGACGCCGTAGGCATCGCCTCGGCGATCTGGCCGCACGGCCGCTGGCGGTTCGACTTCGCGGGCGAGGCCAACCACGCCGGCACCACCCGCCTCGTCGACCGGCGCGACCCGATGCTGACGTACGCCGAGACCGTCCTCGCCGCCCGCCGCGAGGCCGAACTCGCGGGCGCCGTAGCCACGTTCGGGAAGATCTCGTGCGAGCCCAACGGCGTCAACGCCATCCCGTCGATGGTGCGCGGCTGGCTGGACTCGCGCGCCGCCGACCAGTCCACCCTGGACACCGTCGTCACCGCGATCGAGCGGGCCGCCCGCGAGCGCGCCGAGCGCGACGGCGTGGACCTGAGCGTCGTACGCGAGTCGTTCACGCCCGTCGTGGAGTTCGAGCACGCCCTGCGGGACGAGATCGCCAAGATCCTCGGCGGCGGCATCCCCGTCCTGGGCACCGGCGCCGGACACGACGCCGGGATCCTGTCGGGTTCGATCCCGACCGCCATGCTGTTCGTGCGCAACCCCACCGGCGTCTCGCACTCGCCGGCCGAGTTCGCCGGCGAGGACGACTGCGTCGCCGGAGTCCTCGCACTCGCCGATGTACTGGAGGGCCTGGCGTGCAGGTGACGTACTGGCTGGAACACGCCTGGCTCGACCCCGACGTCGAGCCGGGCGTGGCCGTGGAGGTCGGCGACGACGGGCGGATCGCGGCCGTCCGCAAGGGAGTCGAGGCGCCGCCCCCCGGCGCCGTCGTGCTGCGCGGGTTCACCATTCCCGGCCTCGCCAACGCCCACTCGCACGCCTTCCACCGCGCCCTGCGCTCCACCGTCCAGGTCGGCTCGGGCACGTTCTGGACCTGGCGCGAGACCATGTACCAGGTCGCCTCCCGGCTCACCCCGGACTCCTACCACGCGCTCGCCCGCGCGGTGTACGCGGAGATGGCGCTCGCCGGGATCACCGCCGTCGGCGAGTTCCACTATCTGCACCACGCGCCGGGCGGCACCCCCTACGACGACCCCAACGCGATGGGCGAGGCCCTGATCGCCGCGGCCGCCGAGGCGGGGATCCGCATCACGCTGCTCGACACGGCGTACCTGTCCTCCGGTTTCGGCGCCGCCCCCAACCACCACCAGACGCGGTTCTCCGACGGCACCGCCGAGGCCTGGGCGCACCGCTGCTCCGCCCTCAAGGAGCGGGACCACGCCAAGATCGGGGCGGCCATCCACTCCGTACGGGCCGTCCCCGCGCGGGAGTTGGGCACGGTGGCCCGCTGGGCCGAGGAGCGGCGGGCCCCGCTCCACGTCCACCTCTCCGAGCAGACCGCCGAGAACGACGCCTGCCTCGACGCGTACGGGATGACGCCCACGCGGCTCCTGTCCGAGCACGGGGTGCTGGGGCCGCGCACCACCGGCGTCCACAACACGCACCTCACCGACGACGACATCGCGCTGCTCGGCGCCACCGGCACCGGCACCTGCATGTGCCCCACCACCGAACGCGACCTCGCCGACGGCATCGGCCCCGCGCTCGCCCTCCAGCGGGCCGGCTCGCCGCTCTCGCTGGGCAGCGACAGCCACGCGGTGATCGACCTCCTCGAAGAGGCCCGGGCGATGGAGCTCGACGAGCGGCTCCGTACGCGTACGCGCGGCCACTGGACGGCGGCGGCGCTGCTTCGCGCGGCGACCGTCGACGGGCACGCCGCGATCGGCTGGGACGGGGCGGGCCGCATCGAGCCCGGCGCGCTCGCCGACCTCGCCACGGTGGCGCTCGACTCCGTCCGTACGGCGGGGGCGGTGGCGCGGCTGGCGGTGGAGACGGTGGTGTTCGCGGCGGGGGCGGGGGATGTGCGGCATGTGGTGGTGGGCGGGCGGCAGATCGTCCGCGACGGTGCGCACGTCCTCCTCCCGGACGTCCCCGCGTCCCTCGCCTCAGCGATCGCCTCCCTCCACCACCCGTAACCCCCGGGGCTCCGCCCCAGACCCCGCTCGCGCCTGAACGGCGCTCGTCCTCAATCGCCGGACGGGCTGAGGTGGCCGATGCGGGCCGGCACCGAGTAGTTAAGGGGCGCGGGGAACTGCGCGAAAAGGATCACGCTCGCAGGCGAGAGTTGGCCCGCGTCGCCCCACCCCCGGAGGGTCTCGGGAAGGGGCGGGGTGGGGGATAGAAAGGACACCATGCGCACCACCCTCGTACGGAACATCACCACCCTCGTAACCAACGACCCCGACCACGGCCCCAGCCCCCTCGGCCTCATCCAGGACGCCGCCCTCGTCATCGAGGGCGACCGCATCGCCTGGACCGGCCGCACCGCCGACGCCCCTGCCACCGACGACGCCGTCGACGCGCAGGGCCGAACCGTCCTGCCCGGCTTCGTCGACTCCCACTCCCACCTCGTCTTCGCGGGCGACCGAACGCAGGAGTTCAACGCCCGCATGAGCGGCCAGGCGTACAAGGCCGGCGGCATCCGCACCACCGTCGCCGCCACCCGCGCCGCGAGCGACGAGGCGCTGGGCGCCAATGTGGCGCGCTATCTCGCCGAGGCGCTGCGGCAGGGCACCACCACCCTGGAGACCAAGTCCGGCTACGGCCTGACCGTCGCCGACGAGGCCCGCGCGCTGCGCGTCGCGGCCGAGCACACGGACGAGGTCACCTACCTCGGCGCGCACATCGTGGCGCCCGAGTACGCCGACGACCCGGCCGGCTATGTGGACCTGGTGACCGGCGCGATGCTGGACGCCTGCGCCCCGTACGCCCGTTGGATCGACGTGTTCTGCGAGAAGGGCGCCTTCGACGGGGACCAGGCGCGGGCCGTCCTCACCGCGGGCAAGGCCAAGGGGCTGCTGCCGCGTGTCCACGCCAACCAGCTCACCTACGGGCCCGGTGTGCAGCTCGCCGTGGAGCTGGAGGCCGCGTCCGCCGACCACTGCACCCACCTCACGGACGCGGACGTGGACGCGCTCGCCAACAGTGCCACGGTGGCGACGCTGCTGCCCGGCGCCGAGTTCTCCACCCGGGCTCAATGGCCGGATGCCAGGCGGCTGTTGGACGCGGGCGTCACCGTCGCGCTGTCCACCGACTGCAATCCGGGCTCGTCCTTCACGTCCTCGATGCCGTTCTGTGTCGCGCTCGCCGTACGCGACATGAAGATGACCCCCGACGAGGCGATCTGGTCGGCCACCGCCGGCGGGGCCGCCGCCCTGCGCCGCTCCGACATCGGCCGCCTCACCCCGGGGGCCCGCGCCGACCTGGCGTTCCTGGACGCGCCCTCGCCCGTCCACCTCGCCTACCGGCCCGGCGTCCCGCTAGTCAGCGAGGTCTGGAGGGCGGGCCGCAGGGTCTAGGGCCTGTCCGGCGGATCTGGTCGCCGTCGGGGTGCCTTGGCTTTGTGGTGCTGGTGAGCGGGGGGCTGGTGCGTCCAGCTGCAAGGCGGAGGAGGGCGGCGACGCGGAGCGTCGGCAACCGACGACAACGCCGCAGATGGGCGTGCCGGCCCCCCGCGTCCCAGACAAGATCCGCCGGACAGGCCCTAGGCCCAAGGTGGAGTGATGGGGCCCGGCCAGTGGCGTGGAAGGGCCGGGCCCCGGCGTGGACCCAGGGGGCGCGGAGCCGACCGCGGCGGCCCCCACCGCCGGGTCACCCTGCGCTCGGGCACCGCCGGATCCGGCCCCCCGACGATGGCGAGCAGCACTGCCCCCGTACCCACCGTCACGCACAAACTCCACTCGGTACGGCCTCTTCTCCGCAGGCCGCACCCCCCTTGGCCCGCACGGCCCTCCCCGGGCCGCTGCGCCTTTCCGGTTACCTGCTGGGAGACGCCGGGGGCACGGGGGGCCGGTTGCGGGGGAGGGGAGGCGTACGGGAGCGCGATTGCCCCGCGGATATGCGCCCCGCGCCCCTCGGGACCGGGCCCTCACGAGGCGGCGCGGCGCTCGATCTCCTCCGTCTCCCCCTTCGCCAGCAGGCCGAAGAGGCGCAGCGCCTCGTCCTTGGACACACCCGAGAGCTGGCGCGGGGGCGCGTCCGGGTCGTCGAGGTTCTCCCACAGGAGCCAGAGCAGCTCGCCGCTGGGGAAGGCGCTGAGGGACCAGCCGTTCTCGTGGGTGAGGGAGACATCGGGGTGCTCGTCGTCGGCGTCGGCGAGGCCGTCGAGGATCGTGCGCATCGTCGCCTCGTCGGGTTCCTCGACGGACGTGCCCGACAGATCGGTCATGAAGTAGCTCATGCCCTGCATTAGCTCACGGGGAGCTCCTGAGCTCACGCCGGGCGCCCACCCGCCGGTACGCCGGGCCCGTCCGACTCGTCCGGCCGGGCCGGACGGTGCGCAGAGGCACTCGCGCCCAGCCGTTCGCGCCGCGTCACCCACGCGAAAGGGTCCGCACCGTGACGGTACGGACCCTTCAAACGCGTGTGCTCATTCGTCGAGCGTCAGCCCCTTGCGGAGCTTGCCCAGGGTGCGCGAGAGCAGCCGGGAGACGTGCATCTGGGAGATGCCGAGCTCCTCGCCGATCTCGGACTGCGTCATGTTGGCGACGAAGCGCAGCGACAGGATCTTCTTGTCCCGCGCGGGCAGTTCCGCGATCAGCGGCTTCAGCGACTCGATGTACTCGACGCCTTCGAGGTCGTGGTCCTCGTAGCCGATGCGGTTGTTGAGCGAGCCTTCGGAGTCGTCCTCCTCGGGCTGCGCGTCCAGCGAGCTCGCGGTGTACGCGTTGCTCGCCGCCATGCCTTCGACGACTTCTTCCTTGGTGATGCCGAGGCGTTCGGCGAGCTCGCCCACCGTGGCCGAGCGATCCAGCTGCTGGGCGAGTTCGTCGCCCGCCTTGGCGAGGTCGAGGCGGAGCTCCTGGAGTCTGCGCGGAACCCGCACCGACCAGGAGGTGTCGCGGAAGAAGCGCTTGATCTCGCCGACGATGGTCGGCATCGCGAAGGTGGGGAATTCCACACCGCGGTCGAACTCGAACCGGTCGATCGCCTTGATCAGGCCGATGGTGCCGACCTGGATGATGTCCTCCATCGGCTCGCTGCGGGAGCGGAAGCGCGACGCGGCGAACTTGACCAGGGCGAGGTTCAGTTCGACCAGGGTGTTGCGCACGTAAGCGTGCTCGTGGGTGCCCTCTTCGAGGGTGTCGAGACGGGCGAACAGCGTCTTCGACAGCGCCCGCGCGTCGACGGGGCCGACCTCGGTGAAGGGCGGGATCTCGGGAAGGCCCTCAAGTCCCTCTGTTTCGTGCGATCGTGCGTGTGGGGGGCGGATGTCCTGCGGGTCCTGCTTGATCGACGTATCCGCGTACGATTCGTCGAGCCGGGGTGACATGGGGTCTCCTCCATCGTTCTCGGCATATGGCTGCCGATGCCCATACATGTAGTCCGCGGTGTGCGGCGCCTCCATGGCCGGTCGTGTTGAAATAGCTGTCACTACTACCCCTACCCGCTTCAAGTAGGCTCCCGCAAGGCTTTTTTGTTGGTATATGTCCGCTTTGGTGTGATGTTCGGCTTCCGGATGACGTAGGGAAGGCGTAGTGTTCTTGGGAAGTTACGACGAATCGGCGAAGAGGGACGGCATGGACCGCGGCACGGTCGGCAGCACGAATCGGGGCCGGCTCCGGGTCGGAGTCCGGACCGTTGGCCACAGTGAGGTTCTGACACCCGCGGGTGAGCTCGATCACCACACCGCGGACCTGCTCAGGGAACCGCTGGAAGAGGCCATCGCTCAGGGGCGTACCCGACTGGTCGTGGACTGCTCGGAGCTCGAATTCTGCGACTCCACCGGACTCAACGTGCTGCTCGGCGCCCGCCTCAAGGCGGAAGAGGTCGGCGGCACGGTCCATCTGGTGGCGATGCAGCCCGTAGTGGCACGCGTGTTCGAGATCACCGGGGCTGAAGCGGTCTTCACCCTGCATGACTCGCTCGACACGGCTCTGTGTGACTGACCCCGATCTGTGTGACTGACCCCGATTCGTCCGGGCAGGAGCAGACTGAAGACGTTGGCGAATCGGTGAGGTGAAGCGCTGATGAGCACCACCCGGGAACAGGCTCCGGGCGACCGTGGGCCCGAGTCCCACGGCGCAGGGCCTGGCGCCGTGCCGTCGGATTCCGACGGCGCGAACTCTGTCGTGTCCGCCCGCGTTCTCGCGCTGAGCGGGGAGACCGGCATCGTACCGATGGCCCGCGACTTCACCAGGCAGGCCCTCTACGACTGGGGCTGGATGCCGGCGACCACCGCGGAGGGGCGGGCCGCCTGCGAGGACGTGCTGCTCGTCGTCTCCGAGCTGGTCACCAATGCGTGTCTGCACGCCGAGGGGCCCGAGGGGCTGCGGGTCTCGCGTACGGCGAAGGTCCTGCGTCTTGAGGTGAGCGACCTGGGGGCGGGGCAGCCTGCGCCCCGCACTCCGCATCGGGCTGGGCGGCCCGGGGGGCACGGCATGTTTATCGTGCAGCGGCTCTGTCTTGACTGGGGTGTGGTTCGGGCGCCGGGGGCGGTCGGCAAAACGGTCTGGGCCGAACTCGCGGCCCCGGCCTAACCCCCTGGGGCTCCGCCCCAGCCCCCCGGCGTTTTCCCACCCACCACCCGTGCGCCGGGCTGACCCGGCCGAGCCCTATGGCTCCGCCCCAGCCCCCGGGTTCTCCCACCCACCCACCCACCCGTGCAGCGGGTTGGTGGGTTCCGCCCCCTGGGGCTCCGCCCCAGACCCCAGGCGTCTGCCCACCCACCCGCCCGTGCAGCGGGTTAAAAGGTCCAGCCCCTGGGGCTTCGCCCCAGACCCCACGGGTTCTCCCACCCACCCGCCCGTGCGGCGAATTGAACGGGCTGAGCCCTGGGGCTCCGCCCCAGACCCCTGCGGGTTTGCCCACCCGCCCACCCGTGCGGCGGGTTGAACGGGCTGAGCCCTGGGGCTCCGCCCCAGACCCCCGCGGGGGCTCCGCCCCCTGCACCCCCGTTCGCGCCTGAACGGCGCTCGTCCTCAATCGCCGGACAGGCTGTAGGTGCCCCCGCACCGAGTAGTTAGGGGCGCGGGGAACTGCGCGAGAAGCGACCACGGCCCGCACACGACCGGGGTTTTTGGGGGCGCGAGGAACTGCGCGAGAAGCGACCACAGCCCGCAGTCGACAGCGGGTTTCGGGGGCGCGGGGAACTGCGCGACCAGCCACCCACGGTCCGCAGGGTCGAGACGGTTTAGGGGCGCGGGGAACTGCGCGAGAAGCGAGCACGGTCCGCACACGAAGGCGGGTTCAGGGGCGCGGGGAACTGCGCAAGGCGCGACCGCGGGCCGCGCGTGACCGGGGGCTGGGGCGCGGGCGTGGGGCCGCGTTTGGCGGGCGGGGCGGATGCGGGCCCCCCACCCCCGACCCTGCCACGTGTCTTCCCTCGTCACCCTCCCCGGCGTACCTTGAGCGCCCAATCTGATGTGCCGTCAGCAAATTGACGGCCTCCGGCTCCACCGGCATAGGGGGAACTCGAGGTGTCGTACCAGAAGAGGACAGCTCTCGCGCTGGCGACGGCGGTGGCGGGCTCGGTGGTGCTGATCACCGCGCCCGCGGCCCAGGCGTCCGTCGTGGACGTCAACTACAACTGCCAGACGCCGATCGGCGCGAAGAGTGCCGTCTCGCCCATCGACATCAAGGCGGTCAAGAGCGGCAGTTCCTACCACGTGACCATGACCTTCCAGAAGGGCGTCTCCTCCAGCCCGGTCGCGCTCGGCGCGGGTGCGATGAGCCCCAGTGCCGTGATCAACCTGGGCGGCGCCGACAAGGGCGTCCTCGCGGTCAAGGGTCCCGCCAACACCGCGGAGATACCCGCCAACACCCCTATCAAAATCAGCGACTTGTCGGGGACCTACGTACCCAAGGGCGACGGCAAGGTCACCTTCACCGCGGGTGTCCTCACCATCAAGGCGCTCGGCACCACCACGACCTGCACCGCGGGCAACAACCCCGGCCCCTCCCTGGAGCTGAACGTCACGGGGGCGGGCGGATCGGGTGGTGCCAGTGGGTCGGGCAGTACGGGTGGGTCGGGCGGTACGGGTGGGGGAGAGCCGGCGGCGCTGCCCAAGACGGGCCCCCTCGACTCGGTCGTGGCGCTCGGCACCCTCGGCGGGACCGTCGTCCTGGTCGGCGCGGCCGGAGTGCTCTGGCTGACCCGACGCCATCAGCGGGCCTGACCCCCCCCTCCCGTACGCCGCCCGCAAGAAAGACCCCCTCGCACCCGAGGAGCCGCCGATGCGTCCGATCCGCCTGGCCCTGCCGGCCACGGCCCTGCTGCTGTGCGCGCTGGCGGCGCCGGCCGCGCGGGCCGCACCGCCGGCGAGCGGGGAGTGGACCGCCGCGCCCGCATCCGGCGGCGGAACCCGCGCGGCCGGCGCCGACGGGAGACCCTCCTTCTATCTGGAGGGCGCGCCCGGCACGGTCCTGGAGGACACGGTCTCGTTGAGCAACCCCTCCGACGCCCCCCTCACCCTCGGACTGCGCGGCGCCGCCGCGTACAACACCGCCCACGGGGACTTCGCCGTGCGCGAGGCGCCCGACCCCTGGATCGCGCTCGCCGCGCCCGAGGTGCGGATCCCGCCGCACACCCGCGCCGACGTGCCGTTCGCGGTCACCGTGCCCCCGGGGGCCCAGCCCGGCGACCACCCGGCGGCGCTCGTCGTCTCGGCGAACGGCCGCGTGGTCGGGGTCCGCCTCCAACTGCGGGTGCCGGGGCCGACGTTGAGCGCCCTGACCGTCGAGTCCGTACGCGTCGACAAGGACCTCGGGCTCATCCGGTACGCCCTGGTGAACCGGGGCAACACCGCGTTGATGCCGCGCCTCGCGGTGCGTGCCGAGGGAGTGTTCGGCCGGGTGCTCGCGCGTCCCGCCCGGCAGTTGCCCGTCGAGCTCCTGCCGGGTCAGCGCGTCGAACTGACCGAGCCCTGGCCGCATCCGCCCGCCCTCGACCGTGTCACCGTCCGCCTCGATGTCGACGCGGACGGCGGCGCCCGCTCCACCGCGAAGGCGAGCGCGGCGTTCGTGCCATGGGGTGCGGTGGCCGGGGCGGGGTGCGTGCTTCTGGGGGGCGCGGCCACCGCCCTGCGGCTGGTCCGCCGCCGCCGACGCCCTGCCGGGTCGGCCGGGTCGGCCGGGCCGGCCGAAGTGGACGTAGCGGAACGCGAGTTGGCGCAGACAGGAGCCCGTCAGTGAAGTCACGTCCGAGGGGCGCGGCCCTCGCCCTGCCGTTGATCGCCCTCCTGGCCCTGCTCGTGCCGATGACGGCCCTGCTCGCGCCGCTGACACCCGCACGCGCGCACGCCGACGAGAACAAGGCCAAGCCCTCCGTCACGCTCTCCACGACGGAGGCGGCCAAGGGCGCCGACGTCACGGTCACCGGTCAGGGCTGGCGGCCGGGCGCGCTGCTCATGCTGCTCGTGTGCGGCCAGTCAGACCCCGAGCTCGGCGTCATCGGCGGCACCAACTCCTGCGCCAACGCGGACGGTCAGGCCGTCACCACCGACGCCACGGGATCCTTCAGCAAGGTCCTCTCGGCCGCGCCGCCGCCCAAGCCCTGCCCCTGTGTCGTCCATGTGGCCACCGTTCAGGGCGAACAGGCCCTGGTGGACAGCGAGTTGACGATCACGGGACACCCGGTGGCGCCGCTGCCCTCCGAAGCGGGCGAGGGCAAGCTCGCCGTCCTCGCCGAGCCGCGCCTGGACGGCAGCGGCTCCCTGCTGACGTGGTTCGGCGCGCCGCCCGCCCGCACCCTGGTCTTCACCGTGGGCAACCTGGGCGCGGCCCCCGTCAAGGACCCCGTCTTCGAACTCGGCACCGCCCACGGCGTGTTCGCCCCGCAGTGGGAGGAACGCCAGTGGAAGGGCACCATCGCCCCCGGCGGGAAGGCCGAGATCAAGCTCGACTTCGAGCTGTCCCCGGGCGCCCACGGCGACTACCAGATCTCCTTGCGGTACGCGAAGAAGCTGCTGGCGACCGAGCCGTGGGGGGTGGACCGGCCCTGGGGCGTCACCCTCTTCTGGATCCTGCTCTGCCTGGTGGTGCCGGCCGCCGTCTTCCGCATCGGCATGGCCGTCGTCGACCGGCTGCGCCCGCGCACACCCCGGCGGCCGGGCGAGCCGGGGCCCACCGGCCCGGCCCGGCACCGCGGCGTACGTCTGCCGGAGGTGACCTTGCGCCTGCCCGGGCGGCGCCGGACCCCGCACGAGCGCGCCGCGCCGGCCCCCGCGCCCGGACCCGACCAGGGCGACGCCCCGCCCGGGCCGCCCGGACCCGACCGGGGCGACGCCCCGACCAGGACCACGGCCGCGCTGCCGTGGTTCGCCCCCGACTCCGCACCGTCCGAGAACCACCCCAACCGTCCGTAACGTTCCACGACGAAGGGAAATCCGTGACCACGCAACGGAGGATGAGCGCGGCCGGTCTCGCGCTGATGCTCGGCGGCGCGGGGATCGTGCTGGCCGCAGCTCCCGCACAAGCAGCCGAAGTCTCGTACGCCACCGAGTGCATACCGCCGTCCATCTCCGGTCTGCCGCCGGTCGAGGGCACGACGAAGGTGCAGATCACCGCCCCTGCCACGGCCAAGGTGGGCGACGAGGTCGACATCGTCTGGAAGTTCACCCAGGCGGCCTCGAACAATCCGGGCGTCCTCGACCTCAACAAGGACGTCGTCCAGCCGACCGGCACCCTCAAGGCGGCGGGCGCCCAGAGCGCCGACATCGCCATGAAGGGCCCGCGGAAGAACCCGGCGATCCCCAAGAACAGCCCGATGGTCCTCTCGGACATGACGGCCAAACTCAAACTGACCAAGGCGGGCGACGTCACCCTGACGCCGGACGCGTACAACATCAACGTCAACCAGATCATGTCGACCGACACCAAGTGCACGCCGAAGGCGACGGTCTCACCCGGGGCCACGATCAAGGTGACGGACGCGGGGGGTACGACGGGCGGTACGACCACGTCGGGCGGCACCACGTCCGGTGGCACCACCTCCTCTGGCGGCACCACGACCTCCGGCGGCTCCACGTCCTCCTCCGGCGGGACGAGCACCTCGGGCGGCACCACGACCTCCGGCGGCACCACGAGCGGCGGCACCACGAGCGCAGGCAGCACCGGTGGGAGCAGCACCGGCGGCAGCGGGGGCCAGAGCGACTTCCCCGGCAAGGAAGTCGCCGTGAACTTCGCCTGCACGCCGCCCGGACCGGCGAGCATCCAGTCCAAGGTGACCATCAACGCCAAGAAGAACGGCGGGAGTTACGCCCTCACCGTCAAGACGGCCAAAGGCGTCATGAACAGCCCCGCGGACCTTCCGGCGGGCGCGCTCAAGCCGTCCATGCAGGTCGCCGTCGGCGGCGCCGACAAGGGCACGGTGGCCGTCACGGGCCCCGCCAACCCCGACCCGATCAAGTCGGGCGCCCCGGTGAGCCTCACCGACATGACCGGCACCTACAAGCCGGGCGCCTCCGGCAAGTCCACGCTGAGCCCGGGCGACCTGTCCATCGACGTCACCCTGGGCGGCTCGCCCATCCACATCCCCTGCAAGGTGTCCGGCTCGGCGCCGGTCTCCCTGGAACTGGACACGGCGGCCCAGCCCGGCGGCGCGGCCGGCGGCAGCGGCTCCTCGGGCGCGGCCACCACCTCGGGCACGTCCGGCGCGGCGGCCACCTCCTCCTCCGGCGGCCTGGCCCAGACCGGCGCGAGCGACACGGGCGCCCTGCGCGCCCTCGGCCTGGTGGCGGGCACGGTGCTGCTGCTGGGCGGCGCGATCTTCACCTTCACCCCGTGGAGGCGCCTGCGCGGCACGCGCTAGAAACGGCCAAGGGCCGCCGCACCTTCCGGTGCGGCGGCCCTTGAACGTGTCGCGGCGGTGCTCAGTGCACGCCGCCCATGAGGGGCTGGACCTTCCTGCGGTACATGAAGATCGCGACACCGGCGAGGACGGCGAGGCCGCCCTGGCTGGCGAACCAGTACGAGGAGTCGGTCGGCGCGCCGATGAGCTGGAGCAGGGCGATGACCGAGTCGCCGGCCGTGACGGCCAGGAACCAGACGCCCATCATCTGCGAGGCGTACTTCTCCGGCGCCAGCTTGGTGGTCAGGGAGAGGCCGACCGGGGAGAGCGTCAGCTCACCGACGGTCTGGATCAGGTAGACCATGCACAGCCACAGCGGGGTGACCTTGACGCCGCCGGAGGAGGCGGCCTGGGCCAGCATCATCACGAAGAACGACAGGCCGATGAGCGTGAGGCCGAAGGCGAACTTCGACAGCGTGCTCGGCTCCTGGCGGCGCTTGTTCAGGTACACCCAGAGCCAGGCGAAGACCGGGGCCAGGGCCATCACGTACAGCGGGTTCAGGGACTGGAACCAGCTGGACGGGAAGTCCAGACCGAACAGGCTGTTCGAGGTGTTGTCCTGCGCGAACACGCTGAGCGTCGAGCCGGTCTGGTCGTAGATGCCCCAGAAGGCGGCCGCGGCGACGAAGAACCACACGTACGCCGACATGCGGGACTGCGAGACCTGGTCGAGGTCCTTGTCGCGCTTGATGCGCAGCAGGTACCAGGCCGGGATGACGAGGCCGGCGATGGTCAGCGGCCAGATGGCCCAGTCGACCGTGAAGTGACCCGAGACCGCGAGGGCGGCGTAGGCGACGGCCGCGACGCCCAGCCACATCAGGATCTTCTTGATGATCGCGGCGCGCTCGGTCTCGGACATCGGGGTCGGGACGACGTCGCTGTCCGCCGACATGTGGCGGGTACCGAGGAAGAAGAACAGCAGACCCAGCGCCATGCCCACACCGGCGAGCGCGAAGCCGAAGTGCCAGTTGACCTTCTGGCCGACCGTGCCGATCGTCAGCGGCGCGAAGAAGGCACCGAGGTTGATGCCCATGTAGAAGACCGTGAAGCCACCGTCGCGACGCGGGTCGTTCTTGTCCGGGTACAGGTGGCCGACCATCGTGGAGATGTTGGCCTTGAGGAGACCGGAGCCGAGCGCGATGGCCGCGAGACCGATGAAGAACGAGATCTCCACCGGCACGGCCAGGAGGAAGTGGCCGATCATGATGATCGTGCCGCCGATGGCCACCGTCCTGCGGGCACCCCAGGCGCGGTCGGCGAGCCAGCCGCCCGGCAGGGCGAGCAGGTACACCATCGCGTTGTAGACGGAGTAGATCGCGGTGGCCGTGGCCATGTTGAACCCGAGTCCGCCCTGGGACGCCGGGGCGACCAGGTAGAGCACGAGCAGGGCCCGCATGCCGTAGAAGCTGTAGCGCTCCCACATCTCCGTCATGAAGAGGTTGGCCAGGCCGCGGGGGTGGCCGAGGAAGGTCTTCTCGGTGCCAGTGGTACTGGCGGAGTCCTTCGTCAGGCTGGACGCCATGGTCGATCCTTGCTTGCTCGGGACGCGCGCTTCGTGAGCGTTGGGTCGCGCCCGGTGGGGGAGGGCCGGCACCGGCATGGCGACTGTCCCCCCAACGCCTTTGGGGTCCGGCTCCGTGGGGGAGGCGGGAAGGACAGACCACACCGGGATCCACACCCCGTGCGCTCGTTCGCGCTGGGGCCCGGCCCGTAGGTCATTCACTGATCTCAAGACTGGCAAAGCCGGCCCTGTGCAGAAAAGAGACCCTTGGCGCGCCAAGCAGGCCAAAGGTCCCCGAGTAGTGCTATAGGCGTTGGGACACCATACGTCACCAGACTGTGGCATATGGAAGGACTTGAGAGATGGATCACAGGCATCTCTGGAACCACTCACCCCCATTCGAAGGTGTTGATCAAGATCTGTTCATAGACCCGCAGGGTGGGTGGATCACCTGACGCATTGTCGCCGCCGCGGACTACCATCACCTCCATGACCCGTGTACTGCTCGCCGAGGACGACGCGTCCATCTCGGAGCCACTGGCCCGCGCCCTGCGCAGGGAGGGTTACGAGGTCGAGGTCCGCGAGGACGGCCCGACCGCCCTCGACGCCGGACTACAGGGGGGCGCCGACCTGGTCGTGCTCGACCTGGGGCTTCCCGGCATGGACGGCCTCGAAGTGGCGCGGAGGCTGCGCGCCGAGGGACACACCGTCCCCATCCTCGTGCTCACCGCCCGTGCCGACGAGGTGGACACCGTGGTCGGCCTCGACGCCGGCGCGGACGACTACGTCACCAAGCCCTTCCGGCTCGCCGAACTGCTCGCACGGGTCCGGGCGCTGCTGCGGCGCGGCGCCACCGAGCCGGCGCCCCAGCCCGCCACCCACGGGGTGCGGATCGACGTCGAGTCGCACCGCGCCTGGATGGGCGACGAGGAACTCCAGCTCACCGCCAAGGAGTTCGACCTGCTCAGGGTCCTGGTGCGGGACGCGGGCCGGGTGGTGACCCGCGACCAGCTGATGCGCGAGGTCTGGGACACCACCTGGTGGTCCTCGACCAAGACGCTCGACATGCACATCTCGTGGCTGCGCAAGAAGCTCGGCGACGACGCGGCCAACCCCCGCTACATCGCCACCGTCCGCGGAGTCGGCTTCCGCTTCGAGAAGAGCTAGAGCACCGGAGCACATGCGCCGTCGACTGATCAACTCCACACTCGCGGTCGTGCTCGTGGTGATCGCGGTCTTCGGCGTCTCCCTCGTCATCGTCGAGACCCGGACCATCAGCAGCAGCGCCCAGGAGAGCGTCGACTCCGAGGCGCTGCGGCTCGTCTCCGTCGTGGACAGCCGCACCCTGGCCAACGAGACGATCAACACGCAGGTCCTGAACGAACAGATCGACCCCAAGCGCTATGCCCGCATCGCGATCCCGGGCCGCCCGGTGATGGAGCTGGGCGTCAAGCCCGAGGGCACCGTCATCAAGGGCACCGCCACGGGCGAGCGCGGCGAGTCCGTCCTGGTCGAGGAGGACCGCTCCACGGTCACCAAGGAGGTCGGGCGCACCCTGCTGATCATCGGCGCGGTCGCCCTGCTCGCCATCGTCTCCGCGGTGCTCCTCGCGGTGCGCCAGGCCAACAAGCTGGCCTCCCCGCTGACCGACCTGGCCGAGACCGCCGAACGGCTCGGCTCCGGCGACCCCCGCCCGCGGCACAAGCGGTACGGGGTGCCCGAGCTCGACCGGGTCGCCGATGTGCTCGACTCCTCCGCCGACCGGATCGGCCGGATGCTCACGGCCGAGCGCCGGCTCGCCGCGGACGCCTCGCACCAGTTGCGCACCCCGCTGACCGCGCTCTCCATGCGCCTGGAGGAGATCGCCCTCACCGACGACCTGGACACGGTCAAGGAGGAGGCCACGATCGCGCTCACCCAGGTCGAGCGGCTCACCGACGTGGTGGAGCGCCTCCTCACCAACAGCCGTGATCCGCGCACCGGTTCGGCCGTGGTCTTCTCGCTCGACGAGGTCGTCAAGCAGCAGCTGGAGGAGTGGCGCCCGGCGTATCGCAGCGCGGGCCGCGCCATCGTGCGCTCCGGCAAGACCGGTCTGAAGGCGGTCGGCACCCCGGGCGCGGTCGCCCAGGTGCTGGCCGCGCTGATCGAGAACTCGCTGATGCACGGCGGCGGCACGGTCGCGGTGCGCACCCGGGTCACCGGCAACCAGGCCGTGGTCGAGGTCACCGACGAGGGCCCCGGCGTGCCGCCCGACCTCGGCGCGCGGATCTTCGAGCGCTCCATCAGCGGCCGCAACTCCACGGGCATCGGCCTGGCCGTCGCCCGCGACCTCGCGGAGGCCGACGGCGGCCGGCTCGAAATGCTCCAGCAGCAGCCGGCCGTGTTCGCGCTCTTCCTCAGCCGTGAGGCGGGCGCGCGCCGCGACCCGGAGCGTACGACGACGATCCGCTGAGCCGGGCGCTGAGCCGGGCCCCGGTAGCGCGGGGCCGCTCGGCATGGGTGAGCCCGGCCCCGGTGCGGGACCGCTCAGTGCTCGCGGTCGGGGTCAGCGCTTGGCGGGGACGGCGGGCCGGGGGTCGTCCAGAAACGATTCGGCCGTCTGTACCGCCTCCCGGGCGGGCAGCGCCCGGAACACCCAGGTGCGGTAGGACCAGAAGCGGAACAGGGTGCCGAGCCCGATCCCGAGGAACTTGAAGAAGTTGTTCTGCCACGGGCTGTTCCAGCCGAAGCCGTACGTCGCGACGTACAGGATGCCGTTCTCGATCACCGCGCCGACCACGCTGAACAGCAGGAACAGGGTCAGCTCACGGGCCCGGCCGCTCTTCTCGCGGTCACGGTAGGTGAAGTAGCGAAAGCCCACGTAGTTGAAGGCGATCGCGATCCCGGTGGCGAGCAGGCTGGCCCGCACCACCTGGAGCTCGGTGGCGTGCCGCAGCAGGTTGAAGGCGCCCATGTTCACGAGCACCCCGAGGCCGCCCACGGCGCCGAACTTCGCGACCTCCTGTACCAGCAGTCGCAGTCGCGACGGCGACGCGCCCTGTGCACTCATGGTGATCGCCAGTCCCGTCGGATTCGGTGTGCTTTTCGTGCCGGTCAACCCGCCCATGCTAACCACCCCCCGCGGGCCGTGCCCCTGGGCACCGGGAATCCGGCCCCCGCGACCGGGCCCTGGAGGGTCCGCTCGGACGGCGGATACCCTGGAGGCGTGACGTTCCCGGTAGTCGGCATGGTCGGCGGCGGTCAGCTCGCCCGCATGACCCACGAGGCGGGCATCCCCCTCGGCATCAGATTCAAGCTCCTCAGTGACACCCCGCAGGACTCGGCGGCCCAGGTGGTGAGCGAGGTCGTCGTCGGCGACTATCGCGACCTGGACACGCTGCGTGACTTCGCGCGCGGCTGTGACGTGATCACCTTCGATCACGAGCACGTGCCCACCGAACACCTGCGGGCCCTGGAAGCGGACGGCATCGTCGTGCGCCCGGGGCCCGACGCGTTGGTGCACGCCCACGACAAGGGGGTGATGCGCGCCAAGCTGAGCGCGATCGACGCCCCCTGCCCTCGCCACCGCATCGTGGCCGACCCGGCCGACGTGTCGCGGTTCGCCGCCGAGGGCGAGGGCTATCCCGTCATCCTCAAGACGGTCGTCGGCGGCTACGACGGCAAGGGCGTGTGGTTCGTACGCTCCGAGGCGGACGCGGCCGACGCCTTCAAGGCGGGCGTCGACGTCCTCGCCGAGGAGAAGGTGGACTTCGTACGGGAGCTGGCGGCCAACGTCGTCCGCTCGCCGCACGGCCAGGCGGTGGCCTACCCCGTCGTGGAGTCGATCCAGGTCGACGGCGTGTGCGACACGGTGATCGCCCCCGCCCCCGACCTCGACGACGAGCTGGCGGGCGAGGCCCAGCAGCTCGCCCTGCGCATCGCGTCCGAGCTCGGCGTCGTCGGCCACCTCGCGGTCGAGCTGTTCGAGACCCGCGACGCCGACGGTGTGCCGGGCATCCTCGTCAACGAGCTGGCGATGCGCCCGCACAACTCCGGCCACTGGACCCAGGACGGCGCGATCACCTCGCAGTTCGCCAACCACGTCCGTGCCGTCCTCGACCTCCCCCTGGGCGACCCGCGCCCGCGGTCGAAGTGGACCGTGATGTGCAACGTGCTCGGCGGCGACTACCCGGACATGTACTACGCGTACCTGCACTGCATGGCCCGCGACCCCCAGCTCAAGATCCACATGTATGGCAAGGACGTGAAGCCCGGCCGCAAGGTGGGCCACGTCAACACCTACGGCGACGATCTCGCGGAGGTCCGCGAGCGGGCCCGCCACGCGGCCGACTACCTCAGAGGAACGATCACCGAATGAGCGCCACTCCTGTCAACGGTCCCGTCGTCGGCATCGTCATGGGTTCGGACTCCGACTGGCCGGTCATGGAGGCCGCCGCCAAGGCGCTCGACGAGTTCGAGATCCGCTACGAGGTCGACGTCGTCTCCGCGCACCGGATGCCGCGCGAAATGATCGCGTACGGCGAGGAGGCCGCGGGCCGCGGCCTCAAGGCGGTCATCGCGGGCGCGGGCGGCGCCGCCCACCTGCCGGGCATGCTCGCCTCGGTGACCCCGCTCCCGGTGATCGGCGTACCCGTGCCGCTGAAGTACCTCGACGGCATGGACTCGCTCCTGTCCATCGTGCAGATGCCGGCCGGGGTGCCGGTCGCGACCGTCTCGGTCGGCGGCGCGCGCAACGCGGGCCTGCTCGCGGCCCGCATCCTCGCCACCCACGACGCCGAACTCCTCACCCGCATGCGGGAGTTCCAGCAGGAGCTGAACGACCAGGCCACCGAGAAGGGCAAGCGGCTGCGGACGAAGGTCGAGGGTTCGGGCGCCTTCGGATTCGGAAAGTGACTCCCATGAGCCACCTCGACGAAGCCCGCGCCCTGCTCGCCCGTCACCCCGTGGTCGACGGCCACAACGACCTCCCCTGGGCGCTGCGCGAGCAGACCCGCTACGACCTGGACCGCTGCGACCTGGCGACCGACCTCACCGGCCGCACCCACACCGACCTCGCCCGGCTGCGGTCCGGCGGGGTCGGGGCGCAGTTCTGGTCCGTGTACGTACGCAGCGACCTGGCGGGCGACGAGGCGGTCAGCGCCACCCTGGAGCAGATCGACTGCGTCGACCAGATGCTGGCGCGCTACCCGTGCGAACTGGTGCCCGCGCTCACCGCCGACGACATGGAGGCGGCGCGCGCCGAGGGCCGCATCGCCTCGCTCAAGGGCGCCGAGGGCGGCCACTCGATCAACAACTCCCTCGCCACGCTGCGCGCGCTGTACGCGCTCGGCGTGCGGTACATGACCCTGACCCACAACGACAACCTGCCGTGGGCGGACTCGGCGACCGACGTGCCGAACGTGGGCGGGCTCTCGCCGTTCGGCCACGAGGTCGTCCGCGAGATGAACCGCATCGGCATGCTGGTGGACCTCTCGCACGTCGCGGCGACGACGATGCGGGACGCGCTGTCCACGTCCGTGGCCCCCGTGATCTTCTCGCACTCCTCCGCGCGGGCGATCTGCGACCACCCGCGCAACATCCCGGACGACGTGCTGGCCCAGCTCCCCGGCAACGGCGGCGTGGCGATGGTGACCTTCGTGCCGAAGTTCATCCTCCCCGCGGCGGTGGCGTGGACCCAGGCCGCCGACGAGAACCTGCGGGCGCACGGCCTCCACCACCTGGACGCCTCGCCGGAGGCGATGAAGCTCCACGAGGCGTTCGAGGCGGCGAACCCGCGGCCGATCGCCACGGCCGCGACGGTCGCCGACCACCTGGACCACATGCGGGAGGTGGCGGGTGTCGACCACATCGGCATCGGCGGCGACTTCGACGGCACGGCGTTCACCCCGTCCGGCCTGGACGACGTCTCCGGCTACCCGAACCTGGTGGCCGAGCTGCTCTCCCGGGGCTGGTCCTCGGCGGACCTTGCGAAGCTGACGTGGTCGAACGCGGTGCGGGTGCTGCGCGACGCGGAGTCCGTGTCGCGGGAGCTCCGCGTTCTCCGAGGCCCCTCGAACGCGACCCTGCCCCCCGCCTAACCCCCGGGCCACCCCCCACACCGGGGGCGGCCCGGCCCCCTCTTCGCGCAGTTCCCCGCGCCCCCAGCCCCCGGTCACACGCGGACCGCACCCGCGTTTTGCGCAGTTCCCCGCGCCCCTAACCCGCCTTCGTGTGCGGACCGTGCTCGCTTCTCGCGCAGTTCCTCGCGCCCCTTAACTGCTCGGTGCTGGTCAGCACCTCAGCCTGTCATGGGGGTCCCCCCTGGCCCTTAAGGCCTTGGGGGAGATTGAGGACGAGCGCCCTTCAGGCGCGAACGGGGGTGCAGGGGGCGGACCCCCCGCGGGGGTCTGGGGCGCAGCCCCAGGGCTCAGCCGATTCAACCCGCCGCACGGGTGGGCGGGTGGGCAAACCCGCAGGGGTCTGGGGCGGAGCCCCAGGGCTCAGCCCGTTCAACGCGCCGCACGGGCGGGTGGGTGGGAGAACCCGTGGGGTCTGGGGCGGAGCCCCAGGGGCTGGACCTTTCAACCCGCTGCACGGGCGGGTGGGTGGGCAGACGCCTGGGGTCTGGGGCGGAGCCCCGGGGGCCGGGCTATCCAACCCCGTCACGGGTGGGCGGGTGGGCGAACCCGCGGAGCCCCAGGGGGCCGGGGGCTGGGCGGAGCCCAGGGGGTCCCCCGAACGCGCCGTCCGCCGTGAAGTCCCCGCCCCGCCATGACACCGTGTCGATACTGCCGTCACCGCCGACCCCGGGAGCCCGTCATGGCAGATTTGCAGGACGACCCCCAGACCACCTCGGCGGTCGGCGAGCTCGAACCGCCGACCTCCGCACCACCTCCCGCCCCGCCCGACCCCGACCCCGTACCCGACCCGGACGCCGGCGACGACTGCCTCGACCGCGCCCGCAGCCTGCTCGCCGCGCACCCCGTGGCGGACGGGCACAACACCCTGGCGAAAGCCCTCGCACAGGCCCCCTGGCACGATCTGGAGATCGGCGAGAGCTCCCTCGACACGGACATCCCCCGGCTGAGGGCCGGCGGCGTAGGCGCGCAGTTCTGGGCGCTGACCGCCGAGCCGGGATGCCCCGACCCGGCCGGCGCCACCCTGGAGCGCCTGGACCGGATCCGTACCCTGATCGCCTCCTGCCCGGCCTGGCTGCGCCTGGCGCTCACCGCGGGCGACCTCGCGGACGCCCGCAACTGCGGCCGCATCGCCTCGTTCCTGGGCCCCGTGGCCGCGCACGCCCTCGGCAACTCGCTCGGCACGCTGCGGGCGTACCACCTCCTCGGGGTACGGGCCCTCGCGCTGACCCCCGGCACCCCCTGGACCGAGCCGGGCCTGTCCCGCTTCGGCCTGGAAGTGGTGCGCGAGTCCAACCGGCTCGGGATACTGCTGGACCTCTCCGGCGCCACCCCCGCCACCTGGCGCCGCACCATCGACTCGTCCAAGGCCCCGGCGCTGCTCTCCCGCTCGGCGGCGGCCTCCCTCACCAAGCACCCCCTGAACGCCTCCGACGACCTGCTCGCCGCGATCGGCGAGCACGGCGGGGTCTGCCTGGTGAGCTTCGCCCCGGACCAGATCGAACGGACCGGCCCGGCCGTCTCCGTACGCGAGGTGGCCGACCACGTCGAGCGCGTACGCGAGGTGGCCGGGGCCGCCCATGTGGGGCTCTCGGGGACGTACGGACTGACCACCGGCGCCCCCCGCACCTCCGGCCTCGAGGACGCCTCCTGCTATCCCACCCTGATCGCCGAACTCCTCGGCCGGGGCTGGACTGAATCCGAGATCGCGGCGCTGACCTGGGAGAACCTGACCCGGGTGGTCCGGGACGTGGAGTTCAGCGCCCGCGCCACCGCCCCACGAAGAGCCGCGTCGACCGCCACCATCGAGGACCTCGACGGGCCGGTGGGGGACTAGCCCGGAGCCCGGACCCCGGAGCCCCGGCCCCGGAGCCCCGGCCCCGTACAGCCGAACAGCCCTAGGCGCGCGGGCGGCCCATCGCGCGGTAGGTCCAGCCCGCCTCCCGCCAGGTGACCGGGTCCAGCGCGTTGCGTCCGTCCAGGATGATCCGGGTGGCCGCGGCCTCGGCCAGCTCGGCGGGGTCGAGATCGCGGAACTCGCGCCACTCGGTCAGGTGCAGCACGACATCGGCGCCGCGCACCGCCTCGACGGCGCTCGGCGCGTACCCCAGCGTCGGAAAGAGGCGGCGGGCGTTGTCCATGCCCTTGGGGTCGTACACCGTGACCTGGCCGCCCTGGAGGTGGATCTGACCGGCGACGTTCAGAGCGGGGGAGTCCCGTACGTCGTCGGAGTCGGGCTTGAAGGTGGCGCCGAGCACGGCGACCCGCTTGCCGAGGAAGGTCTCGCCGCCCACCGCCTCGCGGGCCAGCTCCACCATGTGGCCGCGGCGGCGCATGTTGACGGAGTCGACCTCGCGCAGGAAGGTCAGCGCCTGGTCGGCACCGAGCTCGCCGGCCCGCGCCATGAACGCCCGGATGTCCTTGGGCAGACAGCCGCCGCCGAAGCCGATGCCGGCCCGCAGGAACTTCTTTCCGATCCGGTCGTCGTGGCCGATGGCCTCGGCGAGCTTGACCACGTCGCCGTCGGCGGCCTCGCACACCTCGGCCATGGCGTTGATGAAGGAGATCTTGGTGGCGAGGAAGGAGTTGGCCGCGGTCTTGACCAGCTCCGCGGTCGGGAAGTCGGTCACCACGAACGGCGAGCCCTCGCCGACGGGCCCCGCGTACACCTCGCGAAGCAGCTTCTCGGCGCGCTCGCTCTCCACGCCGACCACGATCCGGTCGGGGTGCAGGGTGTCGTCGACGGCGAAGCCCTCGCGCAGGAACTCCGGGTTCCATGCCAGCTCCACGTTCTCGGGCAGCACGGCCGCGAGCCGGGCCGCCGAGCCGACCGGCACCGTGGACTTGCCCACGACCAGCGCGCCGTCGCGCAGGTGCGGGGCGAGCGAGCCGAAGGCGGACTCGACGTAGCTCATGTCGCAGGCGTACTCACCGTGCTTCTGCGGGGTGTTCACGCAGACGAAGTGGACGTCGCCGAACGCGCCGACCTCCTCGAAGGAGGTGGTGAAGCGCAGCCGGCCGCTCGATCCCTCGATGCCCGCGACGTGCTTGCGCAGCAGCTCCTCCAGGCCCGGCTCGTACATCGGGACACGTCCCTGGCCCAGCATCTCGATCTTCTCGGGGACCACGTCAAGGCCCAGCACCTCGAATCCCAGCTCCGCCATGGCCGCGGCATGGGTGGCTCCGAGGTATCCGGTGCCGATCACGGTGAGCTTGAGGGCCATGCGGTGCTCCTGGAAGTGCGGGCTCGGGAGGCGGGCTCGGGAGGCGGGCTCGGGCGTGGGGGCGACAAACGCGCGGCCCGAGCATAGTCGGGCCCGGGCGGGCCCCCTTTTCCGGCTGTCGCCAAGCTCACGTATGCCGGAGGGGCCCCTGCCCCCTAAAATTAGGTTACTTAACGGTAGTTAGCGTCCCTTGGGGAGTGACAGACCTTGGCCGGAACGGCTGGAAACGCAGGAAACGCAGGGTTCGACCTGTACCGCCCGTCCGAGGAGCACGACATGCTCCGCGACGCCATCCGCTCGCTCTCCGAGGCCAAGATCGGTCCGTACGCGGCCGAGGTGGACGAGCAGGCCCGCTTCCCCCGGGAGGCGCTCGACGCGCTGGTCGCCAACGACCTGCACGCCGTGCACGTGCCGGAGGAGTACGGCGGCGCCGGAGCCGACGCCCTCGCGACCGTCATCGTGATCGAGGAGGTCGCGCGTGTCTGCGCCTCCTCCTCCCTGATCCCGGCCGTGAACAAGCTCGGCTCGCTCCCGGTGATCCTCTCCGGCTCCGAGGAGCTGAAGAAGAAGTACCTGGGCCCGCTGGCCAAGGGCGAGGGCATGTTCTCGTACTGCCTCTCCGAGCCGGACGCGGGCTCGGACGCCGCGGGCATGAAGACGAAGGCCGTCCGTGACGGGGACTTCTGGGTCCTCAACGGCGTGAAGCGCTGGATCACCAACGCGGGCGAGTCCGAGTACTACACGGTCATGGCCGTGACCGACCCGGAGAAGCGCTCCAAGGGCATCAGCGCCTTCGTCGTCGAGAAGTCGGACGAGGGCGTCTCCTTCGGCGCCCCCGAGAAGAAGCTCGGCATCAAGGGCTCGCCGACCCGTGAGGTCTACCTCGACAACGTCCGCATCCCCGCCGACCGCATGATCGGCGAGGAGGGCACCGGCTTCGCGACCGCCATGAAGACCCTGGACCACACCCGCATCACCATCGCGGCCCAGGCCCTCGGCATCGCGCAGGGCGCCCTCGACTACGCCAAGGGCTACGTCCAGGAGCGCAAGCAGTTCGGCAAGGCGATCGCCGACTTCCAGGGCATCCAGTTCATGCTGGCCGACATGGCCATGAAGCTGGAGGCGGCCCGCCAGCTCACGTACTCGGCCGCCGCCAAGTCCGAGCGCCTCGACTCCGACCTGACGTTCTTCGGCGCCGCCGCCAAGTGCTTCGCCTCCGACGTCGCCATGGAGATCACCACGGACGCGGTCCAGCTCCTGGGCGGCTACGGCTACACCCGCGACTACCCGGTCGAGCGCATGATGCGCGACGCGAAGATCACCCAGATCTACGAGGGCACGAACCAGGTCCAGCGCATCGTGATGTCCCGCAACCTGCCGTAACGGCCCCCTGCCCCACCCACAACGGCCCCCGGCCTCCGGCGTCACGCCGGGGGCCGGGGTTCTTTCGCCCGGCGGGTTCTACGGCCGGCCGATGACGTTGTGCGGATCATCCAGCCACACCCGTTGCCCATCGCCGTCGACCGACAGCCCGAACCGTGAGCGCTCCGGCTTCCCCAGCTCATGCCACCCGAGGAACGCGGTTCGCACTTCCGCCCACAGCGCGCGGGGGCCGTACTGCTCGACCTCGTACGTCGTCGCATCGGGCAGGTATTCCACGGTGGCCCACGACTGCCTGTCGTCGGAGAAGAGCCACAGAGTGGCTTCCCCGCTGTCGTCGCCCGCGTCACACCACCGGTACCAGGCATCGGTGACGGTCAGGCTGGTGAAGAACGCCGGGGCGTCCTGGATGACGTTCTGCGGAGCGATGTCGGTCGTGCTCTTCGCTCCCTCCTCCTGGTGGTACAGCTCCGAGATGCGTCCCGCTCCGGCCCGGTGCGAGCGGTCCCACATGAAGGCGGGACGGCCGGAAAACCCGCCCCGCGCTTCGCCGTTGACCACGTCGAGCGTCGCGAAGGAACCGCTGAAGAAGCTACTGCCCCACGGGGTGACGATCCGTCCCGAGGGACACTGCGCCGGCCAAGCGCGCGGGATCTCTCGAACGGTGCATGTGCAGATGATCCGCCGGTAAGGAGCACCTCCCGCGCACCCGTGGCAGCCGTCGCCGACCAGCACCGTCGGGCGGAAGCCGGCGTGTTCCAGGTTCTGTCGTGCGAGCGCCGCCACTGTCGCGTCCACCTCCACGCTGAACACGTTGCGGTCGCCCAACCGATGCGAGAGCCAAGCCGCGTTGTAGCCGGTGCCCGTGCCGATTTCCAACACCGTGTCGCCGTCGCGCACTTCGAGCAGTCCGAGCATGTCGAGCATGATCGAGGGCATCGACGATGACGACGTGGACAACCGGAACGCCCCCTTTGGGGTCTCCCGTCCGTCGTTCACCTGCGTGACCACCGGCACGTCGCTGTAGACCACCTGTGCCCAGGCTTCGGGCTCGGCGCCGAAGTCACCGCCCTCGAAGACGTCGGGGATGAACAGGGCGCGATCCACTGAGGCAACGGTGTGTCGCCACTCCCGCGGCACGGCGTTCTTGCCCTCCAGGCACTCGACGAGATGTCGCTGGCCGGCCATGTGCCCTCATTTCTTCGGCGGCTCGTACGGCTTGGTCGGTCCCGGCGGCCTGTCGCGGTGGCCGTCACTGTCGGAGGTGTCCGGCTTCCCGGAGTGGTCGCCGCCCTTCTTGCCCATGGCGTCCTCACTCGCCTTGTGGACGGGGCGAGTTGGGGCGCGGCTTCGCGTGGGGGTGGTTCCGTACCTCCGCCGCGGCGTCATAGGCCGCACTCCACTTCTGTGCCGCCTTGGCTTCCGCCAACTCCCGTACCAGGGCCGCACAGACACCGCACCCCTTTGCCGGAGTGCAGTCATACAGATAGGCCTCCACCGCACCGGCCAACTCCACGGGCGGCCGTGGGTACGTGAACGGAGTTGTCATGGCTTCCCCTCCTCGGTGGGACTGTCGTGTCAGAACCGTAGGAAGGGAGAAGGCGCGGCGGGGCCGATGTTGCACGACGTTGTACGCCTTCACTCCTGGAGAGCAGTGAGCGCTTTATGGATCAGGGTCTTGGCCATGGGGCCGTAAGCAGCCGCCCGCCCCATCTGATGGAAGGCATTGAGGTAGGCATCGACCTCTGCTCGGTTGGTCACGCGGACCATCGCGGTCAGGGTCTCCACCTGGATCTCGCGATCATCGAATGCGTAGAACGATTCGAGCGGCCATACCGGGCGGCGTGACAGGTGAGGGATGATTCCGAACGCCAGGTTCGAGCGTCCGATGACGGTCAGAAAGTGTTCGAGCTGCTCGGCATGGTCAGGCAATTCGGTCATCGGCATATAAAGGGCCGACTCTTCCACGAGGATGGACACCTGGCTGCTTTTGAGCGTGGCGGTCGAGCGCTCCAGGCGAGCCTTTACAGCGTCCTCGACGTCATCGGGAAGGTTCCTGAATTGACGGATCGTGCGGAGAATTCCCCGGGCGTACGCTTCCGTCTGAAGCATCCCCGGGAGCACTCCGCAGCTATACACGCGGAAGGCTCGTGTCTCCTGGTAGATGTGGCTGCGTTGCGCCTTGCCAAGGCCGCCCCGGAGATACTGGGCCCACTGGACATAGAGCGTCCTGGCCGTCCGCGTGGTGTCGATCAGGGCTTCTGCTTCGTCTGGCTTTCCGCACGCCGTGCACCATGCGCGGATGTCGGCAGGTCTGGGAATCGTCTTGCGGTTGATGATCCGATGGCTTTTGGAGCGGTCCCAGCCGCACAGAGCGGCCAGCCGGGCCCCTGATAGATCGGCATCCTCCATCATTCGGACGAGCCGGTCGGCAACTGCCTTGTGGGCTTCTTCAGCCGTCGACAGGGGTGAGGTCATGGACTGGCCGCTGTTCTTTCAGACCGTGTACTTGTCGTGGGGGACAGCGCGTTCCCAGACTGCTGCGAACATGTCGACGCATCGCGCCGCCACGTCCGCCCGCTCCGTATAGTCCGTGTGCACCCAACGTCCGTCGCCGTCAAAGACGTTGAACTGGACCAGCTTTTCGTCGAACAGCCAGAAGTCATTGCCTGGCAACATCAAATCGGATGCTTGCCGACGGGGGAGCCATCGAACTTGCTCCCCACAGGCGACGTTGCCGAAGGTGACGTCGTGCTCCCATTTGATGTAGTCCGAGACGGGTTCTCCCACCACCCGCGCACGGCGTACCACGACGCCTTGGGCTGTCACGTCTTTGATGAGGCCGTGCCAGTCATCGCGCCACCACGAGGAGAGGTCGTTCCAGTCCTTTCGCTCTCCTGCCAGCCAGGCGTCGAACGCCGGGTGCTCTCCAGGAACGGCGTACGCGTCGCGGGTCTCAAGGTGCACCGCTGAACGCTCGCACTGGCGGAGCAGACGGGCGAACTCAGCCAGACTCTGCGACACGGATTGCCTCCTTGAGGAGCGGGATCATCCTGGACTCCAGGACGATCAGCGTCTCATCCTCGGCGCGGGGCGAGTCGGCCGCCGTACGGGCCTGAGCGTCTTCCCCGGCTCGCAGCCCCTGCACCAGCAGCCGCCTGTTGTCATCCACCCAGACTGCCGGGCATCCGTTCACGTCCGACTCGGGGTCTTTGCCGATGAAGGTGTAGGTCATGGTGCGCCCTCCCGATAGAGGTGTTGCACTGCGGTGCAGTCTGTTACACGAGCCTCGATGGTCGAACTCCCTTGGTCAAGGGGGCGGTTCATCCATGGGTTGCGGGGAGGGCTTCCGCGTGAGCCCCGCGCACGCCGGATCCCGCGGCGGCTGACACGCAATCGAGCGGTCTGCGTCGCGCAACTCGCTGTGTCAAAAGGTGAGTTGAGAAGGGTCCGCGTCCGCGGCAACCCGTGCCCGGGCTGGCTGGGGAATGCGGAAGGGCCCGGCGGCTTGTCGCGGTGGCTGTCACTGTCGGAGGTGTCCGGCTTCCCGGAGCGGTCTTCGGCCTTCTTGCCCGTGGTGGCCTCAATCCCCTTGTGAGTGCAGTGGATTGAACCCCCGCGTCCCGTGGGGGTGGTTCCTGACCTTCGCCGCGGCGTCGTAGGCCGCGCTCCACTGCTTCGCCGCCCTGGCTTCCGCCAACTCCCGTACCAGGGCCGCACAGGCCCCGCACCCCTTCCCCGGGGTGCAGTCATACAGGTAAGCCTCCACCGCGCCGGCCAACTCCACCGGCGGCCGTGGGTACCTCAACGGAGCAGCCATGGCTTCCCTTCCTTGGTGGGACTGTCGTGCCAAGGACGGTAGGGAGAGAGGAGCCACCGGGGCCACGTTCTTGCATGGACTTGCACGCGAATTACTGGAGCGAGGCGATCGCCTCTGTAATGCGAGCACGGGCGCCCGAGCCGTATACGGCCATCTCCGCCAGTTGGGAGAATGCCTTGGCATAGACGCTGATCTCACTCGGAGCTGACACATTCACAGCGGCTGTCAGCAGTTCGACGCTCGCTTGTTGCTCGTCGAACAGGTAGAACGCTTCGAGGGGCCACACGCGCCGCTCGGCCGTGAACGGAATGACACCGAGGCTCACGTTCGGCAGAGCCATCACTGCGAGCAGATAGCCAAGCTGTCCGGCCATCGTGTCAGCGTCACCGATGCGATAGCGCAGCACCGTCTCTTCCAGGAGCAGCGCGAACCGGTGACTGCCTTGGTGAAGGACATGCGAACGCTCGACGCGTGACGCCGCGGCCTCGGAGGAGTCATCCGGGGTGCCTTGGAAGGCGGCGATCGTGGAGAGCAGGGCTGACGCGTATGCCTCCGTCTGAAGCATCCCAGGAACGACGTTCGAGCAGTACACGCGAAAGTGCTGCGTGCCCTCGTAGAGCGGGACCACTTCCTCCTGTGCCCGGCGCATCCCGTGCCGGTGGAGCTTCTTCCAGTGGACGTACATCTGATCGGCCTGGCGGTTCGCTGCGACGAGGTCCGCGACCTGGTCGTCCGCACCACACGCCTTGCACCATGAACGGATGTCGGCGTCGGAGGCAGGCGTCTTTGCCCGCTCGATACGTGACGACTTGGCAGGGCTCCAACCACACCGAAGCGCCAGCTGTTGGCCGGTCAACTCTGCGTCCCTGCGCAGCTCTCCAAGGCGAGCGGCAAGTCGCTCACGGGCAGCCTGAGCGCCGGACGAGGGGGATGCGGACACCAGCTGGCTCTTCGGTATCCGGCTCGGTCAGACCGAGTACTTCTCGTGCGGGGTGCCACGCTCCCAGACGGCCTCGAAGGCGGCCGAGGCCAGCCGCACCACGGCCGCTTCGGAGCGGACCTCCCAGCCCGGCTCCGACCAGTTGCCGTCACCGGAGAAGTGGTTGAAGAGCACAGTCCCGTTGTCGAACACCCAGCAGTCATTACCCGGCAGGGCTATGTCCGACGCCAGCCGCCTGGGAAGCCAGCGCACTTGTTCCCCGGCGAGAAGGTTGACCACAGTGCCGGCGTGCTCGTACCGGATGTAGTCGGTGACCGGTTCGGAGACGACGCGAGCGCGACGGACCACGACACCTCGGGCCACGGTCCTCTGGATCAAATCAACCCAAGGCGTCCAGTACTCCGAAGCCGGGTCAACATCGCGTTGTCCTGTGCGCTTCCAGTTCTCGAAGTCCTCGGCCTCGTCTCCCACGCCGTAGGAATCGCGCATCTCCAGGTGCACGGCCGAATGCTCGGCCGCCGCCAGCAACTCGTCAAAGCCCGGCTCGCTCTGCGACATCGCACGCCTCCCTCAGCATCGGCACCATGCGGACCGGAATACGGATCACAGCCTCGTGCGAGGGGATGCCCGGCGCGTGGCCCGGAGCCTTGAACGCCGCACACTCCGCCTCCAACGTCCCGTCCGGCTTCCAGCCCTGGAGCACGAGTTCCCTCTTCTCCTCGTCCACCCAGACGGTAGGGGAACCCTGCTGGCCGGTGTCTGGATCAATCCCGATGAACCGTAGTGCCATGACTGCCTCCGGCGTCGAGTGGCTTACGCCAACTTGCACGAGCGTCGCGTGCCGGGGGAGGAACGTCAAGGGCGCGAGCTACCTGCTTGGCGCGGACGCAGAGGGTCCGGCCCGCCGCGGGGAATGCGGCGGGCCGGGCCCAACTGGCGGGCGGGCAGGGTTACTTGACCGTCACCGTGTCGTCGTTCTTCAGCTCGTTCACCAGCTGTGTCACCTTCGGCTTGTCCCACAGGAGGGACGTCTGGGGGCCGTCGCCCGCGACCGGCATGTTCATCGAGACGCCGTCGCCGCCGGTGATGCCCTTCATCGCCCAGAACATGGAGCCCAGGTCGAACAGGCTCATGTCCTTGTCGACGATCAGGGTGTCCAGACCGGCGCCCATCACCGGGTACAGCTTGAACGGGTTGAGGACGGTCGTGGGGGTCGCCGTCTGGCTGGCGAGGGCAGCCAGGAACTTCTGCTGGTTCTTGGTGCGCTCCAGGTCACCGGCCGCGTACCCGTGCCGGTTGCGGACGAACGCCAGGGCCTGCTGGCCGTCGAGGGTCTGTTTGCCCTTCTTGAAGTCCGCGCCGGAGTCCTTGTCCTTGATGTCCTGCGGGATGTCGATGTCCACGCCGCCGACCGCGTCCACGATGTTCGCGAACCCGGCGAAGCCGATCTCCGCGTAGTGGTCGATGTGCAGGCCGGTGTTGGCCTCGATGGTGCGGACCAGGAGCTCGGGGCCGTCCATGGAGAACGCCGCGTTCAGCTTGTTGCTGCCCTTGGCCGGGAAGACCTTGCCGCTCTGGGAGCCCTTGAAGCTGGGGATCTTCACCCAGGAGTCGCGCGGCAGCGACACCATCGTGTTCCCGTGGTCGCCGACGTGCAGCAGGATCATCGAGTCCGTGCGCTTGCCGTCGGCCGAGCCGGTGTGCAGCTTCTTCTTCTCCTCCGCGGACATGCCGTCGCGGGAGTCGGAGCCGACGATCAGGTAGTTGGTGCCCTTGCCCTCGTCGGGCCGCTCGATGACCTTGGACAGGTCCACCTCGCGGCGCACCTTGCCGTCCGCCCAGAAGTACGTGGCGACCGAGGTCACCAGGAGCACGCCGACCAGGGTCAGCGCGCCGATGGTGATCCGTCTGCGCCAGTTCGGCGCCGCCCCCGGCCTCCGGGCCCCGCCGCGCCGTGGTCCCTCGGGGCCCCCGGGCCCGGCCGGGCCGCGCCCCGAGCCGTAGACGTGGCCCTCGCTGTAGCCGCTGTCGTACGAACCCTGCCCGGGCACACCGCCCTGCCCGTACCGGGGCTGTCCGTAGCCGTCGTCGTACGCGGGCTGCTGCTGGGGGACGGGCCGCTGGACGTGCGGCATCCGGCGCGCGCCCTCGGGCCGCGCGGCGGAGCTGCCGCGACCGTAGCCGTCGTCACCGTTTCCGCGGGCGTCGCCATCGCGGGCGTCGGGCCATTCGTTCATGCCGTCCAGCATGCACGGCCGCCCCGGGCGCCTGACAGGGCAGGGGGGAGTTCGGGGCCGGGCTGTTGCAAGGCTGATGCAATGAGCCGGAAATCGTACGGCGCCTACAGTGGAACGCATGACTGATCTTCCGGGCAAGCCGACCTCGGCCTCCCGAACCACCCTGAGCCACATCATGACCACCCATGACACCAACCTCCTGGGCACCGTGCACGGCGGCGTGATCATGAAACTGGTGGACGACGCCGCCGGCGCCGTCGCCGGACGCCACTCGGGCGGCCCGGCCGTCACCGCCTCGATGGACGAGATGGCGTTCCTCATGCCGGTCAGGGTGGGGGACCTGGTGCATGTGAAGGCGCAGGTCAACTGGACCGGCCGGTCCTCCATGGAGGTCGGTGTGCGGGTGCTCGCCGAGCGCTGGAACGAGTCGACCCCGGCCCAGCAGGTGGGCTCCGCCTATCTCGTCTTCGCCGCCGTCGACGCCGACGGCAAGCCGCGTACGGTGCCGCCGGTGATCCCGGAGACCGAGCGCGACGAGCGCCGCTACCAGGAGGCCCAGATCCGCCGCACCCACCGGCTCGCCCGGCGCCGCGCGATCATGGACCTGCGGGAGAAGCGCTCCGCCGAGGGCCTCGACGACTAGACCCGCGCCGTCCGAGTAGCCCCGACCCGTCAGGGGCAGACCACCCGGTCGCCCGTCACCGTGCCGAAGTCACCCTGCGGCTGCTCCTCCGCGCGGACGGGGACGACGTCCTTGAAGTCGGCGCCCGCCGTCACCTTCATCGTGGCGCCCAGGCCCTTGACCGGGCGCAGCTCGCTGCCCGGCAGGGCCAGCGCCAGGGACTCGGCCGAGCGGTCCCAGCGCGGGTCGTACTCGATCAGGGTGCGGCGCATGTCGAGGTTGGTGCTGGCCCGGGGGGAGCCGGTGGTCTTGAAGCCGGTGGCGCGCAGCCCGTCGTCCACGCGGCGGCCGAGCCCGTCGGTGCGGGTCCCGTTGTAGACCTGCACCCGGATCTGCTCGGGGGCGACCTCGACGATGGAGCCCGGGGCCCGCGGCGGCTTGGCGTCCTTGGTGGCCGGCTGCGGTGTGGGCTTCGGCGGGGCGTGCGGGGCCAGCGGCTTGTCGTCATGGAGGAGCTGGAAGAGCTTCTTCGCCTTCACCTCGTCCCACTTCACCGTCGAGCCGACGCCCTTCACGGCGAAGCCGAGCTGTCCGAGCGGCACGGTCGTGAAGTCCGACGAGGAGGGGGTGAAGCCCTTCATCGCGGCGGTGAAGCCCAGCATCTCCTCGACCCCGAAACCCTCGTCGGCGCGTACCGAGGAGAGCAGGGACGAGGCGACCTCGCGGAACTTCACCGGGTTCAGGAGCACCCCGTTGCTCGTCGCCTTCTCGATGAGCGCGGCCAGGAAGCGCTGCTGGCGCTGCATGCGGCCGAGGTCGGAGGAGCCGTCGGCGTGCCGCGAGCGTACGTACTGGAGGGCTTCCCCGCCGTTCAGCTCATGGGTGCCGGCGCCGAGGTCGAGGCCGGTGTAGCTGTCCTTCATGGGGCGGGCCGTGCAGATCTGCACCCCGCCGACCACGTCGACCGTCTTCATGAAGCTGGTGAAGTCGACCTCCAGATAGTGGTCGATCTTCAGACCCGTCATGCCCTCGACGGTGCGCACCGTCAGCGAGGGACCGCCCTCGGCATAGGCGGCGTTCAGCTTCACCGGGTGCCGGGGGTGGTTGTGGCCGGTGGCCTCGTCGGTGTGCTCGGGCACCTCGGCGTAGGAGTCGCGCGGCAGGCTCACCACGCTGACCCGGTCCCGGTCCGCGGAGACGTGCACGATCATGATCGTGTCGGTGCAGTGGCAGGGCGCACCGCCGAGGCGGTACTTCTGCTTCTCCTCCGGCGTGATCTTGTCCCGTCCGTCGGTGCCGACGAGCAGGATGTTGGTGCCGAGGCTGCCCTGCGGCCGGTTCTTCATGTCCCGGAACGGGTCCACCCGGCCGATCCCGCCGTCCAGGCTGGTCACCACCGCGTGTCCGACCCCGCCCGCGCCGAGCACCAGGACGGACAGGGTGGTCGCGAGCCGCATGCCCCAGCGGGGGCGCTCGTCCTGCTGTCTGCTGGGGGGCCGACCGGGTCGTACGGAGCGCGGGCGGGGCGGCGTGGGCACGGGGACCTCCGCGGGTGACAAGGGGGATCCTGAGCACCGTAGGCCCATACGATCAGCTACCCCGTGCACCGCCCGGCCGCCGCGCGACCTTGTCCCCCGTTCGCGGTAACGTGACCACCGATGAACGCCACGCCTGCTGTTTCCGTGATCATGCCGGTCCTCAATGAGGAGCGGCATCTGCGCAACTCGGTCCGTCACATCCTGGAGCAGGAGTACGACGGCGAGATGGAGGTGGTGATCGCGCTCGGCCCCTCCACGGACCGCACCGACGAGATCGCCGCCGAGCTGGTGCGCGAGACCGCCTCCAACGAACGGGCCCGGGTCCACACCGTGCCCAACCCCACCGGGCGCACCCCCGCGGCCCTGAACGCCGCCATCAAGGCCTCCCGCCACCCGATCGTGGTACGCGTCGACGGCCACGGGATGCTCTCGCAGAACTACATCGCCACCGCCGTACGCCTCCTGGAGGAGACCGGCGCCCAGAACGTCGGCGGCATCATGCACGCCGAGGGCGAGAACGCCTGGGAGGACGCGGTCGCCGCCGCGATGACCTCGAAGATCGGCGTTGGCAACGCGGCCTTCCACACGGGAGGCGAGGCCGGGCCCGCCGAGACCGTGTACCTGGGCGTCTTCCGCCGCGAGGCCCTGGAGCAACAGGGCGGCTACAACGAGGAGTTCATCCGCGCCCAGGACTGGGAGCTGAACTTCCGGATCAGGGAGGCCGGCGGCCTCATCTGGTTCTCGCCCGAGCTGAAGGTCCAGTACCGGCCGCGGCCCTCGGTGAAGGCGCTGGCCAAGCAGTACAAGGACTACGGGCGGTGGCGCCATGTGGTGGCCCGCTACCACGCCGGCTCCATCAACCTGCGCTATCTGGCGCCCCCGACCGCGGCCTGCGCGATCGCGGCGGGCGTCGTCGTGGGCGCGCTGGTCACGCCGTGGGGCTTCGTGGTCCCGGCCGGCTATCTGGCCGCGATCGTCGCGGGCTCGCTGCCGGCCGGCAAGGGGCTCTCGCTCAAGGCCCGCGCCCAGATCCCGGTGGCCCTTGCCACCATGCACATGTCGTGGGGCTTCGGCTTTCTGACCAGCCCGAAGGCGCTGGCGCGCAAGGTCATCGCGAGCCGCCGCCCGGCGGTGCGGACCGCCTCCGTCTGACGCGCGCGTCCGGTCTTACGCACACCCGGCCCTCGCGCCCGGTCACGTACACCCGGTCCTCGCGTCCGGTCACGAACACGAAGGGGCGCCCGGTGCTTCGAGCACCGGGCGCCCCTTTTCCGTACGCGGGCGGCTAGAAGCGGTAGGGCGCGTACACCTCCATGCAGGCGCCCTTGTCGGCTCCGTTGACCGCCTCGGTGTCCTTGAGCGGGTCGGTGGCCTTGGGGTCCTGCTTGGGGTAGCTCGCCCCGGTGCGCCAGTCGCCGCCGACCACCAGGGTCAGGGTCTTGACGTCGGTCGGCTTGACCGCGCCGGCGGGCAGGCCGAGGGCGGCGGCGACGGACTGCGCGTTCGCCTTGCCCTGGGCGCCCGCGGCCTTCGGGTAGTCGACCTCGCTGGTCGCGGTGGGGTCGCTGGAGCCCGTGGCTGCCTGGGTGAAGCCCTTGGCCTTGAGCGCGGAGACCACCTCGCTCGCCCGGCCCTTGACCGCGACGCGACCGTTGGTGCCGGTGCCGTTGACCACGCTCACCGCGAGCGAACCCGCGGCCTCGGCGGCCGGGCCCTTGGGCGCCTCGGAGGCCGGCTTGCCGTCGTTCTTGCCGTCCAGCGGCTTGTCGTCCCGCAGCATCGCCCACAGCGCGTCGGCCTTGGCGGTGTCCGGCACCACATGGGCGTTCGGGTCCTTGGGGTCGGGCAGGCGCGGCATGGTCAGCATGTTGATGCGGTCCATGGGGATGTTCTTGAGCTCCATGCCCAGGTCGAACAGCTTCTTGACGGTGCCGAGCTCCGAGGAGACCTGGAGCGACTTGGTCGCGGTCTCGGCGATGTCCATCAGCCGGCCGGTGTCGCTGAACGCGTCCTGGTCCTTGAGGTTGCGGATCACCGAGTTCATGTACATGTGCTGGGCCTGGGAGCGGCCGATGTCGCTGCCGAAGGCGTGCCGGGTGCGCAGCCACTGCAACGCCTGCTCGCCCTTGACCGTGTGGTTGCCCGCGGTCAGGTGCAGGTGCGAGCCGCCCTTCTGCTGCTTGGTGGAGTGGTCGTCGATGTTCTGCTTCACACAGACGTCGGCGCCGCCCACCGCGTCCGAGATGGCCACCACACCGGCGAAGTCGACCATCATCCAGTGGTCGATGTAGATGCCGGTCAGCTTCTCCCAGGTGTCCAGGACACAGCCCGCGCCGCCGCGTCCGAGCGCCTCGTTGATGATGGCGTTCGTCGCCGGGTAGTCCTTCTTCTTCTCCGGGTCCTTGCACGGGGGCATGTTCACCCGGGTGTCGCGCGGGATGCTGACGACGGAGGCGTTCTTGCGGTCGGCGGAGACGTGGAGCAGCATCTGTACGTCCGCGTGCGGATCCCCGGCGCGGTCGTCCTTGGCGCCGCCGAGCGCGACGTTCTCGTCCGACTTACGGCTGTCGGAGCCGATGAGCAGGATGTTCAGCGGGGTCTGGCCCTGCGCGTTGGGCGCGGCCTTCTTGGCGTCGCTGCCGCCCGCGCTGCGGTCGCCCTTGCGGATGTTGTTGTTGAGGTGCTGGTAGTACAGGTAACCGGCGGTGGCCGTCCCGAGTATGAGCACCGCGAGCGTGATCGCGGTCCATCTCAGGACGCGGTGCTTGCGTTTGCCCCGTCTGCGCGAGCCGCCCCTGCGGTGCCCGCTGCCGGACGCCGAGTCGGCGGACCCGCCGCCGTCACCCGGCCCCGAGGGCGTGCCGGAGCCGCCCGGCGCGGCGGACCCCCCGGACCCCCTGGACCCGCCGGACCCCTTGGACCCCCTGGACCCGCCGGTCTCTGTGGCCCCCGCGGGCTTCGCACCCTTCGAGGCGCCCGAGGCGCCGTCGGCCGCGTCGTTCCCGTACAGGCTCTCGTCCCAGCCGAGTTCGCCCGCATGCTCGACGCGGCCCCGCGCCGTCCCCTCCCCGCGCACGCTGTTCTTGCCCACCCCTGTACCCCCCTGTCGTTCAGACTCCCCCTGAGGCCCGGGCGGGCCGTGAGTCTGTTATTTGGCGCACACCGACTTGTCGGCTTCGACCTTCTGAATGCCCTCCGGTGCCTTGGCCGGAGCGGCGACGGGCGTTCCCGCCTGCTTGAAGTCGGGCCCGAGCGTCAACACCATGGGCTCCTTGCCCACGGCGTCCTTGGTCCCCGGCTTCAGCGCGGCCCCGGACAGACCGAGCAGATCCGCGAGCTTACGGGCCTGGTCGGCCTGGTTCGGCGCGTAGGCCAGCACGGTGGCGGGCACCTTCTGCGGCGCGTTGGAGCCGTTGGACGACTTGAGCACGCCCTGCTGGTTCTGGAGCCAGGTGACCATGTCCCCGGCGGAGCCCGCCACCGCGCCCCCGTTGAGCACGGTGACCCGCACCTCGGACGCCTTGGAGCGGGGGCCGTTGAGGCGCGCGGCCTCCTCGGCCGCCGCCGAGCTCTTGGCGTCCGCCTCCTTCTTCTTCACCTCGGTCAGCGAGGTGTCGGCGCGCATCATCGCGAAGAGCGCCTCGGCCTTCGTGGGGTCGGGCACGACGGTGATGTGCTTCTTGCCCTCGGCCGGGTTGTCGATCACCGGAAGGGTGGCGAAGGTGATGTTCTTGGCGTCGATCTTGCCGATGACCTGGGCGAGGTCGGTCAGCTTCTTGATACTCCCTATCCCCGAGTCGACCGTCAGCGCCTTGGTCGCGGCGTCGGCGAGCCCGTACATCTTGGTGGGGCTGCCCAGGGTGTCGTCCGACTTCATCTGCCGGATCATCGAGCCGATGAACTGCTGCTGCTGCTTGATGCGGTCGAGGTCGCTCTCGTTGCCGAAGCTGTGCCGGGTCCGTACGAAGGCCAGCGCCTGCTCGCCCTTGACGACGCTCTGACCGGCCGGGAGCTTCAGATGCGACTTCGGGTCGTCGACCGGCTTGGCCAGACAGACCTTGACGCCGCCGACCGCGGTGGACAGCTCCTTGACCGCGTTGAAGTCGGCCATCATGAAGTGGTCGACGGTGAGTCCGGTGAGCTGCTTGACGGTGCGCATCGTGCAGCCCGGGTCGCGGCCTTCCTGGCCCAGGCTCGTGTTGAAGCGCGCGTTCTTGGTGCCCGGGATGGTCTTGGTGGTGCCGTCCGGCTGCTTGGTCGGGCAGGCGGGGATGTCGGTGACCATGTCGCGGGGGATGGACATCGCGGTGGCGTTGGTGCGGTCCGCGGAGACGTGGAAGAGGATGTTGGTGTCCGCGTGGCCTTCGCTGCCGGCGTCGCCGTATCCCTCGTTGCCCTTGCCGGTGCGCTTGTCGGTGCCGATGACCAGGACGTTGAACGCCCCGTCGGGCACCGAGCTCTTGCTGCCGGCGTCGCCGACGTCGACGGTGTTGAGGTTGTCGTTGAAATGCTGGTAGAGCCAGTACGCGCCGCCCGCCCCCACCACGAGGACGAAGCCCATCACGCCGCCCGTCCACAGCAGCGCCTTCTTCTTGCGGGTGGCCTTCGGCTTGCGCTTGCGGCGGCCCTGCGCGTCGGGGGCCTCACCGGCGGGGGATTTGCCGGCCCGGCGGTTGCGCTGGCCCGGCACCTCGCGGCGCCCGGAACGTCCGGACTGCTCGGCGGTTCTGGTGGAGGTCGGATCCGCGGACGAGCGGTTCGGGCCGGGCTTCGACTGCGTTCCGGAAGGGCTCAGTCGCAATTCGTAAGTGCCGGTCTCCGGGTTGAGGACCCACTGGTCTGCGGGGTCGACTTCATCGGCCCGGCCACGGCTCTGCGCATCCACGGTCGCTTCTGTCCTCCGTCGGTGCCGAGTCGCTTCCCCCAAAGCGCTCAATCATTCGCTCCTGTAGTGCGGGGCACGCCTGCCGCTCGCACTGGATCGCGTCACACTATCTGGCCAGTTCGGCCGACAGCGACGGCCGTGACAAATTCCACGCCCTTTACAACCGGGCATTTGACCCCAATTCGATGACCCGCACGCGGAATTCACAGGCCCCCCACCCGCGCGCCGCCTAGCCGCACATGCCCGAGGCCGCATCCGTACCCGAGTAGACGGGCGGGGCCGAGGGGCTGGGCGTGGGGCCCGGATCGTCGGGCTTGCCGTCCCCGTCACGGTCCTTGCCGTCGCCTCCCTTGCCGTCACGGTCCTTGCCGCCACCCTCCTTGAGCTTCGCCACGTCCCCGGCGGGCGCCACCTTGATCGGCTGGTCGTCGCGCAGTTGCTGGAAGAGCCGGTCCGCGTCCGGCTGGACGAGTTCGTCGCGGTCGCCGTTGTACACGTAGGGCTGACGCGGAACGGTGAGGAAACGGATGTTCTGGGTCGGAATGTCGCGCATCGAGCTCACCAGGTCATAAAGGTCCTTGAGGGTGTTGAGCCCGGGGTCCGTGGTGAGGGACTTGGTGGCGGCGTCCAGGACGGGGTAGAGCCGGGTGGGGTTGAGCAGCACCCCGTTGCTCTGCACCTTCTTCACGAGGGAGCCGAGGAACTGCTGCTGGCGGTCCATCCGTTGGGTGTCGCTGCCGTCCCCGAAACCGTGCCGGGAGCGGACGAAGCCGAGCGCCTGCTCGCCGTGGAGGGTCTGGCGTCCGGCGGGCAGCTTGAGGTGGGCCTGGCGGTCCTCGACCGGCTCCTTCAGGCACACCTCCACGCCGTCCACCGCGTCGACCATGTCCTTGAACCCGCTGAAGTCGACCACCATGTGATGGTCGATCCGTACGCCGGTCATCTTCTCGACGGTACGGATCGTGCAGGCGGCCCCGCCGATCTCGAACGCCGAGTTGAACTGGGCGAATTGAGCCCTGGACGTGGTGCCGTCGGGGCGGCCGCAGGCCGGGAGGTCCGCCATCAGGTCGCGCGGCAGCGAGACGGCGGTCGCGCTGAGCCGGTCGGCGGCCAGGTGCAGCAGGATCGTGGTGTCCGAGCGCTGGCTGCCGCCGTCGTCCCTGCCGTACGAGGAGTTGCTGCCCGCGCGCGAGTCCGAGCCGATGAGCAGCAGGTTCTCCGCGTCGTGCACGACCGAGACCGGCCGGTCCCGCTCGTACTTGTCGAGCTCGCTCGCGGCGGAGGTGTCGGTGTGGATGTTGCCGTCGAGCTTGCGGTAGAACCACCATCCGGTCCCGGCCGCGGCCAGCACCACGACGGAGACACCGAGCGCGGTCCAACGCAGCCAGTGCCTGCGGCGCTTGGCGTGGGTGCCGGGGTCGGTCCCGCTCGGCGTGGGTTCGCTTGCGGCGGCGGCTTCGGTGTCGGGTTCGGGGTCCGTCCCGCCCGGGGCGGGTTCGCTTGCGGAGGCCTGGTTCTCGGGGTCCGGGTCGGTCCCGCCCGGGGCGGTTGCCTTTGCGGCGGTGGCCTCGTTCTCGGGGCCGGGGCCGGGGTCGGTCGCGGGGTTGGTGTTGGACCTGTTGGCGGCCTTCGGGGTGCCGGGGGCCGGCGGTGGCTGCTCGGCCCCGGCCCGGTCTTCGGGGTCGGGGTGCGTGCCGGCACTGTCGGTCACTTCGGCGTCCATCCTCACGGGCCATCACGGGGGCGGCGGGCGCGGCGCCCCGCCGGGCACCCCGGTAGACGGCCGAATCGCGCGCATGGTTGCGTACGACCGATCATGTACCGGAGGTCCCGCCGGAGGCCGGGGGCCGGGCCCCGTGGTGGGCCACCGGGGTGGAGATCAGCGTCTCGTCACCGGGGCGGGAGGCTCACAGCGCGCGCTGGGTGACCCGCTCGCTCTCGATCCGCTTCTCGAGCCCGCCGTCGGCGAGTTGGGCGAGGTTGCGGCAGAGCACGACCGAGCCGCCCGAGGCGAGCGGGGCGTACAGGCCGCTCGCGAGGCCGGCCCAGGTGTCGTAGGCCCGCGCCGAGAGCAGCCGCGCACCTGCGTCGAGGCCGAGTGCGGCGGCCTCCGCCCGGGCCCGGGTGACGAGTTCGGCGGCGCTGAGCTCCGCGCCGTCCACGGCGAGCGCGGGGGCGTCCGGGTCGACCGGTGAGAACGGCACGAAACGGTCGCCCTGGCCCGGCACCTCGACGGCGTAGTCCACGAAGCCCGCGGGCGGCTGCGGGAAGCGCCCACCGAGCGGGCGCAGCGCGAGCGCCACCCTCTCGCCGGTGCAGGCGCGGGCCTCCTCCAGGGTGTCGGGGCCGGTGACCACGAGGTCGGCCGCCGCCGGGTCGCCGCCGCTCTCGACGGTCACGCCCACCGAGTGGCAGGCCATCAGCCACACCGCGCTCTGCCAGTGCGCGGGGAGCAGCAGCGCGAGCCGGTCGCCGGGCGCGGCGGCGAGATCGCCCTGGAGCAGATTCGCGGTCTTGGCCACCCAATTGGCGAAGGTGGCGACGGACAGTTCCACGCGTTCGCCGGTGGCGTCGTCGTAGAAGGTGATCAAGGGGCGGCCCGGGTCCGCGGCGAGCGCGGATCGCAGCAGGTCGGCAGGGGTGCGGTCGCTGGCGTTCACGCGGCCAAGGCTACGCGGCGCGCCCGGGCGGCAACGGCGCCGGTGGGCCGGGCGCGTACACCGGTTTGGCCGACGGCCCGTCAGTTCAGCAATGGACAGATTTGTACAAGTATGACCACGATCGTCACCATGCGTAGCTTCCTTGCGTCTTCGATCGGCGTCGCCGCTGTCGCGGCCCTCGCCGTCCCCCTGGCGTCCACGGCCCCCGTCGCGGCGGCGTCCGCCGTCGCGTCCCCCGCCTCGGCCGAACTCGCCGGATCCACCCAGTCGCTGCCCATGGGGCCGCTGCCCGATACGGACCGGGCGGCGGGCGGCGCCGCCCAAGAGGGCCTGGCCCGGCGGGAGGTGCGGCCGTTCTCGCTGGTCGGCGTGGTCTGGGACAACGCCGACGCCGAACTGCACGGCAGCGTCCAGGTGCGCACCCGCTCCCGCGCGGGCGGAACCTGGTCCCCCTGGCAGGACCTGGAGACCCACAACCACGACCACGCCGCCGACCCCGGCACCGCCGAGGCGGAGCGCCCCCTGCACGGCTCGACCGCGCCCCTGTGGGTGGGCGACTCCGACGCCGTCGAGGCACACGTACGACCCGACGACCCCGAGGGCGAACTCCCCGGGGGCCTGCGCCTCGACCTCGTCGACCCGGGCACCGGACCGGCCGGGAGCGACGACGGCGCCCGCTCCCTGCGGGAGCCCGACGTGCTGCCCGCCCTCGACCAGGCCGAGAGCCGGACCGAGGCGGAGGCGGAGGCCGGGGCCGGGACCGGTGAGGAGGCCGGGGCCGGCGGGATGATCAGGACCGGTGAGATGGCCGGGGCCGGGGAGGTGGTCGCGGCCGGGGAGGCGGTCGGTGCGGCGGAGCCGGCCCGGCCGTACATCGGGGCGCGACCGCGCATCGTCACCCGCAAGGGCTGGGGCGCCGACGAGCGGCTGCGGGAGCGCGGCTTCGTCTACACCAAGAGCGTCAAGGTCGCCTTCGTCCACCACACCGCGTCCGGCAACGGCTACAACTGCGCCCAGTCGGCCTCCGTCCTGCGCAGCATCTACCGCTTCCACGTCAAGAGCAGCGGCTGGCGGGACATCGGGTACAACTTCGCGGTCGACAAGTGCGGAAACATCTACGAGGGCCGGGCCGGGGGCGTCAGCAAGGCGGTGCTCGGCGCGCACACGCTCGGCTTCAACACCAACAGCACGGGCATCGCGGTCCTCGGCACCTACACCAGGACGAGCCCAACGGCCGCCGCCCTCAAGGCAGTTGAGCAACTCGCGGCCTGGAAGCTCGGTCTGTACGGGGTGAACCCGGCGGGCAAGAGCACGCTCGTCTCGGGCGGCGGCAACCGCTACAAGAAGGGCCGCAGCGTCAGGTTCAACGCCATCGCCGGCCACCGCGACGGATTCTCCACCGACTGCCCGGGCGCGCGCCTGTACGGGAGGCTCGGGGCCGCCCGGGTCACCGCGGCCCACTACCAGGGCCGGCGCTGACCGGGGCGAATGGCGTCCGGGGGGTCTGCATACACTGGCCGGCCGGGAGTTCCGCCGAACGATGCGACGGAATCCGAAGGCCGGCCCCAGCAGGAAGCAGAGACGACAGGTGACAGAAGCGATCCTCCTTGTCGGCGGCAAGGGCACCAGGCTGCGCCCGCTCACGGTGAACACCCCCAAGCCGATGGTTCCGGCGGCCGGCGTCCCCTTCCTGACGCACCAGCTGGCCCGCGCCCGCGCGGCGGGCGTCGACCACATCGTTCTGGCCACCTCCTACCTGGCCGAGGTGTTCGAGCCGTACTTCGGGGACGGCTCGGCGCTCGGCCTCTCCCTCGAATACGTCACGGAACACGAGCCGCTCGGCACCGGCGGCGCGATCCGCAACGTGGCCTCGCGGCTGCGCTCCGGGCCCGACGAGCCGGTCCTCATCTTCAACGGCGACATCCTGACCGGCCTGGACATCAGGGCGCTGGTCGACACCCACGACGCGTCCGGCGCGGACGTGTCCCTACACCTCACCCGGGTCGACGACCCGAGGGCGTTCGGCCTGGTCCCCACGGATGCGACCGGCCGGGTCACGGCGTTCCTGGAGAAACCCCAGACGCCGGAGGAGATCGTCACCGACCAGATCAACGCCGGGGCGTACGTGTTCCGGCGCTCGGTGATCGACGAGATCCCGCAGGGGCGTCCGGTCTCGGTGGAACGCGAGACCTTCCCCGGTCTGCTGGCGCGCGGGGCCCACCTCCAGGGAATGGTGGACTCGACGTACTGGCTCGACCTGGGCACCCCCCAGGCCTTCGTCAGGGGCTCGGCCGACCTGGTGCTCGGCCGCGCCCCTTCCCCCGCCGTCCCGGGCCGCTGCGGCGACCGCCTGGTCCTGCCGACGGCCCGGGTCGCCCCCGACGCGAAGCTCACGGGCGGCACGGTGGTGGGCCGCGGGGCGGTGGTGGGCGAGGGCGCGCGCATCGTCGGCAGCGCGATCCTGTCCGACGCCGTCGTCGCCCCCGGAGCGGTGATCACGGACTCGCTCGTCGGGGTGGGCGCGCGCATCGGGGCCCGTACGGTTCTGGAGGGGGCGGTCGTGGGGGACGGAGCGGTGGTGGGGCCGGACAACGAGCTCTGCGCGGGGGCGCGGGTATGGTGCGACGCGGTCCTGCCGGCGGGCGCGCTCCGCTTCTCCTCAGACCAGTAGCCCCCACCCGGCCGCGCCCCCCAAAAACCCGTTTTCGTCCGCAGGCCGTGCGTGGCTGGTCGCGCAGTTCCCCGCGCCCCTTAAATGCTCGGTGCTGGCCAGCACCTCAGCCCGTCATGGGGGTCCCCCCTGGCCCTTAAGGCCTTGGGGGAGATTGAGGACGAGCGCCCTTAAGGCGCGAACGGGGTCTGGGGCGGAGCCCCAGGGTCTTTTGGCTGCGGACCGTGCCCGCTTCTCGCGCAGTTCCCCGCGCCCCTTAACTGCTCGGTGCTGGCCAGCATCTCAGCCTGTCCGGCGATTGAGGACGAGCGCCGTTCAGGCGCGATACGGGGTCTGGGGCGGAGCCCCAGGGGCCGAACCCTTCAACGCGCTGCACGGGCGGGTGGGTGGGCAAACGCGTCGGGGTCTGGGGCGGAGCCCCAGGGGGCCGGGGCGCGTAGGCTCGGGGGGTAGCCCAGCTCTGAGGACACCGATCGTGGCAGGACGATTCACCCCCCGCACCCCCACCCCCCACCAGCCCGCCGCAGGCGCCCGCGTGCCGGGGCGGAAACGGACGTGGGCCGCCCGCAGCGGCCCCCTCGACCTCGCCCTCACCCTCGGCCCCCTCAGACGCGGCCCCGGCGACCCCACCTACCGCACCACCCCCGACGGCGCGGTATGGCGCACCTCCCGCACCCCCGCCGGCCCCGCCACCCTGCGCGTGACCGCCGCCGGTGACACCGCGCACGCCGAGGCGTGGGGCGCGGGCGCGGAGTGGATGCTGGAGCAACTCCCGGCGATGCTGGGGGAGTTGGACGACCCGGAGGCCTTCGAGCCCCGCCACCGGCTCCTCGCGGAGACCCACCGCAACCGCCCCGGCCTGCGCCTGACCCGTACCGGACTGGTCCTGGAGTCACTGATTCCGTCCGTCCTGGAACAGAAGGTCACCGCGACCGAGGCCTACCGCGCCTGGCGGCTCCTGGTGCGCGGCTTCGGCGAGCCCGCCCCGGGCGCCCCCGAGGGCATGTACGTAATGCCCGACGCGAGGCAGTGGGCGCTGATCCCGTCCTGGGAGTGGCACCGCGCCGGCGTCGACTCCAAGCGCTCGGACACCGTCATGCGCGCCGTGCGGGTGGCCCGCCGCATGGAGGAGGCCGCGGCGATGGACCCGAAGGACGCCGAAGCGCGCCTGCGGCTCATCCCCGGCATCGGCCCCTGGACGGCCGCCGAAACCCTCCAACGGGCCATCGGCGCGGCCGACTTGGTGACGGTCGGCGACCTCCATCTGCCGGGCATCATCGGCCACGCCCTGGCCGGCAACCGCAACGCCGACGACGACGAGATGCTGGCCCTGCTCGAACCGTACGCGGGCCAGCGCCACCGGGCCGCCCGGCTGATCCTGCTCAGCGGACGCGTCCCGCCGCGCCGGGCCCCGCGCTTCCAGCCCAACAACATCGCGGTCCTGTAAGGGAGTTGGGCCAAGGGGTGGGCTCAGCGCACCTCGATGAACGACGAGGCCCCGCGCTCGGGGCGCTCGCGGGGTGGCTCGGCCGCGTGACCGACGGCCACCGCGCCCATCGGGTCCCAGCCGGCGGGCAGGCCGAGGACGTCCCGTACGACATCGCGGCAGAACATCGTCGAGGACACCCACGCCGAGCCGAGCCGCTCGCCCGCGAGGGCCACCAGGAAGTTCTGTACACCGGCGCCCATGGCGACCACGAACATCTCGCGCTCGGCACCGTCGCGCCGCTCGTCGCCGTAGTGGTGCGCGCCGTCCGTCACCAGGCAGGGGACCACCAAGTACGGTGCGGCGCGCAGGACTTCGCCCCGGGCGACGCGCTTGGCGATGGACTCCTCGGACTTGCCGTCGCGGCGCAGGTCGGCGATCCAGGCGTCCCGCATCGCGTCGAGCAGCCGGGTGCGGGACTCCGCCGATTCGAGCAGGACGAACCGCCAGGGCGTGGTGTGGTGCGGGGCCGGCGCGGTCACCGCCGCCGCCACCGCGCGCCGCACCGCCCCCGAGTCGACCGGCTCGTCCGTGAAGGCCCGTACCGTACGCCGCTGGGTGACCGCCTCCCGTACCGCTTCGGAGGTGCCCAGGCGGAACATGTCGTCGGCGGCGGCGCGCACCATCTCGCGGGCCGAGCCGTCGCCCGCGAGGTGGCCGAGGCCGCGGACGACGGCGACCGGAAGCCCGCCCGCCTTGCCCTTCACCAGGTCACCCGCGGCCGCGAGTTCGTCGGCGAGCGAGATCACCGTGGCGCTCAGCGGGTTGCCGTGCCCGTCGGTGCCGCCGCGCAGATCGTCCAGGACGCGTACGCCACTGGCGCCGATCGCCACGTCGGTGAGCCCGTTGCGCCAGGGCCGGCCGAAGGTGTCGGTGACGATCACGCCGACCTCGACGCCGAGCGCGTCGCGCAGCCCGGCCCGGATCGCGGCGGCCGAGGCGTCCGGGTCCTCGGGCAGCAACAGGACGGTTCCGGCGGGGGTGTTGGAGGCGTCCACGCCTGCCGCGGCCATGATCAGGCCCTGCCGGTTCTCGACGATGCGCAGGGTGCCGCGGCGCGCGACCACCCGTACGGTCTCGGCGTCGATGGCCGCCTCGCGGTCGGCGGCCTCGGTGATCCGGCCCTCCGCCTTGGAGACGATCTTCGAGGTGACGAGCAGGATGTCGCCGTCGGCGAGACCGGGCTCGGCCGCCGCGATCAGCTTGGCGAGGTCGTCGCCGGCGCCCACCTCGGGCAGCCCGGGCACCGCCCACACCCGGAAGGAAGCAGGGCTCACGCGCGGACCTCCTCGGCCAGGGTCAGCGCCTCGCGGGCCATCGCGGCCGTCGCGTCCAGGTCCGTCATCATCAGCGGCACCGCGCGGCAGCGGATGCCCGCCTCCTCGACGCGGGCGGTCGAGGCCGCGTCCACGGTGTCGACGAGCCAGCCGTCGAGCAGGCCCGAGCCGTAGTGCTCGGCGACCGCCGCCGCCGTGGACTCCACGCCGACCGCCGCCAGCACCTTGTCGGCCATGCCGCGCACCGGTGCGTCCCCGACGATGGGGGACAGGCCCACCACCGGCACCCCCGCCTCGGCGATCGCCTCGCGGATGCCGGGCACGGCCAGGATGGTGCCGACCGAGACGACCGGGTTGGACGGCGGGAAGAGGATGACGTCGGCCGCGGCGATCGCTTCGAGCACGCCGGGCGCGGGCTTGGCCTGCTCGGCGCCGACCGGCACGACGGCCTGAGCCTCGACGGAGGCCCGCAGCTTCACCCAGTACTCCTGGAAGTGCACGGCCCTGCGCTCGCCGTCCACGTCGATGGCGACATGGGTCTCCACGCGGTCGTCGGACATCGGAAGGAGACGGACGCCGGGCTGCCAGCGCGCGCACAGCGCCTCGGTGACGGCGCTCAGCGGGTAGCCCGCGCCGAGCATCTGCGTACGGACGATGTGGGTCGCGAAGTCGCGGTCGCCGAGCCCGAACCACTCGGGCCCCACCCCGTACGCGGCGAGCTCCTCCTTCACGGTGAAGGACTCGTCCGTACGCCCCCAGCCCTGCTCCTCGTTGATGCCACCGCCCAGGGTGTACATCACGGTGTCCAGGTCGGGGCAGACCTTGAGGCCGAACAGATGGATGTCGTCACCGGTGTTGCCGATGACGGTGATGTCCGCGTCGGGGGCGGCGGACTTGAGACCACGGAGGAAGCGGGCACCACCGATGCCGCCTGCCAGAACCACAATGCGCATGCGGACAGTTTGTCAGGCGCGGCCCGCCGGGCGCGGGGCGGTGGTCAGGCCGGTACCGCGTCCTGGGTCGCCGGGGGGCTCTGGGCGGGGTGCATCGGCATGTCGGTCAGGCCGGGGTAGTAGACGTGCAGGCTCACGGCCGGTTCCAGGGAGTCGTTGACGACGTCGTGGGCGTAGCCCGGCGCGAACACCCGCTGGGACCCGGCGGCCAGACTCCGTACGCCGCGCTCGGTGTGCTCGGTCAACTCGCCGTCCAGGACGGTCAGGATGCCCGAGGACGCGCCGTGGTCGTGGGCGCCGCTGCCCTGCCCGGGCACCCAGGACAGGAGCCAGACCTCGTAGCCGATTGGGGCCTCCCCTGCTCGAGCGGAGCCGAGAGCTTGGGGAACGGTGCGCAGGCGGTGGTACCAGCGGGAGACCGCGTCGTACTGGACGAGGTGGGCCCACTGGGAGCGGTCGGCGGCGATGGAGCGGGCCAGTCCGGCGAACTCGGCGACGGTGGCGGGGTGCTCACGGGCGGGCTGGAGGAGGTGCTGGACCTCCAGGATGTCGCCGGCGATCTGGAGGTCGCTGTGGCTGCTGTTCATGGTGCGGGGGTTCCTCGGCATGGCGCTGGGGTGTCGCAGATGAGGTGTCTCGTGGAGACGGCGGCCGTCCGGACGCGTGGCGTCTCAGGGAAGGCGGGGGAGAAGCTGGATCGCACGGGCAAGCGGTGCGGGATCAACAGCTGGAACAGCAACAGCGCGCCTGGACAGCGCTGCGGAACCCACGGATGTGGGTCGCTCGGTGCGCTGTGGTCGCTGACATGCGATCCAGGAGACCGGCTCATGGATCCGTTGTCAACCCAATGACCGATTTGGCCGCAATGTTTCACCTCATCCGGTTACTGGGGCCGGAGAAAGGTTTGTGCAGTCCTGGGGCGGGAGATGTGGCGCAGCAGACGGGCAATCAAACGTCGTCAACATCTCGTGATCCGAATGTGATCCGGGCCGCTTTCGGGGTACCGGGCGCAACAAGATCAACACTCGTCTCGTCCTCCCTTGTAGTCGCGATCGAACGGGAACCGAGCGGACCGGCGCGAGAGGCGGTGGCGTGAGCCAGTGGCATGTGTCACCTTTTGCCTGATTTGAACACTTTCCGCAGGGCCTTGGTTCCGCAGAGTGAATACAGGACCCAATAGCAGATCTCGGCTTGACTCGCCCGGATCCACACACTTGTAATTTCACTCGTGTCGTTCGGCCGGTTTCGGTAACGGCAACATCACGGGGCAGCAAAGACAGACGAGGGGCGCACATGACCGAGCTGTTTCAGGAACTGCTGGTCGACGAGGCCGAAGAGGAGCTCGGCTGGCAGGAACGGGCCCTCTGCGCCCAGACCGACCCCGAATCCTTCTTCCCCGAAAAGGGCGGCTCCACCAGAGAGGCCAAGAAGGTCTGCCTCGCCTGCGAGGTCCGCTCGGAATGCCTCGAGTACGCACTCGCCAACGACGAGCGGTTCGGCATCTGGGGCGGCCTGTCCGAGCGCGAGCGCCGGCGACTGAAGAAGGCCGCCGTCTGAGGCCCCACAGGTCCGCCGTCCGACCCCCGGCGACCACCCCGGCGACCGCCCCGGGGACCCCAAACCGCCCAACTCCGTACACAACCAACGGTCCGCCGTCTGCGCCCCGCTCGCAGGCGGCGGACCGCTTGTGTGGCAGCCGTTAGTGTGGGGCGCTGTCCACGGCACTCCGGTCACGTCAGAGCCCGTCTCGCGACACCGGCCGCGCCGACCGCAGTCAGCACAGCAGCCTTCCGGGGCGGAGGGGCCCGTACCTCGATGTCCGTGCACAGCCAGTCGACGGCCCCGTACGAGGCGGCCACGACTCCCGAATTCCCCCGCCATGTCGTCACCGCCGTCCTCGTCTCGCACGACGGCGCACGCTGGCTCCCCGACGTCCTGGCCGGACTCCTCGGCCAGGAACGCCCCGTACAGAACGCCTACGCCGCCGACACCGGCAGCGCCGACGACTCCGCGCGCCTGATCACCGAGGCCCTCGGCGACGAACGCGTCCTGCACCTCGCCCGCCGCACCGGATTCGGCGCCGCCGTCGAGGAGGCCGCCCGCACCGCGCCCGTACTCGGGCCCGAGGAGTTGGCGTACCTCAAGCGGCCCAGCGGCTGGGACCCCGTCTCGCGCACCTGGCGCGACGACAGCTACGACCTGCCCGAACTCCCGCACGGCGAGCCCGTGCAGTGGCTCTGGCTGCTCCACGACGACTGCGCGCCCGAGCCCGACGCGCTCGCCGAACTGCTGCGCGTCGCCGACTCCAACCCCCGGGCCGCGATCGTCGGCCCCAAGCTCCGCGGCTGGTACGACCGCAAGCAACTCCTCGAAGTCGGCGTCTCCATCGCCCACAGCGGGCGCCGCTGGACCGGCCTGGACCGGCGCGAACAGGACCAGGGCCAGCACGACCAGGTCCGCCCGGTCCTCTCGGTGTCGTCCGCGGGCATGCTGATCCGCCGCGACGTGTGGCAGGAACTCGGCGGCTTCGACCGAAGACTGCCCCTCATGCGCGACGACGTCGACCTGTGCTGGCGCGCCCACGCGGCCGGACACACCGTCCTGGTCGCCCCCGACGCCGCGGTCCGCCACGCCGAGGCCGCCGCCCGCGAACGGCGCACCGTCGACTGCGCGGGCCGCTCGGTCGTCAACCCGCACCGGGTCGACAAGGCCGGCGCCGTCTACACCATGCTCGTCAACTCCCGTCCCGCGCTGCTCCCTTACGTGTTTCTGCGCATCGTGGTCGGCACCGTCCTGCGCACCGTCGCCTACCTCGTGGGCAAGGTGCCGGGCCAGGCCGTCGACGAAGTCATGGGCCTCTTCGGCACCCTGCTGCGCCCCGGCAGGATCCTCGCCGGACGCAAGAGGCGCGGCAAGAGCGGCGTCGAGGCCGGCGAACTGCGCCCGCTGTTCCCGCCGCCCGGCGCCACCATCCGCGCCACCGTCGAATCGGTGGCGGGCAGCCTCGGCGCGGGCACCGAGGACACCGGCGGCTCCCGGCACGGCGCCGTCGAATCGGGACCCGGCGGCGACGACGCCGACTTCCTGGAGATCGAGCAGTTCGCCCGCCTCAAGAAGATCGCCCGCAAACCCGCGCCGGTCCTCTTCGCGCTCCTCCTCGTCGTCTCCCTGGTCGCCTGCCGCAATCTGCTCGGCGGCGGCACCCTCATGGGCGGCGCCCTGCTGCCCGCGCCCGATCACATCGGGAGCCTGTGGAGCCGGTACGCCGACGCCTGGCACCCCATCGGCGCCGGCGGCACCCAGACCGCCCCGCCCTACCTCGCGATCCTCGCCGTGCTGTCCGCGCTCTGCTTCGGCTCCACCGGCCTAGCGCTGACCCTGCTCCTGGTCTGCTCGGTCCCGCTGGCCGGGCTCACCGCCTACTTCGCCTCCCGGCCGCTGGTGGCATCGCGCCAACTGCGCGCCTGGGCGGCCATCGCCTACGCCTTCCTGCCCGCCGCCACCGGCGCGCTCGCCGCGGGCCGGCTCGGCACCGCCGTCCTCGCGATCCTGCTGCCGCCGCTCGCCCGGGCCGGGGTGTCCGCCGCCGGGTTCCGCGGCGACGGGGCGCGCGGCAGCTGGCGCGCCACCTGGACGTACGCGCTGCTCCTGACCGTCGCGACGGCGTTCACCCCCGTCGTGTGGCCCCTCGCGGTGCTGCTCGGCCTCGGTGTCCTCGCGCTGCGGCGGGGCGACATCACGGCGTACGGACTGCGCCTGCTGGCCGCCGTCGGCACCCCGGTGCTGATGCTCGCGCCCTGGTCGCTCACCCTGCTCACCGGGCCGTCCGGCTTCCTCAAGGAGGCGGGCCTTGAGTACGGCGACGGCTCGGCGGGCGCGCTCGATCTGCTCGGGGCGAGCCCCGGCGGACCCAAGACGGTCGGCGGGCTGCTGCTCATCGGCATCGTCGGGGCGGCGCTCGCCGCGCTGCTCCGCGAGGAGCGCGCCTTCGCCATCCGCACCTCCTGGGTCGTGGCGCTGACCGGGTTCCTCTTCGCGGCCTTGTCGAACCGGAGCGCCTGGGCGGGCCCGGCCACCTTGGTCTACGGGCTCGCGCTGCTCGCCGCCGCCGTACTCGGCGCCGAGTACGGCCGCACCCGGGTCGCCGGCCACGGCTTCGGCTGGCGCCAGCCGGTCGCCGCGCTGATCGCGCTCGCGGCCGCGCTCGGCCCGGTGTACAGCGCCGCGCACTGGATGATCGGCGGCGCCGACGGCCCGCTGAAGCGACGCGACCCGGTCCAGGTGCCGGCGTTCGTCGCCGAGGAGAGCGGCACCCGCGACCAGGCCCGCACCCTGGTCCTCGGCGGCACCTCGCCCGCCAAGGTCGCCTACACCCTGGTCAGGGGCTCCGGCGCGCAGCTCGGCGACGCCGAACTCGCCGCGTCCGGCAGCGGCGCCGCCCGGCTCGGCAAGGTCGTCTCCAACCTGGTCGCGGGCTCCGGCGCCGACCAGTCGAGCCAGCTCAGCGGATTCGCCGTGCGCTATGTACTGGTCCGCGACGGAGCGCCCCGCGCGTTCGCCCGCACCCTGGACTCGACACCCGGGCTCACCCGGCTCAGCCAGCTCGACGGCAGCGCGCTGTGGCGCGTGGACCGCCAGGTCGCGCGCGCGGTGATCGTCCCGGCCAAGGGCGGCGAGAGCCTGCCGGTCGCCGCTGACCCGGTCGACATCCACACCGCCGTCCCGGCGGGCGAGGCGGGCCGCGTCCTGCGCATCGCCGACACGGCCGCCCCCGGCTGGAGCGCCACCCTCGACGGCAAGGCGCTCAAGAAGACCACCGTCGACGAGTGGGCCCAGGGCTTCGAACTGCCCGCCGGAGCGGGCCGCCTGGACGTCACCTACGACGCCCCGTTCACCCACACGGTGTGGATCTGGACCCAGGCCGCGCTCGCCCTCGTCCTGCTGGTGCTGGCCCTGCCGGGCCGGCGCCGGGAGATCGACGACGACCTGCCCGAGCAGGAGCCGACCCCGGCGGCCGCCGTCCCGGCACAGGCCGTCACCGGTGAGGGCAGGCGCGCCCGCAGGCTCCGCGCCCAGGCCGACGCCGAGGCCGCGCCGGAAAGCGGGGACCCGTCCTCCGAGCAGCCGGCCCGTCCCGCCGAGGTGCCCCAGCAGCCCGCGTACGGCGAGTGGGACACGGCGCAGTACGCCACCACCTCCCCGGCCGACACCGCCGAGCACGACCAGCAGGCGCAGCAGGGCTACGACCCGTACCAGCAGCACTACCCCGGCTACCAGCCGTACCCCGAGGGCCAGTACCCCGAAGGCCCGTACTCCGACGGCCAGTACACCCAGGCGTCCTACCCCGAGCAGCACTATCCGGACGGCTCCTACCCCCAAGTCCCGGGCGAGGAGGGGCAGTTGGGGGAGAGCCAGTACGGCGACGGACAGTACGGCGACGGACAGGGTGGCGACGGGCGGTACGGCGACGGGCAGGGCGGCCGCCCGCAGGGCTATGACCCCTACCAGCAGCCGGGCGCCCAACAGCCGCCCCCGGAGGGCCCGTACGACCCGTACGGCTACGGGTACCCGCCCGAGCAGCCCGAGCAGCAGCCGCACCGCCCCGACGGGAGCCAGCAGTGAAGCGCACCACCCTCTCCCTCGCCGCGGCGGCGGTCGCGCTGGCCGCATTGACCGGCTTCGCCTCGCTCACCGCGCCCGCCGGCTCGGCCGACACCTCCGCCACGTCACCGGCGCGACTGCCCGTCGAGCGCTCCAGCCTGCTGTGCCCGGCGCCCAGCAACTCCGACCTCGCCCAGACGACGTACACGGCGTTCACCCCCAAGGGCACGGCGCAGGGCGCACCGCAGGGCAAGCCGGCCACGGCGACGCTGACCCCGGCGGTGCCGCCGCCCGCCGACTCCGGCACCCCCTCCACCGACAAGGCCAAGGACGGAAAGGACAAGGACGGCAAGGACAAGAAGGCGTCCGCGAAGACCGCCTCCGACAAGCCGGTCATCTCCCTCAAGGAGCCCGGCAAGCCGACCGCCGCCACCGTGTCCGGCGCCGACGCGCCCGCCCTCACCGGCTCGGCCGACGGAGCGCTGGCCCCGGGCTGGGCGGCCCAGCAGACCACCCAGATCACCGGCGGCGTCGGCCGCGCCCTGCTCGGCCTCGGCTGCTCCGCGCCGGACGCGGACTTCTGGTTCCCCGGCGCGTCCACGGCCAAGGACCGCCAGGACTACGTCCACCTCACCAACCCGGACGACACCGCGGCCGTCGCCGACATCGAGCTCTTCGGCAAGGACGGTCCCCTCAAGGCCGACGTCGGCGAGGGCATCACGATCCCCGCCAAGTCGAGCGTTCCCGTGCTCCTCTCCACTCTGACCGGCACGGTGGCCGACGATCTGACGGTGCATGTCACGACCCGGGCGGGCCGGGTCGGCGCGGCGGTGCAGGCCACCGACGCGAAGGCGGGCGCGGACTGGCTGGCCGCCTCGGCGGACGCGGCCCCCACCCAGGTGCTTCCGGGCATCCCGGGCGACGCCACCGACGTACGCCTCATCGTTCACGCCCAGGGCGCGGACGACGCGGACCTCAAGGTGAAGCTGGCGAGCAAGGGGAGCAGCTTCACACCGGTGGGGCTGGACAGCGTCCATGTGAAATCGGGGATGACGGCGTCCTTTGATCTCAAGAACGTCACGAGGGGTGAGTCGGGTTCCCTGGTGCTCAGCCCAGTTTCGGACGGCGGCACTCCGGTTGTCGCGGCGCTGCGCGTGGTCCGGGGCACCGGCGACAAGCAGGAGATCGCCTTCATCCCGGCGACCGCTCCGGTGGGCACGCGCGCGACGGTCACCGACAACCGCGCCAAGGCCTCGACGCTCGCCCTGACGGCGCCCGGCGCCAAGGACGCCACGGTGAAGGTCACCTCCTCCGCCGGCACCGAGGGGGGCGAGCCGCAGTCCAAGACGTACACCGTGAAGGCCGGCACCACCCTTGCCATCGACCCGCAGGCCCCCCAGGGCCTCAAGGGCTCGTACGCGCTGACCATCGAGCCCGACCCGAGCAGCGGCCCCGTCTACGCCGCGCGCACACTGGCGGTCACCCAGGACGGCGTGCCGATGTTCACGGTGCAGACCCCGGCCGACGACAAGGGCACGGTCGCGGTGCCGGCCGCCTCCCAGGACCTGTCCGTCCTAGGGAAGTAGCGGGCCCGGCGTCCGCAAGGAGTGGCGACCCAGGAGTGTCACGGCTCAGGAGTGGCGGCCCCGGGGTCGCTCCTGCCCGTACCGGGAGCCGATGCTCACTCCTGCCCGTACCGGGGGTCGACCGACTCCGGGGCCAGGCCCAGGAGTTCGGCGACCTGCTCGACCACGACCTCGTGGACGAGCAGGGCCCGCTCGTCCCGGTTCTTGGTGCGGATCTCCACCGGCCTGCGGTAGACGAGGATCCGGGCGGGCCGGTCCTTGCCGGCCGCGACCGCGCGCCCGAGAGGCACCGCCTCGTCGCTCCAGGCCTCGGGCTCCCCGTCGTCGTCGGCATGGGGGGCGTCCTTGAACGGCACGTCGCTGATCAGGAACTCCACCTCCGCGAGCTGCGGCCAGCGGCGCTCCAGGCGCTCCACCGAGTCGAGCACGAGATCGCGGAAGGTCTCGGCCCTGCTGACCGAGAGCGGCACCTGCGGCGGTGCCACGGGCCCGCGCATGCCACGGCCGTGCCGGTCGCGGCGCCGGGGCCCCGAACGGGAGCCAGTACCTTCGGCTGAACTGGAGCTGTCCATCACTGATGCAGCGTAGCCCTCCGGGGCCGGTGGCGATCGCGGTGACGGCCCAGGAGGGCGCAAGTCGGGGGTCTGTCGCCGGATGACCATTTCGGCCGCGAAAGAGAGCGGTTACCAGCCCGTCCGCCGGCACCGATTTGATGTGCTGTGACCGAATCATTCCCAAGTGGCGCCCGCCAGAAGGCGGGTAACCACCCGGCGCCCCCTGTTCCCGTGCAGGTCAGCGGAGTTGCCCGGACCAGCCCTGTGCCCGAGCTCACAGTGCGACACGGGGGAGTGAGCTGGTGGAGAGTCGTCGCGGCCCGGTCAAGAGTGCGGTACCGTCCAACGTCGTGAGCCCTGTACGTCGCTGTTCGCGCACCGCGTGCGGCCGCCCTGCCGTCGCGACACTGACGTACGTCTACGCGGACTCGACCGCAGTTCTCGGTCCGCTCGCCACCTACGCCGAGCCCCACTGCTACGACCTGTGCGCCGAGCACAGCGAGCGGCTGACCGCGCCCCGCGGCTGGGAGGTGGTCCGACTGACCGATGCCTCCGCTCCGTCCCGCCCCAGCGGCGACGACCTGGAAGCGCTTGCCAACGCCGTGCGCGAGGCGGCCCGCCCCCAGGAGCGCGCCGCCGAGGCCGGCGGAGCGCGCGCGGCGGACCCCGTCGAGGTCGGCCGCCGAGGCCATCTCCGCGTCCTGCGCTCGCCCGAATCCTGACCCCCGCCGCGCACCTTTCTCGCCTCCTGCCCCGAACCCCCGGGCGCCGCGGCCGAGTTGACGCGGTCGCCGGCCGGTCCACCGAAGCTGTGCCCTGTTCCCAGGCGGCGCCGGGTACTTTGGGAAGCGGGTCGGCACCCCGGGGAGGGCGTCGGCGAGGACATCAGGGAAGGCTGGGCCGTGGCTGTTGATCTGTCGCAGATCGTGAAGGCGTACGACGTCCGCGGAGTGGTGCCGGATCAATGGGACGAGTCCCTCGCCGAGCTGTTCGGCGCGGCCTTCGTCACCGTGACCCAGGCCGACGCCATCGTCGTCGGCCACGACATGCGCCCCTCGTCGCCCGGCCTCTCGGCGGCCTTCGCGCGCGGAGCGGCCGCCCTGGGCGCGGACGTCACCCTCATCGGCCTGTGCTCCACCGACCAGCTGTACTACGCCTCGGGCGCCCTGAACCTGCCGGGCGCGATGTTCACCGCCTCGCACAACCCGGCCCAGTACAACGGCATCAAGATGTGCCGCAAGGGCGCGGCACCGGTCGGCCAGGACACCGGCCTCGCCGAGATCCGCGCGCTCGTCGAGCGGTGGTCCGAGCAGGGCGCGCCCACCGTGGCCGCGAAGGCGGGCACGATCGTCGAGCGCGAGACGTTGACGGACTACGCGACCCATCTCAAGTCCCTCGTCGACCTCTCCGCCATCCGCCCCCTCAAGGTCGTGGTCGACGCGGGCAACGGCATGGGCGGGCACACCGTGCCCACCGTGTTCGACGGCCTGCCCCTCGACCTGGTGCCGATGTACTTCGAGCTCGACGGCACGTTCCCCAACCACGAGGCCAACCCGCTCGACCCGGCGAACATCGTGGACCTCCAGGCCCGCGTCATCGCCGAAGGCGCCGACTTGGGCCTCGCCTTCGACGGTGACGCCGACCGCTGCTTCGTCGTGGACGAGCGGGGCGAGCCCGTCTCGCCCTCCGCGATCACCGCCCTGGTCGCGGCGCGCGAACTCGCCCGTCACCCCGGTGGCACGGTGATCCACAACCTGATCACCTCCTGGTCCGTCCCCGAGGTCGTCCGCGAGAACGGCGGCACCCCCGTCCGCACCCGGGTCGGCCACTCCTTCATCAAGCAGGAGATGGCGGCCACCGGAGCGATCTTCGGCGGCGAGCACTCCGCGCACTACTACTTCGCCGACTTCTGGAACGCCGACACCGGCATGCTCGCCGCGCTGCACGTCCTGGCCGCGCTCGGCGGCCAGGAGGGCACCCTGTCCGCGCTCGTCGCCCAGTACGACCGCTACGCGGGATCGGGCGAGATCAACTCCACGGTCGAGGATCAGAAGGCCCGCGCGGCCGCGGTCCGCGCCGCCTACGAGGGCCAGGACGGCCTCACCCTCGACGAACTCGACGGCCTGACCGTCACCGCCCAGGACTGGTGGTTCAACCTGCGCGCCTCCAACACGGAGCCGTTGCTCCGCCTGAACGTGGAGGCCCGCGACGCCACGACGATGGCCAAGGTAAGGGACGAGGTCCTGGCACTGGTCCGCGCCTGACACGGCGAGCGCGGGTTTGTCCGCAGGGTGGAGGGGGGCAAGGAGCGCGGGGAACCACGCGCCCTGCCCCGTCCGGCCCCGCGCCGGTTCTGCCAGGGGCGCGGGGAACTGCGCGCCCAGCCATGCACGGTCCGCAGGTGTAGAGGGGCTTTTAGGGGCGCGGGGAACTGCGCGCCCAGCCATGCACGGTCCGCAGGTGTAGAGGGGCTTTTAGGGGCGCGGGGAACTGCGCGAGAAGCGACCACGGTCCGCGGTCGACAGGGGCTTTTGGGGGCGCGGGGAACTGCGCGACCTGCTCCGTCCGGGCCCGCACCGGTTCTGCCAGGGGCGCGAGGAACTGCGCGCCCAGCCACCCGCGGCCCGCAGATGTGGAGGGGGTTGAGGGGCGCGGGGAACTGCGCGCTCAGCCACGCACGGCCCGCAGGATCGAGAGAGCCAAGGGCCGCCGCGGTCCCCGGGGTCGGGCGGGCCCGGGGACCCACCCGCGGGGCGCGTTTCCGGGAGGCGGCCCCGGAGCCAAACCGGGCAGCCACCCCGAACCCCCTCCGGCCCCCGAACCACCGCCCTCATCGGCCACGCACCCCGCCGCCCCCGGCGGTAGGCTGACCTGGCCCGAACCCCCCGCGCGCGCACCCCGTACGCGTACGGCAGCAGAACCACGCAACGTAGAACCGCCGAAGGGAACCCCATGCCGCTCGAAGCCGGCCTCCTCGAGATCCTCGCCTGCCCGGCCTGCCACGCCCCGCTCCGCGACGCGACCTCGGCGGACGAGCCCGAGCTGATCTGCACCGGCAAGGACTGCGGCCTGGCCTACCCGGTGCGGGACGGCATCCCGGTCCTCCTGGTGGACGAGGCCCGCCGCCCCGCCTGACGCAGGGTGCGGGTCCCGCCCGCGCAGTCCCGGTACACCCCAGCAGAGCCGGAGGCCCACCCCCATGCTCGACGAGTCGTTGCTCGACGCACCGGAAGCCCTCGCCAGGGCCGACCGCCGTGGGCTGCTGCGCGGCGCCGCGGAGGCGGGCGCCCGCGTCCGTACCGCGGCCCGGCACGCCACCGAGGCCGGTATCGCCGAGCTGAAGCCGGAGGGCCGCCCCCGATCCGTACTGATCGCCGGACCCGGCACCGCTGCGGCGGGCGTGGCCGACCTGATCACCGCGCTCGCGGGCGCCTCCGCGCCGGTCACCCGCCTGGAGTCCACCGGCGTCGCACCCGCGGCCGGCGCGCTCCGCTGGACCCTGCCGGGCTGGGCGGGCTCCGTCGACCTGCTGCTCATCACCACCCCCGACGGCACCGAGCCCGGCCTCGCCCTCCTCGCCGAACAGGCCTACCGCAGGGGCTGCAACGTCGTCGCGGTCGCCCCCGAGCGCTCCCCGCTCGCGGAGGCCGTGGACGGGGTGCACGGTCTGCTCGTCCCGATGGCGTCGGGCCCCTTCGAGCCCGACGAGCCGGAGATGTCCGCCGCGAGCCCCGGAGCGCTGTGGTCGCTGTTCACACCGCTGCTCGCGCTGCTCGACCGAGTCGGCCTGCTCAGCGCGCCCCCCGAGACGATCGAGAAGATCGCCGCCCGCCTCGACCGCACCGCAGAACGCTGCGGCCCGGCGATCGCCACGTACAGCAATCCCGCCAAGACGCTCGCCGCCGAGCTCGCCCAGTCGCTGCCGCTCATCTGGACCGAGGGCGTGGGCGCGGCCCCGGCCGGGCGCCGGTTCGCCGCTGTGCTCAGCGAGCTGTCCGGCCACCCGGCGCTCGCCGCCGCGCTGCCCGAGGCGCTGCCCGCCCACGGTGTTCTCCTGGCGGGTTCGCTCGCGGCGGGCGCGGACCCCGACGACTTCTTCCGCGACCGAGTCGACGAGCCGGCGCGGCTGCACGCCCGGATCGTCCTCCTGCGCGACCGGCCCACCGGCGGCCTCTCGGCGGCCCCGGCCGCGCGCGAACTCGCGCTCACCCACGACACCCCGATCAGCGAACTCGAACCCGAGGAGGGCAACGAGCTCGAATGCCTCGCCGAACTCCTCGCCATCACCGACTTCGCGACGGTCTACCTCACCATCGCCCAGAACTGACCAGGCCCGCACGCCGACCAGGGCCACGGCTTACCAGGGCCACACCCGACCAAGCCCACGCCTGACCATGCCGGGACCCGACCAAGCCGGGACCTGATCACGGGCCCCACGCAAACTCATCGCCTAGACCCGCCGCTCCTGGACCGCGCCGTGCGCGCCCCGGAGCCAGGAGCTGCCAGGGGGCGGCGGGCCCCGGCAGGCAACCGAGGAACGTCTCCGGTACCGAAAGGGATCACAGGACCACCCATGGACCGTCTCACCAACACCATCCGCCCCTACGCCTGGGGCTCCACCACCCTCATCCCGGAACTCCTCGGCATCGACCCGACCGGTCGGCCCCAGGCGGAGATGTGGATGGGGGCACACCCGGGCGCGCCGTCGCGGCTCGACCGGGGGACCGGCGCGACATCGTTGTCAGAGGTGATCGCGGCGGACCCGGCGGGCGAACTGGGCCGCGCCGCACTCGCCAGGTTCGGCCCGCGCCTGCCCTTCCTGTTCAAGGTCCTCGCCGCCGGGGCGCCCCTCTCCCTCCAGGTCCACCCCGACCTCGCGCAGGCCAAGGAGGGTTACGAGGCCGAGGAGCGGGCCGGAATCCCGATCGACGCCCCGCACCGCAACTACCGGGACGCCAACCACAAGCCCGAACTCATCTGCGCACTCACGCCGTTCGAGGGCCTGTGCGGCTTCCGCGACCCGGAGGAAAGCGCGCGGGTGCTGGCCGCCCTGGAGGTCGACTCGCTGAAGCCGTACGTGGACCTGCTGCGCGCCCACCCCGTGGAGGCGGCGCTGCGCGAGGTCCTCACGGCCGTACTGACCGCCGACCGTCACGAGATGGCGGCGACCGTGACCGAACTGGCCGCCGCCTGCACCCGCCTCGGCGGCGCGCAGTACGAGGCGTACGCCTCCCTCGCACACCACTTCCCGGGCGACCCCGGCGTCCTCGCGGCGACGCTGCTCAACCACGTCCAACTCCAGCCCGGCGAGGCCCTGTTCCTCGGCGCCGGGGTGCCGCACGCCTACCTCGGCGGCCTCGGCGTGGAGATCATGGCCAACTCCGACAACGTCCTGCGCTGCGGCCTGACCCCCAAGCACGTCGACGTCCCCGAACTGCTGCGCGTCGTCCGCTTCGAGCCGAACGACCCCGGCGTGCTGCGCCCGGAGGCCTCGGCGTCGGGCGAGGAGCTGTACGAGACCCCGATCGACGAGTTCCGCCTCTCCCGTCACGTACGGGCCGAGGGCGCGTCCCCCACCGAGCTGACCGCGGCCACCCCACAGATCGTGCTCTGCACCGCGGGCAACCCCACGCTCGGGGGATTGACACTGACTCCGGGGGAAGCCGTATTCGTACCCGCCGAGGAGCGGGCCGAACTGTCCGGTACGGGAACCGTGTTCCGCGCCACGGTCGTTGCCTGATGTAACAATGTGCCGCCGCGGGGTTCGGCACCGGCCGGCCCCGCCGGGGCAACCGACGAAGGGAAGACGGCAACTCCATGAGTGCGTCAGGCGGAACCAAGGCCATCGTGGCGGCACTGAGCGCCAACCTCGCCATCGCGGTGGCGAAGTTCGTGGCGTTCCTGTTCAGCGGTTCGTCGTCGATGCTCGCGGAGAGCGTCCACTCGCTCGCCGACTCCGGCAACCAGGGCCTGCTGCTGGTCGGCGGCAAGAAGGCCCAGCGCGAGGCGACCCCGCAACACCCCTTCGGCTACGGCCGCGAACGTTACGTCTACGCGTTCCTCGTCTCGATCGTGCTGTTCTCCGTCGGCGGCATGTTCGCGGTCTACGAGGGCTACGAGAAGATCAAGCACCCGCACGCGATCGAGGCCTGGTACTGGCCGGTCGGGGTCCTGGTGTTCGCCATCATCGCCGAGGGCTACTCCTTCCGTACCGCGATCAAGGAATCGAACGTCACCCGGGGCAGCCTGTCCTGGAAGGAGTTCATCCGCCGGGCCAAGGCGCCCGAGCTGCCGGTCGTCCTGCTGGAGGACTTCGGCGCCCTGGTCGGCCTGGTCCTGGCCCTCGCGGGCGTCGGCATCGCGCTGGCCACCGGCGACGGAGTCTGGGACGGCATCGGCACGCTCTGCATCGGCATCCTGCTGATCCTCATCGCCATCGTCCTGGCCGCCGAGACCAAGTCGCTGCTCCTGGGCGAGTCGGCGGGCACGGAGGAGGTCGAGAAGATCAAGGCCGCCATCGTGGACGGTGACACGGTGACCTCCGTCATCCACATGCGCACGCTCCACCTCGGTCCCGAGGAGCTCCTCGTGGCCGCCAAGATCGCCGTCCAGCACGACGACACGGCCCAGGAGATCGCCACGGCGATCAACGCGGCCGAGTCCCGCGTGCGCGCAGCGGTCCCGATCGCCCGGGTCATCTACCTGGAGCCGGACATCTACAGCGCGGAAGAAGCCGCAGCGGGCCCCGACCCCCTGGCCACCCCAGGCGGCCGCTGACCCAGGCCGCGGGGCCATCTCGCCGGTGGGCCGGGGGTCCAAGGGCCCAGGCCCAGCTCGCCGGGGTCCGGGGGCCGGCTCACCCGAGGGTCCGGGGTCCGCTTGCCCCAGGGCCCGGGTCCCAGCTCGCCCCGAGAGCCCGGGTGCGGCTCGCCCGAGGGCCCGGGGCCGGCTTGCCCCCAGACCGTCCGGGGTCCGCTTGCCGTAGGGCCCTGGTTCCAGCTGACCCCAAGGCCCGGGGGCAGCTCGCCCCGAGAGCCCGGGGTCCGCTTGCCCCCCGGAACGTCCGGAGCCCGCTTGCCTCAGAGCCCGGGTCCCAGCTCGCCCCGAGAGCCCGGGGTCCGCTTGCCCCCCGGAACGTCCGGAGCCCGCTTGCCTCAGAGCCCGGGTCCCAGCTCGCCCCGAGAGCCCGGGGTCCGCTTGCCCTAGGGCACGGCGTCCGCTTGCCCCCAGACCGTCCGGAGCCCGCCTGCCCTAGGGCCCGCGGGCAGCCCGCCCCGAGAGCCCGGGGTCCAGCTGGCACCAGAGCCCGGGGTCCGCTTCCCCCCGGAACGTCCGCCGGGCCCTGCCGCCCGACCCGCTGTCATCTCGCCTCGACCGCCGCTTCTGGCCAGGCACGCTGGGGCTCGCTGGGCCGATCGGTGTAGATTCGTGACCAGAGCCAGACGTCGCTGCTGATGGCGGTCGGTCGGTCCCCCGTGGGACCCGGCCGAGGGAGAGAGGGCCTCCGACGGACTGCGCTGCGAGCGCGTTCGGGCACTCCCATGCCCATCGCCGCGCCCGCAGACCAGCCGTACCCACCCTCGCCACCAACCCACGAGGAGCAGCCCGCATGACGACTGTCGCCACCGGCGCCGGCCAGGACTTCAAGGTCGCCGACCTCTCCCTCGCCGCCTTCGGCCGCAAGGAGATCACCCTCGCCGAGCACGAGATGCCCGGCCTGATGTCGATCCGCAAGGAGTACGCCGCCACGCAGCCGCTGGCCGGCGCCCGCATCACCGGCTCCCTGCACATGACCGTGCAGACCGCCGTGCTGATCGAGACCCTGGTCGCCCTCGGCGCCGAGGTCCGCTGGGCCTCCTGCAACATCTTCTCCACCCAGGACCACGCCGCCGCCGCCATCGCGGTCGGCCCGAACGGCACCCCGGACGCCCCCGCCGGCGTCCCGGTCTACGCCTGGAAGGGCGAGACCCTCGAGGAGTACTGGTGGTGCACGGAGCAGGCGCTGACCTGGCCGAACACCCCCACCGGCGGCCCGAACATGATCCTGGACGACGGCGGCGACGCCACCCTCCTGGTGCACAAGGGCGTCGAGTTCGAGAAGGCCGGCGCGGCCCCGGACCCCTCGACGGCGGACTCCGAGGAGTACGCCCACATCCTCACCCTGCTGAACCGCACCCTGGGTGAGAACCCCCAGAAGTGGACCCAGCTCGCCTCCGAGATCCGCGGCGTGACGGAGGAGACCACCACCGGTGTCCACCGCCTCTACGAGATGATGCGCGACGGCGTCCTCCTCTTCCCGGCGATCAACGTGAACGACGCCGTGACGAAGTCGAAGTTCGACAACAAGTACGGCTGCCGCCACTCCCTGATCGACGGCATCAACCGCGCCACCGACGTCCTCATCGGCGGCAAGACCGCGGTTGTGTGCGGCTACGGCGACGTCGGCAAGGGCTGCGCCGAGTCCCTGCGCGGCCAGGGCGCCCGCGTCATCGTCACCGAGATCGACCCGATCTGCGCGCTCCAGGCGGCGATGGACGGCTACCAGGTCACGACCCTTGACGAGGTCGTCGACAAGGCGGACATCTTCATCACCACGACGGGCAACAAGGACATCATCATGGCCGCCGACATGGCCAAGATGAAGCACCAGGCGATCGTCGGGAACATCGGCCACTTCGACAACGAGATCGACATGGCCGGCCTGGCCAAGATCCCCGGCGTCGTCAAGGACGAGGTCAAGCCCCAGGTGCACACCTGGACCTTCCCCGACGGCAAGGTGCTGATCGTCCTCTCCGAGGGCCGCCTGCTGAACCTCGGCAACGCGACCGGTCACCCCTCCTTCGTCATGTCCAACTCCTTCGCGGACCAGACGCTGGCCCAGATCGAGCTGTTCACCAAGACGTCCGAGTACCCGACCGACGTCTACGTGCTGCCCAAGCACCTCGACGAGAAGGTCGCCCGCCTCCACCTGGACGCGCTGGGCGTCAAGCTCACCGAACTCCGCCCGGAGCAGGCCGCGTACATCGGCGTCGAGGTCGACGGCCCGTACAAGCCGGACCACTACCGCTACTGAGCCCCGACACCCCGAGGACTACAGGGCCGCCAGGCCCAACGGGCCCTGTAGTCACCGGAGTTGACGGCACCGCCGACCCGGCCTCCGCCGGCACTCGGGCTCCACCGGTACGTCATCGGGTATGTCATCGGTACTGAGGCAGGCCCCCGCACCCCCGTGACGGGGGCCTGCCCCATACCGCTCCACACCGAGTCAGCGCCTGACTCCCGAGGACCCCGAGACCCCATGCCCCGCGGCCGATATTCGCTTCACGATCCCCACGACCACACCCCTCTCGGCGAAGAACACTTCCACTGCGCGCCCGGCCCTTCCGGCTGGCGCTACGTATCCCAGCGCACCACCCCCTCCGGAGACCACGCGGGCTCCGTAGACCTCGCACTCGACGAGCTCGGGCGACCGATCCGCCTCGAACTCCATGCCGCGGCCTGGCAGGTACGAGGCGCCGCGCTCGACGGCGTCACCTGGGTCCGTACGGACCCTTCCGGGACCCATGCCACCGAAGGCAATGTGCGCGCCCACGCCTTCGCCGGCGGTTCCCCCGCGTTTCTCGTCGCCACCTCCCGTCTGCTCCGCCTGACCCCGCAGTCCCCGACGACGCGCGTCCGCCTCGTCACCTTCACGGACCCGGTCCTCGCCCCCCGAACGATCGACCAGTCCTGGTCCCTGCTGAAAAGTGAAGCGCACGCCACTGACAATGGCCCCCTGATCGTGGACGAGTACCAGGTCAGCGCCCTGGACACGGGGGAGCAGCACAACATCCACATCGCCGGCGACGTCGTCCTCGCGGCGCCCGGCATCGAGCTGGAATCCCTGGAATCCCCACCCTCGACGTTCCCGGTGCCGTAACTGGCACGGCCGGCCCGGCCGGCTGCCAGGACGAACCCAGCGGGCCTGGGCGGGCCTACGCGGCCGGGGCGAACCCAGCGCGGGCCTGGCCGGGCCTACGCGGCCGGGACGAACCCAGCGCGGGCCTGGCCGGGCCTACGCGGCCAGGGCGAACCCAGTGCGGGCCTGGGCGGGCTTAGGCGGGCGGGGCGAACCCGGTCGAACGCACCGGGCCCTCGGCGCCTTCCCGGCCCGCCCGTTCCGCCGACGCGTCCGTCTCATGCGACGCGACCATGGCGCCCGGCCCAGCCCAACTGCCTGCCCCAGCCACCACCTCAGGCCTGCCAGCCCCACCCGAACCACCCGACGCGGACCGGCCCAATGGCGCCCAGCTCTGAGCGGGTTGAGCAGGTTGAGCGGCCTGCGGGGGCGCGCCTGCGCCGGGTTGCGCGGTCGGCAGGGGCGGGCCCGCGGCGATGCCCTGCCCCGCCCACGCCCCCTGAACTCCCGGCCCGACGACGCCCGGACGTACCGACCCGAACGCCCGCCGTGCATCACGAGCCTGACGCTCACTCACCACAGCGGCCAGATACGCGGCAGGCGGTACACCTCCGGGCGCCGGCGCACCCGTGCAAGCCGCCATCTCCTCGGCCAGGCGAACCGACATCGTCCAGCTCACCTGCGGGTCGAGCTGCCGCATCCGCGTCAGGTACTGGCGCACCGCCAGCCACAGCCCGTCCGGCACGCGCGACAGATCAAGCCCGGCGAACCGCCCCACCAGCCACGGCGGGGGCGGCGGAACGGCCGCGGCCCATCCCGAGGAAACCCGCTCGCGCACGACCAACGTCCCCGCGAACACATCCCCGAGGCGCCGCCCGCGTGCGGAGACGAGCGAGGCGATGCAGCCCACGATCCCGAACGTCAGCAGGATCTCGACGACCCCCATGGCCCCGCGCACCAGCGCGTGCCGAAACCGGATGGGCCCGCCGTCGTCCCGCACCACTCGCAGTCCGCAGGCCAGCTTCCCCAGCGACCGCCCGTGCGTCAGCGTCTCGACGGCGATGGGCGCACCGACCAGCACGAGCAGGAAGAGGGACACCGTTATCGCAGCCTGGGCGGCGTCATCCATGGAAGCGGTGGCCAGCAACATGATCAACGAAACCAATATGTAGGCCGCCCACACCACAGCCAGATCAATCACCAACGCCAATGCCCGACTCGGCAACCGCGCAGGCCGCAGCCCCAGTACGACCGCATCCCCCGTGACCAGCGCGCTCACTCGATACCCCACCCCTCACACACGACGACCTGCCCCACCCTCGGATCCCCCCAGTCTGCCAAGCTGGCCCGCAGCGCGCCGCAGTAGTACGGACCGTACGCACCCAGTGCCTGGAGCAGCAGCAGAACATGGACCTCGACGTCTTCGTGACCGCCCACCACACGGAGTGGGACCGACTCGAACACCTCCTGCGCCGCGGCCGCCGCCTCACGGGCGCCGAGGCGGACGAGTTGGTGACGCTCTACCAGCGCACCTCGACCCATCTCTCCCTCATACAGACGACCGCCCCGGACCCCCAGCTCACGGCCCGGCTGACCCAACTGGTGGCCCGCGCACGCTCCACCGTGACCGGCACCCGCCGCGCGAGCTGGCGTGACGCGGCCCGATTCCTCACGGCGGGCTTCCCCGCGGCCGTCTACCGCTCGCGCCGCTGGTGGATCCCGACAGCCCTGATCTCCATCGGGGTCTCCGCGGTCATCGGCTGGTGGATCGCCACCCACCCCGAGGTCCAGTCCGCGCTCGCCGCCCCTGACGCCCTGCGCCAGATGACTAGGCCGGGCGGCGAGTACGAGACCTACTACTCGAGCCACCCGGCGGCATCCTTCGCGGCGCAGGTCTGGACGAACAACGCCCAGGCAACCGCGATGTGCCTGGTCCTGGGCGCGTTCCTGGGCATCCCCGTCCTCTGGATCCTGCTCCTCAACATGCTCAACCTGGGCGTCGGCATCGGCCTCATGTCCTCGGCCGGCCGCCTCGACACCTTCCTCGGCCTGGTCCTGCCGCACGGCCTCCTGGAGCTGACGGCGGTCTTCGTCGCCGCGGGTACGGGCCTGCGTCTCGGCTGGACCGTGGTGGACCCGGGCCCGCGCACCCGCCGAGCGGCCCTGGCGGAACAGGGCCGGGCAGCGCTGGGCATGGCGATCGGACTGGCCCTGGTGCTGTTCGTCTCCGGGATGATCGAGGGCTTCGTGACCCCCTCCGGCCTCCCGACCTGGGCCCGAATCACCCTGGGCATCGCCGCCGAGCTGGCGTTCCTGGTCTACGTCTACGTCCTGGGCGGCCGAGCCGTACGGGCCGGGGAGGTGGGCGACGTCGAGGAAACGGGCCGCAGCGCCGAACTCCCGACGGCCGCGTGATGTGCGTACGACGCCTCTGACCTGCTACTGTCCCCTTCGCCCACAAAAACCGTTGACACGGTTCGCGTGGGGAGGTAGATTCAAACGGTTGCCACGGGCTGGACAAGCTCGACAGCACTGACTAACATCTCTCTCGCTCTCCCCGGAAATTGAATTTCCGAGTGATGAGCCATTCCGATTCACCATTCGAAGCAAATGAAGCCGATTCGATCGGTCGAATGACTTCTGATAGAGTCGGAATCGCCGGAAAGGAAAACGCGAAAGCCAAAACCAATTCGGCAGCCCGCTCCAGCGGGTGGCAGAAACGGAAATCGGATCTGCTAAGCTGGAAACACGAAATGCCGAAGGGAAGCGCCCGGAGGAAAGCCCGAGAGGGTGAGTACAAAGGAAGCGTCCGTTCCTTGAGAACTCAACAGCGTGCCAAAAGTCAACGCCAGATTGACAACCCCGTATCCACTCCGGTGGATCGAGGTTCCTTTGAAAAGTCCTGTCGGCCTTCACGGTCGGCAGGCGATTACACAGCGAGGACGCTGTGGACGGGCCGCCTTATTCCGGCGGTTCCGTCCCGCTCTTACGTGATGTGTGCACCCGATTACGGGTAAACATTCATGGAGAGTTTGATCCTGGCTCAGGACGAACGCTGGCGGCGTGCTTAACACATGCAAGTCGAACGATGAAGCCCTTCGGGGTGGATTAGTGGCGAACGGGTGAGTAACACGTGGGCAATCTGCCCTTCACTCTGGGACAAGCCCTGGAAACGGGGTCTAATACCGGATAACACTCCTCAGGGCATCTTGAGGGGTTAAAAGCTCCGGCGGTGAAGGATGAGCCCGCGGCCTATCAGCTTGTTGGTGGGGTAATGGCCTACCAAGGCGACGACGGGTAGCCGGCCTGAGAGGGCGACCGGCCACACTGGGACTGAGACACGGCCCAGACTCCTACGGGAGGCAGCAGTGGGGAATATTGCACAATGGGCGAAAGCCTGATGCAGCGACGCCGCGTGAGGGATGACGGCCTTCGGGTTGTAAACCTCTTTCAGCAGGGAAGAAGCGAAAGTGACGGTACCTGCAGAAGAAGCGCCGGCTAACTACGTGCCAGCAGCCGCGGTAATACGTAGGGCGCAAGCGTTGTCCGGAATTATTGGGCGTAAAGAGCTCGTAGGCGGCTTGTCACGTCGGATGTGAAAGCCCGGGGCTTAACCCCGGGTCTGCATTCGATACGGGCTAGCTAGAGTGTGGTAGGGGAGATCGGAATTCCTGGTGTAGCGGTGAAATGCGCAGATATCAGGAGGAACACCGGTGGCGAAGGCGGATCTCTGGGCCATTACTGACGCTGAGGAGCGAAAGCGTGGGGAGCGAACAGGATTAGATACCCTGGTAGTCCACGCCGTAAACGTTGGGAACTAGGTGTTGGCGACATTCCACGTCGTCGGTGCCGCAGCTAACGCATTAAGTTCCCCGCCTGGGGAGTACGGCCGCAAGGCTAAAACTCAAAGGAATTGACGGGGGCCCGCACAAGCAGCGGAGCATGTGGCTTAATTCGACGCAACGCGAAGAACCTTACCAAGGCTTGACATATACCGGAAACGGCTAGAGATAGTCGCCCCCTTGTGGTCGGTATACAGGTGGTGCATGGCTGTCGTCAGCTCGTGTCGTGAGATGTTGGGTTAAGTCCCGCAACGAGCGCAACCCTTGTTCTGTGTTGCCAGCATGCCCTTCGGGGTGATGGGGACTCACAGGAGACTGCCGGGGTCAACTCGGAGGAAGGTGGGGACGACGTCAAGTCATCATGCCCCTTATGTCTTGGGCTGCACACGTGCTACAATGGCCGGTACAAAGAGCTGCGATGCCGCGAGGCGGAGCGAATCTCAAAAAGCCGGTCTCAGTTCGGATTGGGGTCTGCAACTCGACCCCATGAAGTCGGAGTTGCTAGTAATCGCAGATCAGCATTGCTGCGGTGAATACGTTCCCGGGCCTTGTACACACCGCCCGTCACGTCACGAAAGTCGGTAACACCCGAAGCCGGTGGCCCAACCCCTTGTGGGAGGGAGCTGTCGAAGGTGGGACTGGCGATTGGGACGAAGTCGTAACAAGGTAGCCGTACCGGAAGGTGCGGCTGGATCACCTCCTTTCTAAGGAGCACAGCACCGTCTGTAGACACATGTTCTACACGGTCAGCTCATGGGTGGAACGTTGACTATTCGGCACCAGTTGGATCGGTGGGTTTGCGAGTACTGCTTCGGCGTGGAAAGCGAACACATCAACTGGCTGGACCGGGCACGCTGTTGGGTATCTGAAGGTACGGCCGAAAGGCTGCCTTCAGTGCCGGCCCCAGTGAACTCGAACCGTTTGGTTCGGGGTGGTGGGTGGCTGGTCGTTGTTTGAGAACTGCACAGTGGACGCGAGCATCTGTGGCCAAGTTTTTAAGGGCGCACGGTGGATGCCTTGGCACCAGGAACCGATGAAGGACGTGGGAGGCCACGATAGTCCCCGGGGAGCCGTCAACCAGGCTTTGATCCGGGGGTTTCCGAATGGGGAAACCCGGCAGTCGTCATGGGCTGTCACCCATACCTGAACACATAGGGTATGTGGAGGGAACGAGGGGAAGTGAAACATCTCAGTACCCTCAGGAAGAGAAAACAACCGTGATTCCGGGAGTAGTGGCGAGCGAAACCGGATGAGGCCAAACCGTATGCGTGTGATACCCGGCAGGGGTTGCGCATGCGGGGTTGTGGGATCTCTCTTTCACAGTCTGCCGGCTGTGAGGCGAGTCAGAAACCGTTGGTGTAGGCGAAGGACATGCGAAAGGTCCGGCGTAGAGGGTAAGACCCCCGTAGCTGAAACATCAACGGCTCGTTTGAGAGACACCCAAGTAGCACGGGGCCCGAGAAATCCCGTGTGAATCTGGCGGGACCACCCGCTAAGCCTAAATATTCCCTGGTGACCGATAGCGGATAGTACCGTGAGGGAATGGTGAAAAGTACCGCGGGAGCGGAGTGAAATAGTACCTGAAACCGTGTGCCTACAAGCCGTGGGAGCGTCGCTGTATGTGCTTGCACATACAGTCGTGACTGCGTGCCTTTTGAAGAATGAGCCTGCGAGTTAGCGGTGTGTAGCGAGGTTAACCCGTGTGGGGAAGCCGTAGCGAAAGCGAGTCCGAACAGGGCGATTGAGTTGCACGCTCTAGACCCGAAGCGGAGTGATCTAGCCATGGGCAGGTTGAAGCGGCTGTAAGAGGTCGTGGAGGACCGAACCCACCAGGGTTGAAAACCTGGGGGATGACCTGTGGTTAGGGGTGAAAGGCCAATCAAACTCCGTGATAGCTGGTTCTCCCCGAAATGCATTTAGGTGCAGCGTCGTGTGTTTCTTGCCGGAGGTAGAGCACTGGATAGGCGATGGGCCCTACCGGGTTACTGACCTTAGCCAAACTCCGAATGCCGGTAAGTGAGAGCGCGGCAGTGAGACTGTGGGGGATAAGCTCCATGGTCGAGAGGGAAACAGCCCAGAGCATCGACTAAGGCCCCTAAGCGTACGCTAAGTGGGAAAGGATGTGGAGTCGCAGAGACAACCAGGAGGTTGGCTTAGAAGCAGCCACCCTTGAAAGAGTGCGTAATAGCTCACTGGTCAAGTGATTCCGCGCCGACAATGTAGCGGGGCTCAAGCGTACCGCCGAAGTCGTGTCATTCCAGCACATACCCCCAACGGGGGCTGGGATGGGTAGGGGAGCGTCGTGTGCCGGGTGAAGCCGCAGCGGAAGCTAGTGGTGGACGGTTCACGAGTGAGAATGCAGGCATGAGTAGCGATACACACGTGAGAAACGTGTGCGCCGATTGACTAAGGGTTCCTGGGTCAAGCTGATCTGCCCAGGGTAAGTCGGGACCTAAGGCGAGGCCGACAGGCGTAGTCGATGGACAACCGGTTGATATTCCGGTACCCGCTTTGAAACGCCCAGTATCGAATCAGGCGATGCTAAGCCCGTGAAGCCGTTCCGGACCCTTCGGGGAAAGGAAAGTGGTGGAGCCGGTGACCCAGACTTGTAGTAGGTAAGCGATGGGGTGACGCAGGAAGGTAGTCCAGCCCGGGCGGTGGTTGTCCCGGGGTAAGGGTGTAGGCCGTGCGGTAGGCAAATCCGTCGCACATTAAGGCTGAGACCTGATGCCGAGCCGATTGTGGTGAAGTGGATGATCCTATGCTGTCGAGAAAAGCCTCTAGCGAGTTTCATGGCGGCCCGTACCCTAAACCGACTCAGGTGGTCAGGTAGAGAATACCGAGGCGTTCGGGTGAACTATGGTTAAGGAACTCGGCAAAATGCCCCCGTAACTTCGGGAGAAGGGGGGCCATCACTGGTGATCCGATTTACTCGGTGAGCTGGGGGTGGCCGCAGAGACCAGCGAGAAGCGACTGTTTACTAAAAACACAGGTCCGTGCGAAGCCGTAAGGCGATGTATACGGACTGACGCCTGCCCGGTGCTGGAACGTTAAGGGGACCGGTTAGTCACATTTCGGTGTGGCGAAGCTGAGAACTTAAGCGCCAGTAAACGGCGGTGGTAACTATAACCATCCTAAGGTAGCGAAATTCCTTGTCGGGTAAGTTCCGACCTGCACGAATGGCGTAACGACTTCTCGACTGTCTCAACCATAGGCCCGGTGAAATTGCACTACGAGTAAAGATGCTCGTTTCGCGCAGCAGGACGGAAAGACCCCGGGACCTTTACTACAGTTTGATATTGGTGTTCGGTTCGGCTTGTGTAGGATAGGTGGGAGACTTTGAAGCGGCCACGCCAGTGGTTGTGGAGTCGTCGTTGAAATACCACTCTGGTCGTGCTGGATGTCTAACCTCGGTCCGTGATCCGGATCAGGGACAGTGTCTGATGGGTAGTTTAACTGGGGCGGTTGCCTCCTAAAGAGTAACGGAGGCGCCCAAAGGTTCCCTCAGCCTGGTTGGCAATCAGGTGTTGAGTGTAAGTGCACAAGGGAGCTTGACTGTGAGACCGACGGGTCGAGCAGGGACGAAAGTCGGGACTAGTGATCCGGCGGTGGCTTGTGGAAGCGCCGTCGCTCAACGGATAAAAGGTACCCCGGGGATAACAGGCTGATCTTCCCCAAGAGTCCATATCGACGGGATGGTTTGGCACCTCGATGTCGGCTCGTCGCATCCTGGGGCTGGAGTCGGTCCCAAGGGTTGGGCTGTTCGCCCATTAAAGCGGTACGCGAGCTGGGTTTAGAACGTCGTGAGACAGTTCGGTCCCTATCCGCTGCGCGCGCAGGAACATTGAGAAGGGCTGTCCCTAGTACGAGAGGACCGGGACGGACGAACCTCTGGTGTGCCAGTTGTCCTGCCAAGGGCATGGCTGGTTGGCTACGTTCGGAAAGGATAACCGCTGAAAGCATCTAAGCGGGAAGCCTGCTTCGAGATGAGTGTTCCCACCTCCTTGAGAGGGTAAGGCTCCCAGTAGACGACTGGGTTGATAGGCCAGATGTGGAAGCCCGGTAACGGGTGGAGCTGACTGGTACTAATAGGCCGAGGGCTTGTCCTCAGTTGCTCGCGTCCACTGTGTTTGTTCTGAAGCAATGAACTCCCGCATGCCCTGTTGGGTGTGTGCCGGTTGAGTTCAACTTCATAGTGTTTCGGTGGTCATAGCGTTAGGGAAACGCCCGGTTACATTCCGAACCCGGAAGCTAAGCCTTTCAGCGCCGATGGTACTTCAGGGGGGACCCTGTGGGAGAGTAGGACGCCGCCGAACAAATTTTAGGGGAAAGCCCCGCACCAGACCGTAGAAATACGGTCACGGTGCGGGGCTTTTTCGCGTTCACGGCGGGTAATTTGTCAAGCGTTGCTTTTTGAGGAGGGGGCGGGGAAAGCCCCGCCCCCTCCTCCGTCTTCTCGCGTGCTACAGGCGGCCCGCCGCTTTCAGGTCGAGGTAGGCGTCGGCCAGAGCGGGGGCCAGTTCGTCGGGGGTGGCGTCGACCACGGTGACGCCGTGGCGCCTCAGTTTGTCGGCCGTGCGGCGGCGCTGTTCCTGTGTTTGGGCGGCTGCTGCGGACGCGTACACCGCCTCGACGTCCCCGCGCGCGGCCGCCATGTGCTTGATGTACGGATCGGCCACCGCTGCCACCAGGACCGTATGACGCTGGGTGAGTTGGGGCAGTACGGGGAGCAGGCCCTCCTCGACCGCCGCGGTGTCCAGGCTGGTGAGCAGGACGATGAGGGAGCGGCGGGGTGCGTGGGTGAGGGCCGCTGCGCTGAGGCCGCGGGCGTCGGTTTCGATCAGGGACGCTTCGAGCGGGGCCATCGCGTTGACCAGCGCGGGCAGCAGCTCGCCTGCGGCTCGTCCCTGGACCCGGGCGCGTACGCGTCGGTCGTAGGCGAGGAGGTCGACCCGGTCGCCGGCTCGGGAGGCGAGGGCGGCGAGGAGGAGTCCGGCGTCCATGGCAGCGTCGAGACGGGGTACGTCACCGACGCGGCCGGCTGCGGTTCGGCCGGTGTCGAGGACGATGAGGACATGGCGGTCGCGTTCCGGTCGCCAGGTGCGTACGGCGACGTTGTTGTTGCGGGCGGTGGCCCGCCAGTCGATGGAGCGGGTGTCGTCGCCGGGAACGTACTCGCGGAGGCTGTCGAATTCGGTGCCTTCGCCGCGGGTCAACACACTGGTGCGGCCGTCGAGTTCGCGGAGCCGGGCCAGGCGGGACGGCAGGTGCTTGCGGCTGGTGAACGGCGGTAGGACGCGTACCGACCAGGGGACCTGATGGCTGCCCTGGCGGGCGGCCAGGCCGAGGGGGCCGTACGAGCGGACCGTGACGCGGTCCGCCTGGCGGTCGCCCCGGCGTGTTGGACGCAGGGGTGTGGTCAAGCGGCTGCGTTCGCCGGCCGGGACCGTCAACGGGTGCCGGGAGGCGGCCTGTTCGGCTTCGGACGACCAGCTGCTGGGGGGCCAGGCGTCTCTGAGCTGGGCGCGGAGGCGCCGGTTCGACGGGTTGGTGACGGTGAGGGACACCGTGGCCGCGTCACCCAGTCGAACGGATGTATCACCACTTCGGGTGAACTGGAGCTTTCGCACTGGCGCGGCGCAGGCGTAGTCGCACAGAATTGCGAGTGCAAGGGGAGCATTGACCGCGAGCATCCCGGTCCAGCCCGGGGCGAAGACACCGACCGGGAGGGAACCGATGGCGGCCAGGAGTGCGGAGCGTCCGGTGAGGGCCATGGGGTCGCCTCAGCGGGGCACGGGGACGTGGGCGAGGACGGAAGTGATGACGGAGTCGGCGGTGACGCCCTCCATCTCGGCTTCTGGGCGCAGTTGGACGCGGTGGCGAAGTGTGGGGAGTGCCAGGGCTTTCACATCGTCCGGGATGACGTAGTCCCGTCCGGTGAGCCAGGCCCAGGCCCGGGCCGTGGAGAGCAGGGCGGTGGCGCCTCGCGGGGAGACCCCGAGGCTGAGCGAGGGGGATTCACGCGTGGCACGACAGATATCGACGACATAGCCGGTGATCTCGGGTGAGACCGAGGTCTTGGCGACGGCGGCGCGGGCGGCTTCGAGGTCTGCCGGGCCGGCCACGGGGCGCAGCCCCGCCCCCTTCAAGTCGCGGGGGTTGAAGCCGATCGCGTGCCGGGCCAGGACGTCCATCTCGTCCTGGCGGGAGGGCAGCGGGACCGTCAACTTCAGCAGGAAGCGGTCCAGTTGGGCCTCGGGCAGAGGGTACGTGCCCTCGTACTCGACCGGGTTCTGGGTGGCGGCCACCAGGAACGGGTCGGGCAGGAGACGCGGCGTGCCGTCCACCGTGACCTGACGCTCCTCCATGGCTTCGAGCAGGGACGACTGGGTCTTCGGCGGGGTCCGGTTGATCTCGTCCGCGAGCAGCAGATTGGTGAACACCGGCCCGGGCTGGAAGGAGAACTCCGCCGTACGGGCGTCGTAGATGAGCGAGCCGGTGACGTCGCTCGGCATCAGATCGGGGGTGAACTGGACGCGCTTCGTGTCGAGTTGGAGGGAGGCGGCCAGGGCCCGCACCAGGAGGGTCTTGGCGACGCCCGGTACGCCTTCGAGCAGCACATGGCCGCGGCACAGGAGGGCGACAACGAGGCCGGTGACGGCGGAGTCCTGGCCGACGACGGCCTTGGCGATCTCGGCGCGCAGGGCTTCGAGGGAAGCGCGGGCGTCGTCCGGGGTCGCTGTGGGCTCCGGGGTGCGGTCGCTCATGAAGTGCGTACCTCTCTTTCGAGGGCGTCCAGTTCGTCCGCGAGGCGGACAAGTGCGGCGTCGTCGGCCGGGGTTGGGCCGAAGAGCAGGGAAAGGGGGTCACGGCCGGTCGCGGGGATCCGGGTGGAGACGGCCGGGATGAGAACGTCGGGGGAGTGCGCTGCCGAGGCGGCGACGCCGAGGAGGGGAGCCAGGCGGGTGCGGCTGGCGGAGCGCAGGGTTTGGGCCGCGCGGTCGCGGGCGTTGGCCTTGCGGTAGAGGCGGGCGCGGCCTTCGGTCGCCTCGGAGGCGCGGACGGCGACCGGGAGTCGCTCGGTGACGAGCGGGCCGAGTCGGCGGGCCCGCCAGATCGCGGCCAGTGCGGCGGCGAGGGCGAGTTGGAGGGTGGCCCAGAGCCATCCGGACGGGATCAGGTCGAAGAACGAGCGTGTGCCGCCGTCGGTGGCCGAAGCGTCACCCAGGGAGGGGAGGTACCAGACCAGATGGGGGCGAGTGCCGAGCAGGTGCAGGGCGAGGGAGGCGTTGCCCTCCTCGTCGAGGTGGTCATTGACGAGAAGGTCCGGGGCGCCGAGCAGGACGGTGTCGCCCTGGCCGGGGCCGGGGATGCGGAGCACGGTGGGGAGGCCGGCGGCCGGGTAGCAGCCGTCGCTGCGCTCGTCGGGGGCCGAGTAGCGGACGCCTCCGGTGCTCGCGCGGCCCGCCTTGGTCGCGGCGGGCTGGGTGCAGCCGGGGTCGCGCGGCTTGACGGAGGCGGGGCCCTCGGCGTGTACGTCAGGGGCGAGGACGCCGAGCGACGGCGCGGTGGGGGCGATGAGGATCGTACGGCCACCGGATTCGGCGGTGGCGGCGCGGAGTTGGCGCTGCTGGCCCTCGGTCAGGAGGTCGGGGACCGTGATCAGGAGGGTGGTGTCGGGGCCGGCGGCGGCCGTCGCCTCGTCGAGGGTGGTGACCACGCGGGTGGACACGCCCTGGGAGGTGAGGAGCTGAGCGACGGCCCGGGTGCCGTTCTGGTCCGCGGAGCGCGGATCGAGGCCGCCGTGCTGGGAGTTGGTGGTGTGCAGTGCGGCGATGGCGATGCCGGCGGCTATGAGGATGACGAGAGCGAGGACGAGTCCGCGGGTGCGGGTCCACACCTGGCGGGCGGTGGCCGAGGTGGAGGTGGGGGCGGCCGTCGTGGCGGTCATGCGGTGGCCCCTTGGGGTGCGTCGCTCAGCGCGGGCTTCGCGGCGTCGAGGTCCCGGTCGAGGTCGCGCAGCCGTATGTATGTCGCCTCGTCGGCGGTGCGGCCGCCGTATGTGACGTCGTCGAACGCCCGGGCTGCGGCGCGGAGTCGGACGGCATGGCCGGGCAGCGGGCGGCCCGCTTCGGCGGCGGCCTCGTCGGCGGTCCGGCCGGGGCGGGGATCGAGGAGGGCGCGTTCTTCGAGTGCGCGGACGATGGCGCGCATCCGCTCCTGGACGGCCGCGTTCCAGCGGAAGGCGTTGGCATGTGCCTCGGCCGCGGCGCGGTGCTCCGCGGCGCTGCGCGGGCGGTCGTCGAAGACGGTGCCGCCCGAGGAGATGGCCCGCTGCGGGGTGCCGAGCCGCCACCACAGGGCGGCGACCAGGCCGATGACGAAGACGGCGAGCACGATCAGGCCGAGCGGACCGCCCGGGGTGGCCCCGGACGCCGAGTCGAAGAGCGATCCGATCCAGTCCCAGAACTTGTCGAGGGCACGCTGGAGGAGACTCGGGTCGTGCTGGTGGTACGCCGGGTCGGACAGTTCGCGCTGGGCCGCCTCGCGTGCCCGATCGCGTCCGATGTCCACCGGAGGCGTGCCGGAAGCGCCGGTCAGTACTCGTGCCGTGATGAACCCCCCCGCTCCTGACACTGCATCAGCTCCCGGGTGTTTCGTAGCCGGGAATGCCTGCGGCGCGCGCCAGTTCCATGTCGAGGGCCTCGCGGCGGATCCGCTGGTCGATGTAGAGCAGGACGCTGACGCCGGCCACGATGGGGTAGGTGATCGCGGACCCGATCACGGCTCCCACGCCGGAGATGATCAGGTAGGGCCAGCTGAAATCGGGGGTGTTTCCGTCGAGGAGGCTGCGAAGGGAGTTGCTGTCCGCCGCGGCCGCACCGAAGGTGAACGGCATCATGATGATCATCGAGACGATGGAGACCAGGACGGACGTCAGCAGGGTGACGCCCAGGATGCGCCACCAGGAGCCGTTGACCAGCTTCGCGGAGCGGCGCAGGGACTGGACGATGCTCTGCCGTTCCAGCATCAGGGCCGGGGCGGCGAGGCAGAAGCGGATGTAGAGCCACAGCGCGACCACGGACGTGGCCAGACCGCCGAGCACGGCCAGCGCGGCGCCGCCGGCCCCGCCGAGGAGCGCCCCGGGCAGCACGCCGATGGCGATGATTCCGCCGCACATGACGAACACGAGGGCCAGCAGACCGAGCAGGCTCAGCAGCCGGGGGCGGGCCTCGGCCCAGGCGTCGCCCAGGGACACCGGCCGGCCGAGCACGGAGCGGCTGACCACGATGGTCAGCACGGCCGTCGTGAACAGCGTGGCGAACTGACCGATGATCAGGGGCGGAACGAGGTCGACCAGGCCGGACAGCATGGCGTCGAAGGCCTGGCGGACGGATTCGCTGCCGGTGGCGTCCGGGTCGAACGCGGTCGGCGTCGGCAGGATGAAGCGGGTGGCCAGGATCTGGGCGATCTGGGAGACCACGGCGACGACCAGGGTGAGGCCGAGAACCGTCCGCCAGTGGGCGCGGGCGCTGGAGACCGCGCCGTCGAGGATCTCGCCGACGCCCAGGGGACGCAGCGGGATGACGCCCGGCTTGGCGGCGGGCGGACGGCCGTAGTTCTGGTTCCAGTTGCCGCCCGGCGGCTGCGTCGGCACCTGTCCCCAGCCCGGGCCCTGCGGCGGTGTGCCCCAGCCCTGGCCCTGGCCCTGCTGCGGGGACGACGGGTCGGCGCCCGGCGAGGACCACTGGGCGGCCGGGGGCTGCTCCTGCGACCACTTGGAGGCGGCGCGGGCCCGGTCGTCCGAGGGCTCCGGTGTCGCGGGCGTGCCGGAGTGGTCACCGTCGGAGGGGGCCGATCCGGGCGAGGCCCAGCCCGGGGAGTCATTCACGGTCGTCCACCTCGTGGCTTGGTCGCGGAACCGGCTGCGCACGCCGGTTGCTTCGGGTTGGCTGCCATGGTGTCACGTGGATCCCGGCCAGTGACCGGCCCCCGTACCCCCCGTATCCCGCTGGCACCTTCTTTTGTCGGCTGCTTACGGGGCAGACTGGGCGGATGGCTGATCAGGACGTGCGAACCACCATGGGGCCCGGCCCCTCGGGAATACCGTCGCTGCGCTGGGACGAGCCACCGGAGGGGCCCGTGCTGGTCCTGCTGGACCAGACCCGGCTGCCCGCAGAGGAAGTCGAGCTGGTCTGCACGGATGTGCCGGGGCTGGTGCTGGCCATCCAGAAGCTGGCGGTACGCGGCGCCCCGCTGCTCGGCATCGCCGGGGCCTACGGGGTGGCGCTGGCCGCGGCCCGCGGCTACGACGTGGATGAGGCGGCGGCGCTGCTCGCGGGGGCACGGCCCACCGCGGTCAACCTGGGGTACGGGGTGCGGCTGGCCGCCGGGGCGTACCGGGCCGCGGCGGAGAAGGGCGCGGGACCTGCCGAGGCCGGGGCCGCGGCGCTGGGAGCCGCCAAGGCACTGCACCGTGCGGACGCCGAGGCCAGCGCCCGGATGGCGCGGCATGGGCTCGCGCTCCTCGACGAGCTGCTGCCGGGCGGCAGCCACCGCGTCCTCACCCACTGCAACACCGGCCGACTGGTGTCCGGAGGCGAGGGCACCGCCTTCGCGGTCGCGCTGGCCGCGCACCGGGCCGGCCGGTTGCGTCGCCTGTGGGTCGACGAGACGCGGCCGCTGCTCCAGGGCGCGCGGCTGACGGCGTACGAGGCGGCGGGCAGCGGGATGGCGTACAGCCTGCTGAGCGACAATGCGGCCGGCTCCCTGTTCGCGGCGGGGGAGGTGGACGCCGTCCTCATCGGCGCCGACCGCATCGCCGCCGACGGCTCGGTGGCGAACAAGGTGGGAAGCTATCCGCTCGCCGTGCTCGCCAAGTACCACCACGTGCCGTTCATCGTGGTCGCGCCCGTCACCACCGTGGATCTGGAGACCCCGGACGGCGCTTCGATCGAGGTCGAACAGCGGCCCGGCCAAGAGGTGACAGAGTTCACTGCGCCGCAGGTTCCGGGCAGTGGCTGGGGGTCCGGTTCCGGACACTCCGTGGCCCCGCTGGGGACCCAGGCGTACAACCCCGCCTTCGATGTGACACCGCCGGAACTGGTCACGGCGATCGTCACGGAGGAGGGTGTGCTGTCCCCGGTGACAGGCGGCGGGCTGAGGGAGCTGTGTGCCAGGTCACGCCAGGTAACGATTAGCTAATGGGATGATGACGTTTATGAAGGGACGCGTCCTTGTCGTCGACGACGACACCGCACTGGCCGAGATGCTCGGCATTGTGTTGCGTGGAGAAGGTTTTGAGCCGTCGTTCGTAGCGGATGGCGACAAGGCACTGGCGGCATTCCGTGACGCCAAGCCCGACCTGGTGCTGCTCGATCTCATGCTGCCCGGACGGGACGGCATCGAGGTGTGCAGGCTGATCAGGGCCGAGTCGGGTGTGCCGATCGTCATGCTCACCGCCAAGAGCGACACCGTGGATGTGGTGGTCGGCCTGGAATCAGGGGCCGACGACTACATCGTGAAGCCGTTCAAGCCGAAGGAGCTGGTCGCCCGGATCCGGGCCCGGCTGCGCCGGTCCGAGGAGCCGGCACCGGAGCAGCTCGCCATCGGCGATCTGGTCATCGACGTGGCCGGTCACTCGGTGAAGCGGGACGGGCAGTCGATCGCACTGACCCCACTCGAGTTCGACCTGCTGGTCGCGCTCGCCCGAAAGCCGTGGCAGGTGTTCACTCGAGAAGTACTCCTCGAACAGGTCTGGGGCTACCGTCACGCGGCGGACACCCGCCTGGTCAATGTGCATGTCCAGCGGCTCCGCTCGAAGGTCGAGAAGGACCCCGAGCGGCCGGAGATCGTGGTGACCGTCCGCGGGGTCGGTTACAAGGCAGGACCGAGCTGAGATGACCCAAGAAGCTGGGCGCAAGACGTCCTGGGGCGGCCGGTTGCTCCAGGACGGGGCGCCCGGCGGTCCGGTGCTGCGCCTCGTCGTGCGCTGGTTGCGGCGTCCGCTGCTGCCCGCCGCACGGTTGTGGCGGCGCAACATCCAGCTGAGGGTGGTCGCGGCCACCTTGCTGATGTCGCTGGGCGTGGTCGTGCTGCTCGGCTTCGTGGTCATCGGGGCGGTGCGCAACGGCCTGCTCGAAACGAAGGAGAAGGCGGCCGAGAGCCAGTCCGCGGGCGGGTTCGCGGTCGCCAAGGACAAGGCCGGCTCCCCGGTCTCCTCCGGCGACGACAGCGCCTCGGGCGGCCGGGGATCGGGTTCCTCGGTGAGCTGGCGCAACGACCTGGTGACCCAGCTCGCGAGCAGCGGCCAGGGCGCCTTCTACGTCGTGGCCCTGGGCTCGGCCTCCTCCGACTCGGACTCGGCCTCCAGTAACCGGGGGCCGCGCGCCTCCGGCTACGTCGACCCCCGCGCGAGCGTTCCCCAGAGCCTGCGGGACAACGTCGACGCGGGTGTCGGCGCGTTCAAGACGTACACCTCGATCAAGTTCACCGACGGCCAGGAAGCCGAGCCCGGGCTTGTCGTGGGCACCCGGCTCAAGGACGTCGACGGGCAGTCCTACCAGCTCTACTACCTCTTCCCGCTGGTCCAGGAGGAGAAGTCGCTCACCCTGGTCAAGACCACGCTGGCGACCGCGGGCCTGTTCGTCGTGGTGTTGCTCGGGGCGATCGCCTGGCTCGTGGTGCGGCAGGTGGTCACGCCGGTGCGGATGGCGGCCGGAGTCGCCGAACGGCTCTCCACGGGCGTGCTCAGAGAGCGCATGAAGGTCACCGGCGAGGACGACATCGCGCGGCTCGGCGAGGCCTTCAACAAGATGGCCCAGAACCTTCAGGTCAAGATCAACCAGCTGGAGGAGCTGTCGCGGATGCAGCGGCGGTTCGTCTCCGACGTCTCGCACGAGCTGCGCACCCCGCTGACGACCGTACGGATGGCGGCCGATGTCATCCATGAGGCGCGGGCCGACTTCGATCCGGTCACGGCCCGCTCGGCCGAGCTCCTCGCCGGTCAGCTCGACCGTTTCGAGTCGCTGCTCGCCGACCTCCTGGAGATCAGCCGGTTCGACGCGGGCGCGGCCGCCCTGGAGGCCGAGCCGATAGACCTGCGCGAGGTCGTGCGCCGCGTGATCGAGGGCGCCGAGCCGCTGGCCGAACGCAAGGGCACCCGGATACGGGTGGCCGGCGACGAACAGCCCGTGGTCGCCGAGGCCGACGCGCGCCGCGTCGAGCGGGTGCTGCGCAACCTGGTCGTCAACGCCGTCGAGCACGGCGAGGGCCGGGACGTGGTGGTTCGCCTGGCGGCGGCCGGCGGCGCCGTCGCCGTCGCGGTACGGGACTACGGCGTCGGGCTCAAGCCGGGCGAGGCGACCCGGGTGTTCAACCGCTTCTGGCGGGCCGACCCGGCGCGCGCCCGTACCACCGGCGGCACCGGGCTCGGCCTGTCGATCGCCGTCGAGGACGCGCGCCTGCACGGCGGCTGGCTCCAGGCCTGGGGCGAGCCGGGCGGTGGCTCCCAGTTCCGGCTGACGCTGCCGCGTACCGCCGACGAGCCGCTGCGCGGATCGCCGATACCGCTGGAGCCGGAGGACTCACGGGCCGCCCGGGAGCGGGCCAGGACCGAGTCGGCGTCCTCACAGACGCAGGGCAACCGGCTCTCCACCGTGCCGACGCCCCGCCTGGACCGTTCGGCGCTGCCCGTGCCGCCCACGGCCCCGGTGCGCCCGCGCACCTCGGGACCGGGGGCGAGCCCCGCCGGGCTGCCCGGAGGCGGCGGTGGCCGGGTGGTGGCGCGGCTCCCCGACACGGAGCCGGGCACACGGGCGGGAAACGGGCGCGGGGACGGGCCGGGGGACGGCATGGCGAGCCCGGAGCGGCTCGCCGAAACGACTGACCAGGAGGGATCGGCCCGTGGGCGCTGACCGGGGGAGGGCCCGCGGCAAGCTGCTGGGGTCGGTGGTCGTGCTGGGCAGCGGTTCGCTGCTGGTGTCGGGCTGCGCGTCCATGCCCAGCAGCGGCGATGTGCACTCGGTGTCGGCGTCCCAGCGGGCCGATTCGCAGGTGCAGGTGTACGCCGTCCCGCCGCGGCCCGGGGCCGAGCCGAGCGAGATCGTCTCGGGCTTCCTGGAGGCCATGACCAGCGACGACCCTCAGTTCGCGATGGCCCGTCAGTATCTGACGCCGAAGGCCGCGACCGACTGGCGGGCGACCGAGGTCACCGTGCTCGCCGACGGACCCGACCCGCAGCCCACCCGGTCCGCCGACCGGGGCGCGGACGCGAACGGCTTCACCTTCACGGTCTCCGGCAAGCGCGTCGCCGTCATCGACAAGCACCACGCCTATCTGCCGACCGCGCCGCAGGAGGCCTACACCCAGACCATTCACCTGGTGCGCCAGAGCGGTGGCGACGGAACGGGCCGGGAGTGGCGCATCGACGCGCTGCCGGAGGGGCTGCTGCTCGGCCAGTCCGACTTCCAGCGCATCTACCGCTCCGTGAACAAGTACTACTTCGCGGCGGGGCAGGACCGTCTCGTCGCCGACCCGGTGTACGTGCGCCAGCGCACGGACCCCGAGACGCAGATGAACCTGATCGCGCAGACGGTGCAGTCGGTCCTGGACGGCCCGACGAACTGGCTGAAACCCGTGGTCGCCTCGAAGTTTCCCTCGGGGACGGCGCTGAAGGGCGACACCAAGACGCTCGCCCTGGACGACCGCAACGCCCTGAAGGTGCCGCTGAACGACCGGGCCTCCAACGCCGACGAGGCGCAGTGCAAGCGCATGGCGGCCCAACTCCTGTTCACCTTGCGGGACTTGACGACGGCACGGGTCGGCCAGGTGGAGCTCGACCGCTCCAACGGCTCCCAGCTCTGTGTGCTCAGCGGCGACCAGGCAGAGACGTACGCGCCCGACCGGATGTCGACCAGTCCCGGCCAGTACTTCGTGGACGCGGCCGGGCACGTGGAGCGGATGCGGCCCGACGCGGGCGGCTCGGGCGCCGCCTCGGACGGCTCCGACAGTTCCGACGGCTCGGACGCCTCGGTGATGACGGAGCCGGTGCAGGGCCCGTTCGGCAAGGGCGAGCAGCAGGTGCGTACCGTCGCGGTCTCGCGGGACGAGAAGCGCGCGGCGGGGGTGTCGCCGGACGGCAGGTCGCTGTTGGTGGCCCCGCTCGCCTCCGGGAGCGCCCTGGTGCGCACCCTGGTGACCAGCGACGACAAGAACGCGAAGGACGGCGGCCTCTCGGCGCCGAGCTGGGACGGGCGCGGCGATCTGTGGGTGGCCGACCGCGACGCGGCCAAACCGCGCCTGCTGCGCCTGGTGCGGGGCCAGGGGGAGCCGCAGACGGTCGACGTGGCCGGGCTCAACGGCGCGCGCGTCCAGCAGGTGCGGATGTCGGCGGACGGCGTGCGCGCCGCGCTGCTCGTGTCCGACGGCAGCCGTACGACGCTGAGGATTGGCCGGGTCGAGCGCAGTGGTGAGGGCGACAAGAGCGTGGTCTCGGTCGTCGAACTACGGCCCGGGGCGCCGCAGATGGAGGATGTGACGGCCGTGTCCTGGGCCGGTCGCAGCCGGCTCGTGGTCGTCGGCAAGGAGACCGGCGGGGTATCCCAGCAGTTGCGCTATGTGCAGACGGACGGGTCGACGTCGGCCGCCGGCACGCTGCCGAGCGTCAACAAGGTCACCGATGTCGCGGCCACCGACGACGACCGGATGCCGCTGGTGGCGCACTCGCAGGAGGACGGCATCGTCCGGCTGCCGCCCGGCGCGAACTGGCGGACGGCCGTCAAGAAGGGCTCCGCGCCCGCCTATCCGGGCTGACCCCCGCCTATCCGGGCTGACCGCCGGGGCTGTGGACGAGTTGTCCACAGGCGAGTTGTCCACAGGGGTGGCCGCCCACCGACCCCCTTGGCACAGTGGAGGCCATGCGGGGGTGGTGGCGGGAGTTCTCCGGCCTTGTGCTGCCGACCGCCTGCGGCGGCTGCGGCAGGCAGCACACGGCGCTGTGCGAGGGATGCCGGGCGGCGCTGACCGAGGCCCCCGCACGCCGGGTGCGTCCGGTGCCGGCGCCAGTCGGGCTGCCCCCGGTGTACGCGGCCGCGCCCTACGAGGACGCGGTGCGCGCGGTGCTGCTCGGCCACAAGGAGCGGGGCGCCCTCGCTCTCGCCGGGGTGCTCGGTCAGGCGCTGGCGGGTGCGGCGCTGGCCGCGGCCGGTTCCGCCCGTGGGGAGCGGGGGCCGCTGCTGCTGGTCCCGGTGCCGTCGTCGCGGCGTGCGGTGCGGGCCCGTGGACATGACGCGACCCGGCGCATGGCGCTGGCGGCCGCCGCCGAGCTGCGCCGGACGGGGACCGACGCCCGGGTGGCCGCGGTCCTGCGCCAGCGTCGCGCCGTCGCCGACCAGGCGGGCCTGAGCGCCCGCCAGCGGCTCGCGAATCTCTCCGGTGCTCTGGTGGTCGCGGGCGGCGGCGCGGGGCTGCTGGCGGGCGGTCAGGTGGTCGTGGTGGACGATCTGATGACCACGGGGGCATCTCTGGTGGATGCGGCGCGTGCGATCCGTGCGGCTGGGGTAGGCGGTCGTCACACGGACGCCTCCGGCGGTGGTCGGAGCCCGTCGCGGGAAATTCCGGGATTTCCCCGGGCGGGCGCCGGGCTCGGTCGCCGGGGAGCCGGATCGGTGGCGTGGGACGGCGACGTTCCGCGCCCGGTGGCCGCCGTCGTCGCGGCCACTCCGGAATCGTTCGCGATAAACCGGAACTGACCGAGAATCTGCATCGTTGCAGGTAGGGAGAGGGCAGGAGCACTCGAGTGGAGGTACGTGCGGGTAGCGGGTGCCGACAAGCGGCCGAGAGAGCTATGTTCGGTTGTGAGGAATGGCGAAAGCCCGTTCACTTAATGCACGGCTGAGCTTCGGCGCGTTTTCACTTACCCCCGAGTGGGTGGGGTGGGGATCTTCTCGACGGGGGAGGAGGTGATACGTCACCGAGTCCGACGCCCCGGCACTCACCGGGGTCTGGTGCAAAAGGGAGCAGCTCCGCCAGAGGCGGAGTGATCCGGGAACGGAGTTCTGCGTGGACATCGTCGTCAAGGGCCGCAAGACCGAGGTGCCCGAGCGGTTCCGCAAGCACGTGGCCGAGAAGCTGAAGCTGGAGAAGATCCAGAAGCTCGACGGCAAGGTAATCAGCCTCGACGTCGAGGTGTCCAAGGAACACAACCCGCGGCAGGCGGACCGCTCGGACCGGGTGGAGATCACCCTCCACTCGCGAGGCCCGGTGATCCGTGCGGAGGCGGCGGCGGCGGACCCGTACGCGGCGCTCGACCTGGCGACGGGCAAGCTGGAGGCCCGGCTGCGCAAGCAGCACGACAAGCGCTACACGCGCCGCGGCAACGGCCGTCTCTCCGCCGCCGAGGTCGTCGATGTCGTGCCGGGTGTCGCGGAGTTGAACGGAAACGGCAAGCCTGTGGACGCTTCGGACGAAGACCGCGTGCCCACCACCAGGATCGGCTCGCTCGAAGTACAGGGCGAAGGACCGCTGGTGGTGCGCGAGAAGACACACACAGCAGCCCCGATGACGCTCGACCAGGCGCTGTACGAGATGGAACTGGTCGGGCACGACTTCTATCTGTTCGTCGACTCGGAAACCAAGCACCCCAGCGTCGTCTACCGGCGACACGCCTACGACTACGGCGTCATCCGCCTGGAGAGCGACCCCCTCTCCGGTGAGGACGCGAGCGGCGCGGGCGGTGCGCTGGGCGGCTGAGGCCCGCCCGGAAGGCTTGCGAACAAATCGTCGGCCGGCGCGCTGAACGTCTGAGAACGGCGCTCCGTACCCACGAGTGAAGGTGCCCCTGGAAGCCCTGTGCGCCCCCAGGGGCACCACCGTGCCACCACGGGAACACCCTTCTGTCGGCCAGGCATGAAATCATGGCGTCGCACGCCAACCGCAGCTCCCTGGAGCGGGGTTGGTGCAGCACACCAACTCGGGCCACGGCCTTCAGGGGGAGGAACGATGGCGGACAGCTTCGGGCCGGTGCACGACGGTTCCTATGCCGACAGCCCGAACGGCGGTGACCGCGACTGCGGCATGGATCTCGGCGACCCGCGCAAGGAGCCGATCCGGGTCCTGGTGGTCGACGACCACGCGCTCTTCCGCCGGGGCCTTGAGATCGTGCTGGCCGCCGAGGAGGACATCCAGGTCGTCGGCGAGGCCGGGGACGGCGCGGAAGCGGTGGACAAGGCGGCCGACCTGCTGCCGGACATCGTGCTGATGGACGTACGGATGCCTCGCCGTGGCGGCATCGAGGCCTGCACCTCCATCAAGGAGGTGGCCCCCAGCGCGAAGATCATCATGCTGACGATCAGTGACGAGGAGGCCGACCTCTACGACGCGATCAAGGCGGGCGCGACCGGCTATCTCCTCAAGGAGATCTCCACCGACGAGGTCTCGACCGCGATCCGGGCGGTGGCCGACGGCCAGTCGCAGATCAGCCCCTCGATGGCCTCCAAGCTGCTCACCGAGTTCAAGTCGATGATCCAGCGCACCGACGAGCGCCGCCTGGTGCCGGCGCCCCGGCTCACCGACCGTGAGTTGGAGGTGCTCAAACTGGTCGCCACGGGGATGAACAACCGTGACATCGCCAAGCAGTTGTTCATCTCCGAGAACACCGTGAAGAACCATGTGCGCAACATCCTGGAGAAGCTTCAGCTGCACTCCCGGATGGAGGCGGTGGTCTACGCGATGCGCGAGAAGATCCTGGAGATCAGATAGCCAGCGCCTCGGTGAGCGCCGCCGCCTCCCGCGGTGTCCCGGCCCGCTCGACGCGTACGGTCTCGCACCCCACCCACGCCGCCGCCTCCAACAGGGCCTGCGCCATGGGCCGGACGGCCTTCGGCGAGGCCAGCGAGACCTGTTTGGCGACCAGGGTGCGGCCTTCGCGCGCCGGGTCCACCCGCCCCACCAGCCGCCCGCCGGAGAGCAGCGGCATCGCGAAGTACCCGTGAATCCGCTTGGGTTTGGGGACGTACGCCTCCAGGCGGTGGGCAAAGCCGAAGATGCGCTCGGTGCGGGCGCGGTCCCAGACCAGTGAGTCGAACGGGGACAGCAACGTGGTGCGGTGACGGCCGCGCGGCTCGGTGGCCAGCGCCAGGGGATCCGCCCAGGCGGGTTTGGACCAGCCTTGCACGGTGACCGGCACGAGGCCCGATTCGGCGACCACCGCGTCGAACTGCTCGCCCTTGAGCCGGTGGTAGTCCGCGATGTCCGCGCGGGTGCCCACGCCGAGCGACTGCCCGGCGAGCCGCACCAGGCGGCGCAGGCACTCGGCGTCGTCCAGGTCGTCGTGGAGCAGCGCGTCCGGAATGGCCCGCTCCGCCAGGTCGTAGACCCGCTTCCAGCCGCGCCGCTGCGTACACACCACCTCGCCGTACATCAGCGCCCGCTCGACGGCGACCTTGGACGCCGACCAGTCCCACCACTCGCCCTTGTTCTTGGCGCCGCCCAAGTCCGTTGCCGTGAGCGGGCCTTCGGCGCGCAGCTGCTTGATCACCTGCTCATAGGCGCCGTCCGGCAGCTCGTGCCCCCAGTGCGGCCGTGAGCGGTAGGCGCGACGGCGGAACGCGAAGTGCGGCCACTCCTCGACGGGGAGCACACAGGCCGCGTGCGACCAGTACTCGAAGGAGTGGCCACCGCCCCAGTACGCCTCCTCCACGGCCGTGCGGCCGACCGCCCCGAGGCGCGCGTACGGGACGAGTTCGTGCGAGCGGGCCAGCACCGAGATGGTGTCGAGCTGGACCGCGCCCAGGTGACGCAGCACCCCGCGCACCCCGCCCCGCCGGTCGGCCGCGCCGAGGAATCCCTGGGCGCGCAGGGCTATGCGGCGGGCCTCGTCGGCGGACAGTTCGGCGGCGGGAGGCGGGGAACTCGTCATGCTCCGCACGATAGTGGCCGCCACTGACAACGCGGCGGGGTGATCGGCTCCGGGCGGTCAGCCCCGCGCGGGAAGGTAGGGCAGGACGCCGGGCAGCCCCAGGTCCGAGGGGAGCAGGGCGCCCACCCAGGCGTCCCGGCGTACGCCCTGGTGCACGGTCGCCGAGCGCAGGGTGCCCTCCATGACGAAGCCCACCTTCAGGGCGACCGCCCGGGACGCCTCGTTGCCCACCTCGGCCCGCCATTCCAGCCGGTCCACCGCGGCCGCCTCGAAGGCCCAGCGGGCCGCCCTGGTCGCGGCCTCCACCATGTAGCCGCGGCCCCGGTGCTCCTTGGCCGTCCAGAAACCCAGCTCGGCGAGGCCCGGGCCGCGCCTCGTCACGCCGAGCATCGCTACCAGAGCCGTGCCGTCGGCAGTAAGTACTGCGAAGGTGTAGCCGCTGTCGTCGCGCCAGGCGTCCGGGGCCTGCGCCGAGGTGAAGCTCTCCGCGTGCTCGCGCAGATACGGCGAGGGGACGGTGGTCCAGCGCTGGATGGCGGGGTCCTGGCAAGCGGCATGGGTGGCGTCGGCGTCCTCGGGCCCGACGGGGCGCAGCAGGAGGCGTTCGGTGGTCAGCGTCACGGGGTCCATCGCCCGATTCTGTGGGGCCGTGGCCGCGGCAACCACCTCATTTCGCCGCTGCCCCGGCACCTTCGGACAGTCCCGTCCGTTGTCGTGACAGCAGACCTCCCGGCGCGGCCGGGTCCTCGCATACGATGACCGTTGCTGTATCCACACCCATAGCCACTCGACCGCGCCAGGCCCGACCGGCAAGGAGACCAACCCCCGTGTCCGTCCTCTCAAAGATCATGCGTGCAGGCGAAGGCAAGATCCTGCGCAAGCTGCACCGCATCGCGGACCAGGTCAACTCCATCGAAGAGGACTTCGTCAACCTCTCCGACGCCGAGCTGCGTGCCCTCACCGACGAGTACAAGGAGCGGTACGCGGGCGGCGAGAGCCTGGACGACCTGCTCCCCGAAGCCTTCGCGACCGTGCGCGAGGCCGCCAAGCGCGTCCTGGGCCAGCGCCATTACGACGTCCAGATGATGGGTGGCGCGGCCCTGCACCTCGGGTACGTCGCCGAGATGAAGACCGGTGAGGGCAAGACCCTCGTCGGCACGCTTCCGGCCTATCTGAACGCGCTGTCCGGCAAGGGCGTGCACCTGATCACGGTCAACGACTACCTGGCCGAGCGCGACTCCGAGATGATGGGCCGGGTGCACAAGTTCCTCGGCCTCGAGGTCGGCTGCATCCTCGCCAACATGTCGCCCGCCGAGCGCCGTGCCCAGTACAACTGCGACATCACGTACGGCACGAACAACGAGTTCGGCTTCGACTACCTGCGCGACAACATGGCGTGGGCCCAGGACGAGCTCGTCCAGCGCGGCCACAACTTCGCGATCGTCGACGAGGTCGACTCGATTCTCGTCGACGAGGCCCGTACGCCGCTGATCATCTCCGGCCCGGCCGACCAGGCCACCAAGTGGTACGGCGACTTCGCCAAGCTGGTCACCCGCCTGACCAAGGGCGAGCCGGGCAACCCGCTCAAGGGCATCGAGGAGACCGGCGACTACGAGGTCGACGAGAAGAAGCGCACCGTCGCCATCCACGAGCCGGGCGTCGCCAAGGTCGAGGACTGGCTGGGCATCGACAACCTCTACGAGTCGGTGAACACCCCACTCGTGGGTTATCTGAACAACGCCATCAAGGCGAAGGAACTGTTCAAGAAGGACAAGGACTACGTCGTCATCGACGGCGAAGTCATGATCGTCGACGAGCACACCGGCCGTATCCTCGCCGGCCGCCGCTACAACGAGGGCATGCACCAGGCGATCGAGGCGAAGGAAGGGGTGGACATCAAGGACGAGAACCAGACCCTCGCCACGATCACCCTCCAGAACTTCTTCCGCCTCTACGACAAGCTGTCGGGCATGACCGGTACGGCGATGACCGAGGCCGCCGAGTTCCACCAGATCTACAAGCTGGGCGTCGTGCCGATCCCGACGAACAAGCCCATGGTCCGAAAGGACCAGTCGGACCTGATCTACCGCACCGAGGTCGCCAAGTTCGACGCGGTCGTCGACGACATCGCCGAGAAGCACGAGAAGGGCCAGCCGATCCTGGTCGGCACCACCTCGGTCGAGAAGTCCGAGTACCTCTCGCAGCAGCTCTCCAAGCGCGGCATCCAGCACGAGGTGCTCAACGCCAAGCAGCACGACCGGGAGGCGACGATCGTCGCCCAGGCCGGCCGCAAGGGCGCCGTCACCGTCGCCACCAACATGGCCGGCCGAGGCACCGACATCAAGCTCGGCGGCAACCCGGACGACCTCGCCGAGGCCGAGCTGCGCCAGGCGGGCCTCGACCCGGTCGAGCACGTCGAGGAGTGGGCCGCGGCGCTGCCCGCCGCCCTGGAGAAGGCCGAGCTGGCCGTCAAGGCCGAGTTCGAAGAGGTCAAGGAGCTCGGCGGCCTGTACGTGCTCGGCACCGAGCGGCACGAGTCGCGGCGCATCGACAACCAGCTGCGCGGCCGCTCCGGCCGCCAGGGCGACCCGGGCGAGTCCCGCTTCTACCTGTCGCTCGGCGACGACCTGATGCGCCTGTTCAAGGCCCAGATGGTCGAGCGCGTCATGTCGATGGCGAACGTGCCGGACGACGTGCCGATCGAGAACAAGATGGTGACGCGTGCGATCGCGTCCGCCCAGTCGCAGGTCGAGCAGCAGAACTTCGAGACGCGCAAGAACGTCCTGAAGTACGACGAGGTGCTCAACCGCCAGCGCGAGGTCATCTACGGCGAGCGCCGCCGCGTCCTGGAGGGCGAGGACCTGCACGAGCAGGTCAGGCACTTCATGGACGACACGATCGACGCCTACATCCAGGCCGAGACCGTCGAGGGCTTCGCCGAGGAGTGGGACCTGGACCGGCTGTGGGGCGCCTTCAGGCAGCTCTACCCGGTGAAGGTCACCGTGGAGGAACTGGAGGACGCGGCGGGCGACCGGGCGGGCATCACCGCCGAGTTCATCGCCGAGTCCGTCAAGGACGACATCTACGAGCAGTACGCCGCCCGTGAGGAGCAGCTCGGCTCCGACATCATGCGCGAGCTGGAGCGCCGCGTGGTCCTGTCGGTCCTGGACCGCAAGTGGCGCGAGCACCTCTACGAGATGGACTACCTCCAGGAGGGCATCGGCCTGCGGGCCATGGCGCAGAAGGACCCGCTGGTCGAGTACCAGCGCGAGGGCTTCGACATGTTCAACGCCATGATGGAGGGCATCAAGGAGGAGTCGGTCGGCTATCTGTTCAACCTGGAGGTCCAGGTCGAGCAGCAGGTCGAGGAGGTCCCGATCGCGGACGCCGCGCCCGCCGACGCCCCCTCGCTCACCAAGGAGGACACCATCCCGGCCGCGCGTCCGGAGATCCGGGCCAAGGGCCTGGACGCCCCGCAGCGCCCGGACCGGCTGCACTTCTCGGCGCCGACGGTGGACGGCGAGGGCGGTGTCGTCGAGGGCGACTTCGACAACGGGGACGACGAGCCGGCCCGCTCGGAGGCGGACGGCCTGACGCGCGCGGAGCGCCGCAAGGCGCAGAAGACCACGGGTGGCCGTCGCCGCAAGAAGTAGCCGGCGCTCGTACGCCGCCGAGGGGCCCGACACCGGGAAGGTGCCGGGCCCCTCGCTGTGCCGGGGGCCCTTCGCCATGCCGCGCCCCTCGCTATGTCCGGGAGGCCCCAAGCCTTCGCTCTGCCCGGCCCCGCTATGCCCGGACCCCCTCTCTGGTGGCCCCGCGCTGGGCCGGGACCCTTTCGTCGCCCAGCTCGACCGCGGCGCACCGCCAGCGCAGGTCGGCGCCGCGTTCCAGGCGGAAGGCCATGGCGCGCACCTGCTCGCCCGCCGCGATGCACGCGGCCGCCTCGACGATCCCGTGGGCCGGCGGGTTCGCGCGGCAGGACCGTACGACCGGGCGGACGCCGCGGGTGCGAAAGGGGGTGCGTGGGGCGAGCCGCACCAACTGCTCGTAGGCGTCCCCGACGGTGAGGCCCAGCATCCAGTGCACGGGGCGCTCACCGCTGAGGACGGCGAGCAGCTTCTGGGCGAACAGCTCGTGCGGGGCAAGCCGTCGCGGCCGCCGGATTCCGGTGCCGCCGGGCCTGCGCTGGTCGCCGCGTCCGGCCGGTCCTGTCGTGGTCCCGCTCATGGCTGCCGCCCCTTTCGATACCAGTGGGTAACTTTCGTTGGGGATCTTGTACGGGGGCGGCGACGGCGGCCGCAAGGACCGGAGCAGGGGCGTCGAAGGGTCGACAGGATTCACCTATCCGGATGAGCGGACAGGCCGTCTTCGCAGGTGAGAGCCGTCTGTACGGGTATGGACGCCGGGCGGTGCCGAGTGGGTACCGGCAGCTCGAAGGGGGACTCCCGCGCGTATCCTGAACGCGTCTCATTGACGGATGGGACGACGAGAAGAGAGCGGTCACCCATGCGCGCCTATGTACCCCTGACCATCTCCGGTCTCGCCACGGCACACGGCGCGGGAGAGCTCGGCCCCGGCCCGCTCACCGCGTACGCGGTCACGCCCGGGCTGCGCGAGTGGTACGTCTCCGACGACATCGAGGAGCTGGAGTACGCCGCGCTGAGCCGTGCCGCGGCCGCCTCGCTCCGGCTGCTCGCGGGAGACCCCGGCTCCGCGAGGCGCCGGGTCGTGGTCGCCGTGGACGTGCCGGACACCCTGGTGAGCGCCGACCCGGACAGCGCCCTGGACGCGAGTTCGCTGGGCGAGGTCAAGATCGCCTCCGCGGTGGCGCTGACCAGGGCGGCGGCCGTGCACGTGGACGCCGAGGACGCGCTGACCGATGTGACGGCCGCGGCCGACGCGCTCGGCGCGGCCGACCACGGCGACGACGACGCCCAGTTCGTCGTGGACGGCGCCGAGGACCACGAACTGCTCTGGTTCGGCGTGCAGGAGATCCCCAACCTCATCGCCTGAGCCGGCCCCCGCCCGTCCTCCGACCCTCTGACCGGCCCGTACGTCCGCGCGTGGTCGATTGTCAGTGGGGGTGGGTACCTTTTGGACATGGGGAACGACGGCAGGCAGGACACGGGGAAGCGCCCGGCGCATCTCGTCTGGGACTGGAACGGCACACTGCTCGACGACATCGCGGCGGTCATCGAGGCGACCAACGCCGCCTTCGCCGAGCTCGGCCTGCCCGCGATCACCCTGGAGCGGTACCGCGATCTGTACTGCGTGCCGATCCCCCTCTTCTACCAGCGCCTGATGGGCCGGCTGCCCACCGACGCCGAATGGCTGCTCATGGACGCGGCCTTCCATCAGCAGTACTGGGCGCGTGCGGATGCCTGCGGGCTCACCGAGGGCGCGGCCGAACTCCTCGCGGCCCGCTGGACGGCCGGGCACAGCCAGTCGCTGCTCTCCATGGCGCCGCACGCACACCTGGTCCCGATCGTGCGGCGGCACGGCATCACCGAACACTTCGTACGGGTCGACGGACGCACCGGCCCTTCGCACGGCAGCAAGGCGGAACACATGGTCCGCCACCTGACCGCGCTGCGGGCGGCGGACCCAGGGATATCCGGCGAGCGGATCGTGGTCATCGGGGACGCGGTCGACGACGCGGTGGCCGCGGCGGCGGTCGGCGCCAAGGCGGTGCTGTTCACCGGCGGCTCCCACAGCCGCACCAGCCTCGCCGCGGCGGGCGTGCCGGTGGTCGACTCGCTCGCCGAGGCCGTCGCCGTGGCGGAGGAACTGGTGAGCTGACCGCGCCGGTCCGCGAGCACCCACCCGCGGACGCTGCCCCCGCCCGACGCCCGACGCCCGACGCCCGACGCCCGACGCCCGACGCCCGACGCCCGACGCCCCGCGCCCACCCCCCTACGTCACCGGCGCCTTCGCCCGCAGCACCGTGAGGAACTCCCGCATCCAGCTGGAGTGGTCCGGCCAGGCCCGGGCGGAGACGAGCGTGCCGTCCACCACCGTCTCCGTGTCCTGGAAGGTGGCGCCCGCCGTCTGCACGTCCAGCTCCAGGGCGGGATAGGCGGTGACCCGGCGTCCGACCAGGCCGCCGACCGCCGCGGTCAGCAGCGGTCCGTGGCAGATCTGGGCGACCGGCTTGTCGGTGTCGAAGAAGGCCTTGAGGATCTTCCTCAGCTCGGGGTCGTTGCGCAGGTACTCCGGGGCCCGGCCGCCCGGGATCACCACAGCGGCGTACTGGCCGGGTTCGACTTCCGAGAAGGCCAGGTCGGCGGGCCAGGTGTAGCCGGGTTTCTCGGTGTAGGTGTCGAAGCCGGGCTCGAAGTCGTGGATCACGAACCGCAGCTTCTTGCGGGCCGGAGCCGCGATGTGGACCTCGTACCCTTCCTCGCGCAGGCGCTGGTAGGGGTAGAGGACTTCCAGGGATTCGGCGGCGTCGCCGGTGACGATGAGGATCTTGGCTGCCATGAGTGCACTCCCTCTCAGGGGGCTGGGGCTCAGCCGGCTGGAGCTCGATCGCACATGCGGGTTCCGTACGGCCAACCTGCCCGTGCGGCGCCCGTTTGCCAAGGGGGCTCGTTTCCCGCGCCGCGTCGCTGTCCAGACTGTCAAACTTCGGGTCCAGCTTTTGTACACATAAGGCTCATGACGGTTCGGGGGGAAGGGGCGATAGCCTTGTCTCGTGATCAGCGCGATATGCCGCGGAGGCACTACTGCCTCTGCCCTGCGCCCGGAGCACCACGGTGCCCGGGCAGTCGCTGATTCCCTCCACCCGAAATCAAGGCCCGAAGCCACAAAATTGGCTGGTAAGCGCCCGGGTGTCTCTCATTGCGGCATAGCGTCGGCACCGAGCGGATACCCCGCGCCGCCGAGATTTGTCGCTTTTACCCCCTACGTCACGCAATGGCGCGCGACAGGAGCCAGAGGACATGCAGACCAAGCTGGACGAAGCCAAGGCCGAGCTGCTCGCGCGGGCGGCACGGGTAGCTGAGAACAGCCCGGCCGGGGGGCCCGGAGGCCTGGGGGACACCCCCCGGAGCGACCGGGCAGCCACGACTGGGGCCACGAGCGAGGAAGGTCCCGATCAGGGCGTCCTCCTCGGGTATCTCCAGCGGTACTACCTGCACACCGCCCCCGAGGACCTGGCCGACCGCGACCCGGTCGACGTCTTCGGCGCAGCGCTCTCCCACTACCGCCTCGCGGAGAACCGGCCGCAGGGCACCGCCAACGTCCGGGTGCACACCCCGACCGTCGAGGAGAACGGCTGGACGTGCAGCCACTCGGTGGTCGAAGTGGTCACGGACGACATGCCCTTCCTGGTCGACTCGGTCACCAACGAGCTGTCCCGGCAGAACCGTGGCATCCATGTCGTGATCCACCCCCAGGTCGTGGTGCGCCGCGATCTGACCGGCAAGCTCATCGAGGTGCTCGACACCGGATCCCAGACCGCCGAGCTGCCGCACGACGCGCTCACCGAGTCCTGGATCCACGTCGAGATCGACCGCGAGACCGACCGGGGTGACCTGAAGCAGATCACCGCCGATCTGCTGCGCGTCCTGTCCGATGTGCGCGAAGCCGTCGAGGACTGGGAGAAGATGCGCGACGCCGCGCTGCGCATCGCCGACGAGCTGCCCAAGGAGCCGAAGGCCGGCGACCTCCTCGACGAGGACATCGACGAGGCCCGGGAGCTGCTGCGCTGGCTCTCCACCGACCACTTCACCTTCCTCGGCTACCGCGAGTACCAGCTCACCGACGACGACTCGCTGTCCGCCGTCCCCGGCACCGGCCTCGGCATCCTGCGCTCCGACCCCCAGCACGGCGAGGACGACGCCCACCCCGTCTCCCCGTCCTTCAGCCGGCTGCCCGCCGACGCCCGCGCCAAGGCCCGCGAGCACAAGCTGCTCGTGCTGACCAAGGCCAACAGCCGCGCCACCGTGCACCGGCCGTCCTACCTCGACTACGTCGGCGTGAAGAAGTTCGACGAGCAGGGCAATGTGATCGGCGAGCGCCGCTTCCTCGGCCTGTTCTCGTCGGCCGCGTACACCGAATCCGTGCGCCGGGTGCCGGTCGTGCGCCGCAAGGTGCAGGAAGTCCTCAAGGGCGCCGGCTTCTCGCCCAACAGCCACGACGGCCGCGACCTGCTCCAGATCATGGATACCTACCCGCGCGACGAGCTGTTCCAGACCCCGGCCGACCAGCTGCGCTCCATCGTCACGTCGGTGCTCTACCTCCAGGAGCGGCGCCGGCTGCGTCTGTACCTGCGCCAGGACGAGTACGGCCGCTACTACTCGGCCCTCGTCTACCTGCCGCGCGACCGCTACACCACGGGCGTACGGCTTCGGCTCATCGACATCCTCAAGGAGGAACTCGGCGGCACCAGCGTCGACTTCACCGCCTGGAACACCGAGTCGATCCTGTCCCGGCTGCACTTCGTGGTGCGCGTCCCGGCCGGCACCGAGCTCGCCGCGCTCACCGACGCCGACACCGAACGCATCGAGGCCCGCCTGGTCGACGCGGCCCGCTCCTGGGCCGACGGCTTCTCCGACGCGCTGAACGCCGAGTGCGGCGAGGAGCGCGCCGCCGAGCTGCTGCGCCGCTACGGCCACGCCTTCCCCGAGGGCTACAAGGCCGACCACTCGCCGCGCGCCGCCGTCGCCGACCTCGTCCACCTGGAGCAACTGACCCACGGGCGCAACGACTTCGCGCTCTCGCTGTACGAGCCGGTCAACGCAGCGCCTGGCGAGCGCCGCTTCAAGATCTACCGGATCGGCGAGCAGGTCTCGCTCTCCGCGGTGCTCCCGGTCCTCCAGCGCCTCGGCGTCGAGGTCACCGACGAGCGCCCCTACGAGCTGCGCTGCGCGGACCGTACGCACGCCTGGATCTACGACTTCGGCCTGCGCCTGCCGAAGAAGGCCAACGGCGCCGGCGACTACCTGGCCGACGACGCCCGCGAGCGCTTCCAGGAAGCGTTCGCCGCCACGTGGACGGGGGCCGCCGAGAACGACGGCTTCAACTCCCTGGTCCTGCGCGCCGGTCTCAACTGGCGCCAGGCGATGGTGCTGCGCGCCTACGCCAAGTACCTGCGCCAGGCGGGCTCCACCTTCAGCCAGGACTACATGGAGGACACCCTCCGCGACAACGTCCACACCACCCGGCTGCTGGTCTCGCTGTTCGAGGCCCGGCTGTCGCCGGACCGCCAGAAGGCCGGCACCGAGCTCATCGACGGCATCCTCGAAGAGCTCGACGGGGCCCTGGACCAGGTGGCGAGCCTGGACGAGGACCGCATCCTGCGCTCCTTCCTGACCGTCATCAAGGCGACGCTGCGGACCAACTACTGGCAGAAGTCGGCCGAGGGCGCCCCGCACGCGTACGTCTCGATGAAGTTCGACCCGCAGATGATCCCGGACCTGCCGGCGCCTCGCCCGGCGTTCGAGATCTGGGTGTACTCGCCGCGAGTCGAGGGCGTCCACCTGCGCTTCGGCAAGGTCGCCCGGGGTGGGCTCCGCTGGTCCGACCGGCGCGAGGACTTCCGCACCGAGATCCTCGGCCTGGTCAAGGCGCAGATGGTGAAGAACACCGTCATCGTGCCGGTCGGCGCCAAGGGCGGCTTCGTCGCCAAGCAGCTGCCCGACCCGGCGGTGGACCGCGACGCCTGGCTCGCCGAGGGCATCGCGAGCTACAAGACGTTCATCTCGGCGCTGCTCGACATCACCGACAACCTGGTCGCGGGCGAGGTCGTCCCGCCGGCCGACGTGGTCCGCCACGACGAGGACGACACCTATCTGGTGGTCGCCGCCGACAAGGGCACCGCGACGTTCTCGGACATCGCCAACGACGTGGCGATCAGCTACGACTTCTGGCTCGGTGACGCCTTCGCCTCCGGCGGCTCGGCGGGCTACGACCACAAGGGCATGGGCATCACCGCCCGCGGCGCCTGGGAGTCCGTCAAGCGCCACTTCCGCGAGCTCGGCCACGACACCCAGGGCGAGGACTTCACGGTCGTCGGCGTCGGTGACATGTCGGGCGACGTGTTCGGCAACGGCATGCTGCTCTCCGAGCACATCCGCCTGGTCGCGGCCTTCGACCACCGGCACATCTTCATCGACCCGAAGCCCGACGCGGCCACCTCCTACGCCGAGCGCCGCCGCCTGTTCGACCTGCCGCGCTCCAGCTGGGCCGACTACAACAAGGACCTGCTCTCGGCGGGCGGCGGCATCCACCCCCGCACCGCCAAGTCGATCCCGGTCAACGCGCACATCCGCGAGGCCCTCGGCATCGCCTCCGGCGTCACCAAGCTGACCCCGGCCGATCTGATGCAGGCCATCCTCAAGGCCCCCGTCGACCTGCTGTGGAACGGCGGCATCGGTACGTATGTGAAGTCCTCGGCGGAGTCCAACGCGGACGTCGGCGACAAGGCCAACGACGCGATCCGCGTCAACGGCGAGGAGCTGCGGGTCAAGGTCGTCGGCGAGGGCGGCAACCTGGGTCTGACCCAGCTCGGCCGGATCGAGTTCGCCCGCAAGGGCGGCCCCGAAGGCGAGGGCGGCAAGGTCAACACCGACGCCATCGACAACAGCGCGGGCGTGGACACCTCCGACCACGAGGTGAACATCAAGATCCTGCTCAACGGGCTCGTCACCGACGGCGACATGACCGTCAAGCAGCGCAACAAGATCCTCGCGGCGATGACCGACGAGGTCGGCCACCTGGTGCTGCGCAACAACTACGCGCAGAACGTGGCCCTGGCCAACGCGGTCGCGCAGTCGCCCTCGCTGCTCCACGCCCACCAGCGCTTCATGCGCCGCCTGGGCCGTGACGGCCATCTCGACCGGGCCCTGGAATTCCTGCCCAACGACCGCCAGATCCGCGAGCTCCTCAACAGCGGCAAGGGGCTCAGCCAGCCCGAGCTCGCCGTGCTCCTCGCGTACACCAAGATCACGGTGGCCGACGAGCTGATCCACACCGGTCTGCCGGACGATCCGCACCTGGCCGAGCTGCTGCACGCCTACTTCCCGCAGCAGCTGCGCGAGAAGTTCGCCGAGGCCGTCGACGGGCACGCGCTGCGCCGCGAGATCATCACCACGGTGCTGGTCAACGACACCGTCAACATCGGTGGTTCGACCTTCCTGCACCGGCTCCGCGAGGAGACCGGGGCCTCGCTCGAAGAGATCGTGCGGGCGCACGCCGCGGCCCGCGAGATCTTCGACGTGAACCAGGTGTGGGACGCCGTGGAGGCGCTCGACAACAAGGTCGACGCCGATGTGCAGACCCGCATCCGGCTGCACTCGCGCCGACTGGTGGAGCGCGGCACCCGCTGGCTGCTCAACAACCGGCCGCAGCCGCTCCAGATCGCCGAGACGATCGAGGACTTCTCGGCCGGTGTGAGGGAGGTCTGGGACGCGCTCGCGGGTCTGCTGCGCGGCGCCGACCTGGAATGGCACCAGGGCATCCTGGACGAGCTGACCGGCGCGGGTGTGCCGGAGGAGCTCGCCCGCCGGGTCGCCGGGTTCTCCTCGGCCTTCCCGGCGCTCGACATCGTGGCCATCGCTGCCCGCACCGGCAAGGAGCCGCTCCAGGTCGCCGAGGTCTACTACGACCTCGCCGACCGGCTGCGGATCACCCAGCTCCTTGACCGGATCATCGAGCTGCCGCGGGCCGACCGCTGGCAGTCGATGGCGCGTGCCGCGATCCGCGAGGACCTGTTCGCGGCGCACGCCGGTCTGACCCAGGACGTTCTGTCGGCCGACAACGGCTCCAGTTCGCCGGAGCAGCGCTTCAAGGCGTGGGAGGAGAAGAACGCGGCGATCCTGGGCCGCGCCCGCACGACGCTTGAGGAGATCCAGTCGTCCGACGCGTTCGATCTGGCGAACCTGTCGGTCGCCATGCGGACCATGCGGACGCTGTTGCGCAGCCACACCTGATCCTGCGGCACCGCGCTAAGAAGGGGCGTCCACCGTGTGGTGGGCGCCCCTTCAGCGTCGCTCGCTGATGGTGGCGTCCTTCACCGTGGTCGTCGACGCCGTCACCGTGGAGCTCCACAGCCGACGGCAGGAGACCAGGGCGGCGGCCAGCAGCAGGGCGTTGCGGGCGGTCATGACGGTGGTGCCCAGGGCCGTCCCCGCGACGACCTCGCCGTACAGGCAGGGAAAGGCCAGGGCGCTCAACGCGGCGGCGGGCAGCAGGAGTTGGGCCACCGGACGCTGGCTGGTGCGGCCCGAGGTGAGGCACACGGCGGCCAGGCCGAGCAGCCAGACCAGGTACTGGGGGCTGATGACCCGGCTGGTCACGGTGAACAGGAGCACCGCGCACAGGGCCGCGTCCAGCGGCACCGACACCGTCCAGCGCCGGGCCCGTACCCGCCAGAACACCAGCCAGCAGACGGCGAGTCCGGTCAGGGCCAGGCTGAGGGCGGTGAGCGCGGACACATACGGCCCGACGAACTCCATCGCGCCGTATCGGTAGACGACCCGTCCGGGACGGCCCGTGGCGAGGTGGGCGAGCTGGTAGACGGTGCCGCCCAGGGACTCGATCTGAAGGCCCCGGCCGCCCTGCTGGCGGGCGAAGTCCAGGGTGTGGTCGAAGGCCAGGGCGAGCACGGCGAGCAGCGCGGCCGACGAGCCGAGCGCGCCGAGCAGGGCGCGGCGGGTGGTACGGCCGCGCGGACCGCCGATCAGGGTGAGCAGCGGCCACACCTTGACCAGGGCGCCCAGACCCGCGAGCACCCCGCCAAGGCCGGGCCTGCGGCGCAGCGCGAGCAGGGCGCCCACCGCGAGGGCGGTGACCTGGACGTCGTAGCGGGCGTACGGGATGTGCAGGAGCAGCGGGAGGCCGCCCACCCACAGCCAGGCCCCGGCCGCGCTGCCGCCGGGCCGGGCGCCGGCCCGTACCAGCGCGCGGGCGATCAGCGCGTCGCAGACCACGGTGACGGCGGTGAAGGCCTGGAAGAAGGTGAGGAAGGGGAAGATCAGCGGGGTCAGCAGGAGGGCGCCCGCGCCGGGCGGGTACTGCCAGGTGGGATCGCCGAAGGGGAAGGCGCCCGTGGTGAGCTGGTCGTACCAGCGCCGGTACAGGACATACACCTCGCCGCTCACCCCGCCCACCCCGAGCCGGTCGGTGACCAGCAGATGGAGCATCAGCGCGCGGGTGGCGAGCCAGCTCGCGGCGAGCGCGGCGTACCGGGTGCGGCGGCCGAAGGCGCCCGGGTCGGGCGCGGGCGCGGGGGCCGGGATGCGGACCCGGGCGGTCGGCGGGGGCGTCTGAGAGGGCGTCATCGCGCGAAGTTTAGGCGCGGTTTGTCCCGATTTCGCGAGGCGCCGCGACGGGTGGCGGCGCGGGGCGGCTACTTCTTCTTCGTGAACCGCTCGTACGCGGCGAGCACCTCGGCCGTCGGGCCGTCCATCCGCAGCGTGCCGGACTCCAGCCAGAGCGAGCGCTCGCAGGTCTCTCTGATGGAGGCGTTGCTGTGGCTGACCAGGAAGACCGTGCCGGCCTCCTTGCGCAGCTCGTTGATGCGCTCCTGGCTGCGGCGCTGGAACCGGGCGTCGCCGGTGGCCAGGGCTTCGTCGATGAGCAGTACGTCGTGGTTCTTGGCGGCCGCGATGGAGAACCGCAGCCGGGCGCTCATGCCGGAGGAGTACGTGCGCATGGGGAGCGAGATGAAGTCGTCCTTCTCGTTGATCCCGGAGAAGTCGACGATGTCGTCATAGCGCTCGCGCACCTGCTCGCGGGTCATGCCCATGGCGAGGCCGCCCAGGGTGACGTTGCGTTCGCCGGTGAGGTCGTTCATCAGCGCCGCGTTCACGCCGAGCAGCGAGGGCTGGCCCTGGGTGTAGATCGTGCCGCGGGCGGCGGGCAGCAGCCCCGCGACCGCCTTGAGCAGGGTCGACTTGCCGGAGCCGTTGGAGCCGATGAGGCCGATGGCCTCGCCCCGGCGGGCCACGAAGGTGACGCCCTTGACGGCGTGCACCTCGCGCATCCCCGGGCTCTGCCGCTTGCGCGAGACGAGCCGGTTCAGCGCGGCGGTCGCCCCGCCCCTGCCGCGCGAGCCGGTCCCGTTGACCTGGTAGATGACGTGGACGTCGTCGGCGATCACGGTCGGCTCGCCGAGGGAGGCGCTCGTGTCCGGCGCGCTCAGGGTGCTGGTCTCAGCCACGTCCGTACTGCTCCTCTGCCTTCCAGAAGTAGACGAAGCCCACGGCCAGTGCGGCGAACGCCCAGCCGCCCGCCACCAGCCATACGTGCGGCGGCAGTTGGGACGCGCGGAAGCTCCCGATCATCGAGAACCGCACCAGGTCGATGTAGACCGCGGCCGGGTTCAGCTGGAGCAAGTCGCCCACCAGGTGCGGGAGTTTCTTCAGCTGCGGGGTGAGGTTCCACATCACGCCGGACATGTACATCCAGGTGCGCAGCACGAACGGCATCACCTGGGCGATGTCCGGGGTCTTCGCGGTGACCCGGGCCATCACCAGGGACAGACCCGTGTTGAACATCGACTGGAGGAGCAGCGCCGGAACCAGCAGCAGCCAGGAGACGCCCGGAAGCTGGCCGAAGCTCATGATGATGATCGCCAGCGCGGCCAGCGAGAACAGCAGCTGCTGGAGCTGCTGGAGGGCGAGCGAGACGGGCAGCGAGGCGCGCGGGAAGTGCAGCGCCCGCACCAGACCGATGTTGCCGGTGATCGCGCGGGTGCCCGCCATGATCGAGTTGGCCGTGAAGGTCCAGATGAACACGCCCGTGACCAGCCACGGGATGTAGTCGGGCGTGCTGCTCTTGTTGCCCATCAGGATGCCGAAGATGAAGTAGTACACCGCCGCGTTCAAAAGCGGCGTCATCAACTGCCAGATCTGGCCCAGCTTCGCCTGGCTGTACTGGGCGGTCAGCTTGGCGGTGGCGAACGCGGTGATGAAGTGCCGCCGCGCCCACAGCTGCCGGACGTACTCGCCGAGCGAGGGGCGGGCGCCGCTCACCTTCAGGCCGTACTTGGCGGCCAGCTCGGCCGGGCTCAGGGCCTGGTCGCCCGAGGGCCGGCGGGACTGCGCCGGAATGGTGGCCGACGTGGCCGGTGGTGCTGCGGTCGGGCGCGCAGCTGCGGTCTGGCTCACAACGGTCGCTTTCGCCGGGGGGTCCCGGGAGGCTTCCCGGGTCGGGGGATCACTCGCGACGGAACGGACCCGTATCGTCGCTACGGGGAGAGTAGGGCGTTTCGACGTCGCAACGCAACCGTCTCGTCGCAACGCTATGCTCAAGCCATGACCAAGAAGGACCCGGAGACCCCCGCGAGCCGCCCCCGGCCGCGCCGCGCGCCCGCCGGGGCGGCCGTGCTGCGCGAGGACGTGACGGACGCGATCCGGGTGGCCGTCTTCGAGGAGCTCGCCGCGGTCGGATTCGCCCGGATGTCCATCGAGGGCATCGCGCGCCGGGCGGGGGTCGGCAAGACCGCGGTCTACCGGCGCTGGAAGTCCAAGCTCGCCCTGGTCCTCGACCTGGTGTCGGCCTTCGCCGAACAGGGACTGCCGGTGCCGCACACCGGGTCGCTGTACGGGGACATCCGCGCGCTCCTCGCGGTCGCCTCGCTCGCCCTGCGCCACCCGATCGCCTCGCAGGTCATTCCCGACCTGCTGGTGGAGTCGGTACGCCACCCCGAGATCGCGGACGCGATCAAAGCGGCGCTGCTCGATGGGCAGCAGGGGGTTGCCGCGGTGGTCGTCCGCGAGGCGGTCGCGCGCGGCGAGCTGCCCCCCGGGGCGGATCCCGAGCGGGCGCTCGACCTCATCGTGGGTCCGCTGTACTGGCGCCTCGTCGTGGTCAAGGGCCCTTTGCCGAAGGGGTACTTGGACGATTTGGCTCGGGCGGCGGTGGCGGGGCTCACGACGTAGCGCTTGAGCGCGCGGCAGATCCGGACCGTGCTGGGTTGCTCGCGCAGTTCCCCGCGCCCCTGACCCCGTTTTTGGGTGCGGGCCGTGGTGGGTTGCTCGCGCAGTTCCCCGCGCCCCTGACCCCGCTTTTGCCTGTGGGCCGTGCTGGGTTGCTCGCGCAGTTCCCCGCGCCCCTAACCCCGTTTTTGGGTGCGGGCCGTGGTGGGTTGCTCGCGCAGTTCCCCGCGCCCCTTAGGGGGTTCGGGCTGCGCTGGGCGGTAAGTGCTGGCGTGCGGGACGGGCCACGTTGCACGGTCCTGGGCCGGGAAAGTTTTAGGGGCGCGGGGAACTGCGCGACCAGCCACGCACGGTCAGCAGACGCAGAGGGTATTTAGGGGCGCGGGGAACTGCGCGATCAGGTGCGTGTGGGGTGGGGGCCCCGGGTCGGCTCGGGGGGTCGGGCGGGGAGAGCCAGGCGGTCAGGGCCCACATGCGGTCCGTGTGGATCTGGGTCACAGAGACTCCTGAGGCTCAGTTCGGCGCGGCAACGGCCTCGACCGCCAGCGCCGCGTAGAGCGCGGCCCCGTCCGCCAGGACACCGTCGTCGAACGCCGCGTAAGGAGAGTGGTTGTTGGGCGCACTGCGATGGTCGCTTCCCACCGCGGGCGCCCCGAGGAAGACCATCGCGCCGGGCACCTCGGCGATCACCCGCGAGAAGTCCTCGGAGCCGGGCAGCGGATGGGGAAGCCGGCTGAAGCGCTCCTCGCCGTACAGCTCGGCCACCGTGGCGGCGACCGTGGCCGCCGCGCCGGGGTCGTTGACGGTGGCGGGGTAGAGCTCGTCGAAGTGGGCGTCGACGCTGACGCCATGGGCCGCGGCGATGCCCTCGCAGACCCGTACCGTGCCGTCCTTGAGCCGCGCCAGCGTCTGCGGCGAGAAGGAACGGATGCTCGCTTCGAAGGTGGCGGTCTCGGGGATGATGTTGTGCTGGGTCCCGGCGTGGAAGGTGCCGACGGACAGGACGACCGGGTCGAAGACGTCGAAGCTGCGCGTGATCCACGTCTGGAGCGCGGTGACCATGTCGCAGGCGGCCTGGACGGGATCCTTCGCCCGGTGCGGCGCGGAGCCGTGCCCGCCGGAGCCGTGGACCGTGACGGTGAGGACGGCGACCGCGGACATGGTGGGCCCCTCGCGGCTCGCGAACTGCCCGAGGGGGTGGCCGGCGCTGGTGACGTGCAGCGCGTAGGCGGCCCGGGGGCGGGTGCCGGAGGCCTCCAACACCCCTTCCTCCAGCATGAGTCGGGCGCCGTCGTGCCCCTCCTCGCCGGGCTGGAACATGAACACGACGTCGCCCTCAAGGCGGTCGCGGTGCTGGGCCAGGAGCCGAGCCGCGCCCGCCAGCATGGCGGTGTGCAGATCGTGCCCGCACGCGTGCATGGCGTCGCCCCGCGCCGCGTAGTCCAGGCCGGTCCTCTCGGCGAGGGGCAACGCGTCCATGTCGCCCCGGAGCAGCACGGTGGGGCCCGGGCGGGCCCCGCGCAGGACCGCGGTGACCGAACTCAGACCGCGGCCCGTGGTGACCTCCAGGCCGAGTCCGTCGATGGCCCGCAGCACGGTCTCCTGCGTACGGGGAAGGTGGAGGCCGGTCTCGGGGGCGGCGTGCAGGGTGCGGCGCAACCGGACCAGATCGTCCTGGAGTTCGTGCGCGTCCTCGACCAGATGCATGGGTTCGAAGCTCCTCGGGGTGCGGATGGGTGCGGGTAGGTCCGGGTGGGTGGCGCCGTCGGGGGGCGTTGGAGGTGGGGCGTACTGAAAGGTGATGGCTCAGCGGGGCGTACTGAGACGTGATGGCTCAGCAGGGCGTCAACTGCCGTGCTCTCAGGGGAACTTGTTCCGTCTCCGCATGCAACAGGGCCGCCAGGTTGCGTACGCCCTCGCGGATGCGTCGCGGGGTGGGATGCGAGAAGGAGAGCCGTAGGTGCCGCTCGCCGCCCGCGGTGGAGAAGCCGGTGCCCGGGACGTAGGCGACGCCGCCGGCGACGGCGCGGGGCAGCAGGGCCTTGCTGTCCATCCCGGACGGCAGGGTCATCCAGACGAAGAACCCGCCCTGCGGCACGGTCCAGTGCACGCCGTGCGGCATCAGGGCGGTGAGCTCGTGCAGCATCGCGTCACGGCGCTCGCGGTAGGTGTCCCGGGCCGCCGTGAGGTGGCTCTGCCAGGACTGGGTGGACAGGTAGTGGTCGACGGCGCGCTGGGCCAGGAGGGAGTGGGAGAGCATGGCGCTCTCGGCGGCCAGGACGAGCTTGTCCATGATCCCCCGGGGGGCCAGCACCCAGCCCACGCGCAGACCGGGGGCGAGGGTCTTGGAGAACGACCCGAGGTAGACCACGCCGTCGGGGTCGTCGGCGCGCAGCGCACGCTCGGGCCGGTCCCCGAAGTGCAGCAGCCCGTACGGGTTGTCCTCCAGGACGAGCACCCCGGCGCGCCGGCATATCTCCAGGACCTCGGGCCGCCGGGCGGCGGAGAGCACGACGCCGGTGGGGTTGTGGAAGGTGGGCACGGTGTAGAAGAACTTCGCGGGCCTGCCCTCGGCGGCGAGCAGGGCGAACGTCTCCTCCAGGGCCTGGGGGACCACGCCGTCGTGGTCCACGGGCACCTGGACGACGCGCGCCTGGTGGGCGGCGAAGGTGCTGAGGGCGGTGACATAGGTGGGCGCCTCGGCCACCACGGTGTCGCCCGGGTCGACGAAGATGCGGGTGACCAGGTCGAGGGCCTGCTGGGAGCCGACGGTGACCATCACCTCGTCCGGGGTCGCGGCGATGCCCTCGGCGGCCATCACCTGGCAGATCCGCTCGCGCAGACCCGCCTCTCCCTGCGCCGAGCCGTACTGGAGGGCGTCGGCTCCGTACCGTTCCAGGACCTCGCCGAGGACCGTACCCATGACCTTGACGGGCAGGGCCTCGGGGCTGGGCATGCCACCGGCCAGCGAGACCACGTCGGGGCGGGAGGCCATCGAGAACAGGGCGCGGGTCTCGGAGGGCACCATCCGCCGGGTGCGGTCGGCGAACGCGCCGGCCCAGCGGGGCGGGTCGGTCTGCGGGGCGGGAGTCTGCGGGGACATCACGGCTCCTTCGGCGTGAGGGCGACGGGAGTTCAGGTCGGGTGCCCAACTGCCGTGCGGGTCATGGGAGTTCAGGTGCGGGACAGGGCGGGTGCGGGCGCCGGGGCGGGTGTCTTGGTGCCCGGGCGGAAGCGGAGGGCCGCCCACACGGCGCAGACGAGGAACGGCACCGAGGTGGCCGCCGCGGTGAGGTAGGCCGCGGTCAGGGAGACGCGCGAGGCGGCGCCCAGCAGGGGCATCAGCGCGGCCGTGCCGATGCCGATCGCCAGCAGCCGCAGGGAGGCCATCTTCGCCTTGTCACCGGCCGCGGCGTGCTGCTGGAGGGAGGTCAACAGCCAGGTGATGGTGTTGAGGTTGGCGTAGCCCGCCAGGAAGTACGCGGGGAAGTGCAGCCACGGCGAACCGGAGAAGGCGAGCGCGGCCGCCAGGAGGCCCTGGAGCGCGACCCACCCCGGCAACAGGGCCTGCCGCACGGTGAAGCGGGTGAAGAACGTCGCCGTGATCATTCCGGCGCCGAACGTGGCCTCCAGGGCGGACACCACCCAGGACGCCGCGCCGTAGTGGGCGTCCACGAGGGGGACCACCAGGGTGCTCAGGCTGTAGGAGAACACGAAGTCGCCCGCGCACATCGCGATCATGCCGAAGACGACCAGCTCCGAGCGGTGCCGGCGGAACAGTTGGCGCCAGTCCGCCACCATCCCGCCCAACGCCCCGCGCAGTGAAGGCAGTTGCGCGCCGCCCACGGAGGCGGTCGTGTCGCGGGGCAGGGTCGAGACGACCCCCGCCGCGACGAGGGACATCGCCACGTCGACCAGAAGGGCCTGGGTGGGGGTGCCCACCAGCAGGACCAGGCCGAGGGCGGCCATGCCCGCGAGCCGCCCGGTCTGGATCGCGATGCCGATCATGCTGTTGAAGGCCACCGCGCGGGTGCTGTCGATGCGGTGGGCGGTGAACTTGAAGAACGCGGTGCGCTGGACGTTGTCGAAGACGGCGAGGAAGACCGCGGCCGTGCCGATCACCGCCACCGGGTTGCCGATCCGCAGGGTCGACACGGTGAAGATCAGCGCGACCGTCGCCGAGCGCAGCACGCTGCACGCCAGGTAGACCCGTTGGGAGTCCAGGGCGTCCACCAGGGGGCCGGAGAACGGCAGGACGAGCACCGCGCCCAGGCCCTGGAGGGCGAAGATGACGGCGAACGCCTGGGCGTCACCGGTCAGATGGAACAGGGTCTGCCCCAGGGCCAGGGTGTACAGGCCCATGCCGATGCTGGAGATGAGCATCGAGCCGAGCATGGTGCGCGCGATGCCGTCCCGCCAGATCATGCGAGCCCCAGCCGTACGGTGGCCTTGCCGAGGTTGCGGCCGTCCAGCATGCCGAGGAAGGCGTCCACGATCCCGTCGAACCCGTCGGTGACCGTCTGGGGATCGACGACGGTCCCGTTGATCAGGTGGGGGATGAGGAACTCCTCCAACTCTCCTTGTACGGCACGGTGGTTGCGGACCAGGAAGCCTTCGAGCCGGATGCTCTTCTCGACCAGGTCGAACAGATTGCGCGGGGCGGCGGGCGGCTCGGTCGCGTTGTACTGTGAGATGGCCCCGCACCAGGCGATCCGGCCGTACTCGCGCAGCCCGCCGATCGCGGCCTCCAGGTGGTCGCCGCCCACGTTGTCCACGTAGACGTCGAAGCCGTCGGGTGCGGCCCGGGCGAGCGACTCCGCGAGGGGCCCGTCGTGGTAGTCGAAGGCCGCGTCGAAGCCCAACTCCTCGGTCAGATAAGCCACCTTGGCGGCCGAACCGGCGCTGCCGACGACCCGCGCCGCGCCGAGGAGGCGGGCGATCTGACCGGTCGCGCTGCCCACTCCGCCTGCCGCCGCCGAGACGAACACGCTCTCCCCGGCCCGGAGCCGGGCCACCCGGGTCAGCGCCACATACGCGCTGAGGCCGGTGCCGCCGAGGATGCCCAGGAAGGCCGACAGGTCCACGCCGTCGACCTGCGGCAGCACCCGGGCCTCACCCGGCGCGATCAGCGCATGGGTGCGCCAGCCGTGCCGGTGCAGGACCAGATCGCCTTCGCGGTACTCGGGGGTGGCCGAGGCGGTGACCCGGCCGATCGAACGGCCCTCCAGCGGGACGCCGAGCTCCCAGTCGCCGTCCATGCACTCGCGCATGTACGGGTCGACGGAGAGCAGCAGATTCTCGACGAGGGCGGTGCCGGGGCCGGGCGTGGGGACGGCCTCCGTCACGAAGGCGAAGTCCTGGGGGGTGGGCCGGCCGTTAGGGCGGCGCACCTGGTGGACGAGGGTGTTGCGAGGGGCAAGGGACATGGGGGGCTCCAAGCGGCGCCGGTCGGGCGCGGTACGGCGGGTGGGCGAGGCCGGGGGGAAGGTCAGTCGAGGCGGCGGTCGATCACCGTCTTGATCTTTCCGCTGACCGGGTTGCGGTCCAGCGCGCCTTCGGGGTGGCACTCGACGCGGAGTTCGAAGACCTTCAGGCCGTCGTCGAAGACCTGGAGGTGGCTGAGGACGGGCAGCGCCCCCGTGAGGAACGCGTGCAGGGCGTCGGGGTCCAGCTCGTGCGGGGCCTCGGTGCGCACGATCAGGGTCTCCGTGCCGTCACAGGTCTGGATCTCCGCCTGGAGCTGGGAGATCTGGAACTTCTCCAGTGCGTCGAGCAGTTCACCGTAGTGAACCGTCCAGGCCTTGACCTTGATCTGCCCGTCGCTGCGGCCGAGGTACTCCAGGACCCGCCCCGACACCCCGCAGGCGCAGTCGCGTTGGCTGACGCGTCCCACGTCGCCGATGCGGTAGCGGATCAGCGGCCCCTCGAACTTCTGCATGCTGGTGATCAGCAGATGGCCGCTCTGCCCGTCCGGCACCGGCCGGCCGTCGTCGTCGACGACCTCGATCAGGTTGTAGTCGTCGTTGATGTGGTGGAGGGTGCGCCCCATGTGGGCACACTGGTGGCCGAGTTGGGCGCCGTCGTTGGCGGCCAGGATGCTGGAGATCACCTCGGTGCCGAGCTCGGTGCGCAGCCACTGCTTGTCGGACTCCGTCATCGGGGTGCCGCCGTAGACGACCTTCTCGATGCGCAGCGCCGGGTCGAGCTGCTTGGCCTCCCGCAGCAGCGGGAGGATCAGCGCGGGCATGCCGAGCAGGACGTTCGCGGAGAAGTCGCGCACCAGCATCAGCAGCAGGTCGGCGGTGATCTGTTGCCCGGCCGAGTAGGCCTCCACGGGCATCCGGGTCAGCTCGCTGCTGGTGGTGATCAAGCCCCCGTAAAGGCCGCCGCCCATCAGGGTGTTGACGACCCGGTCGCCGTTGCGCACGCCCAGCGAGCGCATCAGCGGGATCGCCTCGCGCACCATGTTCTCCCAGTCCGTACGGGAGTACACGATGTAGCGCGGTTCACCGCTGGAGGCGCCGCTGCGCAGGACCTCGCCGGAGGGCAGGGCGCCGCTGGACAGGCCGCGGTCGCGCGGCAGCGAGACCTTCTCCAGTGTGTGCTTGTCCAGGATCGGCAGCCGGACCAGGTCGGCGGTGCCGTTCACCTGGGGCAGGTCGCGGTAGTGCGGGGTGCGGCGGGCCCGGCCCACCAGATAGCGCAGCCGCGCGTCGAGGCGGGCGGCCCGCTGGGGGTCGTCGTCGCGGGCCCGGGCCAAGGTGGTGCCGGCCAGATAGGTGGCGGTGAAGAGCTCCTGGAACCAGGGGGAGCGGCAGTCCAGTGCGGCGACCGGGCTCGGCAGCCCGTCCAGGCCCGGTGCGCCCTGGATGCGGATGGCCGCGCTGCCCGGCCGGGGCGCCCGGACGAACAGTTCGCCGTCGGCGGCCGGGCCGTCGCCCTCCACCACGAGGTCGGGCACCCGGATGTGCCGCGCGCCGTCCACGGGAGTGTCGAGCGGCGCGGTGCGGGCGCCCGGCAGCGGCACGCCCGCCTCCCGCAGCAGCGCGATCAGCGCCTCCCACGGCTCGGGCCGCGCGGTGCGCAGAACCACGTCGTTGCCGAGCGCCCAGGCCAGCAGGAGCCCACGCAGGGTGGGGCCGGCCGCGTCGTCGTCGAGGGCGACCAGACCGGCCGGGTCGTGACGCCACACGTCGTCGGTGTCGGTCATCGGCCGCCAGGGGAACTGGCTCAACCCGCCGAGCGCCTCGTCGAGGGCGGCCGCGAGCGCGGTGCTGTCGAAGAGGACGGAGAGCTCGCTCCAGCCGGACTCCTCAAGGAGGTGGCCGAGCGCCGAGGCCGGGTCGGTGCGCAGCGAGGCTTCCGCGTGCTCCACGGCAAGCAGCAGGTCGGTGGGGTAGAACCTCATGACGGGCTCCCGGTCGGGACGGCGGCGGAGTGGACGGTGACGGCCTCGGCGCACGCGCGCAGGAACGCGCCGAGCACCTCGGGATCGGGGTGGGAGGCCTCGATGAAGACGGGCACCTCCCACTCCTGGTAGGTGATGTGGTCCGGGAGCGGGTCCCCCGGGGCCAGGACGTGGACGCGCTCCACACAGGGGTGTTCGCGCAGGGCGCGGGGCACCTCGATGCGGTGGCCGTGATCCTGCGGGAGATGGTGGCCGGGGAAGGCCAGCCAGCCGTGGTAACGGCCGCTGGGCGCCTGGGACTTGGGGCGGTCGGTACCGAGCCGCACGGCGATCTCGTGGGAGGGGAGATGGATGCCCGTGTGGCGCTCATGGGCGGTGACGACGCCGGCGCCGCCCACCCGGTTGGCGATCTCCAGGAAGACGAACGAATCGTCCGCGGTGTGGAACAACTCCAGGTGGATGCAGCCCTCGTCGATGCCCAGGGCCTCGACGACCCCGTCGACGAAACGGCGGTGTTCCTCGGTCACGGGGATCTGGTGCGAGCCGAGCGGCGTGCCGTCGGCGTACTGCACCGGCTTGTTGACGTAACGGCTCACCGACAGCTCAAACAGCCGGCCGTCCTTCAGCAGTCCGTCCGCGTGCAGGATCGCACCATCGATGTGCTCCTCCAGTTGGTACTCCTCGGGCCGCGGCAGCGCGCCGTGGACGGACACCGCCTCCTGGGCGCTGTCGAGCACCAACACGCCCTCGCTGGACGCTCCCTGACGCGGCTTCAGAACCGTACGTCCGCTCCACGGCAGGACCCCGTCGGCGGGCGGAGCGGCCACGAAGCGCGGGTGGCGGATGCCGGAGCCGGCCAGTGCCCGCTTCATCGCCACCTTGTCGCGGACCCGCTCCAGGACGTCCCGCGCGGGGCCGGGCAGGCCCAGGTGCGCCCGGACCCGCGCGGCCTCCAGGATGCCGAACTCGGAGAGCGACAGCACCTTGTCGTAGCCGTCGGCGGGTGAGGTGCGGGCGGTGATCCCGGCCACCAGGTCCTCGCCGTCGTCCAGGACCAGGCGTACGCACCGCAGTTCGTCGGGCACCTCCCGGATGTCCCGGGCCCGGCCGATGTAGGTCACCTCGTGCCGGTCGTGGTCGACGCCGCGGTGATAGGCGATCTTCCGATAAGGAACCTGGTGGATGATGAGGATCTTCATCCTGAGTACTCCAAGGCGGTGATGCCCCAGGTGAATCCCATGGAGCTGGTGGCGAGCAGGATCAGATCGCCACGTCGCAGCCGGCGCTGTTCGACGAGGTCCTGCAAGGCGATGAGGGTGTCGGCTCCGCCCATGTGGCCGAGCCGGTCGTAATTGAAGACGCTGCGGTCCGCCGGAATTCCCAGGTTGTCCAGCATCCGCTCGTGCATGCTTTTGTCGCCCTGGTTGATGAGGAAATACGAGACGTCGGATACGTCGCGTTCCAGGGTGCGCAGGGTTTCGCCGACGAGCCTCGTGAAGTTCTCTACGTAGGCGTCGGCCAGGCCCCGCCGGTGGGGGCCGCGCCGGATGACGACCCGGCCCTCGCGTGTCTCGCCCTTGTAGTAGTCCACCCAGCTCGGATCGGTGCGCATCTCGGAGTGGAGGAGCCGGAAAGAGAGATCGTGGTGCGCCAGCAGAACCGCCGCGCCCGCATCGCCAAAATTGAACAGGGCCTTGGAATCCGGGTCACTGTAATCCAACATCTGGCTCAGCCGGTCTCCCATGAGGACCAAGGTGTATTCGCCCGGCTTCAGGTTTCGGCTCTCCGTCGCCAGCCACATGGCGGTGAGGCCGGCATTGCAGAAGTTCGTTATCTCGAAACAGTGCGCGTTCTCGATGCCCAGTTCATGGGCGACCTTGGCGGCCGGCGACCAGAACGGGGCGTCCCATTCGCCGGATCCCGCGTAGATCACCTGACGGATCGCGCCGCGTTCCACCTCCACCCGGTCCAGGAGCCGGACGGCGGCCCGGTGGGCGAGCTGCCAGGACTGCTCGTCGGGGGCGAGGACGGGAAAGCTTTCCGTGTGCGTGATGGCCGCCAGGTCCGCGACGGCGACACCCGAGGCGACATGCATGTCGTGGATGTCGGCCGTCGCGGAGGGAAAGCACACGTCGAAGTCGACTATGCCTCCCACGAGCCACTCGCCTCGATGCTGACGCGGTGCACCGTGCGGTCGACGCCCGGCTCGATCGCGGTCGCCGCGTGATACGTCGTCTCGGTCTTCCAGATCACCAGGTCGCGGGGGGTCCACCGGTGGGTGTAGACGTGCGCGGGGTCCTGGATGAGCTGGTCGAGCACCGCGAAGAACGCCTCGTTCTCGTTGGCGTCGAAACCGATCACGCGGTCCAGGTACTCCGGGGCGCCGTAGATGTAGCGCCGTCCCGTGCCGGGGTCCGTCTTGACCAGCGGGTGCTCGACCATCGGGTGCTCGAACTCCACCAGCGCCTTGAACTCGGCGATGGAGAGCCCCGCGTGCTCGGGGGCGATGCGCTGGCGCTTGGTGACGGTGTGGACCGCGGTACGGCCCTCGACCTTGGCCTTCCACTCCTCGGGCAGGCGGTCGTACACGTCGCAGGCGTTGGCGTAGAGGGTGTGGCCGCTGGTGCCCGGCACCTGCACGCCGTGGAGCATCGTGTACGGAGCCGCGTCCTTCTGGTACGAGGAGTCCTGGTGCCAGAAGTTGCCGACGCGGGCGACGCCGACCGGCTTGCCCTTGTTGGTCGCGTTCGAGGAGATCATGATCTCCTCGTGCTCGGGGTGGCGGTACTTGGCCATGAGGAACGGCTTGGGCCTGCCGAGGCGGCTGGCGAGCTCGATCTGCTGCTCGGGGGTGATGTCCAGGCCGCGTACGACGAACAGCTCACGCTCGTGCAGCTGCCGGACGATCTCCTCCCACACCTCCGGGCGCAGCAGGTCCTCATAGGTGGCGCCGGTCAGCTCGGTGCCGATGAACGGGGTCAGGTGGGCGGTCTGCATGGGATGTCTCCTTCAGGGGGTCAGTCGTCGGCCAGGCACAGCGCGAGCGCCTGGACGAACCGGTCGATCTGTTCGGGGGTGCGGAAGGGGGCGACGGTGACGCGGAAGCGCTCACCGCCCCGTGCCACCGAGGGGAAGTTGATGGGCTGGACGTAGATGCCGAACTCGTGCAGGAGCCGCTGCGAGATCCGTTTGACCCGCTCGCCGCCCGGCACCAGGACGGGGACGAGGTGGGTGGGGGCGGAGACGAAGTCGATGCCGCTCTCGCGCAGCCGTCGGCGCATCAGGTCGGCGTTGGCGCGCAACTCCTGGCGCAGCCGCACCCCTTCCGGGCCCTGGAGCACGCTCAGGCTCATGAGGGTGGCGTCCAGGCTGGAGCGGGGGATCGTGGTGGTGAAGATGAACCCGGGGGCGTGCGAGCGCACATAGTCGAGGGCCGTGTCGGGGCCCGCGACATAGCCGCCGGTGGTGCCCACGGCCTTGCCGAACACGCCCTGCACGAAGGTGACCCGGCTCTCGCCGATCTCCTCGCAGATCCCGGCCCCGGTGGCGCCGTTGACTCCGATGGCGTGCGTCTCGTCGAGGTAGGTCAGCGCGTTGTACCGCTCGGCGAGGTCGCAGATCTCCGCGATGGGCGCGATGTCGCCGTCCATTGAGTACACCGACTCGAACACGATCAGCTTCGGCCGGTCCGACGGGTACGAGGCGAGGGCCTGCTCCAGGTCGGCGAGGTCGTTGTGGGCGAAGATGTGCTTGGTGTTGCCCGACGCCCGGACGCCCTCGATGAGGGAGCGGTGGTTGAGCGCGTCGGAGAAGACGACCGTCTGCGGCACCGCCTTCAGCAGCGTGGACAGCGTCTCCACATTGGCGACGTAACCGCTGGTGAACACCAGGGCCCGCGCCATGCCGTGCCAGTCGGCCAGCCGCCGCTCCAGCTCCACATGGGCCTCGCTGGTGCCGGCGATGTTGCGGGAGCCGCCGTTGCCGGTGCCGTGGCGCAGCGTGGAGGCGATCTGCGCCTGCATGACGTCGGGGTGCTGGCTCATGCCCAGGTAGTCGTTGGTGCACCAGACCTGGATCCGGCGCCCCTGGTGCAGGGCGTGCCCGCGGTCCTCGGCGAGGTAGGAGCAGGGGATGAACTCGCGGTACAGGCCGTCCGCTTTCAGCCGGTCCAGGGTGTCCTGCAAGTCCACGAACGCGCTGGGCGCCTTTTCAGCGACGATTGGGGTCACCGCGAAGTCCTCTCAACTCGGTGGCTTCCTTGGTGACTTCACTGTCGAACAGGGCGCCCGGACCAACCAGTGCGCACCGGACATATGTGTGCTGCCACCACCCACGGCGCCCCTCGCCGGCCGGTGGGCGTGTGCGGGCGAACAGCGCTGCCACGCGGCGGACTTGCCACAATCACCACGCTCAGGGATCGCGGCAACTCTTGGATGTCGCCGAAGGGGATCCGCATCACCGCAGGTCAGGGCAGTCGTACGGGGGAGTCGACCGGCGGTCGAGGCCGGCTTGAGCCGCCGGGGGGCGGGTGTGGGCGTTGATGCGTGCGCCGGTGTCTCCCTACCGTCCTCGGCATGAAGCAGCGTCCCTCGGGCCCTGAGCCACTGTCGCCCCAGCACATCGAAATCGGCCGGTTCCTCGCTGCCAGGCGCGCGGAAGTGACACCGGGCCAGGTCGGTCTCCCCGATGCCGGTACCCGCCGCACGCCGGGCCTGCGCCGGGAGGAGGTCGCCCTGCTCGCCGGGGTCAGCGTGTCCTGGTACACCTGGATCGAGCAGGGCCGCGCGGAGAACGTCTCCGGCGAAGTGCTCGACGCCATCGCGCGCACCCTGCGCCTGCCGGAGAGCCAGCGCGTCTATCTGCGCCAGCTCGCCGGGGTCGACGCCTCGTACACCGCCCGGGAGCAGATCACCGACCCGGAGTCGTTCCGGCCCTTCGTCGACAACTGGGGGAGCTACCCGGCGTACATCGCCGACCGCCAGTGGAACATCGTGGTGGCCAACGTCGCCGCCGAGGCGCTGCTGGGCATTCAGGACTCGGACAACCTGCTGTGGGAGCTCTTCACCAGCACGGACACCCCCGCACGCCACCCCCGGTGGGACACCGACGCGCAGGAGGCCGTCGCCCGCTTCCGGGGCCAGGCGGTCAACCATCTCGAAGAGCCCCGCATGAAGACGCTGCTGCGCCAACTCACCCACGAAAGCCCGGAGTTCGCCCGTCTGTGGGAGCTGCGCGAGGTGGCCGAGGACGCCTGCGGACCGGCCCTGCTGCACCACCCGCACACCGGTGAACTGCACTTCAAGCGCACCACCCTCGACTTCACCGACCGCATCGCCCTGCGCCTGACGGTCTTCCACCCGATCGCGGGATCGGGGACCGCGGAGGCACTCAAGAACCTCCGGCTCCCCCTGACGGCCCGCGACGCGTCCGCCCTGGAGGTGGCGGCCTGATGAAGACGATCCCCGCGACCCGCTGGAACAGCGCGGCCACCACCGCCCACACCCTGCGCCTGGGCGAGTACCGGCTCACCTATCTGCCCGACGGAGCCGTACAGCTCGACCCCCGTGCCTGGTTCCCCGAGGCCGGGTCCGCCCACTGGTCGGCGCCGGCGGGGGAGTTGCTGGACGGCGCCGGGTTCCTCAGCGCTTCCATCGGCGCCCTGCTCGTCGAGTACCGCGGCCGCTGTCTACTCATCGACGCCGGTTTCGGCCCGTACGACATCCCCGCCGCCCACACCCACCCGAGCCTGGGACGGCTGGCGGGCGGCGGTCTCGCCGCTTCCATCGAGGCGGCCGGACGCACCCCGGCCGACATCGAGGCGGTCGCCTTCACCCATCTGCACGACGACCACTTCGGCTGGGCCCTGAGCCGGGACCGGCCGCGGCCGGCCCTGCTCGCCTCGGCGACGCTCATCGCCTCGGCACCCGAGTGGGCGTCCTGGCCCACGCGGCCCACCACCGGCATCCGGCGCATCGGCGACGGCGAGGAGATCTTCCCCGGGGTCACCGCCTGGCTGACGCCGGGGCACACCCCCGGCCACACCTGCTACGTGATCTCCGCAGGCCCCCAGCGGCTGATCGCCTTCGGAGACGTCTTCCACACCCCGGCCCAACTGGCCAACCCCCACTGGCGGGTCACCATGGACGCCCGACCCGAGGCCGGTGTCGACACGCGCCGAGCGGTGCTCACGGAACTGGCCCGGCCCGGCACCCTCGCCTTCGCCAACCACTTCGCCGACGTCCCCTTCGGACAGCTGACGGCGGACGGCTCCACCTATAACTGGGAACCCCTCACCTGACGGGACGCCCCCTTTATTTGGCGTATTCGACTCACCTTGGTCATGTGACGAGTTCGCGCATTCAGCTCGTCCGCCGGTTGTTCATTTTCCCCGCATCAGGAGTTCCTGATGCGGGTACCGGTGTTTTCCCGGCGGCCGCCCCGAACTGGCTGTTGGTGACGGTCATATGGTGGCTGGTCATGTGGTCACCGCAGTCTGGGAACAGGTGCGTGCGACTGCAACGATCATCTCGTGAGTTCAAAGATCGCAATCACCGGCGCTTACGGATCGGGCAAGACGGCCCTGTCCCTCGCGCTTTCCCACCTGACCGGAATTCCCCGCACGCAGGGCACTCCCATGCGTGAACCGATCGGCGGCGAAGGCCACTCCGTCCACAACTGGACCGACGGCGAAGTCCTCCAGCTGACCGTCAACCGCTACGCGGAGCGGCTGCTCGGCGAACAGGCCTGCGCCACCGGATTCATCTCCGACGGCTCGGTCCTGCACGAGTGGGTCTACGCCAAGCTCCGCCTGGTCGTCGGCTCCTACCCCGGCACCGCCCAGGACCTGCGCCGGCGCTACCGCAACGAGGTGACCCGCGCCTACGAGGACGTGGCCGACCACATCGGGCGCCTGGCCGCACGCCACGCCAAGCGGACCTACCAGCACTTCGTGCACCTGCCGATCGAGTTCGGCCTGGCCGAGGACAACCCGCCCGTCAACGAGGCGTTCCGGAGTCTGTCCGACGAACTCATGCTGCCCGCCCTGCACGAAAGCGGAATTCCCGTGCACACGGTGACGGGCCCACTGGCCGAGCGGCTTGAGAAGGTCGTCGCCCTCACCGGTCTCACGCCCGTGATGGACACCGAAGAAGCCATCCGCGCCGCGCACAGCTGACTGCCCCCGAACTTCCCCCTAGACGAGGCGAGACCGACCATGCTGGAAACTCCGAAGTTCAGCGACAACCCGAATCTCAAGCTGGCGATATCCGGAACGTATTCGACCGGAAAGTCCACGACCACCGAGGCCCTGTCGATCGCCACCGGCATTCCCCGCACCCACGCCAAGACCTCGCGCGAGCTCCTCGTCGACCTGGTCCCCGGCAAGACGGTGATGGAGCTCAACGCCATGGAGCTGGTCAAGCTCGGGCTGCGGCGCTTCGAGGAACGCGTCGCCAACGAGTCCGGTACCGGCGCCTTCATCTCCGACGGCGGTGTCTTCCACGAGTGGGTCTACTTCGAAGCCCGTATGCAGGTGGGCATCAACCCCGGCGCCACCTGGTGGTTCAAGGCCATCAAGCAGGTCATGGGGCTGCCGGTCAAGCACTTCTACCAGCGCTACACCGACACCCTCGGCGACATCACCCGTGACCGCGCCAAGCGCACCTACGACGCCTATGTGCACCTGCCCGTCGAGTTCGACATGGAGCCCGACGGCCACCGTCCCGTCTCGGAGAAGTTCCGCCGCCTCTCCGACGACCTGCTCATCAAGGCCCTCGCCGACATGGGAATCCCGTACCACGTCGTCGGCGGACCGGTCCCCGAGCGCATCGAGAAGATCGTCGAACTCTTCGACCTGCCCGTGGTGGTTCCCATCGACGAGGCGATCGAGGAGGCCAAGCGGCGCGTGACCGCCGACATCGAGGACCTGAAGGCCGACGCCCGGTTCCACGAGGCCCAGCGGCAGAAGTCCCTGGGCCGACGGATCGGTTACGCCCTGCGCTACTGACCCCCGCACACCTCCGAGCCCGCCCACCCCACCGCAGTAAGGAACACCGGCGTGTCCACCCTCAGCGTGCCCACCAAGCCGCGCCGACTGGGAGCCGTACTGGCCCTGTTGGCCTTCGCCCAGATGATCATCGCGATCGACTACAACATCGTCTTCGTGTCCCTGCCGGAGATCGGCAGCGACCTGGGCTTCTCGGCCCAGAACCTCCAGTGGATCGTGTCGGCGTACGCCGTGGCGTTCGGCGGCTTCCTCCTGCTCGGCGGGCGGGCCACCGACCTCTTCGGCCGCAAGAACATGTTCGTCCTCGGCCTGTTCCTGTACGCCGCGTCCTCGCTGGCCGGCGGTCTCGCCACCGAGCCCTGGCTGCTCATCGCGGCCCGCGCCGTGCAGGGCCTCGGCGGCGCCTTCCTCGCCCCGGCCACGCTCTCCCTGGTCACGACCCTGTTCGCCGAAGGCGCCGAGCGCAACCGGGCGTTGGCGATCTGGGGCGGCGCCGGTGGCTCCGGCATGGTGCTCGGCTCGATCCTCGGCGGCCTGCTGACCGAGACCTTCGGCTGGTCCTCGGTGTTCTACGTCAACGTCCTGCTGGCCGGTGCCGCGACCGTCGCCGCCCTGTTCCTGCTGCCCAAGACGTCCTCCTCGCGCAACGGCTCCTTCGACCTGCCGGGCGCCCTCAGCGCCACCGTGGCCGCCACCCTGCTGGTGTTCGCCCTGGTCCAGGGGCCGGCCTCCGGCTGGGGTTCCCCGCTGATCGTCACGTCCCTGCTGGTCTCCGCCGCGCTGTTCGCGACCTTCCTCGCCGTGGAGTCCAAGACCCGCTCCCCGCTGGTCCCGCTACGCCTTTTCGCCAACCGCAACCTGTCCACCGGCAGCGTCATCACCTTCCTGTTCATGGCCACCTTCGGCGCCCTGGCCTACTTCCTCACCCAGTTCTGGCAGGTCGTACAGGGCTACAGCGCCTGGGCCACCGGCTTCGCCTTCGTCGTGCCGTCCGGCTGCGTCCTGATCGGCACCGTCATCGGCGGCAAGGCCGCGACCCGGCTCGGCGTCCGCACGACGCTGCTCGTCGCCCTCGCCATGGGTGTCGTCGGCACCGTCGCACTCGCCCTGTCCCTCTCCCAGCACGCCTCGTACGCCGTGCTCGCCCCCTCGCTCGTCCTGCTCTCGCTGGGCCAGGGCATGGTCTTCACCACGATGTTCGCCGCGACCTCCACGGGTGTGCCGGCCGAGGACCAGGGCATCGGCTCGGGCATCGCCACCACCGGTCAGCAGATCGGCGGCGCCGTCGGCCTCGCCGTGCTCATCGCCCTCACCTCCGGCAAGACCGGCGAGCACGCCCCCGACCCCGCCGACCTGACCGACGGGATCCGCCTCGCCACCTGGGGCATCGCGGCGGGCATCGCCGTGACCGTCCTGGCCGTGCTGAACCTGAAGAAGCCCGCCGCCCCGGTCGACCCGGCCACCCCCGCGGTCCAGACGCCCGAGCGCGACCTCGAACGCGTCTGAGACCCGCCCCCTGACGCGGCGGCGCCCCGTCATCCCCCGCCTCGGGCGCCGCCGCCCCCACCCCTCCCGCGTCACCCCACCCCCACGCACCACCACCCGTACACACCGGATCGTCTCGGAGGAACACGCGCATGACCGCCACCGCCGTCCTTCCCCACGTCCTGAGCCTCGCCTCGGCCGACGAATTCCTCGGCGATCGCAAGAACCGCTTCTTCGGTGAGGGCTTCAAACGGGTCACCCACGTCCTGACCGACATCACCGTCAGACCGACGGCGCTGGGGATCCCCGGACGCATCGACGCCACCGCGGGCGTCCGCATCCCGGGCACCTGGTCCCGCAAGGGCGAATCCCACCAGCGCCCCCACCTGTCGACCATCGACGCGATGGCCTTCGCCGCCCAGCTCACCGGCCTCTACCTGGCCCACACCCGAGGCCTCGGCCGCCAGGACTCCTTCGTCGTACGGTCGTTGAGCATCAAGGCCGGCTCCGCGCCCGACGAGGACGGCCTTGACCGCTTCCCCGCCCACGCCCAGCACATCGCCACCGGCCCCGCCGACCGCCCCGGACACCAGCTCACCGTCACCGACTGCCGCATCGGCTCGCTGACCGTCCGCGTGGAGGCCGAACACACCGACTCGGCCGTCCAGGCCGGATCCGACGGCACCTACGGCGTCCCGGAGTTCCTGCCCGGCCCCTGGAACGACGCCCCGTTCGGCGCCTCGCACCACGGACGCCACCAACTGCTGCGCGACATCCGCGCCGACGGCGTGGCCCACACCGCCAGCGCCCGCCTCGACATCACCACCGACATCGAGGGCACCCGGCCGGCCGCCCAACCGCCCACCATGATCGACCTGTTCACCGCCTGCCTCCAGCTCGGACAGATCCTGCTCTACCGGCTCGACGGCGTCGACCGCGCCACCTCCAACACGCTGTGGATGCGCCGCACCACCATCTCCCCGGTGCCCGCGCACGCGGCCGACGACGGCCGTCTGCGGGTCGAGCTGGCGAAGCCGACCGAACTCCCCACCGACGACGGCGTCTGGCGCGCCGCCAAGATCACGGCCGGATATGCGGGCATGGCGCTGACCTGCCACGTGGCCCACCGACTGCCCGCCCTCGCCGCCCCCGCCTCCTGAAGGAGACACCGCCATGGCACGCACCGCTGTCCTGGCCGGCCTCGGCGGCTATCTGCCGCCGCGCCGGGTCACCAACGAAGAGCTGTCCGAGCGCTTCGACACCTCCGACGAGTGGATCACCACCCGGACGGGGATCCGCAGCCGCCGCTGGGCCGACACCGGCATCTCCACCGGTGACCTGGCCGTCGAGGCCGGTCACCGCGCGCTGAAGTCCGCGGGACTGGCACCGGAGCCGGGCGTGGTGGACATGGTCGTACTGGCGACCACCACCCCCGACCAGCCCTGTCCGGCGACCGCCCCCGACGTCGCCGCCCGGCTCCACCTCGGCCCCGTCGCCGCCTTCGACATCTCCGCGGTCTGCACCGGGTTCGTCTACGCGCTCGCCGTCGCCTCCGCCCAGATCAGCGCCGGGCACGCCGACCGGGTCCTGGTCATCGGCGCCGAGACGTACTCGACGATCCTCAACCCCGCCGACCGCACCACCTCCGTCATCTTCGGCGACGGCGCGGGCGCCGTGGTCCTGACGGCCGGCGAGGACGACCAGCCGGGCGCGCTCCTGGGCGTGCACCTCGGTTCGGACGGCGCCCACAAGGACCTCATCTGCATCCCCGGCGGCGGCTCACGCCAGCGCGCCACCCACGGCGAGCCGGACCCCGCCGAGCAGTACTTCACGATGCAGGGCAAGAAGGTGTTCGCCGCCGCCGTCAACCACATGCGGCAGTCCACCGTCAGCGTCCTGGACGCCGTCGGCTGGACCACCGACCAGATCGACCTGCTGGTGGGCCACCAGGCCAACGCCCGCATCCTCAAGTCCCTGGCCAGACAGCTGGATCTGCCCGAGGACCGCGCCTTCATCAACATCGACCAGGTCGGCAACACCTCCGCCGCCTCGATCCCCCTCGCGCTCGCCGACGCCTGCGCGGCCGGCCTGCTCGCACCGGGCGACCGCGTGCTGCTCACCGCCTTCGGCGGCGGACTGACCTGGGGCTCGGCCGCGCTCACCTGGCCCGGCCCCACCCCCGCCTGACCTCCCCGCACTTCCTCCGACCTTCACGACCAAGGAGTACGTCATGTCCAAGACCCTCACCGTCCCGCTCAGCGACCAGATCCTCGACCTGCTCGTCAGCGAGTTCGACGCACCCGCCGGCACCACCGTCGACACCGAGTTCAAGCTCCTGGGCTTCGACTCGCTGATCCTCGTCGAGCTCGCCGTCGCGCTCAGCTCGCTGCTCGGCGCCGAAGTCACCGACGACGAGCTCCAGGAGGCCGGCACCGTCACCAAGACGGTCGCCCACCTCGCCGCGCGCGGCATCCACGGCTGACGCGGCCCGGGCAACGGGGCGGCCGCATCCCCCCGCCCGCCCCGCCCGCATCCCCCCACACCCCCACCCAGGACAGCACTGACATGAGCCGCACCCGGATCGCGTTCTTCGACGTCGACGGCACCCTGACCAACGCCACCAGCCTGTTCCGCTTCCTGCGCCACTACCTGGCCGCCCAGGGCCACGGCGAGGACACCTATCTGCAACGCCGGCGCCACATCATGGAGCTGGCCGCCCGCGGCGTACCGCGCGAAGAGACCAACCGGGCCTACTTCGCCAACTTCGCCGGCGCCGAGGCCGACCGGGTCGCGGCCCTGGGCGAGCGGTGGCTGGCCGCCGAACTCGACCAGCAGGGCTTCTTCAACGCGCATGTGGTGGGGGCCCTGCACCGGCACCGGGAGGCCGGCGACCGCGTCGTCCTGGTCTCCGGGTCCTTCCCCGCCTGCCTCGACCCGATCGCCGCCCACCTCGGCGCCGATGCCGTGCGATGCTCCAACCCCCGTATCAGCGAAGGCCGTTACACCGGCGAGCTCGTCGGGCCCGCGATGATCGGCGCGGCCAAGGCGGAGGCCGTACAGCAGGCGTGCGCCTTCTACGGCATCCCCGCCGAGCGGTGTGTCTCCTACGGGGACCACCTCTCCGACCTGCCGATGCTGGAGGAGACCGGCGACGGTGTCCTCATCGGCGAGGACCCCGCCCTGGACGCCGTGCGCCGTGCGCACTGGAGCCACCTGCCCGCCCAGCCCGCGCCCCCGCCCCTCGACCTGTTCCCGGCGGTGGCCGCGACCGGGAGGAAGGCGTCATGAGCGTCGCGGCCCCGCACCGCCAGGCCACCTCCGGCGAGCTGGCGTGGTGGCACGCCCTGCAAAGGATCCGCACCCGGGTGGCCCGCGAGATCGCCCGCGCGCTGGACCGCCAGGGCCTGTCCCTGTCCGCCTATCTCGCACTTGAACAACTCGCCGCCGCGTCAAGGGAGTTGGGCATGACCGAACTGGCCGGCCGGGTCGGTCTGAGCCCCTCGTCCACCTCCCGGCTGATGGAGCGCCTCGCCCGGGACGGGCTGGTGGCCCGGCGGGAGGGCACCGACGACCGGCGCAGCGTCCACGGCCACGTCACCGACAAGGGCCGTGCGCTGTACGCCGAGGCGCGCCCCGGCTATCGGGCGGCCCTGGCCCGCGCGATCGACACATCACTTCCGGACGGGGCGTTCTCACCGCGCCCGGCCGACCACCACGAGGAGAGCTGAGCCATGCGAGCCGTCGCCGTCACCCGCTACGGTGCCCCCGAGGTACTCGACGTGGTGGAGCTACCGGTCCCCACACCCGGACCGGGCTGCCTGCGCATCAAGACGTACGCCGCCGCCGTCAACCCCGCCGACGTGATGCTGCGCCTGGGCCAACTGGACCCCTATCTCGGGGCACTTGAGGGCCCGTACGTGCCGGGGATGGAGGTCTCGGGCCTGGTCGACGAGGCTCCGGCGGAGAGCGGATTCACCCGGGGCGACCCGGTCATGGCGTTCGTCGACCCCTTCACCCCCCACGGCGGGGCGCAGGCGGAGTACGTCGTGGTGCCCCTGGCGCACGTGGTCGCCGTCCCGGACGGGCTCGATCTGGTGGCGGCGGCCGGTCTGCCCATGAACGCGCTCACCGCGCACCAGTGCCTGGCACTGCTCGACCTGCCGGCCGGCGCCACGCTCGCCGTGACCGGCGCCACCGGCGCCCTGGGCGGATTCACCGCCCAACTCGCCCACCACCGCGGCCTCACGGTGATCGCCGCCGGCGACGACGCCGACCACGACCTGCTCAGGGCGCTCGGCGTGGACGTGGTGGTGCCCCGCTCCGGCGGAATCGAGGCCTACCGCCGCGCCGTCCCCGGCGGCGTCGACGCCCTCGTGGATGCCGCGGTCCTGGGCGGGGCGGCGCTGGGCGCGGTGCGGGACGGCGGGCAGATGGTGCGGTGCCGCCCCGCGGAGCCCGCCACCGAACGGGACATCACCGTCCACACCGCCTCCGTCCTGGAGTACGGACCCAGGCGGGAGGCGCTCGGCGAACTGGCCGCGCTGGCCGGCGCCGGCCATCTGACACCGCGCACCGCGGCCGTCCTCGACCCCGCCGACGCCTGGCGGGCCCACCGGGACCTGGAGAAGGGCGGCCTGCGCGGCCGTCAGCTGATCACCTTCACCACCGACGGGAAGTGACCCCATGGTCAAGCAGACCACGACCCTGCGCGCGGCCGGAGCCCTCGTCGTCTTCGAGGGGGCGCCCCGCGTGCGGTGGAGCTGGAAGTCGGCCGCCTGCTGGACTCCCGTCGGCCTGTGGCCGGAACCCGGCGACCGCGCCGAGGTGAGGGAGCGACTGCGGGACGGCGAGCCGGTGTTGATCGTGTTCGCGGAGCGGGAGGGCGGCGTCCCCGTCACCCGGGAGGAGCTCTCCGGGGCGCCGGACGCGATACGGCGCCTGGCGCGCATGGACGATGCCGAGGACCTCGGCGAACTGCTGGTTCCCCCGCTGGACTGGCTCCCGCAGGACATGCGCCGGCGCGGGCTGCGCTTCTTCGAGCAGAGCAGCGCGGAGATCGCCAGGACGCCCCGGGCGATCCGGGGCCCGATGCTCCTGGAGCCGGCCCCGAAGGACCAACGCCAACTGCGTTTCGCGCGGGCCACCGGCCCCTCGGGGTGCCTCGAACGCGATCTGCCCGCGCTGGTCGAGCACGCCTTCGCGCACCATCGGGCGGCCGTCGGGCAGCACGCGGCCTGAACGGTGCCGGGCCGCGTCGGTCCTAGGCCACCCCGGCCAGGGCGCGCATCGGTGCCCGGCCCATCAGCTCGTAGGCGTAGGCCGCCGACGTCAGCGTCATGTGGTGGTGCCAGCCGGGGTAGGAGCGGCCTTCGAAGTCGGCGAGGCCGAACCCGTCGGCGAGCGTGCCGAGCGTCGTCACGGTGGCGTCTGCGGTGGCGGCCAGGGCGAGCAGCCGCTCGATGCGTTCATGGACCAGGTTGGTGACCCAGACCCGGCCGGGGCCCGCGCCCGACGCCGGCCAGGGGGCGAACACCCGGCACAGCGAGCGGCCGCGCGCCGGGCCCGGCAGACGCACCACACAGGTGGAGACCCGCACCATGCGGCCGGCGCCCGCGGCGGTCTGCCCCAGCGCGGTGACGGTGCGACCGTGCCGGGCCAGCAGGCGCCGGGCGTCGAGGGGTTCGCCGCCGAGCGCGGTCACCGGCTCCGGGGCGGCGTCCTGCTCCAGCGGGAGCATCGCGGTCGCCTGCGGCACGCCCACGACGAAGTCGTGGCGGCGATCGGCCAGGGCTCGGGCCAGGGCACTGGCCTGGCGGTCGTGGCCGAGGTCGGCCACCAGGGGAGCGCCCAGCGACACCGACTCCTCGGCGAGCGAGTCGACCAGGTTCAGAATGTGCGCGGACACCGACTGTTCGCGGTGCTGCGCGGGGATGCGGGCGCGCGCCATCAGCTCCGCGTCCCGGCTCCAGCGCCCCGGCAGCAGCATCCGCCAGTCGACGGGGAGCCGCGCGTGCTCGCCGGCCAGGAAGAGGCCGATGCCCGCCTGGCAGTTGACGATCTTCCCGAGCTCGGGCTGGAAGCGCCGGTGCACTCCGGCGGTGTGCACGCCGCGCTTGGGGGCGACCGCCCAGCCGATCGTCCACGCCCGCGCGGACGTGCGCGACTGAGCCCACTCCAGCAGGGCCCTGCGGACCGGCTGCCACTCCCACGGGCTGGAGTTCACGAACTGCTGGAGCACCGGGGCCGCGCCGGGAGCGCCCGCCGCCGCGGCGATCTCGCGGATCGATTTCTTGCCGGGCGCGTTCAGTACTCCGCGCAGGTAGAGGTGGGCGGAGCGGCGCTGATCCGAGCGCGGCAGCTCCGCGAAGAGGTCCCGCGCGAACGCGCCGAGCGGGTCCGGGGCAGGCGCCTTCGGCAAACGAGTCACTACCTGCACGGACATGGTGGGCTCCCCTCCCTTGGTGACGAGAGAAAAATACAAAACGTTCTGTACTTTTACCAGTCCTGAACCGGCACTTTCCGTCCCCGATCCGCTCGCCGCCGGAAGTCGACGGGTGGCCGGAAGGCGGCGGCGTGATGGCGTGATGAAGCGCATGACCCTGCCGAGCAAGGCGCCAACGACCCACAGGAGGTGTGCAGTTGTGGCAAGTTTGCCTAGGCGCACGGTGTGGCGCACCGCATGCTGGGCACCGAGTGCACACGACGACACAGGCGAGGAAAACAAAGAGGATGACCAAGCAGGACAGGGCTGTGCGCACGCGGGCAGCCCTCATCCGCTCCGCGGCCACGGAGTTCGACCGCAGTGGCTACGCCGGTGCCTCCATGAGTCAGATCACCAAGACCGCGGGCCTGTCCACCGGCGCCCTGACCTTCCACTTCAGCTCCAAGAGCGAACTCGCCGACGCGGTGGTGACCCGGGCGCGCGCCCAGGTGGTGGACGTCCTCGATGAGGTGGCCCTGAACACCAAGGGCACCGCGATGGACCGCCTGGGCGCGGTCGTGATCGCCCTGGCCCGCGCCCTCCACGACGACGTGGAGGTACGCGGCGCCGCCCGCCTGGAGCAGGAACGTCCCCGGAACGCACCGAACTGGTCGGCCGACTGGTATCCGGTGATACGGCACCTCGCGGGCCTGGCCTGCCGCTCGGGCGACCTCCCCGGGTCGGTGCGCTCCGACCAGGTGGCCGCGCTCGCGGCGCTGTTCGTGCGCGGCGCCGACCTCCATGGGCGCACCCACCGGGGTCATGACCCCGGCGGATGCCCCTTCGAAGAGTTCGCGGACCTGTGGTCGATAGCCCGGCGCGGCCTGCTGGCGGCGTCGGACCCGACGGCGTGACCCGCGTGCGGTCGGCGCCGGTCAGATCGCGGTCAGGCCCCCGTCCGTCGCCACCGCCGACCCCGTGACGAAGGACGCGCGATCGCTGCACAGCCACAGCGCGCCCTGCGCGACCTCCACCGGATCGGCCATGCGTCGCTGGATCTGGCGGGCGACGAACACCTCCTCAAGTGCGGGGGTTTCCGCGATCACGCCCTCCAGGAGTTCGGTCCGGGTGCTGGCCACCACCAGCGCGTTGACCCGTATCCCGCGCGCGCCGTACTCCGCTGCCGCCGCCTTGGTCAGGCCCAGCACGGCGTGCTTGGCCGCCACGTACGGAGCGACCGCACCGGTCGCCACCACGCCCGCCGAACTGGAGGTGTTGACGATCGCGCCGGATCCCGTCGCCAGCATCGCGGGGATCTGGTGCCGCAGGCAGTTCCAGACGCCGCGGACATTGACGTCCATGATCCGGTCGTACACCTCGTCGTCGACCTCGTGCAGGTCGGCGCCGGCCGAGGCCCAACCGGCGTTGTTGAAGGCCCCGTCGAGCCGGCCGAAGCTCTCCACCGCGCGGTCCACCGCGCGCGCGACGTCCGCGCCCCGTACGACATCGCCCGCGCTGGCGACCGCACGGCCGCCCGCCCCGGTGATCTCCTCGACCAGCGCCGCCAGCCGGTCCTCGCGGCGGGCCATCAGCACCACGGCCGCCCCCTCGGCCGCGAACAGGCGTGCCGCCGCGGCGCCGATCCCGCTGGACGCGCCCGTGATCATGACGACCTTGCCCTCGACCATGCCCGGTCCGGTCTTCGCCGCCGTCAGCGTGCCGCTGTCGTTCACCTTGCTCTTCTCCCCGCTCGTATCGGATCCGGGCGTGCCTCGTGCCTGCCCGGTGTTCGCCTAGGGCCCGATGGCCGTCAGCGCGTGGCGCCCGTTCCCGGCGTCGGGTGCGGCGCCGTGACGCCACCCCAGCTCGTGCCGGCCGCGGCCTCCGCGTCGATGGTGCGCAGCAGCGGCTCGTCGATGGCGTGCAGCGAGTCGACGAGGTGGCGCACCCCCGCTTCGCGCATCAGCTGACGCTGGTGGCTGTGCTCGAAGGTGCTGGGGTGGCCGATGAAGGCGATGTTCAAGGAGCGCGCGGCCTGCGCGACGCGCGCCACGTCGTCGATGAAGACGACCTGGTCGTGGTCGAGCCCGAAGATCTCGGTGGTGATCTCCTTCAGGCCGGGCCGGAAGTCGTTGGTGCACACATAGCCGGGGCCGTCGAACAGGTCCGCGTACGCGCCCAGGAAGTGGTCGAAGTGCGACTTGTCGAGGCCGCCGTAGCACACGGTGGAGAGCCCGAGGCCGCGCAGCCGGTGCAGCAACTCGACGGCTCCGTCCAGGAGATGGACCGGGTGGTCCTGGACGTAGGCGGCGCGCTCCTCGAAGTAGGTGGCGAGCGCTTCGGGCCCGGTCATCGTGGCTCCGACCGCCTCGGCCATGCGCTCTCCGGCCACCGCCCGCGTCTGGGAGAAGATGCGGCCTTCGAGCTCGGCGCTGTAGGTGCCGCCCCGGCCCACGATGAACTGGTGGATGACGGGGCTGAAGGTGTCGTTGAGCAGTACGCCGTCGATGTTGATCGCGGCGAGCCGGAGCCGGCCCAGGTCCTTGTTCATGAACTCTCCGTGAAATGAGGAGCGGCTCGACGGCCGCAGTGGTCGGGGGATGCGCCGCCCGCCGGGACGCGGCCGGGCGCGGTGCGCGCGCCCGGGCCCGCACCCGCGGCGGGGCGGCCGGGGTCGGGGCAGGGGGTGTGCCCGTCGCGGAGGGGGGCGACGGCCGGGGGTGGTCCGCTCAGCGCACCAGGGTGGCGACGCGTCGCGTGCTCACCTTGGCGCCGGCGGCGCCGGACGCGGTGGCGATGCCGGGCAGCAGGATCTTCCACATCTGGACGGCGCGCTCCGGGAGGTCCTTGCGGCCGCTCGCGATCCAGGAGTACATCTGCATGCCCGTACAGGCCGCGACGACGAAGTCGGCCACCATGTGCGCATCCACGCCGTCGGCCAACTCGCCCTTCTCGCGGGCGACTTCGAGGCACTCCTGCATGATGCCCGCCCACTCCTGATAGGGCGTGGCGTCCTCGACGCCGAAGCTGTTCTGCTCGTTGGTCAGCCGTACGCCCGCCCGCAGCAGCGGATCGATCTGCAACTGCCGCGACCACACCAGCGTGATGTCGATGATCCGCTGCAAGCCCTGCGAGGTGACGTACGGGGTGATCGTGTCCGGCTGGGAGTTCATCACCGCGCGTGCGAGGTCCTCCTTGGAGTCGAAGTGGAAGTACATCGCGCCCGGCGTGAGCCCCGCCCGTTTCATGATCTTGGTGATGCTGGCGCCGGCGAAGCCGAACTCGTCGAAGACCTCGGCGGCCGATCTCACGAGGGTCTCGCGCGTCCTCAACGCTCGTTCTTGCTGGGCCCGTTCGGCCCTGGTCCCCGGCTTGGCGCTCACTCCGACACCTCTCGACAAAGAAAACGATCGTCCTTTATCTTATGGCCGACCGCGATCACCGCGGCAACCCCGCGGACAACGGCCGTCCGCGTCCACCTCCGCGGACCTCGGCCGGTTCGCGTTCCACGCTCCGGGAGACATCCGTGACTGTCCTCACCGCGCACCACCACGCCCTCGCTCCCGTCGTCCCCCGGCAGTATGTGCACAAGGCCGCCCAGAGCGAGGTTCTGCTCAACGGCTGGGAGCGCCTGGGGGCCGATACGTTCAGAATCACCGCGCAATGGCCCAGATCGCACACCTTCTACGACTCGGTCAACGGCCAACACGACCCGCTCCTGGTCGCGGAGAGCGTCCGCCAGGCCGTGCCGCTGCTCAGTCACCTCGGATACGACGTCCCCTTCGGGCACCGCCAGATCTGGGACCACCTCACCTGGGCCGTCGACCCGGACGCCATGGCGAGCGCCGGGGCTCCCGCGGAGATAGAGATGCGCGTCAAGTGCTCCGACGTCGTCCGCCGCGGCAGCCGCCTCGCGGCCCTCAGCATGGACATCGAGATCATCCGCGACGGCGTCCCGCTCGGCACCGCCGCCACCCGGTTCACCAACCAGTCGCCGTCCGTCTACGCGCGGCTGCGCGGCGACTACGCCTTCGCCGAGCTCGCCGCCTCGCGGGTGGTCGCCCTCGCTCCGCCGCTGCCGCCGCAGTGGGTCGGCCGCGACCGCTTCCGCGATGTGGTGCTGTCGCCGAGCGACCAGCCGAACCTGTTCCAGCTCCGCGTCGACCTCAACCACCCGGCGCTCTTCGACCACCCCGTCGACCACGCTCCCGGCATGTTGATGCTGGAGGCCGCGCGCCAGGCCGCCCATGCGGTGGCCCACCCCGCGTTCGCGGTCATCACCGGCATGGACACCCGCTTCAGCCGGTACGTCGAGTTCGACGCCCCCTGCTGGATCGAGGTGGAGGCCCTGCCCGCGCAACTGCCCACGCACATCTCCTCGCGGGTGACGGCCCGCCAGCACGGCGAGCCCGTCTTCGCCGCCACCGTCACGGCCCGGAGCGGCCCCGCGGTCACCGAGGCGCTCCACCTCTTCTGACGCCTCCCCGGCAGGGCCCGCGCCGCCCACCCGCCGTGATCGTTCGATCGAGCGCTCAAGTGCGTTGTGCGTACGCTCACTTCACGGCGCCGGCCATCACCCCCGACACGAACTGCCGCTGGAAGGCGAAGAAGACGGCGAGCGGGATGACCATCGAGACGAAGGCGCCCGGCGCCAGCACGTCGATGTTGTTGCCGAACTGGCGGACCTGTTGTTGCAGGGCCACCGTGATCGGCGGGTGCTTGGAGTCGGCGAAGATCAGCGCCACCAGCATGTCGTTCCAGACCCACAGGAACTGGAAGATGCCGAGCGAGGCGATCGCCGGGCCGCCGAGCGGCATCACGACCCGGGTGAACAGCCGGATCTCGCCCGCCCCGTCGAGCCGGGCCGCCTCCAGGAGCTCCCTGGGGATCTCCGCGAAGAAGTTGCGGAGCAGGAAGATCGCGAAGGGCAGGCCGAAGGCGACATGAAAGATGATCACGCCGATCGTCGTCTCGAAGATCCCGACCTGCCCGAACAGCTTGGCCACCGGCACGAGGGCGACCTGCACCGGCACCACCAGCAGGCTCACCACGACCATGAACCACCAGTCGCGGCCCGGGAAGTCCATCCACGCGAAGGCGTAACCGGCGAGCGAGCCGATGACGACGACCAGGACGGTGGCCGGGACGGTGATGGCGACCGTGGACCACAGGGAGTTGGTGATCGTGCTGTTGTCGAGCAGGTGGGCGTAGTTGTGGAAGGTCAGCCGGGACGGGTCGGCGAAGGTCTTCCACCAGCCCGTCGAGGCGATGTCGGCGGGGCTGCGCAGCGAGGACAGCAGCAGCCCGACGGTCGGCATCAGCCACAGCAGACCCACCAGGATCAGGAAGATCCGCAGCACGCCGCCGCCGGCCCGCGAGGCGACGCGCGCGGGCAGCGACTGCCGGGCCTTGACGATCCCATCGACAGCGGTCATCGCCTGGCCCCCTTGCGTACGCGACGAACGGTCATCGCCTGCCCTCCCGTCGCATGCGGCGGATGTTGAAGAGCATCACCGGGATCACCAGGAGCAGCAGCAGGACGGCGATCGCGCTGCCGATGCCCAGGTCCGCCTCGGTGCCGAAGGAGGAGCGGTAGAGCTGGAGGGCCAGCACGTTCGCGTCGGCCTGGCTGGAGCCCGGCGCGATGATGAAGACCAGGTCGAAGATCTTCAGGACGTTGATCATCAGCGTGACGAGGACGACGGCGAGCACCGGCGCGAGCAGCGGCACCGTCACGCGGCGGAAGACCTGCCACTCGTTGGCGCCGTCCACCCGCGCCGCCTCAAGCAGCTCGCGCGGCAGCCCGGCGAGCCCGGCCGCGATGAGCACCATCGCGAATCCCGCCCACATCCAGATGTACGAGCCGATGATGGCCGGGGTGACCAGCGTCGGGCCGAGCCACTCGATGCCGTTGTACGGCGCGTGGAAGTTGCTCGCGGGCAGCCGGAGTTGGGCCCCGTCGGCGGCGGCGGGCAGCGTGAAGGTGCCGTCCGCCCCGGCCGTCGCCGAGGCGAGAACCTTCCCGTCCTTCACGGCCTCGACCGTGATGCCCTTCAGACCCAGCTCCTTGGCGTCGATGACGTTGGGCCGGCCGCCGCCGCCCTTGGTGAAGTCGAGCCAGACCGTTCCGGTGACCTTGCCCGGCTCGCTCGCGGCGGGTCGGGCGGGCGCGGCCGAGGACGGCATGGTGTCGGCGGCCACCCCGACCAGCGGAAGCAGCGCGGGCTGCCCCGCGTGCGCGGCGGCCGGGGTGAGGAACGCCCCGCCGCCCGCGTCCTTCAGCGGGGCGCTGGGCAGCGGGTGCGCCTTGGGATAGCCGGCCGAGGGGGTGAACGTGTCGTGGATGCCCACCGCCACGGCGTTGGCGACGCCGCGCGCCGGATCCTGCTCGTACACCAGGCGGAAGATGATGCCCGCGGCCAGCATGGAGATGGCCATCGGCATGAAGACGACGAGCTTGAACGCCGTTCCCCAGCGCACCCGTTCGGTCAGTACGGCGAAGATCAGACCGAGGGCGGTGGCGATCGTGGGGGCGCACAGGACCCAGATCGCGTTGTTCTTCACCGCGGTCCGGATGGTGTGGTCCGTGAACAGCGTCGTGTAGTTGTCGATCCCGGCGAACGAATCACCGGACTGATCGAAGAACGACCGGTAGATCGAGAACCCGATCGGATAGACGACGAGCGCGCCGAGCAGGACCAGCGCGGGCAGCAGGAAGAGGGCCGCGATCCACTTGCGGGTCCGGGTGACGCTCTTGACGGTCCTGGGTGCGGACGGGGTGGCGGGAGGCGGGGCGCCCCCCGCCGTCGCGGTGGTCATCGCCGGATCAGTTCTTGAACGCCGCGGCCGCGTCGGCCTCCAGCCTGGACTGGGTGCCGGCGACGTCGGAGGGGTTCTTCAGGAAGTCCTGGAGGTCCTTCCACTCGCCCTTGCCGGGGGTGCCGCCGAAGGACTGCGGAGCCTGGTCCGACATGTCGAAGCGCACGTTGTCCCCGGCCGCGATCAGCGCCTTGGCGATGTCACGCTGGACGTCGTTGGGGTACGCGGCGGCGTCGAGCGCCTTGTTCGGCGAGATGAATCCGCCCGAACCCGCCGCGATCCTGGCCGCGTCGGTGGACGCCAGCCAAGTGAGCAGCGCCTGGGCGCCCTTGGTGTCCTTCAGGGCCACCGCCGCGTCGCCGCCGGTGACGACCGGGGCCTTGTCACCCACGGCGGGGAACGGGAACGCCTTGGCGTCGGTGCCGAGCTTGGCGGAGGTCTCCGCGATGTTGACCGCGGCGAAGTCGCCCTCGAAGACCATGCCCGCCTTCGGCTGGTCCCCTCCGGTGAAGGTCTGCGTCACGGACGCCGGGAACTCGGTCTGGAGCGCGCCGTTCGCGCCGCCCGCGATGAGGTTCGGCTTGCCGAAGAGCTGGGCGAGCGTGGTGAGCGCGTCCTTGACGGACGGGTCGGTCCACTTGATCGCGTGCTTGGCCAACTGGTCGTACTTGTCGGGGCCGGCCTGCGAGAGATAGACGTTCTCGAACCAGTCGGTGAGCGTCCAGCCGTCCGCGCCGCCGACGGACACCGGCGTCACGCCCGAGGCGGAGATGGTGTCGGCGGCGGCCAGGAAGTCCTTCCAGGTGGCGGGCGCGGTGACGCCCGCGTTCTGGAAGACCTTGGTGTTGTACCAGACCAGGGACTTGTTGGCGGCCTTGAAGTAGACCCCGTACTGGGTGCCGTCGACCGCTCCCAGGTCCTGCCACACCTTCGCGTAGTTCGCGGCGAGCTGCGCCTTGGCCTCGGGTCCCGCGGGCTTGGCCCACTTCTTCGCCACGGCCTGCTGGATCGCGCCGACCTGGGGGAGCAGCGCCACATCGGGCGGGCTGCCACCGGCGATCTTCGTGCCGAGGAAGTTGACGATCGGGTCCTGGGCGGGCACGAAGGTGACGGTGGCGCCGGTCCGGGACTCGAACTCCTTGAGCACCTTGACGAAGTTGGCCTGCTCGGCCCCCGTCCACACGGCGGCCACCTCGATCTTCTCGCCCGTCAGCTTGGGGAGTTGGACCCCGCTGCCCGAGGAGGCGGAGGTGGTGGTGCCGGTGGAAGGTGTGCTCTTGCCGTCTCCGTCGCTGCTGCACGCCGTCGCGCCGAGCGCGAGAGCGCCGATGGCCGCGGCGGACAGCAGGGTGCGGCCTGTCGTGCCGGCGGCCCTGGTGGTGCGGTTTGTACGAGTGCTGCGCATGCGTGCCCCGTCTCTCCCGTGCGCGTACGAACCGCCGCGCCCGGTGACGCGGGCGCCGCAGCTCTCGTCCCGTGCGACAGTCCTACGCCGGGTGCGGGGGCGCCGCAATACCGTCTTCGCCGTCAACCAGTTGATCGTAATGGGCTTGTGACGTTGAGCCCGGCGTGATGCCCCAACTGCCGCCCCTTACAGCCGGGTTGATCACCGGGCCGACCTGGGGCGGACGGACCGGCTGTCACGCCAGCGGCAGAGGTGGCACCGGCGGGGCGTTGACCAAGGACGCCGCGCGGTCGAGGGCGCTGGCGAGCAGCGCCAGGTCGGTGGGGCCGTTGCCGAGCTCGCGCACGGGCCGGCGGGCGGGCGGGTCGCCCATCCGCTCCCATTCGAGGACGACGACCGTGGGCCGCTGGGTCGCCGTGCGCGGTATGCGTCCGGTGACCCGGCCGCCCTGGAACGGCACGGACGCCCCGTCCGGCTGGTGCAGCCGGCCGCGGCCCGGGGACGGTTCCTCCGGGGACGGCGTGGCGGGCGGCGGGTCCAGGACCACCCGGTGCCGGGCGCCGCGGGCGAGTTCGGTGTCGGCCGTGCGGTCGGGCCGGGCCGAGGTCGCCACCAGGTGCACCCCGAGCCGCTCGCCGTCACGGGCCACCGCCTCCAGAGCCCGTACGACCGAGCCCGCGGCGGGCCGCCCCGGGCTGCCCAGGGCGGGCGCGACCAGCGCGTCCAGATCGTCGACCAGGACCACCAGGCGGGGCAGCGAGGGCCCCTCCTCGGTGCGGCTGCGCGCGACCGGACGCAACCGCAGCGTGCTGCTGCCCGGCGGATCCAGATCGCCCCGGCTCTCGGCCGCGGGCGCCTGCCGCTGGCCGACCAGACGGCCCGCGACCTCGCGCTGGTCGTGCCACTGGGTGAAGCCGAGCCCGCCGAGGAGCTCGGCCCGGCGCTTGAGCTCGGCGCCCAGGGCTTGTGCGAACTCCCGCATCCGGACCGGGTCGGAGGCGATCAAGTGGGTGGAGACGTGCGGGAGTTCGGTGCAGGGGCGCAGGCCCTCGCCGCGCTCGCCGCCCGCGCCGTCCACAAGGACCAGACCGAGCCGGTCGGGCCGGGCGCCCGCGGCGAGCGAGGCGGCGACCGCCCGGAGCAATTCGGTGCGGCCGCTGCCGGGGGGCCCTTCTACCAGGAGGTGGGGGCCGTCGGAGACGAGGTCGACGGCGACCGGGCCGCGCGGCCCGGTGCCGAGCACCACCGCACCGTCCGGCGCCGACTCCCAACGGGCCATCAGGGAGGCCGGGGTGGCCCGCGCGAGCCCCAACTCGTCGAGCAGACGCGAGGACCGGGGCAGCGAGGAGGACAGCCGGCCGGCCGTGGACGAGGCGCCGTCGCCGGTGCGCAGCGGGGCGAGGGCGCGGGCGAACCGTTCGGCCCAGGGCCGTGACACCGCGTCCACCGTCGCCACCGTGCCGTGGCCCGCGGGCCGGCCTCCGGCGGTGCGCAACAGCCGCAGCGCGGTGGCCACATCGCCACTGAGCAGGGCGACCGCCCCGCATTCGCGGAACGCGAGCGAGGCCGCGCAGGCCGTCTCGTAGGTGGCCGCGACGGGGGAGGCGGCCGAGGCGGCCGGGGTCTCGGCGAGACAGAGCAGATGGATGCCGGCCGCGGCGCCCGCCGCGGCAAGGCGCGCGGTGGTCTCGCGCAGGGGCGCCGAGCCGGGGTCGCCGTCCAGGACGACCACCGTGAACGGGCCCTCGTGGCGGGCGGCGGCCTCGGAGACGGCGGCCCGGTCCGCGGAGGCCCAGCCGGGGCCGAGCGGGCCCGCGTCGAGCCGTCTGACCAGCTCGGCCGTGCGCGCCGTCGCCTGGTCGCGGTCGTAGGCGAGCAGCAGCCGGCAGTCCTGGCCGTGGGCCGGGCGGACCTGGGGGAGCCAGCCGAGCCAGTCCCACTCGGCGGTGCGCGTCTGGAGGCCGCGCGCCCGGTCCGTACTGATGAGGACGATCTCCAGGGTGGTCGGCGCGTGCAGGGCGGCCAGCTGGGCGATGACCGAGCGGGCGAGCCCGGCCAGCCGGTCGCGGGGCCCCGCGAGGCCGAGCGAGCCCACCTCGCGCAGCCCCACCGTGACGGGCACGGCCGACAGCTCGCCCCGGTCCGCGGTGCCGACCCGCACGGCGAGCGCCTCCGGGTGGCCCGGGTCCCGCTCCCAGAGCCGGGGGCCGGGGCCGAGCGCCGTGAGCAGCAGAGCGGCCGGATCGGGCCAGCTCTCGGGGGCGGGCTCGGCCGGCAGGAGCCGGGGCTCGGCGGCCGTCTGCTCGGGCTCCGCCTCGCCGCGCGCCCCGGCCAGCCGCCTCGCCCACGCGCCTATCCCGCCGCGTCGGCGCCCCCCGTCCGACGGCTCGGCGCGGGTGTGCTGGTCGGCGCGGGTGTGCTCGACCTCTTCGCTGCGGTACGGGCCGGCTTCGGGCAGGCGGGTGCCGCGCGTCGGAGTGCCCTGTCGTCTGCTCGGCGCGGGCGGCTCGCGAAGGTCGTCCCGCCCGTCGTGCCCGTACCCGGAGGGTGCTCCCAGCGCGTCGAACCCGCTGCCGTACGGCGCCTCGTGACCGCCCGGCGCGGACGGGCCGAAGGAGGGAGCGCGCGGGGGCGTGCCGAAGGCGCCGGCCGTCGCCTCGGTAGGGGGCCCCAACTGCGGTGCGGGGGAGGGGGGTTGGGGGTCGGTGGTGCGGGCGGCCGGCGCGTTGGGGGTCACCCGGAGATGGCCCTCGCCGTCCGGCGCGGTGGCCAAGGACGGCTCCGCCTCGGGGCCGCCGGGGGCCAGGCGCAGCGCGGACTCGCCGATCCGCAGCAGCGCGCCGGGGGCGAACCGGACGGGCTGGGCGCCGATCTCCCGGCCGTCGAGGCGGGTGCCGTTGGTCGAGTTCAGATCCGCGACGCGGACCCGGCCGTCCGCCTCGACGGTCACCTCGCAGTGCTGGCGGGAGACGTCCGGGTCGCCCAGCGGGACGTCGGACTCGGCGGAGCGGCCGACCCCGATGCGGCCGCCGTGCAACAGGTGGACACCGCCCGCGTCCGGCCCCGCCACCACGTGCAGCCGGGCGGGGGCCGGGCCGTCGTGGGCCGGCTCGTCCTCGGCCGGGGTGGCGAGGGAGAGCACCGCGCCGTCCACCAGAGGGGGCTCGCCGAGGATGCGGCGCTGGGCGTCGAGCCGCTCGCGGCCCGCGTAGAGCACCACGGAAGCGCCCGAGACCTCCGCGCCGGAGGCGGCCGAGGCCAGGCCGGACGCGACGGCCGCGAGTGCCGTCCCCGCCGGGGCGGTGACGAGCACGTCGCAGGCGCGCGCCGCAGCGTGGCCGCTGCGTGGCGCGAGGACGGTCAGCCGGATCTGCATCGCCTCGGCGGTCCCTTCTGCGCGGGGGTGCCAAGAAAGGGGACCAGCCCTGTGATTCCCCCCACCCGGCACACAATTCGTGCTGAGGGCATCCTCGCACCTGCCACTGACAACACGCCCGTCGCCCACCTCGAATTGATCTTGATCGGTCGGTCGACGACGCAAAAGTGGACGGAAAAGTGGCTGGTTGCGACCGAGTGGGGCATTCCGACGGGATGCCGGGCACGGATGTTCGGCAACCTTCGGTGCGCGGAACGCGTCTTTCCGGAGAACCATGAGAAGACGGTGAACAACCTGGTGGCGCCGAACCCGCGACCCGTCGGGGCGCGCGGGGGCGGCACTAGAGTGGGCCGGAAACCCACAGCAACTGACGCGAGCAGCAGGGAGCGCATGACGTGCGGCCGGTAGGCAGCAAGTACCTGCTCGAGGAGCCGCTCGGACGCGGCGCCACGGGCACCGTCTGGCGAGCCCGCCAGAGAGAGACCGCAGGCGCCGAGGCATCCGTGGCGGGCCAGCCGGGCGAAACCGTGGCGATCAAGGTCCTCAAGGAGGAGCTCGCCGGCGACGCGGACGTGGTGATGCGCTTCCTGCGCGAACGCTCCGTACTGCTGCGGCTGCGTCACGCCAACATCGTGCGCACCCGCGACCTGGTCGTCGAGGGCGACCTCCTGGCTCTGGTCATGGACCTGATCGACGGTCCCGATCTGCACCGCTACCTCCGCGAGAACGGCCCGCTCACCCCGGTCGCCGCCGCCCTGCTCACCGCGCAGATCGCCGACGCGCTGGCCGCCAGCCACGCCGACGGCGTCGTCCACCGCGATCTGAAGCCCGCCAACGTCCTCCTGGACGAACGCGACGGCGCGATGCACCCGATGCTCACCGACTTCGGCATCGCCCGCCTCGCCGACTCCCCGGGCCTGACCCGTACGCACGAGTTCGTGGGCACGCCCGCCTATGTCGCGCCGGAGTCCGCCGAGGGCCGCCCGCAGACCTCCGCCGTGGACATCTACGGCGCCGGAATCCTGCTGTACGAGCTCGTCACGGGCCGCCCGCCGTTCGCGGGCGGCACCGCGCTCGAAGTGCTGCACCGCCACCTCAGCGAGGAACCGCGCCGGCCCACCACCGTCCCGGCCCCGCTGTGGACGGTCATCGAGCGCTGCCTCAGCAAGGACCCCGACCGTCGGCCCAGCGCCGTGAACCTGGCGCGCGGGCTGCGCGTCGTCGCCTCCGGCATCGGTGTGCACTCCACCCCCGCCCAGGTCGAGGCGGCCGACGGCGTGGGCGCGCTGCTCGCCCCCGATCCCGCGCCCGCCCCGGTGCCGGACGCGCCGGGCGCCGCCGACCCGACCCAGGTCCTGCCCACCAACGCCGGCTCGTACGACCCGTCGGCGCGCACCTCGGTCCTGCCGCAGACGGGAAGTGCCCCCACCGCCGACCCGACGGCCGTCCTGCCGCCGGTACCGCCGACCGGCCCGCAGGAGCCGCACCCCTGGCAGTCCCAGCTCCAGGCGGCCCGCGACCGCAACGAGCAGACCCAGGTCGGCTATCTGTCCCCCGAGCAGGACCCGCTGCGCCGCCGCCCGCACCGCCAGCAGCAGCCCCCGCAGGGTTACGGCCAGCAGCCTCCGCAGGGCTATGGCCAGCAGGGCCAGCAGCCCTCGCAGGGCTACGGGCAGCAGGGTCGGCCCGCGCAGGGGTACGACGGCCGGCGCCCGTCGCAGGGGCAGCCGCCCCAGCCGCAGCGGTACGCCCCGCCGCCGCAGCCCTACCAGCAACAGCAGCGGCAACAGCAGCAGTACACGCCGCCGCAGCCCCCGCCCCAGCAGCCGCAGGCACCGGCGCGCGAGCCGAGTGAGCCCCGCGAGCCGCGCAGGCGCAGCCCGAACCGGATGCGGATCCCGGGTCTGGGCTGTCTCAAGGGGTGCCTGTTCACGATCGTGCTGCTCATCGTCGCGGGCTGGCTGATCTGGGAGCTCACCCCGCTCCAGGACTGGGTCGCCCAGGGCAAGGGCTACTGGCAGGCCATCGGTGACGGGATTTCGACGGTATCCGGCTGGATCAAGAGCATCGGCGATTCCGGAAACCCGTAAAAGACAGCGGACGAACGGGCGCCGCCCGGGCGGTCCGGGACGCGACTTCATGGATTTGTCGACTTCCAGAGGGTGATTTCGGCGCCAGAAGTGAAGGTTGGCGTCCCGGCCGCGTAGCCTCAGCGTGCACAGCCAGCCGCTGAGGGAGCAGTCTTGGCACGGAATATCGGCAGCCGGTACACCGCCCACCAGATCCTGGGCCGCGGCAGCGCCGGCACGGTGTGGCTCGGCGAAGGGCCCGAGGGCCCCGTCGCCATCAAGCTGCTGCGCGAAGACCTCGCGGCCGATCAGGAGCTGGTCGGGCGCTTCGTGCAGGAGCGCACCGCCCTGCTCGGCCTCGACCACCCCCATGTCGTGGGCGTGCGCGACCTGGTGGTCGACGGCAACGACCTCGCTCTCGTCATGGACCTGATCAGAGGCACCGACGCCCGCACCCGCCTGGACCGCGAGCGCCGGCTCGCGCCCGAGGCCGCCGTGGCCATCGTGGCCGACGTCGCCGACGGGCTCGCCGCGGCCCATGCGGCCGGCGTGGTCCACCGCGACGTCAAGCCCGAGAACATCCTGCTCGACATGCAGGGCCCGCTCGGCCCCGGCGGCGCCCACCCCGCTCTGCTCACCGACTTCGGCGTCGCCAAGCTCATCGACACCCCGCGCCGCACCAAGGCGACGCGGATCATCGGCACCCCGGACTATCTGGCGCCCGAGATCGTCGAGGGCCTCCCGCCGCGCGCCGCCGTCGACATCTACGCGCTCGCGACCGTCCTCTACGAGCTGCTCGCCGGCTTCACCCCGTTCGGCGGCGGCCACCCCGGCGCCGTGCTGCGCCGCCATGTGACCGAGACCGTCGTCCCGCTGCCCGGCATCCCCGACGAGCTGTGGCAGCTCATCGTCCAGTGCCTGGCCAAGGCCCCGGCCTCGCGCCTGCGCGCCTCGGAACTCTCCGCCCGGCTGCGCGAACTGCTCCCGCTGATCGCGGGGATGCCCCCGCTGGACGTCGACGAGCCGGACGCCGAGGGCGCCGAGGACGAGGAGGCGTACGAGGATCCGTACCCGACCGTCCCCACCACCCCGCGCCGCGGCGCGGTCCCGCTGGTGCCCGGGGCGCCGCACGACTCCGCCAACCGCGACACCCACACCAGCATGCGCGTCCCCGGCCCGGACGAGCTGGCCGGCGGACCGCTCGGCACCGCCCGCGCGCCCCGCCCGGCCGGCGCCCCGCGGCCCGGCTCGGCCCGCCACCGGGCCGACCAGGTCCGCAAGCGCCGCCTGATCCTGACGACGGCCGCGGTGGCGCTGGCGGCGGCGGTCGGCGTCGGCGGCTGGCTGGCCCTGGACTCCGACTCCGGCAAGCAGTCGCCGCCCCAGGACACCAAGAACTCGGCGCCCGTCGTCCCCTAGGGCCGCCCCCCCGCGTCCCGGACAAGATCCGCCGGGCAGGGCCCTGGGGCCGCCCGGGATCCGATGGCCCGGGGAACGCCGGAGCGCGGAGCCGTTACGCTGGACCCGTGGCAGTCGTCGATGTATCCGAAGAGCTGAAGTCCCTTTCCTCGACCATGGGGTCGATCGAGGCCGTCCTGGACCTCGACACGATGCGGGCGGACATCGCCGTGCTCGAGGAGCAGGCGGCCGCCCCGTCCCTGTGGGACGATCCGGAGGCGGCGCAGAAGATCACCAGCAAGCTTTCGCACCTCCAGGCCGAGCTCCGCAAGACCGAGGCGCTGCGCTCCCGCATCGACGACGTCGCGGTGCTCTTCGAGCTCGCCGAGGAGATGGACGACGCGGACACCCGCGCCGAGGCGGAGACCGAGCTGGAGTCCGTGCGCAAGGCGCTGGACGAGATGGAGGTCCGTACCCTCCTGTCCGGCGAGTACGACTCCCGTGAGGCGCTGGTCAACATCCGCGCCGAGGCCGGTGGCGTCGACGCCTCCGACTTCGCCGAGCGCCTCCAGCGCATGTATCTGCGCTGGGCCGAGCGGCACGGCTACAAGACCGAGGTGTACGAGACCTCGTACGCGGAAGAGGCCGGCATCAAGTCGACCACCTTCGTGGTCAACGCGCCCTACGCCTACGGCACGCTCTCCGTGGAGCAGGGCACGCACCGCCTGGTCCGCATCTCCCCCTTCGACAACCAGGGGCGCCGCCAGACGTCCTTCGCCGGTGTCGAGGTACTGCCGGTCGTCGAGCAGTCCGACCACGTCGAGATCGACGAGTCCGAGCTGCGCATCGACGTGTACCGCGCGTCGGGTCCCGGTGGTCAGGGTGTCAACACCACGGACTCCGCGGTCCGCATCACGCACATCCCGACCAACATCGTGGTGTCCTGCCAGAACGAGCGCTCCCAGATCCAGAACAAGGCGAGCGCCATGAACGTCCTCCAGGCCAAGCTCCTCGAGCGTCGCCGCCAGGAGGAGCAGGCGCTGATGGACTCCCTCAAGGGGGACGGCGGCAACTCCTGGGGCAACCAGATGCGTTCGTACGTCCTGCACCCGTACCAGATGGTCAAGGATCTGCGTACCGAGTTCGAGGTGGGTAATCCTCAGGCGGTGCTCGACGGGGAGATCGACGGGTTTCTGGAGGCCGGCATCCGCTGGCGCAAGCAACAGGAAAAGTAGCCCCCCTTTTCACCCGGCCCCGCACCGAGCAGTTAAGGGGCGCGGGGAACTGCGCGCCCAGCCACGCACGGTCCGCAGCCAAAGGCCCTGGGGCTCCGCCCCAGACCCCGTTCGCGCCTGAAGGCCGCTCGTCCTCAATCGCCGGACGGGCTGAAGGTGCCCCCGCACCGCGTAGTTGGGGGCGCGGGGAACTGCGCGAGAAGCGGGCACGGTCCGCAGCCAAAGACCCCTGGGGCTCCGCCCCAGACCCCGTTCGCGCCTAAAGGGCGCTCGTCCTCAATCGCCGGACGGGCTGAGGTGCTGGCCAGCATCGAGCAGCTAGGGGCGCGGGGAACTGCGCGACCAGCCCCGCCGGTCCGCGGCCGAACCGCGAGGCATCCCGCCCCCCCGGGCCCCCCAATTCGCTCGCGCAAGCCGCAGATTGAGCGACTCGCCGCTTTGTCGACATCGGAACTTCCCCCGGGAGCGCGCCAGTTCGGGTCTTCTGTCACAGTCGTATTCCCGTACGCCCGGCAACTACCCCGATATCGGACATTGCGTACGCAACGACCTTGACGCCGTCTCTGAAACTGGCAAAGCTAACGCGCGGCATGCGTATGTACGGGGCGCGTGTGACAGGGGAGGGGTTTCGACGTCTCCCCGTGTTGCCGCCCCGGGCGCTGCTCCATGACGAGATCAGCTACTGGGGGTAGCAGGCTAATGAGCAAGAACACGCGGGTCCGCGTCGCGCGGATAGCCGCCGGTGCGGTGATTGCCGCCGGCGCGTCCCTGACCGCCGCGGGTGCGGCCCAGGCCACCGGCTTCGACGCCAATGAGAACAAGACCAACACGGTCCTCGACGACCCCTGCGTCCCGGGTGCGCCGCTGTGCGACACCACGGGCGGGCAGACGACCGGCTCGACCACCGACGGTACGACCGGTTCGACGACGTCGGCCGGTACCACTGGTTCGACCACCTCGGCCGGCACCACCGGTTCCACCACCGACGGTACGACGGGCTCGACCACGTCCTCCGGTACCACTGGTTCGACCACCTCGGCCGGTACCACTGGTTCCACCACCTCGGCCGGTACGACCGGTTCGACGACGTCGGCCGGTACCACCGGTTCCACCACGTCGGCCGGCACGACCGGTTCCACCACCTCGGCCGGTACGACCGGTTCGACGACGTCGGCCGGTACCACCGGTTCGACCACGTCCGCCGGCACGACCGGTTCCACCACCTCGGCCGGTACGACGGGCTCGACCACGTCCTCCGGCACGACCGGTTCGACCACCTCGGCCGGTACGACGGGCTCGACCACGTCCTCCGGCACCACCGGTTCCACCACGTCCTCGGGTTCCACGGGCACCTCCGGCACCACCGGCTCGACGGGCACCACCGGCAGCACCGGTTCCACGGGCTCCACCGGCACCACGGGGTCGACCGGCACCACCGGCAACACCGGCACCGCCCCCGACGCGGTCGGCTCGCAGCCGGTCGAGCAGGGGCAGCAGAAGGAGGAGCTCGCCGCCACCGGTGCGGGCGGGACCACCTTCCTGCTGATCGGCGCCGCGACCATGATCGCGGGCGGCGTGGGCTTCCGCCTCATGCCGCGTCTGGTCAACGGTCGTAACGTCGCGTAAGCGATAGCGGCCACACGCAAGCCACACGCAAGAGGGCCCCGGGTGCGATCACGCACCCGGGGCCCTCTTCGTATACGGCGTACGGCGCACCCGGCGTACCCGGGTGTACGGACCGTCGCTCAGGCGGTCTGGTGGGCCAGCAGAGCCAGCGCTCCCACCAGCACGATCAGCAGGGTGACCAGCGCCGCGGGGCTCAGAGCCCCCCACTGGTTCTCCTGCTGGAGGCGTTCCCGATTCGCCCGGCAGACGCGACAGCGGCCCTCGCTCACGGGCGCCGCGCAGTTGGCGCACACCAATCTGTCATAGGTCATGCGCTCTCCTCCTCCCGCGCGGCGGAGCCGGCGCATACAGCGTTCAAACCGCTATCTCTCCGCTCAACGCTCAGGGAAACGCAACCGTTCCCCCTACCACTGTGCCAGCTCCCGCGCGTTTCGGCGCGCCCCGCCTGATTCATCCCGGTCCCACCCGCGCAACCCAAGGGACATAAGGGGCATCCCCGGACGTGGCCTGCGCGGGCTCCTCCGGTTCGCGTAAGGTCACGCACACCTATACTCCCGGCCGACCCGTGGTGCACCCGTGATCCGTTTCGACAATGTCTCCAAGACCTATCCCAAGCAGAACCGACCAGCCCTGCGGGAAGTCTCCCTCGACATCGAGAAGGGGGAGTTCGTCTTCCTCGTCGGCTCGTCCGGATCCGGCAAGTCGACCTTTCTGCGACTGATCCTGCGTGAAGAGCGCGCCAGCCATGGGCAGGTGCACGTACTCGGCAAGGACCTGGCCCGGCTCTCCAACTGGAAGGTGCCGCACATGCGGCGCCAACTGGGCACGGTCTTCCAGGACTTCAGGCTGCTGCCCAACAAGACCGTCGCGGAGAACGTCGCGTTCGCCCAGGAGGTCATCGGCAAGCCGCGCGGCGAGATCCGCAAGGCGGTGCCGCAGGTGCTCGACCTCGTCGGGCTCGGCGGCAAGGAGGACCGCAGGCCCGGTGAGCTCTCCGGTGGTGAACAGCAGCGCGTGGCCATCGCCCGCGCCTTCGTCAACCGGCCCATGCTGCTCATCGCGGACGAGCCGACCGGCAACCTCGACCCGCAGACCTCCGTCGGCATCATGAAGCTGCTCGACCGGATCAACCGGACCGGCACCACCGTCGTCATGGCGACCCACGACCAGAACATCGTCGACCAGATGCGCAAGCGCGTCATCGAGCTGGAGTCCGGCCGTCTCGTACGAGACCAGGCGCGCGGCGTCTACGGCTACCAGCACTGAGCGCCGTAGAGCACTCGTCGAGCACTGAAAGGCTGAAATCGTCGCCATGCGCGCCCAGTTCGTTCTCTCGGAGATCGGGGTCGGTCTCCGTCGCAACCTGACGATGACGATCGCCGTCGTCGTCTCCGTCGCCCTTTCGCTGGCCCTGTTCGGCGGTTCGCTGCTGATGCGGGACCAGGTCAACAACATGAAGGGGTACTGGTACGACAAGGTCAACGTCTCCATCTTCCTCTGCAACAAGGCGGACGCCGAGAGCGTCGCCAAGTGCGCCAAGGGCGCGGTGACGGCGCAGCAGAAGAAGGACATCGAGGCCGACCTCAAGAAGCTGGACGTCGTCCAGACCGTGTCGTACGAGTCGGCCGACGACGCGTTCAAGCACTACAAGGAGCAGTTCGGCGGCTCCCCGATGGCCGGTTCGATCACGCCGGACCAGATGCAGGAGTCCTTCCGGGTCAAGCTCAAGGACCCGGAGAAGTTCAGCGTGGTGGCGACCGCCTTCGCGGGCCGCGACGGCGTCCAGTCCGTGCAGGACCAGAAGGGCATCCTGGAGAACCTGTTCGGGCTGCTCAACGGCATGAACGTGGCGGCCATGCTGGTCATGTTCGTGATGCTGATCGTGGCGCTGATGCTGATCGTCAACACCGTGCGCGTCTCCGCCTTCAGCAGACGGCGCGAGACCGGGATCATGCGCCTGGTGGGTGCCTCCAGCTTCTACATCCAGGCGCCGTTCATCATGGAGGCCGCGTTCGCCGGGCTCCTCGGCGGTGTGGCCGCCGCGGGCATGCTCATCGTCGGCCGCTACTTCATGATCGACCACGGGCTCGACCTGGCGCACAAGTTGAACCTCATCAACTTCATCGGCTGGGACGCGGTCCTCGCCAAGCTGCCGCTGGTGCTCGCGGCCAGCGTCCTGATGCCCGCGCTCGCGGCCTTCTTCGCGCTGCGCAAGTACCTCAAGGTCTGACCCGCGCCACCCCGAACTCCCCACCCCGCGTGTGACATGCGCCCCGGGCGCCGTAGGAGCAACAGCCCCTACGGCGCCTTCTCGTTGTCCTAGACTCGGCGCCATGTCGGGTCCGGACCTCTGTCCCAGGCCCCGCGGGCTGCGCCGCGGGGCGGCTCTGACATTGGTGTTCGCGAGCGTCCTGGTGACCGCGGCCGCCACCAACTGTCTGCCGCGCGCCGAGCCGCACCCCGCCACGCCGGCGGCAGGACCGGCGGCGGCCGCCGCCCTCGACCCGCGCGAGGGCCACACCACCCGCGGCGGCGACCGCACCGCCGACGAGGTGCGGCGCGCGGCCGCCGAGGCCCAGGCCGACGGAGAGTCCGCCACCCGGGCCGCCGAGGAGGTCGTCGGCCGCAGCGGGGACCGCTGGGGAGCGGTGTACGACAAGGCGGAGTACGAGCAGTACGCGGACGCCCTGGAGGGCCGCTACACCGGTGTCGGCCTGTGGGTGGCCCGCGCGGCCGGCGGCCACATCCAGGTGACCCGGGTGCAGCCCGGCGGTCCCGCCGCCCGGGCCGGAGTGCGCGCCGGCGACGTGCTGCGCACCATCGACGGCTGGTCCGCCGACGGGAAGCCGGTCACCGACGTGGTCGCGCGGCTGCGCGGCGACGCGGCCGGCAGCAAGGTCGCCATCGGCCTCGGGCGGGGCCCGCTCACCTGGACCCGCACGCTGGACCGGGCGGTCCTCGGCACCGAGGACGTGGCCGTCGAGAACCTCTCCGACACGGTCGTGATGATCCGGGTGACGGCCTTCACCAAGGGCTCGGGCGAGCGGGTGCGCGCCGCGGTGCGCCGGGCCCCGGCGGGCGCCGGGATCCTGCTCGACCTGCGGGGCAACAGCGGCGGCCTGGTCGCCGAGGCCGTCACCGCGGCCTCCGCCTTCCTGCCCGGCGGCCTGGTCGCCACGTACGACGTGCACGGCAAGCAGCGCGCGCTGTACGCGAGCGGCGGCGGGGACGCCGCGCGGCCCCTGGTGGTGGTGATCGACGGCGGCACCATGAGCGCCGCCGAGCTCCTGACCGGCGCGCTCCAGGACCGGGGCCGCGCGGTCACCGTGGGCTCGCGCACCTTCGGCAAGGGCTCGGTCCAGATGCCCACCGGCCTGGTCGGCGGCTCGGTCGCCGAGCTGACCGTGGGCCACTACCGCACCCCCTCGGGCCACGGGCTCGACGGCAAGGGCATCACCCCCGACCTGCCGGTCACCGAGCACCCCCTGGAGCACGCCAGGACCGTCCTGAGCGGACTGGGCGGCACGTCGTAAACCGCTTGCGCCGAGGTGCGAAAATGGCCGCACTATGGCTAAGAACACGGGCAAGGACAAAGAGAAGGACAGCAAGCGCAAGCTGGTCGCGCAGAACAAGAAGGCACGGCACGACTACCTCATCATCGACACCTACGAGTGCGGTCTGGTGCTCACCGGCACCGAGGTGAAGTCGCTGCGCCAGGGCCGCGCCTCGCTGGTCGACGGGTTCGTCCAGATCGACGGTGGCGAGGCCTGGCTGCACAACGTGCACGTACCGGAGTACGCGCAGGGCACCTGGACCAACCACAGCGCCCGGCGCAAGCGAAAGCTGCTGCTGCACCGGATGGAGATCAACAAGCTGGAGTCGAAGTCCAGCGAGTCGGGTCACACGATCGTGCCGCTCGCCCTGTACTTCAAGGACGGCCGGGCCAAGATCGAGATCGCGCTCGCCAAGGGCAAGAAGGAGTACGACAAGCGCCAGACGCTGCGCGAGAAGCAGGACCGCCGCGAGACGGACCGTGCCATCTCGGCGGTCAAGCGCAAGGAGCGGGCGAGCCTGCGCCAGGCCCGACCGGAATAGGCTGGCACCCTCGGGCGTTGGTCACGTACGATGGCACTGCACCTCGCGAAGGTGTGGCACCACCTTGAAAAAACAACATGGGGATGATCGGTTTCGACAGCGGATGTCGAAGCAGGGGAAGCGTGTCGAGGAAGCGGCAATGATCTCGTAAACCATATGTCGCAAACAATAATCGCCAACACCAAGCGCGATTCCTTCGCCCTCGCTGCCTAAGTAGCGACGCGTGAAGTGTCAGCCCGGGGCTGTTCCCGACCCGGATCCTGGCATCAGCTAGGGAACTAAACTTCCAAGCCCGGTCACGGGGTTTGGGAGGAAATCAAACAGTGGCTGGGCCCGTCGGCGACTTGTTCGCGTGATTGCCGGGGCCGAGAAAATCGCAGCGAACTGCACACGGAGAAGCCCTGTTTTTGCACCGTTGGACGCGGGTTCGATTCCCGCCATCTCCACCGTCGAGGAAACCCGGATTTCCGGGATTCCTCGCCCCATGTGGGCACGGGCCCGGTCGCTTTCGAGTGGCCGGGCCTTTGTCATGCCCGGATGTCCGGACGTCGTAGGCCCGGACGCCCGGATGCCCGAATGTCGTAGGCCGGGATGCCGGGATGCCGGTGGGGGGCCGGGGGTCAGGCGACCCGCCGGCCGGTCAGCATGGCGAGGTCCCGGCCGGGCAGCATGGCGAGGTCATGCTCAAGCGGAAGGGGGCGCCGATTATCGGCGGGCTGGTGCGCCGTACCGTCCGCGACCGGCGGCCCCCAGCAGCAGGGCGGTGGCCGCCGCGCAGAGCGGGACCACGTAGCCCGTCTCCGGGCCCGCATGCTCGATGACCTGGCCGCCGAGCGCCGAACCGGCCGCGATGCCGCCGAGGATCGCGGTGACGGCCAGGGTCATGCCCTCGTTCAACTGCCCCTGGGGGGTGCGGCGCTGGACCAGCGTCATGCCGGTGACCATGGTGGGCGCGGTCGCCGCGCCCGCGAGGAGCAGCGCGCCCCCGAGCGCGAACAGCGAGCCGATGGCCCGTGCCGCGAGCAGCGGCAGCCACATCAGCGCGGTCATCGCCGCGAGGCAGCCGACGAGTCGCCGGGCCGTGTCGCGGGCCGGGCGCGCCGACCCGTACAGGAGTCCGGCGACACAGGACCCGGCGGCCTGGAGGGCCAGCACCGCGCCCGCCGCCGCGCGGTGCCCGAGCGCGTCGGCGTAGGCGATGGTCACCACCTCCAGCGAGCCGAAGACCGCCCCGGTGGCGAGGAAGACCGCGAGCAGCGGGGCGAACCCCCGTGCCCGGACAGGGGACTTGGCGGCCGGTGCCCGGGGTGTGGCGGGCGGCTCGGTGGCGTGCTGGGCGGCGAAGATCAGGACGCCCGTCATCAGAAGCACCGCGCCGACGAGGGTGCCGGCCTCGGGGAACAGGGCCGAGCAGAGGAACGCGGCGGCGACCGGGCCGAGCATGAAGCACAGCTCGTCCGCCGCCTGCTCGAAGGAGTTGGCGGTGTGCAGGGCCGCCGCGTCCGCCGCGGAGGGGCCTCCGTGCAGATGGGCCCAGCGGGCGCGGGACATGCCGCCGGTGTTGGGGGTGGTGGCGGTCGCGGCGTAGGCGGCGAACAGGGTCCAGTCGGGGGCGTCGAGGCGGACGCACAGGAGCAGGGCGAGCGATCCGCAGACCGCGATCGCCGTGGTCGGTACGGCTGTTCGGGCTTGGCCGTACCGGTCGACGAGCCGGGCGGTCCACGGCGCGACCAGTGCGGTCGCGGCCAGCCCGGTGGCGGTGACGGCCCCGGCCAGGGCGTAGGAGCCGCGCGCCCCCGCGATCATGATCACGGCGCTGACGCCGAACATCCCCATGGGGAGCCGGGCGACGAGGTTGCCCAGGGTGAAGGCGCGGGCGCCCGGGGTGGCGAAGAGGCGAAGGTAGGGGTTCCGGGGGCGGGCTAGCGGGGTCGGGTGCGGCATGCACCGATCCTCGTGGGGCCCGTCGCGAGGGGTCCAACACCTGATCAGCGCCCATTCACGCACTCTTGTTGTGAGCGTCGGCGGTGGTGTTGACTGCCGCCCGTGCCCCACGACACCGACCCGCGCCTGCTGCGGGCCTTCGCCGCCGTCGCCGAGGAGCTCCACTTCACTCGCGCCGCGGCCCGCCTCTTCGTCGCGCAGCAGGCCCTGAGCCGTGACATTCGGCGCCTGGAGCGGGAGTTGGGGGCCGAACTCTTCGTGCGCACCACCCGGGCCGTGACGCTCACGGCGGACGGGACGCGACTGCTGCCGTACGCCCGGCGGGTGCTGGCCGCGCACGACGAGTTCCGGGACGCATGGGCGGCCCGGGGCGCCGAGCGGCCGCTGCTCGTCGACGTCTCGGCGCCCGTCGGCACGGGAGCGCGGGTGCTCGCCGAGGCCCGCGCCCAGGCACCCGGGGTCGAGTTCGTGGCCCGGTTCATCAGCGGCCTGACGGGGGCCGCCGCCGACATCCTGGCGGGCCGGCTCGACGTCTCCTTCGGCCGGGTCGCCGGGCTCGACCCGGCGGTCCTCGCGGGGCTCGCCCATCAGCCGGTGCGCTACGAGCGGATGGCGGTGCTGCTCGACGCCGGGCACCGGCTCGCGGGCCTGGCCGAGGTGCCGCTGGACGCGCTGGCCGGCGAGACGCTGTACGTTGCGGCGGGCAACCGGGCCACGGCCGAGTGGACCGACCTGGCCGAGCGGCTCTTCGCGGGACGCGGCATCGAGGCGGCCGCGCCGTTCCCGGAGATCGCGGGCGAGGAGGAGTTCGTCCGGGTGGTGCGCAAACGGGGCTGGTCGGTGCTGGCCAGCACCGAGTTCATGGACGTCCCCGGCATGGTGGTGCGCCCGCTGACCGGGCCCGTACCGCTGGCGCCGGTGTCCCTGGTCTGGCGCGACGGGCTCACGCATCCCGGGCTCGATGTCCTGCGACGGGTCGCGCGTGAACAGGCGGCGGCGCACGGGTGGCTGGAAAGGCCCGCTGGAAGCTGGCTTCCCGAGCCCGACATGTCCCTGATGGTGGTCAATGCCCCGCGTGTGGGCCGCATAAGGCGAAGCTCACGCGATACGTGAACACATGTCCACAGCCTCGTGCGCTACATTCATCGCCCGGGTGCGGCGGGATAGGGGGGCACTCCGAACGGGTGGGTTTTCCCCGTTCCGGAGGTGGTGCCCGGGAGTCGTGCGCGCAACCCGCGAAACACATTCAGGGAGTGCGTACGAACATGGACAGTCGGATAACCAGCGGACCGGACGGACAGTCCCGTTCCGGTCAGTCGGCGGATCGCCGGACCTCGCCCGACGTGACGATGCAACTGAGCTTCCGCGCGCAGGAGTTGAACGTGCCCCGGCCCCGTCCGGAGCCCGCACCGGCACCATCGCCCGCAGCCGCGCCCGCACCCACAGCAGAGCCCGCCCCCGCGCCCGAGGCCGCACCCGCACGGGCAGCCGCACCCGCATCCGCCCCCGCGTCCGAGGCCGCACGGGCAGCCGGGGCCTCACGGGCACCCGCACCCGCAACCGCACCAGCAACCGCGCCCTCCCGCGCGCCCGAAGGCACAGCCGTCCCCGCACCCATGCCCGCGTCCAAGGCCGCACCCGAGCGGGCAGCCGCCCCCGCGTCCAAGGCCGCACCCGCACGGGCAGCCGCACCCGCGCCCGAGCGGACGCCCGCGCCCGCGCGGACCGCCGCCCCCGAGCCCGTGCTGTGGTCCGCCACGCAGGAGATCCCGGTCTTCAACCCGCTGCCCGCCATACCGACCCAGCAGGGCCACGACAAGCCCGTGTTCGTCGACGTCAGCGGACGGCGCGGCAAGAAGCTGCGCCGGCTCGGCTGGCTCTGCGGACTGGCCGCCACCGGCTTCGCCGTGGCGCTCGTCGGCTCCCTGCTCGGCGGCAACTCCCGGGCCCCCGGCCTGACCCTGCCCGACGCCACCAAGGACGACGCCGTGACGGCCCCGCCGCGGGCGACCGCCTCGCAGGTCCCGCAGCCGAAGCAGTCCCCGAAGAAGCTCGTGGTCCCGTCCCACGGCGTGTCCAAGGCGCCCGCGTCCAAGACGGTCAAGCCCTCCAAGGCCTCGCACGGCGCCACCCCCGTCACCGGGCACAGCCCCGTGAACACCAAGGTCTCCCCGCGCCCGAGCGCCTCGAAGAAGCCGGTCACGCGCGCGGTCACCCCCACCGCCGCCAAGACCGGCGCCTAGCGCGACCGCCCGCTCCACCCGGCCCGCCCGCAGGGGCCCGGACAGCGCCCCCCAGCACCCCGAGCACCCTGAGCACCAACCCCGTACGGCCACCCCGGCGTACCGGCCCGAAGGCGTAACGACACCTGTCATGACAACCACCCAGGCCAAGCCGCGGCCGACGCGGCGCAAGCGGCTGCCCATGCGCTACCTGCTGCCGCTGCTGCTCCTCGTCGCGCTCGTCGCGATGCTGATGCTGCGCGGCTATGTGCACAGCGAGATCTCCGCGGACCACCGGGTCCGCGACCCCGCGCCCACCGACCGGGTGCCCGAGTCGATCATCGACGGCGGCCCGGTCATCGACGCACGCACCCCGGGCAAGCCGGTCAGCCTCCAGATCCCGGACCACAGAATCGTCCTCACCTTCGACGACGGCCCGGACCCCACCTGGACGCCGAAGGTCCTGGACGAACTGAAGAAGCACCACGCGCACGCCGTCTTCTTCGTCACCGGAACCAACGCCTCGCGCTACCCCGACCTCATCAAGCGCATGGTCGCCGAGGGCCACGAGGTGGGCCTGCACACCTTCAACCACCCCGATCTCTCCTACCAGTCGAAGGCGCGGATCGACCGGGAGCTCTCCGAGAACCAGCTCGCGCTGGCCGGCGCCGCGGGGGTGCACAGCTCGCTGTTCCGGCCGCCGTACTCCTCGTTCGCCGACGCCATGGACAACGACACCTGGCCGGTCGTCCAGTACGTCGGCAGCAAGGGCTATGTCGTGGCGCTGGACTCCACCGACAGCGAGGACTGGCAGCGTCCGGGCGTCAAGAAGATCATCCACAACGCCACCCCCGAGGACGACAAGGGCGCCATCGTCCTGATGCACGACTTCGGTGGCGACCGCTCGCAGACCGTGGCCGCGCTCGACCAATTCCTGCCGGACATGCAGGAGTCGGGCTACACCTTCGTCAACCTCACCACCGCGCTCGGCGCGCCCAGCGCCCTGACCCCGGTCAGCGGAATGGACCTGTGGAAGGGGCAGGCGTTCGTCGGCGCCGTTCAGGTCGCCGAACACACCACCGACTTCCTGGTCGTCGGCCTCGCCGTCATCGGCGTGCTCGTGTTCACCCGCTTCGGGCTGATGCTGGTCCTCTCCTTCGCCCACGCCCGCAAGGTGCGCCGCAAGGACTTCAGCTGGGGCCCGCCGGTCACCGAACCGGTCTCGGTGCTCGTGCCCGCGTACAACGAACGCGAATGCATCGCCAACACCGTTCGTTCGCTCATGGCGAGCGATCATCCGATCGAAGTGATCGTCATCGATGACGGTTCGAGCGACGGCACCGCCGACATCGTCGAGGCGCTCGGCCTTCCCAACGTCCGCGTGGTGCGCCAGGAGAACGCCGGCAAGCCCGCCGCCCTCAACAACGGGATCGCGCACGCCCGTTACGAGCTCGTCGTGATGATGGACGGCGACACCGTCTTCGAACCCGGCACCGTCCGTGAACTCGTCCAGCCCTTCGGCAGCTCCCGCGTCGGCGCCGTCGCCGGCAACGCCAAGGTCGGCAACCGCAACTCGCTCATCGGCGCCTGGCAGCACATCGAGTACGTGATGGGCTTCAACCTCGACCGCCGCATGTACGACCTGATGGGCATCATGCCCACCATCCCCGGCGCGGTCGGCGCCTTCCGCCGCCAGGCCCTGGAGCGGGTCGGCGGCATGAGCGAGGACACCCTCGCCGAGGACACCGACATCACCATGGCCATCCACCGCGACGGCTGGCGCGTCGTCTACGCCGAGAACGCCCGCGCCTGGACCGAGGCCCCCGAGTCCGTCCAGCAGCTCTGGTCGCAGCGCTACCGCTGGTCGTACGGCACCATGCAGGCGATCTGGAAGCACCGCGGCGCCATCAAGGACCGCGGCGCCTCCGGCCGCTTCGGCCGCGTGGGCCTGCCGCTGGTCGCCCTGTTCATGGTGGTGGCCCCGCTGCTCGCCCCGCTCATCGACATCTTCCTGCTGTACGGAATCGTCTTCGGCAAGTCCCAACAGACGGTCCTGGCCTGGCTCGGCGTCCTGCTGATCCAAGCGGTGTGCGCGGCCTACGCCTTCCGGCTCGACAAGGAACGGCTCACCCATCTGCTGTCCCTGCCGCTCCAACAGGTCCTGTACCGGCAGTTGATGTACGTCGTGCTGCTCCAGTCCTGGATCACCGCGGTGACCGGCGGCCGGCTGCGCTGGCAGAAGCTGCGCCGCACCGGCGTCGTCGAGGCGCCCGGCAACCCCGCCGAACGGAAGGCCGCCGGATGACCTCCTACGTCAACGTGCCCGAGGCGGCGGCCACCCCCGCCGCGCCGCCGCCCCGGCCGCCCGCGCGCGACCGGTACTTCGACTTCCTGCGCGGCCTCGCCCTGTTCCGGGTGGTGCTCTACCACCTGATGGGCTGGGCCTGGCTGCCGCTCGCCTTCCCCTCCATGGGCGTGATGTTCGCGCTCGCCGGAAACCTGATGGCCCGCTCCCTCAAGCGGCCCGCCGTCCAGGTCGTACGCGGCCGGCTGCGGCGGCTGCTGCCCCCGATGTGGCTGCTCGGCGCGGTCGGCATCACCGGGATGCTCGCCCAGGGCTGGGGCCCCGACTCCGACGGGCACCCCGCCTGGTGGTGGGGGCATCTGCTGTTCTGGGTGGTGCCGCTCAGCGATCCGCCGTACGCGGCCGACCTGCCGGGCATCCACCACGTACTCGGCGACAACTGGGGCGCCAACCTCGCCGAACCGCTCTGGTACCTGCGCGCCTACCTGTGGTTCGTGCTGCTCTCGCCGCTCTTCAGGGCGCTGCTGCGCAAGCTGCCCTGGCCGACGATCATCGCCCCGGTCGCGCTCTGTGCGCTCCTGGAGTTCGCCGACCTCGGGCTGCCCGAGCGGATCGACTCCGCGCTCACCGACTTCGCCACCTTCGGCGCCTGCTGGATCCTCGGCATGGCCCACCAGGCGGGCGTCCTGCGCAAGCTCCCCGGCTATCTGGTGCCCTCGCTCGCCCCCCTGGTGATGGCGCTCGGCTACTGGTGGGCGGTGCACGGCGGGTACTCCCTCACGGGCGACACCGAACTCGACGCGATCCCGCTCGCCCAAGCCCTGTGGTCGCTCGGCGCGGTGCTCCTGCTGCTCCACATCAGCCCCTCGTGGGAGACCTGGCCCGACCCGCTGCGCCGCTGGGACCGGCTGATCACCCTGCTCAACTCCCGCGCCGTGACCATCTATCTCTGGCACAACCTGTGCATCCTGGTCGCCGCCACCGTCTGGGACGACCTGTGGAGCGTCGACGCCCTCGCGGGCGCCGCCCCCTTCCTCAACAGCTCCTGGCCGGTCCTCGTGGTGACCTGGCTCCTCATCGGCGTGTGCGTGGGGTGCTTCGGCTGGGTCGAGGACGTGGCGGCCAAGCGCCGCCCCCGCCTCTGGCCCGTCTGAGCCGCCCGGTCGGCGGCGGTCTCACCGCCGCCGACCGCACCCCGTGAAGACACGGTTGCACCCCGGTCACCCGGCGGCACGCGGCCGAAACCCGCTCTCCCTACGGTCGCTGCCACAGGAAGCGAACCGACCGTGGAGGCAAGATGACGGGCCGTTGGATCGATCGGTGGGAGCCGGAGGACGACACCTTCTGGCGGGAGACGGGACGGCGCGTCGCCCGGCGGAACCTGTTCCTCTCCGTGTTCTGCGAACACGTCGGGTTCTCCATCTGGAGCCTGTGGTCGGTGATGGTCCTCTTCATGGGCCCCGCCTACGGAGTGGACCCCGCGGGCAAGTTCTTCCTCATCTCGGTGGCGACGCTCGTCGGCGCCCTCGTCCGCATCCCCTACACCTTCGCCGTGGCCCGCTTCGGCGGCCGCAACTGGAGCGTCTTCAGCGCCCTGCTGCTCCTGGTCCCGGCCGGCGCCGCCTGGTTCGCGATGGAGCCCGGCACCTCGTACAGCACGTTCCTGCTGGTCTCCGCCCTCGCCGGGGTGGGCGGCGGCAACTTCGCGTCCTCGATGACCAACATCAACGCCTTCTTCCCGCTGCGCGAGAAGGGCTGGGCGCTCGGCCTGAACGCGGGCGGCGGCAACATCGGCGTCCCCGTCGTCCAGCTCGTCGGGCTGCTGGTCATCGCGACCGCCGGGGCCACCCACCCGCGCATCGTGCTCGCCGTCTACCTGCCGCTGATCGCCCTCGCCGGGCTGGGGGCCGCGCTCGGGATGGACAACCTGGCGCCCGTACGCAACGACACCGGCGCGGTCGGTGAGGCGCTGCGCGAGGCGCACACCTGGATCATGGCGTTCCTCTACGTCGGCACGTTCGGCTCGTTCATCGGCTACAGCTTCGCCTTCGGCCTGGTGCTCCAGACCCAGTTCGGGCGGACCCCGCTCCAGGCGGCCTCGCTCACCTTCATCGGGCCGCTGCTCGGCTCCCTTATCCGGCCCGTCGGCGGACGCCTCGCCGACCGCCACGGCGGCGCCCGCATCACGCTGGTGAACTTCGCCGCGATGGCGGTGGCCACCTGTGTCGTCCTGTACGCCTCCGCGCAGAAGTCGCTGCCCGTCTTCCTCACCGGGTTCATCGCCCTGTTCGCGCTCGGCGGGCTCGGCAACGGCTCCACCTTCAAGATGATCCCCGGCATCTTCCAGGCCAAGGCGCTCGCCCGCGGTCTGGCCCCCCAGGCCGCGGCGGCCTACGGACGGCGCCTGTCGGGGGCGGCCATGGGTCTGGTCGGCGCGATCGGTGCGCTCGGCGGCCTCGCGATCAACCTCGCCTTCCGCCAGTCCTTCGGGACCACCGGCACCGGCACCACCGCCTATGCCGCCTTCCTCGCCTGTTACGCGGCGTGTTTCACGGTGACGTGGGCGGTATACATCCGCCGGCCCGCCGAAGCCGGCGTGCCCGCCACGGCCCCGCCCGCCGCCGTCGAGGTGTGATCCCGGCCGCACCAGGGGGACGTAACACCCGGGAAACCACCAGGAACCCCGGGCGTCACGCCCCCTTGGCAGGCTCGGACGCCACCGCACCACCGGGAGAGTCATGTCCGCAGAACCAGAAGTGGCCGCACCGCACGGGCCGCACGGGCCGGGCGGGCCCCTCGACGGGTTCACCGTCGGCGTCACCGCCGCCCGCCGCGCCGACGAGCTCGCGACGCTGCTCACCCGGCGCGGGGCAGCCGTCCTGCACGCGCCCGCGCTGCGGATCGTGCCGCTCGCCGATGACAGCGAACTCCTCGCCGCCACCCGGGAGTTGATCACCAAGGCGCCCGACACGGTGGTCGCCACCACCGCCATCGGGTTCCGCGGCTGGGTCGAGGCCGCCGACGGCTGGGGGATAGGGGACGCCCTCCTCAAGACCCTCAAAGGCGTCGAACTCCTGGCGCGCGGCCCCAAGGTCAAGGGCGCGGTGCGGGCCGCCGGGCTCACCGAGCGGTGGTCGCCGTCGTCGGAGTCGATGGCCGAGGTCCTCGACCGGCTGCTCGCCGAGGGCGTGGCGGGCCGGCGCATCGCGATCCAGCTGCACGGCGAACCCCTGCCGGGCTTCGTGGAGGCGCTGCGGGCCGGCGGCGCCGAGATCGTCGGGGTCCCCGTCTACCGCTGGCTGCCGCCGCAGGACCCGGCGCCCCTCGACCGGCTCCTGGACGCCACCGTCTCCCGAGGCCTGGACGCGCTCACCTTCACCAGCGCCCCGGCCGCGGCCTCGCTCCTGAACCGGGCCGAGGAACGCGGCATGCTCGCCGAGCTGCTGCTCGCCCTGCGCGACGACGTATTGACCGCCTGCGTCGGCCCGGTCACCGCGCTGCCGCTCCAGGCCCGCGGCGTACACACCCTCGCCCCCGAACGCTTCCGTCTGGGGCCGCTCGTCCAGCTCCTGTGCGCCGAACTCCCTTCCCGGGCACGAGTCTTGCCGCTGGCCGGGCGGCGGGTCGAGATCCGGGGGCACGCCGTGCTCGTGGACGGAGCGCTGCGCCCGGTGCCCCCGGCCGGCATGGCCCTGCTGCGCACCCTGGCCCGCCGCCCCGGCTGGGTGGTCTCCCGCGCCGAGCTGCTGCGCGCCCTGCCGGGCTCGGGCACCGACGAGCACGCCGTGGAGACCGCGATGGCCCGGCTGCGTACGGCGCTGGGCGCGCCCCGCGTCATCCAGACCGTGGTCAAGCGCGGCTACCGACTGGCACTCGACCCGGCCGCCGACGCGAAATACGCGGACGACGCGGACTGAGCCGCCCCAGACAGGCCCGCGCCAGAAAGCCCAGGGACAGCGTGCACAGCCCGGCCCGCACCGCGTTCCACGCCACCCAGGGCCCCTCGAAATGGGCACGGGCGGCCGCCGGGTCGGTGGCGCGGGCCAGGGCGTCGTTCAGGGGCACGTTCACCGCACTGGTGAGCACGAAGGCCAGGGCGTACGCGCCGAGCGCGGCATACGTCGAGCCGCGCACCCCGGGCTCGTGGCGCTGCTGCCAGGCCGCGACCGCGATCAGCACCGGCGCCCCGAGGAAGCTCGCGAAGAAGACCGGGTTCTGGATCACGTCGTTGATGTTCCGCATGACCGCGACGTAGGTGTGGTCGTCGCTGCGGGCGAGCGCGGGCATCACCGCACAGGAGAAGACGAAGAACGAACCCGCCGCGAGCCCCGTGGCCACCGTGGCCGCCCCCAGGGCCCAACTGCCGCCGCCGACCCGCATGTTGTCGTGTGTGTTCATGCCCCGAGTCAACCGCCGCCCGGGCCCCGGCGACATGGCCGCGACGCGCACCCCCATACGCGGACGTCTACGTACGCCCAGGACGACGCCGAGCCCCGCCGCCCTCCTCGGCGGGGGCCCACACCGGCCGCCCCGGTAGGAGGGCTACCGGGGGCGGCCCGCGACGGGCACTCTGGGGGGAGGCACTCACCGGTAACCCCCTAGGCGGTGACAGGCGCATGGTGCGGTTCGACTCCGGGCGGATCTGTCTGGATCTGGTGGCGACCGGAGCGCGGGAGAGCGAACAGCTGGGCCGCGTCGAGGAGTTGAGCCGCTGGCTGCTCGCCGCCGGACTCGTCCCGCGCGACACCCCCCTCGCCGGGATCGACGACGACTGGCTCGCCCGCTTCCTCGAACTACGGCGCTGCGTGAGCCAGTTGATCCACGCGGAACTGGGCGGACCCGCCGATGCGGCCCCCGCGGCCCTCGACCGCGTCAACGCGCTCGCCGCGGCCGCGCCGCCGGGCGTACGGGCCGTCAGAGGCGCGGACGGCGGCCTGGTGCGCACCCTGAGCCGGGCCCCCGAGTGCGGCGCGCTGCTCGCCGTCGTCGCACGGGACGCCGTCGACCTGCTCACCGACCCCGAGGCGAGATCCCGGCTCCGCCAGTGCGAGGGCGACAGCTGCCGGCTGCTCTACCTCGACACCTCGCGCGGGCGCCGGCGCCGCTGGTGCTCCAGCGAGGCGTGCGGAAACCGCGAACGGGTCGCCCGGCACCGGCGCCGGCTCGCCGCCCTGTGAAGGCTCCCGCGGAGAACGGGCGAAGAAAAGTCGCCCGCGTTTTGAATGGTTCCCGACAACCGCCCGTATGGAGAGACGAACCGGCTCGCAGCCGCGCGCCGGAATGGTCTCGACCTGGAGGTGCCGGTTGCGCAAGGATGCCGCCGTGGCCGATGACCGTCCGCGAGGGGCCAAGCACCGCTCCGTGCCCGACGAGGAGCTGATGCGGGCGCTGTACCGCGAGCACGCGGGGCCGCTGCTCGGGTACGTGATGCGTCTCGTCGCCGGTGACCGCCAGCGGGCCGAGGACGTCGTGCAGGAGACGCTCATCCGTGCCTGGAAGAACGCCGGTCAGCTCAATCGGGCCACCGGTTCGGTCCGCCCCTGGCTGGTGACGGTCGCGCGCCGCATCGTCATCGACGGCCACCGCAGCCGGCAGGCCCGGCCGCAGGAGGTCGATCCGTCGCCGCTGGAGGTCATGCCCGCGGAGGACGAGATCGACAAGGCGTTGTGGCTGATGACCCTCTCCGATGCACTCGACGACCTCACCCCGGCCCACCGGGAGGCACTCGTCGAGACGTACTTCAAGGGACGTACGGTCAACGAGGCGGCCCAGGCGCTCGGCGTACCCAGCGGGACCGTGCGGTCCCGGGTCTTCTACGCCCTGCGCTCCATGAAACTCGCACTGGAGGAACGGGGGGTGACGACATGACGAGCGGGGAGTACGCGCAGGGCTCGCCGCACGAGGCCGTCGGCGCGTATGTGCTCGGGGTCCTGGACGACGCCGAGGCCACCGCCTTCGAGGCCCACCTCGCGGGCTGCGAGCCGTGCGCCGCCGAACTCGACGCCCTGGCGGGCATGGAGCCGATGCTGGCCGGCCTCAAGGAGTTCCCGGGCCCCGCGGCCCAGCCCCTGCGCCCGGCGCCGCCCGATCTGTCCATGGCCCTGATCAACGAGGTCGCGGCCCAGCGGGCCCGGCGCAGGCGGCGCACCACCTATCTGGTGGCGGCCGCGGCGGCGCTGATCGTGGGCGGCCCGGCGGTCGCGGTGGTGGCGACCTCCTCGGGCACCGGCACCCACCAGAGCGCCGAGGCGCACCCGACCAGCCCGGCCGAGGATGCCTTCTTCAACCACATGACCCAGAAGACCTCCGCGACCGACCCGACGTCGGAGGTGACCGCGACCGTCGGCACCGAGCCCAAGGCCTGGGGCACCCACACGGTCCTGGAACTGAAGAACGTCAAGGGCCCGCTCAAGTGCAGCCTGATCGCGATCGGCAAGAACGGCGAACGCGAGACGGTCACCTCCTGGGCGGTGCCCAACTGGGGCTACGGCATCAAGGACAGCCCCCACGAATCGGCTCGGTACCCGCTGTACGTGCACGGCGGCACCGCGATGACCCACGACCAGATCGACCACTTCGAGGTCCGTACGTTCGACGGGAAGGCGCTCGTGGACATCCCCGCATGAGCCGCGGCGCGGCAGAACCGTCCCGACATGCGGTTCGGCACCAAATCGTGGCCTGACATCGGGCCCCCCTTCGCGTACGGTTGACGGCTGCCCAATGCACGTCAGAAGGGGGCCTCGGTGGCCGCGCAGGATGCCGCTGTCGATACCGCTTCCGGTACCGCCGAATCCACTGTGGATTCGGTCCGGGAACGCGAGATCGCTGGGGAACAGGTACATCTCGACCAGGTGTACCGCCGCCTGGAGGAGAAGATCCACGAGGCGGAGTTCCTGATGAACGACGCCGCCAAGCGGGGTCAGGTCGGCACGCCCGGCGCCCTCGCCGAACGCGACGCACAGGTGTTCCGGGCGGGGGTCCATCTCAACCGTCTCAACAACGAGTTCGAGGACTTCCTCTTCGGCCGCATCGACCTCCTGCTCGGCCAGGACGGCAAGAAGGGGCCGGACGGCGCGTACACCTCGATCGACCCGGCCGAGGACGCCGTGCGCCCGGACGGCACGGCCGACATCGCCGAAACGTTGCACATCGGCCGCATCGGCGTCCTGGACTCCGACTACTCGCCGCTGGTCATCGACTGGCGCGCGCCCGCCGCGGCGCCGTTCTACCGCTCGACCCCGGTCGACCCGGGCCGGGTCGTACGGCGGCGCGTCATCCGCTCCAAGGGCCGCAAGGTGCTCGGCGTCGAGGACGACCTGATGCGCCCCGAGCTGCGGGCGACCCTGAACGGCGCGGAGCTGCCCGTCATCGGCGACGGCGCCCTCATGGCCGCGCTCGGCCAGGCCCGCAGCCACACCATGCGGGACATCGTCGCCTCCATCCAGGCCGAGCAGGACATGGTGATCCGGGCGCCCGCGGCCTCCGTCACCTACGTCGAGGGCGGCCCCGGCACCGGCAAGACCGCCGTCGCCCTGCACCGCGCCGCCTATCTGCTCTACCAGGACCGGCGGCGCTACTCCGGCGGCATCCTGATCGTCTCGCCGACGCCGCTGCTCGTCTCGTACACCGAGGGCGTACTGCCCTCGCTCGGCGAGGAGGGCCAGGTCGCGATCCGGGCCGTCGGCAACCTCGTGGACGGCGCGGAGGCCACCGAGTACGACGACCCGGCCATCGCCCGGATCAAGGGCTCCTCCCGCATGCTGCACGTGCTGCGCCGGGCCGCCAGGGGCGCCCTGGAAGGGCCGGGGGAGCAGCAGTCCAGACGCTCCCGGCGGCGCGGCGGCGAACAGCTCGCCCTCGGCGAGCAGGCCCCGCAGCCGCACCCCGCCCAGCGGCTGCGCGTCGTCGCGTTCGGCGCGCGCATCGAGCTGGAGGGCGAGGAGCTGCGCCGCATCCGCCAGACCGTGCTCGGCGGCACCGCACCCGTCAACCTGCTGCGCCCGCGCGCCCGCCGACTGCTCCTGGACGCGCTGTGGTCGAAGTCGGCCGCGGCCGGCCGCGCCGGTGACGTCTCCCGGGGCGACCCGGAGCTCGCCGCCGAACTGCGCTCCTCCTTCGACGACGACATCACCTCCGAGGACGCCTTCATCGCCTTCCTCGACGCCTGGTGGCCCGAGCTCACCCCGCGCGGGGTGCTGGCCGCGATGGCCGACGAGAAGCGCTTGGGGCGCTGGGCGCGCCGCGTCCTGAACCAGGGCGAGGTGCGCCGCCTGGCGCGCTCGCTGGCCCGGGCAGCGGATGGCGCGTTCTCCGTGCACGACGTGGCGCTGCTGGACGAGCTGGAGACGCTGCTCGGCGCCCCGGCCCGGCCGAAGAGGAAGCGCGAGTACGATCCGCTGGACGCGCTGACGGGTCTTGAGGAGCTGATGCCGCACCGCGAGGAGACCCAGCGCGAGCGCGCGGAGCGGCTCGCCCTGGAGCGCACCGAGTACGCCCACGTCATCGTGGACGAGGCGCAGGACCTCACGCCCATGCAGTGGCGCATGGTGGGCCGGCGCGGGCGCACCGCCACCTGGACGGTGGTGGGTGACCCCGCCCAGTCCTCCTGGTCCGACCCGGACGAGGCCGCCGAGGCCCGGGACGAGGCGCTGGGCAGCCGCCCGCGCCGCCGTTTCGAGCTGACCGTCAACTACCGCAACCCGGCCGAGATCGCCGAACTGGCCGCCCGCGTCCTGGCGTTGGCGATGCCGGGCATGAAGTCCCCGGCCGCCGTCCGCTCCACCGGCGTCGAGCCCCGGTTCGCGGTCGTACGCGACGGCGACCTCGCGCGCACGGTGCGCGAGGAGGCGGCGCGGCTGCTCGACCGGGTGGACGGCACGGTCGGCGTGGTCGTCGCGATGCGCCGCCGCGAGCAGGCCGCGCGCTGGCTGGCGGAGCTCGGCGACCGGGTGGTGGCGCTGGGCAGCCTGGAGGCCAAGGGTCTGGAGTACGACGCCACGGTGGTCGTCAGCCCGGCCGAGATCGCGGACGAGTCCCCGGCCGGACTGCGGGTGCTGTACGTGGCGTTGACCCGGGCGACCCAGCAGCTCACGGTCGTCTCGGGGGACCGGGACGAGCCCGACGCGGCGGGGGTGCCGGATCTGCTCCGCGAGTAAATTCGCGGTCAACTCGCGATGCGGGGATCACTTGGCGGAGTGGTTTGTTAGCCTGGTTGTGGCACCGGCCCGATCCAAGCCCCCGGGCCCAACCTTAGTCGCTCAGAGCGACCACTTGCCGCGAGGCGAGCATGGCGGGTCGGTGTCATGAACGTGAGCGACAGGCCCACGTCATCTTCGGATGGCGTGGGCCTGTTGTCGTTGGGCGTACGGCGGTTGAGCCGTCGGTCCTTCCCGGGCGGGCTGGCCGAAGGGACTTCCGCCGGACCACCACTTTCTCGTATGGTGGAAACAACTTTCCGAAAAGGGCCGCCCATTATCGGCTACCAGCCAGTAGGTGCGACCATCGGATGGCACCGCCGCGCCACAGCCGGGGCGGTGCTAGCAACGAAGCTAGGGAAAGCAGAGGAACACGGTCATGGCAACGGCGCCCAGCGTCTCGTACTCGATGACGGTCCGCCTTGAGGTGCCCGCCAGCGGCACGGCGGTCTCCCAGCTCACCACGGCCGTGGAGTCCTCCGGCGGATCGGTGACCGGCCTCGACGTGACCGCCTCCGGCCACGAGAAGCTGCGGATCGACGTCACCATCGCGGCCACCTCCACCTCGCACGCCGACGAGATCGTCGAGGAGCTGCGCGGCATCGAGGGCGTCAGCCTCGGCAAGGTCTCCGACCGTACGTTCCTGATGCACCTCGGCGGCAAGATCGAGATGCAGTCGAAGCACCCCATCCGCAACCGTGACGACCTCTCGATGATCTACACCCCGGGCGTCGCCCGGGTGTGCATGGCGATCGCCGAGAACCCCGAGGACGCCCGGCGCCTGACCATCAAGCGCAACACCGTCGCAGTCGTGACGGACGGCTCCGCGGTGCTCGGCCTCGGCAACATCGGCCCGATGGCCGCCATGCCGGTCATGGAGGGCAAGGCGGCCCTCTTCAAGCGCTTCGCCGACATCGACGCCTGGCCGCTGTGCCTGGACACCCAGGACACCGACGAGATCGTCGCCATCGTCAAGGCGATCGCCCCCGGCTTCGCGGGCATCAACCTCGAGGACATCTCCGCGCCGCGCTGCTTCGAGATCGAGGCGCGGCTGCGCGAGGCCCTCGACATCCCCGTCTTCCACGACGACCAGCACGGCACCGCGATCGTGGTGCTGGCCTCGCTGACCAACGCGCTGCGCGTGGTGGGCAAGGGAATGGGTGACGTACGCGTCGTCATGTCCGGCGCCGGCGCGGCCGGTACCGCCATCCTGAAGCTGCTGCTCGCGGCGGGCGTCAAGAACGCCGTCGTCGCCGACATCCACGGCGTGGTGCACGCGGGGCGCGAGGACCTGGTGGACGCGAGCCCCGAGTCCGCGCTGCGCTGGATCGCCGACAACACCAACCCCGAGGGCCTCACCGGCACCCTCAAGGAGGCCGTGGTCGGCGCCGACGTCTTCATCGGGGTCTCCGCCCCCAACGTCCTCAACGGCGACGACGTCGCCGCGATGGCCGAGGGCGCGATCGTGTTCGCGCTCGCGAACCCGGACCCCGAGGTGGACCCCGCGATCGCCCGCGAGACGGCGGCGGTCGTGGCCACCGGCCGCTCGGACTTCCCCAACCAGATCAACAACGTGCTGGTCTTCCCGGGTGTCTTCCGCGGCCTGCTCGACGCCCAGTCCCGCACCGTCAACACGGACATGATGCTGGCCGCCGCGGGCGCCCTCGCGGACGTCGTCGCCGAGGACGAGCTGAACGCGAACTACATCATCCCGTCGGTCTTCAACGACAAGGTCGCCGGGGCCGTCGCCGGGGCCGTCCGCACCGCCGCCAAGGCCGCCGGAGCCGCTGTGACAGGGCCCACGTCGGCCTGAGCTCCGGCGCGTCGCGGGATGCGGGCCCAGGAACGCCCCCTTAGGGTGGCGGACCATGACCCGCATCCGCACCGGCAACCCCCCGGCACCGTCCGAGGGGGCCCTCCACGGGGGTGCGCACGGGGTCGACGGAGCGTCACCACCCTGAGGCAGGGGCGCTTTTCGTGTGACTCGGTGTGACTCGGGAGGGTGCCGGATTGGCTTTCCCGCCACAGGTGGGGGCAGGATGCTCCCCCAAGGACTTCGTCCAGGGGGGACCCCCAGGACGCGAGGTCGTGCACACGGACCCGGGTCCGGGGACTGTCCGAGTGCCCTGGCAGCATCGGCTTCGCTGTATCCAACATGCGGCTACCGCCGCGTGGCACGCCTCACAGGCAAGAAGAACACGGGAGTAAGAACATGAACCGCAGTGAGCTGGTGGCCGCGCTGGCCGACCGCGCCGAGGTGACCCGCAAGGACGCCGACGCTGTCCTCGCCGCTCTCGCCGAGACGGTCGGCGAGATCGTCGCCAAGGGCGACGAGAAGGTCACCATCCCCGGCTTCCTGACCTTCGAGCGCACCCACCGTGCCGCTCGTACCGCTCGTAACCCGCAGACCGGCGACCCGATCAACATCCCGGCCGGCTACAGCGTGAAGGTCTCCGCGGGCTCGAAGCTCAAGGAAGCCGCCAAGGGCAAGTAAGCGCCCTTTGCTCTGCAAGGTCGCTCAGCAGCAACGCTGAGGGCGGTCACCCTGATCCCGGGGTGACCGCCCTCTCGCGTACCGCGAGCCCTTTCCACGAAGTTCCCCGGGCCCCCAAACCCGCTTTCGTCTGCGGACCGTGCGGGGCTGGTCGCGCAGTTCCCCGCGCCCCCTAACTGCTTGGTGCTGGGGCACCTTCAGCCTGTCCGGCGAATGAGGACGAGCGCCCTTTAGGCGCGATCGGGGTCTGGGGCAGAGCCCCAGGGGTCTTTGGCTGCGGACCGTGCGGGGCTGGGCGCGCAGTTCCCCGCGCCCCTAGCTACTCGGTGCTGGCCCGCATCGGCCACCTCAGCCCGTCCGGCGATTGAGGACGAGCGCCGTTCAGGCGCGATACGGGGTCTGGGGCGGAGCCCCAGGGGGCTCGGCCCAGCCAACCCAGTGGGCGAAGGGGCCCGGGGTCTGGGGCGGAGCCCCGGGGGGTTAGACCAGCGAACCGTTGGGGAGTTCGACCTTCGCGCCGAGGCTTTCGAGCTTCTCCATGAAGTTCTCGTAGCCCCGGTTGATCAGATCGATCCCGTGCACCCGGGACGTCCCCTGCGCCGCCAGCGCCGCGATGAGGTACGAGAACCCACCCCGCAGGTCCGGGATGACCAGATCCGCGCCCTGGAGCTTCGTGGGCCCGCTCACGACCGCGGAGTGCAGGAAGTTGCGCTGCCCGAAGCGGCAGTCGGAACCGCCCAGGCACTCGCGGTAGAGCTGGATGTGCGCACCCATCTGGTTGAGCGCCGAGGTGAACCCGAGCCGCGACTCGTACACCGTCTCGTGGACGATGGACAGGCCGGTGGCCTGGGTGAGGGCGACGACCAGCGGCTGCTGCCAGTCCGTCTGGAAGCCGGGGTGCACGTCCGTTTCGAGCGCGATCGACTTGAGCGAGCCCCCGGGGTGCCAGAAGCGGATGCCCTCGTCGTCGATCTCGAAGGCGCCGCCGACCTTCCGGTAGGTGTTCAGGAACGTCATCATCGAGCGCTGCTGGGCGCCGCGGACGTAGATGTTGCCCTCGGTCGCCAGCGCGGCGGACGCCCACGAGGCGGCCTCCAGGCGGTCCGAGAGGGCGCGGTGGGTGTACCCGCCGAGGGTGTCGACACCGGTGACCCGGATGGTCCGGTCGGTGTCCATGGCGATGATCGCGCCCATCTTCTGCAACACGCAGATGAGGTCCTCGATCTCGGGCTCCACCGCGGCGTTGGAGAGCTCGGTCACGCCCTCCGCCAGCACGGCGGTGAGCAGCACCTGCTCGGTCGCGCCGACCGAGGGGTAGGGCAGCGTGATCTTGCAACCGCGAAGGCGCTGGGGGGCCTCCAGGTACTGGCCGTCGGCGCGCTTCTCGATGGTCGCGCCGAACTGGCGGAGCACCTCGAAGTGGAAGTCGATCGGCCGGCCGCCGATGTCGCAGCCGCCGAGGCCCGGGATGAAGGCGTGGCCCAGGCGGTGCAGCAGCGGGCCGCAGAGCAGGATCGGGATCCGCGAGGAACCCGCGTGCGCGTCGATGTCGGCGACGTTGGCGGACTCGACGTGGGACGGGTCGAGAATCAGCTCGCCCGGCTCGTCGCCGGGGCGGACGGTGACGCCGTGCAGTTGCAGCAGGCCCCGCACGACGCGTACGTCGCGGATGTCGGGCACGTTGCGCAGTCTGCTCGGGCCGCTGCCGAGAAGGGCGGCGACCATCGCCTTCGGCACGAGGTTCTTCGCGCCGCGGACGCGGATCTCGCCCTCGAGCGGGGTTCCGCCGTGGACAAGCAGTACATCGTCTGTGCCGGTCATGAATCTCGCGTTCCGGAGTGGTCGGGCAAGGGGCAGGGATAAAGGGTAAGGGGCTTTCACCCCTGCCCCATAAGGCCTGGGAGGGTTCACGAAGGTAATGACTTCGCTACAGCACGCTCCGCGCAGGGAATTCAGCACAGCGTCACGGGTCGCGGCCGGTCCCCGCGACGGCGTGGCGGACGGGTGAAACGGGCGTGCGCCCCAGTGCTGCCGTGCGCTCCCCGCCGGGCCCGCTTATGCGGGATCATGTCCGCATGACCGAGGTGTCCTCGCTCACCGGGCGGCTGCTCGTCGCCACCCCCGCGCTCGCGGATCCCAACTTCGACCGCGCGGTGGTGCTGCTCCTCGACCACGACGAGGAGGGCACGCTCGGCGTGGTCCTGAACCGCCCGACGCCGGTCGGCGTGGGCGACATCCTGGAGTCCTGGGCGGGTCTCGCGGGCGAGCCCGGCGTGGTCTTCCAGGGCGGCCCGGTCTCCCTGGACTCGGCCCTGGGGGTCGCCGTCATCCCCGGCGACGAGGGGCCGCTCGGCTGGCGCCGGGTGTATGGGGCGATCGGCCTGGTCGACCTGGAGGCGCCCCCGGAACTGCTCGCGGCGGCGCTCGGCTCGCTGCGGATCTTCGCCGGGTACGCGGGCTGGGGCCCGGGCCAGTTGGAGGACGAGCTCACCGACGGCGCCTGGTACGTGGTCGAGTCGGAGCCCGGTGACGTCTCGTCCCCGGAACCGGAGAGCCTGTGGCGGGCGGTGCTGCGCCGCCAGCGCAGCGAGCTCGCGATGGTGGCCACCTATCCGGACGACCCCTCGCTCAATTGACGGCGGTGCCGACGCGCCGCCACCCGGCGCGCTCGCCTTCAGTACCCTTGGTGGTTATGAGCACTCTTGAGCCCGAGCGCGGGGCAGGTACGGGGACCCTCGTAGAGCCGACACCCCAGGTGTCGAACGGCGACGGCGACCACGAGCGCTTCGCCCACTACGTCCAGAAGGACAAGATCATGGCGAGCGCGCTGGACGGCACGCCCGTCGTCGCGCTCTGCGGCAAGGTCTGGGTGCCGGGGCGCGACCCGAAGAAGTACCCGGTCTGCCCGATGTGCAAGGAGATCTACGAGTCCATGGGCGCCGGCGGCGACAAGGACAAGGACAAGGGCGGCAAGGACAAGAAGTAAGCCCGGAATCGAAGCGGGCCCGGGCCTGAAGTAGGCCCGGGCCTGCGGGTTCGGGTGGGCGAGGGGTTTCCTTCGCGAACGGCCCCCGGGGTGTGCGTCACGCACACCCCGGGGGCCGTTCGCATGTGCGGAGTTGTCCAGACCTCTTGCGAGCGCTTTGCCTCCGCCATAGCCTCCTCCCTGTTGTGCAGTATGCGAAACGCTCGTTGCGTATGTTGCAACGGTCATGGGGAGGATTCCCGTAGTGAAGCTCTCTGCCCGAACCGCCTTGCCGCTGGCGGCACTTGCCCTCGCCGGCCTGGCCGCCTGCGCCCCGGGGACGTCCGACAACGGCGCGAAGAGCGACGACAAGAGCGGCACCCTGAGGGTCTGGCTCTTCCAGGAGGTGAACAACGGGCCCAAACAGCACGTCGTCGACCGGGCCGTGGCCGCCTTCGAGAAGTCCCACCAGGGGGCCCAGGTCCAGGTCGAGTACATACCCGTCGAGTCCCGCGCCCAGAAGATCAAGGCCGCCTTCAACGACCCCGGCTCCGCGCCCGACCTGATCGAGTACGGCAACACGGACACGGCCGGCTATGTGAAGGACGGCGGACTCGCCGAGGTGAGCGCCGAGTTCGTCGCCTGGGACGAGGCGAAGGACACCGACCCGACCGCCAAGCAGTCCGTCACGGTCGGCGGAAAGATCTACGGCGCCCCGCTGTTCGTGGGCGTACGCGCGCTGTACTACCGCACCGACGTCCTGAAGGAGCTGGGCCTCGCCGTGCCCAGGACGCAGGACGAGCTGATCGCGACCGCCAAGAAGATCCACCAGTCGAAGCCCGACCTCTACGGGCTCGTGGTCGGCGGCGCCTACACCTACGGGGCGCTGCCGTTCCTGTGGGCCAACGGGGGAGAACTGGCCACCGAGAACGGCGGAAAATACACCTCGGCCCTCGACGCCGAGCCCGCCCGCAAGGGCATCACGGCCTACACCTCGCTCTTCGGCGACGACAACTGCCCCGCCGCCAAGTGCGCGCAGATGGGCGGCAACGCCACCGTGACCGCGTTCGCGGGCGGCAAGGCGGCCATGGCGATCGGCGGCGACTTCAACCACGCCGCCGTCGACGCCGGCGCCGTCAAGGGCAAGTACGCCGTCGTGCCGCTGCCCGGCCGGGCCCCCGGCTCCATCGCCCCGGCCTTCGCGGGCGGCAACAACATCGGCGTACTGAAGAGCAGTTCGCACCGCACGCTCGCCGTCGGCCTCATGGAGCAGCTCGCCGGAAAGGCCACCCAGCGCGAACTCTTCGACGCGATGGGCTTCCTGCCGACCTACACCGACGTACGGGCCGACGTCGCGAAGAAGCAGCCCTTCGTCGAGCCGTTCGTGCGCACCCTGGCCGCGGGCGCCAAGTTCGTTCCCGCCTCGCCCGGTTGGGGCCGGATCGACTCCTCGCTGGTGCTGCCCACGATGTTCCAGGAGATCGTCAGCGGAAAGAAGGACGTGGCGAAGGCGTCATCGGACGCGGCGAAGAGGATGAACGACGTGTTCGGGGCGGCGGGTTGAGCCCGGCGACCGCCGAGCGCGCGACGGCCCCGGCGCCCCCGACCGGGCTCGCGCCGGGGCGCGCACGCGGCCGCCCGGTGCGCCGGGCCGGCTGGACCCCGTGGCTGTATCTGGCCCCCGCCCTCGCCGTCCTCGGCGCGCTCCTGGTCTACCCGATCTACCAACTCGGCCTGATCTCCTTCCTGGAGTACACCCAGGCCCAGGTCAGCGGCGGTGAGCCGACCAGCTTCCAGGGGTTCGGCAACTACGCCGAGCTGTTCTCGGACAGCCAGTTCTGGTCGGTGCTGCTCGCCACCCTCGTCTTCGCGGCGGCCTGCGTCCTGAGCACCCTCGCGGTCGGCTGCGCGCTGGCCGTCCTCCTCACGCGGGTACGCGCACTGCCCCGGCTCACCCTGATGCTGGCCGCGCTCGGCGCGTGGGCGACGCCCGCGATCACCGGCTCGACCGTGTGGCTGTTCCTCTTCGACCCCGACTTCGGCCCGGTCAACCGGGTCCTCGGCCTCGGCGACCACTCGTGGACGTACGGCCGCTACAGCGCGTTCCTGCTCGTCCTGCTCGAAGTGGTGTGGTGCTCCTTCCCGTTCGTGATGGTCACGGTGTACGCCGGGATCCGCGCCATCCCCGGCGAGGTCCTGGAGGCGGCCGCCCTCGACGGGGCCTCGCAGTGGCGGATCTGGCGGTCCGTCATGGTGCCGATGCTGCGCCCGATCCTCACCGTCGTCACGATCCAGTCCGTCATCTGGGACTTCAAGGTGTTCACCCAGATCTACGTCATGACCAACGGGGGCGGCATCGCCGGACAGAACCTGGTCCTCAACGTGTACGCGTACCAGAAGGCGTTCGCCTCGTCGCAGTACAGCCTCGGCTCGGCGATCGGCGTGGTGATGCTGCTGATCCTGCTCGCGGCGACGCTGGTGTATCTGCGGCTGCTGCGCCGCCAGGGGGAGGAACTGTGAGGTCCCTGACCGCCCTTTTCGCGGTACGGATCCGCAGGCCCGGGCGGCTGATCGCCGAGGGGGCCGCGCTCCTGGTGGCCGCGGTGGTGGCCTTCCCGCTGTACTGGATGGCCCTGTCCGCGTTCAAACCGGCGGGGGAGGTGCAGTCCAGCCACCCCAGGCCCTGGACCCTCGCGCCCTCCCTCGACTCCTTCCGCCGGGTCTTCTCGCAACAGGACTTCGGGCGGTACTTCCTCAACAGCCTGATCGTGGCCGGGTCCGTGGTGCTGCTCTCGGCGCTGATCGCCTTCCTCGCGGCCACCGCGGTGACCCGCTTCCGCTTCCGGTTCCGCACCACGCTGCTGATCATGTTCCTGGTGGCGCAGATGGTGCCGGTCGAGGCGCTGACGATCCCGCTCTTCTTCCTCATGCGGGACCTGGGGCAGCTCAACACGCTGGGCTCGCTGATCCTGCCGCACCTCGCGTTCTCGCTGCCCTTCGCGATCTGGATGCTGCGGGGGTTCGTGAAGGGGGTGCCGGTCGCGCTCGAGGAGGCGGCGGCGCTCGACGGTGCGAGCCGCACGCGCTTCCTGTGGCAGATCCTGTTCCCGCTGGTCTTCCCCGGGCTCGTGGCGACCAGCGTCTTCTCCTTCATCTCCGCGTGGAACGACTTCCTCTTCGCGAGGTCGTTCATCATCAGCGACACCTCGCAGTCCACGTTGCCGATGGCGCTGCTTGTCTTCTTCAAGCCGGACGAGAACGACTGGGGCGGGATCATGGCGGCGTCCACGGTCATGACCGTGCCGGTGCTGGTGTTCTTCGTGCTGGTCCAGCGGAGGCTGGTGAGCGGGTTTGGGGGCGCCCTCAAATAACCCCCTGGGCTCCGCCCCGGCCGGGGGGGTTGCCCACCCACCCACCCGTGCGGCGGGTTGGAGGGTTCGGCCCCCTGGGGCCCGCGGGTTCGCCCACCCCCCACCCGTGCAGCGCGTTGAACGGGCTGACCCCCTGGGGCTCCGCCCCAGACCCCGGGGGTCTGCCCACCCACCCGCCCGTGCAGCGGGTTGGTTGGTTCCGGGCCCCTGGGGCTCCGCCCCAGACCCCGGCGGGTTCGCCCGCCCACCCGCCCGTGTAGCGGGTTGGATGGTTCGGCCCCTGGGGCTGCGCCCCAGACCCCTGCGGGGGCTCTGCCCCCTGCACCCCCGTTCGCGCCTGAACGGCGCTCGTCCTCAATCGCCGGACAGGCTGTAGGTGCCCCCGCACCGAGCACTTAAGGGGCGCGAGGAACTGCGCGACCAGCCACGCACGGTGCGAGGACGAAAGGGGGGTCTAGGGGCGCGGGGAACTGCGCGACAAGCACCCCGGTCCACTCAGCCCCAACACCCTCCGCCCCCAACACCCCCCTCACCCACACCCCACCCCCACCCCCCCGAGAGGACCCCGATGGACATCGACCACCTCATCCCCGCCCCCACCCGCACCCACCCCACCCACCCCACCCCCACCCACCTCACCCCCACCACCACCCTCCACACCACCCCCGAAACCTCCCCCCTCGCCCCCCTCTTGAGGGGAACCATCGGGGTCGCGACAGGGCTCCCCCTCGCGGACGGCGGTGTCGGGGCCGAGCGGGTCGTGTTGCGGGTCAGGGCGGAGATCGGCGGGCGGCACGGCCCCGAGGCGTACCGGCTCTCCACCGACCGCTCCCACGAGGACGCCACCGTGCTCATCGAGGGCGGCACCCCCGCAGGCGTCTTCCGCGGGATCCAGACCCTGCGGCAGCTACTCGGCCCCGACGCCTTCCGCAGGGCTCCCGTCGAGCCGGGCCGCCGCCGGCGGCGCTGGGCGCTGCCGCAGGTCACCGTCGAGGACCACCCCCGCTTCGCCTGGCGCGGCCTCATGCTCGACGTGGCGCGGCACTTCATGCCGAAGGACGGCGTGCTGCGCTACCTCGACCTCATCGCCGCCCACAAGCTCAACGTCTTCCACTTCCACCTCACCGACGACCAGGGGTGGCGGATCGAGATCAAGCGCTACCCACGGCTCACCGAGGTCGGCGCGTGGCGCGGGCGGACCAAGTGGGGGCACCGCGCCTCGCCCCTGTGGGACGAGAAACCGCACGGCGGGTACTACACCCAGGACGACATCCGCGAGATCGTCGCCTACGCCGCCGAGCGCCATATTCGCGTCGTTCCCGAGATCGACCTCCCGGGACACTCGCAGGCCGCCATCGCCGCGTACCCTGAACTCGGCAACACCGACGTCATCGACACCGCCTCCCTCTCCGTCTGGGACACCTGGGGCGTCAATCCGAACGTACTCGCCCCCACCGACACCACCCTCCGCTTCTACGAAGGGGTGTTGGAGGAGGTGCTCGACCTCTTCCCCGAGGACGTCTCGCCCTTCATCCACATCGGCGGCGACGAGTGCCCCAAGGAGCAGTGGCAGAAGTCGGACGTCGCGCAGGAGCGGATCCGCGAACTCGGGCTCGCCGGTGAGAACGAGCTCCAGTCCTGGGTCATCCGGCACTTCGACACCTGGCTCAGCGCCCGTGGACGCCGACTCATCGGCTGGGACGAGATCCTGGAGGGCGGGCTCGCACCCGGCGCCGCCGTCTCGTCCTGGCGCGGATACGGCGCGGGGATCGCCGCCGCCGAGGCCGGGCACGACGTCGTGATGTGCCCCGAGCAGTACGTGTACCTCGACCACCGGCAGGCCGCGGGCGCCGACGAGCCCGTGCCCATCGGGTTCGTCCGCACCCTGGAGGACGTCTATCGCTTCGAGCCCGTTCCGCCTCAGCTCGATCCCGAGGCCGCCGCCCACATCCTGGGCACTCAGGCCAATGTCTGGACCGAGGTGATGGAGAACCAGTCCCGCGTCGACTACCAGGTGTTCCCCCGTCTCGCCGCCTTCGCCGAGGTCGCCTGGAGCGCACTGCCCGCCCCCGCCGACCGGGACTTCGCCGACTTCGAGCGCCGAATGACCGTCCACTACAAGCGCCTTGACGCGCTCGGCGTCGACTACCGCCCGCCCACCGGGCCGTTGCCCTGGCAGCAGCGCCCCAGCGTGCTCGGACGCCCGATCGAGGGGGCGCCCCCAAACAGGTGAGCCCCGCCCCAACGCGGCGCCCCACCGCCGCGCCCCTGAGAACGTGGCCCCGGGTCACGGCCGCCCCGGCCGCGCCCGGCTGCGAGGAAGACCGCTGTGACGAACTCCCGGGGTGCGGAACGAGGCGTACCGCATAAGTCGTACAAGGCTTGCGAAACCGGAACATTCCCCTGGTCGGGGACGGAAGCGCGCTTCGTGGACCCTCCCGTCGCGCGGTCCGGAAGATGTGCCAGAGTTGCCACGTCCGGGCTGTGAGCACGTACGGTACGGCCATCAGCAGGTGGCCACAGACGGCACAGTCGTACGGCCGGGACACCGGGAAGGGGCAGCTGGGTTGACCACGCACGCACCGCAGGCGGCGCAGTCGGTGACGCTGCCTGCCTCACTGGACGAGGCCGTGGCGGCGCTCGCGGCCATGCCTGCCGCCGTGCCCGTCGCGGGCGGCACCGATCTGATGGCGGCCGTGAACCGGGGCCTGCTGCGCCCCGCCGGCCTCGTCGGGCTCGGCCGGATCAACGAAATCCGCGGCTGGCAGTACCAGGACGGCCACGCCCTGCTCGGTGCCGGTCTCACCCACGCCCGGATGGGGCGCCCGGACTTCGCGGCGCTCATCCCGGCGCTCGCCGCCGCCGCGCGCGCCGCCGGGCCCCCGCAGATCCGCAACGCGGGCACCCTCGGCGGCAACATCGCCTCCAACGCCCCGACCGGTGACGCGCTGCCCGTACTCGCCGCGCTCGAAGCCACCCTGGTCATCGCGGGTCCGGACGCCGCCCGGCGCGAGATCCCCGTATCGCACCTGCTGGCCGGCCGGGACATGCTCGCCCCGGCCGAGTTGATCGGTTATGTCCGGGTGCCGCTGTTGCACGCCCCCCAAGTTTTCCTCAAGGCGACCGGCCGCACCGGTCCCGGCCGGGCCACCGCCTCGGTCGCCGTCGTCCTCGACCCGGCCCGGCGCGGAGTGCGCTGCGCGGTCGGCGCCATCGCGCCCATGCCGCTGCGCCCCCTGGAGGCCGAGCGCTGGATCGCCTCGCTCATCGACTGGGACGGCGAGCGCGCCGCGCTGGCCCCCGAGGCGCTCGGCGCGTTCGGCGAGTACGTGGCCGCCGCCTGCATCCCGGACCCGGCGCCACCCGCGGACGGCTCACCGCCCCCGCCGCTCTCGCCCGCCGTACTGCATCTGCGGCGCACCGTCGCCGCGTTGGCCCGACGAGCACTGGGGAGGGCGCTGTCGTGACCGACCGGAACAATGAGCACGAGCCCGAGCGCGGACACGAGAACGACTACGGCCGCGGACGCGAGAACGAGTACGAGTACGGGTACGGGCGCGGGCCCGAGAGCGAGAACGAGAACGAGTACGGGCAACCGCACCAGTACGGCTACGGCCAGGCGCCCCGGCACGGTGCCTGGGAGCCGGTGCCGCACGGCGGCGAGTACGAGCCCGACGCCACCGCGTTCGTCCAGCTGCCCCCGGACATGGACATGATGGGCGCCCCCCTCGCGGCGCCCGGCCACGGCTACGTACCGCCGATGATCGTGCCGCTCACCCCGCTCGCTGCGACGGACCCGGGGGCCACCGGCATCTGGCGCATCCCGACCGAACCGGCCGAGCCCGCCGAGTCGAGCGAGCCAGGCGACCAGGGCGCGCCCGGCGCGTCCGGGGCCCACCCCGCGCCCGGCGCGCAGACCGTGGTGTGGCCGGAGCCCCCCGCGCCCACGCCCCTGCCCGCGAGCTCCGCCCAGCCCGCCCACGACCCCTCCGCCACGGCCCAGTGGCACTTCCCCGACGAGCCTTCGCTCGCGGGCACCGGCCAGTGGACGATCCCGGTCGCCGAGGGTGAACTCCCGGAAGAATCGGGCGAGTTCACGACCTCCGCGCTGATCGAGCAGTGGGGTTCGACCCCGCCCGCCACCCTCCCCGGCGGCGCCCCCGCCCCCTGGGCCCACCAGTTCCCGGAGCCCCCGCAGGAGCCCCTGCCGGACCCCGCGCAGGAGCCGCTGCCGGTCCCCTCGCCCGAGGCCCATGCGCCCACGCCGGGGCACGCGCCCCTCGCGGCCGACCACCCCGCGAACGCCCTGGACGTGCACCACGACGTCCGCCCTGACGTGCACCACGACGTCCACCCTCACGAGGCCCCGGACGCCCCGCTCGCCCCGGACGCCTCAGAAGTCCCCGTACTCCCGGGAGCGCTGGAGGCGCCCTCGGCGGCGCACGCGCCGGTGGTACCGGACGTCCATGACGTGGCGGAGGCAGGCGCGATGCCCGCCCCCGCCTCCGTACCCGAGTCCCGGCCCCACCCCCAGCCCCACCCCGCGTCGGAACCGCGGCCCGAGTCCCCGGCGGCGCCGACTGCGCCGGAGTCGCTCCCCGAGGAGCTCGTCGCCGTCGAGCCCCTGGCCGAAGCCGTACCGGAATCCCACGGTATGTCCGAGGCGGCCGTATTGGCCGAGTTGGCCGAGTTGGCCGGGGCACCCGAGGCGGAGCTCGCGCCCGGAACAGGAACCGGAACCGGGGCCGAAACCGCGGCCCTCCCCGGGACCCCCGAGCCCACCGACGCCCCCGACGCGACCGGCACCACCGACACCCCCGCGCCCTCCGGGGCATCAGGAACCGACCGCGGGACCGACCTCGCAATCGACCTCGGGACCGACCCCGGCGACGCCACCCCCGATGCCGAGCCGACCCCCGCCGTCACCATCGCGCCGGACCTCGAACACCCCCGCGCCTCCTACGTGTTGCGGGTCAACGGCGCCGACCGCCCCGTGACCGAGGCCTGGGTGGGGGAGTCGCTGCTGTACGTGCTGCGCGAGCGGCTCGGGCTCGCCGGGGCCAAGGACGGCTGTTCGCAGGGCGAGTGCGGGGCGTGCAACGTCCAGGTGGACGGGCGGCTCGTCGCCTCCTGCCTGGTGCCCGCGGCGACCGCCGCCGGCAGTGAGGTGCGTACCGTCGAGGGGCTCGCCACCGACGGCGAACCCTCCGACGTGCAGCGCGCGCTGGCCGAGTGCGGCGCCGTCCAGTGCGGCTTCTGCATCCCCGGCATGGCCATGACCGTGCACGACCTCCTCGAGGGCAACCACGCCCCCACCGAGCTCGAAACGCGCCAGGCGCTCTGCGGCAACCTGTGCCGCTGCTCCGGCTACCGCGGCGTGCTCGACGCCGTGAAGGACGTGGTGGCGGGCCGCGAGGCCGCCGGTGCCCTGGCCGAAGAGGCCCGCATTCCGCACCAGGCACCCCCCGGGGCCGGCAGCGCCATGCCCCCGCACACGCACGACGGAGGCATGGCGTGAGCAACGACGCAGCCACCGCGACGGTCGAAGGCGCCACCTCGGTGGCGGGGCCGGAGCAGCAGCCGCCCGCACACGGGATCGGCGCGTCGCTCGCGCCGGTCGACGCGCGGGCGAAGACGGAGGGGACCTTCCCCTACGCGGCCGACCTGTGGGCCGAGGGCCTGCTGTGGGCGGCCGTGCTGCGCGCCCCGCACGCGTACGCCCGGATCGTCTCGATCGACACCGCGGCCGCCGCCGCCATGCCGGGCGTACGGGCCGTGGTGACCCACGCCGACGTGCCGGGCGACCCGGCGTTCGGCCGCCGCATCGCCGACCGTCCCGTCTTCGCGGCCGAGTACGTACGCCACCACGGCGAGCCCATCGCCGCCGTGGCCGCCGACCACCCGGACACCGCGCGCCTGGCGGCCGCGGCGATCGCCGTTGAGTACGAGGTGCTCGAACCGGTCACCGACCCGGAGAAGGCGTTCACGGCCGAACCCCTGCACCCCGACGGCAACTTGATCCGCCACATCCCGCTCCAGTACGGCGACCCCGAGGTCACCGGCGACGTGGTGGTCGAGGGTCTGTACCGGATCGGCCGCCAGGACCCGGCCCCGATCGGCGCCGAGGCCGGCCTCGCCGTGCCGCGCCCCGACGGCGGCGTGGAGCTGTACACCGCCTCCACCGACCCGCACGGCGACCGCGACGCGGCGGCCGTCTGCTTCGGTCTGGAGCCGGATCGCGTCAAGGTCGTCGTCACCGGGGTGCCCGGCGCGACCGGTGACCGCGAGGACCTCGGCTTCCAACTCCCGCTCGGCCTGCTGGCGTTGAAGACGGGCTGCCCGGTCAAGCTGACCGCGACCCGCGAGGAGTCCTTCCTCGGCCACGCCCACCGCCACCCCACCCTGCTGCGCTACCGCCACCACGCGGACGCCGAGGGCCGCCTGGTCAAGGTCGAGGCGCAGATCCTCCTCGACGCGGGCGCCTACGCCGAGGCGTCCGCCGAATCCCTGGCCGCCGCCGTCGCGTTCGCCTGCGGGCCCTATGTCGTGCCGCACGCCTTTGTCGAGGGCTGGGCGGTGCGCACCAACAACCCGCCGTCCGGCCATGTCCGGGGCGAGGGCGCGATGCAGGTGTGCGCGGCCTACGAGGGCCAAATGGACAAGCTGGCCGCCAAGTTGGGCATCGATCCGGCCGAGCTGCGGATGCGCAACGTGCTCGCCACCGGCGACCTGCTGCCCACCGGCCAGACGGTGACCTGCCCGGCGCCGGTCGCCGAACTCCTGGGCGCGGTACGGGACTTCCCGCTCCCGACCCTCCCCAAGGACGCCCCCGAGGACGACTGGCTGCTGCCGGGCGGGCCCGAGGGCGCGGGCGAGCCGGACGCGGTGCGGCGCGGTGTCGGCTACGCGCTCGGCATGGTGCACATGCTCGGCGCGGAGGGCACCGACGAGGTCTCCACGGCCACGGTCAAGGTCCACGACGGCGTCGCCACGGTCATCTGCGCGGCCGTCGAGACCGGCCAGGGCTTCACCACGCTCGCCCGCCAGATCGTCCAGGAGACCCTGGGCATCGAAGAGGTGCACGTCGCGCCGGTCGACACCGACCAGCCCCCGGCGGGCCCCGCCACCCACGGCCGGCACACCTGGGTCTCCGGCGGCGCGGTGGAACGCGCGGCCAAGATGGTCCGCACCCAGCTGCTCCAGCCGCTTGCGCACAAGTTCGGCATGTCCACGGAGCTGCTCCAGATCGCGGACGGCAAGATCACCTCGTACGACGGCGTCCTGTCGACCACGGTCACCGAGGCGATGGACGGCAAGGAGCTGTGGGCCACCGCCCAGTGCCGCCCGCACCCCACCGAGCCGCTCGACGAGACCGGCCAGGGCGACGCGTTCGTGGGCCTCGCGTTCTGCGCGATCCGCGCCGTCGTGGACGTCGACATCGAGCTGGGCTCCGTCCGGGTCGTCGAACTCGCGGTGGCCCAGGACGTCGGCCGGATCCTCAACCCCCGCCAGTTGACGGCCCGTATCGAGGCCGGAGTGACCCAGGGCGTGGGCGCGGCCCTGACCGAGAACCTCCGTACGGTACGCGGCCGGATCCGCCACCCCGACCTCACCGGCTACGCGCTGCCGACCGCCTTGGACGCCCCCGACATCCGCATCGTGAAGCTGGTCGAGGAGCGGGACGTGGTGGCCCCCTTCGGCGCGAAGGCGGCCAGCGCCGTCCCGGTCGTGACCTGCCCGGCCGCGATCGCCTCCGCGGTCCGCGCCGCGACCGGCCGACCGGTCAACCGCCTCCCGATCCGGCCCCAGGCGGCGGTGGTCCAGCAGGGCTAGGCGCGCGCGGTTTCCCCCGGCCAGGCCCGCTCCCGTGCGGCCGGGCCCGCTCCCGTCCGGGCGCGCGCCGTTCCCTCGGCGGGGTGACGCCGGGGATGCGAGCGCCTCCGCCCCGCCCCGTCCATCGTTCCCGACCACCCCTCGACGCCATACCGTGACGGTCCGCGTACCGTACGCTGCTGGCGCAGGGACGGTAACCGACGTGCGGGGTACGGGAGTTGGGCATGGCGTCAGGGGCGGCAGCAGGAACGCAGGGGACCCGTGGGGTCGAGGGGGCGCCGGGGGCGGACGGTGGCGATCTCGTCGCCCACGCCGACGACCTCGGGCTGATCGGCTCGGACGCGTACAAGCTGTACGACGGCTTCCGTCGCGACGGCGACCACGCGAGGGCGGCCACCTTCGAGGCGGCGCGCGCCCTGAGCGCGGACAACTTCACCAGCGGCGCCGCCCTGATGAGGCTCCACGACACCTGGCAGAGCCAGTACACGACGCTCCGCGACGCCTGCGCGCAGATCTCCAACCACCTCGACCACTCGACCGCCCAGCACGCGAAGGACGACGCGCGCGTGCGGGGCTCGCTGACCGCGGTGTCCGTACTCAGTGACTACATCAACTAGCGGGCGGAGCAGGGACGTTGTTGACGTACGCCGATGTGTTGAACGCTCCGGTCGGCAAGCTCGGGGCGGCGGTCGACGCCTGGTCGGAGATGACGGCCAAGCTGAGGGAGCTCTCCGAAGAGGCCCACGACGGCCTGCGGGTGCACGCCGAGACGGCCAGATGGGCCGGGGTGAACGCCGGGGTCACCCGCGCGTTCATCGTCAAGACGGTGAAGGAGTTCGCGGACGCGGAGAAGGAGGCCGAAGGGGCGCACCGCCTTCTCCTGGACGCGTACACGGAGTTCAAGAAGGCGAAGGACGGGCTCCAGGCGATCGTGGACGGCGCTCGGGGCAACGGCATCGTCGTCGACGCGCGGGGCCGGGTCGCGGCCCGCGAGCCGCTCGTCGACGACGCGGCGGCGCGGCACGACCCCGACGTCGACTTCCCGAAGGCGCTCAAGACGCAGGAGGCGAACGTCGCCGCCTGGCAGCACAAGGTCGACGCGCTCGTCGCTGCCTGCGACGCCGCCGACCAGGCACTGCGCGGGGCCCTCGCGGCGAACGCCCCCGACGCGCACGACTTCACCGCGCCCCGGTACGCCTCCCTCGACGACGAGGAAGCCGGGCGGGCGGTCGACCTGGCGCGACAGGTCACCGGCGAGGGCGGCACGGCACGCAACGTGGAGGAGCTGAAGCAGCTCCAGACCCTGCTGGACGCCAACGCCCACGACCCGGAGTTCTCCACCGCGTTCTACGGCCGTCTCGGCCCGCAGGGCACCCTGGACTTCTACGCCCGCCTCTCCCTCGACGCGACCGGCCTCGGCGCCGCGGGCCTGGACCGCGCGACGATGGTCCGCCACGTCCAGGCCGACCTGGGCCCGATGCTGGGCCTCGCCACCAACCCGCACACCACCGGCCACCTCCCGCCCGCCTGGACGACCGACCTGATGCGGGCGGGCCGCCGGCCCATCGACGTCGGGGGTTTCGCGGGTCCCGGCGCGCGGGTGTACGGCTACCAGGCGCTGGGCGCGCTGCTGCGGCACGGCACGTACGACAAGGAGTTCCTGCTGCCGATCGCCCGCGACATGGTCGGCTTCGAACACCAGAACCCGAAGCTCTTCCAGCAGAGCGTGCCGTACGACAACGCGATGTCCCTCAACCTCGACAAGACCGGCGGTCGCGGCTTCGACCCCCTGACCGGCCTCATGACGTCCATGAGCAACAACCCGCGGGTGTCGGCGGAGTTCTTCAACGAGGCGGTGCGGGAGGACTCGGACGGCAACGGCATCATCACCGCGGACGACAAGCCGGTGCTGACGAAGGCGGCGGGCGACGCCTCATCCGCGCCGCTCGGCATGGTCGACTACCTGCTGGACAAGGGCCCGGGCGACGACCTGTACGACGCCCGCCCCGACGCCCGCACCCCGTACCAGTCCGCCCTGGGCAACGCGATCGAGGCGGCCACGACGGGCCGCACCCCCGGCGACACGGCGGCGAAGCCGGTGGAGCATACGGCGGCGATGGCGAGCGTGATGGAGAAGGTCGTGGCGAAGATCGGATCCGACCCCGCCCTGGTCACAGGTGAAGACGGCGCACCGGGGAAGTTGGAGGGGCTTTCGGGCAACTTGGGAAACATGGCGGCGGAGTACATGCCCGACTTGCAGGCGACGGCGGAAAACGGCGCGGGGCAGGCGAAGCCTTTCGGGGTGCTGGCGGACTTCGTCAACTCCGGGCGAGTCGCGCATTTCCTCGGCGCCGTCGCACAGGATCCCGATGCGTACGGCGCGATCACCAACGCTCAGCAGGCCTATACGACATTGCTCGTACGCGATGTCTTCGCGTACCCGGAAAACCATGGGGATGTGGGGGAAGCCGTGCGCAACGCGGTTCACCCGGGTGGGGAGATCGCGGGAATGATGGCTGAGGCTCGTGTGCAGGCCATCTATGAGAAGCACGCGGAAACCGACAAGACCTTCAACGATGCCGTGCAGAACAAGGCGGACTGGACGAACCGAATCCTCAACTCGGTCGGCGCCAAATACATCGAGCTGCTGCCGGTCGGCGGTGACGCCGTGGAATGGCTCCAAGAAGACATCACCGAGTCCCTTGTCGAGAACAGGCAGAAGGACTCGTCCGGCGAGGCGAGCCAAGAGGCGGCCGACGCTTACGCGGCGGCCGAGGGCAAGGCGAAGAAGTCGGCGGCAGGCGCGGTGAGGGCGGCCGGCAACAGCGTCGGCCTCGCCGAACGGGAAAACCGCGAATACCAGGGGGTCGCGTCCTCTTCGATCTCCGTCGCCTATTCGGCGGGCCGCTCGGCGGTGGCCAGCGCCACGCCTCCCGGTGGCGCGAAGTGAGGCGTGGTCGAGGGGCGGGCTTCGTGTCTGTGCTTACGGCGGTGTGGGCCATGGCGGGCTGCTCGGCCGACTCACCGGTGCCGAGCCTGCCGAAGAGCTTGTGCTGGGGAGCCTTCGCGGGCAGCGCGGTTGCCCCGATAGTGCCTACGGGTGACGCCACGACCGTGGAAAACAATCGCCCCTTCGACGTCTTTGCTCCCACGGACCAAACCACGTACTGCACGGTGCGCGTCGACAACGACGCACGGTTCATAGCCTGGGCCGAACTCCGGAGGAGTGGAAAAGGCACGGATTGGAACCACTCGGCACGCCATTTGGGTACACGCATCGAGGCGGGTGACGAGGCGTTCGTCTGGGGCGGAGACGCCGCCGCCGTATTCGAGTGCGGCCGCCCGGACGTTGCCAGGGGGCCGACGTTGCCGGCCTCGGCCAAGTACATCGAGCTGCAACTGACGGCGGACCGGGCGCCTGAGACGCAGCGGACCCGGGACGTGCTCACCACCCTGATGCGGCAGTACGTCCACTTCGCGAAGCAAAGACTCAAGTGCCGCTAGCGAAAAAGGGCTTGGAGGCCGTGGCGGGAATCGAACCCGCGTAACTCGCTTTGCAGGCGAGTCCCTGAACCACTCGGGCACACGGCCGTGTCGGTTGGTGCGTACTGATGACTTTAGGGGGGTGTCCGGGGCGGGGGAAGGGAAAGGGGCGGGGTGCAATAGGACTGCCATGTTGTGTTCACGGGGGTTCATCGGGCGTCACACCCATGTCATACGACGGGGACGATCGGCGCGGCGCAGTCGGCCTTTCGGCAGGGGGCGGAGCGGGGTGTGGCTCTTAATGTGGGCGGATGAGCGCCCTTGAACCGTCCGATGTCCGCGTGGCCGGCCACCCCTGCGCCGAGGGCGACGAGGGCGGCGGCATCCTGGGGCGTGAGCATCGCGCGCTGAGCATGGGCATTGTCACCGTCGTGCTGCTCATCGCCTTCGAGGCGACCGCCGTGGCCACCGCGATGCCCGTCGCCGCGCGGGACCTCGACGGGGTGTCGCTGTACGCCTTCGCCTTCTCCGCGTACTTCACGACGAGCCTGTTCGGGATGGTCGTCGCGGGCCAGTGGGCCGACCGGCGCGGGCCGCTCGGGCCGCTCGGCGTCGGGATCAGCGGGTTCGCCGCGGGGCTGCTGTGGTCGGGGACCGCGCTGAACATGTGGACGTTCATCGCGGGCCGCGCCGTACAGGGGCTCGGCGGTGGTCTGGTGATCGTGGCCCTGTACGTGGTCATGGGCCGCGCCTACCCCGCCCGCCTCCAGCCGACGATGATGGCGGCGTTCGCGGCGGGCTGGGTCGTGCCGTCCGTGGTCGGCCCGCTCGTCGCGGGCGCGGTCACCGAACAGCTCGGCTGGCGCTGGGTGTTCCTCGGGATCCCGGCCCTCGTGGTGTTCCCGCTGGCGCTCGCGCTGCCCGCGACGCGGCGGATGGCGTCCGGCCCGGCCGATCCGTCCGCGCCCGTCGAGCCCTTCGACCGCCGCCGCATCGGCCTTGCGCTGGCGATCTCGGTGGGCGCGGGGCTCTTGCAGTACGCCGGGCAGGACCTCGGATGGCTCTCCGTGCTGCCCTTCGCGGCGGGCGTGGCCTTCCTCGGGCCGGCCGTCGCGGGCCGGCGCGCGCTCCTTCCGCACGGCACCTGGCGCGCGGCGCGCGGGCTGCCTTCCGTGGTGCTGCTGCGCGGGATCACGGCGGGGTCGTTCGTCGTGGCGGAGTCGTTCGTGCCGCTGATGCTCGTCACCCAGCGCGGGCTCACCCCCACGATGGCCGGACTCTCGCTGGCCGTCGGCGGGGTCACCTGGGCGGTGGGTTCCTCCGTCCAGGCGCGGCCCCGCATGGAGGCGTACCGGGAACGGATGATGGTCGTCGGCATGGTCCTGGTGGCGCTCGCGATCGTGTTCGCGCCGAGCGTGCTGGTCGCGGCGGTGCCGGTGTGGGTGGTGGCGGTGGCGTGGGGCGTCGGCTGTTTCGGCATGGGCATGGTCATCACCTCGACGAGCGTGCTGCTCCTGAAGCTCTCGGCGCCCCACGAGGCGGGCGCGAACTCCGCCGCGCTCCAGATCTCGGACGGGCTGTCCAACGCGCTGCTGCTGGCGGCGGGAGGCGCGGCGTTCGCGGCGCTCGGAGGTGGCTCGGTGTCGGGTCCGACGGGTTCGCACCCGGGTGCCTTCCTGGCGGTGTTCCTGCCGATGGCGGGGGTGGCGCTGTGTGGGACGTGGGTGGCGGGGCGGGTACGGGTGGGCTGACGCCCGGTTTGGCGGTGTTGACGCCCGCCCCTGCCGCGCCGGGGTCGGCCTCGCCGGGTCCGAACCCGCTCGGTCCTGCGGGCCGGGGTGCTGGTTGCGCAGTTCCCCGCGCCCCTATACCCGCTCGAAGCTGCGGACCGTGCCCGCTTCTCGCGCAGTTCCTCGCGCCCCCAAAACCCGCTCGAACCTGCGGACCGCGGTCGCTTCTCGCGCAGTTCCTCGCGCCCCCAAAACCCGCTCGAACCTGCGGACCGCGGTCGCTTCTCGCGCAGTTCCTCGCGCCCCCAAAACCCGCTCGAACCTGCGGACCGCGGTCGCTTCTCGCGCAGTTCCTCGCGCCCCCAAAACCCGCTCGAACCTGCGGACCGCGGTCGCTTCTCGCGCAGTTCCTCGCGCCCCCAAAAACCCGTTTTCGGCTGCGGGCCTTGCGTGGCTGGTCGCGCAGTTCCTCGCGCCCCTTAACTGCTCGGTGCTGGGGCACCTTCAGCCTGTCCGGCGATTGAGGACGAGCGCCGTTCAGGCGCGAACGGGGTCTGGGGCGGAGCCCCAGGGGGCCGGAACCAACCAACCCCCGGCACGGGCGGGTGGGTGGGGAGACGCCTCGGGGCCGGCCCGGGCCGGTAAGGTGGCCCGGTTGTCGTACGTACGAGTCGGTTCCGCGCCCGCCCGGGCAGACGCGGACCCCGCTCGGCAGCCCGCCGGGCCCCGCCCCGGATGCCCGTGATCCCGTACACCGAGAGCCCCGAACCGGAGACCGTGACTACTACCGCCTCCCACCACCTCTCACCCGCCTTCCCCGGCCGCGCCCCCTGGGGCACCGCCAACAAGCTGAGAGCCTGGCAGCAGGGTGCCCTGGAGAGGTATGTCCAGGAGCAGCCGCGCGACTTCCTCGCCGTCGCGACGCCCGGCGCCGGCAAGACGACCTTCGCGCTCACGCTCGCGTCGTGGCTGCTGCACCACCACGTGGTGCAGCAGATCACCGTGGTCGCGCCGACCGAGCACCTCAAGAAGCAGTGGGCGGACGCCGCGGCCCGGGTCGGCATCAAGCTCGACCCGGACTACAGCGCCGGGCCGCTCAGCAGGGAGTACCACGGCGTCGCCGTCACCTACGCCGGTGTGGGCGTACGCCCGATGCTGCACCGCAACCGGTGCGAGCAGCGCAAGACCCTGGTCATTCTCGACGAGATCCACCACGCCGGTGACTCCAAGTCGTGGGGCGAGGCCTGCCTGGAGGCGTTCGACCCGGCCACCCGGCGGCTCGCGCTCACCGGCACCCCGTTCCGGTCGGACACCAACCCCATCCCCTTCGTCACGTACGAGGAGGGCAACGACGGCATCCGGCGCTCCTCCGCCGACTACACCTACGGATACGGCAACGCCCTCGCCGACGGTGTCGTGCGGCCGGTCATATTCATGAGCTACAGCGGCAACATGCGCTGGCGCACCAAGGCCGGCGACGAGATCGCGGCGCGGCTCGGCGAGCCCATGACCAAGGACGCCATCTCGCAGGCCTGGCGCACCGCGCTCGACCCGCGCGGCGACTGGATGCCCAATGTGCTGCGCGCCGCCGACCAGCGCCTGACCGAGGTCAGGAAGGCCATCCCGGACGCCGGCGCGCTCGTCATCGCCTCCGACCAGGACTCCGCCCGCGCCTACGCCAAACTGATCCGCGAGATCACCGGCTCCAAGGCGACCGTCGTGCTGTCCGACGACACCGGCGCCTCCAAGCGGATCGACGAGTTCGCCGAGGGCGACGACCGGTGGATGGTCGCCGTGCGCATGGTGTCGGAGGGCGTCGACGTGCCGCGCCTCGCCGTCGGGGTGTACGCCACCACCATTTCCACCCCGCTGTTCTTCGCCCAGGCCGTCGGCCGCTTCGTGCGTTCACGGCGGCGCGGCGAGACCGCTTCCGTTTTCCTGCCCACCATTCCGATGCTCCTCGGCTTCGCCAACGAGATGGAGGTCGAGCGCGACCACGTGCTCGACAAGCCGAAGAAGGACGGCGAGGAAGAAGACCCCTACGCCGAGTCCGAACAGGAAATGGACGAGGCGAACAGGGAGCAGGACGAGGACACCGGGGACGACATGCTCCCCTTCGAGGCCCTCGAATCCGACGCCGTTTTCGACCGGGTCATGTACAACGGCGCCGAATTCGGCATGCAGGCCCACCCGGGGAGCGAGGAGGAGCAGGACTATCTCGGCATTCCCGGGCTCCTCGAACCCGACCAGGTGCAGATGCTGCTCCAGAAGCGGCAGGCCCGGCAGATCGCGCACAGCCGCCAGAAGCCGGCCGAGCAGGCCGATCTCCTCGAAATGCCGGCCGAGCGGCGCCCCGTCGTCTCGCACAAGGAACTGCTCGAACTGCGCAAGTCGCTCAACACGATGGTCGGCGCCTACGTCCACCAGAGCGGCAAGCCGCACGGCGTCATCCACACCGAGCTGCGCCGGGTGTGCGGCGGTCCGCCGAGCGCGGAGGCCACGGCGGGACAGCTCCGCGAGCGGATCAAGAAGGTCCAGGAGTGGGCGACCCGCATGAAGTAGCGGGCCCCCCACGGCGTACAAGGCGAAGGGGTCCGGCGTGCGACGCCGGGCCCCGTTCGCTCCCGGGGCATCGGGACGGGTGCGAGGAGCGGCCCCCACGGACGCCCCCGACCGTCCGCCACGGTAATGACCCGGCAAATCCATCACGGTCGCCCGAGGTCGCCGCTCGGAAGGACTTAGGTCCCGAAGGGGATCGAACGGGATCAAATTCATCCCCCACGGGTCATCATTTGTCCATCTGCCGGGGATGCTCAGCCCATTCCGCGGGCTCCGGAATTCTGCTCGCGCCCGGATTCTGGACGAGGTCTTCCGCTGAGCGGTATCCGCTCGCTACTGTCCCCGCCATGCAAACGCCCCGTGGCAGCGTCGCCGCGGAGCGCAGCCGGTGTTTTGGCCTCGCCGGCGGGCTCTGCGCGCGATGCCGATGGGACCGGCGCCGCGAACCACGTGAGAGTGCCGCCGCGACTCGCCACTTAAGGAGTGGGTGTCGTGACCGCGGAGACCTCCCAGACGCTCGACCGGGGACTACGCGTCCTCAAGCTGCTCGCCGACACCGACCACGGTCTGACGGTCACCGAGTTGTCCACCAAACTCGGCGTCAACCGCACGGTCGTCTACCGCCTGCTGGCCACCCTGGAGCAGCACGCCCTCGTCCGACGTGACCTCGGCGGCCGCGCCCGGGTCGGGCTCGGCGTGCTGCGCCTGGGCCGCCAGGTGCACCCCCTGGTGCGGGAGGCGGCGCTGCCCGCGCTGCGCTCGCTCGCCGAGGACATAGGGGCCACCGCCCACCTCACCCTCGTCGACGGTTCGGACGCGCTCGCCGTGGCCGTGGTCGAGCCGACCTGGACCGACTACCACGTGGCCTACCGGGCCGGGTTCCGCCACCCCCTGGACAAGGGCGCGGCCGGCCGGGCGATCCTCTCCGCCCGCCAGGCCGGGGCGCTCGCCGAGCCCGGCTTTACCCTCACCCACGGCGAGTTGGAGGCCGGCGCGAGCGGGGCCGCGGCGCCGCTGGTGGGAGTCACCGGGATAGAGGGGAGCGTGGGCGTGGTGATGCTCGCCGACGCCGTACCCGAACGGGTCGGGCCACGGGTCGTGGACGCGGCGAAGGAAGTCGCCGACGCCCTGCGCTGAGCCGCGCCGGTCACGTTCGACGCCCCGCGCTGAGCCGCGCCCGCCCGGTGCGACGCCCTGCGCTGGACCGCGCCCGCCCGGTGCGACGCCCTGCGCTGGACCGCGCCCGGCCGGTGCGACGCCCTGCGCTGGACCGCGCCCGCCCGGTGCGACGCCCCGCGCTGAGCCGCGTCGCCCGGCTTTCGGGGGCGTCCGGGGCGGCCGGGTGCGTACGGATAGATTGGAGCCGTGCTCACTCGTCACTCCCGCCTCCGCAACCTCGCCATCGGCGCCGCACCGGTCGTCGCGCTGCTCGCCGTCGCCTGTTTCGCGCCGCTGCCGTTCGCGGTGGCCCAGCCGGGGCCGACCGCGAACGTGCTCGGGAACGACGAGGGCAAGCCGGTGATCACCATCTCCGGCGCGCCCACCCGCCCCACCAGCGGGCAGCTGCGGATGACCACCATCGTGGCCACCGGGCCCACCGCGGACGTCGGCATCGGCGATGTCGTCGACGGCTGGTTCCGCACCGACCGGGCGGTGATGCCGCGCGGCTCGGTCTATCCGGGCGGTGGCAGCGAGAAGGAGATCTCCGCGCACAACCAGGCGCAGATGAAGCAGTCGCAGGACGCCGCCTCCGTCGCGGCGCTCGGCTACCTCGGCCTCAGCCCCGACAAGGTCAAGGTCGAGCTGCACCTCGCCGACGTCGGCGGCCCGAGCGCGGGGCTGCTCTTCACGCTCGGCATCATCGACAAGCTGAACGGCGACGGCTCCGGAGGCGACCTCACCGGCGGCCGCACCATCGCCGGCACCGGGACGATCACCGGCGGCGGGGACGTCGGCGCGGTCGGCGGGGTCGCGCTCAAGACGCAGGCCGCGGCCCGGGACGGCGCGACCGTCTTCCTCGTGCCGAAGGGGGAGTGCTCGGACGCCGAGTCCGAACTGCCCAAGGGGCTCCGCCTGATCCCCGTCACTACGCTGAAGGGTGCGGTGTCCGCGCTTCAGGCGTTGCGGAAGGGCGACCCGGTCCCGTCCTGCTGACCGCGCCCGCGTCCATGTCCTTCCACGCGGGGAAGACGAGCGGGCTCAGCGTCGCCAGCAGATACACCCCGCCGACCACCAGGAGCGCGCCGCGCAACCCCGCGCTCTCCACCAGGAAACCGGCGGCGAGCCCGCCCAGCGGCATGGCCAGTTCGCAGCCCGCCGTGAGCACCCCGGCGACCCGACTGCGCAGCGCGTCCGGCACCTTCTCGTAGATCACCGTCGTCAGGATCGGGTTGAGCGAGCCGCTCGCGAGTCCCGCCACCACCATCGTCGCGGCCAGCGGCAGGGTGGTGCCGGTCAGCGCCGCGACCGCGTACCGGGGTGCCCCGCACAGCAGCACACAGACCGAGAAGACGGTGCGGCGCCGGAAGCGGTGGCCGACCAGGCCGTACAGGAGCGCGCCGGACAGTCCTCCCGCCCCGAACAGGGCGGCGAGCAGGCCGAGTTGGGGCGCGCCGCCCAGGTGGCGCTCGGCGTGGACGGGGAGCAGTACGGCGTTCCAGCCCTGGTCGGTTCCGTTCATCAGCATGACCATGGCGACCACCGCGATCAGCAGCCGGGTGCGCGCCAAGTAGGCGTATCCCTCGCGCAGTTCGGCCTTGTAGGTGCGTACGGAGACCGGTGGGGCGTCGCGCCGTGGCCGGGCCTCGGGGACGTGGCGCAGGCCGGCCGCGACCAGCGCCGCCGAGACGGCGAAGGTCGCGCCGTCGACGAGGAGTACGTTCCCGGCGCCGGTCAGCGCGATGAGCACGCCGGCCAGGGCCGCGCCGGTCATCCGGGCCCCGCGTGCGACGGCGTCGTAGCCGCTCGCGGCGCGCGACAGGGTGGTGCCGGACCGGCGCGCCAGGTCCGGGAGCAGGACGTAACGGGCGGTGACGCCCGGGGTGTGGGCGAGCCCGCCGAGCGCCATGAGGGCGCACAGCAGCCAGAACGCGAGCAGACCGGCCTGGTGCAGAAGTGGGATCGCGGCGACCGCGAGCCCGCACACGACATCGGAGCCGACCGACACCCGGCGGCGCCCGGCGCGGTCGATGACCGGGCCGCCGACCAGGGCCGACACGACGATCGGCAGCGTCGCGCAGAACGCGACGACCCCGGCCCGGCCCGGGCTGCCGGTGGTCTCCAGGACGAACCACGGCACCCCGATGAGGGTGAGTGAACTGCCGCTCGCGGATATGGCGTTGGCGGTGAGTACGGCCGTGAGCGGCCCCCGGTCGTGGTGTCCTCCCGGGCCACTGCGGTCGCGGTGTCCCCCCGGGCCGCTCATGCGAGGCGGGCTCGGTGCCGCGGTGCCTGCTGGGTCAGGCGCAGCCCCAACTCGACGAGTAGCCAGCCCAGTTGGGCCCGTAGGTGCCGCTCGCGGGGGAGTGTGGCGCGCGCTTCGGCGGCCAGCTCGGTGGCGCGCTGGTGGTGCATCTGGAGGTGGATGTCGCTGTGCACGGCGTGGGTCCCTTCGGGCGGGGCGGGAGACGGTGAGCGTGCGGGGGCCGGGTTCAGCGGGACGGATTGCCGCGCGGGAAGGAGTGGAGATGCACGCGGACCTGGGCGGCTTCGGCGTCCGACGGCGCGCCCGGGCCCGGGGAGAGGGTGCGGTACGACTCGACCACGGCGTGCAACTTCTCGTTCAGCTCGTGGAGTTGGGCGGGGGAGAGGTTCAGGGTGAAGTCGCTCAGGTCGCCGCTGGTGGACCACGGCTCCGGCCAGTCGTGCATGGTGGCGAGCCAGGTCGAGAGCTCCTGGGTGTGGATGCCGGCGATCTCGTGCAGGAACAGGTTGGCCGCGCCCCGCACCTCCGGGTCGCTGCTGGTGTGCAGGTCGTCGGCGAACGAAGTGCCGTTGTGCACGGCCTTCCACCAGCGCTCGCGCCCCTTGCCGCGCGCCGGGTCGTCCTCGACGAAGCCGTGCGTGGCGAGCTGGCGCAGGTGGTAGCTGGTCGCGCCGCTCGACTCGCCGAGCCGGTCGCCCAGTTGGGAGGCGGTCGCGGGCCCGTCATGGCGCAGCGACTTCAGGATCCGGATGCGCAGGGGGTGCGCCAGGCCGCGCAGGGAGCGCGCGTCGAGGATGCGCTCCCCTGCGGGGTTCTCGGGGGGCGGGGCGGCGGACCGCTTGTTCTCGGGCATGGCCCCAAGATAGCTCTGCAAAGAGACCCTTGCAACGCTTTCTTTGCATGAACTTCTTTGCATCGAGTGCTTTGCACGCCCGGCTCCCCGCGCTCCGGCTTGCGGTTGGCCCCGCGCCCCGGCCCGGCGGCCCGGGCCTCACCCCTTCCTGATGAACCCCTCCCGCACCAGCCACTCCAGCGCCACGTCGTGCGGGTCCTGGCCGTCCACGTCGACCTTGGCGTTCAGCTGCCGGGCGATCCCGGTCGTCAGCTTGGCGCTGAGCGGGTCGAGCAGGGCCGCGATCGCCGGGTACTTCTCGTACGTCCGGCTGTGCACCACCGGCGCCGCGTTGTAGTTGGGGAAGAAGTGCTTGTCGTCCTGGACGGTCGCCAGATTCATCGCCTGGATGCGACCGTCGGTGGTGAACACCTCGCCGAGCAGGCAGGAGTTGGACTTGGACACCTGGGTGTAGATGATCCCGGCGTCCATCTTCTGGATGTTGGAGGCGGGGACCGTCATCCCGTACGCCTTCTCCATGCCGGGCAGCCCGTCCTCGCGCGAGGCGAACTCGTTCTCCACGCAGATCGTCACCGCCGAGGGGTCCTTCTTGGCGAGGGCGGCCACGTCCGAGAGCGTCTTGAGGTGGTACTTGGCGTTGTTGGCCTGGCTGATCCCCAGCGAGTAGGTGTTGTTCAGGGTCGACTGCGGCAGCCAGGTCACGCCGTTCTTCAGGTCGGCGTCGCGCACCGCCCGCCACTGCGCCCCCGGATCGGTGATCGGCTTGCTGTTGCCCAGATAGGTGATCCACGCGGTGCCGGTGTAGTCGTACATCGCGTCGGCGTCGCCCTTCGCGATCGCCTCGCGGGCGCTGATCGAGCCCGGCAGGTTCGTCCGGTCGAGGACCTCGGCGCCGGCCGCCTTGAAGACCAGGCCGACCATCTGGCCCAGGACGATGTTCTCGCTGAAGTTCTTCGACGTGACCGTCAGGGAGGCGCCCTTCAGGGGCAGGCCCTTGCCGATCGAGCCGGGCAGCACGTCGTCCACCAGCGGGGAGCCGGACTTGAGCCCGCAGCCGGACACCACGGCGAGCAGGGCGAGCGAGCCGGAGGCGGCGAGCAGTGCCGTACGCGGGTGCCGCATCACTCCACCTCCAGTCCGCGCGGGGTCAGCGCGATCTCGGCCAGCGAAGCCAGCCAGTCCACGAGCAGGGCCAGGGCCACCGTCAGGATCGAGCCGAGGACCAGCACCGGCATGCGCTGGGTCTGGATGCCGGAGGTGATCAGGTCCCCGAGGCCGCCCCCGCCGCCGAACGTGGCGAGCGTGGCGGTGCCCACGTTCAGGACCAGCGCGGTCCGCACCCCCGCGAGGATCAGCGGCACCGCCAGCGGCAGTTCGACCTTGCCCAGGGTGCCGGGCGCCGACATGCCGATGCCCCGGGCCGCCTCGACCAGTTGGGGGTCGATGGCGCGCAGCCCGGCCACCGTGTTGGAGAGCACCGGCAGGACCGCGTAGATCACCATGCCGACGATCGCCGTGCCGGGCCCGATGCCGAGCCAGATCACCAGGAGCGCCAACAGGCCGATGGCGGGGGTGGCTTGGCCGATGTTGGCGATCGCGGTGACCAGGGGCGCCGCCCGGCTCACCCCGCGCCGGGTGAGCGCGATGCCCAGCGGGATCGCGATGAGCAGCACCCAGAACGTGGAGATGGCGGTCAGCTTCACGTGCTGCCAGAGCCGGAGCTGGACGTTGCCGTTGTTCAGGGAGTTCTTGGCGATCGTGTCCAGGTGGACATGGGTGATCCAGAGGTAGGTGATCACCAGGACGACCGCGAGCACGACCGGCAGGAAGGCCAGTTTGCGCCAGGTGATCCGGCGGGCCGGCCGGTCCGGCGCCGGGCCGGTCTCGTGTTCGGGCTCGGGTTCGTCGAGCGGGCCGGGCAACTCGTCGCGGAAGGCGTGGCCACCGACCTCGTGCTCACCCGGCGGACGCTCGGCGGGGGCGGGGCTCCTGGGCGTCATGGCTGCGTCGCACCGCCCTCCAGCTCCTGTTCCGTCTGGTGGTGGCGGAGCTCTTCGAGGTCGTGCTGGTGCTCGATGGCCGCGAGCCGGTCGGCCTCCAGGAGTTCGTGCACGGAGTTCATCAGGGTCTCCATGTCGACCACGCCGATGTACTCGCCGCGCCGCCCCGTCACCGCGACCCGGCCGCCGGAGTCGATGAGCACGGCCTCCAGGGCGTCGTGCAGCGTCGCGCCCCGGGTCACGGTGTCGTGCACCATCTGCCCGGCCCGCGCGAGCGAGCCCTTGGCGCGCATCAGGTCGCCGCGCCGCAGCCATTTGTAGGGGCGGTTCCTGCGGTCCAGCATGAGCAGTTCGTTGTGCGGGCCGCTGCGGAGCTTGTTGAAGATCGACTGGGGCGGGTCGTCCACGGTGACCGTGGGGAACTCGGCCATCTCCACATCCCGTACGCGGGTGAGGTTGAGGCGCTTGAGGGCGGCGCCCGCGCCGACGAACCCGGAGACGAAGTCGTCCGCCGGGTTGGTGAGAATGGCCTCCGGAGTGTCGAACTGAGCGATGTGTGAGCGTTCGCGCAGAACCGCGATCCGATCGCCCAGTTTGATCGCCTCGTCGAAGTCATGGGTGACGAAGACGATCGTCTTGTGCAGCTCGTGCTGGAGGCGGATCAGCTCGTCCTGGAGGTGGTCGCGGGTGATCGGGTCGACCGCGCCGAACGGCTCGTCCATCAGGAGCACCGGTGGATCGGCCGCCAACGCCCGTGCCACGCCCACCCGTTGCTGCTGTCCACCGGAGAGCTGGCGCGGATAGCGGCCGTGGAACTCGCGCGGATCGAGCCCGACCAGGTCCAGCATCTCCTCGACCCGGTCCTTCACCCGGGCCTTGGACCAGCCGACCATCTTCGGGACGAGCGCGATGTTCTCGGCGACCGTCATGTGCGGGAAGAGCCCGGACGACTGGATCGCGTAGCCGACCTTGCGGCGCAGTTTCACCGGGTCGATGTCGGTGACGTCCTCGTCGTCGATCCGGATGCGACCGGATGTCGGTTCGATCAACCGGTTGATCATTTTGAGGGTGGTCGACTTGCCGCAGCCCGAGGGGCCCACGAAGACGACGGTCTCGCCCGCCTTGATCTCCATGGTGACGCTGTCCACGGCCGGCTCCGCGCTGCCCGGATACCGCTTGGTGAGCTCCTCCAGCTGAATGGAGGCCCCCGAGGTCGAGGCCTTCGCGGTCGACGCGCCGGCGGACTCGGACCGCTCGGACTCGGATCGCTCGGACTCGGATCGCTCGGACTCGGATCGCTCAGACACGGATCCCCCTCGGGATGGTGAGACGGCCGATCAGTACGTACGCCGCGTCGAAGAGCAGGGCCAGCACCACGATGCCGAGGGTGCCCGCGAGCACCTGGTTGATGGCGTTGGCGCTGCCCAGCGAGGCGATCCCGCGGAAGATCTCGTTGCCGAGCCCGGGGCCCGAGGCGTACGCTGCGATGGCCGCGATGCCCATCAGCATCTGCGTGGAGACCCGGATGCCGGTCAGGATCGGCGGCCAGGCCAGCGGGAGTTCGACCCGCAGCAGCCGGGCGGGGCGCGACATCCCGATGCCCTTGGCGGCGTCCACGAGCGAGGGGTCGACGCCGCGCAGGCCCACGATCGCGTTGCGCACGATCGGCAGCAGCCCGTACAGCGTCAGGGTGACGACGGTGGGCGCCACCCCGAGGCCCACCAGCGGGATCAGCAGACCGATCATGGCGAGCGAGGGGATGGTCAGGACCGTCGAGGTGGACGTGATCGCGAGGGCCGCCGCCCAGCCGCTGCGGTAGGTCACCACCCCGATGAGGATGCCGAGCACGGTGGCGATCACCATGCACTGGAACACGGCGCTCGCGTGCTGGAGGGCGTCGGTGAGCAGCTGTTGGTGCCGGCTGGACAGATAGTCCCAGAAGCCCACGCGCTCAACCCCTGTCGGTCCTCGGTCAGCCCCCGCCGGGCACGGAGTCCTGACCCGCCTGCTCCACCAGCGGGATGATCCGCAGTGGGACCGGGTTCTCCATGACGATCGCCGTGGAGGCCCGGACAATGCCATCAAAACCGACAACCCGGTCGATCACCCGCTGGAGATCGGCGTTGGAACGGGCCACGAGACGGCACAGCATGTCGCCGTGGCCGGTGGTGGTGTGCAGCTCCAGGACCTCCGGCACGGACGCCAAGTGGGCCCGCACGTCCGCCCCCTGGCCCTGTTTGATCTCCAGCGTGGCGAACGCGGTGACCGGATAGCCGAGCGCCGCCGGGTCGACGTCCGGGCCGAAGCCCCGGATGACTCCATTGGACTGAAGCCGGTCGAGCCGCGCCTGGACCGTGCCGCGCGCCACCCCGAGCCGGCGGGACGCCTCCAGGACCCCGATCCGGGGCTCCCGGGCGAGCAGCACGATCAGCCGCCCGTCCAAATGATCGATCGCCATGCCCGCCTCCGGATGGTCATCATGTACAGAACGCCCTCCCATCCTGGCTCTCCACTGCACAGACTGACCAGTGAAAATGCAAACTATTGCGCAGCCTGCCACCCGGGGCGACCCTCCTTCCATGACTGAGACCATCGATCACACCCCCGAAACCGCGCGGCAGGCCGACCCCTTCCCGGTGAAGGGCATGGACGCGGTCGTCTTCGCCGTGGGCAACGCCAAGCAGGCCGCGCACTACTACTCGACGGCCTTCGGCATGAAGCTGGTCGCGTACTCCGGGCCGGAGAACGGCAGCCGCGAGACCGCGAGCTACGTGCTGACCAGCGGCGCCGCCCGCTTCGTGTTCACCTCCGTCATCAAGGCCACCAGCGAGCGGGGCCGCTTCCTGGCCGAGCACGTCGCCGAGCACGGCGACGGCGTGGTGGACCTCGCCATCGAGGTGCCGGACGCGCGGGCCGCGTACAAGTACGCCACCGAGCACGGCGCCACCGGTCTCCAGGAGCCGCACGAGGTCTCCGACGAGCACGGCACCGTCGTCCTCGCCGCGATCGCCACCTACGGCAAGACCCGGCACACCCTGGTCGAGCGCTCCGGCTACGAGGGCCCCTACCTGCCGGGCTTCGTCACGGCCGCGCCGATGGTCGAGCCGGTCGAAAAGCGCTTCTTCCAGGCGATCGACCACTGTGTGGGCAACGTCGAACTCGGCAAGATGAACGACTGGGTGGCGTTCTACAACAACGTCATGGGCTTCACCAACATGAAGGAGTTCGTGGGCGACGACATCGCCACCGAGTACTCCGCGCTCATGTCGAAGGTCGTCGCCGACGGCACCCTCAAGGTGAAGTTCCCGCTCAACGAGCCGGCCATCGCCAAGAAGAAGTCGCAGATCGACGAGTACCTGGAGTTCTACGGCGGCCCCGGCGTCCAGCACATCGCGCTGGCCACCAACGACATCGTCGCCTCGGTCCGCGCCATGCGCGCGGCCGGTGTCCAGTTCCTCGACACCCCCGACTCGTACTACGACACCCTCGGCGAGTGGGCCGGCGAGACCCGGGTGCCGGTCGAGACGCTGCGCGAGCTGAAGATCCTGGTCGACCGCGACGAGGACGGCTACCTGCTCCAGATCTTCACCAAGCCGGTGCAGGACCGCCCGACCGTCTTCTTCGAAATGATCGAGCGGCACGGTTCGATGGGATTCGGCAAGGGCAACTTCAAGGCCCTGTTCGAGGCGATCGAGCGGGAGCAGGAGCTGCGGGGCAACCTCTGACCTGCAACCTCGCGCGTCCGTACGGTAATTGAGTTACCGTCATGAGTCAGCGGCCCCACGGACCTGACCCGTGGGGCCGCTGTCTTGCCGCTGTCTTCGAGCCCGCCCGGTGCCGCCGTCAGCGCCGCTGCGAGGGCTTCGCGGGCTTGGCGGGCCGGGGCTTGGCGGGCCGCCTGGCCCCCTGGCTCGACTGACCGGACTGGTTCGACGACGCGTCGGACGACGCGGAGCTCTCGCCCCCGGAACCGGAGCCGGAACCCGACCCCGACCCCGATGCGGCGGCCGCCACATGGCCGTACATGTCCCGGGGGCCGCCCTCCGGCGGCTCGCCGAGCGCCGTGAGCGCCTCCTTCGCCTTCGGCGCGAGCACCGGCGAGAAGTACGGATTGGTGCGCAGCGCGTCCTGAAGATGACGCCGCGCCGCGCCCGACTGCCCCAACTCCCGCTCGATCACGGCCTGGTGATAGGAGAACAGGGCGCTGCGTACCCCGGAGTCGGTCGCCTTCTTCGCATGCGTCAGGCCCTCCTCCGACTCGCCCGCCCGGTACATCGCCCAGCCGAGCGCGTCCTCCACGGCCGGGCTCGGATGCGCCTTCCACTCGGCTTCGAGCCGGTCCACCGCCGCGTGCGCCGACCCGTGATCGGCCTCGTACCGGCCCAGCACCAGAGCGTCGTCCACCCCGTTGGAGCCGTCGCGTGCGGCCAGCTCCTGGAGCTTGTCGAACCACGTGCGCGCATCCCCGTCCAGGCCCTGGGACTCGTACAACTCGCCCAGTTCCAGCAGGTATTCGGGGCGAGGCAGTACCGCGACGGCCGCCAGGTAGTCGCGCTGGGCGTCGGCCTTCTTCCCGAGCGCGGCCCCGGCCCTCGCCCGGCCCGCGAGCGCGGCGTGCGCGCCCGGGTCGGTGCGCAGCGCCGCCTCGTAGCGCGCGAGGGCCGCTTCCGGCTCGCCCCGCTCCCACGCCAGGTCACCCGCCGCCACCAGCGAGGCCGCCTTCTGCACGGGCGAGGTGGCGTGCGCGACCGCCTCGTCCAGGGCGACCGAGGCGTCCTCGCGCCAGCCGTGCGCCCGGTAGACCTCGGCGGCCTGGGTCAACGCGGCCGAACCGTCGCGCAGTTCGAGCAACCGCTCCACCGCCTTGGCCGCGCCCTTCGCGTCACCGAGTCCGTTGTACGCCTCGATCAGCGGGGGGTACAGCGTCCAGCGGTCCGCCTTGCGGGCGCGTACGGATTCGGCCAGGGTGCGGGCCGCCGCGTAGTCGTGCCGCGCGTTGGCGAGGGCCGCGAGCCCGATCTCGGCGTCCAGGTTGTCCTTGGGCCGCACCTCCAGCGAACGCCGCAGCGCCCACTCGGCGCGCGGATAGAACGAGGAGTCCGCGCCGCGCACCCCCCGCTCCAGATAGGCCGAGCCGAGCACCGCCCAGGACGCCTCGTCCTTGGGGTGGGTGCGCACCCAGGCGGCCCGGTCGGTGATCAGCGCCGTCACATCGGCCACCGAGGCGGGCGCCCCACCGGTCACCGCCGTCAGGGCCCGGGCCGCCGGGCCGGGCGCGGGTGGCGGCGCCTTCGGGCCCGGGTCGTCCGGCATGATCAGCACGACGCCACCGATCAGCACGCCCGCGGCCAGCGCCACCCGTACGGCCCGCTTCAGAGCCTTGGGCGGCCCCGACCGGGGGGAGGTCCGCCGGGCCGCGGCCGAGGCCGACAGCCACGCCGCCCGCCGAGCCGCGTCCGCATCCTGTTCGGTCTTCGCGATCTCCATGGCGCTCACTGTGCGTCAATACGAAGAGCGCACCGCGCACCGCCCGACCGGCCGGGGAAAGGGTTCACACCGATGGCCCCGGGTGCCAGGCTGAGGGGATGGACGATCTTCTCGTACGGCTGCGGGAGCACCTCCCGGCGGACGCCGTCATCACCGACCCCGACATCACCGGCGGTTACGCCCACGACATGGCGAGCTTCTGCGCGGCGGGCACCCCGGCCGTGGTGGTGCTGCCCCGCACCGTCGAGCAGGTCCAGCACGTGATGCGCACGGCGACCGCGCTGCGCGTGCCCGTGGTGCCGCAGGGCGCCCGCACCGGCCTGTCCGGCGCGGCCAACGCCAGCGACGGCTGCATCGTCCTGTCGCTGGTCAAGATGGACCGCATCCTGGAGGTCAACCCGGTCGACCGGGTCGCGGTCGTCGAGCCCGGCGTCATCAACGCCGTCCTGTCGCGCGAGGTCCAAAAGCTGGGGCTCTACTACCCGCCGGATCCCTCCAGTTGGGAGATGTGCACCATCGGCGGGAACATCGGCACCGCGTCCGGCGGCCTGTGCTGTGTGAAGTACGGGGTGACCGCCGAGTACGTCCTCGGTCTGGAGGTCGTGCTCGCCGACGGGCGGCTGATGAGCACCGGCCGGCGCACCGCCAAGGGGGTCGCCGGATACGACTTGACCCGTCTGTTCGTGGGCTCCGAGGGCAGCCTCGGCATCGTTGTCAAAGCGGTGCTCGCGCTGCGGCCCTCGCCGCCGCCCCAACTCGTGCTCGCCGCCGAGTTCGCCACCGCCGCGGCCGCCTGCGATGCCGTCGTACGGATCATGGAGCGGGGCCATACCCCGTCCCTCCTTGAACTCATGGACCGCACCACCATCCAAGCCGTCAACCGCATGGCGCACATGGGCCTGCCCGACAGCACCGAGGCGCTGCTGCTCGCCGCCTTCGACACCCCGGACCCGGCGGCCGACCTCGCCGCCGTCGCCGAGCTGTGCACCGCCGCGGGCGCCACCCAGGTGGTCCCGGCCGAGGACGCGGCCGAGTCCGAACTGCTGCTCCAGGCACGCCGGTTGTCGCTCACCGCCCTCGAAACGATCAAATCGGCCACGATGATCGACGACGTGTGCGTTCCCCGATCGAAGCTCGCCGCGATGATCGAACGGACATCGGCGATCGCCGCCAAGTACGACTTGACCATCGGCGTCTGCGCGCACGCGGGCGACGGCAACACCCACCCCGTGGTCTGCTTCGACGCCGCCGACGAGGACGAGTCGCGGCGCGCCCGCGAGTCGTTCGACGAGATCATGGCGCTCGGCCTGGAACTGGGCGGCACCATCACCGGTGAACACGGCGTCGGCGTACTGAAGAAGGAGTGGCTGGCCCGCGAGCTCGGCCCGGTCGGCATCGAGATGCAGCGCGCGGTCAAGCACGCCTTCGACCCGCTGGGCCTGCTCAACCCGGGCAAGCTGTTCTGAGCGCGGGTCCGCGGGGGGCGTGCTTGGGGTGCGATTCGTACTGAGTACGTGTTCGGTCCGCTTGGGCCGGGCGAGCTGATCTGTGCCCGGGCCGTCACGGGCCGTCCTTGGGGTGCGATTCGTACTGAGTACGTTGTCGGCCCGCTCGGTCTGCTCGGGCCGGGCGGGCTGTTCTGCGCCCGCGGCCTCACGCGCCGTCCTCCGGGCGGGATTCGTCCGAGGGCCACGGGTCGCGCAGCCACAGCTCGTCGGTGCCGCGTCCGGTGGCCGGCGCCAGCAACTCGGCGAGGCCGTCGTCGATGCCGAGCCGCTCGGTCTCGGACCCCGGCGGCACCGCCCGCAGCGTCCGCTCCAGCCACGCCGAGACCTGGGCGGACGGCGCCTCCAGCAGCGCGTCGCCGTCCGGTGAGCTCAGCGCCATCAGGACCACGTTGCGCCCCTCCACCTTCGTCGGCCAGATCCGTACGTCCCCGTGCCCGCACGGCCTGAACACCCCCTCGACGAGCAGCTCGCGCGCGAAGGTCCAGTGCACGGGGGTTTCCGAGCCGACGTGGAAGGTGATGTGCACGGCGTAGGGGTCGTCGGTGCGGTAGGTGAGCCGGGCCGGTACGGGGATGCTGCGCTCGGGCGACAGCACCAGCTTGAGCTCCAGTTCGCGTTCCACGACGGTCTGCATGTGGCGTCCCTCTTCTCTTCCCTGTACGGGGCGGTACGGGAGCCCGGGGTGGGCCGTATCGGGTGAGAGCGGGTTGCGGGGCGGGCATTACGCGACTCCGGGTAAGTTTTTTGGGGCTGCGCCCCAAGCCCGGCGGGTCCGCCCACCCGCCCACCCGTGCAGGGGGTTGGTTGGTTCCGGCCCCTGGGGCTCCGCCCCAGACCCCACGGGTTTTCCCACCCGCCCACCCGTGCGGCGGGTTGAAGGGTTCGGCCCCTGGGGCTGCGCCCCAGACCCCCGCGGGGGCTCTGCCCCCTGCACCCCCGTTCGCGCCTGAACGGCGCTCGTCCTCAATCTCCCCCAAGGCCTTAAGGGCCAGGGGGGACCCCCATGACGGGCTGGGGTGCCGGCCAGCACCGAGCACTTAAGGGGCGCGGGGAACTGCGCGACCAGCCACCCCCGGCCCGCAGACGAAAACGGGTTCTTCAAAAGCGACCACGGCCCGCAGGCCAAGAACGGGGTTAGGGGCGCGAGGAACTGCGCGAGAAGCGACCACGGCCCGCACACGAAAGGGGGTTTTGGGGGCGCGGGGAACTGCGCGACCAGCCCCATGCGGCCCGCACACGGAAGGGGTTGGAGGCCGAGGCGCGGCCAGGACCCGCACGCGGAAGGGGGCCGGGGGCGCGAGGCCCGGGCAGGGCCCGCACGCGGGAGGGGGCTAGCGGCGCGGGAGGGGGCCGGGGGCGCGGGCGCAGGGTTGGGGGTGCCCGCCGTTACGGGGGCCCCGAGCCGTTTAGCCAGGTTGCGCCGTATACCGCCGACGCCACCGACAGCGCCCCCACCACCCCCACCGCCCCCACCCCCCGCATTCGGGAAAGCGCGACCGCCACCGGCAGCAGCAGAGGGAACGCGGGCAGCAGCAACCGCGGCTTGGAGCCGAAGTAGCCCGAGGAGCACAGCGCCAGGGCCATGACGATGCCTGTGTAGACGAGCAGGGGCAGCGGCTGGCCGCCCCGCACGCACGCCCCGTACGCCCAGAGCGCCAGCGCCGTGCCCGCGATCATGCCGAGCCCGGCGAGTACGACGGGCCAGCCGCCGAGGTGGTCCACGATGAACTTCCCGTAAGCGAGGCCCCCGTCGAAGCCGTTGCCCCACTCGGCCTGCACGTGCAGATAGCCGAAGACGCTTCCTCGCCGGGCGCCGACCCAGAGCACATAGCCGGCCGCGCCGAGCGGCGCGAGCACCGCCCCGGTGAGCAGCCGCGCGTCCACGCGCCGGGTGCGTCGCGCCTCGACGACGGCCCCCGCCCACAGCGCGGCCGCGACCGCGAGTCCCACCGGGCGGGTGAGCCCCGCGAGGGAGGCGAGCAGCCCGGCCTCGACCCAGCGCCGCCGGAGCACCGCGTACAGCGCCCAGGCGGCCAGCGCGGTGAACAGGGCCTCGCTGTACGCCATCGACTGCACGATCCCGACCGGAACGGCCGCCCACACCGCCGCGAGCAGCAGCCCGGCCCGGTGACCGTGCAGGTGACGGCCCGTCAGATACAGGGCCCACGCGGCGAGCGGTCCCGCGACCGCGCTGACCAGCAGACCCGCGTCGCCGGGGCCGAGCGGGGTCACCGCGGCGAGGGCCTGTTCGAGCCAGGGGAGCAGCGGGAAGAACGCGAGGTCGGACAGGACCCTGCCGTCGGGCGCGGTCAGCGTGAAGTCGTAACCCGACTCCACGACCCGCACGTACCAGAGCGAGTCCCAGCGCGCCGACAGCAACGCGTGGGCGTCCTTGTCGTTGGCCCGGGACCACAGGACGAGGGCGAGGAGGCCGAGCGCGCGGATCGCGGCGAAGGCTCCGACCGCCGACCAGGCGCGCCGTGCCACGGGCGCCGCTGAGGAGAGGGCCGCCGAGGAGAGGGCCGCCCGTTCGCCGCGGCCGGTCGGGCCAAGCCCCACGCTCATCGCCCACTCGCCTTCCTGACCGACCGGGCCGGGTGCACCAGTTCGAACCGCAACGACTGTACGCACCGGCGCACCCCCGCCGTGCGGCCCGGTCCGGTATCACACGCGGCCCGCGCATCGCTCGTACGCGGGCTTCCTGCCCGGCTTCCCCCCACCGGGCCCCGGGTTCTTGGTTAGGGTCGCTCCGACGGGACCGGTCGGGCGCCGGGGTTTTCGACGTGCTGGGCGGCGTCCGGCACGTACCGGGGCACCACGGTTCGGCGGGACCCGTCGAGCAGGCCCTAATGTCCTCCTGGGACAAGCGGAAGCGCGCGGTCGGCACCCGGTCCGGCCGGTGTTCCGCGGCAGAGGTCAACTGTGGTGGATCGAAACGGAGTTGGGGACATGGCGACGGTTCCTTCTGACAGCGACGGGAGCGGAGCCCGGGAAGGGTATTACCCGGACCCGTCCATTCCCGGATATGTCCGGTACTGGAACGGGGTCTCCTGGGTGCCCGGCACGAGCCGGCCGGCCCCCGCCGCGGGTGAGGCGCCGCCCACCCCGCCGCTCGGCGCCACCCCCGCCCCGGCCCCCTCGCTCGCCGCCGCGCCGCCCGTCACGGCCGCCCTCGCCGAGGAGACGGGCCCGGTCTTCCTCGACGAGCCCGAGGCCTCGCCCGCCTCCGCGCAGGGCTCCGCCGCGCCGCAGCCCGCCTGGCACGCGGACGCCGCCCACCAGTCCGGCTTCGGCGGCGACCAGGACCGTCGGGTCTCCTGGGGCCAGTCGGTCGATGGGCGCGCGCTCCCGGAGTCGGCCGACCCGCGGCAGTTGCCCGACCCCCGCCGTCTGCCCGACCCCCGCCGCGCGGAGCCCGCACGGCCCACGCCCACCGGCCCCTCGACCGGCCCCTCCACCGGCCCCTCGACCGGCCCTTCGACCGGCCCTTCGACCGGCCCTTCGACCGGCCCTTCGACCGGCCCTTCGACCGGCTCCTCGACCGGTCCCTTCGGGGACCCCGCGCGGCCCGCCGGCACCGTGCCGCACCAGAGCCCTCAACAGTCCGCCCAGTTTGCCCAGTCTGCGAACGCCGCCCAGTCTGCGAACGCCGCGCACCCCGCACCCTCCGCTCACTCCGCGAACTCGGCCCGAGCCGCGCGACCCGCCCAGCCCATCCAGTCGGCCCCGCCCATCCAGCCGGCCGCCCCGTTCGCCGGGACCGTGCCGCCGACGGCCGTCGAGCCGGCTCCCGTACGGCCCCAACTGCCCACCCCCGCCGACCCCGTCGTCGCCGCGCCGACAAGCCCCGCGTACTCCGCGCCCGCGACCCCACAGCCCCAGCCCGCCCAGCCCGCCCAGCCCGGTCCCGTCGAGCCCCACCCCGGCCTACCCGGGTCGCCGATGACGGACGGGCCCGGGGGAGGGGCCGCGTCCTGGGCGCAGCAGGTGCACCGGCTCGCGCAGCCCGACGCGCAGGCGCAGGAGCCGGTCGTACCGTGGAAGCCCCCGGTCGACGACCCGTTCCTGCGGGCCGCCCGGGAGCAGGCCTCGGCCAGACCCGCCGGCCTGGTCAGACGGCTGATCGCGCGGCTCGTCGACACCGCGCTGCTCGGCGCCCTGGTCGCGGGCCTCGCCGTACCGCTCCTGGCCCGGGTCGCCGACCACGTCCAGCAGAAGATCGACGCGGCGAAGCTGTCGGGGCAGACGGTCACCGTCTACCTCCTGGACGGCACGACGGCCGGCCTCCTCGGCATCGTCCTCGGCGCGTTCCTCCTCCTCGGCCTGCTGTACGAGGCGCTGCCCACCGCCAAGTGGGGCCGCACGCTCGGCAAGAGGCTGTGCGGGGTGCAGGTGCGCGGCATCGAGTCGTACGAGCCGCCGACGTTCGGCCAGGCGGTGCGCCGCTGGCTCGTCCACGGTGTGCTCGGGCTGCTCGTGATCGGCGTGGTCAACGTCGCGTGGTGCCTGTTCGACCGCCCCTGGCGCCAGTGCTGGCACGACAAGGCGGCCCACACCTTCGTGGCGCAGGGATGACTCCGAGCCCCGGCCCGTTCGCGGCGCGGGGGGTGGGGGGCGGGGTCCGCGGGAGGGGCCGGCCTCTTCGGGGGCGGGGGGCGAGCCTCCCCCGAACGGCGTCCCTCCGGTCGCGGTCGCCACGCGCGCGCGTTGCACTACCGGCATGAGTACCGATCAGCCGCCGCCCGGTCAGCCGCCCGAGGACGACCCGTTCCTCAAGAAGCCGTCAGAGCCTCCGCGGAGCGGTTCTCCCTACGGCGGCACGCAGCCGCCCCCGGGACGGCCGCCCGGTGACTCCCCCTACGGTGCGGGCCCGCCGTCCGGCGGTGACGGCCCGTACGGCGCCCCGCCTCCGCCGTCCGGCGCGGGTGGCCCGTACGGCGCCCCGCCTCCGCGGTCCGGCGCGGGTGGCCCGTACGGCGGGCCGCCTCCCCCCGGTGGCGGTTCGCCGTACGGCAGCGCCCCGCCACCGCCCTCCGACCCCTACGGAGGTCAGTACGGCGGTGTCGACCCGCTGGCCGGGATGCCGCCGCTCGCCGACTTCGGCAAGCGGTTCCTGGCCCGTTTCATCGACTTCCTCATCATCGCGATCCCGCTCGGCCTGATCGAGTGGGCGACCAGTAACCGGGTCGTCATCTCCACCTCGGACAACGGCGACTCCGGTACCGAGGTGATCAGCAAGGCGTACTCCGGCAGCGGACTGCTCTGGCTGCTGATCACGCTCGTGGTCTACATCGGCTACGACACCCTGATGGTGTCGAAGTCCGGGCAGACGCTCGGCAAGAAGCTGTTGGGGCTGCGGGTCGCGATGCTCAACGACGGGAGCGTGCCCACCACCAACGCGGCGCTCGCCCGGGCGGCCGTGCTGTGGGCGCCGTTCGTGCTCTGCTGCTACTGCCTGTGGGACATCATCCTGGGCATCACGATCGTGACGGACAAGCCGTACCGACAGGGCTGGCACGACAAGGCCGGCAAGACGGTGGTGGTCTCAACTCCGCAGTGAGTGCTGGCGGGTCGACGCCCGCCGCTCGCGAGGGGCCGGAACGCTTCCCCACTGCCCCGACGGCGAGGCGGCGGCCCCCGCGGCGGACGTCTCGACGACGGCCGCACGGTTCACCGGTGCCGCACCCGCGGCCGGGACCGTGCGGCCGTCGGCGTTGGCGTGCGCATCGGCGCGCGTCCGGCGGGCCAGTGGCATGGGGACCGTCACGGCGACGAGCAGGCCGAGGAGGAGCGCGGCGAGGACGATGACCGCCACCCCGACGCCGGACTCGGTGCGGGAGAGCAACAGCATGGCGACGGTCGAGAAGACGACGGTGGCCGAACCGTAGGAGAGCTGTGCGGCAGTGGGACGCGGCATGGCGTTATCCGTCCTCATGGTTCGGATAGGGGGTGAGCCTCTCGACCGTTCTCAACCGGCGGCGGGCCACCGGATCGCACTGCCAAGCGACTCTACGTCGGTCCATGCCCGAGCGGAACTGTTGGTAAGCGTGACCTAACCCACGGTGCCGGTGCACAGGGGGCGCACGGAGTCATTCCCCGAAGCGACCCCGTCCGGATGTCGAGATGTGTGCACCCGATGTCCCGGTCTGTTACCACATCCGTCACGTTCGGATAGCGGAACTCCACTTCTGCATAATGTACTTGGCACGAACAAGTCAAGATCTGTCTTTTCCTTGGTAACTCCGGTCCAATGTCGTCACTTGAGACGCGTGTCGAGCACCGGAACCAGCCCCTCACCCCCCGGTTCGTGCCGGCCGCGGGGGAGGAAAACGTCAAGTGACCAGCAGCAGGAGGGCGGCCAGAGCCGCCGCCGTGCTCGTGGCCCTCGCCACGGCCGGCGCCACGGGCTCGGCATACGCCACGGCCCAGGCCGACTCGAAGGCCCCGGCGCCCGTTCAGCGCCAGGACCCGTCGAGGGCCAACGGCCAGGAGCACAACCTCAAGGGCCCGTTCAGCGACCAGCAGGCCCAGCAGCGCCAGGCGGCGCTGGAGCAGGTGATCTCCGGCAAGAAGAAGGTCGAGAAGCGCGGCGCTTCCGACGTGGTCAAGCTCAGCGACAAGAAGTACGTCGAGCTCGGCCGCGAGAAGACCGACAAGATCTTCACGATTCTGGTGGAGTTCGGCGACCAGGTCGACAACACCACGATGTACGACCCGGACGGCCCCGACGGCCCCAAGCCGCCGCAGCCGAAGTACGGGGGCACCCCCGGCCCGGCGCACAACCAGATAGCCAAGCCGGACCGTTCGAAGGACAACTCGACGGCCTGGCAGGCGGATTACAACCAGAAGCACTTCCAGGACCTGTACTTCGGTACGGGCAAGAACGTCAACTCGCTGAAGACGTACTACGAGAAGACGTCCTCGGGTCGCTACTCGGTCGACGGTCAGGTCACCGACTGGGTCAAGATCCCGTACAACGAGGCCCGTTACGGCTCCAACTACTGCGGCCAGACCAACTGCGCCAACGTGTGGGACACCGTCCGTGACGGCGTCAACGCCTGGGTCGCCGACCAGAAGGCCAAGGGCCAGACGGACGCGCAGATCAAGGCGACCCTGGGTCAGTACGACCAGTGGGACCGCAACGACTACAACAACAACGGCAACTTCAACGAGCCCGACGGCTACATCGATCACTTCCAGATCGTGCACGCCGGCGAGGACGAGTCCGCGGGCGGCGGCGCGCAGGCCACCAACGCCCTGTGGGCGCACCGCTGGTACGCCTACGGCACGGACGCGGGCAAGACCGGCCCGGCCAACAACAAGGCCGGCGGCACCCAGATCGGCGACACCGGGATGTGGGTCGGCGACTACACGATGCAGCCGGAGAACGGCGGCCTCGGCGTCTTCGCGCACGAGTACGGCCACGACCTCGGTCTGCCGGACCTCTACGACACCACCAACACCGCCGAGAACTCGGTCGGTTTCTGGTCCCTGATGTCGGCGGGCTCCTGGCTCGGCACCGGCAAGGACTCCATCGGCGACCTGCCCGGCGACATGACCGCGTGGGACAAGCTCCAGCTCGGTTGGCTCGACTACGCCTCGGTGAAGGCGGGTTCGAAGATCACCGCCAAGCTGGGCGTCTCGGAGTACAACACCAAGAACAACCAGGCGCTCGTCGTCGAGCTGCCCAAGAAGGAAGTCACCACCACCGTCGTCAAGCCCGTCGAGGGTTCGAAGCAGTGGTGGAGCGGCATGGGTGACAACCTCAACAACACCCTGACCCGCTCGGTCGACCTCACCGGCAAGTCCAAGGCGTCCCTGGACCTCTCGGGCTGGTGGGACATCGAGAAGGACTACGACTTCCTCTACACCGAGGTCTCCACGGACGACGGCGCCAGCTGGAACGCGATCGACGGCACCGCCGACGGCAAGGCCATCACGCGCGACTCCAGCGACAAGCCGGCCCTGACCGACGCCTCGGGCGCGTACAAGAAGCTCTCGTACCCGCTCGACCAGTACGCGGGCCACAAGATCCAGCTCCGCTTCCGCTACCAGACGGACGGCGGCGCGGGCGGCAAGGGCTTCACCGCCGACGCCATCAGCGTCACCGCCGACGGCACCGCGGTGGTCACCGACGGCGCCGAGGCCGGCGACAACGGCTGGGCGGCGAAGAACTTCACCCGCATCGGTGAGTCCTTCACCAACGACTACCCGCAGTACTACCTCGCGGAGAACCGCCAGTACGTCTCGTACGACACGACCCTCAAGGTCGGCCCGTACAACTTCGGCTTCTCCACGACCCGTCCGAGCTGGGTCGAGCACTACCCGTACCAGCGGGGCCTGCTCATCTGGCTCTGGGACACCTCCCAGAAGGACAACAACGTCTCGGCCCACCCGGGCCAGGGCCTGATCCTGCCGGTCGACGCGCACGCCAAGCCGCTCAAGTGGGCCGACGGCACGCTGCTCCGCAACAAGATCCAGCCGTTCGACGCGCCGTTCAGCCAGTACCGGACGGACGCCTTCACGCTGCACAAGGCGGACGTGGCGACGAAGATCAAGTCGCAGGCCGGCGTCCCGGTCTTCGACGACCACCAGGGCACGTACTGGTACGCCGAGAACCCGACGGGCAGCGTCAAGGTTCCTGACACCAAGACGCGGATCTCGATCGTCGACCAGCCGTGGAACGGTCAGACGATCACGGTGAAGGTCGGCACCTCCACCAAGTAATTGCTGAACCCGCAGGTCAAACCATGATCGGCCGTCGCCCTCTAGCGGGCGGCGGCCGATCGTGTTTAGGTGCGTCCTACGAGTCCTTATTGACAGTGGGGTCGGCGCGGCACCGGTCGCGGGGCCCGACACAGCGTCTTGCAGGGGGAGTGGTCCGGCATGCCCGGCGGAGGTTATTGCAAGTTGCCAGGCGGCAGCGTGGTCGTCGCCCTCACGCTGCCGAACCCGGCCGCGCCCGGCAGTGACGTGCGCGTCCTGGTGCACGCCGTCAACCGCGCCCGAGCCCTGACCAGGCTCCGCAACCTCGGGTTGCGCGCGGTCTATCTGCGCGGCCAGACCGAGCCGCCGACGCTGGACGAGATCACCGCCGTCCTGCACCACCCCGACGGCCTGCTGTGGCGCACGGCCCCGGAGACCACCGAGGAGCTCTGGCACCCGATACGGGCGCTGCTGCGCTAGCGGCGCCCCGCCCGTGGCGCGCGGCCCCGGCTAGACCACGGGCTTGCCCGACAGGCCGACGCCCGCCGTCCGCATCTCCTCAAGCGCCAGCGAGGTGGTGCGCTCGGCGACCCCGGCCGTGAGGTCGAGCAGGACGGTGGTGACGAAACCGGCCCGCACCGCGTCCAGGGCGGTGGCCCGCACACAGTGGTCGGTGGCGATGCCCACCACGTCGACCTCGGCCACCTGCCGCGCCCGCAGCCACTCCGCCAGCGCGACCCCGTTCTCGTCGAACCCCTCGAAGCCGCTGTACGCGGCCGCGTGGGCGCCCTTGTCGAAGACGGCGTCGACGGCCCCGCAGGCCACCGCGGGAGCGAAGTTGGGGTGGAAGCCCACGCCCTCGGTGCCGGCCACGCAGTGCGGCGGCCAGGAGTGCTCGAAGTCGGGCGTGGCCGAGAAGTGCGTACCGGGGTCGATGTGGTGGTCGCGGGTGGCCACCACATGGCGGTAGGCGGACCCGGCCGCCTGGCCCACGAGGTCGGTGATCGCGGCGGCGACGTCCGCACCGCCCGCGACCGCGAGGGAGCCGCCCTCACAGAAGTCGTTCTGGACGTCCACGACGATCAAGGCGCGGTGCATGTCGGCTGTCCTTCGGTCTACGGGCCCGGGACCGGGCTGTTCCTTGAGCGTAGAGACTTCGTCCGGCGCACGGCAGGGGGCAAACGGGGGCGGAAATCCCACCGCCGGCCTCAGACGTACTCGGTCGGGATGACCGGCTCGCCGCGCGAGAGCTGGCCCGCGGACATCGGCAGCGCGGCCAGCGCGTCGATGTGCCGCGCGCGGGCGGCGTCCAGCGGCTCGCGGGCCACCACCGTGCCGCCCTTGACCAGCTCCACCAAAAGCTGGCGCTCGACGAGCTCGGCCGGCACCGCGCCGGTGCCGATGACCTCGGCCTCGGCGATGCCGTACGCGTCCGAGCGGCGCGCGGCCCACTTGCGGCCGCCCACCGAGGACTTCGCGCCCAGCGACTTCTTGGCGACCGAGATCAGGGGCGCCTTCGGGTCGGCGGACTGCGCGCGGGCGACCAGCTTGTAGACCATGGAGCAGGTCGGGTGCCCGGAACCCGTGACGAGCTGGGTGCCCACCCCGTAGGCGTCCACCGGGGCCGCGGCCAGCGAGGCGATGGCGTACTCGTCGAGGTCGGAGGTGACCACGATCTTGGTGGCGGTCGCGCCGAGGTCGTCCAGCTGCTGGCGCACCCGGTGGGCCACCAGGAGCAGGTCGCCGGAGTCGATGCGGACCGCGCCGAGCTCGGGCCCGGCGATCTCCACGGCGGTGCGCACCGCCTCGGCCACGTCGTACGTGTCGACCAGCAGGGTCGTGCCGCGGCCCAGCGAGTCGACCTGGGCCCGGAAGGCGTCCCGCTCGCTGTCGTGGAGCAGGGTGAAGGCGTGCGCGCTGGTGCCGACGGTGGGGATGCCGTAGCGGAAGCCGGCCGCCAGGTCCGAGGTGGAGCTGAAGCCGCCGACGTAGGCGGCGCGCGAGGAGGCGACCGCGGACAGCTCGTGCGTGCGGCGCGCGCCCATCTCGATCAGCGGGCGCCCGCCGGCCGCCGTCGACATCCGGGAGGCGGCGGCCGCGATCGCGGAGTCGTGGTTGAGGATCGAGAGGATCACGGTCTCCAGGAGCACGCACTCGGCGAAGGACCCCTCGACGCGCAGGATCGGCGAGCCCGGGAAGTAGACCTCGCCCTCGGGGTAGCCCCAGATGTCGCCGCTGAAGCGGTAGGAGGAGAGCCAGCGCAGGGTCGGCTCGTCCACGATGGAGTGGTCGTGCAGGAACCCGAGCACGCCCGCGTCGAAGCGGAAGTTCTCGACCGCGTCCAGGACGCGCCCGATGCCGCCGACCACGCCGTAGCGGCGGCCCTCGGGCAGGCGGCGGGTGAAGGCCTCGAAGACCGAGCGCCGCCCGGCCGTGCCGGCCTTGAGGGCGGCCTGGACCATCGTGAACTCGTACTGGTCGGTGAAGAGCGCGGTCGACGGCACGTCCACCGGCAGCCCAAGGTCCGCAGCATTCACAGCGAGCTACCTCGCACTTTCGTCCGGGCCGGGCGCACGCCGGCCGGGGATCGGGGCACCGGCCCCGGGAGCGGGGGCCTGTGGGGGATGCTACCCCGAATACTCGTCACTTTGACGATTTCTAGGGGCCCGTTTGTGCGATGACCCGCCGCGGGTGGCAGCATGGAGGCCGTGGCTGTGATTCCCGGGGGCCACCCCCCGGACCCCCGGCAGTGAAAGACAGGTCGCCCAGAGCCGTGAGTGTCGCCCCCGTAGAGATCGAACGCCCCGAGTCGGCGGAGTCGAGCCGGCCCGTCGCCGAACCCGATGTGCCCTGGGTGACGCTCGTGCACAACGACCCGGTCAATTTGATGAGTTACGTGCAGTACGTCTTCCAGTCCTACTTCGGCTACTCGAAGGACAAGGCCCACAAGCTGATGCTCGACGTGCACCACAAGGGACGGGCCGTGGTCTCCAGCGGCAGCCGCGAAGAGATGGAACGCGATGTGCAGGCGATGCACGGCTACGGCCTGTGGGCGACGCTGACGCAGGACCGCGGCTGATGGCCGGCCACTTCGAGCCGCTGCCCGGCGGCGGCGCGGCCGTCGCGCTCGACGAGGTCGAGATCGCCATCCTGCGCTCGCTCGCCGTCCAGCTCCTCGAACTCATCGGGCCGGGCCGGGCGCCGGCCGAGGACGAGGACCCGCTGGCCGCCCTGTTCGCCGAGGGACCGAGCGAGCCGCCCGCCGACCCGGCACTCGCCCGCCTCTTCCCCGAGGCGTACGCGAGCGAGGAAAGTGATGAACTGCGCGCCAAATCGGCCGAGTTCAGGCGCTTCACCGAGAACGACCTGCGCGCGCGCAAGCGCGACGACGCCCTCGCGGTCGTGCACGGCCTCGACGCGCTGAGTCCGCGGGGCGACGGCGGAGCCGTCCTGAAGCTGGCCGCCGACGACTCGCGGCACTGGCTGGGCGCGCTCAACGACCTGCGTCTGACCATCGCCACCCGCCTCGACATCACCGACGAGGACGAGAGCGGCGAGCTCTACCGGCTGCCGGACGACGACCCGCGCAAGCCGATGGTGATGGCCTATCTGTGGCTCGGTGTGCTCCAGGAAACACTCATCGACACGCTCATGTCCTGAGCGATCGACCGTCTCGGGGCCGTTCGCTCAGCGAACGCTCAAATCCGTATAACGATCGTGTCACCACATCGACCTGCTTTGTCATGTTGAAGGACCTTTGTCCGCTTCTTCCTGTGGTCCCTGCCACAGACCCCGCTGGGGATCACCCGTAAGGCCGTGATAAATCTTCACGACCACCCGGGGTACGCCACCCATGTTCCCGGGGGCGCTTCGACCGGCAGACCGCCGGTGGCACTCCATCCACATCCGGGGGGATCAGGACCTGATCCGTCGCTTCGTGACCGAGGCGGACGGGTCAGCATGGAGAAAGGCGCACCACCATGACCTCAGCGCAGGTCGACCAGCACGACGAGCGTCCTGCCGGCAATGAGGCCGCGGCGACCGCCCAGGCTCCGGGCGAAGGCTCGGGCGAGGGATACCAGCGGGGCCTCGGGGCCCGGCAGATCCAGATGATCGCGATCGGCGGTGCCATCGGCACCGGCCTCTTCCTCGGCGCGGGCAAGGCCATCTCCAAGGCCGGCCCCAGCCTCATCCTGGCTTACGCCATCGCGGGCCTGGTGATCTTCTTCATCATGCGGGCGCTCGGCGAGCTGCTCATGTACCGCCCGGTGTCGGGCTCCTTCTCGGAGTACGCCCGCGAGTTCGTCGGCCCGTTTTGGGGCTTCGTGACCGGCTGGACGTACTGGCTCTTCTGGGTCGTCACCGGCATCACCGAAGTCACCGCGGCCGCCCAGTACATGTCCTTCTGGACCCACGGCAGCATCCCGCAATGGGCCTACGCGCTGATCTTCACGCTCATCCTGTACGCCGTGAACCTCATCTCCGTGAAGCTCTTCGGTGAGCTGGAGTTCTGGTTCTCCATGGTCAAGGTGACCGCCATCGTCGGCATGATCCTGATCTGCGCCGGCATCCTGACCGTCGGCTTCTCGGACGCCGCGGACACCGCCACCGTCGCCAACCTCTGGAACGACGGCGGGTTCTTCCCCAAGGGCATCGGCGGCACGCTGATGACGCTCCAGATCGTCATGTTCGCCTTCCTCGCCGTCGAGCTGGTCGGTGTGACCGCGGGCGAGTCCAAGGACCCCGAGAAGACCCTGCCCAAGGCCATCAACACCGTGCCGTGGCGCATCGCCGTCTTCTACATCGGCGCCCTGATCATGATCCTCTCGGTCGTCCCGTGGCACGAGTTCCAGCCGGGCGTGAGCCCCTTCGTCGCGGCCTTCCAGAAGATGGGCCTCGGCATCGGCGCGGGCATCGTCAACTTCGTCGTGCTGACCGCCGCGCTGTCCTCCTGCAACTCGGGCATGTACTCCACCGGCCGCATGCTGCGCGACCTCGCGCTCAACGGCCAGGGCCCGAAGGTCTTCACCAAGCTGACCAAGAGCGGCACCCCGCTGGTGGGCACCACGGTCTCGGCCGCCCTCATGCTGGTCGGCGTCTGGATCAACTACGTCGCGCCGGGCAAGGCGTTCGACTACGTCGTCTCCTTCGCCACCATCTCCGGCATGTGGGCCTGGATCATGATCCTGGTCTGCCAGATCCGCTACCGCGCCAAGGCCGACCGCGGCGAACTCCCGCAGTCCACCTTCCGCGCCCCCGGCGCCCCGTGGACCAGCTGGTTCGCGCTGCTCTTCATCGGCATGGTCATCGTGATGATGGGCATCGACAAGGACTCCCGCGTCTCGCTGTACTGCGCGCCACTGTGGGCCCTGATCCTGGGCGTCTCCTACCTGGTCCTCAAGGCCAAGAACCCCGAGAACAAGGCGTTCGCGAAGCGCAGCTAGCGCGCTGACCTGCAAGTTCTCACCATGCGGGCCGTCTCGTATCGACACTCGATACGCGGCGGCCCGCATGCTTATCCTTGCCGACATGCTGACCCTCACCCAGGCCCTGTACGACCAGCTCGTCGCGCACGCCCGCGCCGACCACCCCGACGAGGCGTGCGGTGTGGTCGCCGGCCCCGCGGGCACCGGCCGCGCCGAGCGCTTCGTCCCCATGCTGAACGCGGCCCGCTCGCCCACGTTCTACGAGTTCGACTCGCAGGACCTGCTGAAGCTGTACCGCGAGATGGACGACCGCGACGAGGAGCCGGTGATCGTCTACCACTCCCACACGGCCACCGAGGCCTACCCCTCGCGCACCGACGTGACGTACGCGAACGAGCCGGGCGCGCACTACGTCCTGGTGTCGACGGCGGACACGGACGGCGCGGGGGAGTTCCAGTTCCGCTCGTACCGCATCGTGGACGGCGTGATCACGGAGGAAGACGTCCAGGTCGTCGAGGCATACTGATCATGACGTTGTGGGCGGCAGGACCCAGGAAGCCGGTGTGAATCCGGCACGGTCCCGCCACTGTGACCGGCCCCGAGGACGAGCCCCGGCGCCGGAAGCCAGGAACTGACCTGCCGCCTTCTCCCGACGACAGGGGACGTGGAAATCCCCTCGGAGGAGCTCAGCCATGCCCTGGCGCCGCGCGGCACTCGCCGCCGCCCTGCTGTTCCCGCTCGCCGCGTGCACCACCCCGGCGCAGCCCGAGGCCAAGGGCGCCCCCGCGCCCGGCTTCCCCTACACGGTCACCAACTGCGGGGTGACCACCACCTACACCGCGCCCCCCGAGCGGGTCGTCACGATGAACCAGCACGCCACGGAGGTCATGCTGGAGCTGGGCCTCGCCAAGTCCCTCGTCGGCACCGCCTACTTGGACGACAGGATCGCCCCGAAGTACGCGGCGGACTACCGCTCGGTGCCGGTCCTCGCGGACGCCTACCCCTCCTACGAGAAGCTCCTGTCGGCCAACCCCGACCATGTGTACGGCGGTTACGCCTCGGCGTTCGCCGCCAACGAGGGCCGCGCGCGCGAAACCCTCGCCAAGAGCGGCATCACCTCCCGCCTCAACGTGGAGAACTGCCCCAAGGGCGCGGCGACGACCATGGACGACGTGTACCAGGAGGTCCGCGAGGTGGGCCGCACCTTCGGCGTACCCGACCGCGCGGAGGCCTGGATACGGTCCGCCGAGGCGACCAACGCCCGCACCCGGGCGGCGCGCGAGGGCGCCGCACCGCGCCCCGTGTTCGTCTACGACAGCGGCGACAAGACCGCGTTCACGGTGGGCGGCAAGGGCATCGGCAACGACATCGTGACGCGCGCGGGCGGTCGCAACGTCTTCGCGGACGACCTCAAGGAGAAGTCCTTCGGCGACGCCAGTTGGGAGAACGTCGTCGCCCGCGCCCCCGAGACCATCCTGATCCTGGACTACGGCGGCACCGGCGTGGACGCCAAGAAGAAGCGCCTGCGCGACGACCCCGCCCTCGCCTCCGTCCCCGCCATCAAGAACAACAGCTTCGCCGTGCTGCCGCTGTCCGACATGGTGACCGGCGTCCGAGCACCGGACGCGGTGGCGAAACTCGCCTCGCAACTGCGGACGGGCCAGGGCCGGTGACCGGGACCCGGCGCCCGGGCGGGGCAGCGCCAGCGAGCGAGGCCCGGCAGCCGGGCGCGGCAGGGCCGGTGACCGGGCTCCGACGCCCGGGCGGGGCAGAGCCAGCGAGCGGGCCCCGACAGCCTGGCGCGCCAGGGCCGGTGACCGGGACCCGGCCGGGCTCCCGTCTGCGCTACCCCGCGCTGCTCGGCGGCCTCGTCCTCGTCCTGCTGGCGGCAGCCCTCGCCGGGCTCGCGCTCGGCTCGGTGCGGATCCCCGCCGGCCAGGTGCTGGACATCGTCACCGGCGCCGCCGAACCCGGCCCGTACCGGGCCATCGTGCTCGACGTACGGCTGCCCCGCGTCGTGCTCGGCGCCGTCACCGGGGCCGGGCTCGCCGTCATCGGCACCGTCCTCCAGGCCCTCGTGCGCAACCCGCTGGCCGACCCCTTCCTGCTCGGCGTCTCCAGCGGAGCCTCCGCGGGAGCCGTCGCCGTCATCGTCCTCGGGGTCGGCGCGGGGGCGGCCACCACCGTCGCCCTGCCCGCCGCCGCCTTCGCGGGAGCGCTCACCGCGCTGGTCCTCGTGTACGCCCTGGCCCGGCGCGCCGGGTCCCTGACGGGCGGCCGCCTGGTCCTCGCCGGAGTCGCCGTCTCCTACGTCCTGTCCGCGCTCACCAGCCTGATCCTGGTCACCTCCGCCCGCGCCGAACACGTACAGGAAGTCCTGCACTGGACGCTCGGCGGCCTCGGTGGCGCCCGCTGGGACATGCTCGCCCTGCCCGCCGCCGCCCTCACCCTCGGCACCCTCGTCCTGATCACCCTGGCCCGCCCGCTGGACCTGCTGCTCGTCGGCGAGGAGGGCGCCACCGTGCTCGGCCTGGACACCGGCCGCTTCCGCGCCGCCGTCTTCGTCCTCGCCTCCCTGCTCACCGGCGTCCTCGTCGCCTACAGCGGGGCGATCGGCTTCGTCGGCCTGATGGTGCCGCACGCCGCCCGCATGGTGGTCGGCGCCGCCCACCGCACCCTGCTGCCCGTCGCGGCGCTCGGCGGCGCCGCCTTCCTCGTCCTCGCCGACCTCGCGGCCCGCACCGTCGCCGCCCCCCAGGACATCCCCGTCGGCGTGCTCACCGCGCTCACCGGCGGGCCCTTCTTCCTCTGGATGCTGCGCGGCCGAGGCGCCCGCGCGGAAGGCGGCCCCGCATGACGACCCTGCGCACCCAGTCGCTCTCGTACACCACGCCCCAAGGCCGCGAACTGCTCCACGACATCACCCTGAGCGTCGCCGCCGGCGAGACCGTCGGCCTGGTCGGCCCCAACGGCAGCGGCAAGACCACCCTGCTGCGCTGCGTCTACGCCACCCTGCGCCCCACCACCGGCCGCGTCCTGCTCGACGGCGCCGACCTGCACGCCATGCCGGTCAGGGCCCGCGCCCGCCGCATCGCCACCGTCCCCCAGGACACCGACGCCGCGGCCATCGAGCTGAGCGTCACCGAGGTCGTCGCCATGGGCCGCTCCCCGCACCACCGCTTCTGGGAGGCCGACACCGCCGCCGACGCCACCCTCGTACGCGAGGCGCTCGCCCGCGTCGGCATCGCCGACCTCGCGGCCCGCCCCTTCCCGTCGCTGTCCGGCGGCGAACGCCGGCGCGCCCTGGTCGCCCGGGCCCTGGTGCAGCAGCCGGACGTCGTCGTCCTGGACGAGCCCACCAACCACCTCGACATCCGCTACCAGCTCGAAGTCCTGTCCCTGGTACGGGAGTTGGGGACGGCCAACCTGCTCGCCCTGCACGACCTCAACCTCGCCGCGTACTTCTGCGACCGCATCTGCGTCCTCGCCGGCGGGCGGATCGTCGCCGAAGGACCGCCCGCCGACGTCCTCACCAAGGAGCTCCTCGGCTCCGTCTACGGGGTGGACGCCGAGGTGGGCATCCACCCCGCCACCGGCGCACCCACCGTCGTCTACCTGCCGCCGACCCGGGCGGTGACCACATCCTGAGCAAGATCAGTCCAGGATTCGAGATCACATTCCTGGAAGCGGACCGGGAATCTATACGATGACCCCATGGTTTCGAACGACGTGAGCGACAAGACGCCGAGCAGCGGCCCCGCCCTGCTGCTCGTGGCGCGGCTGCACGTCGACCTGTGCCGCCTCGCCAGCGCGATCTGTACGGCCCGCGCCGCCGCCCTCTGACGCCGCGCACCCCCGCACCAACGCACCACCGCACGCCGTTGGGCGTGCGGCGCGCGGACCCGAGCCCGAGCCGCGCCCACCTGCCTCTCCCTTTCGATCAGGAGCCCACGCCATGGCCATCGAGGTCCGCATCCCGACCATCCTCCGCACCTACACCGACGGCGCCAAGGCCGTCGAGGGCAGCGGAGCCACCCTCGCCGACCTGCTGAACGACCTCGACGCCCGCCACACCGGCATCCGCGAGCGCATCGTGGACGGCGACAACCTGCGCCGCTTCGTGAACGTGTACCTCAACGACGAGGACGTCCGCTTCCTCGACGGCATCGACACCAAGCTCTCCGACGGCGACAACGTCACGATCCTGCCCGCGGTCGCAGGCGGATCCGTCTGACATGCGCTACGACTCCCCGCTCGCCGCGGTCGGCAACACCCCCCTGGTCCGCCTCCCACGCCTGTCCCCCTCGGACGACGTACGGATCTGGGCCAAGCTGGAGGACCGCAACCCGACCGGCTCCATCAAGGACCGGCCGGCCCTCCACATGGTCGAACAGGCCGAGAAGGACGGCCGGTTGACACCCGGCTGCACCATCTTGGAGCCCACCAGCGGCAACACCGGCATCTCCCTCGCGATGGCGGCCAAGCTCAAGGGCTACCGCATCGTGTGCGTGATGCCGGAGAACACCTCCCAGGAGCGCCGCGACCTGCTCACGATGTGGGGCGCCGAGATCGTGCCGTCCCCGGCGGCCGGCGGCTCCAACACGGCGGTGCGGGTCGCCAAGGAACTGGCCGAGCGCAACCCCTCCTGGGTGATGCTCTACCAGTACGGAAACCCGGACAACGCCGGCGCCCACTACGCCACCACCGGCCCCGAGATCCTCGCCGACCTGCCCTCCGTCACCCACTTCGTCGCGGGCCTCGGCACCACCGGAACGCTGATGGGCGTCGGACGCTATCTGCGCGAGAACGTCCCCGGCATCCAGATCGTCGCCGCCGAACCCCGCTACGACGACCTCGTCTACGGGCTGCGCAACCTCGACGAGGGCTTCGTGCCCGAGCTGTACGACGCCTCGGTGCTCACCACCCGCTTCTCGGTGGGCTCGGCCGACGCGGTGACCCGCACCCGCGAGCTGCTCCAGCAGGAGGGCATCTTCGCGGGCGTCTCCACCGGCGCCGCGCTGCACGCGGCCATCGGCGTCGGAAAGAAGGCCGTCAAGGCGGGCACCCCCGCCGACATCGTCTTCGTCGTCGCCGACGGCGGCTGGAAGTACCTCTCGACCGGCGTCTACACCGCCCCCACCACCGAGGCCGCCATCGAGACCCTGCACGGCCAACTGTGGGCCTGAACCACCGCCCGGCCCCCTGACCCGGCCCGCACGACAGCACGGCGAAGGGGACCGGGCCCGCTCACCCGCCAGGTGAACCGGGCCCGCTCACCCCGCCAGATGGCGGACCTGGTCCCACAGCGTCGGATCCACCACGCCCACCCGCCGGCGGAACGCCCACACACCGACCTCGCGCAGCTCGTCGGTCTCCAGGAAGCTGGGCCGCCCGTGCGCGTCGGCCACCGTGCCCGGCGGCAGCGGAATCACCCCGGCCCGCTCGTCGTGGTACTTGCTGGTGATCTTCGCGACCTTCACCGTGTCCCCCCGCACCCGCAGCACCAGACACGGACGGTCCTTGCCGCCAGGAACATCCTCGTAGGGCACCAGCGCCCACCAGATCTCCCCGGCCCTCGGCACCCGGCCGGGAGCACGCCCGGGACCGGCCGGCGGGCGCGTTCGCCCACCCGGCCCGCGCCGCGCACGCCCGCGCCCGTCCATGAGGGCCGCGACCAGCGCGAGCGCCACCACGGCCCCCAGCGCCGGCCACCACGACGTGTCCATATCCCAGACGGTACCGGCGCACCACCCCCCGCGCGCGCTCCATGCCAACACCATCCGAACCGGTGACAGCGCAGGTGAGTTCCCCCACAACGGCCCGCTCCAAAGGAGCGAGGGGCCTTGACGCGCCTTACGCTCGACCCACCGCAGCCCTCCCGCGGCCCCCGCCCGCCCCCCTCAACGACAGGCTTCGCCTGGCCCCGCTCGCTTTCCGGAGGTTCACGCTCCATGAAGCTCACCGTCGTCGGCTGCTCCGGGTCGTTCCCCTCCGCGGAATCGGCCTGTTCCAGCTACCTCGTCGAAGCAGACGGCTTCCGGCTGCTCCTCGACATGGGCAACGGAGCCCTCGGTGAGCTGCAACGCCACATCGGCCTGTACGACCTCGACGCGATCTTCCTGTCCCACCTCCACGCCGACCACTGCATCGACATGTGCGGCTACTTCGTCGCCCGCTACTACCGCCACGAGGGCGGCCGCTGCGCCCCCATGCCGGTGTACGCGCCGGAGGGCGCCGAGCAGCGCCTCACCACCGCCTACGCGGACACGCCCTCCGCGTCCTCGATGAGCGAGGTCTTCGACTTCCACACCCTGAAGCCGGGCGCCTTCGACATCGGCCCCTTCTCGGTGCGTACGGAACGGGTGTGCCACCCCGTCGAGGCGTACGCCATCCGCGTCGAGCACGCCGGTCGCGCCCTCACGTACTCCGGGGACACCGGGCCCTGCGCCGCCCTGGACGAACTCGCCGCGGGCGCCGACCTGTTCCTGTGCGAGGCGTCCTTCACCCACGGCAAGGAAGACATCCCGGCGCTGCACCTCAACGGCCGCGAGGCCGGCGAACACGCGGCGCGCGCCGGAGCGGGCCGTCTGGTCCTCACCCACATCCCGCCGTGGACGGACGCCGAGGCCAACCTGGCGGACGCCCGCGCGGTCTACTCCGGCCCCACGGAACTGGCCGCGCCGGGCGCGGTGTACGAGCTCTGACCTCGCGCCACCTCTCCTGGCACGCGCGAAGGCCCCCGGAACCGTTGGGGACACTGTTGGTTAATTCGGGGGTTCGCGTGACGTCGGCCTTCAAGACCCGGTTGTGGTCTTGAAGGCCGACGTTGTTGTGTGGGGTGGATGTCGATGTCGATGCAGCCGATGGAGTCGGGGGAGATTCCGGCAGAAACGGTGCGGGTGGCGTGGGCCGCGTTCCCGAAGGGGAGTTTGGCGATCCGGGTCCGGGACGAGCTGGGGCCGCTGTTTCGTGACGAGGAGTTCGCGGATCTGTTCCCTGCGCGGGGGAAGCCCGCCTGGTCACCAGGCCGGTTGGCGCTCGTGCTGGTGTTGCAGTTCGTGGAGGGACTCACCGACCGGCAGGCAGCGGAGGCGGTGAGGGCGCGGATCGACTTCAAGTACGCGCTCGCGCTGGAACTGAGCGATCCTGGGTTCGACTTCTCGGTACTGTCGGAGTTCCGGGACCGCCTGGTGAAAGCGGAGGCCGGGCGGCGGGTACTGGATAGCATCCTGGCCGCGGCCGGGGAAAGCGGGCTGCTGAAGACCGCCGGCCGGGCACGGACCGACTCCACCCATGTGCAGTCCGCGGCCCGTCAGCTGTGCTGGCTGGAGCAGGTCGCCGAGACCCTGCGGGCGGCGCTCAACGAGATTGCCCAGGCCGCCCCCGACTGGCTGCTGACCGTGGCGGAACCGGACTGGTTCAAGCACTACGCCACCAGGGCCGAGGACTCCCGTTTCCCCAAGTCCCGCGCCAAACGAGACGAGCTGGGCCTGCGAATCGGGCGGGACGGGACACGACTGCTCGAAGCCGTCTTCTCACCCGGGGCACCCGGAGAACCGCGCGCGCTGGAGCAGGTGGAAACCCTGCGCCAGGTCTGGGTCCAGCACTTCCAGCAGGTGGAGGGCGAGGTGAGGCGGCGGGACCCAAAAGACCGGCCGCCGGGCGCGACACGCCTGGTCACGCCCTATGACACCGAAGCACGCGGCAGCGTCAAACGCGACACCATGTGGGACGGATACAAGGTCCACCTCACCGAGACCTGCGAGCCGGACATCCCGAACCTGATCACGAACGTGGCCACCACCGTGGCGACGGTTCCCGACATCTCGATGACCGATATCGTGCACGCCCAGTTCGCCCAGGACGGGCGCCTGCCCGGCGAGCATCTGGTCGACGCCGGATACGTCGACGCACATCTGCTCGTGCAGGCCCGCCGCGAGTACGGCATCACGCTCACCGGGCCGGTCGCTGGCGTCGTCAGCCACCAGACCACCGCGAACAGCGGCTTCACCGGCGACGACTTCACCATCGACTGGGACCACGAGCAGGTCACCTGCCCCGGCGGGGAGACCACCACCCGCTGGAATCCCGACCGCTCGCCCGAAGGCACCCCCGTGATCCGGGTCCGTTTCAACGGCGGCCAGTGCCGTCCCTGCCCGGTCCGTGAGCAGTGCACCACCTCCAGCGCCGGCCGCCGCCTGACCCTGCGGCCCCGCGAAGAACACCAAGCGCTCCGCCAGGCCCGCGCCGAGCAGGACACCGACACCTGGAAGGACCGCTACAAGACCCGCGCCGGAGTCGAGGGCACCATCTCCCAGGCCGTCCAGCGCTGCGGCCTGCGCAGATCCCGCTACCGCGGCCTCGCGAAAACCAGCCTCCAGCACCAGCTCACCGGCGCCGCGATCAACCTCGCCCGCATCGACGCCCACCTCACCGACACACCCCGGGCCCGCACCCGCACCAGCTACTTCGCAGCACTTCGCCCCGCCGAGCTCATGCTCGGCGGGGCGAAGTAGGACCAACCCCCGAATTAACCAACAGCGTCCCGTTGGGTTCCGGGGGCCTTCGTCTGGCTGCGGCGAGGCTTACGCCTTCGTCAGGTCCTCGATCTCCTCCTCGGGCTCACGGCCCGGGGTGGGGATGTTGAACTTGGTGATCGCGAAGCGGAAGACCACGTAGTAGATCGCCGCGAAGACCAGACCGATCGGGATGATCATCCAGGGGTCGGTGGCGAACTTCCAGTTGAGCACGTAGTCGATCGCACCGGCCGAGAAGGTGAAGCCGTGGTGCACGCCGAGCGCCCAGGTGACGGCCATCGAGACGGCGGTCAGGACCGCGTGGATCACGTAGAGGACCGGCGCGATGAACATGAACGCGAACTCGATCGGCTCGGTGATGCCGGTGACGAACGAGGTCAGCGCGAGGGACATCATCATGCCGCCGACGACCTTGCGGCGCTCGGGACGGGCGCAGTGCGTGATGGCGAGGGCCACGGCGGGCAGCGCGAACATCATGATCGGGAAGAAGCCCGTCATGAACTGGCCGGCCGTCGGGTCGCCGTGCATGAAGCGCTGGACGTCACCGTGCCAGGTGGCGCCGGAGGAGTCGGTGTAGGTGCCGATCTCCTGCCAGGCGACCGTGTTCACGAACTGGTGCATACCGACCGGCAGCAGGGCGCGGTTGACCACGCCGAAGATGCCGGCGCCGACGGCGCCCAGACCGGTCATCCACTCGCCGAACGAGGTGATGGCGTCGCCGATGGGGCCCCAGATCAGGCCGAACAGCACACCCATGGCGGTGCCGATGAAGGCCATCAGGATCGGGACGAGGCGGCGGCCGTTGAAGAAGCCGAGCCAGTCCACCAGCTTGGTGCGGTGGTAGCGCTGCCACACCACGGCCGATATCAGGCCCATGATGATGCCGCCGAGGACCTTCGGGTCGTTGTACGTCGCCGCGACGTCCACGCCCTTGTTGGCGGTCGTGTTGACGACGGCGTCGGTCACCGGGAACGCGGTCAGCACGTTCTTGTAGACCAGGAAGCCGACCAGGGCCGCCAGAGCGGTGGAGCCGTCGGCCTTCTTCGCGAAGCCGATCGCGACACCGATGCAGAACAGCAGCGGCATGTTGCTGAAGACCGCGTCACCGGCGGTCGCGAAGACCTTGGCGACCGTGCCCCACTGGAGGCCGTCCTTGCCGAACACGTCGTCCTGGCCGAGGCGGAGCAGAATGCCCGCCGCCGGCAGCACCGCGATCGGCAGCTGCAAGCTGCGGCCGACCTTTTGCAGACCCTGGAACAGGCCGGATCCCCGCTTCTTCGCGGGCGCCGCCGCAGCGGTGGCCGTACTCATCAACATCCTCCAGTAGGCAAGGCGCCGCCCGGGGACATGGGAAACTACGGGGGGACGGCGGCGTCTCAGGGGAACGCGGTCAAGCCCGCGTGGTCTACACCAATGAGTGGTGTAGACCAGTTGTAGCACGGTGAGGGATAGATAAGGAACCTTCGTTTTTTGTGGTCTGAGCCATATCCGGCAATCACCGCGACACGGACCGCCGCCGTGACCAATTCGTTGTCCGCGCAAGGCCTTCGGGACATGCCGAAGGCCCCCGGACCACAGGGTCCGAGGGCCTCCAAAACACCCGCGCCGACTACGCCTTGACGTTCTCCTTCTCCAACTCGTCCTCCTCCGGCTCCCGCCCCGGAGTCGGCAGGTTGAACTTGGTGATCGCGAAACGGAACACCACGTAATACACGACGGCGAAACACAGCCCCACCGGAATGATCAGCCAGGGTTTCGTCGCGAGGTTCCAGTTGATGACGTAGTCGATCAGGCCCGCCGAGAAACTGAAGCCGTCCTTGATGCCGAGCCCCCAGCTCACCGCCATCGAAACGCCCGTGAGCAACGCGTGGATCACGTACAGCAGGGGCGCGATGAAGACGAAGGAGTACTCGATCGGCTCGGTGATACCCGTGACGAACGAGGTCAGGCCCACGGACAGCATCATGCCGCCGACCTCCTTGCGGCGGTGCGGCCGCGCGCAGTGCGCGATCGCCAGGGCGGCGGCCGGCAGCGCGAACATCATGATCGGGAAGAAACCGGTCTGGAACTGACCGGCCGTCGGGTCACCCGCGAGGAACCTCGGGATGTCGCCGTGCACGATCGTCCCGTCCGCCTTGGTGAAGTCGCCGAACTGGAACCAGATGAAGGTGTTCAGGAACTGGTGCAGACCGATCACGAGGAGCGCACGGTTGGCCACACCGAAGATGCCGGACCCGCCCGCACCGAGATCCACGAGCCATTTGCTGAAGCTGGTCAGCGCGTCACCGACCGGCGGCCACACCCACAGGCACAGCACGGAGAACACGATCGCGATCCCGGCCATGATGATCGGCACCAGCCGGCGCCCGTTGAAGAAGCCCAGCCAGTCCACGAGCTTCGTGCGGTGGAACCGCTGCCAGAAGTACGCGGTCAGCAGCCCCATCACGATGCCGCCGAACACCCCCGGATTCTGGTACGTGGCGAGCACCGCCGAGCCGTCCTTGGCGATACAGGCGCCGGCCAGGAACTTCGCCCCCGCGGCGCAGTCCTTGGGGAACTGAAGGAGCACCCCGTAGTAGACGAGGAAACCCGCCACCGCCGCCAGCGCGGTCGAGCCGTCCGACTTCTTCGCCATGCCGATCGCGACGCCCACACAGAACAGCAGGGGCAGCCCCAGTGAACCATCGAGCAGCGCGCCGCCCGCGCCCTTGAACACTTTGGCGACGTCGTCCCAGCCGAGCCCGGTCTTGCCGAACACGTCGTCCTGGCCGAGCCGGTTGAGGATGCCCGCCGCAGGCAGCACGGCGATCGGCAGCTGGAGGCTGCGGCCCATCTTCTGCAAGCCCTGGAACAGCCCGTTCCACCACTTGGGCTGGGGCACTGCGGCCGCGCTGCTGGCACTCATCGGCAACCTCCAGGCCTGCGGAACAAGCCGGTTCGGGCGGTCGTTGCACACTGGTGTAGACCAGTTGCGGTATCGTCCGGAGCGGGCCCCTGGCACGACACGGCTCCGGTGCTCGCCATCCTTGGCCAGGCACCTTGCGCCCGCGCGCATAGCTGGGCCAAACGTGGGTTACCGTGACAAAGCGGACCTACCGTGGGCCGACACAGCGTTCTTCAAGAACCAGGAGAGACACATGGCCAGCAAGGCTGAGAAGATCGTCGCCGGCCTCGGCGGTATCGAGAACATCGAGGAAGTCGAAGGCTGCATCACGCGCCTGCGCACCGAAGTGATCGACCCGAGCAAGGTCGACGAAGCCGCCCTCAAGGCCGCCGGCGCCCACGGCGTCGTCAAGATGGGCACCGCCATCCAGGTCGTCATCGGCACCGACGCGGACCCCATCGCCGCGGACATCGAAGACATGATGTGAGTCGCTGAACCCACACCGCCGAGGCCGGCCCCCCGGGGCCGGCCTTTCGCGTACCCGGGCCGCGCGTCCGGAGTCGGGGGCGCCGGGAAGCTCCGTACGCGGGGAGCCCGCCCGCACGGCGGGAGCCCGCGCCTGCCCGCCGCGAGCTCGCCCGCATACCGGGAGCCCGCCAGCCGAGACCCTCCGGCACGCAGGGAGTCTGGAACCCGGGCCCCGCACCCGGCCCCGCACCCGGCCCCCCCGTACCCGGCCCCGGCTCCGCACCCGGCCCCGGCCCGTACGCGGAGCCGCCGCCCACCGGGAGCCCTCGTATACCCGGAGACGGGGGAACCCGCCCCCACCCCATCGCCTAGGCTCAAGGGCATGTCTCGAATCGACGGCCGCACCCCCGAACAGCTCCGCCCGGTCACCATCGAACGCGGATGGAGCAAGCACGCCGAGGGCTCCGTCCTCATCTCCTTCGGCGACACCAAAGTCTTCTGCACCGCCTCCGTCACCGAAGGCGTCCCCCGCTGGCGCAAGGGCAGCGGCGAAGGCTGGGTCACCGCCGAATACTCGATGCTGCCCCGCTCCACCAACACCCGCGGCGACCGCGAATCCGTCCGCGGCAAGATCGGCGGCCGCACCCACGAGATCTCCCGCCTCATCGGCCGGTCCCTGCGCGCCGTCATCGACTACAAGGCACTCGGCGAGAACACCATCGTCCTGGACTGCGACGTCCTCCAGGCCGACGGCGGCACCCGCACCGCCGCCATCACCGGCGCCTACGTCGCCCTCGCCGACGCCATCACCTGGGCCCAGGGCAAGAAGCTCGTCAAGCACGGCCGCAAGCCCCTCACCGGCACCGTCTCCGCCGTCTCCGTCGGCATCGTCGACGGCGCCCCCCTCCTCGACCTCTGCTACGAGGAAGACGTCCGCGCCGACACCGACATGAACGTCGTCTGCACCGGCGACGGCCGCTTCGTCGAGGTCCAGGGCACCGCCGAGGCCGAGCCCTTCGACCGCAAGGAACTGAACGCCCTCCTCGACCTCGCCACCGGAGGCTGCGCCGACCTCGCCGCCCTCCAACTCCGCGCCCTGGCCGCGGTCTCCGGCGAGCAGCCCGCACCATAAAGAGGCAACCAGGGGGAACCTCCCCGCGTCACCACGAGTACGGGCGTACGGGCCAACCGTGCGCCCGTCCGTCCTTCCGGAACCCGTTCCGGAACACCCGGGGGAGGACCCGACCGATGCGCCGAACCATGCTCGCCCTCGCCACCGCGGCCCTGGCCGTCACCGTCACCGCGGGCTGCGGAGCCATCGACAAGGCCATCGACTGCGTCAACACCGCGGACGCCATCGGCAGCAGCGTCAGCAACCTCGGCAAGGCCGTGAACAACGCCACCGACAACCCGGCCCAGGCCGACCAGGCCCTCGACGACATCGACAAAGAACTGTCGTCCCTCAAGAACAAGACCGACAACGCCGACCTCTCCAAAGCCGTCGGCGACCTCGACAAGGCCGTCGACAACGTCCGCACCGCCATCAAGAACGGCGACAACACCCCCGACATCAGCGGCGTCACCGACGCGGCCAAGGAAGTCGGCAAGGTCTGCACGCCCTGAGACACCGGCCCGCGCCCACCCCCCGATACTGGGGGGCATGACCCGCCTGATCCTCGCCACCCGCAACGCCGGCAAAGTCACCGAACTCCACGCCATCCTCGCCGCGGCCGGCCTCCCCCACGAACTCGTGGGCGCCGACGCCTACCCCGAGATCCCCGACGTCAAGGAAACCGGCGTCACCTTCGCCGAGAACGCCCTCCTCAAAGCACACGCCCTCGCCCAGGCCACCGGCCTGCCCGCCGTCGCCGACGACTCCGGCCTCTGCGTCGACGTCCTGGGCGGCGCCCCCGGCATCTTCTCCGCACGCTGGTCCGGCACCCACGGCGACGACCAGGCCAACCTGAACCTTTTGCTGGCCCAACTCGCCGACATCGCCGACGAACACCGCGCCGCCCACTTCGCCTGCGCCGCCGCCCTCGCCCTGCCCGACGGCACGGAACGCGTCGTCGAAGGCCGCCTCCTGGGCACCCTGCGCCACGCCCCCGCCGGCACGGGCGGCTTCGGCTACGACCCGATCCTCCAGCCGAACGGCGAGACCCGCACGTGCGCGGAGCTGACGGCAGACGAGAAGAACGCGATCAGCCACCGCGGGCAGGCGTTTCGAGCGCTGGTGCCGGTGGTGCGGGAACTGGTGGGGTGAGTCCCTGGAAACGAAACGGCCTGCGCATCGATCCCTCAATGCGCAGGCCGTTCGCTGTGCGGCGGAAGGGATTCGAACCCTCAAGCCGTTTCACGGGCCACAGATCCTAAGTCTGCTGTGTCGCCATTGCACCACCGCCGCCAGACGCCAGCCATGGTACCGGGGGAGGCGCCGGTCGGTGGATGGGGCCGGTGTCGGATCAGGCGCTGCGGCGTCCTCCTCGGCACCAGGTGCTGGTGATCGCGTGGCAGTTGGGACAGAGGAGCCGGAGATTCTCAGCCCGGTCGTCGCTCCAGTCACCGTTGATGTGGTCGACCTCCAGCGTCATGGGCCTGCCCAGCCACTCGGGTCCCGTGCCGCAGCCCGCGCACACCTCCGGCACACCTATGGCGCGCAGCGCCCGACGGAGGGCCGCCGCCTGGCTGCGCCGACCCCGGTCGTGTTTCACGAGGACGTCTTCGGCGGCCTTCACAAGGGCTGGGCCGGGCTTGCCGCGCTGGTGGGCCTGTCCCAGGAAGTGCGAGGTGTCCACCTGCTCCTCGGTGATCCACTGCCGCAGCAGAGCTCGTTGCCGCGTGTTGTCCGGGCGACCCAGCCGTCGGAGGGTGGCGGCGATGGTGGTCGAGTCGCGCACTGCCTGCCGCAGTTCCCCTTCCGCGGGCCGAGGCAGCCTGCCGCTCGGTCTGAAATGCGAGATGTCGATGCCGAAGTGCTCGAAGCGCCGCCTCAGGTAGCGGGCGAGGTACCCATAGGGTTTGGTGCCGAAGAAGGCGATGACCTCGTCGATGTCTCCGCAAGATCGGGCTGCTTCGGCAAGCCGCTCGCGCGTGTATCCCGATGGCGCGCTCAAGGTGCGTTCACCTGCCTGCCCTTGCCGCGACCACGGTAAGTGTCCGTAGTGGAGTGGCAGTTGGGGCAGAGCAGCCGGAGATTTTCCGCGCGGTTGTCGCGCCAGTTGCCGTCGATGTGGTCCACCTCGAGCGGTAGCGCGTGCCCCTGCCAGACGGCCCCGATGCCGCACAACGCACAGCACTCCGTGATGCCGAGCTCCAGGAGTGCCCGCTTGAGGCGGGTGCTGGGCGTCCGTCGAGCGTGCGCGGAGAGGTCCACCCGCAGGATGTCTTCGGGGGTCCGGCGACGACGGTTGTTCCGCATCTTCTCGGTGCGCGCCGGGGGCCCGAAATGAGCTGTGTCTATGCCGTACGCCTTGATGCGCCTGCTGATGTTCGTGTGATGACCGCCGACCACTTCGAGCCCCAGTCGGCGCAGCACCTCACACACGCTCGCCGAAGCCGCGACCACCGGCTCAAGAACCTCCCGTGTCCAGCGGGCACCCTCGCGTTCGAAGTGCGCGGTGTCTATGCCCAGCTTCCGCATCCGTTCGCGTATGTACCTCCGTGACCCACTCCTCGGGTCCACGCCCAGCCTGGTCAGCGCCTCCGACAAGGTGCGGGAGGAGGCGGCCGCGTCGGCCAGCCTCTCCCGGGTGTACGCGCTCGTGCCCACGTTCCCCTCCGTCCCGGCCACACGTTCGCAGCCCCGTACGGAGTAACGAACCGCATTCCGGACGGTCACCCCCGAAATGCGGAACGACCCGGGCCGCTTGCGGGCGGGCAGGGTCGTTCCGAAAAGGGGACGGGGGCGGGGTCAGATGCCCAGGTCCTTGATGATCTTGGCTACATGGCCCGTCGCCTTGACGTTGTACAGGGCCCGCTCCACCTTCCCCGCCTCGTCCACGACCACCGTCGAGCGGATGACCCCCGTCACCGTCTTGCCGTACAGCTTCTTCTCGCCGTACGCCCCGTACGCCTCCAGGACCTCCTTGGAGGGGTCGCCCACCAGCGTGACCTTCAGGGACTCCTGCTCGCGGAACTTCGCGAGCTTCTCCGGCTTGTCGGGGGAGACGCCGACGACGTCGTACCCGGCGGCCGCCAGCAGCTCCAGGTTGTCCGTGAAGTCGCAGGCCTGCTTGGTGCAGCCGGGGGTGAGGGCGGCGGGGTAGAAGTACACGATGACCTTGCGGCCCCGGTACGCGTCGAGCGAGACCTCGTTGCCGTCGGCGTCGGGCAGGGTGAAGGCGGGGGCGGTGTCGCCGGGCTGAAGTCGCTCGCTCATGGGGTTTTCTCCAAGTGGCCGAGGGGGTGGCGTACACCGACAGAGCCTAATGGGGGCCTGTGACAGTGCATGAGCGGCGGAACTGACAGACTGTGGATGACGGATGACCCCATACGACCACCGGAGGCGGCGCAGTGTCGGATGCCAGGACCCCTGCGCAGATCGAGGCGGACATCAGGAGCCGGCGGGACCAGCTCGCGGTGACCCTCGACGAGATCGGGGTGCGGCTGCACCCGTCCACGATCGTCGGCGACGCGAAGGCCAGGTTCGCCTCGGCCGTGGACCACACGGCCGGGCGCGCGTACGTCGCGGTGAACCGCGCGGTGAGCGATGTGAAGGCGCAGTTCGTGTCCGAGGAGGGGGCGCCCCGGGTGGAGCGGATCCTGCCGGTCGCGCTCGTCGCGGTCGGCCTGGTGGGGCTGCTCGCGCTGTCGGCGAGGAAGCGTCGGGCCTGACCCTTCGGCGTACGGCGGTCGCGGGTGCGGGTAGGTTCGACCCCGTGAGCGAGAACACCCACGACAAGCTGCCCATCCGGATGCTGCACGACCGTGTGCTGGTCCGGTCAGACACGCCCGAGGGCGAGCGGCGCTCGGGCGGCGGCATCCTCATTCCGGCGACCGCCGCCGTCGGCAAACGCCTCGCCTGGGCGGAGGTGGTCGCGGTGGGCCAGAACGTGCGCACCGTGGAGCCGGGCGACCGGGTCCTGTACGACCCCGAGGACCGGGCGGAGGTCGAGGTGCGGGGCGTGGCGTACGTCCTGATGCGGGAGCGGGACCTGCACGCCGTGGCGTCCGAGCGGGTGTCGGTGGACGCGACCGGGCTGTATCTGTAGATCTCTGGCCGACTGAGCGTACGCGAGGGCTGGTGACCGTTGTCACCGGCCCTTTCGCATGCCCTTTGTTACGGTGGAGGGACCCCGACGAGACGCGTCGTACCGGGTCAGGACAAGACGACGCACCCGTGTTCCGTTCCGCGTCTCGGAGGTCCTCATGGCCTGGGTTCTGCTTGTCGTCGCCGGTCTGCTCGAAGTGGGCTGGTCGATCGGGATGAAGTACACCGACGGGTTTTCGCGCCCGCTGCCCAGTGTGCTCACCGGGTTGGGGATCGTCGCTTCCATGGTGCTGCTCTCGCAGGCCGCGAAGACGCTGCCGATCGGTACCGCGTACGGCGTGTGGGTGGGGATCGGCGCGGCCGGCGCGGCGGTGCTGGGCATGGTGGTGCTCGGTGAGCCGGCCACCGCCGCCCGGATCTTCTTCGTGTGCCTGCTGCTCGTCGCCGTCGTGGGGTTGAAGGCGACGAGCGGGCATTGAGGCGTTGGGTTCCGGCCCGTGTCAAGGGGCCGGGGCGGCGTTGTGCGGGGAGGGCGTGTTCGGCGCTGGTGGCTACGCCGTGAAGTGAGGGCGTGTGGGCGCTAGTGGCTTCGCCAGCCGCGGGGGCGGTCGGCGAGGCCGTTGGGGGTGCCGCCCGGTCCCTCGATCGTGCCGGCGTTGGCGCCTCCGTTGTCGGTGCCGCCCTGGGTCTGGCCTTGGGTCTGTCCCTGGTCCCGGCCCTGTGTCTGACCTTGGGTCTGGCCTTGGGTGGGGCCTTGGTTCTGGCCGCCGTTGACGGTGCCTCCGTTGTCGGCGCCGCCTTGGGTCTGGCCCTGGTCCTGACCTTGGGTCTGCCCTTGGTTGCGGCCGCCGGTCTGGCCCTGGTCCTGTCCTTGGGTGCGGCCCTGGTTCTGGCCCTGACTCTGGCCCTGGTTGCGGCCGCCGGTCTGGCCCTGGTCCTGTCCTTGGGTGCGGCCCTGGTCCTGGCCCTGGGTCTGTCCCTGGTCGCGGCCGGGTGTCGGGGACTGGAACGGGTTGGGGGTGGGCGGTTCGACGGGGGTGGTGGCGCCTTCCTGGAGCTCCAGGTCGAAGTCCTTGGCCTCGCTGCCCTGGAGGGCGCCCTTGGTGTACTGGGCCCAGATCTGCGCGGGCGGGCCGCCGCCGTTCATGCGGGGCAGGCCGAGCGCCCCGTACAGGGGTTGCTGCACGGCGGTGTCGGGGTCGGCGCCCATCACGGCGACCACGGTGGCCAGGTCCGGGGTGTAGCCCGCGAACCAGGCGGCCTTGTCCTGTTCGGCGGTTCCGGTCTTGCCGGCGGCGGGCCGCCCGGAGGCCTGTGCGGCGGTGCCCGTGCCGCCGTCGACGACGCTTTGCAGCATGGACGTCGTGGTGTCGGCGGCCTCGCGGCTGACGGTCTGTTCGGCGTCCTGGGCGGGCAGTTCGGTCTTCTCGCCGTCCTTGCTGACGGATTCGACCATCGTGTAGGTGCCGTGCCGGCCGTGGCCCGCGAGGGTGGCGTACGCCTGTGTCATGTCCAGGACGCTCGCGGTGGACGGGCCCAGGGCGATCGAGGGGGACGCGGTCAGGTCGGGGGTGTCGGCGGGGATGCCGAGGTCGATCGCGGTCTGCTTGACCTTGCTGGGCCCGACGTCGACGGCCATCTGCGCGTACACGGCGTTGACGGACTTGTCGGTGGCGGTGCGCACGGTGATCTGTCCGTAGGAGGCGTCGTCCTCGTTGGCGGGGCTGTACGAGCCGCCCTTCCACCCCTGCACGGTGCGCTTGTTGGTGCCGTCGTAGACCGTGTTGGGGGTGATGGGGCGGCCGTCCTGCGTCTTGGAGTCGTTGACGACGGCTGAGGTGAAGACGAACGGCTTGAAGGTGGAGCCCACTTGGAAGTCGCGCCGGGTGGCGTTGTTGACGTACTGCTTGGTGTAGTCGATGCCGCCGTACATCGCGAGGACCTTGCCGGTGGCCGGGTCGATGGAGGCGCCGCCGACGCGTACGTTGCGGTCGGCCTTGCGGACGCTGCTCAGCTTGGAGTTGACCTTGTCGTCGACGGCCTTGACGAAGGCGTCCTGCTTGTCCTTCTGGATGGTGGTGGTGATGCGGTAGCCGCCGGTGGCCAGGGTGTTCTCGTCGATGATCTTGTTGCTGGTGAGGTAGTCCTTGACGGCTTCGACCAGGTAGCCGCGCTGGCCCGCGAGGCCGGCCCGGGCCTTGGCCTTCGCGGGTACGGGGAAGGTGGTGGCGGCCCGTTCGGGGGCGCCGAGCCACTTCTTCTTGACCATGCCGTCCAGGACGTAGTTCCAACGCGCCAGCGCACGCGGCTTGTTCTGGGGGTGGGCGATGACGTCGTACGCGCTGGGGGAGTTGAGCAGGGAGGCGAGGTAGGCGCCTTCGCCGGTGGTGAGCTTCTCGACGTTCTTGCCGTAGTACGCCTGCGAGGCGGCCTGGATGCCGTAGGCGTTGCGGCCGAAGTAACTGGTGTTGAGGTACCCGGCGAGGATGTCGTCCTTGCTCTCCTCGCGATTGAGCTTGATCGCGATGAAGAACTCCTTCACCTTGCGGGTGATGGTCTGTTCCTGGCCGAGGTAGTAGTTCTTGACGTACTGCTGGGTGATGGTGGAGCCGCCCTGGGTGCCCTTGCCGGTGAGGGTGTTCCAGGCGGCGCGGACCATCGCCTTGGGGTCGACGGCGCGCTCGGAGTAGAAGTCGCGGTCCTCGGCGGCCAGTACGGCGTGCTGCACGGTGAGCGGGACCTGGGCGAGCTGGATGTTCTCGCGGTTGACCTCGCCGTCCGAGGCGAGCTGGGTGCCGTCGGCGTAGAGGAAGACGTTGGACTGGGCGGTCGCCCCGGCGTTGGCGGCGGGGATCGACACGAGCATGTAGCCGGCGATGAATCCGCCGATGAGCAGCAGCGCGCAGAAGAGGAAGAGGCCGAGCACGAGACGCCAGCGGGGTACGAAGCGGCGCCATCCGGTGCGCTTGGGCCGCTTCTGGCCGGCCGACGCGCCCTGCCCGGGCGGTGTCTCCGGGCCTGCGGGCCCGCCGGGGCCGGAGCCCGTGAACTCGCCGGAGCCTCCGACCTCGCCGGGCCCCTCGGGTCGACCGGGCCCCTCGGGTCGACCGGGCCCCTCGGATCGACCGGGCCCCTCGGATCGACCGGGGCCGTCGGATCGACCGGGGCCGTCGAACCGGCCGGGGCCTTCGACGCCGCCGGAGCCGGTCGTGCGGTCCCGGGGCGTCCATGTCCGCGGCGGCTCGCGCCTGGGCTCGGGGGGCTCCGGCTGCTCGTCGTCGCTCATGTCTCTCCGGCCGTCGCGTCTCGGGTCGTGTGCGGAACGTATGGGGTGATCCACGCTGTAAGGACATATTGCATGGCGCGTCACGGAAATTCCGTCGCGAAGGGCCGTGCGGCTGGGCTAGGCTCCCGCGCTTCGGTGTCGACTGCGGGAGGGGACGTTTCGTGCGGCTGTACGGGGTCGTGGCGGCGGGTGGGTTCCGGCGCTATACGACGTACCGGGTCGCCACCGCGGCCGGAGTGTTCACCAACACGGTCTTCGGCGTGATCGTGGCCTACACCTATATAGCCCTGTGGAACCAGCGCCCCAACCTCGGTGGCTACGACCAGTCCCAGGCCCTCACCTATGTGTGGGTCAGCCAGGCCATGCTGATGACGGTGAACCTGTTCGGCGGAGGCTTCGCGGACGAGCTGGTGGAACGCATCCGTACGGGTGACATCGCGATCGACCTCTACCGTCCGGCCGACCTCCAGCTGTGGTGGCTGTCGGCCGATCTGGGCCGGGCGCTCTTCCACTTCCTTGGGCGCGGTGTGGTGCCGCTCGCCTTCGGCGCGCTGTTCTTCGATCTCGCGCTGCCCATCAACCCGGGGACGTGGCTCGCCTTCCTCCTCGCGGTCCTGTTCGGCGTGGTGGTGAGTTTCGCGCTGCGCTTCCTGGTGGCGCTCTCGGCGTTCTGGCTGCTCGACGGGGCCGGCGTCGCCGCGCTGGTCTCGATCGCGGGCCTGTTCTTCTCCGGGATGCTGCTGCCGCTCAACGCCTTCCCCGGGCTGCTCGGCGAGGTGGCCCGCGCGCTGCCGTGGTCCTCGCTGCTCCAGATCCCGGTGGATGTCCTGCTGGGCCGCCACCACGGCTGGGGACTGCTCGGCGCCTACGGTTTCCAGCTCGGCTGGGCGGCGGCGCTGCTCGGCGCGGGCCGGCTGCTCCAGTCCGCGGCGGTGCGCAGGGTGGTGGTTCAGGGTGGCTGAGCCGGTGCGGGGTTCCGGGAGGGCCGACCCCGTACGGGGTTCAGGGTGGGCCGACCCCGGGAGGGAACGGCGGGCGCCGCTGGGCGTGTGGGCCACGTACACGATGATCGCCGGGATGTGGATCCGCTCCACACTCGCCTATCGGGCGTCGTTCGTGATGATGCTGATCGGGAACTTCCTGGTGACGGCCTTCGACTTCGTCGTGATCGTCCTGATGTTCTCGCAGGTCCGCTCGCTCGGTGGGTACTCCTTCGCCGAAGTGGCCTTCCTGTACGGCACGTCGACGACCGCGTTCGGGCTCGCGAACGCGCTGCTCGGCTCGATCGACAAGCTGGGCGCGCGGGTGCGGGACGGCACGCTCGACGCCCTGCTCGTGCGCCCGGCGCCGGTGCTGGCCCAGGTCGCCGCCGACCGTTTCGGCCTCCAGCGCCTGGGCCGGCTCCTTCAGGGCCTCCTGGTCCTCGCCGGTTCGCTGGCGGCTTTGGACGTGCACTGGACGGTCGCGAAGGTGCTGCTCGTGCCGGTGACGCTGCTCAGCGGCACCGGGATCTTCTGCGCGGTGTTCGTGGTGGGCGCGGCCTTCCAGTTCTGGGCGCAGGACGCGGCCGAGGTCCAGAGCGCGTTCACCTACGGCGGCCAGACGCTGCTCCAGTATCCGCCGACGGTGTTCGCCAAGGACATGGTGCGCGGGGTCACCTACATCCTGCCGCTGGCGTTCGTGAACTGGCTGCCCGCGCTGTACATCCTGGGCCGTCCCTACCCGCTGGACCTGCCGACCTGGCTCGCCTTCGCGCCCCCGCTGGTCGCCGCGGTCTGTCTGGTGCTGTCGGGCCGGGCGTGGCGGGTGGGGCTTCGTTCGTACCGCAGCACAGGGAGCTGACGATGGGTTCGAACTCGTATGACGGACAAGGGAGTTGACGTGACGGGCCCGGACCGCGGTCTGATCGAACTCGACGGCGTGGAGAAGGTCTTCGACGTACGTCGCAAAGCAGGACGGCTGCGTCGCGAGAAGCGGCAGGTCAGGGCGGTGGACGGGATCAGCTTCCGGGTGGCGCGCGGGGAGATGGTGGGCTACATCGGCCCGAACGGCGCCGGAAAGTCCACCACCATCAAGATGCTGACGGGCATCCTCACGCCGAGCGCGGGCCGACTGCGGGTCGCGGGCCTCGACCCCTCGCGCGAGCGCACCCGGCTCGCCCAGCGCATCGGGGTGGTGTTCGGCCAACGCACCACCCTGTGGTGGGACCTGCCGCTGTACGACTCCTACCGGCTTGCCCACCGGATGTACCGCATCCCGGACGCGCGCTTCCGCGAGAACCTGGACCGCTGCGTCGAACTCCTCGACCTGGGCGCTCTGTTGGACGTTCCGGTACGCCAACTCTCCCTGGGTCAGCGGATGCGCGGGGACATCGCGGCGGCCCTGCTGCACGACCCGGACGTCCTGTACCTCGACGAGCCGACGATCGGCCTCGACGTCATCAGCAAGGCGAAGGTGCGCGAGTTCCTGCGCGACCTGAACACCGAGCGCGCCACCACGATCCTGCTGACCACCCACGACCTGACCGACATCGAGCAGCTCTGCCAACGCGTGATGGTGATCGACCAGGGCCGTCTGATGTACGACGGGGCGCTCGCGGGACTGCACGAGGCGGGCGAGAGCGAACGCACCCTGGTGGTCGACCTGGAGCGCGAGATCCCGCCGGTACGGGTCGAAGGGGCCCGGGTGGTGAAGGTCGAGGGGCCCCGCCAGTGGCTCTCCTTCCCGGCGTCCGCGTCGGCGGCGCCGCTGGTCGCGCACATCGCGCAGGAGTACCCGCTGGTGGATCTGTCGGTGCGGGAGCCGGACATCGAGGCCGTGATCGCGCGCATGTACGAGGGGCGGGGTCTTTAGCCGGAGGCCTTCACTAGGCTTCACACCATGACGAGTGAACCTAGGGGTGGGCCGCCGGAGATGCGCGCATCGGACGCCGAGCGGGAGAGGGTCGCCGAGTCGCTGAGGGACGCGCTGGCCGAGGGGCGTCTCGACATGGAGGAGTTCGAGCAGCGCCTGGAGGCAGCGTACACGGCGCGTACGCACGGGGAGTTGGAGCCGCTGGTGCGCGACCTGCCGGCGCCGGGCACACCGGGCCCGGCGGCCCGCGCCGTGCGCCGCCCGGAGGATGAGGCGGAGGTCCACTGGCCCTCCCGCATCGGTCACGCGCCCACCTCCAAAGGAGGCTTCGCCCTGTGGGGCGGCTTCAGCCGCAAGGGCACCTGGACGGTGGCCAGGAAGTTCACCGCGTTCGCGATGTGGGGCGGCGGCGACATCGACCTGCGCGAGGCCCGCTTCGAGGCCCGCGAGACGGTGCTCCGCATCTTCACGGTCATGGGCGGCATCGGCGTTACCGTACCGCCGGAGCTCGCCGTCCAGGTCAAGGGCTTCGGAATCATGGGCGCGGTGGGCGGCTCGAAGGCCAACGGCGAGGGCACGCCGGGCTCCCCGCACGTCACGATCGTGGCGTTCGCCCTGCTGGGCGGAATCGGCGTGGACCGCAAGCCGAGGAAGGCACAGAGGGAGCGGCTGCGGGCGGAACGGGAACGGGAGCGGCTGGAGCGGATGGAGGGCGGGGGGCGCAAGGAGCTGGGGTGAGCGGGGCCGACACGGGTTGGGCGGGCCGGGTTGGGCCACGCGAACGAGTGGTCGTACGTGCGCACGGGAACTGAACGGGCACGCCGCGAGTACTTCCTGTAGAGGTCATAGAGGTCGCACAGAGGTCGTACGGAAGGGCCATGACCGGCCGGTCGGCCGTACGGGGACGTGAACGAGCGGGGCGTGGGTACGCGCGGACAGGTGGAGCGAATGGAACGTACGAGGACGGGGCCGGGGACGGGGCCGGGGCCGGGGTCCGGGCCGGACGCCGAGGTGGCGGTCGCGGCGGACGGGTCCGCGCGCACGCCCCGCTCGTCCCCCTTCGCCTATACGGCCGCGGACGAGGAGAAGCGGCGCGGTGTGCGCCGCATGAAGGCCACCGCGACCGGCCTTCTGCTTCTGGTCGCGGTCGTCTTCGGCCTCGCCACGTGGGCGGACCGCTCGGGCGCGGGCGCCTGGGCGGGGTATGTGGCGGCGGCCGCGGAGGCGGGCATGGTGGGCGCGCTGGCCGACTGGTTCGCGGTGACCGCCCTGTTCCGCCGGCCGCTGGGTCTGCCGATCCCGCACACGGCGATCATCCAGAACAAGAAGGACCAGTTCGGCGCCTCGCTCGGCACGTTCGTGGGTGAGAACTTCCTGTCGACGGACGTCGTCCGCACCCGTCTCCAGGCCCTCGGCATCGGCCGCCGCCTGGGCACCTGGCTCGCGGCGCCCGAGCACGCGGAGAGGGTCACATCGGAGCTGGCCACCGCGTTGCGCGGGGCGCTGACGGTGCTGCGGGACGCCGATGTGCAGGCGGTGGTGGGCGAGGCGATCACGCGCCGGGCGGACGCGGCGGAGATAGCGCCGGGCCTCGGCAAGGCGCTGGAGAAGATCGTCGCGGACGGCAGCCACCGCAAGGCCGTCGACCTGGTGTGTGTACGCGCCCACGACTGGCTGGTGCTGCACGGCGACTCGGTGATGGACGCGGTGCAGGGTGGCGCTCCCGGCTGGACCCCGCGCTTCGTGGACCGCAAGGTGGGCGAGCGCGTCTACCGGGAGCTGCTGCGCTTCGTGACCGAGATGCGCGACATGCCGGCCCATCCGGCGCGCGGCGCACTGGACCGCTTCCTGGCGGACTTCGCGGTGGACCTCCAGAGCGACTCGGAGACCCGGCTCAGGGTGGAGCGCTTCAAGTCGGAGATACTGGCCCGCCCCGAGGTGCAGGACATCATCGCCTCGGCGTGGTCCGCCGTACGCTCCATGATCATCGCGGCGGCGGAGGACGACCACAGCGAACTGCGCCTGCGCGCCAAGGCGTCCCTGCTCTCCCTGGGCACCCGCCTGTCGACGGACCCCCGCCTCCAGTCCAAGCTGGACGGCTGGCTGGAGGACGCGGCGGCGTATGTGGTGTCCACGTACCGCGCCGAGATCACGTCCTTGATCACGGACACGGTGGCCTCCTGGGACGCGAACGACACCTCCCGCAAAATCGAGGCCAACATCGGCCGCGACCTCCAGTTCATCCGCATCAACGGGACGGTGGTCGGGGCGTTGGCGGGGCTGGTGATCTATACGGTGTCGCGGGCGGTGGGGGGGTAGGGGGGCAGCGATGACCGCGGGGCGGGGGGCGCGGGTCGGATCGCGGCGCTGAGGGCGGGCCGGGGGTGGGGCCGGGATTGCGGCCCCCAGGGCGGTGTGCCCGGGGAACGCGACCCGGGCCAGGATCGCGGCGCTGAAAGCGGGCCGGGTTGGGGGATGAGCCCGTCGGACGCATGGCCGCACTGCCTGTCCCTGCTGTGTGCGGCCACGCACCCGACTGCCGTGGGGAGGCCCCCCTATATACGGACCCGGGACGGCTCCCACTCAACGACGTGGGAAGTTTCTTCGCCCCAAATCCCCGACTACTGCCCGGAGTTACGGGTGACGACCCAGGAGGCGAGGGCGACCGTGCCGGCCACGCCGAACACGGAGGGCCAGGCGCCGACCTTCTTGGCGAGCGGGTGGGACCCGGCGAACGCGGCGACGTAGGCGCCGGTCAGCCCGACGGCCGCCTTGGTCCCGGCGGCCTGCTGCCACTGCCGAGCCGCCACCGCCCCGGCCGCGGCAAGCGCCACCCCACCAAGGGGCCGCTTCTTGGTCCACCGGGCCACCCCATACCCCCCGATGAGCCCTCCGGCCGCGATCACAGCCGCGGGAACCTTCGCCATGGTTTGCCTCCTGTCGTGCGGTTTGTTTGAGGCTAGCGGGATGGCGTCTCGCGGCTCGCGGCGGGCCCGCCGCGCTACTGCCGGCGGCGGACCCAGGCCTCGCAGGCAGACCCCGCGACGCACAGGATGACCATGGCCCACAGGTGGTTCGGGTCGTCGGGGCCCCGGCCCGAGAGGATGGCGTAGGCCAGCACCTGGCTCCCTCCCAGTGAGAAGTACGGCGCGAGCGCAGGGCGCGGGAAGGCAGGTCCTCGCGTCTCCGCACCGGGGGTGGCCTGGTCCCCGCGGGGTGCGGGCCGGGGCGCCGGCTCCTGTCCGCTAGCGGCGCGGTCCCCCGAGGGCATGTCATTGTTGGTCATAGCGTCCTTTCCTCTGTGCACACGGATGGAAATACGGGGCGCAGTGCCCGCTGCTCCGTGCGTCTCCAAACCTCGGAGCAGCGGGTCACTCTTTGTGCCGGGCGGCGGTCACGGCGGCCCGGACCCGGCGGTCCTGGCAGCTTCCCGCGCTGGTGGGACCGGAACGGTGGCATCGGACAACGCCGGTCAGCCGATCCGCTGCACAGCGGCATCGACGAGAGCGGTCGCGTCGCTGTACCGCTTGGCTTCCAGAAGGGAAGCCGTGATGCGGAGGATGTCTTCGGTGCGGCGCCCGGAGGCGGCGGCCAGGACGGCGTCAGCCGCCTCCGTCTCGCGAGCGACGCTGTAGGCGGCCACCACATCGCGGATCTCGCCGGGAGTGTGGGTCTGTCCGATGTGCCAGAGCAACGACAGGGCATCGCTCTCGCGGCCGGCCTTCAGGTGCCGGATGGCATCGTCAGCGATGGGGGTGGGGGCCGACGCCTCAGCGGGTCGAGGCGGCGGGGTCATTCCCGACTGGCGCCGCCGGGCTGCCTGGAAGCGGGCGATCTGGGAGGGCACCGCATCCTCCCCCAAACCCTGCCGGGACACGGAGGCTTCACGCCAGATTTCCAGTGCGCTGTCCAGCGAAGCCACGCCCTCTGGGGCGTAGCCGCCGCACTCGACCGTGATTGCCCAGAGGCGTGTGACCACGTCCGGGGGCGGTACGACCCGACCGCTCATGTACGTCGAGAGCGCTGAGGGGGCGATAGGAACCTCCTGCGCGATCCTGCGGTAACTGCGGAAGGTCTCCAGCGGCTGCGCACATAACGATCGCACCATGGTGGCGCATTCCTGCATTTTGGGCGTGGCGTCAGGATGGAACTCGGCGGCGATTTTCCCTCGGGGTGGCACCGAACCTCAATTCGAAAGCGGTGGCTGTTGACCAACCTGGTTGGATTTGCTCATTTCGCGGACGGGAACGTCCTGTATGGGTCACCGGGGACCACTTTTGCTGGATGTCGTGATCAAGCTCGACCATGTGTCGGGAAAAGTCAACCCGTGTTCTGTTCGGTCCCTCGCGATCAGAAGATTGGGCTGATTTCCGCTCGGTGCTGGCTCTTTTGTGATAGTGACCCAGCGACGTGAGAAGCGGAACTTCTAATTCCGCTAGTCCTGGGTTCTTCGTCGTGAACGGCACAGCCTGCGGAAAGAGGGATGGAAGGCCGGCTGATTCCTGGCTCGCCCATTCCGCTGCGCGTCGCAGCCAGTCGGCTCTCCGTCGGCATACGCGGTTTGTGCTGCGTCCACCAAGCGCTCGCCGGTCCCCCGCTCTGGTCCCGCCGGTCGGCTCTCGGCTCCTAGTGTCGCGGAAAACGCCAGGTTAGAGCGCTGCTGTCTGTGCGCGGCGCGCCGATCAGGCTGGGCTCACGGGGGTGAGGCTGTTCCGCGTGCTGGATCAGCGCTGCCGGTCGGGGTGGCGACGTGGGGCGGCACATCTAGGGAAAACATCAATGTGTCCTGGTTTACGGGTCCCTGTCCCGAAGCCAGATAATCGAGTGGATCTACATCATTGAGTCTCGCCAGTCAATAGCCGTCTGTGCGCGGATCGATGAACAGGATTCGCCCTGCGACGCTTGCCTCCGATCTCGGGAGCAGGGATAAATGAGAGCACTCTGGGGGTGCTTGTGCTCCACGTTCTGCTCTTTCGAGGAAGGGGGCGGTCGTCGTGCTGCCGTCATGGACAGACGAAAATATCGGCACCATGAAGCGTGCTGGCCTTTGGCTGGTGACCGTCATCGGTGAAGGAAGCGTCTTCACGAAGGATGAGCTGCGTCAGGCCTTCCCGGGGGTGTCGCAGATCGACCGGCGCATGCGTGATCTGCGCGACCACGGGTGGCAAATCCATACAAATCGTGAGGACGTCAGCCTGGAGCCCTACGAGCAGCGCTTTGTCCGGCAGGGCGAGGCGGTCTGGGAACCTGGCAAGGGGCGTACCAAGGCGGCGGCTCCGATCACCGCCACGCAGCGTCGCGAGATCATGGCCAGGGACGGGAACTTCTGTAGGTCCTGCGGGATCTCCGGTGGCGAGTCCTATGCCGGCACCTACGAGGCCGCACAACTGGACATCGCCCGACGTCAGGTCCGGCAGGACGATGGCACCAGCAAGGTGGAGCTGGTGACGGAGTGCAACCGCTGCCGGGTGGGCGGGCGTCAGCTCACTGCTGATCCGGCCGACGTCCTGACGGGCGTGCGCCAGCTCGGCAGGCTTGAGCGACGGGTTCTGGCCGGCTGGGTGGCTGATGACCGGCGTCCGTTCAGCCCGGTAGAGAGGCTGTGGGCTGAGTACCGATCGCTCCCTGAGGAGTCACGGCACAAGATCCGGCAGGCGCTGGATGCCGAAGGCGCCGACTAGGCGGACGACCGTGCGGAGCACGGCGGCTCAGACGGGCGCTAGCTGCCCCTTATGTTGGCCCGAGAAAGAGAGACATGAGCAAGGACTTCGGAAGGCCGCCGCAGGCGGAGGAGAACCAGGAACGGGTCCGCCAGCGGCTGGCAGAGGCCGCCTCCGCGGCCGGCGCCAAGGAGACTTTGACTGTCGAGTGGCGGGGTGTGCCGCTGCATGTGGAAGTCATCAACATGCCCGTCTCCGACCTCTACTACAACCCCGGAACTCACCGCGTTCGGGCTCAGCGCAGTTACGACCCGGCACGAGACCGGCAGTTGGACGTGGACCCCTGGAGCCCCGCCAGCCAGGCATACCTCCACCACCTGCTCAAGGCACTGCCGGCTGACCCCTCCAAGGAGGACCCGGACTACCAGGTTCTCCGGGACAGTCTTCAGGACTTCAAGCAGACCGACCCGGGTCTCATCACCCGGGACGGGGTGCTGGTCAATGGCAACACCCGGCGGGCCGCCCTGGTGGAGCTGGGCGTGCCCCATATCCGGGTTGGTGTGCTGCCTGAGTCCTGTACGTGGGCCGATGTCGATGCCGTTGAGCTGTCCTTGCAGTTGCGCAGGGACCACCGACGTGAGTACTCGTATGTGAACAGGCTCCTCGCCGTCGACGAGCAGTTCAACCTGGGGCGTCAGCCTGCGGACATCGCGAGGGACTTCAGGATCAGGACGGCAACCTGCGAGCAGGACCTGTGGATTCTGGCCTGTCTTCGCGACCTGATCGAGCGGAGCCGGGACGGGGACGCGGCGCTGCGCCTCCTTGATTTCGAAGACCACCAGGAGAAGCTGCGCGAGCTCCACAGGCGTTACGTCAAAGAGTCGGCAGTCAGCCGGGAGAACGCGGATCTGCTCAAGGAGAGCCGGCTCGCGGCCATCCTGCTTGGCTTCTCCAAGACGGATGTCCGGCTCATCGAGCCCGACTTCAAGGCGCGGTATCTCGACAAACGTCTGCCCGAGGAACTGAACCAGGCCGCAACTGCGCCGGCGGTGGCCATTCCCGGACTCGGCCGGACGGTGCGCGCGGCCGACCCGAAGGTCGGGGCCGCGAAGGCACTCACGGACTCCGTGCTCAAGGCCAAGGCCATTGCGGGGACGGCGGAGACGGTTGCTGCCGACCGGGTGATCGCGGCTTCTGCCACGTTCCGGACTGCCCGCGAGGCGGTCGAAAGCGCGTTGGAACCGGCGGGCAAGGACGCGCGAGTGCGCAAGCGCAAGCAGGCAGCGCCAGACCGTATCAACGACGCCTGCCAGGACCTTGAGCAGTGCATTACGGATCTGGTGATGTCACGCGCATCCCGGAGCCTGGATGAGGAAGCTCTTGACGAGGCCGTGGTCAAACTGCGTGAGACCCTCGGCAGGCTGGCAGCACAGAGCGCTCGTAGTATCTCTGAGCCCGGTGAGGGCATCGCTTGGCTGCTTGACGTGATGAGCCAGAAGGAATGAGGGCCGATGGCTGCTGGGGGGAAACCGTCCCTGTGGATCGGGTTCGACGTGACCCGGACAAAGGCCGTCCTCCGCGCTGAGCCGCCGTACCAGAAGGACCTGGCCCAGCTGGCCGCTCAGTTTCCCGCGGGCGGCCAGCGGGAGCCCCTCGCAACCGAGATCGCTCTCGATGATTTTCTCGTTGGACTCGACGCCTTGGGAGCGTGGCCCTCACCCGAGGACGTCGAGTGGGAGGTAGCCCTCGCGGAACTGGTGGGAGGTGTACTCGACGACGCTGCGATCGCCGAACAGTCCCTGCATGACGGAGGTCTGACCAGGCAGGCCTCGGTGGCGCAGGAGGACGTCCGAGCCCTCCTGGGCTCCGGATGGCGGGCTGGACTAACGCCCTTTCAGTGCCGCGATATCGCTTACCTGCTCTCCATGCGCCACAGCGCCAACTTCAGCGTGCCCGGCGCCGGCAAGACGCGCGTGGCCCTGGCCGTCTACGCGGCGCTGAGGGAGCGCGGCGAGGTCAGCCGAGTCCTGGTCGTGAGCCCTAAGTCAGCCTACGAGGCCTGGCAGTTCGAGGCGGCGGAGTGCTTCGAGACGCCTCCGGCAACGGAGGTGATGGGCAAGCGTCCCTATCTGGGCACCGAGGTGCTCATCGTCAACTACGAACGTCTCGACCGCTCTCTGGCCACCCTGGCCGCCTGGCTGCGCGCAGCGCCTTCCATGATCGTTCTGGATGAGGCGCACAGGATGAAACTCGGGGTGCAGGGCATCTATGGCAGTGCGTGTATGGCCCTGGGGCCGCTGGCCCGTAAGCGCCTGATACTGACGGGCACCCCCGCTCCCAATGGCGCGCGCGATCTGGAGAACCTCCTGTCGTTCGTCTGGCCAGGACATGGCCGCCGCGTGGTCACCAGTGCCGTGGGAGGCGGCGACCTCGGACACGCCAGCAAGGTGCTCCGGCCGCTCTTCACCCGCACGACCAAGCGTGAGCTAGGCCTCCCGCCCGTGGTCACGAAGATCAGGTACGTGGATCTGCCCCCTCTGCATCGCGAGATCTACGACGCACTTGTGGGCCGGTTCACGGCCCGGGCAGAGGCTTCCCGGGACGACTTTGACGCTCTTGGCAGAGCCCTTTTGCGGCTTTTGATGGCCGCGACAAGTCCGGCCCTTCTTCATGCCGGTGCCAGCCGGTATGAGCCGCTTTCCTATCAGGTGCCGCCACTGGAAGTGCCGAAGGGTGACTCTCTGTATGAGCTCCTTCGGGATTTGCCGAGCTATGAACTTTCACCGAAGTATGCGGAGGCGCTCAGCCTTGTGGCGGCCAATGCCGCGCTCGGCCGCAAGACGCTGGTCTGGACGACGTTCGTACGGAGTCTGACCACGATGGAGAAGATGTTCGCGGAGTACCAGCCCGCGGTTGTGCACGGCGGCACCCCCGACCGGGACGAGCAGATCCGGCGTTTTCGGGAAGATTCTGAATGCCTGGTGCTGCTGTCGAACCCGGCCACCCTGGGAGAGGGCATCAGCCTTCACCACGACTGTCATGACGCCGTATATGTGGACCGCGACTTCATGGCCGGCCGGTTCCTGCAAAGCCTGGACCGCATCCACCGGCTGGGGCTGGCTCCCGGGACGGAGACGCGTGTAACGGTCCTGGCGGCCAGCGGCACGGTCGACGAGGTCGTCGCGAAGCGCCTGGAGGAGAAGGTCAGCTTTATGGGGCGCATTCTCGATGACCCCGCCGTTCACCAGCTAGCTGACCTGGAAGAAGAGCCTGCGGTGGCCGGAGGTATGGACGCGCTGGACGTGCAGGCACTGCTGGGGCACCTGAAGGCGCTCGCTCACAAGTGAGACAGGCTGTCGTGCCGACATCTGCCTTCGGTGGGAAAGGTCTCGCCGTACCGCTGCGGCCACAGTGACCGGTGGCAGCTGTGCTGCTCGGCGGCGGCGCCCGCAGCCTCACGTGTCTTCCGGAGCCCGGGGAGTGTTCAGGGAACACTGTGGCGTGCGGCAAACTGGTCTGGTTGTCAGTGGGGTCTGTCACCCTCTGTGATAGTGGATCGCTTGTGTGTCCACTGTTGGTCGACTGGAAAGTGAGTGGACATGGTCCGCACGAACGCGCTCAAGTACTCGTCGGTGGAGATCTGTGCTGGAGCGGGCGGGCAGGCTGTCGGGCTTCACCAAGCTGGCTTCAAGCATGTCGCTCTGATCGAGATCGACAAAGACGCGTGCCAGACACTGAAGGACAACACGCAGGCAGACGCGGAATGGGCGGGCTGCCGTGTCATCCAGGCCGATCTCAGAGCGTTCGACTCGAAGGAACTCGGGCTTCAGCCGGGCGAGCTGGACTTGCTGGCGGGCGGAGTTCCGTGTCCTCCCTTCTCGGCGGCAGGCAAGCAGCTCGGACGGGATGACGAGCGAGACCTGTTTCCCACCATGCTGGAACTGGTCGACCAGCTGGAACCGAAGGCCGTGATGATTGAGAACGTTCGCGGTCTCGTCGACCCGAAGTTCGCTGACTATCGCGAAGAGATCATCAAGCAGCTGGAAACCATGGGCTACGAGAAGTGCTACTGGGAGGTGCTGGAGGCGAGGAGGTACGGAGTCCCCCAGTTGCGGCCCAGGGCGATTCTCGTCGCGATGAAGCCCGAGTACGCGAAGTACTTCGAACACGCCAAGCCAGCTGTCGTCCCGGAAGTCAGCGTCGGGGAAGCGCTTCACGACACGATGCGTGCCCGGTTTGATGACGTGGCGGACGACCCGCGAGCCGAGAAGGCTTTCAAGGCGTGGTATGAGCGGGCTCTTGAAGGGGTCGCGCCGACGCTCGTCGGGGGATCGAGGAAGCACGGAGGCGCAGATCTCGGCCCTACCCGTGCCAAGCGCGCGTGGTCAGACCTCGGAGTCTGTGGCCTCGGTGTCGCCAACGACCCTGAGGAACTCAAGGACAAGGAACGCGACCTCTTCGCAGCGGCCGGCCCCAAACTGACAGTCCAGCAAGCCGCCATCATTCAGGGTTTCCCCGAAGAATGGAATTTCTTTGGGCGCAAGACCGCCGCATACCGACAGGTAGGAAACGCGTTTCCGCCGCCTGTGGCACGGGCCGTTGGCGAGCAGATCTACGCGGCATTCGAAGCGGCAGCGCGAGCGGAAAACAGCTGAACGTCAGCCTTTCCCCGGGGGTTTCAGTCGGCTCACCGTAGCCGCGATCCGCACCGCGCAGTCCTCGGGTGATTCGTGTTCCCAGAATCTGAGCACTGTCCATCCAGCGGCGAGCAACTGCTGGTCGGTGTCACGATCGCGGTTCATGTTCCCGGCTACTTTCTGGGACCAGTAGCCGGGGTTCGTCTTGGGCGGCACGTAGTGCTCAGGGCACCCGTGCCAGTAACAGCCGTCAACGAAGACGGCGACCTTTGCCGGACGGAACACCATGTCCGCGGTACGGCGGAGTCCTGGCAGGGGCTTCGCTGACACGCGGTAGCGAAGCCCCTGGGCGTGGACCAGCCGCCGAATGAGTTGTTCGGGTTTGGTATCCCTGCTCCGGATCGCCTGCATGTTGCGGCGTCGCCCCGCGGAGGATGCCCAGGACCCAGGGGGCGGGCTCCAGTCGTCTGTCATGGTCGCTAACGCTCACTGTGTCGGCTACGCCCGCCACTGGCTGGGCGCTGACTGGTCTGTCTGCTGGGATACATGATGCCGGGCTGTCGCCGCGGCGCCGTCGGGCGGGGTTCCACAGCTGGCCGGGTGTGTTTCCAGGCTTTACTGGGCTCGCCTGGTGTGGGTCGGCAGTGAGGGCGCTGGCTGCGGGACGTCTGCGGCTGTTGCTACGGCCCAGTACTTCCCGTCCAGCATGACGCTCGGAAGCGAGCCGTCCTGGCCGCTCGCTTCCGCCACACGGACGCTCACGAACTCTCCCTCGCCAGGTACCGGCACGTTCAGCTTCGCCGCTACCTGCTTATGGCTGTCGTAGTCCCCCATGATCAAGATGCCTTCTCTGGCGAGAGTCGTTCTAGATCCGCCATTGCCGCGCACGCGCTTCATGTAGTCCTTCTGCCGGGCGACAGAGCGCACGACATTGCGTCCGATCCGCCGCCGCTGGACCCGGCGGAACAGCTCATCGAGGCGGGCCTGCCCAGAGCTGGGAGCGAGAACGGCCTGCCGGTCCTCATCCGCCATGTGCAGCAAGATGTTCTCCGGGAGCGGGGCGCTGTGCCAGAGCCAGAGGATCTTGCTCCGGTGCTCCGCCTTGATGGTGAGTTTCATGTCCCGGTTGTTGCCCGTGTTCAGCCACTCTTGCTTTATCCGCAGGAGCCCGGCGCTCCACTGGCTCTTATAGTCGTCTGCCCAGACGAGCAGACACAGATGGTCTTTGGCTTCGGGCGGGATCATCCAGCCGCCGAACTGCTGGGAGTACTTGCAGTCGACATCGATTTCTGCGATCCGGTAGTCCATCTTCGCGCCGTCATCGAACTCGAACTCGCGTTGGAGGTTGATCTCAACGACCGTCCCGGCATGGGTCTTCTCGGTTTTGAAGAGCGTCTTCCAGTCGTATCGGCCGGTGACCTCGCCATTGAGCAGTTGGTCGATCGTGTCGCGGAGCACTGTGGCGAAACGCTGGCCGGTGGGGTCCAGCCGGCGCAGCTGCTCGTATACGGCGGCTAGTTCAGCGTCCTCCCGTAACAGGAGCTGCGACTGGATGTTGGCCGCGGCAGCGACATCGAGGGGGAGCAACGGGCAGACCTCGTTCTTTATCGTCGTTCGGCGTTGGAGCACTGGGGTCGGGTGAGAGCCGTGTGGTGAAGGGCCTGATATCTCACCCCTTCCCGTGGCAATCCCCATAGTTGACCCCCGAGCCGCACCAGCAGTCCGCGCCTCGGCTGGGGGGCCAGGAGGTGGCTCGGGCTCGGGCGGCGAGGGTGGTGGCGTATTGGGGGAGGAGGTCGGCGTTGGCGGGGGAGGAGGATTCGGAGGCGGCGAAGGCCTCGTAGGAGGGGACCGTGGCCGTCACGATGCCGAGGTTGGGGGTGCCGGCCGCGGCCAGTTCGCGCAGGGACGCCTCGATGTCCAGCAAGTGGGCCGCGTGGGTGGGGTATTCGGACTGGAGCTCCGGGTACGCCGCGAGGAGTTCGTCCAGTTCCCGTTCCGGCCAGTGCAGGACCGCCACCGGGAACGGGCGGGACAGGGCGAGGCGGTAGTTGCCCAACTCGGCGCGCAGGCGGGCCAGTTCGGCCTGGAGTTCCGCGGGGTCCTCGGATCCCAGGGACCAGAGGCGCTTGGGGTCGTGGAGTTCGTCCAGTGAGATCGGCGCGGTGTGCAGCTCGTCCGCGAGGGTGTCCCAGGTGTCGTGCGGCAGGGCGAGCAGCCGGCGTACCCGGTGGCGCGTGGTCAGCAGGGACTGGGTGCTGTACGGGATGCCCGCGGGGTCGACCGCCGCCTCCGCGACGCCCAGCAGGGTCAGCCCGGTGGTCAGCGAGGCGTGGGCCAGGTCCAGTTCGTCGTGGGCCTCCAGCGTCTCGGCGACGATCCCCCAGGCCGCCGGGTCCAGCGGGGCGGCCGCCCGGATGCCCTCGATGATGGCCCGGGCCTCGGCCTCGTGGCCGTACTCCCACAGGTTCGCCGCCTTGAACGCCTTCACCAGGTGGGGGTGGTCCACCTTGGAGGACGAGGACAGCAGACGGTCGTAGAGCGTGGTGGCCCTGGGGCGGTCGCCCGAGAGCTCCAGGTGGGCCGCGGCTTGGAGGAGCAGGGGCTCCTGGTCCTCCGGGTACTGCGTCGCGGTGCGCAGCAGACGCTCGGCTTCGGCAAGGTGATCGGCAGGCGTGTCGGGGCGCATGAGGGACACCGTACTGCTGTACGGGGGCCCGGCGGAGGGCGCTTTGGGGCCTGGTGGGTCGAGTCCGTCACGTTGCGGGCCTGGTGAGTTGTGGGCCTGCCGCCTACCCTGCGCCCGTGCGCACAGGGATACCGGTGAGGGTGCAGGGCGGGCGCGGGCGGCGGGTGTGGACGGCGCGGGGGCTGTGGGCGGGCGCCGAGCTCGCCGTGACGCTCGGACTCCTGGTCCTGCTGCTCGTCGCCCATCAGCTGTGGTGGACCAATCGCGAGGCCCGCGCCGAGGCCGGCCGCACCGTCCACGCCCTGGAGGAGCAGTGGGGGGAGGGTGGGGGGCGGCTCCACGAGGCGGTGCCGCCGGCCGGCGGCGGCGCGGGGCCCAAGGCCTCGGCGGACCCGACGGAGGAGCAGGTCGCCGTCGGGGAGGGGGCCGCCCCTGAGGCCCCTTCCGCCGGTACGGGCGCCTCCGGTGCGAAGGGCGGGCCGCGCGGGGACCAGGCGTACGCCGTCCTGCGGATTCCGCGCATCGGGGTCACCGTGCCCGTCGCGCAGGGCATCAGCAAGGCCGGCGTCCTCGACAAGGGGTATGTGGGGCACTACGCGCAGAGCGCCCAGCCGGGGGAGCTGGGGAACTTCGCGCTCGCCGGGCATCGCAACACCCATGGGGAGCCGTTTCGTCACCTCAACGCGGTGCGGGCGGGGGACGAGGTGGTGGTCGAGACCCGGGACACCGTCTTCACGTATGTGGTTGATTCGGTGCTGCCCCAGACCTCCGCGCGCGACGGCGGGACCATAGCTGCCGTTCCCCGGAGCGATGTCAAGCCCTCGTACGGGTACAGCGCGCCCGGGCGTTACCTCACGCTCACCACCTGCACCCCCGAGTTCACCTCCACCTACCGGCTGGTGGTGTGGGGCAAGTTGCGGGGAAGTCGGCCGCGCTAGCGTTCAAGGATGCGACGTCGTCGATCTCATGTGCTCTGGCTGGGGGTGCCCTATCTGCTGTACCTGGGGGCGCTGCCCTTCGTGAACAAGGTACGGCCCGTGGTGTTCGGGCTGCCCTTCCTCTTCTTCTGGCTGCTGATCGCCACCTTGGCCACCCCGCTCGCCATCTGGCTCACCTGGCGGGGCGACACCCGGGGGCGCGGGAAGGCCGGGGCCCGATGAGCAACGCCGCTGTCGCCACCACCATCTTCGGTGTCTTCATGGTGGGCACGGTCGCCCTCGGACTGTTCGCCGTACGCGGGCGCGGAGGCGGAGGGGGCGGGCTCGCCGAGTGGTCGGTCGGCGGGCGCAGTCTGGGGACCGTATTCATCTGGGTGCTCATGGCGGGCGAGAGCTACACCAGTTTCAGTTATCTGGGTGCCGCGGGCTGGGGATACAACTACGGCGCCCCCGTGCTGTATGTGGTCGCCTATATGTCGTGCGGCTATGCGGTGGGCTATGTGGTCGGGCCCATGTTGTGGGCGTACGCGAAGAAGCACGGTCTGGTGGGGATCACCGACATGGTGGCCCACCGGTATGGGAAACCCTGGGTGGGGGCGCTCGTCGCGCTCCTCGCCACCGTGTTTCTGCTGCCCTACATCCAGTTGCAGATCACCGGCATGGGCGTGGTCGTCTCGACGATCTCCTACGGGGCCGTCTCCCTCAACTGGGCTTATTTCATTGCCTTCGCCGTCACCACCGGGTTCGTCGTCGTCAGCGGGCTGCGCGGCAGCGCGTGGGTGTCCGTGCTCAAGGACGTCCTGGTCATCGCCACCCTGGCCTTCCTCGCGATCTATGTGCCGCTGCACTACTTCGACGGCTACGGGGACTTCGTCGACCGGATCGTGAACGAGAAGAGCGACTGGCTCACGTTGCCGGGCCACGGCGGAGCGTTTGGGGAGGCGTGGTTCGCCACCACGTCCGTGCTCAACTCCTTCACCGTCGTCATTTTCCCGACCACGGTGGCGGGATACCTCGGCGCCCGCAACGCCGACGCGCTCCGCCGCAACGCGATGCTGCTGCCCGCCTACAACGTGCTGCTCTTCGTGCCGATGCTGCTCGGAATGGCCGCGATCTTCGTGGTGCCGGGGCTGGCCGGGGCCGACTCCAATCTCGCTCTGTTCAAGCTGGTCGTCGACTCGTTGCCCGCCTGGACCGTCGGGCTCGTCGGCGTGGCCGCGGCGCTCTCCTCCATCGTGCCGATGGCCGTGTTCATGCTGGTCATCGGCACGATGTGGGGTCGTAGCGTGCTCTCGCTCGTGCCCCGCCTGAGGGAGCGGCAGAAGGCGGCCTCACAGGTCGTGGTGGTCGTCGCGGGGGCGCTCGCGCTGCTCATGACGTACACCGTGCCCAACACCCTGGTGCGGCTCTCGCTCATCTCCTACGAAGGGATGGCACAACTCCTGCCGATGCTGCTCCTGGGGTTGGTGTGGCGGAAGTTGACCCTGGTGGGCGGGCTCGCGGGGCTCGCGGTGGGGGTGGCGACGGTCTGTGGATGCGTCTTCACCGACCACGATCCGGTGTGGGGGGTCAACGCCGGCATCATCGCGCTCGGCCTCAACCTCCTTGTGGCGGTGGCCATTTCACTGCTCGGGCCGAAACAGGCGGTGCCGGTCGGTGACGACGTACTGGCGCGTGATCCGATCCATGAGGAGTACGACGCGCCGGTACGGACGTGAGCGGGTGCGCGGCCTCGATTTGGGGGACGCGCGCCGGTGCGGACGTGAGCGGGCCCGGAACTCAGGGGCGGGGGCGGGGGCGGGTGCGCAGCACCATCGCCAGGAGCGCGGCCGCCGCCGCCAGCGACGCGGAGACCACGATCACCGTGTCCGGGCCCGCGGGGGCCACCGCGATGGTGAGGGCGACGCCCGCCGACGAACCGATGTAGCGGGCCGTGTTGTTGGCGCCGGAGCCCATCGCCGCGCGCTCGGGGGGCACCGATTCGACGGCGAGGCGGGGGGACGCGGCGTTGAGCAGACCGCTGCCGATGCCCGCGATCACCAGGCCCGGGATCAGGCGCGGCAGCGGCCCGGCGGCGAGGGCGCCCAGCATCGCGAGCGCGCCGACCGCGTGCAGGACGAAGCCGATGGCCAGCTGGTGGCGGGCGGTGACGCGACCCGCCAGGCGCCTGGTCTGGAGCGCCACCACGAACGCGGAGCCCGACCACAGCACGAACAGCCAGGCCGAAGTCATCGGCGAGGTGCCCAGTGCCCGGCTGAGCAGGGCGGGCAGATAGCTGAAGAAGCCGATCACCGAGAGGCCGGTGAACAGGGCGCCCGCCGAGGACACCAGGAAATCCGCGCGGCGGAAGAGCGCCAGGTCGATCATGGGGCTGGTGGCGCGGCGCTCCACGAGGGCGAACGCGGTCGTGAGGACGGCGGCTGCCACCAGGAGCGCGAGCACGCCGGGGCGCAGCCAGCCGTCACGGCCGAGGGTCAGCGCGCCGATCAGGGAAGTGAACGCGAGGGCCAGGGTGATCGCGGCCGGAACGTCGGGTCGGCCGCCGCGCGGGGCCCGTGACTCGGTGAGGGCGCGTAGCGCGAACCCGGCGGTCGCCAGCGCCGCCACGGCCAACACGCCATAGACGAAGCGCCAGTTGAGGGAGGTCAGGGCGCCGGCGAGGAGCGGGCCGAGGGCGGTGCCCCCGCCGACGAAGGCGCCCCACACGCCGGTGGCGCGGATGCGGGCGGGACCGGCCGGGAAGGCGGCGACGAGCAGACCGAGGCTGCTCGTGAGGATGGCGGCGGACGCCATGCCCTGGGCGACCCGGGCGAGGGTGAAGGTCAAGGTGGTGGGGGCGAGCGCGCCGAGGGCCATGGTGATGCCGAGGGCGAGGGTGCCGACCAGGAAGACGCGGCGTCGGCCGTGGTCGTCGGCGAGGCTGCCCGCGATCAGAAGCAGCGCGGCGAGCCCGAGCGGGGCGCCGTTGAGCAGCCAGGCCTGGGCGGAGAGCGCGGTGTGTAAGGACGCCGTCATGTCCGGCAGCGTCAGCATCGGGGCGGTGTAGTTCATCAGCGCGACCAGGGTGGCGGCACTGGTGACGGCGAGCGTGGCGCCGGGGCGCGCCGTGGCCCCGGCTCCGGTGGGCCGGGTGGGGGCGGTGGGGCGTATGGCCTGCGTCATGACGTCCTCGTGGAGGCGGAATCAGGGACGGGTCTATTCAGCCAACCCGCGGCGCCGACCCTAGCACCGAAGGTTCTTTCACTGAACCCACTTCGGTAGACTGCTCCCATGGCTCTCCGCAAGGACTACGACTACGCCGCGCAGGAGTGCTCCGTGGCTCGCGCGCTCGAGATCATCGGTGAGCGCTGGACCCTGCTCGTCGTGCGGGACGCCCTCTACGGGGTGCGCCGCTACAACGACTTCCTGGTCCACCTCAAGATCCCGCGCGCCGTGCTCGCCGCCCGCCTCCAGACGCTCACCGAGGCCGGGGTCCTGGAGAAGCGCCGCTACCAGGAGGCGCCGACGCGCGAGGAGTACGTACCGACGGAGCTCGGGCGGGCGCTGTGGCCGACGGTGCGCGCGCTCGGGGTCTGGGGGCGGGCCGTCAACCCCGACGCGCGGCCGATGCGGACCTTCCACCACGCCGAGTGCGGGACCGAGCTCGGGACGTACGGGGAGTGCCGGGCGTGCGGGCGGGTCGTCGACCCCGAGGACGTTGAGATGCGGCCCGGCGTCGGGCTCGGTCCGGGCGAGGATCCGGTGAGCCGCGCGCTGCGGGCGCCCAGGCGGCTGCTTCAGCCGCTGTTCGAACGTCGTGTATAACGGCTGGAAGGAAAACGGCGGCGGACGAGGGACCGAGGGAGGCGGCATGAGCGGCGTCATCGCGCGGTGCGCACGGCTTGCCCGGCCCCTGTTCGGGCTGCTCCTCTTCCTGCTCGCCCAGGCCGTCCTCATCGAGGGCGGGATGCTCTCGGCCGCCGTCGCGCTCGCCGCGACCGCCGCCGCCGGCTCCGCGCTCGCCGTGTGTGCGACGCTCGCCTCGCGCGCGGTGCCGCAGGTGCCGCGCACCCGGGTGCGCACCGCCATCCGCGACCGGGAACGGCGTACCGCCTTCCTCGCGCAGCGCGACCCCGACGCCTCCGGGCGGCCGCGGCCCCGAGCGCCCGGGGCTCTCGTCCCGACGGCCGCGTAGGGGCACCCGCCCAACACCCCGCTCCTCCCGGCTCGTCACGCCGATACACACCTGATCCGTGTGCGCCATCGTGCGCCGACAGGCACCTGATCTGTGTGCGCCATCGCGCGCCGATACGCATTTCATCCGTGTGCGCCACCGTGCGCCCGACAGGCGCCTTCCGTGTGCGCCACCGTGCGCCGACAGGCGCCTTCCGGTTTGCGCCACCGCGCGCTGCCACGTGCCTGCGTGCGTCGTGTGCCCCGCGCACCCGTGTCCTTCCTGACGAGACCCGACCCCCGGAGGGGTTCCTCATGTTCACGTCCCTCTTCAGCGCTTTCGCGAGCCTCACCGAGCACCTGGCCGCCCTGCTCGAACCCGCCTTCCACGGTGCGTCGACGGCTGCCGCGATCGTGCTCTTCACTGCTCTTGTACGTCTCGCTGTTCACCCCCTGTCGCGGCAGGCAGCGCGCGGTCAGAAAGCGCAGGCCACGTTGAGGCCGCAGCTGGCGGCGTTGCGCGAGAAGCACGGCAAGGACAGCAAGGCACTCCAGAAGGCGATCATGGAGTTGCATGCCGCCGAGAAGGTGTCGCCGTTCTCGGGCTGTCTGCCCAGCCTGCTCCAGATGCCCGCCTTCTTCCTGCTCTACCACCTGTTCTCCAGCGCGGAGATCGGCGGCCGGGCGAACGCGCTGCTCGACCACACCCTCCTGAGGGCGCCGCTCGGCGGATGCTGGACGGACGCGCTCGCACACGGCGGGGCGTTCGGACCGCAGGGCCTGGTGTACGTCGTGCTGTTCGCGGTGGTCGCGGCCGTCGCCAGCTTCAACTACCGCCGGATGAAGCGGCAGATGGCGGCCAACCCCGTCGCCGCGCCGGGCGGGCAGGAAGCGGTGCCGGGGATGGCGGCGATGAACAAGTTCATGCCGCTGCTCTCCTTCGCCACGCTGTTCACCGTCGCCGTGGTGCCGCTCGCCGCCGCGCTCTACGTGGTGACCAGCACTACCTGGACCGCCGTCGAGCGGGCTTTCCTCTACAAGGACACGCTGCCCGCGCTCGCCGCCGTATAGCAGCCATGACCCTGGTTACGGTCCAGTTTGTGAACGGGGTCTTGCGGAGTGGACGTACACCTTGGAGGATCGGACGATCCTCCGATGGCCGCTACCCATCGGCCGGGCCCGGCTCGACCAAGGGAGACTGACCATGAAGCTGCTGCGAGTAGGCGACGCGGGACAGGAGCGCCCGGCGCTTCTCGACGCCGACGGGACCCTACGGGACCTGTCCGGCCTAGTGGCGGACATCGACGGCGCACTGCTCGCCGACGAAACCGCACTGGACCGGATACGGGCCGCGGCGGACACCGGCGCGCTGCCCGCGCTCGACGACCCGGGCGTACGCGTCGGGCCGCCGGTGGGGCGGATCGGCAAGGTCGTGTGCATCGGGCTGAACTACCACGACCACGCCGAGGAGACCGGCGCGGCGGTCCCGGCCGAGCCGGTCGTCTTCTTCAAGGCGGCGGACACGGTGGTCGGACCGCACGACACGGTGCTCGTGCCGCGCCGCTCGGTGAAGACCGACTGGGAGGTCGAACTCGCCGTCGTCATCGGGCGCACCGCGCGCTACGTGAGCGACGACGAGAACCCGCTGGCGTACGTCGCCGGGTACGCGGTGTCGCATGACGTGTCCGAGCGGGAGTTCCAGATCGAGCGCGGCGGCACGTGGGACAAGGGCAAGAACTGCGAGACGTTCAACCCGCTCGGGCCGTGGCTGGTCACCCGGGACGAGGTCCCGGACCCGCAGGCGCTCTCGCTGCGGCTCTGGGTCAACGGATCGCTCAAGCAGGACGGGACCACGGCGCAGCAGATCTTCTCCGTCGCGGAGGTCGTCCGGTACGTCAGCCAGTTCATGACGCTGTACCCGGGCGACGTCATCAACACCGGTACGCCCGCGGGGGTGGCCATGGGGCAGCCCGAGCCCAAGCCGTATCTGCGGGCGGGGGACGTTGTGGAGCTTGAGGTTGCGGGGTTGGGGCGGCAGCGGCAGGGGTTCAAAGACGCGTGAGCCCTCCGGGGGGTGGGGGGTTGGGGGGGGCTTGGGCCTGGCGGCCCTCGCCCCTTTCCCACCCGCCCGCCCGTTCGGCGGGGTTGGCTGGTTCGGCACCTGTGGGTGGTGCTGTCCCGTTGGCGGCTGCCGCCCGGTGGTCGTGACGCCCGCCTGCGGCGGGCCCCCTTCCCACCCGCCCGCCCGTTCGGCGGGGTTGGCTGGTTCGGCACCTGTGGGTGGTGTCGCTTTCGTTGGCGGCCGGCCCCCGGTGGTCGTGACGCCCGCCCCCGGCGGGCATCCCTTCCCGCCCCGCAGGCCCGGCGTGCCGCCGGACGGGGGCCGGTTTGTGCGTGTCTCGGGGGAAGACCGGGGTTAAGTTCGCATATTGCGTCTATGCGAAATACGCCAGGGATTCGGAAAAGGGCCGCCACCGCCTCGGCCGTTGTCGTGGGGGCGGCCGTGGTGGTCGGGGCGATGGGCACGTTCGGGTTCGCCGATCCGTTGCCGGACGGGCTCGGGCCCTGCAAGGGCAGCCACTGCCCGGTCGTGCCGTATCCGGACCCCAACAACGGGTCGCTCGCCGGGCGGGACAACAACATCAACGTCTTCGTCGGCGGCGACTTCCTCGTGCGTCAGGCCGCCGCCGAGGCCGAGGGCAAGGTCGTCGTCCTCGGGAAGTTCGACCAGCACAAGGCGACCGGGGTCTCCCAGGTCTACAACGTGGGCGTAGCCGGCGTCGGCTCCCGCGTGCCGCCGGACAACGGCACCGACTTCCTCACCACCGGCCAGGACGTCGTCGTCGCAGCCGGCCAGCGCCTGCTCGCCGAGGAGGGCTCGGTCTTCGGCGTCGTACGCCACGGCGGCACGCTCACCGGAACCGTCCGGCCCCGGACCGTCCACGACCCCGACGCCGCCGCCCCGTACGCCCGGCTCAAGCCGAACCTCGCCGCCGCGAGCCACTGCTACGCCTACGTCGACGGCAAGCCGCGGCACGCCACCGGCACGGCCAGGAACAACGGCAACGAGACCCTGTTCACCGGGGACGGGAAGTCCCCCCTCCAGGTCTTCAACGTCGACTTCGACCTCACCGGTCCCAGCGGCCGGGCGCAGGGCTTCCTGTTCACCGGCATCCCGGCCGGGGCCACCGTGCTGGTCAACCTCACCGGCGACGTACGCGAGATCAACACCTACATGGGGATGCTCCCGGCCGCGCTCCGCGACCGGCTGCTCTGGAACTTCCCCGACGCCGAAACGGTACGGCTGCGCGGCAGCGGGCAGTTCTCCGGCAGCGTTCTGGTCGGCAACGGTGACAGCACGACGACCGTCACGCTGCCCGGGCTCAACGGCCGCTTCTTCACGGTCGGTTCGCTCGTCCACACCTCCGTGGTGGGAGGGGGCGGCGGGCAGGAGATCCACGCCTACCCCTTCAACGGGGACCTGCCCGGCTGCCGGGGCGAGGAGCCGACCCCCACTCCGCCCACCCCCGAACCGCCCACGCCCACCCCCGACCCACCGACCCCCGAGCCGCCGACGCCCGAACCGCCCACCCCGACCCCCGAACCGCCGACCCCGAGCCCCACGGACTCCGAGGGCACGAACACCGGCGGGGCCTCGGGCGGGAACGACGGCGGCAGTGACTCCGGCGGGCACGGGAGCGACGGCGGAGGCGAACTCCCCGACACCGGGACCCCCTCCGGCACCACGATGGTGATCGGCGGGATCGCGGTCACGCTCGTCGCGGCCGGCGGCGCCACCCTGGCCGTGACCCGCAAGCCCAAGGGTCTGAGGAGGCTACGGAAGGGGCACTGAGAGCCGGGATTGGCTCGCGCTTCTCAACCGCCCTGGTGGTCGCGGGTGTTGACCCATCGCGTCAGCGCCTCGACCACCAGGGCGTGGTCCTCCGCCTGCGGCAGGCCCGACACCGTCACCGTCCCGACGATCCCCACGCCCTCGACCGACACGGGGTACGAACCCCCGTGTGCGGCATAGGAGTTGGGGTCCAGGCGTGACGCGTCCTCGAAGGTGGTGCCCTTGGCGCGGAAGCGGGCGCCGACCAGGAACGACGGGGCCGCGTAGCGTTCGGCCACCCGGCGCTTGCGGTCGATCCAGGCGTCGTTGTCCGCGCTGGATCCGGGCAGCGCGCACCGGAACACCTGCCGTGCTCCATGCCGTACGTCGATCACGACCGGAGCCGCTCGCTCCACGGCCAACTCGCGCAGCAGGAGGCCGAGTTGCCAGGCGTCCTCGTAGCTGAACCGGCTAAGGACGAGGCGCTCGCGCTCGGCTTCGAGGGCCGCCACCGGGTCGGCGGCCGGTGGTCCGCCCGCCGGCGTCGCGTCCGTGGCCGGGGCGCCCTCGGCGCGATTCCCGCTCACGCTCGCGCCCTCCGCGGTCTGCGGCTTCGCCGTCGTGGCGTGGGCCCTCACAGCGCCAGCTCCACCGTCACGCCCTCGCGGGCCGAGCGGCGGGCCGCCTCCAGGACGTCCAGGGCGGCCGCGGCCTCGTGGGCGGTGACCGGCGGCTCGCCGCCCTCGCGCAGGGCCTTCGCGATCGCGGCGTAGTACGCGGGATAGTCGCCCGGCGCCGTCTTCACGGGGTCGCCGCCGCCCGTCAGGGGGGACTCGCCGGAGCCGATCCGGCCCCACAGCGACTCGGGCTCCACGCCCCACGGCTTGCCCGCCGAAGGTCGTTCGCCCTCGCGCAGCGCCGCCTCCTGCGGGTCCAGGCCGTACTTCACATATCCGGCCGATGACCCCAACACCCGGAAGCGCGGGCCGAGTTGCGCGGTGGTCGCGCTGACGTACAGGTGCGAGCGGACGCCGTTCGCGTGGGTGATCGCGATGAACGTGTCGTCGTCGGCCTGGGCGCCGGGGCGGCGTACGTCGGCCTCCGCGTAGACGCGCAGCGCCGGGCCGAACAGGACCAGCGCCTGGTCCACGACATGGCTGCCCAGGTCGTAGAGGAGACCGCCGATCTCCGAGGGGTCGCCCGACTCGCGCCAGCCGCCCTTGGGCTGCGGCCGCCACCGCTCGAACCGCGACTCGAAGCGCTGGATCTCACCGAGCTCGCCGTCCGCGATCAGCCGCTGGAGGGTCAGGAAGTCGTTGTCCCAGCGACGGTTCTGGAAGACCGAGAGCAGCAGGCCGCGCTCCTCGGCGAGAGAGGCGAGGTCGCGCGCCTCGGCCGCCGTACCGGCGAGCGGCTTGTCGACCACGACCGGCAGGCCCGCCTTGAGGGCGCCGGTCGCGATCGACACGTGCGTCTTGTTCGGCGAGGCGATCACGACCAGATCGAGGCCGGCGTCGTACAACTCCTCGGGGGAGTCCGCGAAGCGCAGCGCGGCTCCGTGCTCGGCGCGGGCCTGCGCCCGGCGCTCCGGGTTCGAGGTCACGACGGTGTCCAGGGCCAGGCCCTCGGTCGCGGCGATCAGCGGGGCGTGGAAGACGGAGCCCGCGAGGCCGTAGCCCACGAGTCCCACGCGCAGGCCTTCGGTCTGGGGAGCGTTCATGGGATCCTTCATGGCATCCACTTAAGCAATGCTGTTGCCAAAGTGCAAGCAAGAGGGACAATGGTTCGGTGAACACGAGCACTACGGGCGCCAACCTGCCGGCCCTGCGCAACCACAACGCCGCGCTCGTCCTCGACCTGCTGCGGGCGGCGGGCGAGCACGGCATCAGCAGGCTCGAACTCGCCGAGCGCACCGGGCTCACCCCGCAGGCCGTCAGCAAGATCACCGGGCGGCTGCGGGACGAGGGCACCGCCACCGAGGCGGGCCGCCGCGCCTCCACCGGCGGCAAGCCGCGCACCGTGCTCAAGCTGGTGCCCTCCGCCGCGCACGCCATAGGCCTGCACCTGGACCGCGACGAGCTGACCGCCGTCCTGGTCGATCTCGCGGGCACCCTGGTCGGCGCCAGGACCGTGCCGCTGGACCTCGGCGCCAAGCCCTCGGACGTGGTGGAGACCGCGGCCGCCGAGGCCGAGGCGCTGACCGGCGGGCGGCGGGTGCTCGGCGTCGGCGTCGCCATGCCGGGCCCCCTCGACCACGACAGCGGGGTGCTGCACCGGGTGACCGGCTTCCCGCACTGGAACGGCTTCCCGCTGCGCGACGCGCTGGCCGACCGGCTCGGCCGGAAGGTCGTCCTGGACAAGGACACCAACGCCGCGGCCCTCGGTCTGGCCCTGCGGGCCGGCGGCCGGGCGGGCTCGTTCGCCTACATCCACCTGGGCAGCGGACTCGGCGCGGGGCTCGTGCTCGGTGGCGCCGTGCACCGCGGCGCCCGTACAGGGGCGGGAGAGTTCGGGCACCAGACGATCCTGCTCGGCGGGCCCGTGTGCGGCTGCGGCGGACGCGGCTGCATCGAGGCGCTCTGTCTGGCCTCGGTCGCCCGCGGGGACATCGCGGCGGCGGCCCGCTTCCTGGGCGTGGGGGCCGCCAACCTCGTCGGGCTGCTCGACATCGACGCGATCCTGCTCGGCGGCCGTACCGTCACCGCCGACCAGGACACGTTCGTACGGGGTGTGGGCGCGGTCGTCGAAGAGCGCGCCCGGCGCGGCGGCGCCCCCGCGATCCCGGTCGGCCCCGCCGCGGGAGGGCCGCACGCCGTGGCCGAGGGCGCGGCCCAGCTCGTGCTCGTCCCCGTCTTCGGGCGGGCGAACGTGGCGTATCCCCAGCCGTAGGGACGGGTGGACGCGGCAGCGTCCCGTCCCCACACGCCACGTGGCCTGCGCACGTCCGTATGACGGGACGATGTTGGGCTGATAGGGCGGTCTTCCCGGGCGCCCGGGGCCGACCCGGACGTGGCGCGCGGGGTGGTGGGCGGCGACGTGGAAGGCTCGCGGCTCCACGACCGGACCGACCGACACGGACTCGAACGGAACCCGCCGAAAACCGCCGGAACCGACCACAACGGGCTCGACCGGAGCCGACCCGCGAGCAGCAAAGGCCCCTCATGCGACTGCGACTGCGACCGCGACTGCGACCGCGCACTGCCCTCGTCACCGCAGTGGTCGCCGCCACCATCGCCCCGCTCGCGGGGGTGGCCGCGGCCGACGACGGGGGGCTGCCGCCCGGCCGTCACGACCTCGCGCCGCGCAAGCCGGTCGTCGCCGCGATGCCCGTCGACCCGCCGCTCTCCGCGAAGCTGCCGCTGTGCGCGAGCCGGACCGGCACCGCGTTCCCGCTGGACACCAAGATCCACGGGGGGCCGGCCGAGTACCACCCGGGTGACGAAAGCCAGAGCTGGTCGCTGGACCTGACCAACACCTCGCGCGAGACCTGCGACGCCATCCACCCCGTGCTCGTCCTGGTCGACCGGGACCGCACCCTGAAGAACTCCCAGCTGCGGATGGACTTCGACGACCCGGCCACCGGCCGCAAGCACCCGGTCACCTTCCTCGGGACGGACCAGGACGAGCACATCGGCGTCTTCGACGACGGCTTCCCCGGGTTCACCATCGGCGCGGGCAAGACCCTCACCGTGCCGGTGCGCCTCGGCTTCGGCGCCGACGCCGTGGCCGACCGGGTCACCGCCAACGCCGCGATCGTGCAACGCCGGGGCAGCAACGGGCAGTGGGTGGGGGAGTCCGGCGACTACCGGTTCGCGATCGTGCCCGAGGGCGATCTGCTGGAGCGGATCGACACCGAACTCGCCGAGACCGGCCGCGGCAGCGCGCTGGCCGGCCTCGCCCTCACCGCAGCGGTCCTCCTCCTCGCGGGCGCGGCCCTGGTCGTGGCGGCGCGAGGACCGCGTACCCGGCGCCGCTGAACGGTGGGCACCGCCCCGGCCGTTCACCTGCCCGTGCGAGCATCGAGCCCGTGGAAAACCCGAACGACTCCCTGACCGGCTACCCGGAGAACCAGGCCCCCGGCGCCCCCATCCGCTCCGGCATCCCGGACCATGGACGCATCCCCAAGTACTACGCCGTCAAGGCCCAAGTGGCCCTGCTCATCGACGAGTTGGAGGAGGGGCAGGCGCTGCCGACCGAGCGGGATCTGGCGCTGCGGTACGAGGTCGCGCGGGAGACCGTGCGCCAGGCGCTGCGCGAGCTGCTGCTCGAAGGCAGGCTGCGCCGTCAGGGCCGGGGCACGGTGGTGGCCGGCGCCAAACTGGAGCAGCCGCTGTCGCTGGCCAGCTACACCGAGGGCGTACGCCGCCAGGGCCGTACGCCCGGCCGCCACCTCATCGCCCTCGAACGGTTCCCCTGCCCGCCCGCGCTCGCCGCCGAGACCGGGCTCCGGCGGGGGAGCCCGTGTGGCACATGGAGCGGGTGCTGCTCGCGGACGACGAGCGGATGGGGCTGGAGAGTACGTACGCGGCGGTGTCCCGGATGCCCGACCTGGACACGGAGTTCGAGCCGGACTCCTCCTTCTACGCCTATCTGCGCGATCGGCTCGGCCTGGCGCTCGGGGACGTCGACGAGCGCATCGAGACGGTGCTGGCGACGCCTCGGGAGGCGTTGCTCATCGGTACGCCTCCTGCGTTGCCGATGCTGCTCATCCATCGGGTTTCCCGGGATGCGGCCGGGGTGCCGCTCGAGCGGGTCCGGACGCTGTACCGCGGCGACCGCTTCTCCTTCACCACCCACCTGGCCCGCTAGCGGTCTTTTCCGCGCAGTTCCCCGCGCCCCTAAACCCCCTCGATCCTGCGGGCCGTGGTCGCTTCTCGCGCAGTTCCCCGCGCCCCTAGCTACTCGGTGCTGGGCCGCATCGGCCACCTCAGCCCGTCCGGCGATTGAGGACGAGCGCCCTTGAGGCGCGAACGGGGTCTGGGGCGGAGCCCCAGGGCAACCCCGTTTTCGTCTGCGGGTCGTGCGTGGCTGGGCGCGCAGTTCCCCGCGCCCCTAACTACTCGGTGCTGGGCCGCATCGGCCACCTCAGCCCGTCCGGCGATTGAGGACGAGCGCCCTTGAGGCGCGAACGGGGTCTGGGGCGGAGCCCCAGGGCGCCCCGGGCCAGCCAGCCCCGCCCCCCGGTTGGTAACGTCCAGGTAACGGGTCTAGTCCAGACTTGGGGACCCGTTCACCGACCCGTCGCCGGGGGGACCGGCCCGGGACACCCTGTCCAAGGAGCGTGGCCGTCGTGAGAGTCATCGTCGTAGGAGCCGGCGTGGTGGGAACCATGCACGCCTGGCACGCAGTGCACCGCGGCCACGAGGTCGTACACATCGAGCGCGAGACCCAGCCGCGCGGAGCCTCGCTCCGCAACTTCGGCCAGATATGGGTCAGCGGCCGCGCCGGCGGCGAGGAGCTGGAGACCGCGCTGCGCGCCCGCGCCCTGTGGGAGGGCATCGGCGAGCGCGTACCCCGGCTCGGCTTCCGCCCCAACGGCTCGCTGACCCCCCTGCGTACCGAGCTCGAAGTGGCCGTCGCCGAGGCCGCCGTGGCCCGCGCGGACGCCGATGCCCGCGGCTACCGGATCGTCACCGCCGCCGGGGCCCGCGCCCTCAACCCGGCCCTGCGGGGCGACTTAACCGCCGCCCTGTGGTGCGAGCGCGACGCCGCCGTCGAACCCCGCACCGCCCAACTCGCCCTGCAAGAAGCCCTGTTGGCGTCGGGACGGTACACCTTCCTGGGGGGACGGGAAGTACGGGACGTCACCGAAGGGCCGAGCGGGCCCGCCGTCCGCGACGACCACGGCGACACGCACCGCGGCGACGGAGTGGTCCTGTGCACCGGCGCCTGGCTCGGGGGGCTCATGCGCGAACTCGCCCCCGACCTGCCGGTGCGCCGCGTACGCCTGCAAATGATGCAGACCGCACCACTCGGCGAGCCGCTCACCACCTCACTCGCGGACGCCGACAGCTTCCGCTACTACCCGGCGTACGCGAGCGAGGCGCTCGACGCGCTCAACGCCGGGCAGGCCCAGGACCCCCTCGCCGCCGCGCACCGGATGCAGCTCCTGATGGTGCAGCGGGCGGACGGCGGGCTGACCATCGGCGACACCCACGAGTACGAGCACCCCTTCGCCTTCGACGTGCTGGAGGAGCCGTACGACCACCTCGTGCGGGTCGTCGAGTCCTTCCTGGGGCGTCCGCTGCCCAGGATCGAGCGGCGCTGGGCCGGGGTCTACGCCCAGTGCACCGACACCTCGCGCGTCGTCCACCGCGAACAGGTGCGGGACGGGGTGTGGCTGGTGACCGGGCCCGGCGGACGCGGCATGACCTGCTCGCCCGCCATCGCCGAGAAGACCGCCAACGAGCTGGACTGGTGAGGGAGTTGAGTGAAGTGAACGCAAGTGGCGTGAACGCAAGTGAAGTGAGCACATACGGTCTGGTCGTCCTTGACATGGCGGGCACCACCGTCGCCGACGGCGGGCTCGTGGAGCGGGCCTTCGCTCGCGCCGCCGCGCGCCTGGGCGTCGAGCCCGGCTCCGCCGAGCACGCCACCATGCTCGATCACGTCCGCGCCACCATGGGCGAATCCAAGATCTCCGTCTTCCGTCACCTCTTCGGCGACGAGACGAAGGCGCAGGCCGCCAACGCCGCCTTCGAGGAGGCATACGGCTCGCTCGTGGACGGCGGGCTCCTCGCCCCCGTCCCCGGCGCCCGCGAGGCCGTCGAGCGGCTCAGGTTCGAGGGTCGGACCGTGGTGCTGTCCACCGGTTTCGCCCGCGCCACCCAGGACGCGATCCTCGCCGCCCTCGGCTGGCGGGACCTCGTCCCGCTCACCCTGTGCCCGGCCGACGCCGGGGGCCGCGGCCGCCCCTACCCCGACATGGTGCTCAGCGCCTTCCTGCGCACCGGCGCGGTCGACTCGGTGCGCCGCGTCGCGGTGGCCGGCGACACCTCGTACGACATGCTCAGCGGTGTACGGGCCGGGGCGGGCGTGGTCGCGGGCGTGCTGACCGGCGCTCACGACGAGCCGGCCCTCCTCTCGGCGGGCGCCACCCATGTGCTGGTCTCTGTCGCCGAACTCCCGGACGTGATAGCCGAGTTGGAGGCGAATCAGTGAGCGGGAGCGCCTCGCCGGGTGCGCCACGCGGCGGCATCCGCTTCGACGGCGTCACCGTCGCCTACCAGCACGCCGTCGTCCTCGACTCGCTCGACCTGAGCGTCGAGCCCGGCGAGGTCATGGCCCTGCTCGGGCCTTCCGGATCCGGCAAGACCACCGCGCTGCGCGCCGTCGCCGGCTTCGTCCAGCCGGTGCGGGGGCGGATCTTCCTCGGCGACCGCGACGTGACCCGTCTGCCGCCCCACCGGCGCGGCATCGGCATGGTCGTCCAGCAGTACGCGCTCTTCCCGCACATGAGGGTCGAGGACAATGTCGCGTTCGGCCTGAAGGCGCACCGGGTTCCCAAGGCGGGGATCGCGGCGCGGGTCACCGAGGCGCTCGCGATGACCGGCATGGACGGCTACGCCAAGCGCTATCCGCGCGAGCTGTCCGGCGGTCAGCAGCAGCGCGTCGCCATCGCCCGCGCGCTCGCCATCCGCCCCGGCGTCCTCCTCCTGGACGAACCGCTCTCCGCGCTCGACGCCCAGCTCCGCTCCGGCATGCTCGCCGAACTCGCCCGGCTGCACCGGGAGTTGCCCGACGTCTCCATCCTGTACGTCACCCACGACCAGGTGGAGGCGCTCACCCTGGCCGACCGCATCGCCGTCATGGACAAGGCCCGCCTCCAGGACTGCGGAACCCCGCAGGACCTCTACCGCCGGCCCCGTACGGAGTTCACGGCGTCGTTCGTCGGCAACGCCAACCTCCTTCCGGTGCGGGTGGGTTCGGGCTCGGTGCTGTTCGGCGACACCGAACTCTCGGTGGCCACCGACGAGGCCGCGTGGGGGTCGAGCGCCACCCTGTGCGTGCGCCCGCACCTGGTCGGGCTCGGCGCCGGACCCAACGCGCTGCGGGGCACGGTCGCCGAGGTGCAGTGGCGGGGCTCCACGCACCGGCTGTACGTCGATGTCGCCGGGCACCGCGTGAAGGCGGACGTCCGCGAACTCAAGGTCACCCCGGCCATCGGCGACGAGGTGACCCTGCACTTCGCCCGCGAGGACGCGGTGCTGCTGGCCGCGGGGGTCTCCCATGGCTAGCCCCGCCCGCCCGGCCCCCGCCGCGCTCTGGGCGCTCGTTCCCGTCGCCGTGCTGACGGCCGTCTTCCTCTACCCCCTCGCCCTGGTGGTGCGCCAGTCCCTCTCCCCGGACACCGGCGGCACCTCACTCCAGGCGTACACCGACGTCTTCGCCTCGGCCGCCTTCCGTGACGCGCTCGGCACCACCGTGTGGCTCGCGGTCGGGGCGAGCGCCGGATGCGTCGTGCTGGGCTTCGTGCTCGCGCTCGTCATCGCGTTCGTGCCGTTCCCCGGCGGCAAGGTGGTGGCCCGGTTCATCGACGTCTTCCTCTCCTTCCCGTCCTTCCTGATCACGCTCGCCCTGCTCTTCGTCTACGGCACCGTCGGCATGGCCAACGGGCTGTGGAGCGACGTCACCGGCACGACCGGGACAGGGCCCTTCCAGTTCCTGACCACCCCCTGGGGCGTCCTGCTCGCGGAGATCACGTACTTCACCCCGTTCGTCATGCGACCGCTGCTCGCCGCGTTCTCCCAACTGGACACCATTCAGCTCGAGGTGGCGTCCTCGCTGGGGGCGCGCCCGGCCCGGATCGTACGGCGGGTGATCCTGCCCGAGGCGCTGCCCGCGCTCGCGGCGGGCGGCTCGCTCGTCCTGGTGATGTGTCTCAACGAGTTCGGCATCGTGCTGTTCACCGGCGCCAAGGGCGTCACCACGCTCCCGATGCTCGTCTACGGCAAGGCGATCCTGGAATCCGACTACCCGGCCGCCTGTGTCGTCGCCGTCGTCAACATCGTGATCTCCGTCGGCCTGTACGGCCTCTACCGGGTGGTGAGCCGCCGTGCTGGTGCATAGCCGGGGCGGCCGATGGGCCGCGCGAACCGTCTTCTTCGTCCTCTTCCTGCCCGTCTTCGCGCTGCCGCTGCTCGTCGTGGTGGCCGCGTCGTTCGCCACCAACTGGTCCGGCGCCCTGCCCTCCGGGTTCACCACCGGCCACTACGCGGCGGCGACCACCGGGGAGTCCCTCCAGGCGCTCACCACCAGCCTGGTCACCGCGCTCACCGCGAGCGTCCTCGCACTCGTCGTCGGCACATGGGCGGCGCTCGCCGCGGCCGCCCTCGGCACGGGCGGACGGCGGTTCATGGACGCCCTGTTCGTGCTGCCGGTGGCGGTGCCGTCGGTGGTGGTCGGCCTCGCCGTGCTCGTCGCGTTCTCCGAGCCGCCGGTCCTGCTCAACGGGACGCGCCAGATCGTGATCCTGGCCCACACCGTCCTGGTCACCGCCTTCGCCTACCAGTCGGTCTCGGCCGCCGTACGCCGTCTCGACCCGATGTACGAGCAGGCCGCCGCGAGTCTCGGCGCGCGGCCGCACCAGGTGCTGTGGCGCGTGAAGCTGCCGCTGCTGCTGCCGTCCCTGACGGCGGCCGCCGGGCTCTGCTTCGCCCTGTCCATGGGTGAGTTGAGCGCCACCGTGATGCTCTACCCGCCGGACTGGACCACCCTCCCGGTGCGGATCTTCGCGGCCACCGACCGCGGCTCCCTCTTCACCGGCGCGGCCCTCGCCGTGGTCCTGATGACAACGACGCTGCTCGTCCTGCTCGGCGTCTCCCGCATCCGCACCAAGGCCTCGTACCGGTGACCGGGCGACCCGGTGACCGGGTGCCCCGGTGACGCCGCGCTTTCGCCGACTCGCCGACCCGCTGACGCACCGCCTTCGCCGACCCGCTCGCTGACCCCTGACCTGTCGCCCACCTGACCAGGAGCCCCGAACGCCATGCCCAGAAACCTTCTCCCCGTACTCAAGCCGCTCGCCGCCGTCACCACCGGCCTCGTCCTCGCCGCCGGCCTCTCGGGGTGCTCGGGCGCCTCCTCGGCCGACGAGAACGCGAAGACCGTCACCGTCTACAGCGCGGACGGCCTCAAGGGCGAGAAGGGCGACGGCTGGTACGACCGGGTCTTCAAGGACTTCGAGGCGACGACCGGCATCAAGGTCCAGTACGTCGAGGGCGGCTCCGGCGAGATGGTGCAGCGCGCCCTGCGCGAGAAGTCCAACACCCAGGCCGACCTCCTCATCACCCTGCCCCCGTTCATCCAGCAGGCCGACGGCAAGGGGCTGCTCCAGAGGTACGTACCGGCGGGCGCCGACAAGGTCGACGGCGGGGCCAAGTCGCCCGACGGCACCTGGACCTCGGTCGTCAACAACTACTTCGGGTTCATCTACAACAAGAAGGAGCTCAAGGAGGCCCCCAAGAACTGGGAGGAGCTCCTGGACGCCCGGTACAAGAACAAGATCCAGTACTCCACGCCCGGTGTCGCGGGCGACGGTACCGCCCTGCTCATCAAGGCCATGCACGACTTCGGCGGCAAGGAGGCCGCGATGGAGTACCTGCGCAAGCTCCAGGCCAACAACGTCGGCCCCTCCTCCTCCACCGGCAAGCTCGCGCCCAAGGTCGACAAGGGCGAACTGCTCGCCGCCAACGGCGATGTGCAGATGAACCACGCCCAGTCCCGGACCATGCCCAACCTCGGCATCTGGTTCCCCGGCACCTCCGGCGGCGCCAAGCCGTCCTCCTTCGGCCTGCCCTACGCGGCCGGCCTGGTCGCCCACGCCCCGCACAGCGCCAACGGCAAGAAGCTCCTCGACTTCATGCTGAGCGAGCAGGCCCAGAAGCAGGTCAGCGAGATCGGCGGCGGCTTCGCCTCCCGTACCGACATCAAGGCCACCGACGCCACCGCGGTCGAGCTCGCCAAGCTGATGCGCGGGGTCGAGGTCTTCCAGCCGGACTGGATGGACATCGCGAAGAACCTGCCGCAGTACGTGGACGCCTGGAAGAGCGCCACCAAGAACTGAGCCACCAGGAGCTGAACCGACAGGCGCTGAGCCACCAAGAGCAGAGCCGACAAGCGCTGAGCCGAAGCGTGATCGGCCAGGTCGGGATCGGGGGTTCCTGACTAGGCTGGGGGCGCCGGCAACGCACAGTGCGGTGCGCCGGAGTCCCCAGCTGAAAGCTCATCAGCGCGAGAAGACCGCGCAGAACGCAGGAGTCCGCACCCATGGCAGAGCGCAAGCCGATCGAATCCTGGCTCACCGACATGGACGGTGTCCTGATCCACGAGGGCACCCCCATCCCGGGTGCGGACGCCTTCCTCAAGACGCTGAAGGAGTCCGGCCGCCCCTTCCTCGTCCTCACCAACAACTCGATCTACACCCCGCGCGACCTGCACGCCCGTCTGATGCGGATGGGTCTGGACGTGCCGGTCGAGAACATCTGGACCTCCGCGCTCGCCACCGCGAAGTTCCTCGACGACCAGCGGCCCGGCGGCACCGCGTACGTGATCGGCGAGGCGGGCCTGACGACCGCGCTGCACGACATCGGATACGTCCTGACCGACCACGAGCCGGACTACGTCGTCCTCGGCGAGACCCGTACGTACAGCTTCGAGGCGCTCACCAAGGCGATCCGGCTGATCAACGCGGGGGCCAGGTTCATCTGCACCAACCCGGACGAGACCGGGCCGAGCCAGGAGGGCCCGCTGCCCGCCACCGGCGCGGTCGCGGCACTGATCACCAAGGCGACCGGCAAGAAGCCGTATTTCGCGGGCAAGCCCAACCCGCTGATGATGCGCACCGGCCTCAACGCGATCGGCGCGCACTCCGAGACCAGCGCCATGATCGGCGACCGGATGGACACCGATGTGCTGGCGGGCCTGGAGGCGGGCATGCAGACCTTCCTGGTCCTGACCGGGCTCACCCGGCCCGCGGACGTGGAGTCCTACCCGTTCCGGCCGTCCAAGATCGTCGATTCGATCGCCGACCTGGTGAAGCTGGTCTGACCTTCCGGGGGCGTGGTGGTTGGTCCGTCCGGCCCAGCCGCCACGCCCTCGGGATGCGGAATGCGCGAGCAGGCGGGAATCTCGGGTACAGGAGGTTCACGATGCGCATCCGTCCCATCACATTGTGTGCGGCCGTGGCGGCCGCCGCCCTGACCGTGCTGCCCGCGTCCCCCGCGGTGGCCGAGTCCGAGCCGCACGGATCGGTGCGGGTGACCCCCGGCGCCATCGCCCCCGGCGGGGAGGTGGAGCTGAGGGTCGGTGTGTGCAGCGGCCACGAGGCGGTCGGCGGGTCCGACGCCTTCGACTCGGAGGTCCGCTTCGACCGCGCCGGCGACGGCGGTCTCTTCGCCAAGGCCCACATCCGCTCGGACGCGCAGGACCGTGACTACGACGTCTGGGTCACCTGCAAGGACAGCCACGGCAAGGCGAGCGGCCGGCTCACCGTGGTCCGCGGCGACCACCACGGCGACCACCACGACGACCACTCCCGCCCCACTCCGTTCCGGCCCGTGCACGCGGGCGGCGGAGGAGCGGCGACGCTCGCCGCGCAGGAGCCGAAGGAGCAGGGCCCCGGCACCCGGCACGCGGTGATCGGCCTCGCTCTGGCGGCGGTCGCGGCGGTGGCCGTGGCGTCGCGCAGCGTACGGCGCCGGCGCGGCGGCGACTGACATGTCCTCGGCACGGAGCAGTGGGCGGCTGGTCACCGGCCTCGCCTGGGCCGTGCTGCTGCTCGGCCTGTGGCTGTGGGGCCGGGACGTCACCAACGGCCCCGGCAGCACCTCGGCACCCATCACCGGTGACATAGCCGCCGTGGGCCGGCCGCTCGGCGTACCGCTGCCGCCCGCCCACGCTCCGCTCAAGGGCGCCACGCCGCAGCGTGTGGAGATCCCCTCCATAGGCGTGGCCGCGCCGGTCGTGCCGCGCGGCCTGGACTCCGGCGGCGCGGTCGACCCGCCCCCGTACGCCCAGGCCGGCACCGTCGGCTGGTTCGGCGGCGGCACCCGGCCGGGCGAGGCCGGCGCGGCCCTGCTCGTCGGGCACGTGGACACCGAGAGCCGGCCCGCCGTGTTCTACGGCCTGAGCGCGGTCCGCCCCGGCCAGCAGGTCAAGGTGACCGGCGCCGACGGCACGATCGCCGAGTTCACCATCGACGACGTCCAGGTCTTCCCCCGCAGCCACTTCGACGCGGCCCAGGTGTACGGGCCCAGGCAGCCGGGCCGCGCCGAACTGCGGTTGATCACCTGCGGCGGAACGTACGACCGCACGACCAAGGCGTACACGGCGAACGTGGTCGTCTCGGCCTATCTGACCGACGCGAGGGATCCGGCCCCTGCCAAGCCGCCGCAGCCCTGACCGCCCGGTGGGACCCGCGAGGCGCCGGAGGCGGACGATCCCGCCGCACCGGGCCCGGCCGAAGGTCCGCTCCCCCCGGAGCCGCCGGCCGGGCCGGTCCTCGACCGCCGGCGCGCGGGCTGCGGGAGAAGCCCGGCACTGTCGCGGGAGGCTCAGTGGGGTCGGGAGGTCATGAGACGACCGGGGCGGAGGCCGCCCACACCACTCTAGGACGGCCGCGCGCCCCGGGCCTAGGTCCAGATAACGCCAAGTCGTCCGACGGGCGCGCCGAGCCGTACCCGGTCCACGACCGCGCGGCGACGGAGGCGCCCAACCCGGTCAATGACGGACTCAACCTTCTCAAGGGGACCTGCATGTACGGAAGTTGGACGCATCGCGGAAGGCGGCCCGCGATCCGGGCGGGCGGCCTGGCCGCGGCCACCGCCCTGCTGGCCGCCGGGTGCGGGGGCTCCGGCGAAGGCCACACCCCGGCTGCCGCGAGCGCCCCTTCCACCCCGCTCGCCGTGTCCGGCGGCCCGTTCTGGGTCGACCCGGACACCAAGGCCGCCCACCAGCTCGCCGCGTACACCCGCGCCGGGGACGACGGTAGGGCGGCGCTGATCCGGAAGATCGCCGAGCAGCCGGTCGGCGCGTGGATCGCGGGCGACCGTCCCGAAGGGGCGGTGCGCGCCGCCACCGGGGCCGCGGCGAAGGCCGGGCGGATGGCGCTGCTCGTCCTCTACAACATCCCGCACCGCGACTGCGGCCAGTTCTCCCGGGGCGGCGCCCCCGACGACGACGCCTACCGCGACTGGGTCGACCAGGTGGCCCGAGGCATCGGCGAGCGTCCCACCATGGTGGTCCTGGAACCGGACGCGATCTTGCACCTCGTCGACGGCTGCACCCCCGAACCGTTCCACGCGGCGCGGTACGCCCTGCTGAAGGCGGCCGTCGAGCGGCTCAAGCAGCAGCCCGCGACCAAGGTGTACGTGGACGCGGGCAACGCGGGATGGCGCTCCCCGGACGCCCTGGACGAGCCGCTGCGGCGGGCCGGGATCCAGAGCGCCGACGGGTTCGCGGTCAACGTGTCCAACTTCCAGACCACCGGGGCCAGCCGGGAGTTCGGGGAGCGCCTCTCCGCGAAGGTCGGGGGCAAGCACTTCGTGATCGACACCAGCCGCAACGGAAACGGCCCGTACACCGAGGGAGATCCGGCCGAGAACTGGTGCAACCCGCCGGGCCGGGCGCTCGGCGAGCGCCCGACCACGGACACCGCGAGCGGCGTGATCGACGCGTACGTGTGGGCGAAGCGCCCGGGGGAGTCCGACGGGCCGTGCCGGGGCGGGCCGCCCGCGGGTGCCTGGTGGCCGGAGTACGCCCTGGCCCTGGCGGGCAACTCGCGCTGACGGCCGGCGCCGTCCGCACCGGGATACGACCGAGGCCCCCTCGCCTGAGCGAGGGGGCCTCGGTGGTGCGTGCGCCGCCAGGGACTCGAACCCCGGACCCGCTGATTAAGAGTCAGCTGCTCTAACCAACTGAGCTAGCGGCGCCTGCTGACCTGGAAAACTTTACCGGACTCCGGAGGGTGGTTTTGACCAGCGCCACGCTGTCAGATGTTCGTTTTATCCCTTTCGTTCCATCACAATGCGACATGTGCGGACAGTCGGGACGCCTCGGTCCCGGCCGAAGCGCGGAAAAGGCAGCGGACAAGGCAGCGGACAAGGCAGCGGACAAGACGGTCGGCGGACAAGACGGTCGACGTCGTCGAGAACGGAACGAGCGGAGGGGCAGCGCATGGAAGCCAGTACACCGGGGCCGGTGTTCGAGGAGTACGAGCCCGCCGGAGCGTGCGGCTGCCCCGGCTGCGCCGACCGGCGGCGGAGCCGGCTGCTCCCGGTGCGGGACGGCGGCCACCCCGCGGCGAGCGGCGGCGCCCGGCGCGCGCTGCTGGCGGCCACCGCCGCGTCGGTGGTCCTGAGCACGGGCACGGCGGCCGCGGCCAGCCCCCACCCGGTGCCCGACGGCCCGGGCGCGAACAGGGCCGCCGACCCCGGGCCCCCCACCGAGCAGGGCGGCCGGGGCGGGCTGCACGGCGCGCCGGGCCGGCCCGCGGACCAGCCCGCCACGCTGGCGCCCATCACCCGGGCCGAGATCATCAACCGGGCCAAGACCTGGGTGACCGCCGCGGTGCCGTACAACATGGAGGCGTACTGGAGCGACGGCTACCGCCAGGACTGCTCGGGCTTCGTGTCGATGGCATGGAACCTCGGCACCAACGAGTGGACGGGAAGCCTGGCGAAGTTCGCGGTGCGGATAACGCGTGACGAGCTCCAGCCCGGCGACATCCTGCTCTTCCACAACCCCGCCAACCCCAACAAGGGCTCACACGTCGTGATCTTCGGCGGCTGGACCGACGCCACGCACGCCTACTACACCGCCTACGAACAGACGCCGCCCCACGCCCGCGAGCAGGCCACGCCGTACGCGTACTGGAAGGACTCGGCCAGTTACGTGCCCTACCGGTACAAGGCCGTGGCGACGGCCACCGGCGGAGCGGTGCCCGTCGCCGACACCGCGAGCTCGGCCGCCGCGTTCCCCGGAGCGTCGAAGTTCGGGCCCGGCGCCGTCAACGGCCATGTCACACGGGTCGGCCAGATGCTGGTCAAGCGCGGCGGAAGCCGTTTCTACACCGAGGGCCCCGGACCTCGCTGGGGCCCGGCCGACCAGAACGCGACCCGGGCCTTCCAGCAGGCCCAGGGCTGGACCGGGGCGGACGCCGACGGGATCCCCGGGGCGCGGACCTGGGCGCTGCTCGTCCAGGGCGCGGGCCGGGACATCCCCGCGACCCTCCAGGCCCCGCCTCCCGCACCCGCCGCCGTTCCGGCCGCCCAGCCGACGCGCCCCGCCTATCCTGGCCCGAGCTACTTCCGCCCCGGCCAGGAGAGCCCGTACGTCACCCAGCTCGGGCGCCGGCTCGTGGCGAAGGGCTTCGGCACGTACTACACCTCGGGCCCCGGGCCGCGCTGGGGCGAGGCGGACCGGCGCAACGTCGAGGCGTTCCAGCGGGCCCAGGGCTGGTCGGGCGCGGAGGCGGACGGCTACCCGGGCCCCGAGACCTGGCGGCGGCTCTTCGCATGACGGAGGGAAACATGAGCATGCAGAGCAATCCCGAGCCCGGTGTGGGTGGGGACGCGGGTGGGGTGGATGCGGGGGCGCGGATTTCGCTGCCTCAGCTCGCCAACTCCGGTGTGGGGGAGCAGGGTTCGACGACCGCCGCCCGTACCCCGACCGCGCCCGTCCCCGACGCGCCCGCCGCCCCCGCGGTTCCTCCTGGTCCCGCGCTCATTCCGGTGGACGCCGGGCGCAGGGTGGCGGTGATCCGCAGTGAGAACACGGCCGAGATCCCGGTGCACCTGCTGTTCCGCGACGACACCGGGCCCGTCCCGCTCGTGCCGGGCGCCGGCGCCGACGTGGTCGGTACGGGCCTCGGGGGCGGGGAGCGGCCGGGTCCGGGGGCGCCGGCCGCCCGGTCAGGCGCGCGGCCCGGTGCGCGGCCGCCCCGGCAGGCGGGGCCGCGGGCCGCGGTCCCCGCGCCGGCCAGACCCGCGACGCCCGTCGACCCCCGGATCGCGGAGCGGCCGGGCCCCGTGGTGGCCGGCCCGGTGGCCGTCGCCGTCGGACTCCTCGCGTTGGCGGGCTGCGCGGCGGTGCTCTGCTGGACGGGTGTGCTGCCCCCGGGCCTCGCCGTGTTGCTGCGGCTGCCCGCGTACCCGTACCGGGGGATCCGGCTCGAACAGTGGGGGCTGCTCGCCGTCGGGGTGAGCGTGATGGTCCTCGCCTTCGGCGGGCTCGGCCGGGGCCAGGTCGGCCATGCCTGGGTGCTGTCGCTGTTCGGCGACTACCGGGGCAGCGTGCGGCGCACCGGCCTCGTGTGGATGAGCCCGTTGCTGCTTCGCCGCCGGGTCGACCTGCGGCTCCGGCACTGGCGCAGCGAGCCGTTGGGGGTGGTCGACGCCAACGGCACGGCGCTGCGGGTGGTGGTGCTGGTGGTGTGGCGGGTCCGGGACACCGCGCGGGCCACGCTCGCCGTCGCCGACCACGAGAGGTATCTGCGCGAACAGGTCGAGGCGGCGATGGCCCGGGTGCTCTCCCAGCTCCCCGCCGACGCCTTCCACGAGGACGCCCCCACCCTGCGCGACGTGGAGGCCGTCGGGGACGCGTTGACCCGGGTACTGAAATCGGAGACGGAACCGGTCGGCATCGAGCTGTACTCGGCGCAGCCGACCCGGATCGAGTACGCGCCCGAGGTGGCGGCGGCGATGCGCCGCCAGCGGGTCGCGGCCATCGACGCCCGGCACCGGGACGCGGTGCTGACCTCGGTGGTGGACGCGGTGGACGACACCGTCCACCGGCTGACCTCGCGAGGTCTGGTGGAACTCGACGCCTACGAGCGCAAGGCGCTGGTGAAGGACCTGACGGTGGCCTTCTACACGGGGAGGGGGGCGGGGGAGGGGTGAGGGGTGAGGGGTGGGCCGCGCCTCCTCGGAGGGTTCTGCCTCGGCTGGGGGGTGCGGCGGTCCGCCCCGGCCGGGTGTTCGGCCTCGGCTGGGTGGGTGTGCTCCTTCGGACTCATCTCGTTGTGTTCTTGGCCTGGACACGTCCAACTCCCATCAATAATCTGGTACTTGGTCTAGACCGGAACCTGAACTACCGCGCGCGTGCAGCTCCATCCCCGGAACTCCCCCACGTTCTCCAGGAGTGACAGCATGCGAAAGAAGCAGCGGCTCGGTGCCGCTGTGGTGGGGCTCGCCGTCGCCGGCGTGTCCCTGCTCGCGACCGGCAGTGCGAGCAGCCACGGCTACACCGACCAGCCGATCAGCCGACAGAAGCTCTGTGCCAACGGCACGGTCAGTGGGTGTGGCGACATCCAGTGGGAGCCACAATCCGTCGAAGGTCCCAAGGGGTTCCCGGCGGGCGGACCCCCCGACGGTGCGATATGCGCCGGCGGCAACAGCAGATTCGCCGAGCTGGACGACCCGCGGGGCGGTACGGGGTGGCCCACGACCAAGCTGACGGGTGGTCAGAGCTACACGTTCCGCTGGCAGTTCACCGCGCGTCATGCGACGACGGACTTCCGCTACTACCTCACCAAGCAGGGCTGGAACCCGGCCCAGAAGCTGACCCGGGCGGCGCTCGACACGCAGCCGTTCCTCATCGTGCCGTATGGCGGCAAGCAGCCGCCGGGCACGCTGTCGCACCAGGGGGTCATTCCCTCGGGGCGGAGTGGGCGGCATGTGGTGGTGGCGGTGTGGACGATTGCGGATACGGGTAACGCGTTCTACGCGTGCTCGGACGTCCAGCTCTGACGTCCCGTCCCGGGGGGGTTCGCCCACCCACCCACCCACCCGTGCGGCGGGTTGGACGGTTCGGCCCCCTGGGGCTCCGCCCCAGACCCCGGGGGTCCGCCCGCCCACCCACCCGTGCAGCGCGTTGAACAGGCTGACCCCCTGGGGCTCCGCCCCAGACCCCAGGCACTTCGCCCACCCACCCGCCCGTGACGGGGGCTGGTCGGTTCCGGCCCCTGGGGCTCCGCCCCAGACCCCGTATCGCGCCTGAAGGGCGCTCGTCCTCAATCGCCGGACGGGCTGAGGTGCTGGCCAGCACCGAGTAGTTAAGGGGCGCGGGGAACTGCGCGACCAGCCACCCACGGTCCGCAGACGAAAACGGGTTTTCTTGGGGGCGCGAGGAACTGCGCGAAAAGCGACCACGGCCCGCAGACCGAAGGGCTTTTAGGGGCGCGGGGAACTGCGCGAGAAGCGACCACGGCCCGCAGGCCGAAGGGCTTTTAGAAGCCATCTCATTTGGGCGACTCGGTATTCTGTGAGTCATGGTGGGGATCGTTGAGCGTCTGGTGCCGGACGAGTTGTGGGAGTTGTTCCAGCGGGTGGTGCCGGAGGCGCCGTCGAGGCCGCAGGGCGGTGGTCGGCGTCGGCACGGGGACCGGGAGGTGCTGGCCGCGATTGTCTTCGTGGCCACGTCGGGTTGTACCTGGCAGCAGCTGCCTTCGGCGTCGTTCGGGCCGTCCGGAGCGACCGCCCACCGGCGGTTCTCGGAGTGGTCGAAGGCCAGAGTGTGGGCCAAGCTCCACCGCCTGGTCCTCGACGAACTCGGCGCCCGCGGCGAACTGGACTGGTCTAGGTGCGCGATCGACTCGGTGAACATGCGGGCCCTGAAAAGGGGGACCTGACGGGTCCGAATCCTGTCGACCGGGGCAAGTACGGCTCGAAGATCCACCTGATCACCGAACGGTCCGGTCTGCCCATATCCGTCGGAATCTCCGGGGCCAACCTGCACGACAGTCAGGCCCTGATCCCGCTCGTGAAGGGCATCCCGCCGATCCGCTCGCGCCGCGGCCCGCGCCGCCGCAAGCCCAGCAAACTCCACGCCGACAAGGGCTACGACTACGCCCACCTGCGGCAATGGTTACGCGAACGCGGCATCACCCACCGCATCGCCCGCAAGGGAGTCGAGTCCTCGCAACGGCTGGGCCGCCACCGCTGGACCGTGGAACGCACCATGGCCTGGCTCGCCGGCTGCCGACGACTCCACCGCCGCTACGAACGCAAGGCCGACCACTTCCTCGCCTTCACCAGCATCGCCTGCACCCTCATCTGCTACCGCCGACTCGCCAAATGAGATGACTTCTTAGGGGCGCGGGGAACTGCGCGACCAGCCACGCACGGTGTGAGGACGAAGGAGGGTTAAGGGGCGCGGGGAACTGCGCAAAAAGCGGGCGGCCCGCAGGTCGAGAGCGGGTTCAGGGGCGGCGCGGGGCCCTGCGCAAGCAACCCCGCACGACCCACAGGCGGAAGGGACCGGAGGGCACCCCGCACACTGCCCGGAACGGGTGAATTGTGCGCAAGCATCCCCCCACACCCCCCACCCCAATGCGTGGATGGAACCGTGAACCCCCGCCTCCTCCTCACCGCCCTGCTCACCGCAACCTCCACCCTCCTGAGCACCCCCACCCCGGCCCCGGCCATCCCCTTGCCCAGCACCCCCCACATCAGCCCCACCCCCGACTTCCACGAATACGTCGCCCTCGGCGACTCCTGGTCCGCCGATGTCACCGTGCTCGGGATCGACCACACCTACGCCCCCTCCGGCTGTGCCCAGAGCGCCTGGAACTACCCCAAGCAGGTTGCCGCCCGGCTCGGCGTGCGGGTGTTTCGGGATGCCACGTGTGGGGGTGCCACCACCGTGGAGATGACGGCGCCGCAGAACGTCGGCCACGTACCGCTGCTCGCGCAGGGCGTGAACCCGGCCCAGTTCGACCGGCTCACCCCTACCACCGACCTCGTCACCGTCGGCATCGGCGGCAATGACGTCGGTCTCGCCGACACCGCTCTCGGGTGTCTCAACCCGCTGCCCGCCCCGCTGGCCCAGCCGTGCCGGACGAGGTTCGCCGGGCCCGGTGGCAGGGATCTGATGTCCCAGCGGATCGCCGGCGCCAAGTCCCGGATCAGTGGCGTGCTGGCGGGTATTCACCAGCGCTCGCCCCGGGCCACCGTGCTGGTCGTGGACTATCTCGCCGGGGTCGCCGACGACCACGGGTGCTACCCGGTGGTGCCGATCCTCGACGAGGACCTCGCCTGGTTCGGCGCCCGGCTCAGGGAGTTGAACGGCATGCTCGCCTCCGCCGCGCGCGAGGGCGGGGCCACCTTCGTCGACACGTACCGGGGGAGTGTGGGCCACGACGTGTGCGCGCCCGACGGCATCAGGTGGGTCGAGGGTCTACTGCCGCTCTCCACCCACCCGGTGGGGCCCGCCGTCTCCTTCCACCCGAACCGTCTCGGCGCCGATCACCAGGCCGCAACTGTCCTTAGCATGTTGGGTAGTTGAGGCCAGGCGCGTGGCCTAGTGGACGCGTTTGGGCGTGTTTAGGCGCTACGTATCCCGAAGGGCCGGTCATCGCGGAGATGACCGGCCCTTCGGGATGTACGGGCGGGATGTACGGCGCAGGTACGGCGGCAGGTACGGCGGCGCGTCCGCGCGGTCACCTCACCGCTTCCGCGACCCGGCCCCCGACAACCTCCTCGCCCGCCACGGCCTCACCCCGCGCCTCCCCCCGCGCCTCCCCCTGCGCCTCGGCCGCCGCCTTCGCCGCCGCCGCGGGGCCCCGCAGCATCCCCGCCGCCAGCACCGCCGCGAGCACCAGGAGCAGCGTGCCGCCGACGGCCGCGTACTGCATGCCGTCCACGAACGCGTCCCTGGCGACGGTGGCCAGTGCCCGGTCGGCGCCGGCGACGGCCGCCCCCAGGGTTTCGCGGGCCGCGGCCGGGGCCGAGGCGGGCATGTCGGAGCGGTAGACCGCAGTGCCGATCGAGCCGAGCACCGCCATGCCGAGCGCCCCGCCGAACTCCTGGCCGGTCTCCAGGAGCGAGGCCGCCGAGCCCGCCTTCTCGGCCGGGGCGGAGGCCAGGGCCATGTCGGAGACCAGGGCCATCACCGTCACGATGCCCATGCCCATGACCGCCGTGCCGGCCAGCACCGTCCACAGTGAGTCGGTTCCGGCGAGCGCCATCAGGGCGAATCCGAGGGCGCCGATGGCGAAGCCGGCGGCGATGACGTAGGCCCGGTTCACCTTCTGCGCCACGGCGGACGCGGCCGGGGCGGTGGCGCCGATGGCGAGCGAGGGGGCGACGCTCCACAGGGCGGCCCGCAGGCTGCTCATGTCGAGCACCGACTGGAGGTACTGGGTGGTGAAGTAGGCCGAGCCCATCATGGCGAACGCGGCGACGCTGTTGAGCGAGATCGCGGCGCCGAAGCCACGGCCCGGGCGGAAGAGTTCACGGCTGATCATCGCGTCGCGCCGGGTGAGTTGACGGCGTACGAACACGGCACCGAGGAGCAGGCCCACCGCGACACAGACCGTGCTCGTCGTGGAGAAGCCGTCGACCGCGAACTCCTTGAGCCCGTACACCACCGGCAGCACCGCGCCCATCGACAGCGGCACGCCGAGCAGGTCGAACCTGCCCGGGGCCGGGTCCTTGAACTCCGGTACCAGCAGGGGCGCCAGGATCAGGAGCAGCACCATCGCGGGCACGTTGATCAGGAAGACCGAGCCCCACCACAGGTGTTCCAGCATGACCCCGCTGAGCACCGAGCCGAGCGCGATCCCGCCCGCCATCGCGCCGGACCAGATGCCGATGGCCTGCCCGCGCTGCTTGTCGTCGCGGAACATGTTGCGGACCAGGCCCATCGTCGAGGGCATCAGGGTGGCTCCGCCGACGCCGAGCAGCGCACGGGAGGCGATGAGCATGTCCGCGCTGGTGGCGTACGCGGCGGTCACCGAGGCGAGACCGAAGGCGGCGGCTCCGATCATGAGCAGTTTGCGGCGGCCGATCCGGTCGCCGAGCGAGCCCATCGTGATGAGCAGCCCGGCGAGCGCGAAGGCGTACACATCGATGATCCACAGCTGCTGGGTGGCGGAGGGGTCGAGCTCGCGGCTGATGGAGGGGAGCGCGAAGTACAGGACGGAGACGTCCATCGAAACGAGGAGGAGAGGCAGCAGGAGGACGACGAAGGCCGTCCATTCCCTGCGCCCGGCGCGCAGTCCCGCGCCGGTGGTGGTGCTCGCTGTGGTGCTCGTCGCGTTCGTCATGACAGCAATGTACGAGCGTCTTAAACGCTTGTCTAGTACTAGCGTTTAAGACGTTCGTATGGATCGTGTCGACGGTCCTTTATGCGGCGGAATCTTCCGTTGTCAGCCGGCCGGCTCCCAGGGTGGGGTCTGGTTCCAGCCCCACTTCGGGACGGGTACGTCGGCCGACGCCGGGGGCGGGTTGGGGCCGGAGTAGACCAGTGCCATCCGGGTGCCCCACTCGATGTAGTACGCGAAGACGGCACGGAACTCGGGGTCGTCCGGCAGCTCCGCCTCGTCGGCGGCGTCCATCAACAGCTCGACCCAGCGCCGACGTTGCTCCTCGGTGACGCCGTGCCCCTTGTGCATGGTCGCCATGTGGGCGTGGCCGCCGTGCTGCGCGCTGTACTCGGCCGGCCCGCCGAACACCTCGGCGAGCCACACCGCCACGAGATGGGGATGCTCGGGACTCGCGTGCGCGAAGACCGGAGCGAGCAGGGGGTCCTTGTGGACCTGCCGGTAGAACACTTCGGTGAGGCGCTCCAGGGCGGCCTGGCCGCCCATCCAGGCGTACGGGGTCTGCGTCATTGCGGGTCCCTCCGGGAAGCGGTGGTGTCCAGGGCGCCCAGCGTCACACGCGCCTCGACCACGCGTACGGGGAAGCCCGCGCGAAGTCCCCGCGTTCGCCAGGGGCGTGACCGGCGCCGGGCGCGGGGTCGCGTACGCGAGACGACCCTGGCTGCGACCGACCCGCGCCAACGGTTCCGGTTCCGCTACCAGGAGCTGCGCCTTCTCGCGGAATCCAACGGCCGGATGTTCCTCATCCCCGGGGACTGGGAGCCGTCCTCCGGCAGCGTGCTCGTCCTGCCGGCGGACGCGGCCGTCCGGGTCAGCTTCAGCCCGGGCTAGACCGGCCTCGGCAAGGGAACGCACGGGCACCGGCTCGGGGCGAAGGCACGGGCACCGGCTCGGGGCGAGGGCACTCGCCCCGAAAAGGACCAAGGGCGTCCTCCCCGAAGGGAGAACGCCCTGGTCACAGACGTGCGCCGCCAGGGACTCGAACCCCGGACCCGCTGATTAAGAGTCAGCTGCTCTAACCAACTGAGCTAGCGGCGCCTGCTGACAGAGAAAATACTACCTGCTCCCGCAGGGTGCTTCCGACCACCCCGGCCGGGCGTGCGGGCCGCTCAGATGGCCAGGGAGAGCACCACGGGGGCGGCCCGGCGGTTGAGGGTGTCGGCTGCGGCGCGGAGCCGGTGGGCGTGCTCGATCGGCAGGGACAGGGCCAGGCATCCCACGGCCGAGCCCGCCGTCAGGGGAACGGCCGCGCAGACCGTGCCGACCGCGTACTCCTGGAGGTCGAGGACGGGCACGGTGGCGGGCTGGCTGTCGAGCTTGGAGAACAGGACCCGCTCACTGGTGATCGTCCGGGAGGTGAGCCGGGCGATCTTGTGGCGGGAGAGGTGGTCGCGGCGGCCGTTCTGGTCGAGCTGGGTGAGCAGGCACTTGCCGACCGCGCTCGCGTGCGCCGCCGACTTGAAGTCGACCCACTCGTTCACCTTCGGCGCGCGCGGCCCGTCCGCGTACTGGGTGATCTTGACCTCGCCGTCGATGTACCGGCTGATGTAGACCGCCGCGCCCACCGAGTCGCGCAGCGAGGTGAGGGTCTCCTGGAGCTTGGTCTCCAGGGCTTCCTGGCGGGTGGCGCCCGACCCGAGCAGGACCATCGAGTCGCCGATCACATAGGCGCCGTCGGCCACCTGCTCGACATAGCCCTCGCGGCGCAGCATCAGCAGCATGGAGGTCAGATGGGCGGTCGGCAGACCCGTCTCGCGGGCGATCTGGACGTCGGTGACGCCACTGCCGTGCCGGGAAATCGCCTCGAGCACCCGCAGGACGTACTGCACCGAATGGAACGGCGCGGTGGGCTCTGGTTTCAGCGCCACGGATTCCCCCTAGCAGGTCGAGCTGCGAAGGTGGCAGGTCTGCCGTTCCACGATAGCCGCCAAGACCCGTTTCTGGTGGGGGTGTTGACAAGATTGGTGGCGCGTTCCAGGGCTCTGTGCTGGGACGCGCCACCGTGGCATATGCCAGAGGCACGATCGGGGGGCGCTCGGATGGCCGGAACGTGAGGTCAGCGCCGTGCACGGCGCGTGGTCAGGCGATCGCGCCGAGGAACTCCCGGGTGCGCTCGTGGTCGGGGTCGCCGAAGATCTTCTCGGGCGGACCGGATTCGATGACCTTGCCCGCGTCGAACATCATCACCTCGTCCGAGATGTCCCGCGCGAAGCTCATCTCATGGGTGACGCAGAGCATCGTGATGTCGGTGGTGCGGGCGATGTCGCGCAGCAGGTCCAATACGCCCGCGACCAGCTCCGGGTCGAGCGCGGAGGTCACCTCGTCCAGGAGCAGCACCTCCGGGCGCATCGCCAGGGCCCGCGCGATCGCCACCCGCTGCTGCTGACCGCCGGAGAGCTGGGCGGGCTTGGCGTCCCGCTTGTCGCCGAGGCCCACCAGGTCGAGCAGTTCGCGCGCCCGCTCCTCGGCCTCGTCGGCGGAGAGGCCCAGCACCCGCACCGGCGCCTCGGTGATGTTGCGCAGCACGCTCATGTTGGGGAACAGGTTGAACTGCTGGAAGACCATGCCGATCTTCTTGCGGGCCTCCCTGCGCTCCTTCTCGCCGGCCGGGTAAAGGCGCGTCCCGTTGACCTGGATGGTGCCCGAGTCCGGGGTCTCCAGGGTCATGAGCAGCCGCAGGATCGTGGTCTTGCCGGAGCCCGAGGGGCCGATCAGGGTGACGTGCTTGCCCTTGCGGGCGCTGAAGCAGAGGTCGTCGAGGACGGTGTTGTCGCCGAAGCGCTTGGTGACGTTCTCGAAGCGGATCAGTTCGGCGCCGGTCTTGTTCTGCACGGGCATCTCGATCTGGGTGTCAGCGGACAAGGCGGCGCTCCAGGGATCGTACGAACAGCGAAGCCGGATAGGCGATGAGGATGAAGGCGACGCCGACGACGGTCAGCGGCTCGGTGTACTGGAAGGTGCTCGCCCCCGCGAGCCGGGACTGCTGGAGCATCTCCAGGACGCTGATCCCGGCGAGCAGCGGGGTGTCCTTGAGCATGGAGATGACGTAGTTGCCGAGCGCGGGCGCGATGCGGCGGACGGCCTGCGGCAGGATCACCGCGAACCAGGTGCGGTGCGCGGGCAGGCTCAGCGCGGTCGCCGCCTCCCACTGGCCCTTGGGCACGGCGTCGATGCCGGCCCGGTAGACCTGTGCGGTGTACGTCGAGTAGTGCAGCCCGATCGCGAGGATGCCGGTGGTCAGGGCCGAGAACTTCACGCCCCACTCCGGCAGCACGAAGAAGAGGAAGAAGAGCTGCACCAGGAGGGGGGTGGTGCGGATGAACTCCGTGATCAGGTTGACCGGCCAGCGCACGAAGCGGCTCGGGGCCCGGAAGGCCAGTGCCCACACCAGGCCGAGGGAGAAGGAGATGAGGGAGCCGAGCGCGAGGATCTGAAGCGTGGTGAGCACGCCGTCCCCGAAGCGCGGCATGAAGTCCCAGACGGCGGACCAGTCCCAGTTCACGGTGTGCTCACCCCCAGATTCGCCTTGGTGCGGCGTTCGAGAGCCTTCATGCCGCGGGTGATGGCGAAGGCGAGGACGAAGTAGATGACGAGGGTGACCGAGTAGATCTGGGCGCTGTCCTGGGTGGCCAGGCGCACCAGATACGCCGCGAAGGACACGTCGCCCACCCCGAGCAGCGAGACCAGGGCGGTGCCCTTGAGGAGTTCGACCAGCAGGTTGCAGAACGGCGGGATCATCTCCGGCACCGCCTGCGGCAGCAGCACGAGCCGCAGCCGCTGCCAGGGGGTGAGGCTGAGCGCGATGCCGGCCTCGCGCTGGGCCGGTGCCACCGAGTTCAGCGCGCCGCGCACGATCTCCGCGCCGTACGCGCCGTAGGACAGGCCGAGCGCGAGCACCGCCGCCCACATCGGGACCAGCTGCCATCCCGCGAGCGGCGGCAGCACGAAGAACAGCCAGAACATCAGGACCAGGGCCGAGGTCCCGCGGAAGATCTCCGTGTACGCGGCCGCGAGGAAGCGCACCAGGCGCGAGCGGTGGGTGCGGGCCAGGCCCACCCCGAAGGCGACGACGGCCGCCAACGCCGAGCTGTAGACGGTGAGTTGGAGGGTGATCCAGATGCCCGGCAGCACCCAGTGCTGCCACAGTCCCGCCGTCATCGGCACAGCTCCTTGGCGGTCAGCGTGGTCATCTCGTCCTGGGTGAAGCCGAAGGGCTTCAGGATCCGGAAGAGTTCGCCGCTCCGTTTCATGCGGTGGATCTCGGCGTTGAAGGCGTCGCGCAGCGCGCCGTCGGCGGGGCGGAAGGCGAAGCCGCCGCCGTCGATCTTCTTCTTGCCGTCGACGACGGTCGCGAACGCCTCGGTGGCCTCGGCCTTCGCGCTCTTCCTGGCGACCTCGCGCACGGTGAGCGCGGTGCCCGCGAACACGTCGACGCGCCCCGACTCGACCGCGTTCAAGCCCGCGACCTGGTCCTGGAGGATGACGATGTCCTTCTCGGGATAGCCGGCGGCGACCGCGTGGCCGATCTCGGCGTACCCGGTGCCGGTCGCGAACCGCGCCTTGGCGCGGACCACGTCCTCGTAGCCGCGCAGGTTCTTGGGGTTGCCCTTGCGGACGAGGAAGGCGTCCAGCATCTGGTACTCGGGGTCGGCGAAGAGGACCTGGGCGCAGCGTTCCTTGTTGATGTACATCCCGGCGGAGACGACGTCGAACTGCTGGGAGTTGAGGCCGGGGATGAGCGAGGAGAAGTCGGTGGCCACGGGCTGTACGTGGCCGATGCCGAGCCGCTTGAAGATCACCTTGGCGAGTTCGGGGGCCTCACCGGTGAACTCCCCCTGCTCGTTCACATACCCGTACGGGACTTCGCCGGCGATACCGAGCCGTACCGAGCCCCGCGACTTCAGGCGCGCGAGCGCGTCGCCCTGCGGGACGCGGGAGCAGGCGGCCGCGCCGGTGAGCGCGACGGCGGCGGCCCCGGTGAGCAGGGTGCGCCTGGGTATGGAGGGTCTGGGGCGTGAGGTAGCTCGTGCCATGGCGGCGCGGCTACCCCCCTTTACTCGGCCCATGCCCCCCAGTTTTCGGGGTGGTGCGCGGGTCCGCCCGCCGGGCTCACCCGCGCGGGGCGGCGGGGAAGACCGCCGCGGCCCGCAGCACGGCCCGCTCCCCGTAGCGCGCCGCGATGAGTTGGAGGCCGATGGGCAGGCCGTCCGCGTCCGTGCCGACGGGGACCGTCGCGGCCGGCTGCTGGGTCAGGTTGAACGGATACGTGAACGGCGTCCAGCCCGTCCAGCGCTGAGGCCCCGGGCCGGCCGGCGCCTCCCGGCCCGCCTCGAACGCGGTGATCGGCAGGGTCGGCGTCGCGAGGACGTCGTAGCGCCGGTGGAAGCGGGCCATGCGCCGGCCGAGCTCGATCCGGGCCTCCTGGGCGGCGAGCAGATCGAGGGCGGAGAGCCGCGCGCCGCGGGCCGCGATGGCGCGGAGCCCCGGATCGAGCAACGCCCTTTGTCCTGGGCTCAGTTGGGCGACCAGACGGGCCGCCCCCGCGTTCCACAGGGTGTGGAAGGCGTCGATCGGGTCCGCGAAGTCGGGGTCCATCTCCTCCACGTACGCGCCGAGCTCCGCGAGCCGGGTCACCGCGGCCCGCACCGCCGCGGCCACCGCCGGGCGCACCGCGACCTGGCCGCCGAAGGAGGGCGAGTAGGCGATGCGCAGCCCCTTCACACCGGCCGCCGCGTCCTCGGCGAGAGCCGCCGCACAGGAGTGGGCCGGGGGTTCCAGGGCGGTCGGGTCGCGGTGGTCGGCCCCGCTGATCACGTCGAGGAGGAGCGCCAGGTCCGCCGCGTCCCGGGCGATGGGGCCCACGTGCGACAGGGTGCCGAACGCGCTCGCGGGGTGCAGGGGGACCCGGCCGTACGTCGGCTTGAGGCCGAACACCCCGCAGAACGAGGCCGGGATGCGGATCGAGCCCCCGCCGTCCGTGCCGAGCGACAGGGGCGCCGCCCCGACCGCGACCGCCGCCGCGCTGCCCCCGCTGGAGCCGCCCGCGGTCCGCGCGGGGTCGTACGGGTTGCGGGTGACGCCGGTGCGCGGCGAATCGGTGACGCCCTTCCAGCCGAACTCGGGGGTGGTCGTCTTGCCGACCAGGACCGCCCCATGCTCGCGAAGGCGTGCGACCGAGGGCGCGTCCTCGTGCCAACTCCCTCGCTCGGAAGTGGTGTTGGAGCCCTTCAGGGTCGGGCCTCCGGCCTGGAGCAGGGTGTCCTTGACGGACACCGGCACCCCGTCGAGGAGCCCCACGGGCTCTCCCGCCCGCCAGCGCTCGGTGGCGGCGCGGGCCTGGGCCAGGGCCGGTTCGGTGTCGACGCGTACGAACGCGTTGAGGCGGCCCCGCACCTCCTCGATCCGGGCCAGGACCGCCCGGGTCGCGTCCAGTGGGGAGAAGGTGCCCGCCCGGTAGCCGGACAGGAGGTGACGTGCCGTCATGTCGATGAGTTCGCTCGGCTCGGTCATGCCTGGGGTCGTACCCATGCGGGCGTCCGCTCACATGGCCGGGTGCCGCCGGGTTTGCCGCGGGGGGCGGCTGCCGGCCCTGGGGAGGTCCCGTCCCGGAATAAAACGGAGAGTGCCTCCTGTTTGGTGGTGGACAGCATTCCGCGCACGGCGCACAGGCGCACCGCGCGTGGACGGGACGAACCCGACGGGACGAACCCGACGAGACGAACTGGAGGCGCGGACCGGTGGATGTGAATGCGATTCGAGGGACGGCGGCCGGAACCGCACCCGTACCCCTGTCCGTGCTCGACCTGGTCACGGTGGGCAACGGCTACACCGCGAACCGTGCCCTGCGCACCAGCGTGGAGATCGCGAAGCTCGCCGAGCGGCGCGGCTTCCACCGGCACTGGGTCGCCGAGCACCACTCCATGCCGGGCGTCGCCTCGTCCGCGCCGGCCGTGATCCTCGCCCACCTCGCCGCCCACACCTCGCGCATCCGGCTCGGCTCGGGCGGCGTGATGCTGCCGAACCACGCGCCGCTGGTGATCGCCGAGCAGTTCGGCACGCTGGAGGCGATGGCGCCGGGCCGCATCGACCTCGGGCTCGGGCGGGCGCCCGGCACCGACGGGGCGACGGCCGCGGCGCTGCGCCGCACGGACCGGCTGAACGAGGGCGCCGAGGACTTCCCGCAGCAGCTCGCCGAGCTGACCCGGTTCCTCGACGACGACTTCCCCGACGGGCACCCCTACGCCCGGATCCACGCGGTGCCGGGTCCCGTGCAGGGCCCCGCCGCCCGCCCCCCGATCTGGCTGCTCGGCTCCTCCGGCTTCAGCGCCCGCCTGGCCGGCACGCTCGGGCTTCCCTTCGCCTTCGCCCACCACTTCTCGGCGGCGAACACGGTTCCGGCGCTGGACCTCTACCGGGATTCGTTCCGGCCCTCGGAGCTTCTGGACGCGCCGTACGCGGTGATCGGGGTCTCGGCGCTGGCCGCGGACGACGAGCGCGAGGCGAGGCGCCAGACGCTCACCAACGCGCTGTCGATGGTCCGGCTGCGCACGGGGCGGCCCGGGCTGGTCCCCACGCCTGAGGAGGCCGAGTCGTACCAATTCAGCGCGCTGGAGCGGGAGTTCGTCGACAGCTGGCTGTCCAACGTGATTTCCGGGACGGCGGATGAGGTGCGGGCGGGTCTGGACGGGCTCCAGAAGCGGACGGGGGCGGATGAGTTGATGCTCACGGCGAATGCGCATGGCCCCGAGGCGAGGGTCCGCTCCTACGACCTGATCGCCAACGCCTACGACATGCCTCCGGCGGTCTAGGGGGGCTCGACTCTGCCAACCCCCTTAGGGGCGCGAGGAACTGCGCGACCAGCCCCGCACGGTCTGCGGGTTCGCTCCCGCCTGTTTCGGGTTCGTCTGAACGCCGCCGTCGGCCGTTCGCGCAGTTCCCCGCGCCCCTAAGGGGGTTGGGGCTGCCCCCTGCCGTAGGTGCCCCTGGCGGGGTTGGGGCTGCCCCCGCCCGAAGGGGCCCCCTCGGGCGGGGTGGGGGAGGTGAAAGGTTGGGGGTGGTATAGGGCGGCGGCGGCCCGCAGGGGCGGGCGGTGGGGGGCTGACAGGCGCGTTTGTTGGCTGATTGGTCTAGTCCTCAATTTGGTTCAGACCATTGACGCGGCCAGCACACGGTCGCTATCACTTCTCCAACCGCCCATCCCCGCACCCCCATGCGCCCCACCCCCCCCGGAGGCCGTCTTGCACCGCCGCAGACCCCTTGTCGCCGCCCTGAGCACCGCCGCGCTCGCCGCAGGCGCCTTGGCCGCATTCGCGGGCCTCGGCACCGCGTCCGCGTCCGCCGCCGACGCCGCCCGGAGCGCCGCCGCACCCTCGACCGGGGGCGTGAAGATCGCGTACTACGACCAGTGGAGCGTGTACGGGAACGCCTTCTACCCCAAGCACCTCGACACCCGGGGCATCGCGGGCAAACTGGACGTCATCAACTACTCGTTCGGCAACATCCACCCCACCAATCTCACCTGTTTCGAGGCGAACAAGGCGGCGGGCGACGACAACAACGCCAACGCCGGTGACGGGGCGGGCGATTCGTTCGCCGACTACCAGAAGTCCTTCGGTGCCGCCGACAGCGTCAGCGGCGTCGCCGACACCTGGAACCAGCCGATCGTGGGCGTCTTCAACCAGTTCAAGCAGCTGAAGGCGAAGTACCCCAAGCTGAAGATCAACATCTCGATCGGCGGCTGGACGTACTCCAAGTACTTCCACGACGCGGCGCTCACCGACGCCAGCCGCAAGAAGCTCGTCTCCTCCTGCATCGACCAGTACATCGCCGGCAACCTGCCCGTCGACGGCGGGTACGGCGGCGCGGGCGCGGCGGCCGGGATCTTCGACGGCGTCGACATCGACTGGGAGTACCCGGGCTCGCCCGACGGCCACCTCGGCAACCACTACGGCGCCGAGGACAAGGCCAACTACACCGCCCTGCTCGCCGAGTTCCGCAAGCAGCTCGACGCGTACGGAACCGCGCACGGCGGCAAGCACTACCTCCTGACGGCGGCGCTGCCGGCGGGCCAGGACAAGATCAAGAACATCGAGACGGACAAGATCGGCGCGTACCTCGACTACGCGAACATCATGACCTACGACATGCACGGCGCCTGGAACGCGACGGGACCGGCCTACCACCAGTCCCCGCTGGTGTCACCGGCCAATGACCCCACCGACGTGATCAAGCCCGGCACCCAGAAGTACTCGATCTCCAACGCGATCGACTCCTGGATCGACGGCAACCCCGCCTACGGCATAGCGGGCGGCTTCCCGGCCAACAAGATCACGCTGGGGTACGAGTTCTACTACCGCGGCTGGAAGGGCGTCCCGGCGACCAACAACGGCCTCGGGCAGAGCGCGACCGGACCGTCGGGCGCCCGTCCCACCAGCCAGGTCGCGGGCACCGCGCTCTACAAGGAGCTCGGCGGCATCGTCGACAACCCGGCGACCACCTTCTGGGACGCCGACGCGAAGGCCTCGTACTTCTACAAGGACGGCGAGTTCTTCACCGGCCTCGACAAGCAGTCCATCCAGGCCCGCGCGGACTACGGCCACCAGCGGGGCCTGGCCGGCGCGATGATGTACAGCCTGCTCGGCCTGGACGACAAGGCGACCCTGCTCGGCCAGATCTCCGACGCGGTCGGCTCCTCGCCGTCCTCGACGCCGGACCCGACGCCGACGGCCCCCACCTCCCCGTCGCCGACCCCGACCGCGCCCACCAGCCCGTCCCCGACCCCCGGTGGCTGCGCCGCCGCGGCCTGGGACAGCGCCGCCACCTACACCGGCGGCAACCAGGTCTCCTACGGCGGTCACACCTGGAAGGCCCAGTGGTGGACCAAGGGCGAGCAGCCCGGCACCACCGGACAGTGGGGCGTCTGGCAGGACCTCGGCGCCTGCTGACCCGATCCGCCCCCGCACACGCGGCCGCCCCGCTCCTCACCCTGTGGAGGAGCGGGGCGGCCGTACGTCGCCGAGGCCTCAGACCTTCTGCGGGCTGGCCTTCTGCGGGCCGGCCTTCTGTGGGCTGGCCTTCTGTGGGCTGGCCTTCTGTGGGCTGAGCGCGATCATCTTGGCGATCCGGTCGGGGGTGACCGCCCGCGAGTAGAACCAGCCCTGCCCGGTGTCGCAGCCGATCCGGGCGAGCCGGGCCGCCTGTTCGGCGCTCTCCACGCACTCGGCGGTGACGGTGAGCCCGAGCCGGTGGGCGAGCTGGACCAGCGCCTCGACGATGGTCTCGTCGGCCGGGTTGGGGTGGGCGCCGCCCTCGTCGTACTGGAAGCCGCGCACGAAGGACCCGTCGAGCTTGAGGACGGAGACGGGCAGCCGGCTCAGATAGGCGAGGTTGGAGTAGCCGGTCCCGAAGTCGTCGATGGCGATGTGCACGCCCATGTCGGAGAGGGCCTGAAGGGCCTGGAGGGGGCGGCCCGCCGAGCCCATCACCGCGGACTCGGTGAGCTCCAACTGGAGCAGATGCGGCGCGAGTTGGGTCTCCGCGAGGATCTCCGCCACGTCCGCCACCAGATCGGAGTCCCACACCTGGCGCACCGCGACGTTGACGCTGACGAAGACCGGCGGCGCATCGGGATGCGCGAGCTGCCAGCGGCGGGCCTGCCGACAGGCGGTGCGCAGCACCCAGCGGCCGAGCTGCACCACCGAGCCGTCTTCTTCAGCAATTCCGATGAACCGATTCGGCGGAAGCGTCCCGAATTGCGGGTGGTTCCAGCGGACCAGCGCCTCGACGCCGTGCACGACCCCGTCGGCCATTCCCACCAACGGCTGGTACTCCAGCGTGAACTCGCCCCGCTCCACGGCCGGTCGCAGCGTCGAGGACAGCGCCTGGCGGGTCATGCGGTGGGCGTTGCGCTCGGGGTCGAAGAGGGTCCAGCGGGCCTTGCCGTCGGCCTTCGCCCAGTACAGCGTGGTGTCGGCGGCTTGCATCAGACCGGTCGCCGTGGTGCCGGCGCTGGCCCGCTCCACCACCCCGATCGAGGCCGACACCGACAGGCGCTGGCCCGCGAGGTCGAAGGGCTGCTGGAGCGCGTCCAGGACCGAGCGGGCCAGCTCGGCCAGTTGCTCCGTACCCGTCGAGTCCTCGACGAGTACGGCGAATTCGTCTCCGCCGAGCCGCGCCACCAGATGGCCGCCGCGCGCATACCCGGACTGGTCGGCGCACTCGGTGAGGCGGGCCGCGACCGCGCTGAGCAGCCGGTCGCCGACCCGGTGGCCGAGCGTGTCGTTGACCGCCTTGAACCCGTCGAGGTCGAGGTAGCAGATCCCGATGCGGCCGGTGCCGCCGTCGTCGTACGCGGACGCTTCGAGGGCGGAGGTGAGCCGTTCGAAGAACAGGGTGCGGTTGGGCAGCCGGGTCACCGGGTCGTGCATCTGGAGGTGGCGAAGGCGGGCCTGGAGTTCGCGCCGGTCGCTGATGTCCCCGATCGACAGCAGCACGGTGGAACTGTCCGGTACGGGTGCGACGGTCACCTCCGCCCACAGCGAGCGCCCGTCGGGGTGCTTGAGGCGGCGGGTGCAGCGGAACCGGGTGCGGGCGCCGCGCAGCACTTCGCGGTAGGCGTGCCAGGCGCGGTTGTCGGCGGCGAGGTCGACGAGGTCGGCTGCGTCCTGCTCGCACAGCGCGTCCGGGTCGGTGCCCAGGAGTTCGGCGAGCGCGTCGTTGGCGGCGACGACGGTGCCCTCGCGGTCGACGACGGCCATCGCGAGGTGGGCGGCGTTGAACGCGGCCCGGTAGTCGCGCAGTTCGGAAGGGGAGGGCACGTGCCGCTCGGCCTGCTGATCGCCGAGGAGTTCGGCGGGCCGCGTGTTTCGAGCGCCGGCGCGCCTACTGGCGTCCGGCGCGGGGTCGTCCTGCTTCGGGGGGTGCTCGGTCAGGGGGTTTCCGGCACGTTCCGGGGGGCGGTCCGCCAGGGCGCCCGCGATCCGGTCCGTATGACGCTCTGTGACGGGCGGCCGGATGGTCCCGGGCCCTTGGCCCGGTCCTTCGGAGGTTCCGCTCACCGCTGGCTCCCGCAGTGCATCGAAGTTGTGCAGAGGTAGTACGGAGTGTTTCGGGGTCTTCGGCCGGGGTGGACGACGGCCCGGTGAGGCCGGATCCACGCTGGAAAGTGTGCCGATCATAGAGGCTGGCGCAATGCGCGATCCAGCTTCGTCGTCGTGATCAAGCGCACCTGGAGTCCCGTGTCGATCGTTGACCGATCGTTTCTGCGCGGGTGTGGCCGGGATCGGGCCGCCGGTGATCGGTCGTGACTTTGCGTAAGTCATCGGGGTGTCGGCCCTCTCACCCTTCCGGGGCAGGGAAACAGGGCGTATCGGTCGAAACCTGCACAAAGTGGGTGGGATGTCCCGCATCCCGTCCCCGGAGGTCGATGTGCAGCGTCAGCAGACACCCGGGGGAGTGGAGCGCGCCCGGCTGCGCGGTGCCGTGGCGGCGCTCACCTCCCTCGCGGCGCTCGCCGCCATCTCGCTGGTGTCCGGACCGGCCGTCGCGGCGAACTCGGCGGTGCCGTGCGCCCTGCCCAGGACCGACGCCCACCACTCGCTCGGCGTCGACACCTGGAACCCGGCCTACCCGCGCCCCGTGCGCACCCTCAACGCGGGCATGGTCTTCCTCTCCTTCCCGGACTCGAAGCCGGCCGTCACCCCCGACGACCTGGTCGCCGACTACTTCCCCGCCACCAGCCGCTTCTTCGACCAGGCCTCGTACGGGAAGTTCCGCCTCAACGCCCAGCCGCAGCGGCACTGGGTGCGGATGCCGGCCGCGTCGACCTCGTACCGCATACAGCGTGACTGGGACCCCGGGCAGCGCACGCGCTATCTGACGGACGCGATCCGGGCCGCCGACGCCACGGTCGACTTCTCGACGTTCGACATCGTCTATCTGGTCGCCGACCCGGACGCGCCCGGCGTCGACTCCGACGCCACGAAGGTCGTGAACTTCGACCGGCCCGTCCGCGCGGACGGCCGGGACATCAACCGGGTGGTGACCGTCTTCGAGCACCACCCGCCGGACCGCAACGTGCTGGCACACGAGACCGGGCACGTCTTCGACCTGCCCGACCTCTACCACCGGCCGCAGGACGGCAAGAACGGCGACTGGGACACCTACGTCGGCGACTGGGACGTCATGGGCAGCCAGTTCGGCACGGCACCCGACCTGTTCGGCTGGCAGAAGTGGAAGCTGGGCTGGCTGGACCGGCAGGAGGTCACCTGTGTGACGGGCGACGGCACCAGCCGGTTCACCCTGGAACCGCTGTCCGCCTCCCTCGCCACGGCGGGCCTCACCGGCAAGCGCCTCGCGGTGCTCCGTACCGGCGAGGACCGGGCGATCGCCATCGAGGTGCGGGACTCGGGTGGCCTGGACCGGGCCAGTTGCAGCCAGGGGCTGCTCGTCTACCGGGTCCGCAGCGGGTCGGCGTCCGGCGGGGGCCCGGTCGAGGTGCTCGACGCGCACCCCGACACCGAGGCGTGCTGGGAGAGGTCGGTCCACCCGGCGCTCGCGGACGCCCCGATCGCGCTCGGCGAGACGTTCACCGTGCCCGGCGAGGGCATCCGCATCGAGGCCGAGGGACGGACCAAATCGGGCGCCTGGACGGTCAAGGTCTCCTACTGAGAGCCCGCCGTCACCGCCCCGACCGGGACACGAAGAAGCCCCCCGCTCGCGCGAGGGGCTTCTTCCGTCGGTGCGCCGCCAGGGACTCGAACCCCGGACCCGCTGATTAAGAGTCAGCTGCTCTAACCAACTGAGCTAGCGGCGCCTGCTGACGTCGTAGACATTAGCACCCTGATCCGCGCGAGGAAAAATCGATATCCGGGGAGGGTCCGTGGCCTCGTTCCTGGCGGCCCGGACGCAGGCCCACAGCAGGACGTCGGGCCCCGGCAGCCACGGGCGGCGGGTGTCGGGGGCCACCAGCCAGCGGGCCGCGCCCAGGTTCTCGCGGTCCGGGCGGACCAGGGCCGGCACGGTGACCGCGTCCCCCGCGCCGTGACACAGCAGCGGCGGGACGGGGACGTCGCTGCCGTGCCACTCCTCCCACTCCAGGAGCGAGGGCAGGCGCTGCGCGGTGCCGGGAGCGGCGAACAGGAGCATGCGCCCGCGGTGGATCGCTACCGGGCCCGACCCGGGCCCCTCGGCCCACAGCCGGTCGAGCATCCGGCGCCCGAAGATCGACGGCACGTTCACCACGTCGAAGACCGTGCCGCAGGGCAGCACCCCGGGGGCGGTCGGGCGGCCCTCCCACAGGGCGAGAGTGCTGCGCGGGTGGCTGGCCGCCGACGACAGCCAGGCGGCGCCCGCCGCGGTCACCTCGCCGGCCTGATGGCCGCCCTCGTCCCGCAGGAGCCGCAGGACGTCGAGGTCGTCCCCACCCCTGACGGGTCCGCCGCGGACGCCAACGCCGGGCGCGCGGGGCGGGACGACGTCCGTACCGGCCGCGTGGCGCCGGACATCGCCCGCGCCGGCCGCGCGGCCGCCCTCGGTCGGCCCGCCGCGCCCGCCGACCGCGGTCAGTGGCCCACCACCGCCGGCCGTCTCCCGAACGCCGCTTCCCCTGCCGTTGTCACTGCTCATGCTCTACGTCTACCGGGCGGCCACGTTCCGCCCCGGCGGCTTGGCAAAAACCGGGACAGGGCGGGGCGGGAGGGCGTATCTTGCGCCCCGGCATTCCGCCCCGGCATATGCCAGGGGGCCGGGGCGGCTGCCCGTGGTCCCGCTGGACCGGGACCGGCTCGCCCGGGGCGCGCCCGGAGCCTCAGGGAATGTCGCCCGAGCGCATCAGATCACGGCCGAACTCGATCATCTTCTTCGCGTAGTCCTCGGTCCACTGGGCCCGCTCCGCCACGTCGGCGGGGGTCAGCCGGTCGAAGCGGCGGGGGTCGGCGAGCTGGGCCGCCGCGATCGCCTGGAACTCGACGGCCCGGTCCGCCGCGGCCCGGAACGCGAGGGCCAGCTCGGTGGAACGGCTCAGGAGCGCCCGGGGATCTTCTATGGACTCCAGGTCGAAGAAGTGCTCCGGGTCGGCGGTGGCCTCGGAAGGCTCGAAGAGCAGCGGCGCCGGCCTCAGCCGCTGCCGCTCCTCGTTCCGCTCGTGCTCCGCCATGTCTGTCCTCCCAGGGGCAGGTCGACGCTCAGGGTCAGGGCGCCCCGGCCACCGTCCATTGTCCCGCCCCGGCGCAAGGGGGCCTTCGACGGGCTGCCGGGGCTGCGTCCGTCGGCCGCCTGTGGCGGCGTGCCGGACTCCGTCCGGCGGTCAGGGCGTCCATGCCACGCGGTGGTGGGAGAGGTGGTCCCACGTCGCCATCATCGCCTCCCACCCGTCCGGAAATTTCACCGTCACGCCCAGTTGGACCGGCTCCGTCGAGGGGTGTTCGTCCAGGAGGTCGCTCACGCCCGCGCGGCACACCACCACGCACGCGTGCCGGTGGCGCGAGGTCAGTACGCACAGGCGGCCCGTCTCCAGGTGGAAGGCGGTCGCGTCCGGGCGGCCCGACAGGGGGTGCAGCACGACCGTCACGTCGAACTCCCTGCCCTGGAGCCGGTTCGCGGTGTCGACCGCCACCCCCGTCACCCCCAGCTCCGCGAGCGCCACCCGGATCGCGGCGGCCTGGTCGCGGTGGGCGGTGCCGACCGCGATCCGGTCCGCGGTGAGCGGGGCCGGCTCCGGCGAGCGCTCGCTGGTCGCCACCCCGCCCCGGTCCAGGAGCCGGCGTACGACCTGGGCGAGTGCGCCGATCGCCTCCGGGTCGGTGCGCGGGGTGTGCCGGGCCGGCAGTTCCAGCAGGGCCCAGCCCGACGTGGCCGCCTCGTCCAGCGCCCGGTCCGGCGCCGAGCCGTCCGAGGCGACGCCGAACGACAGCCGCCGGTCCTCGGGGCCGGTGCCGCTGCGGAACGGCGTGAACGGATAGAACGCGGCCGACACCAGCGGTGCCGCCGACGCCGGCAGCCGCCACGACACGGGCAGCCGGTGCTGCGGCAGCTCCGGATTGTGGGCGAGCAGCGTCGTGACGGCGCTCGCCGACGGGTCGTAGGACAGCCCCGCCCACTGATCGGCGTCCGCGATCGCGAAGGGGTCGAGCTGCCCCGGGTCGCCCACGAACAGGGCCCGCTCGAAGAGGCCGGCCACCGCGAGGAGCGCGTCCGAGCGCATCTGGTACGCCTCGTCCACGATCGCGTGCCGCCACGGCTCGACGTCCTTCACATGCGCCCACTTCGCCGCCGTCGAGATCACCACGGAGAGCCCCGCGAGGTCACCCGCCTTCGACGACTTGCGTACGTTGTCGAGCGCGTCCAGAGCCTTGTCGTACGGGTCGCTGTCACTGCTGTGCAGCCGGCCGACCGGCAGGTCGGGGGCCTTCTCCGCGAGGCGTACCACCAGGTCGTCCACCTGGGCGTTGGTCTGGGCCACCACCATCAACGGGCGCCCCGCGGCGGCCAGTTCGAGCGCGGCGCGCACCACGAGCGTGGACTTGCCGGCGCCCGGCGGCGAGTCCACGACGATGCCGCGCGCCGAGCCGTGCAGGGTGTCGGCGAGGATCGCGTCGGTCGCCGCGGCCGCTGCCGCCGCCGGGTCGAAGGCGGTCACAGAAGGTCCTCGGAGGTCGGCGGATCGGGGCGCTCGGCGGTGGCGGAACCGGGCGGCCCGCCATGGGTCCAGGGGGTGGCTTCCGGGTCGGGCAGCTTGGGGGCGCCGCGCTGCTCGTGCTCGAACAGGGTCCAGCAGATCCGGTCGCCCTTGCCGGGGACGGAGCCGGGCGCGGGTTCCTTGGCGCGCCCCATCTTGTCCAGGACGCGCAGCACCACGGCGCCGCCCGGCTCGTACGCCACGAACTCGGCCTTCTGCGGCTTGCCGTCGAGCGTCCGGTAGACCTTGGCGCCCTCGGCGAGGTGCGGTGCGTCGTCGGTGCGCAGGGTGAGCAGGGGGCGGGGGCTCGGGCGTTTGGACTCCGACCACGCCGGGGTCACCTCGACGACCTCGCCCGCGAACGCCTCGCCCGCCAGCCGCCGGCCCGCCATCACCAGCGGGTCGTCGAGGGCCTCGCCCGCTTCGAGTTCGGCCTGCGCGCGCTCGCGGCGCAGCAGCTTGGTGGCGGCGGTCACCGCGTCGTCGCGGCGCGGCTGGGGCGGCTCGCCCGCGGCGATCCGGTCCCGGTGGCCGGTGAACGACCAGCGGTCGCTGGTCCAGCGGGCGGCCGCCCGCTCGCCCTCGGGGAGCTCCCGCAACAGGTCCAGGGCGTGCCACACCGCCGACCAGGTGGGCATGAGCTGGGCGGCCAGCAGGCGCCGGATCTCCCGTTCCGCAACGGTCAGTCGACCCAGGTGCTCGTCGGCCAGCAGGCCGTCCTCGGCCGCCTGGAGCGCCTGGCGGGCCCGGTCGTAGCGCTCCACGGCCGGGGCGAGCAGCCGGTTGTCGAACGCCGGGTCGGTGGCCGGGCCGGCCGGCGGGCACAGCAACTGGCCGTCCGCGCCGCGCGCCAGCTCGGCCCGCAGCGCGGCCTCGGCCCCCGACTCGCCCTCGGGCGGGTCGATCCAGGCGAGCAGGGCGCCCAGGTGCTGGTCCTCCAGGCTGGACTGGCCGGTCGCCCAGTGCCGGCCCAGCAGGTCGGTCGCGGCGAGCAGCAGCGCGGAGCCGGGGGTGCGGGCGCGCTCGGCGTAGTGCGTGAACCAGCGGCCGAGCAGGGGAACGCGGGGCGGCGCGGGATAGGGCGCGTCCGGGTCCTGTTCGGCGGTGCGGCGAAACCGCATGGAGCGGCCGAGCAGCCGTACGAAGTCGACGCCGGCCCGGCCGGGGACGATCAACTGCGGCGCGTCCGCGCACAGTTCGACCTCGACCTTGGTCTTCTTGCCGGTCTCCGGATCCGTCTCGGAACGCTCGGCCGGCTCGACATCGTCGGCGTACGCCTCCAGGTACGGCAGGACGGCCTCGGCGAGGTCGGCCAGGAAGGTGAAGCGCAGATCGCGGTCGCGGGGCTGGGGGACCACGAGCAGCGTCGGATCGGCGCGATCGGTGCCGACGAGCGCGCCGAGCGGCGCCCCGGCCTCGCCCGCCGTGGTGAGCGGCACGAACACGAGGGGCCGCTCGCTCAGATGCCGGTGGCGCACGGTGGTCAGGGGCTGCGCCCGCCCGGACTCGACGGCCTCCAGACGGGCCAGCGTGGAGATCAACGACATGGGAGGCCCGCCTCCGTACGCGCGGCGGCGCCATCCGCGCGGGCCGCGGTGGGGCCCGCGTCCGTACTGGGGGAGTCCGGGTCGGTGCCGGTGCCGGTGCCGGTGGGCGTGCGCGGGGCGCAGACGTTCGTCCCGGGTGGGCCGGCGAGCGCCTCCGCGCGGAGGGCGGCCGCGCGGCGTACCGCGGCCACCGTCGGGTCGACGGGGTCGCCCGACTCGCCGCGGGCCGCCGACAGGACCTCGCCGATCGTCGTCAGGGAGCCGAGCTCACCGCGCAGCGAGCGGCCGAGCGCGGCCACGGCGTCTTGTTGGCGGGCGCGCCGACGGCAGTGGAAGGCCAGCTCGCAGGCGGCCAGGCACTCCGGCGCGTACACCGCAGGGACCGCCTCGACCGCCGTGGCGAGCGCGGCGCCGGACTGGCCGTCGAGGTCGAACGTGGTGCCCGGCGGCAGGGCGTCCGCGATCTCCTCGATCCGGGCGAGACGCGTCAACTGGCGCCGGGTGACCGAGAGTTGCTTGCGTACGTCGATCACCGAGGCGGTCGGCAGGTTGGAGAAGTCCTTGGGGCAGACCAGCAGCACCGAGTGGTCCACCGCGGCACCCTCGACCAGCGCCGCGACCCGCTCGAGAGCCAGCACGTACACCGCGGACTGGCGGGCGGCCGCGCCCACCTTCGACGGGTCGGCGGCCGCGTCGATCATCGGGAAGGACTTGATCTCGACGACCGTCCAGCGGCCGTCGGGGTGGACCACCACCGCGTCCGGCTCCAGATAGGCGGGGGAGCCCGCCACCTCCAGGGCCAGCATCGGATGGTCGAGCAACGCCCAGGCCCCGGCCGCGGTCGCCTCGCGCAGCGCGAGCGAGGTGCGGGCCGCGCGGCCCTCGGGGCCGGCCGCCGCGAGGTCGGGGGAGGAGGCGTCCCGGGGCGGCTCGGCGCCCGCGCCCATCCGCTCGTGCAGCAGCCGGAGCAGTTCGGCGCCGCCGTCCCCCTTCACTTTCGCCTCGAAGGCGTTGCCGCGCATGAACGCGAACTGGGACTGGCCGAAGGCGGCCGACGGAGAGCCGATCGCCTCGGCGAGCGCGCCCTTGTCCACCCCCGCGCCGTCGAGCAGCGCCCGTCTGCGGCAGCCCGGGTTGGCGGCGAGGGCCGCCAGCGCCCGCGCGTCCAGCGGCCGGGCCGGGACGGCCGGGCCGCGCAGTTCAGCGAGCCGTCGACGCAGCGCTGTCGCCGGCTTCTGCTCGGGTGTCCGATCGGGTGTCGGACGAGGTCCGCTGCCCAGGGATTCGCTCACCCGCCGAAGTCTCGCATCCGGCACTGACAATCGGGGCGCCGGTGGCCCGAGAGGCGGGTGTGAAACGGGTCCGTACGCGCTCCGCGAACCGCAGCAGGGGACGCGAGAGCAGCAGGCCGAGACCCATCACGGCGGCGCCCGCGACCGCGTCCAGCAGATAGTGGTTGGCCGTTCCCATCACTACGAACGTGATGGTCAGCGGGTACGCGACGGCGAGGATCCGGGTCAGTCGGCTGCCGCCGAAGCGCCACAGCATCACCCCGCACCACAGGGCCCAGCCCACGTGCAGGCTGGGCATCGCGGCGAACTGGTTGGTCATGCCGCCGAGCCCCCGCGGGGCGCTGGCCTCGCCGCCCCACCAGCCGTACGAGCCGTATTGGGCCATCGTGTCGGTGAAGCCCTGCACTGCGGGAAGCAGCCGGGGCGGGCAGGTCGGCAGGAACGTGAAGCCGATCAGGCCGAGCAGGGTGGACGTCATCAGCCAGCCGCGGGCGGCCCGGTACTGGGTGGGGCGGCGGCGGAACAGCCAGATCAGGACGGCCGGGGTGATCAGGTAGTGCAGCGAGGCGTACACGAAGTCGGCGGGTATGCCGAGCGCCGGGGTGTGCGTGAACAGCCGGTTCAGCGGGTGCTCGGCGTTGAGGTGGAACGCCTTCTCGAGGCGCAGGATGGACAGCCCGTGCTCGACGGCCCTCGCCTCGTCGCCCCGTACGATCAACCGTCCCAGCGAGTACACCGCGTACACGAGCGCGATCAACGGCAGTTCGGTCCACCAGCGCGGTCGCGTGGCGTGCTGCGGCGGCTGCATCCGGCAGGTTCCCCCAACTGATCCTCGGGCTGCCCACGGGGGGCCTCCGGGTTTTAGACGTGCGTTCAACCGTACGGTGTAAATGATCGCCTTCGCGCAGCACCCCGGTGTTCGGGTCAGACGCGCAGATCAGGCCACTGGTTGCGTCTGGGGTGCGTCAGGGCTGCGAGAAGATGCTTATGGAACATTTCGTACGGAATCGGGAGAGAGCACCCATGGCAGCCGCCGCACCGCGCATCCTGCTGGCCCGGCACGGGCAGACCGAGTGGTCGCTCGCGGGCAAGCACACCGGCCGCACCGACATCCCCCTCCTGGAGGAGGGCCGGCGCGGAGCGAAGCTGCTCGGGGAGCGGCTGCACCGCGAACCCTGGGGCGGGCTGCCCGGCGTGGAGGTCCGCACCAGCCCCCTCGTCCGGGCTTCCGAGACGTGCGAGCTCGCCGGGTTCGGGGAGCGGGCCGAGCCGTGGGACGCGCTCATGGAGTACGACTACGGCGCGTACGAGGGCATGGCGCCGCCCGAGATCCAGGCGCGGCAGCCCGGCTGGTTCATCTGGCGGGACGGGGTGCCGGACGGGGAGACCCTTGCGGAGGTCGCGGCGCGGGCGGACGAGGTGGTGGCGTGGGCGCGGTCTGCGGGGCGGGACGTGCTGGTCTTCGCCCACGGGCACATTCTGCGGGTGATCGCGGCGCGGTGGCTGGGCGAGGAGGTTGCGTTCGCTGCGCGCATCCGGCTTGATCCGACGTCGCTGTCGGTGCTGGGGTGGGCGTATGGGGAGCCGGCGGTTGAGCGGTGGAACGACACGGGCCACCTCGAACGCTGAGCCCCCGTGGCTCAGCCCCGGCCCCGCTTGCCCACCCACCCGCCCGTGCGGGGGATTGGCTGGCCCCGACCCCGTTTGCCCACCCACCCGCCCGTGCAGGGGGTTGGATGGCCCGGGCCCCTGGGGCTCCGCCCCAGACCCCGTTCGCGCCTGAACGGCGCTCGTCCTCAATCTCCCCCAAGGCCTTAAGGGCCAGGGGGGACCCCCATGACGGGCTGAGGTGGCCGATGCTGGCCCGCACCGAGCAGTTAGGGGCGCGGGGAACTGCGCGCCCAGCCACGCACGGCCCGCAGCCCGAAGACGGGTTTGAAGGGGCGCGAGGAACTGCGCAAGAAGCGACCACGGCCCGCAGGACCGAGAGGGTTTAGGGGCGCGGGGAACTGCGCGACCAGCCACGCACGGCCCGCAGCCGAAAACGGGTTTTCTTGGGGGCGCGGGGAACTGCGCGACAAGCGACCACGGCCCGCGGACGAAGGCGGGGTTAGGGGCGCGGGGAACTGCGCAAAAGGGCATGGGTGGTGCTGCGGAGGGGGTTTCGAAGCCCGGAGGGGCTGGGGGAGGGGGCGGTTACACCGCTACCGAGCCGCGCCGCTCCAAGAACGCCGCCACCTCCGGCGAAGCCCGATGCGGCGCCAAAATCCGCGACGTGTCCGCCAGCATCGCCTGGATGCGAGTGGACTGGACCTGGTTCAAAAGGTCCAGCACCTGCTGCCCCACCGCCGCGGACTCCGCCGGCGCCCCCGCCCGCGCGAGATCGTCCGCGAGCTCGGCCCGGTACAGCGCCAGGTTCCGCGCGAAGTGCGGATCCTGCACCGCCGCCGCCCGCCGCGCATGCCGGGCCGCCCGGGCCCAGTCGCCGAGCGCGGAGAAGCACTGCGCCTGGAGCATCTCCAGCTCGGCCTCGACGAAGAAGCTCATCCACTCGGGGTCGGCGCCCGAGGCGCCCCGTGCGAAGTGGGAGTGCGCCCGCGAGAGCGACTCCTCGCAGGCCGAACGGTCGCCGAGCCCCGCCCAGCCGCCGGCCTCGCGCAGCGCGAGCAGGGACAGCAGGCGCGAGGAGCCGAGCGTCCGGGCCGCGCGTTCGCCGGCCTGCGCCGCCCGCATCGCCTCGCGCGGCCGGCCCATGTCCCTGGCCAGGAAGGACATGTTGCAGAACGCGTGCGCCTCAAGGGCGGGGTCCCCGGCGAGCCGGGCCGTGGCGAGCGCCTCCGCGTAGTGCGAGCGGGCCTCCCCGAAGCGGCCGGAGTCGTGCGCCAACCAGCCTACGGAGATGGCGAGTTCACCCGCGCCGGAGTGCAGCCGCTCCTGCGTGGAGCGCCGGGACGCGCTCGCGTCGAGCAGGGCGTAGGCGGTGCGCAGCGGCTGGGCGGCCCGCTGGTAGAGGCCGTCCGCGCCGTGCCGGTCGTCCAGGAGCCTGATTCTGCGCACCGCCTCCTCGACGGCGCTCACCTCGGCCTCGCCGACGCGCTGGACGGCATGGGCGGATACCGGGCCGAGGCCCAGCGAGACGGCCGCCACCGTGGCGGTGGAGCCCGTCATGAATGCGCGACGCAGCACGTCGCTCTCCTCGTGGTTCTGGTGGTCATGGGACGGGTTGTGGTGGTCGTCGGACGGATCGTGCGAGAAGGCGGGGGACGGATCGTGCGAGGGGGCGGGGGACGGGTCGGGCGGGCACTCGGCGGGGCGGGGGGCGACGTGGAGCGGAGAGAGAGAGGGGAGCGGGGGTGCGGCGGACAGGGGGCGCGCTCCTCGCCCGCGTACCGTCTCCCTCGACGAGAACCCCAGGTCGGCCAGGGTCAAACCCGGGAACATGTGCCGGAAGACCCTTTCGTACGCATAGTTCGGGCAGCGGATCTCGCCGTTCTCCACCCGCCCGATATAACGCGCGTCGCAGGCGACCTGTTCACCGATCTCCCGGGCGGCCCGGCGGACCGAGGCCGCGAACTCGCCCGGCGAGCGGGCGCCCCTCAACTGCCGGAAGGCGGCGTTGGGTTCGCGCGCGAGCCGCTCCGGGGGGCGCGGGGTCCGTGCGTTCACCCGGGGGCCTGCCTGGGGATCTGGTGACGGCGCCATGGCTGGACAGCTCTCTCCGGCGGGGTGTGGCGGAGCAAAAACGTACCGGCTGTGATGGCGCGTTCACACAGTGTTTGCCTACAAAAGGGATATCTCACCCCTGATCCGCCATGAACTGCCATCCTTTGCGGCGGCGTGCCGCCGTTCCCCTTGACGCGCAAGGGCGTTGAACCATGTGGAGAGCGCCAGACACCGCAGCGACGCGGCGGGCTTGCCTTGTGGAGGACTGCGTGAACACCGACACCGCCATCGACTTCACCGTCTCCGGTACGCGGACGACGGCCGTCCGCACCCCGCACTCCGCGCAGGCGAGCGCCCCGCCGGCCGCCACCGGGTGCGCCCCCGAGGAGCCCTGCGACCTGGTGACCGTGCCCGCCCGGCAGGGACTTGAGGCCGTCGACATCATCCGCCGCGGCGAAACCCCCGCCGCCGTCGGGCCCGTGCTGCACGACGGAACCTGCGACACCCTCGGCTTCCTGGTTCCGCCGGGTACCGCGGCGGCCTGGGACGTGCCGGGCAGCGCCTGTACGGAGACCAACGGGCGCGGGCTGCGCATCGAGGGGCTGCCCGTCGCGCCACCCGTCACCGGATCGGGCTGGCTGCTGCCGCCGAACACCACCGAGGTCACCGACCCGGGCCTGCTGCGCGCGGCCCTCGGTGAGGCGGCCCGAATGATCGAGGCGGCCGACGGGATCAGAGAGGCCGACGCAATCCGGCAGGCGGACGGAGTCCGGCGGGCGGACGGAACCCGGCGGGCGGACGGGGCCCGGGCCCGGCAGGCCGACGCAATCCGGCAGGCGGACGGAACCCGGCTCCCCCAAGGTCGCTGAGGCGGACCCCGCCCGGGAAGGCGGCACCCGCTCCACCGGGCGGGCCGAAGGCCGCCCACCCGCTCCCACCCGGGAAGGCGGCCCCCGTCCGGCCGGTCGATAATGGCCGGATGGCGAAGAGCAGCAGGCGACGCGGGCCCGAGCCCGTCGTCGAGACGGTGGACGGCGGCCTCGCCGAACTCATACCCGACCGGGACGGCTCCGGCGGGTGGACGCTGCTGCTCGACGGGGCGCCCCAGTCGCACGTGGACCTCGACGCCCCGGGCCGGCTCACCTTCGAATACCAGCGCCGCCTCGGCCACGTCATCGACCTCGCCGCCCCGCCCGGCCAGGCCCTCAACGTCCTGCACCTGGGCGGCGGCGCCTTCACCCTGGCCCGCTACATCGCGGCCACCCGGCCCCGCTCCACCCAGCAGATAGTCGAGCTGGACGCCGCGCTGGTCCAGCTCGTACGCCGTGAGCTGCCGCTGGACCCCGGGGCGCGGATCCGGGTACGCGGCGGGGACGCCCGCGCCGGGCTCGCCAAGCTCCCCGACGCCTGGGCCGACCTCGTCATCGCGGACGTGTTCAGCGGGGCCCGAACCCCGGCCCACCTCACCAGCACCGAATTCCTCACGGACGTACGGCGGGTGCTGAAGCCGGGCGGTACGTACGCCGCGAACCTCGCCGACGGGCCGCCGCTCGCGCATCTGCGGGGCCAGATCGCCACCGCCGCCGGGGTCTTCCCCGAACTCGCGCTCGCCGCCGACCCCACGGTGCTGCGCGGCAAACGGTTCGGGAACGCGGTCCTGGTGTGCTCGGCGGCGGCGCTGCCGGTCGCCGAGCTGACCCGGCGGATCGCGAGCGACCCGCACCCCGGCCGCGTCCAGCACGGACGCGAGCTCGCCGACTTCACCGGCGGGGCGGTGGCGGTGAGCGACGCGAGCGCCAAGCCCTCACCGGCCCCACCCGCCTCGGCGTTCCGATGAGGCGGCGGGTCGGGGGGTTTGTGATCTCCAGCATCGGGCGGGCCGCCCGGGCGGTCAGGTGTTGTTGATCTCCACCATGGGCGGATGGCCGTTCCACGTGCAGAACACCGAGACGGTCTCGCTGCCGCGCGTGAAGGTGACCCGTATCCACTGCGTCTGGATCCAGCGTTCCATCCGCCAGCCCGAGGCGGGCGTCGCCGAGACCAGTTGGGCCGAGCTGTCCCCGAGGTCGAAGACGACTCGCCCGCCCGCGACGTTGTAACCCCGCACCGCGCCGGAATCGGCCGAGTCGTCGGAAGTGCCCGAAGTGCCGGACATCGAGGCCGACTTGGGGGCGCCGGACGACCCGGGCGACGAGGAGCTGCTGCTCGACGGCTTGTCGCTCGCGGCGGTGCCCTTCGTCGGTTTCGCCGGAGCCGACGACGACGGGGACGGGCTCTCCCTGGGCCGCCGTGTGGACGAGGCATCCGGCCGCGAGCCCTGTTCGATGCGCGCGTCACCGCTGATCGGCAGGGCGCGGGGCGGGTCGTACGCCGTGCCGGCCATCACCGTGTGGACACCCCACCAGGAGAGCGTCACCGCCGCTCCGGTAGCGAGCGACCACGCCAAACCGTGTACGAGTCCTCTGTGCATCCGGGCCATACTGCACCACGCGCCCCACCCGTGTCCCACCGCCGCCGACTCCACTCCCTCGGGGGACTGTGGTCCTCCGGATGGCGTACGGTGCGGCCCATGGCAAGTGTGCTCGTGGTCGAGGACGACCAGTTTGTCCGCTCCGCCCTCATCCGCCACCTCACCGAGGCCTCCCACACGGTACGGAGCGTCGGCACGGCACTTGAGGCGCTGCGCGAAGTGGCCCATTTCCGGTTCGACGTGGTCATCCTGGACCTCGGCCTTCCCGATCTGGACGGCTCCGAGGCGTTGAAGATGCTGCGCGGCATCACCGACGTACCCGTGATCATCGCGACCGCGCGGGACGACGAGAGCGAGATCGTCCGGCTGCTCAACGACGGCGCCGACGACTACCTCACCAAACCGTTCTCCGTGGAACACCTCTCCGCTCGGATGGCCGCCGTACTGCGCCGGGCGCGCGCCACGGCCGACGCGGAACCGCCCTCGCGCGTGCTCCAGGTCGGTGGGCTCCGCGTCGACCCGCTGCGCCGCCAGGCCGAACTCGACGGCGTACGGCTCGACCTGACCCGGCGCGAGTTCGACCTGCTCGCCTTCCTCGCCGGACGGCCCGGCGTGGTCGTCGCCCGCAGGGAGCTGCTGGCCGAGGTGTGGCAGCAGTCGTACGGCGACGACCAGACCATCGACGTCCATCTGTCGTGGCTGCGGCGGAAGTTGGGGGAGACCGCGGCCCAGCCGCGCTATCTGCACACCCTGCGCGGCGTCGGCGTGAAGCTGGAGCCACCCCGATGAGGTGGGCGCTGGTCAAGGTGTGCCTGGCCGTCACCGTCATGGTCGTGGTCGCCTTCGCGGTCCCGCTCGGCCTGGTCATCAAGGAGATGGCCCGCGACCGCGCGTTCTCCAACGCCGAGCGGCAGGCCGCCGCGATCGGCCCCACCCTGTCCATCACCACCGGCCGCGACGCCCTGGAACGGGCCGTCGCCTCCACCCAGTCCGGCGCCGAGGGGCGGATGGCCGTGCACGTCCCGGCGGACCCGGCCGTGCCGGGCAGCGCGCCGGTGGAGATCGGACGCCGACGCGCCTCCGACGAGGACCTCGACACGACCCGGAAGGTCATCAAAGCCTCCATCTCCGACGTCTCGGGCGGCTCCACCCTGCTCCAGCCGACCGCGCTGAGCTCCGGCCAGATCGCGATCGTCGAGGTCTTCGTGCCGGAGGCCGAGGTCACCAACGGCGTCGCGACGGCCTGGCTGGTCCTGGCGGGGGTCGGCATCGGGCTGATCATCGGCTCCGTGGCCGTCGCCGACCGTCTGGGCGTACGCATGGTCCGCCCGGCCCAGCGGCTCGCGGGCGCGGCACAGGACCTGGGCGAGGGCAAGCTCGGGGCCCGGGTCCCCGAGGAGGGGCCGACCGAACTGCGCCGAGCGGCCGCCGCGTTCAACTCCATGGCCGACCAGGTCGTCCAACTCCTCGCCAATGAGCGGGAGTTGGCGGCCGACCTCTCGCACCGGCTGCGTACGCCGCTGACCGTGCTCCGCCTCAACACGGCCTCCCTCGGGGACGGCCCCGCGGCCGACCAGACCCGGGCGGCGGTCGAGCAACTGGAGCGCGAGGTCGACACGATCATCCGCACCGCGCGCGAGGCCAAGCCCAAGACCCAGCCCGCAGGGCCGGGCGCGGGGTGCGACGCCTGCGAGGTCATCCGGGAACGGATGGAGTTCTGGTCGGCGCTCGCCGAGGACCAGGGCCGCGAGGTCCGGCTCGCCGGAGTCGACCGGCCGGTCCGCATCCCGGTGGCCCGGGCCGACCTCGTGGCCGTGCTCGACGCGCTGCTCGGCAACGTGTTCCGGCACACGCCGGAGGGGACGGCGTTCTCGGTGGACGTCCACAACGGGGAGGACGCGGTGATCGTCCTCGTCTCCGACGCGGGGCCGGGCATCTCCGACCCCCGGGCGGCGCTGGCGCGGGGCAACAGCGGGGGGCGTCCCGGGTCCACGGGGCTCGGCCTGGACATCGTGCGGCGGGTCGCGGAGTCGACGGGCGGGGACGTTCGGATCGGGCACTCGGTGCTGGGCGGCACGGAGGTCCGCCTCTGGATCGGCCTCGGCCGCGCGACCCCACCCCGCCGAAGCCACCGCCTCCGCCCCCGCCGCCCCACCCCGGCCTAGCCACGCCCCCCCTCGGCGCGGGGTACGCAGTACCCCGCGCCCCCAAACCCCCTCGATCCTGCGGCCCGTGGCGGCTTTTGCGCAGTTCCCCGCGCCCCCAAGAAACCCGTTTTCGTCTGCGGACCGTGGATGGCTGGTCGCGCAGTTCCCCGCGCCCCTAACTACTCGGTGCTGGCCGGCACCTCAGCCTGTCCGGCGATTGAGGACGAGCGCCCTTTAGGCGCGAACGGGGTCTGGGGCGGAGCCCCAGGGGCTCAGCTGGTTCAACCCGCTGCACGGGCGGTGGGTGGGCGAACGCGTCGGGGTCTGGGGCGGAGCCCCAGGGGCCGAACCTTTCAACCCGCTGCACGGGCGGGTGGGTGGGCAAACGCCCGGGGCCAGGGTGGGAGTGGCTTAACCTGCTCCGATCGCATCCTTAAGCCCACCCTAAGATCCCCAACCCCCGCCCGGGAAGGGCAATTTGTCCAACCCCCCGCCGCTAGCGTGCACCCCGCACCCCCGAAACACCCCCCCGCAACGCAGAGGCAGGCACGGCATGGGCAGCAGAACGCACCGGCGCAGGGCGAGCGCCAAGACCAAGGCGATCGGCGCGGTGGTCGCCGCCGCGATCGTCGGCGGCGCGGCCTTCGCGCTCACCGGCACCGCACAGGCCGCCTCGGTCGGCGCCGCGTACACCAGGACCAGTAGCTGGACCGGTGGTTACACCGGGCAGTACGTCATCACCAACGACTCCGGCAAGACGCTCCCCGACTGGACCCTGGAGTTCGACCTCCCCGCCGGCACCACCCTCTCCTCCCTCTGGAACGGCGACCAGAGCGTCAAGGGCTCGCACGTCACCGTCAAGCCCCCGAGCTGGGCCAAGGAAGGCCTCGCCCCCGGAGCCTCGGTGACCGTCGGCTTCGTCACCTCCACGAGCGCCACCTCCACGAGCGGCACCGCAGGCGACCCCACGGGTTGTCTCATCAACCAGGAGAAGTGCTCCGTCGACACCGGCGCCACCCCCGAGCCCAGCGGCCGCCCCACCGGACAGCCCACCCCCAAGCCCTCGCAGCCGGCCGGCACCAAGCCCACCGCCCAGCCGTCGAAGCCCGCCACCGCGATACCCACCCCGAGCAAGCCCGCAGGCGGCGGCACCGCGAGCGGGGCCCGGTTCGCGCCGTACGTCGACACCTCGCTCTACCCGGCGTACGACATCCTCGGCACCGCCGAGAAGACCGGCGTCAAGGAGTTCACCCTCGCCTTCATCACCTCCGGCGGCGGCTGCACCCCGCTCTGGGGCGGCGTCACCGACCTGGCGAACGACAAGGTGGCCGCAGGGATCGGCGCGCTGCGCGCCAAGGGCGGCGACGCCCGGGTCTCCTTCGGCGGCGCCTCCGGCTCCGAGCTCGGCCTCGTCTGCAAGAGCGCCGATGAGCTCGCCGCCGCGTACGGCAAGGTCATCGACGCGTACAAGCTCACCAAGGTGGACTTCGACATCGAGGGCGCCGCGCTGCCGGACACCGCCGCCAACGCCCGTCGCGCCCAGGCCATCGCCAAGCTCCAGGCCTCCCACCCCGGCCTCGACGTGTCCTTCACGCTGCCGGTGATGCCGGAGGGCCTGACCCAGCCCGGGGTGGACCTCGTCGCCGACGCCAAGAAGAACGGCGTCAAGGTGTCCGCCGTCAACATCATGGCGATGGACTACGGGCCCTCCTACAGCGGCGACATGGGGGGTTACGCGATCCAGGCCGCCACGGCAACCCAGGCCCAGATCAAGGGAGTTCTGGGTCTGAGCGACGCCGCCGCGTGGGCCGCCGTCGCCGTCACGCCGATGATCGGCGTCAATGACGTCAACGTCGAGAAGTTCACGGTCGCCGACGCCACCGAGCTCGTGGACTTCGCCAAGTCCAAGGGGATCGGCAGGCTCTCCATGTGGTCCGCCGCCCGCGACCAGCAGTGCCCGGGCGGCGCCAAGAACTCCGCCGACCCCACCTGCTCCTCGATCACCCAGGCCCCGCTCGCCTTCACCACGGCCTTCGGCGCCTACAAGTAGCGGTACGAGCAGCCCCGTACGCGTGGACGGGAGTACGCGCGGGCCGCGCGCAAGCCCGCGTCCCGGCCGGGCACACCCCCACCCCGGCCGGGACGCGCCCAGCGTCCAGCACCCAACGCCCCCCGCGCAGCACACAGCGCCCAGCACGACGCGTCCAGCACTCAGCGCCCGGACGTCCTCCCGAGGGCCCGCGCCACCAGCGCCAGTACGCCGGTCGCGATCGCCACCCCCACCACCACGTCCCATCCGATCACCCCGAACAGCGCGAGCACGCACACCAGCGGCAGTGTGATCAGCACGAACGGCAACAGCGAGTACCGGCCCATCACTTCCTCCCCTTCCGGGCCTCGTCCAGATAGTCCGCGAGGTCGTCCCACTGGCCCGGCCGCGCCGACGTGTCGCCGGAGAGTGCCGCCGGGTCCTCGCGCCAGGCGGAGCGTACGCCGGTCGAGAGCGTCCGGTCGCCGCCGCCGAACAGTGCGCCCAGCTCGTCCATCCGGGCCACCAGCCCCCGGACGCGCGGATCGCTCGGCGCGACGCCCGATCGCCTCAACTCCTCGGCCCGCCGGTACAGTTCGGGCCATTCGACCTCCAGGAAGTAGTGCGCCGCCGGGCCGACGGCCGCACTGTGGGCGCCCAGTGCCTGGAGCTGGTCGTCGTCGAGGTGGCGGCGCAGGGCCTGGTCGGCGCCGGGGCTCGCGGCGCCCGTGGCGCGCAGCGCGTCGATGAGCGCCGAGGTCGTCGGCGCCGAGCCGTCCGCCGCCTGCTCCTCGATGCGTACGAGCCGGTCCCGCAGGTTCGTCAGCGCCGTGAGCTGGGCCTCGACGCTCTCGCGGTGGTCGCGCAGGACCCGGGTCGGGTCGACCCCCGAGTCCAGGCAGACCGCGATGGTGTCGAGGCCGAGGCCCAGGCTGCGCAGGGCGAGGACCTGATACAGCCGCTCGATGTCGTGGCCGGTGTACTCGCGGTGCCCGCCGGCGGTGCGGCGGGACGGCGAGAGCAGCCCGATGGTGTCCCAGTGGTGCAGGGTGCGGACGGTGAGCCCGCACGCCTGCGCCAGGGGACCCACCTTCCACGTGGATTCGCTCATGGAGCCACTGTGCATCCTCACGCCGCGTGAGGTTCAAGCCCCCGGCCCCACCGTCCCCGGCCCCCCGTCCCCACCGTTCCCGGCCCCCGCCCCGGCCCCCCCGTCCCCGCCCGCCGCGTCGGCCCGGTCACACCTCGGGCAGCTCGCCCGTCCGGGCCAGCTCCGCGTACCAGTGGGCGCTGGACTTCGGGGTGCGGGCCAGCGTCTCGTAGTCCACGTACACCGCGCCGAACCGCTTGCCGTACCCGTACGACCACTCGAAGTTGTCCATCAGGGACCACAGGTAGTAGCCCCGCACATCGGCGCCCGCCTCCATCGCCCGGCGCACCGTCGCGAGGTGGTCGTACAGATAGCGGATGCGGTCCGGGTCGTGCACCGAGCCGTCGGGGCCCGGCTTGTCGTCGTAGGCCGCGCCGTTCTCGGTGACCAGGAGCGGCAGTCCGGGCACCTCCTTGGTGTAGCGAAGCAGCAGGTCGTACAGGCCCGACGCGTCGATGGTCCAGCCCATCGCGGTGCGCTCGCCCGGCGGCTGGTGGAAGGCGACCGACTCGGCGCCCGGCCAGGGCGAATGGGCGCTCGCGCCGTGCCCGTCGGCGCGGGCCGCGCCGGAACCGGCTGCACCCGCCGACACCAGGGAGGTCGTGTAGTAGTTGAGGCCGAGCGCGTCGAGCGGCTGGTGGATGGCGCGCAGGTCGCCGTCCCGCACGAAGGACCAGTCGGTGACGGACGCAGTGTCCGCGAACAGTCTGCTCGGGTACGCCCCGTGCAGCATCGGCCCGTGGAAGACGCCGTTGGCCAGGTCGTCGATCCGGCGGACCGCCTCCAGGTCGGCCGGGTCCTGTGAACGGGGCCTGATGACGGCCGAGTTGAGGCTGACCGCGATCTGGTTGCGCGCGGGCATCGCGGAGCGCAGGGCCGATGTCGCGAGTCCGTGCGCCAGGTTGAGGTGGTGGGCGGCGCTCAGGGAGGCGGCCGGCTCGGTGCGCCCCGGCGCGTGCACCCCGGAGGCATACCCCAAGAAGGCGCTGCACCAGGGCTCGTTGAGGGTGGTCCACCGCTCCACCCGGTCGCCGAGCGCGGCCCCGACGAGCGTGGCGTACTCGGCGAAGCGCAGCGCGGTGTCGCGGGCCGGCCAGCCGCCGGCGTCCTCCAGGTCCTGCGGCAGGTCCCAGTGGTAGAGGGTGAGCGCGGGCGTGATGTTGTGGTCGAGCAGCTCGTCGACCAGACGCCGGTAGAAGTCGAGCCCGAGCTGGACGGCGGGCCCGCGCCCGGTGGGCTGCACCCGTGACCACGACACGGAGAAGCGGTACGAGGTGATGCCGAGCTCCGCCATCAGCGCGACGTCCTCGCGCATCCGGTGGTAGTGGTCCACCGCGCGGTCGCCGGTGTCGCCGTCGGCGGTGCGGCCCGGGGTGTGGCTGAAGGTGTCCCAGATCGAGGGGGTGCGGCCGTCCTCGGCCGTCGCCCCCTCGATCTGGTAGGCGGAGGTGGCGGCGCCCCAGAGGAACCCGGGCGGAAAGCGGTCGGACATACGACACTCCCAACGTGCGGAGGAATAGGGGGGATTGGGCGAGCCGCTCGCCCTTGTGGCTCGCTCAGCCCTTGACCGCGCCCTGCATGATGCCGCCCACGATCTGCCGGCCGAACAGGACGAACGCGAGCAGCAGCGGCAGCGTGCCGAGCAGGGCGCCGGCCATGATGACCGACTGGTCGGGGATGTAGCCGCGGCCGAGACCGGTGAGGGCCACCTGGACGGTGGGGCTGCCGTTCTGGGTCAGCGCGATGATCGGCCAGAAGAAGTCGTTCCAGGCCATCACGAAGGTCAGCATCCCGAGCACCGCCATCGCGGGCCGGGCCACGGGGAACACGATGTGCCACACCACCCGCCAGCTGCTCGCCCCGTCCACCCGGGCGGCCTCGACCAGCTCGGTGGGCAGCGCCTCCACGAGGTACTGCCGCATGAAGAACACCCCGAACGCGCTGACCAGGGTGGGCAGGATGACGGCCTGGAGCTGATCGGTCCAGGACAGTTTGGCCACCATCATGTACAGCGGTACGACGCTGAGCTGCGGCGGCACCATCATCGTGCCGATCACCAGGACCAGCAGCAGGTTCTTGAAGCGGAAGCGCAGCTTGGCGAAGGCGAAGCCGGCCAGGGTGGAGAAGAACACCGTGCCCGCCGCGATGGAACCGGCCACGATCGTGGTGTTGAGCAGGGCCGTGCCCATGTTGGCGTCGGTCCAGGCGATCTGGAGGTTCTTGAACAGGTTCCCGCCGAACCAGAACGGCGGGGGCGTCTGGGCGAGCCGGGTGTTGGTGCGGGAGGCCGCGATCGCCGTCCAGATGAGCGGGAACAGCGATCCCGCGGTGAACACGATCAGTACCGCATAGGTGAGGCGGCCGCCGTACATCTGGCGGCCGGCGCGCTGGGCCCTCAACTCGTCTCCCCCTTACGCAAGGCGCGGGAGACGAGCCAGTTCACCGCGCCGATGAGGAGCAGGATCAGGAACATCGCCCACGCGATCGCCGAGGCCCGGCCCAGGTGCAGATTCACCCAGCCCTGTTCGTACAGGTAGAGGCCGAGCGTCTGGAACTGGTGGTCCGAGCCGCCGGTGGCACCCGCGGCGCCGTTGAACAGGAGCGGCTCACCGAACAGTTGGGTCGCCCCGATGGTGGAGACGACCGTGGTGAACAGGATCGTCGGCCGCAGCGCGGGGATCGTCACATGGCGGAACTGCTGCCAGCGCGAGGCGCCGTCCAGGGCCGCCGACTCGTACAGATCGACCGGCACTGCCTGCATCGCGGCCAGATAGATCAGCGCGTTGTAGCCGGTCCACCGCCAGATGACGATGGTGGAGACCGCGAGCTGGGAGGTCCAGCTCCCGTTCTGCCAGTCCACGGGGTCGAACCCGACGAGCCCGAGCGCCCAGTTGATCATTCCGTAGTCGCGCCCGAAGAGCAGCACGAACACCAGGGTCGCCGCCGCCACGCTGGTGGCGTACGGGGTGAGCACGGCGACCCGGAAGAACATCGAGCCGCGCAGCTTGTAGTTGAGCAGATGCGCGATGCCGAGCGCGACGAGCAGTTGGGGCACCGTGGACAGCACCCCGATGGTGAAGGTGTTGCGCAGCGCGTTCCAGAAGAAGTCGTCGGAGAGCAGCCGCGAGAAGTTCCGCAGGCCCACCCACGTCATGTCGTTCGGCGCGGTCAGCTCGACCTGGTGCAGTGAGGCCCAGCCGGTGTAGAGCAGCGGGAAGACGCCGAAGGCGGCGAAGAACACGAAGAACGGGGCGATCAGCGCGTACGGACTCCAGCGCATGTCCCGCCGGTAGCGGCGGCTGCGGCGCTCCTCGGCGCGGGCCCGGGCGGGGGCCGTGCCCTCCTGCCCGGGGCCGGGGGAGGGCACGGCGGTGGTGGCGTCGCTCGCCATCGTCACTGGTCCAGCGCGTTGTCGATCGCCTTCACCGCGGCCTGCCAGCCCTGCTGCGGCGACGTGCCCTTCTGGTCGACCTGGAGCATGCCGACGTCGGAGAGGTTCTGCTGGATGATCTGGTCCTTCGGGCCGAGGGTCTGCACCGGGGTGCCCTCGGCGGCCTTCGCGAAGATCTGGCCGATGGGCGCGCCCCCGAAGTAGGCGTGCTTGGCGTTGGCCACCGCGGGCAGCCCGTAGGCGGCCTTGGCGCTCGGGAAGCTGCCGCGCTTCTCGAAGAGGGTGGCCTGCTGGGCGGGGGCGGTCAGCCAGGCGGCCAGCTTGGCGGCCTCCGCCTTGTGCTTGCCGGCCGAGGGGACGGTCAGGAAGGAGCCGCCCCAGTTCGACGGCTTGGGGGCGGCGGCCACGTCCCACTGGTCCTTGCCGGACGCGCCCGCCTTGTCCTGGATGTAGCCGAGCATCCAGGCCGGGCAGGAGACGGTGGCGAAGGAGGCGTTGGCGAAGCCCTGGTCCCAAGTGGGCTGGAACTGTTGGAGTTTGGCGGTGAGCCCGCCGGTGGCGAACGCGGCCGCGGTGTCCCAGGCCTGCTTCACGGCCGGGTTGGTCTTGTAGACGACCTTGCCGTCAGCGTCGTAGTAGCGGGTGGCGCTGGACCCGGTGATCGAGTTCAGCACCCCCGAGGCCGAGTCGACGAAGGCGGCGCCGGACGGCACCTTCGCCTTGTACTGGCGCCCGGCCTCCAGGTACTTGTTCCAGTCGCCCACCCACAGCTTGCCCACGGCCTCGCGGTCGGTGGGCAGACCGGCCTTGGCGAACAGGTCCTTGCGGTAGCAGATGCCGGTCGGCCCGGTGTCGGTGCCGAGCGCCACCGTCTTGCCGTCCTTGGTGGTGGCCTCGGCCCACTTCCACGGCAGGAAGTCGTCCTTGTTCACGCCGGACGCCTTCGACAGGTCCTCCAGCTTGCCGCTCTGGGTCGCGGTCACCTCGGCGATGTTGCTGACCTCGACGGCCTGGATGTCGGCGAGCCCGCTGCCGGAGCCGAGGTGGGTCAGGAGCTGGGGGTAGTAGTTCTCGTTCCGCTCTATCGAGGTCTGCTTGATCTCGATGTCGGGGTGGAGCTTCATGTACGCGTCGTAGAGCCCGGCCTCCTTCAGGCCGAAGGCGCCGAAGACGCCGACGGTGAGCGTCGTCTTCGCGCCGCCCCCGCCCCCGCCGCCCGCGGAGGGGCCGTCCGCCGCCGGGGACGCGCCGTCGTCGGCGCATCCGGCGAGCAGCCCGGTGCCGAGCGCGGCCACCGCCGCGAAAGCCGCGAGACGTCTGGACATACGTGTACGCGTGCGCATGTGCTTCCTCCAACTGTCGTCCACATCCAGCGGGTTGACACCGGGCGCGGGCGGAAGGGATGCGAAAGGTGTAGGGACCTACTACTGTGGGAGCGCTCCCAGTCGTGATGTGTTGAAGGGTCGCGGCTCCCTGTTGGACTGTCAAGGGACCGCGCAATGACTGGGGATGACGCTCCCGGTCCGGCGGGGGCTGTTATTTTCACCGGAGTTGCGCGAGTTGGGGAGGCAGACGTGACAGCAGCTCGCACGGTCAGGGGCCGGAGCGCGGGGCGGCCCACCCTCGAAGAAGTGGCGGTCAGGGCCGGCGTGGGCCGGGGCACCGTGTCCCGGGTCATCAACGGCTCGCCCCGGGTCAGCGAGGAGACCCGCGCCGCCGTCGAGGCCGCCGTCGCCGAACTCGGCTACGTACCCAACCGCGCCGCCCGCGCGCTCGCCGCCAACCGCACCGACGCGATCGCCCTGGTCGTCCCCGAGCCCGAGGCCCGCTTCTTCGCGGAGCCGTACTTCTCCGACATCGTGCGCGGGGTCGGCGCGGCGCTCGCCGACACCGAGATGCAGCTCCTGCTCACCCTGGTCGGCGGCGACCGCGAACGGCGCAGACTGGCCCAGTACTTGGCCTCCAACCGGGTGGACGGCGTCCTGCTGGTCTCCGTCCACGCCGACGACCCGCTCCCCGACCTCCTGGAACAGCTCGGCATCCCCGTCGTCATCAGCGGCCGGCGCTCCGAGGACGAACCGCTCGCCTCCGTCGACTCCGACAACTTCGAGGGCGCCCGCGCCGCCGTCGCCCATCTGCTGGCGCGCGGCCGGCGCGGCATAGCGACGATCACCGGCCCCCTCGACGTGTACGGCGCCCGCCGCCGCCTGGACGGCTACCGGGCGGCCCTTACGGAGGCGGGCCTGAGCGAACTGACCGCCCACGGCGACTTCACCGAGGAGGGCGGGCGCCGGGCGATGACCGAGCTCCTTGAGCGCGCGCCCGACCTCGACGCGGTCTTCGCCGCCTCCGACGTGATGGCCTCCGGCGCCCGCCAGGTCCTGCGCGACCACGGCCGCCGCATCCCCGAGGACACCGCCCTGATCGGCTTCGACGACTCGTCCATAGCCCGCCACATGGACCCCCCACTGACGAGCGTGCGCCAGCCGATCGAGGAAATGGGCCGAGCGATGGCCACGCTGCTCCTCACGGAGATAACCACCCCGGAACCCACCCGACCCCGGCTGGTGCTGCCGACGGAGCTGGTGGTGCGGGAGTCTTCGTAGGCCACTTCATCCCGACGCGCCCCCCTCGCCGAGCGCTGCCGAACCGGCCTCGATGAGCCCGATGACCCGATCCGGATCACAGAGCGCGCCCGGCGCCGACGGGGGGATGACCCAGTAGCTGGCCAGGCGGTCGGGCCGGTTGTCGCTGACGCGGGGTACACCGAGGTAGCAGCCGAGCCCGAGGTGGGCCGCATACGGGCCCAGATCCTGGACGGGCGGCGCCGACGGGACCAGCGCGTAGAACCATTGCCCGCGCGGGTCGTGGATGACGGGGCCGTGCAGGGCGTTGTTCACAGCCGCGGTATCCGTGCTCCGGGCAGCAGCGCGAACCAGCTCCTCGGCGAGGCGTACGGCCGAGAAGCGGCGCCCCAGGGCGAGCAGGGCGACGCCGTAGGCGGTCCACTCCTGGTGGGCGTTGCGGGGCCGGTTGAGACTCCCGGCCAGCCACGCGGCAACGGCCTCTCTCCGCACGGCTTCGGGCGCGATGCTCACGGCCCCTCCGGTCCGGGCGAGGCGGTGCCCGCCGGCCGTGCCTCCGGCGCCCTGTCGGGTCCGGGCCGTGTGCCGGGCCCCTCGCCGAGGAGAGCCGCTAGACGCAACGCGACGTCGGGGCGCACGCGTCCGAGGTTGACCAGGCCCAGTGACGATCCGTCGTCGATGCCGAGGGAGGGAAGGACGATCCCGGACTGGCCCAGGGCCGCCTTCAGTGCTTCAACTGCCGTGTGGGGGCAGGCGCCCAGCTCGGGCGAATGGTTCGTACCCATGCACCGAAAGGTAGGGCGGGGGAGTGGCTCCACCCCCGGCGAGTTGCTCGAAGTTTCTTGACCGCTGAGCGGAGTTGCGCGAAGTTATGCGTGCGGGCCAAGTCGGTTGCGGCAAAAGGGAGTTGGACTGCGCAATGCTTACGGGATCAGTCCCCGACGAAAGGAACTGATCATGGCGCGACGGCTGCGCTTCAACGGCACCGGCAGTGGTGGCGGCTCCTGCCCCGCCGTGCACGAGGACCTGGACACCGGTGAGGTCATCGTGCACGGCCCCCGACTCACCGACCCCGACGACCTGGCCCAGCTCCAGCACCTGGACGAGGACGAGATCCCGATCGTGGTGCCGCGCAACACGCTGATGGACTTCGGCCCCAAGGAGCGGGACCCCGAGCCGCGCATCCTCGACCCGGACACGTTTGCCCGGATGTTCGAGAACTTCCGGCACAGCGCCTGGCATCTGGAGATGCGCAAGGGCTATGCGGTGGACCGGGCCTGCGACACCTACGCCCAATTCGTCCGGGGCGAGACCCTGACCTGGGACGTGGACTCACCATGGGCTCGTACCATCGGCGCCAAGACGCGGGACGGCGCGTACGTGGGGCGTGTCCGCATCGTCGACGACCCGCCGACCGAGGGCCAGAGGTTCCTGCTGGCGTACGCGGAGCACAACGCCGCGCTCGGCGAGGAGGTCCGGAACATGTGGCGCGCCGACGCCGAGCGTGCCAACCTCCCCGACGAGGACTTCTGGATCTTCGACTCCCACATCGTCGCGCTGTGCCTCTTCGATGACGACGACAACCTCACGGGAGTCGAGCTGATCACCGAACCGGCACGCGTCAACCAGTACAACCGGCTGCGTGACGTGGCACAGCACTACGCCGTTCCGAACGAGCGATTCGTGGCTGAGCTGGCTGCGAAGGAGGGGTAAGCAGGTGAGTACCGGTGAGCACGGACTATCAGAAGGCACGTGAGGAGCTCGGGCTCAGGCTCCGGGAACTGCGCCTCACGGCACCTGGAGGCCGGCTCACCGGTACGCGGCTCGCTGAACGGCTCGGATCGGGATGGACCAAGGCCAAGATCAGCAAGCTGGAGAACGGCAAGCAGACGGCGACGGCCGAAGACCTGCGGGCATGGGCGGCCGGAACGGGGCAGCCCGGCGCCGGTGACGAACTGATCGCCCGGCTGCGGGGCTTCGAGTCCCACATCCGGTCATGGCGTCGCCAACTGGCCGCAGGGCACCGGCCCGTGCAGGACGCCGTCACCGTGGAGCACGACCGCACCCGTGTCCTGACCATCTGGGAGAACGTTCTGATCCCCGGCATGGTGCAGATCCCCGAATACGCCCGGCACACCTTCAACCGACACGCCGACCTGATGCGATCACCGCGCGACACGGAGGACGCCGTGCGCGCCCGGATCCAGCGGCAGGAAGGGCTGTATCGACCGGGCCGCGTCTACCGGATCATGATGTGGGAAGGGGCGTTGCGGTCCCTGGTCTGTCCACCGGCCGTGCTCGCCGCCCAACTGCACCACCTCGCCGGTGTCATCGGCCTGGACACCGTGGAACTCGGCATCGTCCCCTTCGCGGCGCCGCTGAAGATCTGGCCGGGCAACAGCTTCTGGGTCTACGACGAGCGCCTCGTGGTCGTGGAGGACTGGCACGCCGAGCTGTGGATCGATGACGCCGACAGCGTGGCCACCTATCTGCGTGTGTGGCGGACACTGTGTGCATCCGCGGTCCACGGGGCCGAGGCACACCGCCTGATCGCTCGCGCCCAGAGCGCACTGATCGAACCCTGACCGCGTGAGGGCACACCGACCCGGTGGCGCCGACGGAACGCGAAGAGGGCCCGCTCCGTTTCCCGGAGCGGGCCCTCATCCTTCAGGGTGAGTAACGGGACTCGAACCCGCGACATCCTGGACCACAACCAGGTGCTCTACCATCTGAGCTATACCCACCATGCGCGACCGGACTGTTGTGGTCTTGGGAAGTCCCTGGGGGCTTCCCTACCGGCCGAGAAAAAGTGTACATGGTCCGGGAGGGTGCTCGCGCACACGTTTCGCGGCGCCCTCCCGAACCCCCCGCGGAGGGCTACTCCGCAGGCAGGACGTACTTCGCCGCGATGGCCTTCGCGGTGTCCGAGTCCGGGCCGGGCTGCGGCACGAAGACCGCCTCCCGGTAGTAGCGGAGCTCCGCGATGGATTCGCGGATGTCCGCCAGCGCCCGGTGGTTGCCGTTCTTGTCGGGGCTGTTGAAGTACGCCCGCGGATACCAGCGGCGGGCGAGCTCCTTCACGGAGGAGACGTCCACGATCCGGTAGTGGAGGTGGGACTCCAGGCTCGGCATGTCCCGCAGCAGGAAGCCCCGGTCGGTACCGACCGAGTTTCCGCACAGCGGCGCCTTGCCCGGCTCCTTGACGTGCTCCCGTACATACGCGAGGACCTGCTCCTCGGCGTCGGCCAGCGTGGTGCCGCCGGCCAGCTCGTCGAGGAGCCCGGAGGCGGTGTGCATGGCGCGCACCACCTCCGGCATGGTCTCCAGCGCGGCGTCGGGGGGACGGATCACGATGTCCACCCCTTCACCGAGTACGTTCAGCTCCGAGTCGGTGACCAGTGCGGCCACCTCGATGAGTGCGTCGTCCGTCAGCGAGAGCCCGGTCATCTCGCAGTCGATCCACACCATGCGGTCGTTCATGTGCCTCACCCTACGGGGCGCTCCGCTGGCCGGGCAGACTCGGACGGCCACCGGCGTACCCGGAGGCGTACAGATCGGAGCTCGGCTTCCCGGATTCGGCGGTGTGCGAGGTCGCTGTGGGCCCCACCACCGCACTGGCCGCCGCCGTCCGCCTGACCTGGGGAAGCGCCGAGGACGGGACGGTTTCCGGTACCGGAGACGGCATCGGCACCGCGACGGGACCCGCACTGGGTTCCGGCTGCGGACGACGGGCCCGGTAGGCCGCGCGATAGGACGCCGGGGACGAGCCGAGCTGGCGGCGGAAGTGCCCGCGCAGCGCGACCGGGGAGCGGAAGCCGCAGCGGCCCGCCACCTCGTCCACGGAGTAGTCGGACGTCTCCAGCAGGCGCTGGGCCTGGAGGACCCGCTGGGTGATCAGCCACTGGAGGGGGGCCGACCCGGTCAGCGAGCGGAAACGACGGTCGAAGGTGCGGCGGCTCATGTACGCCCGCGCGGCCAGGGTCTCCACGTCGAACTGCTCGTGGAGGTGCTCCAGCGCCCAGGCGACGACCTCGGCCAGCGGGTCGGAGCCGATCTCCTCAGGTAAAGACCTGTCGAGATAGCGCTCCTGCCCACCGCTGCGACGGGGTGGCACGACCAGTCGGCGGGCCAGCGCACCGGCCGCCTCGCTGCCGTGGTCCGTCCGCACGATGTGGAGACAGAGATCGATTCCGGCCGCGGTTCCGGCCGACGTCAGGACGTCCCCGTCGTCGACGAAGAGCTCCCGCGGATCCACATGTACTGATGGATAGCGTTTGGCCAGTGTCGGCGCGTACATCCAGTGCGTCGTCGCCGGGCGGCCGTCGAGCAGACCGGCCGCGGCGAGCACGAACGCGCCGGTGCACAGCCCGACGATCCTTGCCCCTTCCTCGTGTGCGCGGCGCAGCGCATCGAGCGCGGCCGCCGGGGGCGGGGAGGTGATGGAACGCCACGCGGGCACCACCACCGTTCCCGCCCTGCTGATCGCTTCCAGACCGTAGGGCGCGGTGAGTTCGAGTCCCCCTGTGGTCCGCAGGGGTCCTTCCTCACCGGCACACACCAGCAGTCTGTAACGCGGAACTCCCGCGTCCTGTCGGTCGATTCCGAACACGGAGAGCGGAATGGAACTTTCAAAAATGGGGCCGCCACTGAACAGCAGTACGGCGACAACTTCCCGGCGTCGGCGGCCGGCCAGCTTCCTTGCGGTCTCCGGTGATGCGGCAGCGGAGTCCTGGGTCATGGCGCTAAGCCCCCCTCGGTGTTCGCGGCTCCCCGTTCTTGTCGGGCCTGTCGCTCCTGCACTTTTCCCCTCGGTTTTGCACGAGTCCCCAGCCTTCGATACGCATGATCGAATCTACTGCGTCCCGTGGTGCCGGCGTGACAAGTCCGGCACCCAGCGCTATGTCGACAAGGCAACTTGGCGCGAAGCTTTCGATCACAAAGCGTTTCACCCGTGGGCCCCGTAGGGGAAGTGGGCCTCGTGGGGATGGCCCGTACCCGTATGGTGCCAGAGGCCGCAATGGGCCTTTCCTCCCTGGTGGCAAGGGGGTTGGCAGGCCATTTGGCCGCGGAATCCCCCCTCCGGGGAACTTGGCCGAAAACGTATGGGTCCAGGTGTGCGGCCAGTTCACCCCTGGGGTGTACAGCCTCCCCCGTGCCGCCCGCTGTGATGCGCGCTCCGGGCTCCTCGGCCATGCCGACCGGGTGTCACGGGCGCCCGCCGGGCCCGCTCTTCGGCGGCCGCCCGCTCGGACTGGCGCAGCAGCAGCCGGCACACCGTGGTCACGGCCATGAGCCCCAGGGCGGAGCCGGTCGCCCCCGCGAACGAGGACCCGTAGACGACGAGCACCACGGGCACCAGCACACAGCTGAAGGCGGCCCAGCGCACGAGGTCGTCCGCCGAATCGGCCGCGGGCCGGGCGGTGGTGGAGCAGAGTGGTTCGGCGTTCACGGACCGGGCGGTACGTACGGATTCGGCCGCGGGCGCGGGTCCGGGGGGTCGGCGGCGGGCGCCGGTCGGCGCGGCCGGGGTGGACGGGTGGACGACCGGGGGAGGGGGCACGAGGAGGTGCTTCCTGATCGGGGTCGGGATGATCGTCCGGCTAACGCGACAGCGCCCGCTCCGGTCACTGGAAGATCATCCAACGGGGTGCGGGGACGACCCGGCGGGGACCGCTGTAGAGGGCACCGGGCATTGCCATCCGGGGCGGGCTCGTGCATGCTCCGGGGAACGCCGAGTAGGTTCGGCGGCCTCTGGGCAGGAGAGGAGTGTCGCCGTACCCTTGGGGGTATCGGGTTGGGAAGATGATTCCCGGACACAGCTCCCCCCGGGCACCGCTCCGTCGTCGACTCGTTCTTGCTCACCAGTCCCCGCTGTCCCTCGACTGAGGATCTCTTTCGCCGAGACACCCATGGCCGGTCACGAATTCTCCGAACCCGCGGACCGCAAGCAGGTAGCCGACCCCACGTCGGACCTCCAGGCGGCGACAGAACCACGTCACTCCTGCGACCCCGCCTTCCGTCATGGCGTCGTCGTCGGCTTCGACGGCTCGATGTCCAGTGAGCGGGCCCTCGCGTACGCCATCGGCATGGCCAAGCGCTCCGGCTCGGGGCTGATCATCGTCCATGTGGCCAACCGGCTGCCCACCACGGTGTGGGCGGGGTGCGAGCCGCCCGTCTTCGTGGACGTGCCCGACCACCGCACCGAGGTCCTCGGGCTCGAACTCGCCTGCGCCGACTATCTCGCCGAGGTCCCCTGGATCCTGGTGGAGCGCGGCGGCGACATCTGCCACGAGCTGGAAGAGGTCGGGCGCGAGTACGCGGCGGACGCGATCGTCGTCGGCTCCACGCACGGCATCGTCGGGCGGATCTTCGGCTCGGTCGCCGGCCGGCTCGCGCGCCGCGCACAGCGGCCCGTCGTCGTCATCCCGTAATCGGGCGTTGTCCCGGTTGAGACCGGGATCCATGTTTGGCTGACGTGCCGTCAACTCCCGTACGCGGATGGGGAATCTACCCTCGCGTAGGGGTGGAATGTGCCCTTGTGAAGGGTAGATAAGTGTCGCTGGGAAGCAGCACAACGGCACATGAAGGGAGCCCGCCGTGGACAACGAAGTTCCCGCGGGAAGCACCACCTCCACGCTCGGCCATCTCGCACTCGGACTCACTCTGCTGGCCTTCGGCCTCGGCACCACCCGCGTGATCGACGGCGTGACGGTGGCCGACTCGGTCTCGATCGCCACCTACATCGGCGGCATCGGCCTGTTCGTCCTCGGCGTCCTCGCCTTCCGCGACCAGGACGCGTTCACCGGCACCGCCTTCGCCGGTCTCGGCGCCTTCTGGTTCACCTGGGCCGCGGGCGCGGACACCAAGTTCTCGTCCAACGCCGCCGGCCTCTTCCTGGTCCTGTTCGCGCTCCTCGCGCTCAGCCTGGCCGCCGGCGCGGCGGGTACCGGGCTCCTGCGGCAGGGCACCTACGGACTGCTCTTCCTCGCCCTGGTGCTGCTGGCCATCGGCCAGTTCGCCGGTAGTTCCTCGCTCGCCAAGGTGGCCGGCTGGGTCGCCGTGGTCGCGGGCGCCGTGGCCTGGTACGGGGCGACGGCCGCGCTCGCCAAGTGGCCGACCGCCCTGCCCCGACGCGCCGCCGGCCGGGGGGTGACGGCCACCGGCTGACCGGCCGCGCGTGCCAGTGCGTGGGCAGCGCGGGCACGCACGAGGGCGACCCCCGCCGTGTGGCAGGGGCCGCCCTTTCTGCTGCGTGACGCGGTCCGTACGGACTACTCGACCGTGACCGACTTGGCCAGGTTGCGCGGCTTGTCGATGTCGCGGCCCATCGCCAACGCCGTGTGGTACGCGAAGAGTTGGAGCGGGATGCCCATGAGGATTGGGTCCAGCTCGTCCTCGTTCTTCGGCACGACGATGGTGTGGTCGGCCTTCTCCTGGTGCTGGTGCGCGACGGCGAGGATGCGGCCGCTGCGGGCCTTGATCTCCTCCAGGGCGGCGCGGTTCTTCTCCAGGAGGTCGTCGTTGGGGACGATGGCGACCGTCGGCAGCGCCGGCTCGATCAGCGCGAGCGGGCCGTGCTTCAGCTCGGAGGCGGGGTAGGCCTCGGCGTGGATGTAGGAGATCTCCTTGAGCTTCAGGGAGGCCTCCAGGGCGACCGGGTAGCCGCGCACGCGCCCGATGAACATCATCGACTGGGCGCCCGCGTACTCCTGGGCCAGCTTCTCGATCTCCGGCTCCATGGCCAGGATCTCCTCGATCTGGCCGGGCAGCTTGCGCAGACCCTCGATGATCCGCTTGCCGTCGGCCACCGACAGGTCGCGGATGCGGCCGAGGTGCAGGGCGAGCAGCGCGAAGGCGACGACCGTGTTGGTGAAGCACTTGGTGGAGACGACGCAGACCTCGGGCCCGGCGTGCACATAGGTGCCGCCGTCCGCCTCGCGGGCGATCGCGGAGCCGACGACGTTGACGACGCCGAGCACCCGGGCGCCCTTGCGCTTGAGCTCCTGCACGGCCGCAAGCACGTCGTAGGTCTCACCCGACTGGGAGACCGCGATGTAGAGGGTGTCGGGGTCCACGACCGGGTTGCGGTAGCGGAACTCGGAGGCCGGCTCGGCGTCCGCGGGGATGCGGGCCAGCTCCTCGATGAGACCGGCGCCGATCATGCCGGCGTGGTACGAGGTGCCGCAGCCGAGGATCTTGATGCGGCGCACACCGCGGGCCTCGCGGGCGTCCAGGTTCAGGCCACCGAGGTGAACGGTGGAGAACCGGTCGTCGATGCGGCCGCGCAGGACGCGGTCGACGGCCTCGGCCTGCTCGCTCATCTCCTTGTGCATGTACGTGTCGTGGCCGCCCATGTCGAAGGAGGCGGCCTCCCACTCGACGGTCTCGGGGGTGGTGTTGGTGAGCGTGCCCGAGGTCGTGTACGTCCGGAAGTCGTCGGCCTTCAGGGTCGCCATCTCACCGTCGTTGAGGGTGACGACCTGGCGGGTGTGGGCGATCAGCGCGGCGACGTCGGAGGCGACCAGCATCTCCTTCTCGCCGATGCCGAGGATCACCGGGGAGCCGTTGCGGGCCACCACGATGCGGTCGGCGAAGTCGGCGTGCATCACGGCGATGCCGTAGGTTCCCTCGATCACCTTGAGCGCCTCGCGGACCTTCTCCTCCAGGGAGTCGGCGGCGGAGCGGGCGATGAGGTGGGTGATGACCTCGGTGTCGGTGTCGGAGGCGAAGACGACGCCCTCGGCCTCCAGCTTGACGCGCAGTTCGGCCGCGTTGTCGACGATGCCGTTGTGGACGACGGCGACCTTGTTCTCGGGGTCGAGGTGCGGGTGCGAGTTCACGTCGGACGGGGCGCCGTGCGTGGCCCAGCGGGTGTGCGCGATGCCCGTGGTGCCGGCGAAGCGCTTGGGGACACGGGCCTCCAGGTCACGGACGCGACCCTTGGCCTTGACCATCTTCAGGGCCCCGGACTTGGGGGTGTTGACGACCATGCCCGCGGAGTCGTAACCCCGGTACTCCAGCCGCGCCAGGCCTTCCAGCAGCAGCGGCGCGACATCACGCTTACCGATATAACCGACGATTCCGCACATAGAGTCTCTGCCCCTCCATCGACGTACAAGTTCAAGCCCAGATGTGCCCGGCCGCGCCTCAGCCGTAGACGATGCGGCGCAGCTGCCGGAGCGAGAGCTCCGGTGGCGCCACGGCGCGGTGCGGCAGTTCGGCCGCGATCCGCTCGAAGATCTCCGCGTTGACGGCCCCACCGGACTGCAATTCACGGTGGCGCCGACGGACGAATTCCTCGTACGTCTCGTCGAAGTACGCCAGCACCTCAAGCACCACCCGGGCCGCCTCACCGCGCTGGAGCGCGGTGCTGCGCACCAGATGATCTACGAGGTCGTCGTGGGACGACGGGTTGCGGCGTTCGAGCACCCGTCGATATTGCGGGCTATCGGGACCGTACGCAAGAATCCTGCCCGATTCCGGGCAGGATTCGCATGATCACGCATCTGGTCTGGACCAGGAAGGGACCGGAAACGGCCAGGAAAGGACCCCGAAGGGCCGGGCGGGGTCGAACGCGGTTCTCGGTCGCGCGCCTGCCGGTGCCGTCCTTCCGGATGATTTTCGGCCCGGCGCGGTTGGCCCCCCACATCCCCGGGCCATGATCGAGCTACCGAAGTCCCTGCCGCACCGGTCGCCGTCTTGACCCCGGCCGGGTCCGCGGGTCCCATGGAAAGTGTTCGGTTGCTCAGCCCCCACAGTTGCGCGACCCCTTGGAAGGGAACCGCTTGTGAGACAGAGACAGCGCAGGACATTCGCCCGGCTCCTCGGCTCCCTGGTTCTGGTGGCGGGCGCCGGGCTCACCAGTGTCGGAGCCTCCGCGGCCCCCGCCGCGGGTGCACCCCGCCCGCTGGGCCAGATCGTGCCGGCCCCCGCCTCCGTCTCGGCCGGCGGCACCGCGTACACCATCGCCGCGGCCACCCCGATCAGGGTCAGCGGCGGCTCCCCCGAGGCGCAGCGGATCGGCGACTACCTGGCGGGCGTGCTGCGCCCCTCCACGGGGTACGCCCTGCCGGTCACCGCCGCCGCGGGCGACGACGGCATCAGACTGCTGCTGGGCGCCGACGACGACGCCCTCGGCGACGAGGGATACCGGCTCACCTCGCGCGGCGGCTCGCTCACCATCGCCGCCAACGAGCCGGCCGGCCTCTTCCACGGCGTCCAGACCCTGCGCCAGCTGCTGCCGGCGAACGTGGAGAAGAGGACGAAGCAGAGCGGACCGTGGAAGGTCGCGGGCGGCACCGTCACCGACTTCCCGCGCTACGCCTACCGCGGCGCGATGATCGACGTCTCCCGGCACTTCTTCACCGTCGACCAGGTCGAGCGCTACATCGACCAGCTCGCCCTCTACAAGATCAACGAGCTGCATCTGCACCTCAGCGACGACCAGGGCTGGCGGATCGCCGTCGACTCCTGGCCCCGGCTCGCCCCCTACGGCGGCCAGACCCAGGTCGGCGGCGCCAAGGGCGGCTTCTACACCAAGGACGACTACAAGGCGATCCTCGCCCACGCCTCCTCCCGCTATATGGAGGTCGTGCCCGAGATCGACACCCCCGGACACATCAACGCGGCCCTCGCCTCCTACGCCGAGCTCAACTGCAACGGCGTCGCACCCCCGCTGTACACCGGCACCAAGGTCGGCTTCAGCTCGCTGTGCGTCCCCAAGGACGTGACGTACAGGTTCTTCGACGACGTGGTGCGCGAGATCGCCGCCCTCACCCCCGGGCGCTATGTCCACATCGGCGGGGACGAGGCGCAGTCCACCTCGAAGGAGGACTACGAGACCTTCATGGACCGGGCCCAGCCGGTCGTCGGCAAGTACGGCAAGACCGTGATGGCCTGGCACCAGATCGTCGAGGCGGACCCGGTGGAGGGGGCCGTCGCCCAGTACTGGGGCACGCTCGGCAACGAGGCGGAGGTGGCGGCCGCGGCGCGGGCCGGCACCCGTCTGGTGATGTCGCCCGCGAACCGCGCCTACCTCGACATGAAGTACGACGCGAAGTCCCCGCTCGGCACCAACTGGGCCGGGTACGTCGAGGTCGACAAGTCCTACCAGTGGGACCCGGACACCTTCGTCGAGGGCGTGCCCGCCGAAGCCGTGCTCGGCGTGGAGGCGCCGATCTGGTCGGAGACGCTCTCCACCAGCGCGCAGATCGAGTACATGGCGTTCCCGCGGCTCCAGGGGATCGCCGAGATCGGCTGGTCACCGGCGTCCACGCACGACTGGGCGTCCTACAAGGTGCGCCTGGCCCAGCAGGGGCCGCGGATGGCGGCGCTCGGCATCGCCTACTACCGCTCGCCGCTGGTGCCCTGGGTCTGATTCCCAGCGTTCACCCAAGGACGCGGGGCCCGGTTGTGACGGAACCGGGCCCCGCGTCCGTCCCATCGCTCAGGCGATGGGGTTGGCCAGCGTGCCCACCAGCTGGAGGGCGCCCGCCGGGTCGGCCAGGTCCACCATCTGGGCGTTGTCGCGCAGTTGCAGACGGTTCAGACAGGAGAGCGCGAAGTCGGGCGCGAACAGGTCGTCCTGCTTGAACCGGTCGGCCAGTTCGGGGTGGGAGTCCTGGTAGGCGGTGACGCATTCGGCCACCGTCCGCCAGAACACCGACTCCTCCAGGATCCCCTCGGTCGCCAGGGCCGCGTTCAGGAAGCGGAAGAAGCAGTCGAAGACGTCGGTGAACACCGACAGGAGCCGCAGCTCCTCGGGGACGTCCGCACGGATCCGCTCCACGGCCGGCGGCAGGACCGCGTCCGGGTCCATCACCGCGATCTCCTCGGCGATGTCCTTGAAGATCGCACGCGAGACCGTGCCGTCCTCGCCGAGCACCAGGATCACGTTCTCGCCGTGCGGCATGAACACCAGGTCGTACGCGTAGAACGAGTGCAGCACCGGCACCAGATAGGCGTCCAGATAGCCGCGCAGCCACTCGGCGGGGGCGCGGCCCGACTCGGCGATCAGCGCGCCCGCGAACGAGGCGCCGTCGCGGTCGACGTGCAGCAGGGAGGCCATCGTGGCGAGCCGCTCGCCCGGCTCCAGGGACGGCACCGGGCTCTCGCGCCACAGCGCGGCCAGCATCTTGCGGTAGGCGGAGTAGCGGTCGGTGGCCCGCTCGTACTGCTCGTGGCGGTAGCCGATCGCCGCCCGCTCGCGGATGATCGAGAACCGGGCCGCGCGGAAGGTGTCGTCGGCGGCGATCAGGCCCGCGAGCCAGTCGTTGATGGCGGGCGTCGCCTCCATGTACGCGGCCGAAAGCCCCCGCATGAAGCCCATGTTGAGGACCGAAAGCGCCGTTTTGACGTAGTGCTTGGCCGGGTCGCTGGTGTTGAAGAAGGTACGGATCGACTGCTGGGCCAGATAGTCGTCGTCGCCCTCGCCGAGCAGCACCAGACGCTCCTGGGCGATCTCGGCCGCGAAGGTGACCGACAGCTTGTTCCACCACTGCCAGGGGTGCACCGGGAGCAGCAGATAGTCAGCCGAGTCCAGGCCGCGATCGGCCAGTTGGGCGGCGAACCGGTCCAGGGCCGGGCCGCCGAGCTCGTCCCGCATCAGCGTCTCGTGGTCGAGCCCCGCGCCCGCCGTGAAGGTGGCGCGGTCGCGGCGGGCCGCCAGCCACAGCAACCGCACCGGACTCGCGGTCTCGGGGGCGTACGCGAGGTACTCGTGGATGCCGAAGCCGAGCCGGCCGTTGTTGGCGACGAAGCAGGGGTGGCCCTCCGTCATGCCCGTCTCGATGGCCTGGAAGCCGGAGCGCGCCAGCTCGGCGGAGGTGATCTGAGGCTTCGTCAGTTTGTAGGCGGTGCCGGAGAGCGTGGAGGAGATCTCCTCCAGATAGACCGGCAGGATGGCGTCGCTCAGACCGAGCGAGGAGCGCAGGTCGAGGAAGAAGTCCAGCGCGTCCAGTGGCAGTTCGCGCTCCCCGTCGTGGCGGGAGATCGACTCGGGGAAGACCTGCCAGTGGTCGAGGGCGAGCCGGGAGGCGGTGAAGCGGTACTCGACCGGGCCCTCGTCGGCGCGGACCCGGAAGGGGGCCTCCCCCGGCCGGGTGGTGGTGCTGGAAGCGTGGGGGTCGCCGAGCGGCTCGGGGGTGATCAGGCGCTCGTGGGCGAACTCGGCGAGCGCCTTGCGGATCAGGAGCCGGTTGGCCTCGGCCCACAGCTCGGGGGTGAGGTGGGTGACCGCGGTGTCGATGGTCATCGTGCTGCCGCCTTACGGGCCAGGGCCGTACGGAACTGTTCACGGGTGCAGAAGGACAGATAGGCGTCCTTCTCGGGCTTGGCGATGCGCCCGGCGATCTCGAAACCGACGGCCTCGTTCAGGGCGTGCACCGCCGTGTTGGCGACGTCCGGCTCGACGACGACGCGCTCGGTCGCCGGGTCGGCGAACAGCTCCTCCATCACGGCGGTGATGACGGCTCGGGTGAAGCCGTGCAGCGGTGCCTCGGTGGGCGCGACCAGGAAGTGCATGCCGACGTCGCCCGGCAACGGCTCGTACAGGCCGACCAGTTCGACGTGGCGCGGGTCGTAGTGCTCCATCAGGAAGGCGGGCTCGCCCTCGTGCAGGCCGATGAGCGCGTGATGGTGCGGATGGGCGGTGATCGCCATGTACTCGCGCTCGACGTCCTGGAGTTTGGCGTCCCCCATCAGCCAGAACGCGGCCTTGGGGTGCGTCACCCAGGAGTGCACGAGCTCGGCGTCGCTGAGCGGGTCGAGCGGGCGGAAGGTGAGGGACCCGAGGGAGGTCTGGGGGCTCATATGGCGAACTCCTGGAAGGCGATGGACTTCTCGACCCGGTAGTACTCACGGCCGAGCAGCTCGCCGATGATGTACGCGTTGCGGTAGGCGCCCATGCCGAGGTCGGGCGAGGTGATCGAGTGGGTGTGCACCCCGGCGTTCTGGAGGAAGACGCCGTGGCCGGTGGTGTCGATGGAGTAGTTGCGGGCCACGTCGAAACGCCCCCGGCCGTCGCGCCGCAGCCGGTCCGAGACGGGCGCGAGGAACTCCGGCTCGGCGTACCGGTAGCCGGTGGCGAGCACCAGGCCCTGGGTGCTGAGCGTGTAGTCCTTCTCCTGCTCCTCCTGGCGCAGACCCAGCGTGTACGTACCGCTGGTGGTGTCGTAACCGGCCGCCGTGAGCGCCGAGTTGGACAGAAGTCTGGTGGGGACGGGACCCTTGAGGCTCTTCTGGTACAGCAGGTCGAAGATGGCGTTGATCAGCTCCGAGTCGATGCCCTTGAACAGGCCCTTCTGCGTCGATTCGAGCCGGTAGCGGGTCGCCTCGGGCAGCGCGTGGAAGTAGTCGATGTACTCCGGGGACGTCATCTCCAGGGTGAGCTTGGTGTACTCCAGCGGGAAGAAGCGGGGCGAGCGCGTCACCCAGTTCAGCCGGTAGCCGTGGACGTCGATCTCGGAGAGCAGGTCGTAGTAGATCTCCGCGGCCGACTGGCCCGAGCCCACGACCGTGATCGACTGCTTCTTCTGGAGCGCTTCCCTGTGCTCCAGGTAGCGGGAGTTGTGCAGCAGGTCCCCGCCCAGGCCGCGGCAGGGCTCGGGCAGATGCGGGGGAGTGCCGGTGCCCAGCACGAGCCGCCGGGCGCGGTAGGCCTCGCCGGTGGTGGTGGCGACGAGGTAGGTCTGGTCGCTCTCGTCGTACGTCACCTCGCGGACGGTCCGGTTGAAGCGGACCGAGCTCAGCTTCGCGGCGGCCCAGCGGCAGTAGTCGTTGTACTCGGTGCGCAGCGGATAGAAGTTCTCCCGGATGTAGAACGAGTACAACCGGCCCGATTCCTTCAGGTAGTTGAGGAAGGAGTACGGCGAGGTCGGGTCGGCGAGGGTGACCAGGTCGGAGAGGAACGGGGTCTGGAGGTGCGCGCCCTCCAAGAACATCCCCGAGTGCCACTCGAAGTCCGGCTTGGTCTCCAGGAAGAGGCCGTTCAGTTCCTCGATGGGCTCGGCGAGGCAGGCGAGGCCGAGGTTGAAGGGGCCGAGCCCGATCCCGATGAAGTCGTACGCCTCACCGGTGCCGGGGGTTTCAGGACGCGTGGACAAGGTTCTCTCCCAGGTACTGCTCGGCGTGGCCGGCGATCAGATCGAGCACGGCGGCGATGTCGTCGACGCCCGTCTCGGGGTTGAGCAGAGTGAATTTCAGGTACTGGCGGCCACCGGACTTGGTCCCGGCGACGACGGCCTCACCGGACGCGAACAGCGCCTTGCGGGCGTAGAGGTTGGCCCGGTCGATCTCGGCGGGCGAGGTGATGGTGGCGGGGATGTAGCGGAAGACCAGGGTGGACAGGGTGGGCTGAACGACGACGTCGTAGCGCGGGTCGGCAGCCAGCAACTGCCAGCCCTGCTCCGCCAGTTCACACACCTCGTCGAAGAGCGAGCCGAGGCCGTCGGCGCCCATGGTGCGCAGGGTCATCCACAGTTTCAGGGCGTCGAAACGGCGGGTGGTCTGGAGCGACTTGTCCACCTGGTTGGGGATGCGCTCCTCGGCCGCGCGGCGCGGGTTGAGGTAGTCGGCGTGGTACGTGGCGTGGCGCAGGGTGCTCGCGTCACGGACCAGAACGGCGCTCGAACTCACCGGCTGGAAGAAGGACTTGTGGTAGTCGACGGTGACGGAGTCGGCCCGCTCGATGCCGTCGAGCAGCGCGCGGCGGGCCGGGGTCGGCGAGGCGAGCAGACCGCAGCCGTAGGCCGCGTCCACATGCATCCACGCCCCGTACTGGGCGCACAGCTCGGCGATCCCGGGCAGCGGGTCGATGGAGCCGAAGTCGGTGGTGCCGGCGGTCGCGACGACCGCCATGGGCACATTGCCCTCGCTCACACAGCGCTCCAGGGCGCGGGCCAGGGCCAGGGTCTGCATCCGCTTGTCGTGGTCGGTGGGGATTGACACCACCGAGTCCCGCCCCATGCCCAGGAGTTGGGCGGACTTCTGCACGCTGAAGTGGCTGCACTCGGAGGCGAACACGCGCAGCCGCGCCAGGTCGGTGGTCTTGGCCTCCTCGCGGGCGAGCAGCAGCGACTGGAGGTTGGACTGGGTGCCGCCACTGGTGAACACGCCGTCGGCGGCGGGCCCCAGGCCTATCCGCCCCGCGGTCCAGTCGATGAGGCGCCGCTCGATGAGGGTGCCGCCGGCGCTCTGGTCCCAGGTGTCGAGGGAGGAGTTGACGGCGGACAGCACCGCCTCGCCGAGGACGGCCGGGATGACGACCGGGCAGTTGAGGTGGGCGAGGTAGCGGGGGTGGTGGAAGTAGACGGCGTCGCGGAGGTAGACGTCCTCCAGCTCGTCGAGCACGGCGGAGGTGTCGCCGAGCGGGGCGTCGAGGTCGATGCGGTCGATGACGGGCGCGAGGTCGTCCACGCCGACGCCGCTGAACGGCCGCCGCGTCGTGGCGAGTTTGCGCGCCACCCGCTCGACTCCTTCGGTCACGGAGCGGCGGTAGTGCTCCGCGGTCGTGTCGTTGAGCAGGTGCGCACGCATGGGTCCTCCGGGGTCGGGGTCTGGAAGTGAGGTTAGCCTAACCTAAGTTTGCCCTCAAGGCGGGGGGTTCGCCCACCCGCCCACCCGTTCGGCGGGGTTGGTCGGTTCGGGGAGGGTCACGTTGGGGTGCGGCCGGGGTTGGGTGGTGCGGCTGAACTCGCGTCACGGGCAGGGATGTTGCCCTGCCCCGGGGAGCACGGGCCCACCTATTGCACAGTTCCCCGCGCCCCCAAAACCCCGGTCGTGTGCGGACCGTGGGTGGCTGGTGGTCGCGCAGTTCCCCGCGCCCCTGAACCCCGCTTTCGTCTGCGGGCCGTGCGTGGCTGGTCGCGCAGTTCCCCGCGCCCCTAAACCCGCTCTCGACCTGTGGGTCGTGGTCGCGTCTCGCGCAGTTCCTCGCGCCCCTAAACCCCCTGTCGTCTGCGGGCCGTGCGTGGCTGGTCGCGCAGTTCCCCGCGCCCCTAAACCCCCGGTCATGTGCGGACCGTGCTCGCGTCTCGCGCAGTTCCCCGCGCCCCTAACTACTCGGCGCTGACCAGCACCTCAGCCTGTCATGGGGGTCCCCCTGGCCCTTAAGGCCTTGGGGGAGATTGAGGACGAGCGCCCTTAAGGCGCGATACGGGGTCTGGGGCGGAGCCCCAGGAGGCCCGGGCCATCGAACCCTGCGCTTACGGGCGGGTGGGTGGGGAAAGGGCCTCGGGGTCTGGGGCGGAGCCCCAGGGGGCGGAACCAACCAACCCCCGTCACGGGCGGGTGGGTGGGCAAAGGGGCTCGGGGTCTGGGGCGGAGCCCCAGGGGGCCGAACCGGCCGACCCGCCGCACGGGCGGGTGGGTGGGGGAACGGGCCCGGGGCGGAGCCCCGGAGGGGGCTGGTTAGGCTGCGCGGAGGTCGTCTTCCGTGCGGCCCCGCCGCCAGTACCCCACAAACGTCACCCGCCCCCGCTCCAAACCCCGCTCCCCCACGAAGTGCCTCCGCAACGACCGTACATGGGACGCCTCCCCGGCGATCCAGACGTAGGGGGAGGCCCCGGGCAGGGGGGCCGAGCGGATCGCGTCCAGGGGGGAGACGGAGGGCAGCCACGTCACCCGCGCGTCCGCCGCCGTCACCCGCGGCAGCGCCTCCGGCGTCGCGGGCGCGGTGATCCAGACCTGGGCGGGCAGCCCGGAGGGCAGCCATTCGAGGATGCCGGCCGCGGCGGGCAGCGCCGTCTCGTCGGCCCAGATGACGACGGAGTCGGTCCCGGCCGGCGGTCGGAAACGTACCGCCGTGTTGTCCGCGACGGCAGGACCGAGCACCGTGACCCGGCCACCGGCCCGCACCGAACGCGCCCAGCGGGAGGCCGGCCCGCCGTCCCCATGCAGCGCGAAGTCGATGTCGATCTCGCCGGGCCCGCCCAGGGGAGCGCGGCGCTGCGCCCGGACCGTGTACGAACGCATGACGGCCCGTATGCCGTCGGGGAGCGCGCGGTAGGCGGCCCACCAGCCGTCCGCGTCGTCGACGGGCGGAAGGACGGGTGCTTCCTGGCCTGGGTGCGGCAGGAAGAGGGAGAGGCTCTGGTCGCGGCCCCCGGCGGCGAACGACGAGAGGTCCTCGTCGCCGAAGCCGCCGAAGGTGACCCGCATCAGCGAACGGCCGAGCCGCCGGGCCCGTACCACGCGCAGATCGAAGAGGCGGAAGGGGGCGATGGCGGTCTCGGCCGGTGCGGGCATCGTCAGGCGACCTTCTTCGCGTTCTCGATGGCCTGGGCGAGCGCGTCGACGATGGGGGCGACGCGCGCGTAGGAGTAGATCGGCTCGGTCAGGCGCGGCACGACCTGGTGCGCCTTGACGGCGGGCAGTTGGGCCCAGGTCGGCTTGGAGCCGAGGTCGGCGGGCTGGAGCGTGCCGGTGCGGTTGTCCATGAGGATCAGGTCGGCGGGGTACTTGCCGACGTTCTCCCAGCTGAGCGACTCGAAGAAGCCCTGCGAGTCGACCTTCGGGGTGACGAACCGGACGCCCAGCTCCTGGAAGTACCGGGTGTCGCAGCTGCGCTTGGCCTCGGAGACGTAGAACAGGTCGGGGCTGGCGGAGCCGAGCAGGACCTTGATGCCGGGGTTCGCCTTGGCCGCGGCGCGCAGCCGTGCGGAGGCCTTCTCGAAGGCGGCCTTGGCGTCGGTGACGTTCTTCGCGTTCAGGTCCGCGCCGAGGGACTTGGCGAGGTCCGCGCGGCGCTGGAGGGCGGCGGGCATGCTCTGGTCGGCCGCCCACAGCGCGACGCTCGGCGCCAGCTTGAGGATCTTGTCCTTGCTGTTGTCGGGCACGTACCAGAGGACGTCCTTCTGCCACATGTCCGTGATCAGCACATCGGGCTGGAGCGCCGCGTACTTCTCCACGCTGAACTCGCCATAGGTGTTGCCGATGACCTCGACCTTGCTGATGTCGAGGGAGCCGGCCTGCACATCGGCATTGCCGTCCTTGGTCTTCGTCGGCCCGAACACGCCCTTGACCGTGATCCCGTAGTCGAAGAGGGCGGCGGCGGTGCCGGTGAAGGCGACGATGTTCTTGGGGGCGGCCTTGGTCTGGGCCGTCTGACCGCGGTCGTCCTTGAACGACCAGGGCCCGGACTTCGCGGCCCCCGTGGCGCCGTCCGCCGATCCGCTCTTCTTGTCGCCGCCGCCACAGGCGGCCAGCGCGGCACCGATGCCGATCGCGCCGCCCATGGCCAACAGGCCGCGACGGGTGGGAAGGGACGCTCGGGCGTGGGGCATGACGGTGTCCGCTCTCATACGTACGTGCCGGTGACCGGCCACTGACGGGGTGCGAAGATAGGTTAGCCTAACCTGATCTCTTGTCCAGTGGTCGGGCCCGGCACCCCGCTTCGGCGCGGACGGCCGTCGCGGCCTGCTACCTCCCCAGCAGGGACGCCTGTCGACGCAGCGGCGCGTAGGTGAACCGCACCTTGTGCGAGGGGCTCGGCTCATAGCTGCGCCGGCAGCTCCCGCAGTGCCAGTGCCAGCGGTCGGCGGCGCCCGGCGCGGTGGCCGAGGTGTCCTTCCACAGCGGTGTACGGCTCGCGCAGGTGGGGCAGTTCGGGGGAGTCACCCTGACAGGGTGCGGCCCCGGGTCCCCGCGGCGGTGGCGACGCGGGCGCCACCACTCCATCGGGGGACCCGGGGCCCAGGAGGTGCGAAGGGTCAGGCGGGCAGCCCCAGTTCACGGGCGATCAGCATGCGCTGCACCTCGCTCGTGCCCTCGCCGATCTCCAGGATCTTGGAGTCCCGCCACATGCGGGCCACCGGGTACTCGTTCATGAAGCCGTAGCCGCCGAAGATCTGCGTGCCCTCGCGGGCGTTGTCCACCGCCACCGTCGAGGAGTACAGCTTCGCCAGCGCCGCCTCCTTCTTGAACGGCTCGCCGTGCACCAGCCGGGACGCGGCGTCACGCCAGCCCACCCGCGCCATGTGCGCCCGCAGCTCCATGTCGGCGATCTTGAACTGGATCGCCTGGTTGTCGCCGATCGGCCGCCCGAACGCGTGCCGCTCCTTGGCGTACTTCACCGACTCGTCCACACAGCCCTGCGCGAGTCCGGTGGCGAGCGCCGAGATCGCGATGCGGCCCTCGTCCAGGATGCGCAGGAACTGGGCGTACCCGCGGCCCTCCTCGCCCAGCAGGTTCGCCACCGGGACGCGGACGTCCGAGAACGACAACTCGCGGGTGTCCGAGGCGTTCCAGCCGACCTTCGAGTACGGGGCCGCGACCGTGAAGCCCGGCGTGCCGGACGGCACGATGATCGAGGAGATCAGCGGGCGGCCGTCGTCCTTGCGGCCGGTGACCGCGGTGACGGTGACCAGACCGGTGATGTCCGTACCGGAGTTGGTGATGAAGCACTTCGAGCCGTTGATGACCCACTCGTCGCCGTCGCGCACCGCGGTGGTGCGGGTGCCGCCCGCGTCCGAGCCGCAGTCCGGCTCGGTCAGGCCGAACGCGCCCAGCGCCTCGCCCGAGCACAGCCTCGGCAGCCACTGGCGCTTCTGCTCCTCCGTGCCGAACCGGAAGATGGGCATCGCGCCCAGCGAGACGCCCGCCTCCAGGGTGATGGCCACCGAGGAGTCGACCCGGGCCAGCTCTTCGAGGGCGATGCCGAGCGCCAGGTAGTCGCCGCCCATGCCGCCGTACTCCTCGGGGAAGGGCAGCCCGAACAGGCCCATGCGGCCCATCTCGCGGACGATCTCGTACGGGAACTCGTGGCGCTCGTAGAAGTCGCCGATCTTCGGGGCGATGACGTCGTGCGCGAACTCCTCGACGGTACGGCGGAGTTCCTCGTGCTCGGGGGTGAGACGGTGGTCGAGGGGCATGGCTACGACTCCTGGTGGGAGAGGGCACGTACGGTGCGGGACGGGCTGGGGCGGCCCAGCTGTTCGGCCATCCACACGCTGGTGGCGGTGAGTTGGCCGAGATCGACCCCGGTGTCGACACCGAGGCCCTGGAGCATCCACACGAGGTCTTCGGTGGCGAGGTTTCCGGTCGCGGACTTGGCGTAGGGGCAGCCGCCGAGGCCGCCCGCCGAGGCGTCCACGGTGCTCACTCCGTGCTGGAGCGCGGCGAAGGTGTTGGCCAGCGCCTGGCCGTAGGTGTCGTGGAAGTGCACCCCGATGGCGTCGGTCGCGATCGACCGGTCGTTGAGGCCGGTGAGCAGCGCCCCGACATGGGCGGGGGTGGCGACGCCGATGGTGTCACCGAGGCTCAGCTCGTCGCAGCCCAGCTCCATGAGGGCCTTGGCGACCCGCACCACCTGCGCCACCGGCACCGCGCCTTCCCAGGGGTCGCCGAAACACATCGACAGATAGCCCCGCACATGCGCCCCGTCCGCCTTGGCGCGGGCGACGACCGGCTCGAACATCGCGAGCGACTCGTCGACGGTGCGGTTCAGATTGGCCTTGGCGAAGGACTCCGTCGCGCTGGCGAACACCGCGATGCGGGTGGCGCCGAGCGCGAGCGCCCGGTCCAGGCCCCGCTCGTTCGGCACCAGGACCGGCAGCGCCACGCCGTCGAGATCGCCCAGCATCGGGAACAGGGCTTCCGCGTCGGCGAGTTGGGGCACCCACTTGGGGTGCACGAAGCTCGTCGCCTCGACGGTGGTGAGACCCGCCGCGGCCAAGCGGTGCACGAACTCGGCCTTGACCTCGGTCGGCACGACCGTCTTCTCGTTCTGCAATCCGTCGCGCGCCCCCACCTCGTGGATGCGCACCCGGGCGGGGAGGCCCTCGGCCGGTACGACCATGGGGAGGTCGGTCATGAGGACTCCTCAAGGCTCTTCTGGGAGCTGTCCTGGGAACTGTCCTGGGGGCTCTCCTGGACGGCGGGGGTGACCACGGCCAGGACCTGGTCCATGGCCACGGTCGAGCCGGGGGTGACGTCGAGTTCGGTGACGGTGCCCGCGTGCGGCGCGGAGATGACGTGCTCCATCTTCATCGCCTCGACCACCAACAGGCTCTGCCCGGCGTCCACTTGGTCGCCGACCGCCACCTTGACGACGGTGACCGTGCCCGGCATGGGCGCGGCAAGGGTGTCCGCGCCGCCGTGCGTCCGGCCGCTCAGGGCGGCCTCGACGGCGTCGTGGTCGGTGACGTGCCAGCTGTCGCCGTCCCGGCCGAGCCAGGCGCCGGCCCGGTGGAAGGTGTGGGTGAGGCCGTCGAGTTCGACGGTGACCCGGTCGGCGGTGACTCGCGCCGTGGTGGGCGCCGGGTGAGTGACGGGTTCGAGCCCCGATACGCGCAAGGGGAAGGCCAGGGCCTTGGGCTCGCCGCCCATGCGCCAGCCGCTCGGCACCGCGAACGGGTCCGTCCAGCCGTCGGTGGGCGCCGGCCGCAGCGCGTCGAGCCGCACCGCCGCCGCTGCCGCGTACACCTCCTCGGGGACGCCGTCGGGGACGAGGGAATCCGCCTCGCGCTCGACCAGGCCGGTGTCCAACTCGCCCGCCACCACAGCCGGATGGGCCAGCAGGCGGCGCAGGAACCCCGCGTTGGTGGGCACGCAGAGGGTCACCGTGTCGGCGAGCGCGGCACGCAGCTTGCGCAGCGCGGTCGCCCGGTCCGGGCCGTACGCGATGACCTTGGACAGCATCGGGTCGTACAGGCTGCCGACCTCGGTGCCCTCGCTCAGGCCCGAGTCCGTCCGCACTCCGTCACCCTGCGGCTCGCGCAGCGCCAGGACCGTACCGCCCGACGGCAGGAAGCCGCGCGAGGGGTCTTCGGCGCAGAGGCGGGCCTCGATGGCGTGGCCGGTGAGGGTGATGTCCTTCTGCTCGTACGGGAGTTGCTCGCCTGCGGCGACCCGCAGCTGCCACTCCACCAGGTCGACACCGGTGATCAGCTCGGTCACCGGGTGCTCGACCTGGAGGCGGGTGTTCATCTCCATGAAGTAGTACGAGGACGGGTCGCTGCCCGGCACGATGAACTCGACCGTGCCCGCGCCCGAGTAGCCGCAGGAGCGGGCCGCCTGGACGGCCGCCTCGCCCATCGCCGCGCGGGTCGCCTCGTCGAGCAGCACGCTGGGCGCCTCCTCGATGATCTTCTGGTGGCGGCGCTGGAGGGAGCACTCGCGCTCGCCGAGATGGATCACATGGCCGTGGTTGTCGGCGAGGACCTGGATCTCGATGTGCCGGGGACGGTCGATCCAGCGCTCCACGAGCAGCGTGTCGTCGCCGAACGAAGCGCGCGCCTCGCGGCGGGCGGCCGCGATCTCGTCGCCGAGCAGCGCCTCCTCGCGCACCAGACGCATGCCCTTGCCGCCGCCGCCCGCACTCGGCTTGAGGAGCACGGGCATGCCGATCTCCCGTGCCGCGTCGGCCAGTTGGGCATCGCTCAGGCCGCTGCCCGAGGAGCCCGGCACGACCGGGACGCCCGCCTTCTGCACGGTCTCCTTGGCGCGGATCTTGTCGCCCATGAGGGAGATCGCCTCGGCCGGCGGCCCGATGAAGACCAGTCCTGCCTCGGCGCAGGCCTGGGCGAAGCCCGCGTTCTCGGCGAGGAAGCCATAGCCCGGGTGGACGGCCTGGGCGCCGGTGCGCCGCGCCGCCTCGATGAGCAGCTCCGGGCGCAGATAGCTCTCGGAGGCCGCCGCGGGGCCGATGCGTACCGCCGTGTCCGCCTCCCGGACGTGGCGCGCCTCGGCGTCCGCGTCGCTGAAGACGGCGACGGAGCGGATGCCGAGCTGCCGCAGGGTGCGGATGACGCGGACCGCGATCTCGCCCCGGTTGGCGACGAGCACTGTCGTGAACATGGAAGCCCTCACCAGGGAAGTCGAGGTGGAAGTCGACGCGGGTGCCGTCGCGGGTGCCGTCGTGGATGTCTCAGCCATCACGACCGTCACATCCGGAAGACGCCGAAGGCGGGGTCGGTCAGCGGGGCGTTGGCGCAGGCGGTCAGGGCGAGGCCGAGCACCTGGCGGGTGTCGACCGGGTCGATCACCCCGTCGTCCCAGAGCCGGGCCGTCGCGTAGTAGGCGTTGCCCTGCGTCTCGTACTGCTCGCGGATGGGAGCCTTGAAGGCCTCCTCGTCCTCGGCGCTCCAGTCGTCGCCCAACTGGTCGCGCTTGACGGTGGCGAGGACGGACGCGGCCTGCTCGCCGCCCATGACCGAGATCTTGGCGTTGGGCCACATCCACAGGAAGCGGGGGCTGTAGGCCCGGCCGCACATCGAGTAGTTGCCCGCGCCGTACGAGCCGCCGACGACGACGGTCAGCTTCGGCACCCGCGTGCAGGCGACCGCCGTCACCATCTTCGCGCCGTGCTTGGCGATGCCACCCGCCTCGTAGTCCCGGCCCACCATGAAGCCCGAGATGTTCTGGAGGAACACCAGCGGGAGGCCGCGCTGGTCGCACAGCTCGATGAAGTGGGCGCCCTTCTGGGCGGATTCGGAGAACAGGATGCCGTTGTTGGCGACGATCCCCACCGGGTGCCCGTGGATCCGCGCGAACCCGGTGACCAGCGTCTGACCGAACTCCGACTTGAACTCCTGGAAGCGCGAGCCGTCGACGACCCGGGCGATCACTTCCCGTACGTCATAGGGGGTGCGCGAGTCGACGGGCACCGCGCCGTACAGCCCGAACGGGTCGGCCTTGGGCTCCTCGGCCGGCTCCACCGACCACGGCAGCGGGCCACGCTCGGGGAGGGTGGCCACGATGTTGCGGACGATCCTCAGCGCGTGCGCGTCGTCCTCGGCCAGGTGGTCGGTGACGCCGGAGACCTTCGCGTGCACCTCGCCGCCGCCGAGCTCCTCGGCCGTGACGACCTCGCCGGTCGCCGCCTTCACCAGCGGGGGGCCGCCCAGGAAGATGGTGCCCTGGTTGCGGACGATCACGGCCTCGTCGCTCATCGCGGGCACATAGGCGCCGCCTGCCGTGCAGGAGCCGAGGACTGCCGCGATCTGCGGGATGCCCGCGCCGGACATCCGGGCCTGGTTGTAGAAGATCCGCCCGAAGTGGTCGCGGTCGGGGAAGACCTCGTCCTGCATGGGCAGGAACGCACCGCCCGAGTCGACGAGGTAGAGACAGGGGAGGCGGTTCTCGAGCGCCACCTCCTGGGCCCGCAGGTGCTTCTTCACCGTCATCGGGTAGTACGTGCCGCCCTTGACGGTGGCGTCATTGGCGACGATCACGCACTCGCGGCCGCTCACCCGCCCGATCCCGGCGATCACTCCGGCGGCCGGCGCCTGCCCGCCGTACATCCCCTCGGCGGCCAGCGGGGCCAGTTCGAGGAAGGGCGAGCCGGGGTCGAGCAGCGTGTCCACCCGGTCCCTCGGCAGCAGTTTGCCGCGCGCGACGTGCCGTTGCCGGGACCGCTCGCCGCCGCCGAGCCGGGCCGCGGCGAGCCTCGCCCGCAGCTCCTCGCCCAGCGTGCGGTGCGCCGCCTCATTGGCCCGCCAGGCCGCGGAGGCGGGATCCGCCGCACTCCCCAGGACCGGTGCCTGCTGCATCGTGTCGAGCCCCCTTGCCCGTACGCGCGAAGTCAACGGAAGGTTAATGACCGTTAACTCATTTCCTTCAGGTTAACGAGCGCTAACCGCGTTGTCTAGAATGAATTCCCATGAGCACCCGTACCGACGCACCGACCCGCCGCGAGCAGATCCTGCGCGAGGCCGCCCGGCTCTTCGCCGAGCGCGGCTTCCACGGCGTCGGCGTCGATGAGATAGGGGCCGCCGTCGGCATCAGCGGCCCCGGCCTGTACCGGCACTTCGCGGGCAAGGACGCGATGCTGGCCGAGCTGCTCGTCGGCATCAGCGGGCGCCTCTACGACGGCGGGCGCAAGCGGGTCGCCGAGGCGGCGGGCGACCCCGAGCGGCTGCTCGGCGCGCTTATCGACGGACACATCGACTTCGCCCTCGACGACCGGGCGCTGATCACCCTGCACGACCGCGAGCTCGACCGGCTCCGCGACAGCGACCGCAAGCTGGTGCGCCAGCTCCAGCGCCAGTACGTCGAGCTGTGGGTCGGCGTCGTGCGCGAGCTGTACCCGGCGGTGGCGGAGGCGGAGGTGCGCGGCGCGGTGCACGCCGTGTTCGGCCTGCTCAACTCCACCCCGCACCTCGGTTCGTACGGCAGCGGACTGCCCGGCCGCGCCGCCACCGAGACGCTGCTGCGCCGCTTGGCGCACGGGGCGTTCGCCTCGCTCGCCCCGCTCGCGGGACGCTGAACGGGTTCCGGTACGCGGGGTCGCTCCCGCTGGCAGGGCGCCGAGCGGGTTCCGCGCGCGGGGTGGACGCGTCCGGGGCTCGGGACGCGACGGCCGCAACCGGCCCCGGCGGGGCAGAATGGGCAACATGCCGATACCCAGCCGTGCCGCCCTTGTCGACCACCTCGTCCGCACCCGTATCGCCGGTGACGTCGCCACGCCCCGCGACAACAACCTCTCCCACTACCGCAGGCTCGCCAACGGCGACCGCCACTACTGGCTGGGCCTGGAGCTGGGGGACCGCTGGACCGACGAGCAGGACGTGCTCGCCGTGATGGCCGAGCGCTGCGGCGTCGTCGACGACCCCGGGCACCGCACCGGCCAGGACACCATCGACCCCGAGCTCACCGTGGACGGCCTGGAGCGGATGGCGGCGCGGCTGCGCAAGGCGGCGGCCGGGCGGGAGCGGGTGCTGTTCGCGACCGGGCACCCGGGCGCGCTCATCGACGTCCACAGCCGTACGGCGGCCGCGCTGCGCTCCGCGGGCTGCGACATCGTACGGATTCCGGGTGGGCTCACCGCGGACGAGGGGTACGTCGTCCAGTTCGCCGACGTCGCCGTCTTCGAGCGGGGTGCGTCGCTGTGGCACACCCATTCGCCGGAGCCCATGCGGGCGATCCTGGACGCGCTGGAGACCCCGCCGGACCTCGTCGTGGCCGACCACGGGTGGGCGGGGTGTGCGGGGCAGCGGGGGGTTGATGCGGTGGGGTACGCGGACAGTAATGACCCCGCGTTGTTCCTTGCGGAGGCGGAGGGGACGCTCCAGGTGACGGTTCCCCTGGACGACCATGTGGTGGATCCGCGGTTCTACGAGCCGATGACGGCGTACCTCCTGGACGCGGCGGGCCTGTCGTAACCCCCCCGGTCGGTCGGTTCCGGCCCCTGGGGCTCCGCCCCAGACCCCGGGCACCTCGCCCACCCACCCGCCCGTGCCCCGGGGTTGGATGGTTCTGGGGCTCCTGGGGCTCCGCCCCAGACCCCGTATCGCGCCTTAACGGCGCTCGTCCTCAATCGCCGGACGGGCTTAAGGTGCCCCCGCACCGCGTAGTTAGGGGCGCGGGGAACTGCGCGCCCAGCCACGCACGACCCGCAGACGAAAACGGGTTTTAAGGGGCGCGGGGAACTGCGCGAGAAGCGACCACGGCCCGCAGGGTCGAGAGGGTTTAGGGGCGCGGGGAACTGCGCGCCCAGCCACGCACGGTCCGCAGTCGAAAACGGGTTTTAAGAGGTCGTTTTCTCCTTTGATGCGGCGGTAACTTCGGGATTGCACCCGCTGATGTATCGGTGTGGATGAGGTTGCCGAGTTGGTCGTGCTTGCAGAGGTAGGTGGTGTGGCGTCCGGGGCCGGAGTCGGCTTGCGCCTGTCTCATCCCAGGACGCCTGAACTTGTTCCGTGCATCAGCTCAGCAGGACGCACGCCTGGGCGCACGCCCCCGACCGCCGCTATCTCCATGTCATGACCGACCGTCGCGCGTATCCGAGTGATCTGTCCGATGCCCGCTGGGAGTTGATCGAGCCGGTACTGTCCGTGTGGCGCTACGAGCGCCACGGCCGGGCCCTGGGATTTGGCCGGCCGCCCGAGCATGACCTGCGCGAGATCATGAACGCGATCTTGTATGTGGACCGCACCGGGGTGCAGTGGCGCTACCTGCCGCACGACTTCCCGAACTGGAACACGGTCTACGGCTACTTCGCCAAGTGGCAGTCCGACGGCATCTTTGCCCAGCTCAACGGCCTGCTGCGGGAGTTGGTGCGACAACGGGAGGGCCGCAACGCAGAGCCGTCAGCGTGCGTGATCGACGCGCAGAGCGTCAAGACCTCCACCAGCGTTCCCGCCACGAGCCAGGGCACGGACAACGCCAAGAAGATCGTGGGCCGCAAACGGAGCATCGTGACCGACACGATCGGCCTCCTGATCGCAGTACTGGTCACCGCGGCCAGCGTGCAGGACTCCGTGGCCGGCACTCAACTCCTCGACCAGGTCTCCGCCGAGCATTCCAGCATCCGCAAGGTCTGGGTCGACGGCGGCTATCGCCAGCACTTCGTCGAGCACGCCGCCACCCTCGGCATCGACATGGAAATCACCGCCCGCACCCCCGGGACCAGGGGATTCACCCCGATCCCGAAGCGGTGGGCCGTCGAGCGGACCTACGGCTGGCTGATGCTCCACCGCCGCCTGGCCCGCGACTACGAAACCCGCACAGCTCGCTCCGAAGCCATGATCCACCTGGCCATGACGGACCTGATGGCCCGACGCCTCACCGGCGAGAGCACCATCTCCTGGCGCGACCCGGCAAACGACAATCAACCACCCATTTCAGGATGAAACACCGGGAGAAAACGACCTCTAAGGGGCGCGGGGAACTGCGCGAGAAGCGACCACGGCCCGCAGGGTCGGGAGGGTTTAGGGGCGCGGGGAACTGCGCGACCAGCCACCCGCGGTCCGCAGACGAAAGCGGGTTTTCAGGGGCGCGAGGAACTGCGCGAGAAGCGACCACGACCCGCAGGTTCGAGTGGGTTTAGGGGCGCGGGGAACTGCGCGACCAGCCATCTGCGGCCCGCAGACGACAACGGGTTTTAGGGGCGCGGGGAACTGCGCGGAAGGGGGTTCCCCGGGGGCGCCCGGGGTCAAGGGCGGGGGACTCGGACTACGCCCTCCTGGATGACCGTGATCGCCAGGCGGCCGTCCTGCGTGTAGATCCGAGCCTGGCCCAACCCCCGCCCCCCGGACGCAGACGGGGACTCCTGGTCGTACAGGAGCCACTCGTCCGCCCGGAAAGGCCGGTGGAACCACATCGCGTGGTCGAGCGAGGCGCCCACCACGTCGCCGACCGCCCACCCGCCCCGCCCGTGGGCGAGCAGCACCGAGTCGAGCAGCGTCATGTCGGAGACGTACGTCGCCAGGCACACGTGCAGCAGCGGATCGTCGGCGAGCTTGCCGTTGGTGCGGAACCACACCTGGGAGCGCGGCTCGCGCGGGGTGCCGACGCTCGCCCACGGCGGCGCGTCCACGTACCGCAGGTCGACGGCCGCGCGGGCCTCGATCAGGCGATCCACCACCCCCTCGTCCCGGAAGGCGGACGCGTATCGCGGCAGCATCTCGGCGGCCGTCGGCAGCGACTCCGGGTCCGGCGCGGGCGGCATGGCGGCCTGGTGCTCCATGCCTTCCTCGTACCGCTGGAACGACGCCGAGAGGTGGAAGATCGGCTGCCCGTGCTGGATGGCGACGACGCGGCGGGTGGTGAACGAGGCGCCGTCACGGATGCGGTCGACGGTGTAGACGATGGGCGCGCCCGGGTCGCCGGCCCGCAGGAAGTAGGCGTGCAGCGAGTGCGCCGTCCGCTCGGCGGGCACGGTGCGGCCCGCGGCGACCAGCGCCTGCGCCGCGACCTGGCCGCCGAAGACGCGCGGGATGAGCGCCGAGCGGGACCGGCCGCGGAAGATGTCCTCCTCGATCCGCTCCAGGTCGAGCAGATCGAGGAGGCTCTCAAGTGCCTGATGCATGAAGGTAGTTGTACCCGAACCCGGCGCCAGGACCTGCCTAGAGGCCCATGTTCTTGGCGATGATCGACTTCATGATCTCGCTGGTGCCGCCGTAGATCCGGTTCACGCGGTTGTCGGCGTACAGACGGGCGATCGGGTACTCGTTCATGAACCCGTAGCCGCCGTGCAGCTGGAGGCAGCGGTCGATGACGCGGTGCGCGACCTCGGTGCAGAACAGCTTCGCGGAGGCGGCCTCGGCCGGCGTCAGCTCGCCCGCGTCCAGGGCTTCGAGGGCGCGGTCGGCGACCGCCTCGGCGGCGTCCACCTCGGCCTGGCAGGCGGCCAGTTCGAACTTGGTGTTCTGGAACGAGGCGACCGGCTTGCCGAAGACGGTGCGGTCCCGCACGTACTCGCTGGCGAACCGGACGGCCGCCTTGGCCTGCGCGTACGCGCCGAACGCGATGCCCCAGCGCTCGGAGGCGAGGTTGTGGCCGAGGTAGTAGAAGCCCTTGTTCTCCTCGCCGAGCAGGTCCTCGACGGGCACCTTCACGTCGACGAACGCCAGCTCGGCGGTGTCGGAGGTCTTCAGGCCGAGCTTGTCGAGCTTGCGGCCGACCGAGTAGCCCTCGGACTTGGTGTCCACCGCGAACAGCGAGATGCCGTGGCGGCGGTCCTCGGCGGAGGGGGCGTCGGTGCGGGCGCAGACGATCACGCGGTCGGCGTGGACGCCGCCGGTGATGAAGGTCTTGGCGCCGTTGAGGACGTAGTGCGTGCCGTCCTCGGAGAGCTTGGCGGTGGTCTTCATGCCCGCGAGGTCGGAGCCGGTGCCGGGCTCGGTCATCGCGAGCGCCCACATCTCCTCGCCGGAGACGAACTTCGGCAGGAAGCGCTTCTTCTGCTCGTCGGTGGCGAGCATCTTGATGTACGGCAGGCCGAGCAGCACGTGCACGCCGGAGCCGCCGAACTGGACGCCCGCGCGGGCCGTCTCCTCGTACATCACGGCCTCGAACTTGTACGAGTCGATGCCGGCGCCGCCGAACTCCTCGTCCACGCGGATGCCGAAGATGCCGAGCTCGGCGAGCTTGTAGTAGAACTCGCGCGGCACGATGCCCTGCGCGAACCACTCGTCGTACGCCGGGACGACCTCGGCCTCGATGAAGGCGCGCAGGGTCTCCCGGAACGCCTCGTGGTCTTCGTTGAATACCGTACGGCGCACGGTCGCCCTCCTCGGCTCACAATTCGGCTAAGCGCTTGCTCAGGTTGAAATACGAAGTTACCCGGCGGTCACCGGCACTGTCCAGAGTGAGCCTCGGCACTTCTGAGCGCCAGCCAGAGTTCGGTACGTACGTCCATGTCGTCGAGATCGGTGCCGAGCAGCGCGGCGCAGCGGCCGATCCGCTGGCGGACGGTGTTGCGGTGCACCCCGAGCGCCACCGCGCTGCGGTCCCAACTCCCGTGCAGCGAGAGCCAGGTGCGCAAGGTGGCGCGCAGCGGGCCGCTCAGCGGGGCGAGGAGTTCGCGGGCGTACGCGGCGGCCTCCTCCGGGTCGAGCAGTGCGCCGAACCCGGCGGCGCGGTGCCGGGCGAGCGGGGTTCGGGTCGCCTCGGCGCGCTCCAGGGCGCGGGCCGCCTGGAGGTCGGCGACCGCCAGGCCGTCGAGCGCGGCAGGGGCGCTGACGCCGAGGGTCCAGCCGGGGTGCGTCGTGACCTCGCGGTCGGCGGGTGCGAGGGCGCGTACGGTCTGCCCGGCCGCGTCGACCAGGGGGGTTCCGAGATCGGGCGGGGCCCCTTGACCCCGGGCGTGCACGACGACCCAGGGCCCTTCGCCGAGCAGCGCTGCCAGGTCCCCCGGGGCGCCGCCCAGCACCATGCGCACCAGTGCGGCCGAACGGGCGGCCTCGTCCGCGCCGGGCCGTCCGGCGGTGAGCAGCGCGAGGAGGACGGCCGCGACGCCGGCGATGGTGTGGTCGCCGGGGGCGCGGTGCGGGGTGGCGATCGCGAGGGCGGTTCCCGTGGTCTCGGCGAGGGCGTAGGCGGCGAGGTGGGTGTCGCCGAGGGTGTCGGTGGCGGTGAGGGGGTGCGCGTGCGCGGGCGCCTTCGGCGGGTTCTCCCCACCCCGCCCCCTCCCGAGACCCTCCGGGGGTGCGTTCGTCGGCCGCGGCCCGGTGGGAGCGCCGGGGGCCCTACCCCCAGACCCCCGCTCCTCAAACGCCGGAGGGGCCGAGTTGGGTCGCCTGTCCTCGCCGTCCGCCGAAGGCGACACCACCCGCACCAGCCCCTCCACCCCCACCCCCACCACAGCCGAGGGCGCACCCCCCGCCGCATCGAGCACCACCCCCTCCGGGGTCATCAGGGCGGCCCACCCCCCGAGCCGCCCGGCCAGCACCCGAAGAACCCCCCGCACCGGGTCGGGGCGGGACGCCGCCGCGGCCAGCGCCCGCTGGGCCTCGCTCACGCGGCGCAGCTCGTCCTCGCGGGCCCGGGCCATGAGCAGCCACACCGCCCGCGCCACCCCGGAGAACGTCGTCTGCGGCGGCACCTCAAGGAGCGGCAGGCCGTGCCGGGCGCACGCCTCCACCAGGGCGGGCGGCACCGCGTCGTACACCGGCGCCACCCCGAAGCCCAGCGCCGCCGCGCCCGCCGCCACGACCCGGGACACATACAGCTCGGGGTCGCCGAGCTGGACCCCCGCCGTCATGAGCAGCTCCCCGCCGAGCAGATACGGGTACGGGTCGGCCATCTCCGTGGTGTGCACCCAGCGGATGGTGGCGTCCGGCGGCCCGGCGATCTGCCGCAGCCCCAGGTCGGCGCGGGCCAGCAGCGCGGCAAGGGCGATGGGAGGGGTGGGAGGTGTGGGCTGGGTCGGCTGGGCGGTGGGTTCCGGCATGGTGGACGATCCATCCCTGGAGGGCGTGAGAAGTGGAGGAAACGTACACTTCAATGGAGCTGTCCGACCACTTAGGGTCGAGCCGACCGGCCACTCGGGGTCAGCCGACCGGTTGCTCGGGTCAAGCCGACCGGTTGCTCGGGTCAAGCCGACCGGTTACTCGGGGCGAGCCGACCGGCCGTTCAGGGTTGGGCCGGGCGGCGGCAGCCGGGGCGCGGGGCCGGGCCCCGCATGTCACCTCGCCGCACGCGCCGAAACCCCGCCGCACGCGCCGGACCGGCGGCCCCCGTGCCGCCCCAACTCGCCGACAACGAAGGGCACTTCAGATGAGCAGCAACGAAACGCCGCGCGGTCCGATCGACTCGTCCCGCATCCCGCGGTACGCCGGACCCGCGACCTTCGCCCGGCTGCCCCGCCTCGACGAGGTCGGCACCGCCGATGTCGCCGTCGTCGGCGTGCCCTTCGACAGCGGGGTCTCCTACCGGCCCGGCGCCCGCTTCGGCGGCAACGCCATCCGCGAGGCCTCCCGCCTGCTGCGCCCGTACAACCCGGCGCAGGACGCCTCGCCCTTCGCGCTCGCCCAGGTCGCGGACGCCGGTGACATCGCGGCCAACCCGTTCAACATCAACGAGGCCGTCGAGACGATCGAGGCCGCCGCCGACGACCTGCTCGGCACCGGCGCCCGGATGATGACGCTCGGCGGCGACCACACCATCGCGCTGCCGCTGTTGCGTTCCGTCGCCAAGAAGCACGGCCCGGTCGCGCTGCTCCACTTCGACGCGCACCTCGACACCTGGGACACCTACTTCGGCGCCGAGTACACCCACGGCACCCCGTTCCGCCGGGCCGTCGAGGAGGGCATCCTCGACACCGAGGCGCTCTCCCACGTCGGCACCCGCGGCCCGCTCTACGGCAAGCAGGACTTGACCGACGACGAGAAGATGGGCTTCGGCATCGTCACCTCCGCCGATGTCTACCGGCGCGGCGCCGACGAGGTCGCCGACCAGCTCCGCCAGCGCATCGGCGACCGCCCGCTGTACATCTCCATCGACATCGACTGCCTCGACCCGGCCCACGCGCCCGGCACCGGCACCCCCGAGGCCGGCGGCATGACCTCGCGCGAGCTCCTGGAGATCCTGCGCGGCCTCGCCTCCTGCAACCTGGTCTCCGCCGACGTCGTCGAGGTCGCGCCGGCCTACGACCACGCCGAGATCACCAGCGTGGCCGCCTCGCACACCGCGTACGAGCTGACCACGATCATGTCCCGGCAGATCGCCGCGTCCCGCGCCTGAGAAGCTGGGAGCAGCCCGGCGGAGCCCGCTTTCCGGCCCGCCGGGCGGCAGACAGCAGGCCGAGTTCCCCGGACGAAGGACGCGCGATGACCCACGACCACGACATCGTCCTGCGCCCCACCGCGGCGCAGACCGCGGCCGCCCTGAACCCGCCGCCCGGCCGCATCGGCGGCGACCTGGTCGTGGAGACGCTGGCCGGGCTCGGCGCGACCACCGTGTTCGGGCTGCCCGGCCAGCACGCGCTCGGCATGTTCGACGCGCTGCGCCGCTCGGACCTGACCTATGTGGGGCTGCGGGTCGAGAACAACGCGGGCTTCGCCGCCGACGCGTACGGCCGGATCACCGGAGAGGCGGCCCCGCTGCTCCTGTCGACCGGCCCCGGCGCGCTGACCTCGCTGGCCGCCCTCCAGGAGGCGGCTGCCGCATCCTCCCCGGTGATCGCCCTCTCAAGTCAGGTCCCCACGGCGGGAGTTGGGGGCGGGCGCCACGGCTATCTGCACGAGCTGCGCGACCAGCAGGCCTCCTTCCGTGACGTCGTGAAGTCGGTCCACGTGGTGCGCGCCCCGTCGCAGATCCCCTCCGCGATCGCCGCGGCCTGGGAGTCGGCGCTCACCGCCCCGCACGGCCCGGTGTGGGTGGAGATCCCCGAGGACGTGCTGCTCGCCGAGACGGTGCTGCCCGTCGTCACCCCCATGGACGCCTTCCCCGAAGAGATCGTCCCGCGCCCCGAACTGACCGCCGTGGCCGCCGAGTTGCTGGCCACCGCAGAGCGTCCGGCCATCATCGCCGGCGGCGGGGTCGTACGGTCCGACGCCTCGGGCAAGCTCCGCGCGCTCGCCGAACGCCTGGACGCGCCGGTCGTGACGACCTTCGGCGGCAAGGGCGCCTTCCCCTGGGAACACCCGCTCTCGCTCCAGTCCTGGCTGGAGGACCGGCACACCACCGACTTCCTGGAGGACGCCGACGTCCTGCTCGTGGTCGGCTCCGGGCTCGGCGAACTCTCCTCGAACTACCACACGTTCAAGCCGCGCGGCCGGATCGTCCAGATCGAGGCCGACCTCGGCAAACTGGAGTCCAACCACCCCGCGCTCGGCATCCACGCCGACGCCCGCACCGCCCTCCAGGCCCTGCTCGAAACGGTGCCCGAACGCACCGACCCGACGGCCGCCGAACGCGTACGGACCCTCCTGGACAAGGTCCGGGCCCGCCTCGACGCGCAGGACCTCGGCGAGGAGCGGCGGATCCTGGCCGCCGTGCGCGAGGCGCTGCCCGCCGGGGCGCCCAGCTTCTGGGACATGACGATCCTGACCTACTGGGCCTGGTCGGCGTGGCCCGGCGCGATGCACTCCGCCCAGGGCGCCGGAGGCCTCGGCTACGGCTTCCCGGCCGCCCTCGGCGCGGCCGTCGCCGACCCGAGCGGCCCCGTCCTCGCGGTGTCGGGCGACGGCGGCGCCATGTACTCGATCGCCGAGCTCGCCACCGCGAAGCAGTACGGTCTGCCGGTCACCTGGCTGATCGTCGACGACGGCGGCTACGGCATCCTGCGCGCCTACATGACGGACGCGTTCGGCGAGGCCACGGCCACCGCCACCGAACTGGCCCGCCCCGACTTCGTCGCCCTCGCCGAGTCCTTCGGCGTCCCGGCCGTCCGCACCACCCCCGACACCCTCGCCGCCGACCTGGCCAAGGCCCTGGCCGAGCCCGGGCCCTCGGTGGTCGTGCTGTCCGCCGTCCTGAGGATGTTCGAGCCGACCCACCGGTGACCTGGTCCTTTCGGCCCGCGTCCGTTACGGCGGGATGAAATCCGAGGTCGGCCGTGTTGGGGCTTGCGGCAGGGCAGGTACCAACGGGAGGAATGTCGTGACGGAGGGTGCGCAACAGGGGTGGGCGCGCAGGCTGACCGGGTACGCCTGGCGCTACCGGCGCAATGTGGCGCTGTCGCTGGGCTCCTCGCTCGCCGGCATGGCCGTCATGGCACTCGTCCCGCTGATCACCAAGGTGGTCATCGACGACGTCATCGGCGCCCACACGCGCTCGCTCGCCGTGTGGACCGGGCTGCTCATAGCCTCCGCCGTCGTGGTGTACGCACTCACCTACATCCGGCGGTACTACGGCGGACGCCTCGCCCTCGACGTCCAGCACGACCTGCGCACCGAGATGTACCGCACGATCACCCGGCTCGACGGGCGCCGCCAGGACGAGCTGTCCACCGGGCAGGTCGTGGGGCGGGCCACCAGCGACCTCCAGCTCATCCAGGGTCTGCTCTTCATGCTGCCGATGACCATCGGCAACGTCCTGCTCTTCGTGATCTCCGTCGTGATCATGGCGTGGCTCTCGCCGCTGCTGACCCTCGTCGCCCTCGCCGTCGCACCCGCCCTGTGGTTCATCGCCAAGCGCAGCCGCACCCGTCTCTTCCCCGCCACCTGGTACGCCCAGGGCCAGGCGGCGGCCGTCGCCGGGGTCGTGGACGGCGCCGTGTCGGGGGTCCGGGTCGTCAAGGGCTTCGGCCAGGAGGACCAGGAGACCGGCAAGCTGAGGGAGGTCGGACGGCGCCTGTTCGCCGGCCGGATGCGCACCATCAAGCTGAACTCCCGCTACACGCCCGCCCTCCAGGCCGTCCCCGCGCTCGGCCAGGTCGCCATGCTGGCGCTCGGCGGCTGGCTCGCCACCCGCGGCGAGATCACCCTCGGCACGTTCGTCGCGTTCTCCACCTACCTCGCCCAGCTCGTCGGACCCGTCCGGATGCTCGCCATGGTGCTCACCGTCGGCCAGCAGGCCCGGGCCGGTGTCGAGCGCGTCCTGGAGCTCATCGACACCGAACCCTCCCTCCAGGACGGCACCAAGGAGCTCTCGCCCAGCGCCCCCGCCACCGTCGAATTCGACGACGTGAGCTTCGGATACGACGACGAGCGGCCGGTGCTCGACGGGTTCTCCCTCGACATCCGGCCCGGCGAGACCGTCGCCGTGGTCGGCGCCTCCGGCTCCGGCAAGTCCACCGTCTCGATGCTGCTGCCCCGCTTCTACGACGTCTCGCACGGCGCCGTACTCGTCGGCGGGCACGACGTGCGCGAGCTGACGCTCTCCTCGCTGCGCGCCGCCATCGGACTCGTCCCCGAGGACTCCTTCCTCTTCTCCGACACCGTCCGCGCCAACATCGCGTACGGAAAGCCGGACGCCACCCAGGACGAGATCGAGAAGGCCACCCGCGCCGCCCAGGCGCACGGGTTCATCAGCGAGCTGCCCAAGGGCTACGACACCACCGTGGGCGAGCACGGCCTCACCCTCTCCGGCGGCCAGCGCCAGCGCATCGCGCTCGCCCGCGCCATCCTCACCGACCCCCGGCTGCTCGTCCTGGACGACGCGACCTCCGCCGTCGACGCCCGCGTCGAGCACGAGATCCACGAGGCGCTGGCGTCGGTCATGGCCGGCCGCACCACCCTGCTCATCGCGCACCGCCGCTCCACCCTCGGCCTCGCCGACCGCATCGCCGTCCTCGACGCCGGACGCCTCGCCGCGATCGGCACCCACGAGGAACTCCAGCGCGACAGCGCCCTCTACCGCCGGCTGCTCACCGACCCCGACGAACTCGGCGCGGTGTCGCCCGGCCACACCCCCACCGCCCCCGCCGTGGAGGAGGAGGACCACTCCGTACGGGACGAGCTGGACGCGGAGTTCGACGCCGAGCGCGGCATCACCCCGCCCCTGTGGGTGCGCGAGGAGAAGCCCGAATCCGCCGCCCCCGGCGGCATGCCCGCCACCCCCGAACTGCTCGCCCAGGTCGAGGCGTTGCCGCCCGCCACCGACACCCCCGACATCGACGAGGCCAGGGCCGTACAGCCCGAGGACTCCTACGGCCTGCGCAGGCTGCTGCGCGGCTTCGGTCTCCCCCTGCTCGTCTCGCTGCTCCTCGTCGCCATCGACGCGGGGATGTCACTGCTGCTTCCGGTCCTCATCCGGCACGGCATCGACCAGGGCGTCAGCAAGCTCGCGCTCGGCGCGGTGTGGGCGGCGGCCGGTCTCGCGCTGCTCACCGTCGTCATCCAGTGGCTCGCCCAGACCGGCGAGACCCGGATGACCGGACGCACCGGCGAACGCGTCCTCTACACCCTGCGCCTGAAGATCTTCGCCCAGCTCCAGCGGCTCGGACTCGACTACTACGAGCGGGAGTTGACCGGGCGGATCATGACCCGCATGACGACGGACGTGGACGCGCTCGCCACGTTCCTCCAGACCGGCCTGGTCACCGCGTTCGTCTCCGTCGTCACCTTCTTCGGCATCATGGTCGCGCTGCTCGTCATCGACCTCCAGCTCGCCCTCGTCGTCTTCGCGACGCTGCCGCTGCTGGTCGTCGGCACGTACTTCTTCCGCAAGAAGAGCGTCCAGGCCTACGAACTGGCCCGCGAGCGGGTCGGTGTCGTCAACGCCGACCTCCAGGAGTCGGTGTCGGGCCTGCGCATCGTGCAGGCCTTCCGGCGCGAGCACGACGGGGCCCGGCGGTTCGCCGAGCGCAGCGACCACTACCGCCAGGCACGCGTGCGCGGCCAGTGGCTGATATCGGTGTACTTCCCGTTCGTGCAGCTCCTGTCGTCGGTGGCCGCCGCGGCCGTACTGATCGTCGGCGCGGGCCGGGTCGACCACGGCACCCTCACCGCGGGCGCCCTCGTCGCCTACCTCCTCTACATCGACCTGTTCTTCGCCCCCGTGCAGCAGCTCTCGCAGGTCTTCGACGGCTACCAGCAGGCATCCGTCTCGCTCGGACGCATCCAGGAACTCCTCCAGGAGAAGACGTCCACCTCCGAGGCGGCCGCGCCGCTCGACGTCCTGTCGCTGCGCGGCGAGATCGCCTTCGAGAACGTCGACTTCGCGTACGGGTCCGCCGACGGCTCGGGCGACGAGCCCGAGGAGGCGCTCAGCGGGGTCGACCTGCGCATACCCGCCGGGCAGACCGTCGCCTTCGTCGGCGAGACGGGCGCGGGCAAGTCCACCCTCGTCAAGCTGGTGGCGCGCTTCTACGATCCGACGGGCGGGCGGGTCACCGCCGACGGCACCGACCTGCGCGACCTGGACATCACCGCCTACCGGCACCGGCTCGGGGTGGTGCCGCAGGAGGCGTACCTCTTCCCCGGCACGGTCCGCGACGCCATCGCCTACGGACGCCCCGGCGCGAGCGACGCCGAGGTGGAGGCGGCGGCGCGGGCGGTCGGCGCCCACGACATGATCGCGACGCTCGACGGGGGCTACCTCCACGAGGTCGCCGAGCGGGGACGCAATCTGTCCGCCGGGCAGCGGCAGTTGATCGCGCTGGCCCGGGCGGAGCTGGTGGACCCCGACGTCCTGCTGCTCGACGAAGCGACGGCCGCGCTCGATCTGGCGACCGAGGCCCAGGTCAACCAGGCGACCGAACGGCTCACCGGGCGGCGCACCACGCTGGTCGTCGCTCACCGGCTGACGACGGCGGCGCGGGCGGATCGGGTGGTCGTGATGGACCAGGGGCGGGTGGTGGAGGACGGCACGCATGCCGAACTCCTTGCCCTGGACGGCAAGTACGCCCGCCTGTGGCACACCTTCACCTCCACCCCCGAACCAACCCCCACGCCCGGCTGACCCCGGGGGGTTTGCCCACCCACCCACCCGTGACGGGGGTTGGTTGGCTCCGGCCCCTGGGGCTCCGCCCCAGACCCCGTATCGCGCCTTAAGGGCGCTCGTCCTCAATCGCCGGACAGGCTGAGGTGGCCGACGCGGGCCAGCACCGAGTAGTTAGGGGCGCGGGGAACTGCGCGCCCAGCCACCCACGGTCCGCAGCCGAAAACGGGGTTTTTAGGGGCGCGGGGAACTGCGCGAAGGGCGGGCCGCACCGGGTGTAGAAGGGGGGGCGGGGGAGAACCGTCGGGTGACATTACGCGTCCCTCCCCACATACGCGCACGTGACGGAAGGACGCAAGCGTGTTCGGTGGGATGAAACGCAACCCGGCCCCAACCCTCGCGGTGCTCGCCGCGACCGGCAGCCTCCTGATGTTCGGCCCGCCCAGCGGTAGCGCCGACGCCGCGGCCGCCTGCGCCGGGCGCCCGGTGAAGACGGTCGGGTTCAGCACGGGGGAGTTGCGCCTGTACAAGGGGAACGGGTACGCCTGCGCCGTGACCGAGGCGAAGAGCCCGGGGCCGCGGCGCCAGATGTCGGTGACGATCCAGGCCCGGGGCGGCGCACCGGCCGGCGACTCGGGCGCCTATACGCAACGGGCCGGCCCGGTCACCGTGCACGTGGGCAACCGCTGCGTCCGCGCGACCGGGTCGATATCGGGCAGCTCGGCCGAGACGGGCTGGGTCTGCTGAGGGCCGAGCGTGTGGAAGGGCCGGGTCGGCCGGGCGAGGTCCGGGCGACCGGACCGGCCCACCTGTGAAGATCCACTGTGGGGCCCAACCAGGTCTGGCGGGCCGGGCGTTGACCCGGCTAGGTTCGCGGGGCCACGTTCCGAGCCCACAGGGGCCCCACAGGGGAGTGTGAATGCGCAAGGCGCTCAGATGGCTGCTGTCGCTGGTCGTGCTGACAGGCACGATCGCCGCGACGGGAGCCACGGCCGGGGCGGCCACCGCCGCCGAGCCGGACATCAAGGACCGCATCCTGGCGATACCCGGGGTGAGCCTCATCGCGGAGAAGCCGTACAACGGCTACCGCTACTTCGTGCTGAGTTTCACCCAGCCCGTAGACCACCACAACCCGTACCGCCGGGCCACCTTCCAGCAGCGGATCACCGTGCTGCACAAGGACACCGCCCGGCCGACGGTGATGTACACCAGCGGCTACGAGGTCTCCACCAACCCCGGCCGCTCCGAGCCGACGGCGATCGTCGACGGCAACCAGGTCTCCGTCGAGTACCGGTTCTTCCCCGAGTCGCGGCCCACGCCCACCGACTGGTCCAAGGACGACATCTGGCAGGCGGCCAGCGACCAGCACGCGATCTTCCAGGCCCTGAAGCCGGTGTACTCCAAGAACTGGCTGACCACCGGCGGCTCGAAGGGCGGTATGACGGCCACGTACTACAAGCGCTTCTACCCCCGTGACATGGACGGGGTGGTCGCGTACGTGGCCCCCAACGACGTGGTCAACAACGAGGATTCGGCCTACGACCGGTTCTTCCGGACGGTCGGCACCAAGGAGTGCCGCGACAAGCTGGAGGGCGTGCAGCGCCAGGCGCTGGTGCGGCGGGAGTCCCTGGAGAAGAAGTACCAGGAGTACGCGGCCGCGAACGGCTACACCTTCGCGACGGTCGGCACCCTCGACAAGGCGTACGAGGCGGTCGTGCTCGACTACGTCTGGGGCTTCTGGCAGTACCACCTGCTCGCCGAGTGCGACACGCTCCCGGCGGACCCGGCGCACGCCAGTGACCAGGCGATCTGGGACTCGGTCGACACGATCTCCGGCTTCTCCTTCTACACCGACCAGGGTCTTGCCCCCTACACGGCGTACTACTACCAGGCCGGTACGCAGCTCGGCTCGCCCACCATCAAGCAGCCCTGGCTCGGCAACCTGAGCCGCTACGGCTACCAGCCGCCGCGCAACTTTGTCCCGCGGGACATCCCGATGCGGTTCCAGCCCTGGGCGATGCGGGACGTCGACTCGTGGGTCAAGCACCACGCCGACCACATGCTGTACGTGTACGGGCAGAACGACCCGTGGGGTGCGGAGCGGTTCTCGCTGGGAGCGGGGGCGCGGGACTCCTACGTCTATACGGTGGCGGGGGGCAACCACGGTTCCAAGGTGGCGCAGCTGCCGGCGGATCAGAAGGCGGCGGCGACGGCGTCGATTCTGCGGTGGGCGGGGGTGGGAGCGGGGGCGGTTCGGGCCCCCTTCGACGCGAAGCTGGACGCGACCCCCACCACCCGCGAACCCACCCTCCACCCCTAACCCCCCGGGGCCCCGGCACCCCGGGGCCCCCTCGGCCCCCCCGATCCGCGCAGTTCCCCGCGCCCCCAACCCCTCTTTCGGCCTGCGGACCGTGCCCGCGTCTCGCACAGTTCCCCGCGCCCCCAAGAAACCCGTTTTCGTCCGCGGACCGTGCGTGGCTGGTCGCGCAGTTCCCCGCGCCCCTTAGCTACTCGGTGCCGGCCAGCACCTCAGCCCGTCCGGCGATTAAGGACGAGCGCCCTTAACTACTCGGTGCTGGGGCACCTACAGCCCGTCCGGCGATTGAGGACGAGCGCCCTTTAGGCGCGAACGGGGTCTGGGGCGGAGCCCCAGGGGCCGGACCGTTCAACCCCCGTCACGGGCGGGTGGGTGGGCAGCCCCCCGGGGTCTGGGGCGGAGCCCCGGTTAGTACGTCAGGCCGTAGCCCACCGGGTAGAGGGGGCTCGCGGGGTCGTCGGGGCGGGGCACGGCCACCGGGAGGTGACCGCGGGGACGGGCCCGGCCCGTCAACACCCGCACCGCCGCCCGGAGTTCGACATCCGTCCAGGAGTAGGTCGCCAAAGACGCCCCGTACCCGCTGAGGTACGCGACGTCGTACGGGTTGCGCAGAGCAAGATGAACCACCGGCACCCCACTCGCCCCCAGCGCGGCGACCAGCCGACTCTGCGCACCCCCCGCCCCCGCGTTGTACGTGCCCACGATCACCGCGTCCCGCCCCACCGCCGCCGCCACCGCCGCCTCGATCTGCGCGGCCGAGGGCAGCGTCCCCGTGGGCAACACCGTGGTCTGGAAGCCGAGTTCGGCGAGGGCCGCGGCCAGGACCGACGTGGGCGGCCCCGTCGTGCCGGACGGGGAGGCCGGGTCGGCGCCCACGATCAGGAGCCGCCGGTGGGAGCGCCGGGACAGCGGCAGCAGCCCGCGCGGGTTGGCGAGCAGGGTGGTGGTGCGCTCGGCGATCTCGTCGGCGGCGCGCAAGTGCGCCCGGGTGCCGACCGTACGGCCTACCCCGCGCACGCTGACGTAAGGCCGCGCGAACAGCCCGCGCCGCTCCTTCAGCCGCAGGATGCGCAGGAGCGACGCGTCGAGCCGCGCCTCGCTCAGCTCACCGCTCGCCACGGCCGCCCGTACGCCGTTGAAGGCCACGTCCAGCCTGGGCGGGTCGAGGAGTTGGTCGACGCCCGCCTTCAGGGCCAGCACGGGCACCCGGTCGTCACCGTACTTGTCGCGTACGCCCTGCATGCCGAGGGAGTCGGTGATGACGACGCCGTCGAAGCCGAGCTCCTCGCGCAGGATGCCGGTGAGGATGGGACGGGAGAGGGTGGCCGGGTCGTTGCTGGGGTCGAGCGCGGGGAACTGGATGTGCGCCGTCATGATCGCGTCGATCCCGGCGGCGATCGCGGCCCGGAACGGCGGCGCGTCCAGCCGCTCCCACTCCGCGCGGCTGTGGTTGATGACGGGGATGCCGGTGTGGCTGTCGACGGTGGTGTCGCCGTGTCCGGGGAAGTGCTTGGCGGTGGCCGCCACGGACGACTCCTGGTAGCCGCGCACCTCGGCCGCGACCATGCGGGCCACGGCCGCCGGGTCCGCGCCGAAGGACCGTACGCCGATCACCGGGTTGGCCGGGTTGACGTTCACGTCGGCGTCGGGGGAGTAGTCCTGCCGGATGCCGATCGCGGCGAGCTCCGCGCCCGAGATGCGGCCCAGGGTGCGGGCGTCGCGCGCCGAGCCGCCCGCGCCCATCGCCATCGCGCCCGGGAACAGCGTGACGGGCTTGCCGACCCGGCACACCGCGCCGTGCTCCTGGTCGGTGGCGATGAGCAGCGGCAGCGGGACGCGCTGGGCGAGCCCGGCCGCCTGGATGCCGTTGGACAGCTCGGCGATCTGGTGCGGGTCGCGGGTGTTGTGCGCCCAGGAGAAGTAGATGATGCCGCCGACGTGGTACCTGGCGATGAGCTCGGCTGCGTCACGCACCCCGAGTTCGCGCAGGTTGGCGTCGATGTCCGCCTGGTCGGGCGCGGTCGCGGAGTGCCCGTAGACCCGCATGACGAAGAGCTGCCCGATCTTCTCCTCGACCGACATGCGGGCGATGAGCGCACGCAGCCCGCGGTCGCGGCCGGCGGCGGCCGGGGCGTCGAGGGCGTGGGCGGGGAGGGGGAGGCCGAGGGCGGCCAGGACGGCCGTGGCGGCGGTGGAGGTGAGGAGGCTGCGTCTTGAGGTGCGGTGCTGCACGTGCGCTCCTTCCGGCGGTGGCGCCCTGGGAACCGGGTGGGATCCAGGGAACCCGGGATTTGGAAGAAACTTCCAAACTGAACCGATATCCGGAAAGTTACTGCCGGTCAAGGCTATGCGCACCGCGCCGTCCGGCGTCGCCGTGAAGTGAGACGCCGCCATCGGTGCGGTCAGGGGGACCTCACGCACCGATGGCGACGGGTTCGGATCGGCCCGCCGCTCATTCCTCAACTTCCGCATGGGGAACCGGAGTTGGCCGCGACCGGCGGCGTGGCCTCACAGAAGAAGGAGCCTCAGTCGGACAGGCCGACCGTCTGACGGAACGTCGCCGGGTCGTCCAGGATCTCCAGCATGCAGTGCGCGACGTCGGCCCGCGAGATGATCCCGCCGCCCCGCACATTGCGCCCCACCTCGGTGCGGTAACGCCGGGTCAGAGCCTTGTCGTTGAGGCGCGGCGGCCGAAGCGCCGTCCAGTCCAGGGAACTCGCGCGCAGCACGTCCTCCATCCGCGCGAGATCCGCGTACCGCTTCTTCAGGATCGCCTTCACGATCGGATACGCGACGCTGCGCTGCATGAACGCGTCGCCCGGGTCGTGCCGGGGCGGGTTGGGCCGCCCCGGCGACGGTACGGTGCCGATCGGCGCGGCACTGATGACGACGATGCGGCGCACCCCCGTGGCGCGCATCGCCTCACAGATCGCCCGGGTGCCGCGCTCGGCGACACCGAAGTCCGCCTTGGTGGCGGCCCCGAGACCGGACAGCACCGCGTCCGCCCCGGCCAGCGCCTCACTCAGCGCGTCCGGGTCCGGCCGGGACAGATCGACGGCCACCGTACGGACCTCGTCCCAGGTCACCTTGGCCGGGTCGCGGACCGCCGCGGTCACCTCGTGGCCCGCCGCGACCGCCTGCTGGACGGCGAGGCGGCCGATACCGCCGCTCGCCGCGAAAATGGTCAGCTTCATGGGTGTGTGTCCGTACTCCCCGTGGCCCGGCGATTACCAGGTTCCCCCAGCGATCTGACGGGTGGTGGCGTTGAGCCGGTTGAAGAGGTTGGTCACGCCGATCATGAGGACGAGCGAGGCGAGGCCCTTCTCGTCGTAGTGGCTGGCCGCCGCGTCCCACACCTCGTCGGAGACCGCGTCCGGACGGTCGGCGAGCCGAGTGGAGGCCTCGGCGAGCGCGAGAGCCGCGCGCTCGGCGTCGTCGAAGAACGGCGACTCCCGCCAGGTCGCGACGGTGGCCAGTTTGTCCTCGTCCACGCCGTTCTTGCGGGCGCTGGTGATGCCGCCGTACACACACGGGGCGCAGCCGTTGATCTGGCTGGCCCGCAGATGCACCAGTTCCAGGGTGGACCCGGCCACCCCGCCCTGCTTCGCGGCCTCAAGAATGTCCAGGATGGCGGGCATCGCGCTGGGGATGACGTGCGCGGGGCTCTTCATACGTGCCTGCATGGCTGCGACTCCTGTGTGCCGGGGCGATGTGCCTGCTTCTCGTTGGCTTTCACTGCCCTGACCCGCGGGAGTACGGAGATGTGACAGCCCGGCCGAACTTCTTTCCCACTGCCCGGGCGGCGGCATGACGTACGGCTCCCACGTCACCCCGCCGTCCCGCGACACCCGCAACGCCAGCGCGGGTCCCGCTACCAGTTGCCCCCATGACGGGCGGCCTTCTCCATCAGCCACGCGCACACCTCCTCTTCCTCCCGCGCGGAGGCGGCCCGCAGATCACCCACGGCGACGCTCGCGACGAAGTACACGAACCGCACCCGCCGCCAGTCACCGTCCGTACCGATCACCTTCCCGGGGCCGTACACGTCCGTACCGGTGTGGACGACGTACGTCCCCACGTCGTGGGCTTCCATGGGAACTGCCTCTCACTGTGTGTGTCGTTTCGCTCACACAGTGGCGTGACGTTCCCTACGCTGAACAGTCCACGGAGCGTGACAACGCGGCCTGCAAGTAAGGGAGTTGATGGCATGGCCATCGAGGACAACCCGGTGTCCCGTATCAAGTACGGCGAGGAACTCAGGGCCCGGCGCGAGGCGGCCGGACTCACCCAGGAGGAGCTCAGTCAACGTGCGGTGATGTCGCGCACGCACATCGCGCATATTGAGGCGGGCCGCCGCCGACCGGACATCGCGGACGCGCGGCGGCTCGACATAGTGCTGGGGACGGGGGGCTTCTTCGAGCGGTTCCTGCCGTCACTGGACGGCCCGAAGGTGGCTGAACACTTCGCGGAGGCGCTGGAGTTCGAGCAGCAGGCGATTCTGATTCGCCAGTACGCGCCCAAGCTCGTGCCGGGCTTTCTCCAGACGGAGGCGTATGCGCGCGAGGTGCTCAGCTCGGGCCACCCGCCCAAGGACGACGAGGAGCGCGACAGGCTCCTCGCGGCACGGCTGGCTCGCGCACAGGTTCTGGACGACTTCGACAAGCCCGTGGTTTGGACGATGCTCGATGAGGCGGTGCTGCGACGCCGCATCGGCGGCCCGGCCGTGATGTGCGAACAGCTTCGGCACCTGGTGGTTCTGGGTGAAAGCCGGCGCATTCGTCTCCACGTACTGCCGTACGACGCAGGCGCGCACGCCGTGTTGGAAGGGCATGTGTCGCTGCTGTGGTTCAGCGACCTACCGCCCATCGCGTATGTGGAGGGCCTGAAGAGCGGCAGGGTTTGGGAACTGCCGTCCGTGGTGCGGCAATGCCAGGAAGTCTACGATCACGCCCTGGGTGACGCGTTGTCGCACACCAGGTCTCTGGCGTTGATGCGGTCCATAGCGGAGGATTACGCGCATGAAGCGCAGTGAACACATGATCCCCGACGCCTCGGTGCTGCCCGCCTGGCGGAAGTCCAGCTACAGCGGCGGCGACAGCGGCCAGTGTCTCGAAGTGAGCGAGGTCTGGCGGAAGTCCACGTACAGCGGTGAAAGTGGAGGCGACTGCCTGGAGTTCAGCGACTCCTGCGCCACGTGCGTACCCGTGCGGGACAGCAAGAATCCGACCGGGCCGGCCGTCGTGTTCGGGCCGGAGGCGTGGGGCGCGTTCGTGGGGGCGGTCAAGGGCGGGGCGCTCAACCGCTGAGGGAGTCCCAGGCTGCCCGGAGGGCGTGGACCGTCGCCGTGATCGCGGGGCGGCGGGCCGCCCCCGTGCGCCACAGGGCGTAGACGTGGCGGGTCGGGACCGGGTCGAGGCGTAGGGCCACGACGCCGTCGGGGAGCGGTCCCCGGCCCAGGCGGGGTATGAGGGCGATGCCCAAACCCGCGCGCACCAGAGCGAGTTGGGTGTGGTACTCGGCGGCCTGGTGGCGCAGCTCCGGCTCGTGGCCGTCGGCGCGCAGGGTGCGGACGAGCCAGTCGTGGCAGACCGAGCCGGGCGGCTGGCAGATCCAGGGTTCGTGGGCGAGGTCGGCGCGGACGATGGCCGGGCGGGTGGCGAGGGGGTGGTTCGCCGGGACCAGTACGTCGCAGAGGTCGTCGCCGATGTGGGCGTGCTCGACACCCTCGGGCGCGGGCAGCGGCGCGATGTCCCAGTCGTGGGCGACGGCGAGGTCGATGACACCTTTGGCGACCAGGTCGACGGAGACGTGCGGATCCACTTCGGACAATCGGGTGCGCAGGGTGGGGTGTTGGCCGGCCAGGGCGGCGAGGGCCGTGGGGAGGAGTCCGCGCGCGGCCGTCGCGAAGGCGCCGATGGTCAGATCGCCGGTGGGCAGCCCGCGCCGCTCTTCGAGCGTGATCTCCGCCCGCTCGACGATCGCCATCAACTCCCCTGCGGCGGAGACGAGATGGAGTGCGTCCTCGGTGAGCGCGATGCCCCGGCCCCGGCGTTCAAGGAGGGTCGTACGGGTCTCGCGTTCGAGCTTGGAGATCTGCTGGGAGATCGCGGACGGGGTGTAGCCGAGCGTGGCGGCAGCGGCGGCGACCGAGCCGTGGACGTGGACCGCGTGCAGCGCGCGCAGCCGGGCCAGATCGAGCACGGGACCTCACTCCAGGGGGCGTGGATCAAGCGGATCAAGCGGATCAAGCGGATCAAGCAGATCAGGTGGATCGCGCGGATTAAGCAGCGCTTCATCCCATCATCAATGAATCCGCGCTGGTGCTGAATGGTCCGGGGCGGTGATCCTCGACGCATGCGTCCCGTACACATCATGCTCGCCGTGCTCGTCGCCGCCGTCTGGGGAGTCAACTTCGTCGTCATCGACGTGGGGCTCGGCCACTTCCCGCCGCTGCTCTTCTCCGCCCTGCGCTTCCTGGTCGCGGCGCTGCCCGCCGTGTTCTTCGTGGGGCGGCCCAAGGTCGCGTGGAAGTGGATCGTGGCGGTGGGGCTCGTGCTGGGGGTGGCGAAGTTCGGGCTGCTGTTCATCGGGATGAGCCAGGGGATGCCGGCCGGTCTGTCCTCGCTGGTCCTTCAGGTGCAGGCGGTGTTCACGGCGGTCGTGGCGATGGCGGTACTGGGTGAACGCCTGGGCGGCGTAAGGCTGTTGGGGATGGCGGTGGCGCTGGTGGGCATCGTGGTGGCCGGGGTCGACGAGGGATCGGGCGGGCCGCTGCTCGGGTTCTGTCTGACGGTGGGTGCGGCGGCGTGCTGGGGCGTGTCGAACGTCCTGACCCGCAGGGCGGCGCCGCCCGACGCGCTGAACTTCATGGTGTGGGTGTCCGTCGTCCCCGTCCTGCCGCTGCTGGCGTTGTCGCTGCTGTTCGAGGGCCCGTCGCGGGACGCCGAGGCGCTGGCGGGGTTCGACTGGGGCGGGGCGGGGGCGCTGGTGTACGTGGCGTGGATCAGCACGGTGTTCGGCTTCGGGGCGTGGGGGATGCTGCTGCGCCGCTACCCGGCGTCGTCCGTGGCGCCGTTCAGCCTGCTGGTGCCGGTGTTCGGCATGTCCTCGGCGGCGGTGCTGCTCGGCGAGTCGGTGACGCCGCTGCGGTGGTGCGCGGCGGCGCTGCTCGTGGGCGGGGTGGCGCTCACCTCGCTGTCCCGGCCGCAGCGGCCTGGTACCGAAGTCCCGGGTGCGGTGGTCCGGGGCGGATCCCGAGTGGCCCGGACGCGTCGCGCCGGGAGGACGGCGGAAGCGTGACGCAGTACACACGGAAAGGGTGACAGGGCGTTGTCGCGGGCGGCTGCGACGGTCGACGGCATGACGATCACCGATGAGGACTGCCTCCCCGAAACCCTGGCCTTCAACGAGCAGTTCGAGGCTGCCGCCGCGAGCCGTCCGGCTCGCGGGCGGACGCCGAGCGCGGCCACGCTGGCTCTCCTGCGGCGCGACCGGCTCGGCGGCGACACTCCACCCGTGCGACTGCCGCACGGCCAGGACCGCGTCGTCGAGGGCGGAGTGAGGGTACGGGTCTTCGTGCCGGGCCGGGTCGACGGCGTGTATCTGCACCTCCACGGAGGCGGCTGGGCGTTCGGGTCCGCTGACGGACAGGACGAGCGGCTCTGGCACCTCGCCGAGCAGACACGGCTGGCCGTGGTGAGCGTGGACTACCGCCTCGCACCGGAACACCCCTTCCCCGCCGGGCCTGACGACTGCGAAATCGCCGCGCGATGGCTGGTGCGGCACGCCGCGGCCGAGTTCGGCACCGAACGGCTGCTGATCGGCGGCGAATCGGCCGGTGCCCACCTCAGCCTCCTGACGCTGCTGCGCCTTCGCGACCGGCACGGCATCACCGGCGCGTTCCGGGCGGCCCATCTCCTCTTCGGCCCATACGACCTGTCCATGACACCAAGCCAGCGCAGCTTCGGCCCCCGGGCGCTGCTGAGCAACACCGACGCGGTCCGGGGCAGCTACGAGCTGTTCACGCCGGGGATGGGTCAGGAGCAGCGCCGTAACCCGGAGATCTCACCCCTCTTCGCGGACCTGGCAGGGCTGCCGCCCGCCCGGATCGTCGTGGGCACCGAGGATCCCCTGCTGGACGACTCGTTGTTCCTGGCCGCACGCTGGCAGGCGGCGGGGGCGGCCGTGGAGCTCGGCGTCGTCGCCGGCGCGATGCACGGCTTCACCCTCTTCCCCCTGACCATCACCGAGCGGGAACTGCGGCGAGAGCGGGATTTCCTGGCCTCCGCGTGACGGTAGCGTCGGCGCCATGAACCGCACCGCCCGGCTGTACGCGCTGGTGGAAGAGTTGCGCGCGGCGGCGCCGCGGCCGCTGACGGTCCCGGCGCTCGCCACCCGCTTCGAGGTCAGCACGCGCACGGTACAGCGCGACCTCCAGATCCTGATGCGGACCGGCGTCCCGGTGCGTGCCATACCCGGGCGGGGCGGCGGCTGGTCGATCGACCCGGAGATGACCCTGCCCCCGATCCGCCTCACCGCCGACGAAGCCTCGGCGCTGACCGCCGCGCTCGCCGCGGCCGGCGCCTTGACCCCCTACGCCGGCGCGGCCCGCACCGCGGCGCAGAAGATCGTGGCCGCGATGGCGGGCCCCGCCTCGGCGGCGGCCCGACAGCTCGCCGCGCGGATCGTCACCGTGCCGACGCAGGGCGACTGCGCGATCCGTACCGCGGTGGAGGAGGCCCTCGCCAACGACAGGGCGCTGCGGCTGTCCTACACGGATGCGGCGGGGCACGAAAGCGAGCGCGTCGTGGAACCGGCCGGGCTGCTCGTCGTCGACGGCCGCTGGTACCTCATCGCCTGGTGCCGCACACGCCGGGCCGGCCGGGGCTTCCGTCTCGACCGGATCGCGGCGGCGGCCCCCACCGGCGAACAGGCCCAGCCGCACAACATGACCGACCTGCTCTTCGGCTCGGCCGCCGCCGACGCGGTACCACCCAGCGTCCTGGCCCCCCTCACGCCGCCACGGTGAGACGCCGAAGGCGGCAATCCGATGCCGCCCCCGCGCCGAAGGCGGCAACGCGCAGGGGGCGCGGCCTGCGCATCCAGCGCATCCTCGGCGGCACCCGGCTGCCGCGCCCGGTCAGCCTCGGCCTCGGCCAGCCCTTCGCCCGCCCGGCCCGCACCCTGCTCACCCTCGCGGCCATCGTCCTCGGCGTCACCACGGTGACCCTGTCGACCGGCCTGACCAGCACCTTGGTGGCGTACGGCAACGTCGGACGGGAGGACGGAGGCGCCCGCATCCATGTGACGACCGCGGGCACGGACGGTGACCGGACCCGGCCCCGGCTCAGCGACCCGGAGATCGAGGAGCGGCTGCGATCCCTCCCGGACGCGGAAGGGGTACGGGCCCGCGCGCTGGCCCAGGCGAGCATGACCGGGCAGACGCTGCCCGTCTTCGCCGACTTCTACCGCGGCGACAACTCCCTGTACGACCACACCATCGTCAAGGGCCGCGCACCGGCCGCGGCGGGTGAGATCGTGGCCGGGCCGGCGTTCCTGACCCAGCGCGGGCTGAAGCTGGGCGACCGGGTCACCCTGGAACTCAACGGACGCAAGGTCACCGCGACCGTCGTCGGCCAGGTCATCGAGGGCAACGCCCGGGCGGTGGAGGCGAGTTGGGCAACGTACGGTGAACTCGCGCCGGGCGTCGGCGCCACCGAGTACACGGTGCGGCTCGCCCCCGGCGCCGACGCCCGCGCCTACGCCGAGAAGGTCGCGGCGCTCGACCCGGCCCTGCACGCGTCGGTACTGGACCAGGGCAACGCCGGCACGGCCACCGTCATCGCCTTCGCCACGGTGTTCACGGCGCTCCTGACCACCGTCGCCGCGCTCGGCGTCTTCAACACCGTCCTGTTGCACATCCGCGAGCGGCGCCGGGACCTCGGCATGCTCAAATCGATCGGGATGACCCCGCGGCAGGTGGTGCTGATGACGGTGACCTCGGTCGCCGGACTCGGCGCGGTCGGCGGGCTGCTCGGCATTCCGCTCGGCATCGCCGCCCACCGCCTGGTCGTGGACCACGTCGGAGTGGTCGCCTTCCCCGAGTCCATGAAGGACGTGTGGCACGCACCGCAACTCGCCGCGATGCTCCTGGCGGGCGTACTGATCGCCGTCCTCGGCGCGCTGGTACCGGCCCGCTCGGCGGCCCGGATGACGATCGCCTCGGTGCTGCACACGGAGTAGACCGGCCCGGCCCTCACCCCTCACCGCCCGGGGTGATCGACGTCAGGTATCGCCGCCCCGCGCGTAGGAGTCCGGGCAGTGGGGCGGCCTCCGGATACCAGCGCTTCTCGTACTCCCAGCACACCCAGCCGTCCGGCGGCAGCAGGGCGAGGCACTCGGCGAGGGGGAGTACGCCGGCGCCGAGGGGGAGCGGGGTCGTGTCCTCGGCGGACGCGATGTCCTTCACCTGGGTGTAGCCGAGGTGGGGCGCGAGATGCCGATAGGACTCGCCCGGGCTCTCCCCGCCGAGCCAGGTGTGCATCACGTCCCACAGCGCACCGACGCCGTCCGCATCCGCGCCGACCCGGTCAAGGACCCGGGCGACGGCCTCGCCCGTGCGGTGGGAGTCGTGGGTTTCCAGCAGGATGCGGATGTTGCTGTCGCGGGCGAGGTGGGAGGCGTCGGTGAGCCGACGGACGGCGGTGTCGTCATCGCCGCGCGAGCCCGCCCCGCCGGGAAAGACGCGGAGGTGCGCGGCCCCCAAATCCCGTGTCAGACCGATCAGTTGATGCAAATCGCTGTCATCATCCGGGTCTGCTACGCGGGCGTAGCCGGCGAGAGCGAGGATCTCGATGCCGGACGCCTCGAAGGTGGCGGCGATGGCCTTGCGGCGGCCGGCGTCGAGGCCGGGGTGGACGTGGGCCTCGGGGTGGACCCGGAGCTCGACCCCGTGGAACCCGGCCCGCGCGGCGAGACGGGCGACCTGGGCGAGCGGTATGCCCGGCAGGCCGAGCGTGGAGAGGGCGAGCTTCATTGGGCGGGCCTTTCTTCTTGGGGGGAGGGTGCGCCCCGCGCTTACTTTCTGCGCAGTTCCCCGCGCCCCTAAAACCCCCTTTCGTCCTCGCACCGTGCGTGGCTGGTCACGCAGTTCCCCGCGCCCCTAAAGGCCCTTCGGTCTGCGGACCGTGGTCGCTTCTCGCGCAGTTCCTCGCGCCCCCAAAACCCGCTTTCGTCCTCGGGCCGTGCGTGGCTGGTCGCGCAGTTCCCCGCGCCCCTAGCTACTCGGTGCTGGCCAGCACCTCAGCCTGTCATGGGGGTCCCCCCTGGCCCTTAAGGCCTTGGGGGAGATTGAGGACGAGCGCCGTTCAGGCGCGAACGGGGGTGCAGGGGGCGGAGCCCCCGCGGGGGTCTGGGGCGCAGCCCCAGGAGGCCCGGGCCATCCAACCCCCGTCACGGGCGGGCGGGTGGGCAAACGCGTTGGGGTCTGGGGCGGAGCCCCAGGGGCTCAGCCGGTTCAACCCGCTGCACGGGTGGGTGGGTGGGAAAACACGGCCCGGGGGCCGGGGCGGAGCCACGGGGAAAAGGGGGGCTACGCAGGGGTCATCTTCGGGGCGGCTCCAACCCGCTTGGCCATGTCAATAACCGCAAACCCCGCCCCCTGTGCATCCGCCACCGCCGCCATCCGCCCGAACGGGCTGTCCACCGGCCCGAAGTGAACCCGCCCCCCCAACCGCCGCACCGCGGCAACCGCCTCGTCACAGTCCGGGACACCGAAGTAGACCTGAACGTACGACGGGACCTCCGGCGGAAACTCGGAGCCCATGACCATCCGCCCCAGCGCCGGCTCCCCCGCACCGAGCGCGAAGACCTTGTAATCCATACCCGCACCCCCATCCCCACCCGGACCCTCACCCTCACCCGCGTCACTCATGTCCATCGTCTGGACCTGGAAGGGGAAGACCCGGGGCAGGAAGCCGTCCACCGCCGCCGCGTCCCGCGTGAAGACCTCCGCCCAGGCGAAGGCCCCCGGCTCCCCGGTCTTCTCGAAGCCCCGGTGATCGCCCGGCTGCCAGACGCCGAACACCGCACCGCTCGGCTCCTTCGCGATCAACATGGTGCCGAACGTACCGACCCGCATCGGTTCCATGAGCAGCTCACCACCCGCCGCCTTGATCTTCTCGCCGGTGGCCGCGGCGTCGGGCGAGGCGAAGTACAGGCACCACTGAGAGGGGGCGTCGGCGCCCGGCATCGGCGGGACCACGGCGGCGACCGCCTTGCCGTCGGAGTAGGCCTGCGTGTAGCTGCCGAACTCGCTCGCCGCCTCGCCGAAGGTCCACCCCAGGACCTCGGCGTAGAAGGTCTTGGCGGCTTCCAGGTCGGTGAACATCGCGTCCACCCAACAGGGGGCGCCTTCCGGGTACTCGGGCATGTCGATCGACTCCTGTGTCCTGTGCGGTGTGCCACGGCCGGGCCTGATGCGCGGCACTCTACGTCCGCGTACGACCACACTGAGGTGACACTCCGGGGGCGGCGCCGTGACAGGCGACCGCACGGGCTAAGCGAGCACCTCGCCGAACCGCCGGACCGTCTCCTCCAGCAGGGCCACCCCGTCGCCCGCCCACAGCGCGTCGTTGAACAGCTCCACCTCGATCGGACCCGGGTACCCCGCCGCGTCCACCAGCGAGCGCCACCGCGCCAGATCGACCGAACCGTCCCCGAGCTGACCCCGCCCGTTCAGCACCCCCGCCGGCAACGGCGTGACCCAGTCCGCCAGTTGGAAGGCGTGGATGCGCCCGGCCGCCCCCGCACGGGCCACCGCCGCCGGGGCCCGGTCGTCCCACCAGACGTGGTACGTGTCGACGACCACCCCCACCTGGGACGCGGGGAAGCGCTCCGCGATCGCCAGCGCCTGGTCGAGGGTGGACACCACACAGCGGTCCGAGGCGAACATCGGATGCAGCGGCTCGATGGCGAGACGCACCCCGCGCGAGGCGGCGTACGGGGCGAGGGACGACAGCGCGTCGGCGATCCGCTCCCGCGCGCCCGCCAGGTCCTTGGAGCCGGGCGGCAGACCGCCCGAGACGAGCACCAGGGTGTCGGTGCCCAGCGTCGCCGCCTCGTCGATCGCGGCCCGGTTGTCGGCGATGGCCGCCGCCCGCCCGGCCGCGTCGGCCGCCGTGAGGAAGCCGCCGCGACACAGCGAGGTGACCTCGACTCCGGCGTCCCGCACCAGCTTTGCCGTCGCGTCGAGCCCGTACCGCGCCACCGGCTCCCGCCACAGGCCGACCCCGCGCACGCCGAGCCGTACGCACGCCTCCACGAGGCCCGGCAGGGAAAGCTGCTTCACCGTCATCTGGTTGATGCTGAAGCGGACGGAGACAGCGGGAGGTGGGGCGGTCACTGGGGGACTCCTTGCACGGTCAGGAGGGACGTCATACGGGCCGCCGCGCGGGCCGGGTCCGGGAACAGGCCGAGCCCGTCGGCCAGTTCGTACGCCCGCGCCAGATGCGGAAGGGAGCGGGCGGACTGGAGACCGCCGACCATCGTGAAGTGCGACTGGTGGCCGGCCAGCCACGCCAGGAACACCACACCCGTCTTGTAGAAGCGGGTCGGGGCCTCGAACAGGTGCCGGGACAGTTCGACCGTCGGGTCGAGGAGGGCGCGGAAGGCATCGGTGTCGCCCTCGTCCAGGGCCCGTACCGCCCGTGCCGCCAGCGGGCCGAGCGGGTCGAAGATGCCCAACAGGGCGTGGCTGAAGCCCTGTTCGTCGCCCGCGATCAGTTCGGGATAGTGGAAGTCGTCTCCCGTGTAGCACCGTACGCCGTCCGGGAGGCGACGCCTCAGCTCCACTTCGCGGCGGGCGTCGAGGAGGGAGACCTTGATGCCGTCGACCTTGTCGGGGTGGGCGGCGATGACCTCCAGGAAGGTCTCGGTCGCCGCGTCCAGGTCGGTCGAGCCCCAGTAGCCGTCCAGCGCCGGGTCGAACATCGGGCCCAGCCAGTGCAGGATCACCGGCCCGGACGCCTGGCGGAGCAGGTCCGTGTAGACGGAGACGTACTCCTCGGGGGAGCGGGCCGACGCCGCGAGCGCCCGCGAGGCCATCAGGATCGGCTGCGCCCCGGCACCCTCGACGAGACCGAGCTGCTCCTCGTACGCCGCCGTCACCTGGGCCACATCGCCCGAGGTGAGCTGATCCGTCCCCACGCCGCACGCGATGCGGCCGCCAACCGCCTTGGCCTCGGCGGCACTTCGGGTGATCAGCTCGGCGGCGGCCGGCCAGTCCAGGCCCATGCCGCGCTGCGCGGTGTCCATCGCCTCCGCGACGCCGAGGCCGTGCGCCCACAGATGGCGGCGGAAGGCGAGCGTGGCCTCCCAGTCGACGGCGGCGGGCGAGTCGGGCGAGACGTCCGCGTACGGGTCGGCGACGACATGCGCGGCCGAGAAGACCGTACGGGACAGGGGCGCCGGGCCCGGGGCGAGGGAGAGCGGGTCCGCCCGGGGCTCGTACCGCACGGTCGTGCCGTCGGGGCGCGGCAGCAGCAACGGCCTCACAGGGCGATCTCCGGCACGTCCAGGCGGCGGCCCTCGGCGCAGGAGCGCAGTCCCAGCTCGGCGAGCTGGACGCCGCGCGCCCCGGCGAGCAGGTCCCAGCGGTAGGGCTCGTCGAGCACGACATGGCGCAGGAACAGCTCCCACTGCGCCTTGAACCCGTTGTCGAACACGTCGTTGTCCGGGACCTCCTGCCACTGCGCGCGGAACGACACGGTCGCCGGGAGGTCCGGGTTCCACACCGGCTTGGGCGTCGAACTGCGGTGCTGCACACGGCAGTTGCGCAGCCCCGCGACCGCCGAGCCCTCGGTGCCGTCCACCTGGAACTCGACGAGCTCGTCGCGGTTGACGCGTACCGCCCAGGAGGAGTTGATCTGCGCGACCGCACCGCCCTCCAACTGGAAGATCCCGTACGCCGCGTCGTCGGCGGTCGCCGCATACGGCTCGCCGTGCTCGTCCCAGCGGCGCGGGATGTGGGTGGCGGTGTGCGCGGTCACCGAGGTGACCCGGCCGAACAGTTCGTGCAGGACGTACTCCCAGTGCGGGAACATGTCCACGACGATGCCGCCGCCGTCCTCGCGGCGGTAGTTCCACGACGGGCGCTGGGCCGGCTGCCAGTCGCCCTCGAAGACCCAGTAGCCGAACTCGCCCCGCACGGACAGGATCCGGCCGAAGAAGCCGCCGTCGATCAGGCGCTTCAGCTTCAGCAGCCCCGGCAGGAACAGCTTGTCCTGGACGACGCCGTGCTTGACGCCGGCCTCCCGCGCGCGCCGGGCGAGACCGAGCGCCCCGGCCAGTGAGGTCGCGGTGGGCTTCTCGGTGTAGATGTGCTTTCCGGCCGTTATGGCCTTCCCGATCGCCTCCTCGCGGGCCGATGTCACCTGGGCGTCGAAGTAGATGTCGATGCCCGGATCGGCGAGGACCGCGTCCAGATCGGTCGACCACTCGGTGAGGCCGTGCTGATCGGCCATCGCCTTCAGTACGTGCGCACGACGGCCGACCAGCACCGGCTCGGGCCACAGCGTGGTGCCGTCACCGAGGTCGAGACCGCCCTGCTCGCGCAGGGCGAGGAGGGAGCGTACGAGGTGCTGGCGGTACCCCATGCGTCCGGTGACGCCGTTCATGGCGATCCGCACGGTCCTGCGTTCCGTCATCTGATCCCTCCGGGTGTGTGCCGAGACCCAACCGCATAGCAAGCGCTTTCTACAGGGTGGGACGCTAGCCTGCGCACTGCGCCTCGACAAGAGGCCGAGGGCCGAACGGCGCGCCCCCGCGCCCGCCGTTCACCTCGATGACGACGACGATGACTATGACTTCGACGATGACGGCATGGGGCTCGTCACGGCGCGACAGGTGCGGAGGCAGAGATGACAGCGACCCTGGCGGATGTGGCGGCCCGGGCCCAGGTGTCCCCGGCGACCGTCTCGCGGGTGCTCAACGGCAACTACCCGGTGGCGGCGGCCACGCGGGAGCGGGTGCTGCGCGCGGTCGACGAGCTCGACTACGTCCTGAACGGGCCCGCCAGTTCCCTCGCCGCGGCCACCTCCGACCTGATCGGCATCCTCGTCAACGACATCGCCGACCCGTTCTTCGGCATCATGGCCGGCGCCGCGCAGGCCGCGATCGGCGAGGAACGCGGGGCGCGCGAGAAGCTCTCCGTCATCTGCAACACGGGCGGCTCACCGGAACGCGAACTCACCTATCTGACGCTGCTCCAGCGCCAGCGCGCGGCGGCCGTCATCGTCACGGGCGGGGCGCTCGAAGACCCCGAGCACCAGGCCGCGGTGAGCGCCAAGCTCGCGCGGCTCGCGGACGCGGGGACCAGGATCGTGCTGTGCGGCCGGCCGCCGCTGCCCGGCGACAGCGTCACCGCGACCCTCGCCTTCGACAACCGGGGCGGCGGCCGGCGCGTCACCGAACACCTCATCGGCCTCGGCCACCGCCGGATCGGTTACGTCGGCGGCCCCACCGAGCGCACCACGACCCGGCACCGCCTCGAGGGCCACCGGGCCGCGTGGACGGTGGCCGGCCTGACCCTCGACGACCTGGTCGTCCACGGCTCCTACGACCGCCGCTCCGGGTACGACGGCGTACTCGAACTCCTGCGTCGGGAGCCGAAGTTGACGGCGGTGGTGGCCGCCAACGACACGGTCGCGCTGGGCGCGTGCGCGGCGCTGCGGGACCGGGGGCTCTCCGTCCCCGAGGACGTCTCGGTGGCGGGCTTCGTGGACCTCCCCTTCAGCGCGGATGCGGTGCCGGCGCTGACGACGGTGCGGTTGCCGTTGTACGAGGTGGGGGTTCGGGCGGGGCGGTTGGCGTTGGGGGTGGAGGTTGCGCCGCCGGGGGGTATCGCGACGGTCCACGGCGAACTGATGTCCCGCGCCTCCACAACCCCGCCCCGCCCCTAACCCCGGGAACGCCCGGGCGCGGGGCCCTTTTGCGCAGTTCCCCGCGCCCCCAAACCCCCTTTCATCCTCACACCGTGCGTGGCTGATCGCGCAGTTCCCCGCGCCCCCAAACCCTCGGTCGTGTGCGGACCGTGCCCGCTTCTCGCGCAGTTCCCCGCGCCCCTAAATGCTCGGTGCGGGCCAGCATGGACATCTTCAGCCCGTCCGGCGATTGAGGACGAGCGCCCTTAAGGCGCGAACGGGGTCTGGGGCGGAGCCCCAGGGGCCGGAACCAACCAACCCGCTGCACGGGCGGGTGGGTGGGCAAAGGGGCTCGGGGGCTGGGGCGGAGCCCCAGGGGGTGGGGCGCTGCGGGGGCAAATCCCCGGGCTGGGCGGAGCTGTTAGTGGGGGGCCGGGGTCAGGGACGCGCAGGGGCGGAGGGCGGCGAGGCGGTCCAGGACCGCCTTGGCCCCCACCCCCTGAAGGGGCATCGGCACACCCCGCCCATCAACCTCCGCCGGCACAAACCCCTGCCCAACCACCCGCCCCCCCGACACCGTCACCGTAGCGACCCCACTGTCATTGGAGTGCGGATAAGGCGACGTCCCGTACCAAAGCAGGTTGCCGAGCCCGTAGTTGACGTACGACGAGCCCAACATCCCCGACCCCAACATCACATGCGCATGCGTACCGACCACCACCGTCGCCCCCGCCGCCGCCAACTTCGCGGCGATGGACTTCTGTTCCGCCCCGGGGCAGCTCTGCCCCTCGGTGCCCCAGTGCAGATACACCACGACGACGTCCGCCCGCGCCTTCGCCCGCTTCACCGCGGCGACCAGCTTGGCCGCGTCGAGCGCGGAGGCGATGCCCGGCTTCTTCGGCCCGGCCCGGAACTTGTCGTTCGTCAGGTCCATGACCTGGCTCGCCGCGAGGACCGCGAGCTTCACGCCCCGGATCTCCTTCACGTACGGCTTGTACGCCTCGGCCTCGTTGGCCCCTATGCCGAGGACGGGGATGGGGGCGTGGTGGACGGCGTCCAGGGTGTCGGCAAGGCCCGCAGGGCCGTAGTCGACGGCGTGGTTGTTGGCCATCGACACCGCGTCGACGCCCGAGTCCCGCAGCGCGGTGAGCGCGGACGGCGGGGTGCGGAAGTGGTAGAGCTTCGGCTCCGCCGCGCCGCGCGTGGTGATCGCGGTCTCCAGGTTGACCATCGCGAAGTCGGCGCTCGCGACGGTCCTGGCTATCGGGCCGAGGGCCGGGTCGGCGGGGGTGGCGGCGAGCCGGGACGCGGTCCGCTCGGTGAAGTGGACGTCCCCGCCGAACGCCAGCGTGATCGTGCCCGCCGGAAGGTCCGGCGTGGGCACGGCCGTGACGGCGGGCGCCGCCTCGGGGCTCACCGGCGCGGACCGCTCGGCGGCGGACGCGGGCGCGGGCGACGACGACCCGGAGCACGCCGTGACCGACGTGGCCGCCGACAGGACGCCCAGCACCAGGGCGCAGGCCCGGGCGGTGGCAGTGTGACGGCTGAGGGCCCTGGGGCGGGCGGGGGCGGGCATGCGGCTCAGGGTATTCGCGCGGGCGTGCGAACCGGGGTGCGGGGTGCCCTTCGCCCTTCCCCGTGCGCCGGTCCGCCCCGGCGCGGCTCTGCCCCTACCGCGGCCCGGGGCCGATCGGGCGTACGCAGGAGCATGTGCGACCCGCTTGGGGGAAGTGATCCCAGGACGGGGAACGATCACGATCGGAGGCGGTCATGTCAGGATTTCTGGACCGGGCCAAGGAGCAGGCGCAGAGCGCGCTGAACCAGGGCAAGCAGAAGGTGGACGAGGTCCAGCAGCAGCGGGCCGGCAACGATCTGCTCAAGCGACTCGGCGCGGCGTACTACGCGGAGCGGCACGGCAGCGGCTCCCCGGAGGCCACGCAGCAGGCCCTCACCGCCGTACAGGCGCACATCACCGCACACGGAGACGCATTCCTGCGCGGAAGCGGAACCTGACCCCCCGAGTGCGCGCGGGCCGGGCACCCCGCCCGGCCCGCGCGGCCGGTTCCGACTTCAACACCCCTATTTAGTACGGCAGTTGAGGGACCAAGGCGGGGTGCTGGCCCTGGGCGGCCGGCGCCGGACGGCCGCGCCGCTCTACTTCCTTCCGCCCCCACCGCCGAAGATCTTGGACAGCAGCCCACCCAGGCCGCCACCCCCGCCCCCACCGGCGGCCCCGCCCTGCCCGGACGACTTCGACGCCGCCCGCTTGGTCAGGACCGCGAGGGCGGCCGGAAGCACCACCTCCAGCGCCTTGGCCACCGTGGCCGGCGGCAGGCCCGTCTTCTTGGCCACCACGTTCGCCACCGGTCGGGCCACCTTCGCCAGCACGCCCGCCGCGAGACCGCCGCTCAGCATTCCGCCGAGCCCGCCGCCCAGCGTGGCCACACCCTGCAAGGGGGCCTCCTGCGGCGGGGCCTCGGCGGCCGCCTCCGACACCGCCCGGCTCACCTCTTCGTGGTCCTCGGGCGGCAGCCCGCCCGACAGCGTGGACATCGTCGTACCGACCATGTCCCGCGCGCCGGCCGCGTCCGTGCCGAGCAGCCCGGCGACCCGCTGGAGCCCGTCGTCCCCCAGCTCGTCCAGGACGTCCTGGTGGAGGGAGGGATCGGAGGGCTGACGGTCGGCGGCGGGAGAGGGATTGTCGCTCATGCCGGAAACGCTACGTTCGGCCCGCTCCGTCGGCATGTCGAGCTTCCGGAAGAATTACCCCCCGCAGTCGTGCAACCCTCGGGCGGTGACGGAAGTCTTAAGGTGCGTCGGTGCTTCAGGGGAGGGATCCGGGGGGATTTCGGGAAGCGCCGACGGGGAGGGAAATCAAGGGGCCCGGTCGACGGGCCGGGCCCCCTTGAACCTCCTGCTCCGACGTCCTCCTCGAACGTCCTGCTCCGACATCCTCCTCGAACGTCCTGCTGAAGCTCCCGGTCGAACCTCCCGTGAAGTCCTGGACTCCCTTGCCGTGCAGCCTCGTTGCCCGCGTTGTCAGTGCGGGGCGGTAGCGTCGGGGCATGTCCAGTGTCACGGGTATGGCGGTGGTGGAAGGGGTCCTGGAGCGGATCACGTACGCCAACGAGGAGAGCGGATACACCGTCGCCCGGGTCGACACCGGCCGGGGCGGCAACGATCTGCTCACCGTGGTCGGCTCGCTGCTCGGCGCGCAGCCCGGTGAGTCGCTGCGCATGGAGGGCCGCTGGGGCTCCCATCCCCAGTACGGCAAGCAGTTCACCGTCGAGAACTACACGACGGTCCTGCCCGCCACCATCCAGGGCATCCGCCGCTACCTCGGCTCCGGCCTGATCAAGGGCATCGGCCCGGTCTTCGCCGACCGGATCACCCGCCACTTCGGCGCCGACACCCTCGACATCATCGAGCAGGACCCGAAGCGCCTGATCGAGGTGCCGGGCCTGGGCCCCAAGCGGACCAAGAAGATCGCGGCCGCCTGGGAGGAGCAGAAGGCCATCAAGGAGGTCATGGTCTTTCTGCAAGGAGTCGGCGTCTCCACCTCCATCGCGGTCCGCATCTACAAGAAGTACGAGGACGCCTCGATCTCCGTCGTGAAGAACCAGCCCTACCGGCTGGCCGCCGACGTCTGGGGCATCGGCTTCCTCACCGCCGACCGCATCGCCCAGGCCGTCGGCATCCCGCACGACAGCCCGGAGCGCGTCAAGGCGGGCCTCCAGTACGCGCTGTCCCAATCCACCGACCAGGGGCACTGCTTCCTGCCCGAGGAGCGGCTGATCGCGGATTCGGTCAAGCTCCTCCAGGTCGACACCGGGCTGGTCATCGAGTGCCTGGCCGAGCTCATCGCCGAGGAGGGCGCGGTGCGGGAAAGGGTCCCGGGGCCGGACGGGGGCGAGCCCGTCGCCGCCGTCTACCTGGTGCCGTTCCACCGCGCCGAGCTGTCCCTGGCCGCCCAGATCGGGCGGCTGCTGCGGACGGCTGAGGACCGGATGCCGTCCTTCGCCGACGTCGACTGGGACAGGGCGCTCCGCTGGCTCGCCGGGCGCACCGGGGCCGAGCTCGCGCCCGAGCAGCAGGAGGCGGTCAAGCTGGCCCTGACCAGCAAGGTCGCCGTGCTCACGGGCGGGCCGGGCTGCGGCAAGTCCTTCACGGTGCGCTCGGTGGTGGAGCTGGCCCGCGCCAAGAACGCCAAGGTGGTGCTGGCCGCGCCGACCGGCCGGGCCGCCAAGCGGCTGGCCGAGCTGACCGGCGCCGAGGCCTCCACCGTGCACCGCCTGCTCGAACTGAAACCGGGCGGCGACGCGGCGTACGACAAGGACCGTCCGCTCGACGCGGATCTGGTCGTCGTCGACGAGGCCTCCATGCTCGACCTGCTGCTCGCCAACAAACTCGTCAAGGCGGTGGCCCCCGGCGCGCATCTTCTGATGGTCGGCGACGTGGACCAGTTGCCGTCGGTCGGTGCCGGGGAGGTGCTGCGCGATCTGCTCGCCGAGGGCGGCCCCGTGCCCCGGGTGCGGCTGACGCGGATCTTCCGGCAGGCACAGGAGTCCGGCGTCGTCACCAACGCCCACCGCATCAACTCCGGCTCCCACCCCCTCACTTCGGGCCTGGACGACTTCTTCCTCTTCGTCGAGGAGGAGACGGAGGACGCGGGCCGCACCACCGTGGACGTGGCCGCCCGGCGCATCCCCGCGAAGTTCGGCCTCGACCCGCGCCGCGACATCCAGGTGCTCGCGCCCATGCACCGGGGCCCGGCCGGCGCCGGACACCTCAACGGCCTGCTCCAGCAGGCGATCACCCCCGCCCGGCCCGACCTGCCGGAGAAGAGGTTCGGCGGCAGGGTGTTCCGCGTCGGCGACAAGGTCACCCAGATCCGCAACAACTACGAGAAGGGCGCCAACGGCGTCTTCAACGGCACCGTCGGCGTGGTCACCGCGCTCGACCTCGACGAGCAGAGCCTGACGGTCCGTACCGACGAGGACGAGGAGGTGTCGTACGACTTCGACGAGCTGGACGAGCTGGCCCACGCCTACGCCGTGACGATCCACCGCTCCCAGGGCAGCGAGTACCCGGCGGTCGTCATCCCGGTCACCACCGGTGCCTGGATGATGCTCCAGCGCAATCTGCTCTACACGGCGGTGACCCGCGCCAAGAAGCTCGTCGTCCTGGTCGGGTCCCGCAAGGCGATCGGACAGGCAGTGCGTACCGTTTCCGCCGGCAGACGCTGTACCGCACTCGCTCACCGGCTGGCAGGGGGGCATTTGGTGTGAATCATCACCCCGAACTCCCCCGGACTTTCCTAACTGGTGCGAAGGGGGCAGGATGAGCAGGTTGACGGCACTGAGTGCCGTGAATAAGCCCAATGGGCGACCCCGAGTGCACTCTGCTGAGCCAAATGGGGGATGGTAGAGACAGTCAGGGCACCTCGAAGAAGAGGCACTACGTCGGTGAGGGATGACGTGAGCGAGAACGCGAACAACGCTGTAGTACTGCGGTTCGGCGATGGCGAGTACACCTACCCGGTGATCGACAGCACCGTCGGCGACAAGGGCTTCGACATCGGGAAGCTCCGAACCCAGACCGGGCTGGTCACCCTCGACAGCGGATACGGCAACACAGCCGCCTATAAATCCGCCATTACCTACCTCGACGGCGAGCAGGGGATCCTGCGCTACCGCGGGTACCCGATCGAGCAGCTCGCGGAGCGCTCGACCTTCGTCGAGGTCGCCTACCTGCTGATCAACGGCGAGCTGCCGACCGTCGACCAGCTCTCCAGCTTCAAGAGCGAGATCACCGGCCACACGCTGCTGCACGAGGACGTGAAGCGGTTCTTCGACGGCTTCCCGCGGGACGCCCACCCGATGGCGATGCTGTCCTCGGTGGTCTCCGCGCTGTCCACGTTCTACCAGGACAGCCACAACCCGTTCGACGAGAAGCAGCGCCACCTCTCCACGATCCGGCTGCTCGCCAAGCTGCCGACGATCGCGGCGTACGCGTACAAGAAGTCGATCGGCCACCCCTTCGTCTACCCGCGCAACGACCTCGGCTACGTCGAGAACTTCCTGCGCATGACGTTCTCGGTGCCGGCTCAGGAGTACGAGCTGGACCCGGTCGTCGTCTCGGCGCTGGACAAGCTGCTCATCCTGCACGCGGACCACGAGCAGAACTGTTCGACCTCCACCGTGCGTCTGGTCGGCTCCTCGCAGGCCAACATGTTCGCGTCGATCTCGGCCGGCATCTCGGCCCTGTGGGGTCCCCTGCACGGCGGCGCCAACCAGTCCGTCCTGGAGATGCTGGAAGGCATCCAGGCCAACGGCGGCGACGTGGACTCCTTCATCCGCAAGGTGAAGAACAAGGAGGACGGCGTCCGCCTGATGGGCTTCGGCCACCGGGTGTACAAGTCCTTCGACCCGCGCGCCAAGATCATCAAGGCCGCCGCGCACGATGTCCTCTCGGCCCTCGGCAAGTCCGACGAGCTGCTCGACATCGCGCTGAAGCTCGAAGAGCACGCGCTGAGCGACGACTACTTCGTCTCGCGCAACCTGTACCCGAACGTGGACTTCTACACGGGTCTGATCTACCGCGCCATGGGCTTCCCGACCGAGATGTTCACGGTCCTGTTCGCCCTCGGCCGCCTCCCGGGCTGGATCGCCCAGTGGCACGAGATGATCAAGGAGCCCGGCTCCCGCATCGGCCGCCCGCGTCAGATCTACACGGGCGAGGTACTGCGGGACTTCGTTCCGGTCGAGGGCCGCTGAGCCGGACTGCTGGGGGTCCGGGGGTTATCCCCGGGCTGACACAGCACGGGCGAGGTCCTGCGGGACTTCGTGCCGGTCGAGGGTCGCTGACCGTTCGGCCGTGCCCGAACCCCCGGTAACACGCCGGGAGTTCGGCTCCAGAAAGTCGGAAAGCGCCCCGCTGCCGATCCCCCCACGGGTCGGCAGTCGGGGCGCTTCCCTGTTTCCCGGTGCGGATTCCCCCCACGGGATCCGAGCCGGGGGTCTAGGCGGTCTGCCGGGGTACGTACCTGTCGGGTGGGCCGCTCAAAGCTCCCGACGTACGTGCCCCGGCCAACGCGTTGCCTGGAACGTCCCCCAAGACATTCCATGGACGTCCCCCAAGACATCCGTGGCATCGCCCACTTAGACTCCCGACCCCTCCCGATGGTTACCTCAAAACCTCTGTGATCTAGATCTCTTTGTGGAGGTCAGGTGAAGGAACGCAACCATAGGCAGTTGGGTACCACGAACACGGAGCCGAGCGCCATAGTTCCGCCCGCGATCATCGAATTCGGCGGGTCGGCACGGGCGGTGGCGGCCCGGTCGTGATGGGGTCGAATGCCCGAAAAGGCCGCCCTGGTGGGGGCGGCCGGACGGGAGGGGTGGGGGTGGCGGCTCAGGCGAGGCCGACCAGTTCGTAGCCCGCCTCGTCGACGGCGGCACGGACGGCCTCCTCGTCGAGCGGGGCCGCCGAGACCACGGTGACCTCGCCGGTGGCGGCGACGGCCTTCACCGAAGCGACACCCTCGATCTCGGAGATCTCGCCGGACACGGCGCCTTCGCAGTGGCCGCAGCTCATCCCGGAGACCCGGTAGACGGTGGTGACGGCGCCCACCTGGACGTCGGCCGCCTCACCGCCGTGGCAGGCACCGGCGGGCGAGCAGCAGGAACCGGTCGCGGCGACGGGGGTCTCGGTCTCGGCGGTCATGGCGTTCTCCTCTTCACGGGCGTACGGATCCATGGTGCATCAGGGGGGCCACGGTGCGGCCGCGCCGCCCTCACGCACAGCAGACTATACCCCTGGGGGGTATTGCGCGAGCGTCGTCGGCGCCCGGAGTGGCGCGTGGGCGCGTGCTGGTTGCCGGATGACGCGGGTGCGCGCGGTGTTAACGACGGAGCGCCCGTCCCGGTGTGCCCGTTCAATCGGCGCGGCGGCCACGGTTGCCGGGCCGCCGGGCGACCCAGGTGCGGATGGTGTCCGCGAACCAGTACGGTTTGCCGTTCTCCACCAGGTCCGGCGCCGGAAGAAGTCCGTGTTTGCGGTACGAGCGCACGGTGTCCGGCTGCACCCGGATGTGCGCGGCGATCTCTTTGTAGGACCAGAGCCGTCGGTCGGTCATGCAAGGCACCTCCCTGCGTGCGCCGCAGCGGCGGCCGGAAAGCCGTCGGGGGAGCTGCGCCGCGTTCGCTTGGCGATCACTCAGCCTGTGCCCGTTGAACGACGGAGAGTGAGGCCAGGGGGGCTCCTGTAGACCGCCTGTGACGCAAGACCCGCGTAACCGAGACATGTGTGACGGGAGGCGGATCCTTGTAACGGATGTGGCGTAGTGGGCGGTTGGGGCAAATGGGTGAACGCCCGGCGTTACGCGTACAGCGCCGGGCGCTCCGGCAGCTCCACGCCGACCCGCTCGCCGCACTCCTGGGCCCGCACCCCGGCCTCGCAGACCAGCGCCGCCGCATATCCGTCCCAGGCGCTCGCCCCCTCGACGCGGCCCCGCCGGATCCCGTCCACCCACGCCCGTACCTCACGGTCGTACGCCTCGGCGAACCGGACCGTGAAGTCCTCGGGGATGGCGCGGGCCGCACGCCCCGCGCCGCGTGTGACGAGCCCGGAGCCCGCGCCGATCGAGGCGGTGCCGCGCTCGCAGACCGCCTCGCAGTGCACCTCGTACCCGAAGCCGCAGTTCACGAAGATCTCGACGTCGACCACGACACCACCGGACGTCTCGAACAGGACGAGCTGGGGGTCGCCGAGCCCCTGCGGCGCGCCCGACGAGGGGCGCGGGCGCAGCACCTGGACGGCGGTGACCTCCTGCCCGAGCAGCCAGCGGGTGGCGTCCGCCTCGTGCACCACCGAGTCGCGGATCAGCATCTCGGTGGTGAAGAAGGGCGGCGACTGGGCGTTGCGGTGGCGGCAGTGCAGCATCAGCGCCCGCCCCAACTCGCCCTGTTCCAAGGTGCGTTGGAGCTCCTGGTACTCGCTGTCGTAGCGGCGCATGAAGCCCACCGTGACCAGGCGGCGGCCGAGCCGCAGTTCGGCCTCCATGACGCGCAGGGTGCCGGCCGGGTCGGGGGTGAGCGGTTTCTCGCACAGGACGGGCAGGCCGCGCGCGAAGGCCTCCAGGAGGGCGGCCTCGTGGGCCGGGCCCGAGGAGGCGATGAGGACCGCGGCCACGCCGGGCGCGTCCATCGCGGCCGCCGGGTCCGTGTGCACGGAGCAGCCCTCGATGCCCGCGGCCGCCTCGCGCGCCCGGTCCGCGTCCAGGTCGGCGACGGCGGCGACGCGCGCGCCGCCGATGACGGAGTCGATGCGGCGCACATGGTCGGCGCCCATCCGGCCGGTGCCGATGACGGCGATGCCCAGGCTCATCTCAGGCCCCACAGGAACGCAGGAAGGCGCGGGTGCGCTCGGCGATGGGCAGCGGCTTGTCCGGATCGCAGGGATACATGTCCTGCTCGACGATGGCGAAGAGCTCGACGTCCAGGGACTGGGCCGCGGCCAGGACCGGTTCGAGCGCGGGCACCCCGTGCGGCGGCTCGCACATCACGCCCTGGGCGACCGCCGGCCCGAACGGCGTTCCGGCGGACCGCACCTGAGCCAGCACCTCCGGATCCACCTGCTTGAGGTGGAGGTAGCCGATCCGCTCCCCGTACGTCTCGATCAGCTTCACGCTGTCGCCGCCGCAGTAGGCGTAGTGGCCGGTGTCCAGGCAGAGCGAGACCAGGTCGGAGTCGGTGGCGTGCAGGAAGCGGGCCACGTTCTCCTCGCTGTCGATATGGGTGTCCGCGTGCGGGTGCACCACCACGCGCAGGCCGTAGTGGTCCCGCACCTCGCGGGCCAGGCGCTCGGTCTGGCGGGCGAGGTCGCGCCACTGCGCGGCGGTCAGGGTGCTGTCCTCCAGGATCGCGCCGGTCTTGTCGTCGCGCCAGAAGGACGGGATGACCACCAGGTGCCGGGCGCCGACTGCCTGGGCCAGCGCCGCCACGTCCGAGACGTGCGCCCAGGTCTTCTCCCACACCGCCGGGCCGTGGTGCAGGCCGGTGAAGACGGTCCCGGCCGAGACCCGCAGCTCCCGTACGGCCGTCTCCTCGGTGAGGCGCGCCGGATCGGTGGGGAGATAGCCGTACGGTCCGAGTTCGATCCACCGGTAGCCCGCGCCCGCGACCTCGTCGAGGAAGCGCCGCCAGGGGACTTGGCGAGGGTCGTCGGGGAACCAGACGCCCCAGGAGTCGGGAGCCGAACCGATCCGGATGCGGGTCTTCGCCGTCGTCATGGGACCAGCCTTCCGGGGGCCCGCGAGAGGTGTCAAGGTCACGTCCGAATGTAAGGACAAAGATTGACAGGGGTGGGAGCGGGGGGCTAGACCTGGGGGAACCGGCGACGCGGCGACCCGGGCGACCCGGGCGACCCGAGGGGGCGTGCATGGACGAGGCTCCGTACGGCAGCGAGCGCGGCAGTGGGGGCCGTGGCCCCGAGCCGGAGGGTGCCGGCCCCGAGCCGGAGGGTGCCGGACCCGAGCCCGAGGGTGCCGGACCCGAGCCCGAGGGTGCCGGACCCGAGCCCGAGGGTGCCGGACCCGAGCCCGAGGGTGCCGGACCCGAGCCCGAGGGTGCCGGGCCCGAGGGCGACAGGGCCTCGGGTGACGCCCCCTACGACCTGATCACCATGGGGCGGATCGGGGTCGACCTCTACCCGTTGCAGACCGGGGTGTCGCTGGCCAAGGTCAGCTCGTTCGGGAAGTTCCTCGGCGGCTCGCCCTCCAACGTGGCGGTCGCCGCGGCGCGGCTCGGGCGGCGCGTCGCCGTCATCACGCGCACCGGGCGTGATCCCTTCGGGGAGTATCTCCGGGCGGAACTGGGCGAGTTGGGGGTGGACGCGCGCTGGGTGACGCCGGTCGACGGGCTGCCCACACCGATCACGTTCTGCGAGGTGTTTCCGCCGGACGACTTCCCGCTCTACTTCTACCGGCTACCCAAGGCGCCCGATCTGGAGCTGTGGGAACGGGAGTTGGACCTGGGGGCGATCCGCGCGGCGAGGATTTTCTGGATGACGGGGACGGGGCTGTGCGCGGAGCCCAGCCGGGCGGCGACGCTGGCCGCGCTGCGGGCGCGGGGGAGGGAGCCGGGCGGGGCCCGCCGCGCCACCGTCTTCGACCTCGACTGGCGGCCCATGTTCTGGGCGGACCCGCACGACGCCCGGCTCCACTACCGTGCCGCGCTCGCGCACGCCACCGTCGCCGTCGGGAACGTCGACGAGTGCGAGGTCGCCACCGGAGAGCGGGAGCCCCGGGCCGCCGCCGAGGCGCTGCTCGCCGCGGGAGTCGAGCTCGCCGTCGTCAAACAGGGACCCAAGGGCGTGCTGGCCGTGCACCGGGACGGGACGGCCGTCGAGGTGGCGCCGGTGCCGGTCGACGTGGTCAACGGCCTTGGCGCGGGCGACGCGTTCGGCGGGGCGCTCTGTCATGGGCTGCTCGCGGGATGGGAGGTGGAGCGCGTCATGCGGTACGCCAACGCCGCCGGGGCCATCGTCGCGTCCCGGCTCGCCTGCTCCTCCGCCATGCCGTACCCCGCCGAGGTCGAGCGCGTCCTGGAAGGCGGGCGGGCGTGAGCGCCGGGCTGGGCCCCGCGGGCCTCGCGCGGATCCGGGCCCGCCACCCCGAGGCGGTCGCCGAGGCCGCCGCGCGCCGGGTGCGCCGACCGCTGCTGCGCGGTGACGGCGGGCGGCTGATGGTGATCGCGGCGGACCATCCGGCGCGCGGCGCGCTCGGCGTCGGCGCCGACGGGCTCGCCATGGCCGACCGGGGCGATCTGCTCGACCGGTTGTGTCTCGCCCTGTCGCGGCCGGGCGTGGACGGGGTGCTGGCCGGCGCCGACGTCCTGGAAGACCTGCTGCTGCTCGGCGCCCTGGACGACAAGGTCGTCATCGGCTCCATGAACCGCGGCGGCCTCGCCGGGGCCGCCTTCGAGATGGACGACCGCTTCACCGGCCACCGCGCCCAGGACCTGGAGCGGCTCGGCTTCGACGCGGGAAAACTGCTGCTGCGCATCGACTACCGCGACCCGGGCTCGCTGGACACGCTGCACACCGCGGCCCGCGCCATCGACGCGATGGCCGAGCGGCGCCTGCCGGTGTTCGTCGAGCCGTTCATCTGCCACCGCCACGAGGGCGGGATCCGCACCGACCTGTCCGCCGGAGCAGTCACCCGCTCCATCGCCATCGCCTCGGGCCTGGCCGGCACCTCCGCGTACACCTGGCTGAAGGTGCCCGTCACCGAGAACCCCGACGACATGGCCGAGGTCATGGCCGCCAGTACGCTGCCCGCGGTGCTGCTCGGCGGCGACCTGGGGGACGACCAGGACACCGCCTTCGAGAAGTGGCGCGGGGCGCTGCGGCTGCCCACCGTGCAGGGGCTCGTCGCCGGGCGGTCGCTGCTCTATCCGGCCGACGGCGATGTCGCGGCGGCCGTCGATACCGCCGTCGGTCTGCTGTAAGGGGTAGGGATCGGACATGGATCAACGAGAACTGCTCGTACGGGCGGGGGAGAGCGCCCGCGACGCGTACGCCCTGGCCATCGGCCCGGAGCGGGGCGCCCTCGGCCACTCGTCCCTGCGCGTGCTCGACCTGCCGCCCGGGGGCACGCACGAGCTGGCCGCCGGGGACAGCGAGTGGCTCGTGGTGCCGCTCAGCGGTGGCTGCACGGTGCGCACGCGGGGAGAGGAATTCCAACTGCGCGGCCGTACCGATGTGTTCGAGGGCCCCACGGACTTCGCTTACGTACCGCGTGACGCGGACGCCCTGATCTCCTCCGGCGCGGGAGGCCGTTTCGCCCTGACAGGAGCGCGGTGCGAGCGACGACTCCCCGCTCGCCGCGGCTCCGCGCCGGAGGTGCCCGTCGAGACGAGGGGCTCGGGCAACTGCGCGCGCACCGTGCGCAACTTCGCCGCCGCGGACGCCTTCGACTGCGACCGGCTGATCGCGGTCGAGGTCATCACGCCCGGCGGCAACTGGTCCTCCTATCCGCCGCACAAGCACGACGAGCATCTGCCGGGCCGCGAGAGCGAGTTGGAGGAGATCTACTACTTCGCGTTCGAGCATCCGGACGGCTACGGCTACCAGCGGATCTCGCCGTCCCGCGACGGCGGCGCGGAGCTGCTCGCCGAGGTCCGCGCCGGTGACGCGGTGCTCGTGCCCAACGGCTGGCACGGACCGTCGATCGCCCGGCCAGGGACCGCCATGTACTACCTGAACGTGATGGCGGGACCGGGACCGGAACGGGAGTGGAAGATCTCCTTCCACCCCGACCACAGGGAGGGATACCAGTGAGCGCCACCACGCGCCGCCTCACCACCGCCCAGGCGCTGATCGCGTTCCTGGCCCGCCAGTACACCTCGTACGAGGGCGTCAACCACCGCCTGATCGCGGCGACTTGGGGCATCTTCGGGCACGGGAACGTCGCCGGGATCGGGCAGGCGCTGCTCGAAGCCGGGCGCGAAGCGATGCCCTTCTTCCAGGGCCGCAACGAGCAGGCCATGGTGCACGCCGCCGTCGGCTACGCCCGCCAGTCGGGCCGGCTCTCCACGCACGCGGTGACCACCTCCATCGGCCCGGGCGCCACCAACCTGGTCACCGGCGCCGCCCTGGCCACCGTCAACCATCTGCCGGTCCTGCTGCTGCCCGGCGACACCTTCGCCGCGCGCCCCGCCGACCCCGTGCTGCAACAGCTCGAAGTCCCGTACGCGGGCGATGTGTCGGTCAATGACTGCCTGCGCCCCGTCTCGCGCTACTTCGACCGCGTCTCGCGGCCCGAGGCGCTGATCCAGGCCGCCCTGAACGCGATGAGCGTCCTCACCGACCCCGCGAACACCGGCGCGGTCACGCTCGCACTGCCGCAGGACGTCCAGGCCGAGGCGTACGACTGGCCCGAGGAGTTCTTCCGGGAACGGGTGTGGCCGGTACGGGCCCCGGCGCCCGACACCTCCGAACTCATCATCGCGGCGGACGAGTTGAGGCAGGCGCGGCGGCCGCTGATCGTCGTGGGCGGCGGGGTGCGGCACGCCCGCGCGCAGGACGTCCTCGACGCCTTCGCCGCGGACACCGGCATCCCGGTCGCCGCCACCCAGGCCGGCAAGGGCGCGCTGGCCCACGACCACCCCCAGTCCGTCGGTGGCATCGGCCACACCGGTACGGCCGCCGCCGACGAACTGGCCCGCACCGCCGACGTGGTGCTGGGGATCGGCACCCGCTGGACCGACTTCACCACCGCCTCCGCCACCCTCTTCCAGCACCCGGACGTCCGCTTCGTCAACCTCAACATCCGGCCCGCCGACGCGCACAAGATGGGCGGTCGGCAACTCGTCGGCGACGCCCGCGCCGGACTGGTCATGCTGCACGAGGCACTGAAGGGGCATCGCGTACCGGATGAGTACGAAGCCGAGTGCGCCCGGCTGAAAGGGGAGTGGGAGCGGCGCGTCACCGCCGCGTACACCCCGCCGTCCGACGCGGCGCGCCCCACCCAGGCCCAAGTCCTCGGCGTACTCGACACCTTGGTCACCGGGGACGACATCCTGATCAACGCGGCGGGCTCGCTCCCCGGCGACCTGCACCAGCTGTGGCGGCCCCGCTCGCGCGACCAGTACCACGTCGAATACGGCTACTCCTGCATGGGCTACGAGATCCCCGCGGCGATCGGGGTCGCGCTCGCGGCGCCCGGCCGCCCGGTGTGGGCGCTGGTCGGCGACGGGACGTATCTGATGAACCCGACCGAAATCGTCACCGCCGTGCAGGAGAACATCCCCATCAAGGTGGTGATCCTCCACAACCACGGGTACGCCTCGATCGGGGGGCTCTCGGAGGCGGTGGGGGGTGAGCGGTTCGGCACGGCGTACCGGTTCCGGACCCCGGACGGTACGTACGGCGGCGCGGCGCTGCCGGTGGATCTCGCGGCCAACGCGGCCTCGCTCGGGATGCGGGTCCTGCGCGCCCGCACCGTGCGTGACCTGCGGGAAGCCCTGACCAGTGCGCGCTTCGCCGACGTTCCCACATGTGTCTACGTGGAGACCGAAACGCCCGACACAGTGTCGGGCCCGCCCCCCGCCCAGGCGTGGTGGGATGTGCCCGTGGCCGAGACCGCGACCCGTCGGTCGGCGGTCGCGGCCCGCGAGGAGTACGAACGGCACGTCACCGCCCGACGCCGCCATCTGTGAAGGAGCACTTGGACATGACGAAGACCGTCCACCACTGGATCGGTGGCAAGACCGTCGAAGGCACGTCGGGCAACTTCGGTCCGGTGACCGACCCGGCGACCGGCGCCGTCACCACCCAGGTCGCCTTCGCCTCGGCCGAGGAGGTGGACCGGGCGGTGGCCATCGCGCGAGCGGCCTACGTGACCTGGGGCACGTCCTCGCTCGCCCAGCGCACCACCGTGCTGTTCAAGTTCCGCGCCCTGCTCGACGCCAACCGGGACGCCATCGCCGAGCTGATCACCGCCGAACACGGCAAGGTGCACTCGGACGCGCTCGGCGAGGTCGCCCGCGGTCTGGAGATCGTCGACCTGGCCTGCGGCATCACCACCCAGCTCAAGGGCGAGCTGTCCACGCAGGTCTCCAGCCGGGTGGACGTGGCCTCCATCCGCCAGCCGCTGGGTGTCGTCGCGGGCATCACCCCGTTCAACTTCCCGGCGATGGTGCCGATGTGGATGTTCCCGATCGCCATCGCGTGCGGCAACACCTTCATCCTGAAGCCCTCGGAGAAGGATCCCTCGGCGTCGATGAAGATCGCCGAACTCCTCGCCGAGGCGGGGCTGCCCGACGGCGTCTTCACCGTCCTGCACGGCGACCGGGTCGCCGTCGACGCGCTCCTCGCCCACCCCGACATCGCGGCGGTCTCCTTCGTCGGCTCGACCCCCATCGCCCGCCACATCCACGCCACCGCCTCCGCCCACGGCAAGCGGGTCCAGGCGCTCGGCGGCGCCAAGAACCACATGCTGGTGCTGCCCGACGCCGACCTGGACGCGGCGGCCGACGCCGCCGTCTCGGCCGCGTACGGCTCCGCGGGCGAGCGCTGCATGGCGATCTCCGCGGTCGTCGCGGTGGGCGCCATCGGCGACGAGCTCGTGGAGAAGATCCGCGAACGCGCGGAGAAGATCAAGATCGGCCCCGGCAACGATCCCTCCTCCGAGATGGGCCCGCTGATCACCGCGGCCCACCGCGACAAGGTGGCGTCGTATGTGAAGGGCGCGGCGGCGCAGGGCTGCGAGGTCGTCCTGGACGGCACCGGCTACACGGTCGACGGCTTCGAGAACGGCCACTGGATCGGCCTGTCCCTCCTGGACCACGTGCCGACCACGTCCGACGCCTACCGCGACGAGATCTTCGGCCCCGTCCTGTGCGTGCTGCGCGCCGAGACGTACGAGGAGGGCCTGGCGCTGATCAACGCCTCCCCCTTCGGCAACGGCACCGCGATCTTCACCCGCGACGGCGGCGCGGCCCGCCGCTTCCAGCTGGAGGTCGAGGCCGGCATGGTCGGCGTCAACGTGCCGATCCCGGTGCCGGTGGGCTACCACTCCTTCGGCGGCTGGAAGGACTCGCTCTTCGGCGACCACCACGTCTACGGCAACGACGGCACGCACTTCTACACCCGCGGCAAGGTCGTCACCACCCGCTGGCCGGACCCGGCGGACGACCCGTCGGGCGTCGACCTGGGGTTCCCGCGCAACCACTGAGTGCGGGGCCCTCGACGACTGCACCCATTCCTGTACAGATTTCAGTACAGGAATGGGGGCAGCCGACGTAGCATGGGCCCATGGAAAAGATTCCTGACGTCGTCACGGTCAGCGACGCACGCGTGGGGCTGTCCCGGATGCTCGCCGACTTGGAACACGAGGGTGCGGCGGCCGAGCCGGTCCTCATCGGTGCGCACCGCAGGCCCCAGGGAGTGCTTCTCTCGGTGGCGGCATTCGAGAGGCTGAGTGGCCGAACGGCCCGGCAGGCCGCCGCCGACTCCGCCACGGGTTCGCTGGCGGCCGAGGGGCTGACGGTCACCGAGGCAGCGGGGCGCGACACAGAGGCATACGTGAGCGGACAGCTGTCGGCCGATGAGCTCGTGGCCCGGGCGGTCGCGCGTCACTCGACCGCGCCGGCGACCGCGAGGCGGGCTGGGTGATCGACCCCTATCTCCACCCGAGCGGGGTGCTGCGCAACCGGCTCGGCCTCACCGACCCGGACCTGTTGGCTCAGGCGGAGGCGGACATCACCCACGCCGAACTGGTCCGGCTCGGTGAGCGTCCCCTGGCCGGGGCGTACGACCTGGGGCATCTGCGGGCCTTCCACGTCGCGATCTTCGGTGCTGTCTACCCGTGGGCAGGTGAACTCCGGGTGGTGGAGATCTCCAAGCGCACCCCGTTCTGTCCTTCCGCCACCCTGGTCTCCTTCGGCGAGGAGGTCTTCGGGCGATTGGCGTCCGCCGGTCACCTGCGGGGCCTGGGCCGCGCTGAGTTCGCTGACGCCCTTGCCGAGCTGTACGGCGACCTGAACGCGCTGCACCCGTTCCGCGAGGGCAACGGCCGCACCCAGCGCGCCTTCTGTGCGCAACTGGCTTCGGACGCGGGGTACGAGCTGGACTGGGCCGGCATGGACCCCGCGGAGAACGAGTACGCGAGCATCAAGAGCTACCTGGGTGACAACGGGCCGTTGTCGCGCATGCTGGCCGCCTTGCTGGGGCCCTGAGCCACGACCCGGCCGGCCCGGTGCGCGCGCTGGTGGTCGCGCTGGGCGGCTGAGAGTGGCCCGCGGCGTCCGTACCGCGGAAAGTTACGGACGAACTTCGGCGTGGGCGCTGCGGTTCCCGCACCCCGTGAACATGGTGCCTTGACACGTCCTTAACGCCGAAAACCGACGTGCGGACGTACCGGATCTTCGGATTCCGCAGGTAACCAGCTATTGACCTGCGGTTCTTCGAAGGATTGCATATCGGCAACCCGGGAGCCGCCGAACCACATCACCACCCGCCTATGGAGGCGATACCGCTCCCGAGCATCGGAACCGCACCAGTCGATCGGAACCGCACGATGACGGAAACGCTCAGCGCCCCCCAGGCGCTCGCCCCCGCGACCGGCCCCACCCCGCAAAAGCTCAAGCGGTCCATCGGCGTGGTGGGCGGCACCCTCCTCACGCTGTCCTGCGTGACGCCCGCCTCCACCCTCTTCGTCGTCGTGCCCGACCTCTTCGCGACGCTCGGCACCTACACCGCGCTCACCATCGCGATCGGCTCGCTGCTCTGTATCGGCGTGGCGTTCTGCTACTCCGAGCTGGGCACCCTCATTCCCAGCGCGGGCGGCGAGTACGCAATGGTGTCGACGATGGCGGGACGCCTCGCGGGGTGGCTGGTGTTCGTGCTGTCGCTGCTCGTGGTGATGATCGTGCCGCCCGTCATCGCGATGGGCACCGCCGACTACCTCGCCCCGATCGTGCACATACCCGCACCCCTCGCGGGCGCCGGCGTCATGCTGCTCGCCACCCTGGCCGGCCTGCTCGACCTGCGCGCCAACGCCTGGATCACCGGAATCTTCCTGGTGCTCGAAGTCATCGCGGCCGGTGTGGTCGCCGTACTCGGCTTCGCCCACAGCGAGCGCGGCGCCTCCGCCCTCGTACACGGCTCGGTCGCGGGCGACAGCGGGGCGCCCTCCACGGTCACCGCGATGATGGTGATCTCGGGGCTCGCCATCGCCCTCTTCATCACCCAGGGCTTCTCCACCGCCGTCTACCTCTCGGAGGAGCTGGAGCACCCCCGGCGCAACGTCGCCCGCACCGTGCTCGCCACGCTCGCCATCTCAACGGCCGTGATCCTGCTGCCCGTTGTCGCCATCACCGTGGGCGCGCCCGACCTCGCCGCCCTCACCAGCGGCAACCTCAGCGAGATGGTCACCGCCTGGTCGAACTCCGCGGTGGGCACCTTCGTCAGCCTCTGCGTCGCCCTCGCGATCATCAACGCGGGCATCGTCATGGTCATCCAGAACTCCCGCGTCCTGTTCGCCTCCGCCCGCGACAAGGCCTGGCCCGAGCCGGTCAACCGGGGCCTGTCCCGGCTCGGCCGGTTCGGCTCCCCGTGGGTGGCCACCCTCCTCGTCGGCGTCCCCGGCGCGGGCCTGTGCTTCGTCAAGCTCGACACCCTCTACGGCGTCACCGGCGTCTCCGTCACCGCGATGTACCTCCTGGTCGCCGTCGCCGCCCTGCTCTGCCGACGCGGCGCCCACAAGGACGTCCCGGCCTGGCGGATGCCGCTGTGGCCTGCGGTGCCGGTCCTGCTCATCGTCGTACTCGCCTACATCCTCACCCAGCAGGAGACCCAGTACCTGCTCTGGACCGGCGGCATCACCGCCGCGGCCACGCTGTACTGGGCGCTCTACCTGCGGCCGCGCCGCGCGACCCGCTGGCTCGTCAGCATCCCCGAGGACGCCCAGGCCTGAGTCCGGGGTCAGGCCCCGGGCCTGGGTTCGGGTCCGGGCCTGGGTTCGGGGCCGGCCCCGGGCCTGGGTTCGGGGCCCGTCCGGCGCACCCACGGCGACCGGCCGGGCCGGCCGGACAGCGCCTAGGGTGACGGCATGACGATCGACCACGACAGATACTGCGACGAACTGGTCCGCCAGACCGCCGAGTTGAGGGCCACCCTGTCCGGCGCCGACCTCTCGGTGACGGTGCCCACCTGCCCGGACTGGACGCTGCGCGAGCTGGCCACGCACGTGGGCCGGGCCCACCGCTGGGCCGGCCGCATCGTGAGCACCAAGGCCACCGAACCGGTCCCGCCGAAGGAGGTGCCCGGCGGCAAGGGCCCCGAGGGCGACGATCCGGCCGCCCTGGACGCCTGGCTCGCCGAGGGCGCCGAGAGCTGCGCCGCGGCCCTGCGCGAGGCCGGGCCCGACCTGTCGGTGTGGTCCTGGGCGGGCGAGACGACCGCCTCGTTCTGGTCGCGCCGGATGACCCACGAGACCGCCGTGCACCGCGCCGACGCGGCCGGCACGGTGGGCGCCCCCTACACGCTGCCCGCCGACGTGGCGGCCGACTCCCTCGACGAATGGCTCGACCTCATCACCTTCGTCCAGTCGTTCAAGCAGTCCGAGGCGCCGCTCGGCGAGCCGGGCCAGTCCCTGCACCTGCACGCGACCGACGTCCCCGGTGCCGAGTGGCTCATCGAGATCGGCGAGCAGGGCTTCACCTGGCGGCGCGCCCACGCCAAGGCGACGGTCGCGGTGCGCGGCCCCCTCACCGACGTGCTGCGCGTCTTCCACCGGCGGCTGCCCACCGACACCCCGACCGTCGAAATCCTCGGAGAGGCGGCCGTGTTCGACCACTGGCTGGCCACGACCGCGTTCTGACCCGCCCGCCACACCGGTCCGGCGGGCCCCGGCCGGGGCCCGTCAGCCCGCCTGGGCGCTCTGCTTCTTGATCGCCTCGGTCATGTCCGCCGTGTCCGAGGCGGGCGGCACCTCGACGGACTTGGTCGCCCCGAACTTCTTGAAGTCCATGGCCACCTTCGCCTGGCCGAACTGCTCGTTCATGCGCACCGGCATGCCGTCGCCGTCCACCCACACCTCGAAGGCGAGCTCGCTGACGCCGCCGGTGAACTGGCCCATCAGGTTGCCGTCGCCCTCGCCGGACAGGACCTTGCCTGCCTGGCCCAGGTCGTCCTTGGACAGCACCGCCTTGTAGTGCGTGGTCGCCCGGCCCAGGACGGTCTCCTTGCCGACCTCGGAGACGTTCTTGGAGTAGCGCAGGGACCGCAGACCGGCCGTCGGGTTGCCGCTGCTGGCGACCGCGGCCTCACCCTGCTCGCCGAGGACCGCCGAGGCCTCGATCTTCATCCAGTGCTTGTCCTTGAGCGGGCCGCTCGGCTGCGCGTCGACGCCGTAGTAGTAGGCGCCCTTCACATAGCGCATCGTCACGGTCCCGTCCGAGACGAGCTGCTGCATTTGCAGGCTCTTGGCGTCCACCTCGACGTCGAACGCGAGGCCGCTGCCCCACGAGTACGTGCCCGACATGGTGGTCGGCGCCGCCTGGCCCTGGAGCTGGGTCGTCATCGTCACCTCGGCCGAACCGGCCTTCTGCGAACGGTCGCCCGCCGAGGTCAGCGCGGCCAGCACGGCGCTGTTCGCGCGGTCGGCCGCGCCCGCGGCCTTGCCCGCCGCCTTCTTGCCGGTGTCCACCGCCGAGCCGGCCGAACACCCCGTCACACCGACCACCACCGTCACGGCTCCGGCCAGCCACACCCCTGAGGCACGCATGCCCATGGTCCCCACCCCTCACGGAATACAACGCGAAGAACGGACTGTATCCAACGGCACCGACAACCCTCGGAGCGGGCGGCCGGAGAGCCGACTACTCCCGCCGCGGTACGGCGCCGGCCGCCCGTACTCCCCGGGTACACCCCGCACTTCCACCCACCGGCAGCTTCGGTTGTCGGTGCGGACGCATACCGTGGGGGGATGGAGATCAGCATGCGCGGACGCCGATGGCGGGTGGCCGCGGGGGCGACCGCCCTCGTCGCCCTGGCCGGCGCCGGCGTCTGGAGTGCCACGGGCGCCTCGGGCGCCCCCGCCGTGCACCGTGAGGACGTGGTGCTCGACCTGCCGGGAGCGAGGATCGACACCTCGTTCTTCACGGCGGGCACCTCCCGGGACAAGCGGCCCGCCGTGCTGATCGGGCACGGCTTCGGCGGCAGCAAGAACGAGGTGAGGGGCCAGGCCGAACAGCTCGCTCGGGACGGGTACGCGGTCATGACCTGGTCCGCGCGCGGCTTCGGCAAGTCCACCGGCCACATCGGCCTCAACGACCCGGAGTCGGAGGTCAAGGACGTCACTCGGCTCATCGACTGGCTGGCCCGCCGCCCCGAGGTGCGGCTCGACGCGCCGGGCGACCCGCGCGTCGGCGTGACCGGGGTCTCCTACGGCGGGGCGATCTCGCTGCTCGCCGCCGGATACGACAAGAGGGTCGACGCGATCGCCCCCGAGATGACGTACTGGAACCTGTCGGACGTCTTCTTCCCCAACGGCGTCTACAAGAAGCTGTGGGCCGGGGTCTTCGTCTCCACGGCCGGCGGCTGCCAGAAGTTCGAGCCCGACATCTGCGCCCTGTACAACCGGGTCGCCACCGCCGGCAGGCCGGACGCCGAGGCCGAGAAGCTCCTGGAGTCCAAGAGCCCGTCCGCCGTGGGCGACCGGATCAAGGTGCCCGCGCTGATCGTCCAGGGCCAGACGGACTCGCTGTTCCCGCTCGGCCAGGCCGACGCGATGGCGAAGCGGATCGCCGCCAACGGCGCGCCCGTCTCAGTCGACTGGATCGCGGGCGGCCACGACGGCGGCGACCGCGAGAGCGGCCGCACCCAGGCCCGCGTCACCCGGTGGTTCGACCGCTATCTGAAGGACGACAAGGGCGCCGACACCGGCCCCGCCTTCCGCATCACCCGCACCGGGGGCCTCAACTCCACCGATGGATCGGCCCAGTTGAGGGGCGCGAGCAGTGACAGCTACCCCGGTCTGGGAAGTGGGCGGCACACCCTCGCGCTCACCGGGCGCGAGCAGAGCTTCGACAATCCGCCCGGCGGCGCCCCGCCCGCCATCTCCGCGGTGCCCGGCCTCGGCGCGGGCCTCGGGGGCCTCTCCTCGCTCGGCGTCGGCCTCTCGCTCGACTTCCCCGGCCAGTACGCCAGGTTCGAAACGGCGCCCCTGACCACCGGCGTCCACCTCACCGGCGCGCCCACCGTCACCCTCAAGGTCACCTCCAGCGCCGACGAGGCCGTGCTCTTCGGCAAGGTGTACGACGTCGGCCCCGACGGCAAGCAGCAGGTGCTGCCCTCCCAACTCGTCTCCCCGCTGCGGGTCGACGGCGCGAAGAACGGCAGAACCGTCGAGCTGACCCTGCCCGCCGTCGACCACAACGTCGAGGCAGGACACCGGCTGCGCCTCGTCGTGGCCGCCACCGACCTCGGCTACGCCTCCCCGGCCGCGCCCGCCACGTACACCGTGGCCCTGGGCGCGGGCGGTCTGAGCGTGCCCACCGTGCCGGCCGCGCGCACCGCGTCGGCGGGCCTGTCCTGGTGGGTGTGGGGGCTGCCGCTCGCCGGGGCCCTGATCGGCGGCGCGCTCCTGATCACCCGGCGCACCCACACCCCGGCCCCCGACCCGGACCTTGCCCAAGTGCCGCTCCAGATCACCGACTTGAGCAAGAAGTACGCCAAGTCCAGCGACAGGTACGCCGTGCGCGAGCTGTCCTTCCGCGTCGAACGGGGCCAGGTGCTCGGCCTCCTCGGGCCCAACGGCGCGGGCAAGACCACCACCCTGCGGATGCTGATGGGTCTCATCCGGCCCGACGGCGGCGAGATCCGCGTGTTCGGCCACGCCATCCGGCCGGGCTCGCCGGTCCTCTCGCGGGTCGGCGCGTTCGTCGAGGGCGCGGGATTCCTGCCGCATCTCTCCGGCCGCGAGAACCTGGAGCTCTACTGGCGGGCGACCGGCCGCCCCGAAGAGGACTCCCGCATCGAGGAGGCCCTGGAGATCGCCGGCCTCGGCGACGCCCTCCAGCGCGCGGTGCGCACCTACTCACAGGGCATGCGCCAGCGGCTCGCCATCGCACAGGCCATGCTCGCCATGCCGGACCTCTTGATCCTCGACGAGCCGACCAACGGGCTCGACCCGCCGCAGATCCGCGAGATGCGGGACGTGATGATCCGTTACGCCGAGGGCGGCCGCACCGTGATCGTCTCCAGCCACCTCCTGTCCGAGGTCGAGCAGTCCTGTACGCATCTGGTGGTGATGGACCGCGGCCGGCTCGTGCAGGCGGGACCGGTCGCCGAGATCACGGGCGGGAGCGACACCGTGCTCGTCACGACCGCCGAACCCGTCGCCGAGGCCGTCGTGGACAAGGTGGCGGCGCTGGCCGGCGTCGGCTCCGCGGTGCGCACCGACGACGGGCTCCTGGTCCGCCTCGAAGGGGCCACCACCACCGAGCTGATCGCCGAACTCCTGCGCCTGGACGTGCAGTTGACCGGTGTCGGCCCGCACCGCCGCCTGGAGGATGCCTTCCTCACCCTGATCGGAGGTTCCGCGTGAGCACCCTGATGGAGTCCCCGGCGGGCGAGACGGCCCCCGGCTACCGCGCCCGGCATACCCTGCCGCTGCGCGTCGAGGCCGTACGGCAGTTGAAGCGCCGGCGCACCCTGGTGATGGGCGCGGTGCTCGGCGCGCTGCCGTTCGTCCTGATCGTCGCATTCGCCATCGGCGGCAGCCCGAGCAGTCGCAACGGCCGCATCACCCTGATGGACACGGCGACCGCGTCCGGTGCCAACTTCGCCGCGACCTGCCTCTTCGTCTCGGCCGGCTTCCTGCTGGTGGTGCCCGTCGCGCTGTTCTGCGGCGACACCGTCGCCTCGGAGGCGAGCTGGTCCTCGCTGCGCTATCTGCTCGCGGCGCCGGTTCCCCGGGCCCGGCTGCTGTGGTCGAAGCTGGCGGTGGCCCTCGGGTTCAGCGCGGCCGCGATCGTGCTGCTGCCCCTGGTGGCGCTGGCGGCGGGCACCGTCGCGTACGGCTGGGGGCCGCTGCGGATCCCCACCGGCGGCTCACTCGGCGCGGGCGAGGCCCTACCGCGTATCGCGGTCGCCGTCGCCTTCGTCTTCGTGTCCCAACTGGTCACCGCCGCGCTGGCGTTCTGGCTCTCCACCCGCACGGACGCGCCGCTGGGCGCGGTCGGCGGCGCGGTGGGCCTGACCATCGTCGGCAACGTCCTGGACGCGGTGACCGCGCTCGGCCACTGGCGGGACTTCCTGCCAGCGCACTGGCAGTTCGCCTGGGCCGACGCGCTCCAGCCGCACCTGGAGTGGGGCGGCATGCTCAAGGGCTCGGCGGTCTCCGTCGCGTACGCCCTGGTGCTGTTCGCGCTGGCCTTCCGCGGATTCGCCCGCAAGGACATCGTGTCCTAGGACCGGAGTCCCCGGACCGATGTCCTCGCGGGCGGGCCGGCGCGCGGCCGGGCCGGTCAGCCGGTCGGGCACGGGCCGGTCAGGCCGCCAGGAGCTTCTCGTACCCGACGAGCCGCACACACGCGGTCAGGCCGAGGATCGCCTGCTCCAGCTCGGCCAGGCCCGGGTAGCTGGGCGCGATACGGATCGTGGCGTCCTGAGGGTCGTCGCCGTACGGGTGCGTCGCACCGGCCGGGGTCAGCACGACGCCCGCCTGACCGGCCCGCGCCACGACCTCCTTCGCGCAGCCCTCGGGCACTTCGAGGGTGACGAAGTAGCCGCCCTTGGGGACGGTCCAGCTCGCCAGGCCCGTGCCGCCGAGCTCGCTCTCCAGGATCCGCTGGACGGTCTCGAACTTCGGCTGGAGCAGGGCGCGCTGGCGCTCCATGTGGGCGCGTACGCCGTCCGCGTCCCGCAGGAACAGCACATGGCGCAGCTGGTTGACCTTGTCCGGGCCGATCGAGCGCTTGGCGTTGTTGGCGAGCAGCCACTGCACATTGGCGGGCGAGGAGCCGAAGAAGGCGACGCCCGCACCGGCGGCCGTGATCTTCGAGGTGGAGCCGAAGACGAAGGCGCGGTCCGCGTGACCGGCGCTCGCGCAGGCGCCGAGCAGGTCGGCGATCTCCACCGGCTCATCCGTGAGGTGGTGGGCGGCGTACGCGTTGTCCCAGAAGATCCGGAAGTCGGGGGCCGCGGTCTCCATCCGGGCGAGCCTGGCCACCGTCTCGTCGCTGTAGCTGACACCGCTGGGGTTGCTGTACTTCGGCACGCACCAGATGCCCTTGATGCCCGCGTCCTCGGCGACCAGGCGCTCCACGACGTCCATGTCCGGGCCCGCGTCGGTCATCGGCACCGGGATCATCTCGATGCCGAACCGCTCGCACAGCGCGAAGTGCCGGTCGTAGCCGGGCACCGGGCACAGGAACGCGAGGCGCTCCTGGTCGACCCAGTGCGACTCGGCGCCCGGGACGACGCTCAGCATCGCGTGCACCAGGCAGTCGTGCATGAGCTCCAGGCTGGAGTTGCCCGCGGCGAGCAGCTGCCCGGCCGGCACCTGGAGCACCTCGGCGAAGATCTCGCGGAGCTCGGCGAGGCCCTGGAGGCCGCCGTAGTTGCGTACGTCCGTGCCGTCGGCGGAGGTGTAGCGGCCGCCGGGCAGGCTGAGCAGGTCCTCGGAGAGGTCGAGCTGCTCGGGTGCGGGCTTGCCCCGGGTGAGGTCGAGCTTGAGGCCGCGGGCCGCAAGGGCCGCGTAGTCCTGCCGGGCCTGGTCGAGCAGCCCGGCCAGGGCGTCGGTGCTCAACTCGGTGGTCATGGTGTTTCCTCTCGCGGGGCCGCGCGTGCGTCAGACGGCATGGGGTGGGTGCGCCCTGTCGAGCTTACAAAGAGCCCCCTGAGGGCCGGACGACCGGCTTCCCCCTGGCCCGGGCAGGCCGCCGACGCCGTCACGCGACGCGCGCGGCCCGTGCCACCGGGTGCAGGGCCGCGTACTCCAGCGGGGCGGACGGGTCGATCGAGACGTCCAGCGGCGCGGCCTCGGCACCCGCCCGCACCAGCAGGTCGCCCACCGCGGCGATCATCGCGCCGTTGTCCGTGCACAGCTTCAGGGGCGGCACGCGCAGGGTGATCCCGGCCTCGCCGCAGCGCTGTTCGGCGAGCGAGCGCACCCGTGAGTTCGCGGCGACCCCGCCCACCACGACGAGGGTGTCCACGCCGTGCGCCCGGCAGGCGGCCACCGCCTTGCGGGTCAGCACGTCGGCGATGGCCTCCTGGAGGGCCGCCGAGCCGTCGGCGACGGGCAGCGGGGAACCGGCGTGCCGTTCGGCCCAGCGGGCGGCGGCCGTCTTGAGCCCGGAGAAGGAGAACGCGTACGGGTCGTCGCGCGGCCCGGTCAGCGGCCGGGGGAACGGCACGGCCCCCGCGTCACCGCCCCTGGCCGCCCGGTCGATGGCGGGGCCGCCGGGGTAGGGCAGCCCGAAGACGCGGGCGACCTTGTCGAAGCACTCGCCCGCCGCGTCGTCCAGGGTGTCGCCGAGGTGCTGGATCGGGTCGCGCGCCAGGTCCCGTACGAGAAGGAGCGAGGTGTGCCCGCCGGACACGATCAGCACCATGCACGGGTTCGGCAGCGGGCCGTGCTCCAGGGTGTCGGCGGCCACGTGCCCGGCGAGGTGGTGCACCCCGTACAGCGGTACGTCCAGGGTGTACGCCAGCGCCTTGGCGCCCGCGAGCCCGACCTGGAGCGCGCCGGACAGTCCGGGGCCGGTCGTCACGGCGACCGCATCGATGTCCCGCGCCCTCAACCCGGCCTGTTCCAGGGCGAGTTGGACGACCGGGGTGAAGGAGTGGACATGGGCGCGGGCGGCGATCTCCGGTACCACTCCGCCGTACCGGGCGTGCTCGTCCATGCTCGACGCCACCGCGTGCCCGAGCAGTCGCCCTCCCCGCACGAGACCGGCCCCGGTCTCGTCGCAGGACGACTCGATCCCCAGCACCACCGGAAACCCCACGCGGAACACCTCTTCTGCTTGCCTGTCGCTATTGCGAACCATTTGCAAGAAGCATAGAGCGGGCGCCCGGGCCGGGGGCGGGGACGGAGGGGGCGGGCCCCCTCTCATAACTGGGGAGTACTCCCCGGTTATGATGCGGAAGGCGGCACCGGAGCGATCGACGCTCCCATGCCGTCGCGATGTGCGCGCCGTGCTCACGCGGCGAAGGCGGGCCGGAGCGAGGGGGTTTGGGATGGCAGGGCGCGGAGAGCGGATCGCCGACTGGGCGGACGGGCGGACGGGCATCCACCGCCTGGCCAGGAGCAATCTGCGGAAGATCTTTCCGGACCACTGGTCGTTCATGCTGGGCGAGATCTGCCTGTACAGCTTCGTCGTCATCATCCTGACCGGCGTGTGGCTGACCCTGTTCTTCAAGCCGAGCATGACCGAGGTGGTCTACGACGGCTCGTACGTCCCGCTGAACGGGCAGCGGGTCTCCGAGGCCTTCGACTCCACGATGCGCATCAGCTTCGAGGTGCGCGGCGGGCTGCTGATCCGGCAGATCCACCACTGGGCGGCGCTCGTCTTCGTCGCGGCGATGTTCGTCCACATGATGCGGGTGTTCTTCACCGGCGCCTTCCGCAAGCCGCGCGAGGTCAACTGGCTCTTCGGCTTCGGCCTGTTGTTCCTCGGCATGCTGGACGGCTTCTTCGGCTACTCGCTCCCCGACGACCTGCTCTCGGGCACCGGGATCCGCTTCATCGAGGGGGTGATCCTCTCGGTGCCGGTGGTCGGCACGTACCTCCAAATGTTCCTGTTCGGCGGGGAGTTCCCGGGCACGGACATCGTTCCGCGCTTCTACAGCCTGCACGTCCTGCTCATCCCCGGCATCATGCTCGGCCTGCTCGTGGCCCATCTGATCCTGGTCTTCTTCCACAAGCACACCCAGTTCGCCGGCCCCGGCCGCACCGAGAGGAACGTGGTGGGCGCGCCGCTGATGCCGGTCTACCTGGCGAAGGCGGGCGGCTTCTTCTTCCTGGTGTTCGGCGTCATCGCGGCGGTCGCGGCGGTCGCCTCGATCAACCCGATCTGGGCGTTCGGCCCCTACCGCCCCGACCAGGTCTCCACCGGCGCCCAACCCGACTGGTACATGGGCTTCGCCGAGGGCCTGATCCGGGTCATGCCCGGCTGGGAGATCAACGCATGGGGCCACACCCTGGCCCTCGGCGTCCTGATCCCCTTCCTCCTCTTCCCGACGATCCTCGGAGCGATCGCCGTCTACCCCTTCGTCGAGGGGTGGATCACCCGTGACCGGCGCGAACACCACCTCCTGGACCGGCCGCGCAACGCGCCGGTGCGCACCGCGCTGGGCGCCGCCTGGATCAGCCTGTATCTGGTGACGCTGGTCGGTGGCGGCAACGACCTGTTCGCCACGCACCTCCACCTCTCGCTCAACGCGATCACCTGGACGGTGCGCGTCGGGTTCTTCGCGGTCCCGGTCCTGGTCTTCGAGATCACCCGCCGCTGGTGCCTGGGGCTCCAGCGGCGCGACCGCGCACTGGTGCTGCACGGCAGGGAGACGGGCCGGATCAAGAAGCTGCCGCACGGCGAGTACGTTGAGATCCACGAACCGCTCCCCGCCGAGCGCCTGCACACCCTCACCGCCCACGAACAGCCCGAACCCCCCGCCGTCGAGGACAGATCGCTGCGGGCCCGGCTCGCGCGCGCCTACTTCGGCGGGGGCGGCCAGGTCCGCAAGGCGACGGAACGCGAGTACGCGGCGGCCCTCGCGTCCGGCCACGAGTGGGACGGGCAGTGAACCGGGGGACATCGACGCGTACGGCCCACAGGGCTCCCGCACGCGCCGATGAACTGGCGTGCGCGAGAAGGCTGTTGATGACGACGTACGAGGTGGGGCGTGCTCGGGTCATGGGGGCGGGCGCGTACGCCGACGGGGCCCGCGCCGTGATCGACCGGCCGTGGGTGATCCGGGACGGGCCGGCCCTCGGCATCCTCACAGCGACCGGATCACCGCTCGCGGAGCGACTGCGCGCGGGCTCACGCGTCCTGCTCGCCGCCGGGCCGAGGGCGACGCCGCTGCGGGCGAGGGCGGCGTTCCTGGACGAGGAGACGAGCGTGGGCTACCGGACCGCGCTGATCGACAAGTACGGGCTGTCGGCCGTGGCCGCCCTGGCCCGCAGCCGACTGCGGTACGGGCCCGCCGGGACGGTGGGGGTCCGGCTGGTGCTGGGCGCGGAGGGGAGCGGGGTGCTGGGCGCGGAGTGGCGGCCGAGCTGGTGGTACTGGCTGAACTAGGGCCCCGACCCTGAGGGGCCGAGGGGCGAGGTAGGAACCGGGGAGGGGTCCCCGCCTGCCGATATAGGGTCGGAATCATGGCACCCTCGAAGAACGAGAAGAAGTCCCCGCCGCTGCGGAGCGATGCCCGGCGCAACCGGGACCTGCTGCTCGCGGCGGCGCGGGACCTCTTCGCCGAGCAGGGGCTCAACGTTCCGCTCGACGAGATCGCCAAGCGCGCGGGGGTGGGCAACGCGACGCTCTACCGGCGCTTCCCGACCCGGGGCGACCTGGTGGAGGCCGTCTTCCACGAGGACCTGAAGGCGGTGATGGCCTCCGGCGAGGAGGCCCGCCTCGCGCAGGACGCGTGGGGCGCGCTCACCGCGTATCTGGAAGGGGTGTGCGCGCTGCTCGCCCGGGACCGGGGCGTGGGCGACCTGATGACCACGGGCATCCGGGGCGTCCCGACCCTGGACGCGATCCACGCGCACAACCACGCGACCGTGAGCGAACTGATGCGGCGGGCGGCCGAGGCCGGCGAACTGCGCACGGACGTGGTCCCGGAGGACCTCCTGTTCGCCCTGAGCGCGCTGGGCACCTCGCTCCCGGCGGTGGAGGCGATCCGCCCCGGCTCCTGGCGCCGCCCCCTGGCCCTCCTCCTGGACGGCTTCCGCTCCACGGCCCAACGCCCGCTCCCCGAAAGGCCGTTGACTCCGACGGAGACGGACCGCGTCTACCGGCAAATGGGCGGCGAGCCGCCGGAGTCCTGACCGGGGGAGGGCGACCCGGGAACACGGCCCGTGCCGCCGTGCGCCCTGCCGCCCCGGGCGGGGGCCATCCTAAGATCACTACCTCGGGTACGAGGGGGGCTGAGCATGGCGGCAGGTGGGTCGGCGTCGCGGCGGGCGCAGGAGGCACGGCGGCAGGAGCGGTTGCTGCGGGAGCAGTGGCAGGCCGCTCGGCGCCAGGCACTCCGGTGGGAAGCGGCGAGCGAAGGCGAACGGCGGGTCGCGGCACAGCTGTTGATCCTCACCGAGCGAGGGTGGCGGCTGCTCGTCGATCGGCGCTGGCCGGGGACGCGTACGGCCAATGTGGACATGCTGCTGGTGGGCCCCGGCGGCGTCTTCGTCGTGGACGTCAAGAACTGGCGCTCCCCTCCCCAGATCGTGGACGGCGGACTCCGGTCCGGCGGTCAGTCGCGGGACGAGCACGCTCGGAAGCTGCTCGCGGTCACGAAGGCCGCCGAGGGCGCGGTGGCGTCGCTCGGGCTCTCCCCGGTGGCTGTCCAGCCGCTGATGGTGTTCGCGGGGCAGCGAGCGGATGCGGCCCTCGGACGCATCCGGGTGCTGGGCGAACGCGAGGTGGGGCCAGTGTTGTTGGCGGAGCGCCGCAGGCTGCGTCCGGAGTCGGTACGTGCGATCGCCGACCATCTGGAGCGGGTCTTTCCCGACTACGAGAGTTCAGCGGTCACCCGGACGATCCAGGAGGATCCACCGGCGATTGTTCGCCAACAGGGCGACGCGGACGGGTTGTTCGACTTGGAAGGTCTGCGGGACGCCGCCATGGAGGACGCGTTGCGGGCTCCGATCGAGCAGTGGATGACCTTCCTCCACCCCGATCAGGTCGCACTGGTCCGCCGCAACTGGTCGGGCCCCGCCCGCATCAGTGGCCCGGCGGGCACCGGCAAGACAGTGGTCGGACTGCACCGCGCGGCTCATCTCGCCAAGCGCACGAGCGGCCGGATCCTGTACGTCACGTACGCCAACAACCTGCCCCGCGTCCAGGGCACCTTCCTCAGGACCATGGCCCCGGCGGTCGCGGATCGGGTGGTCTTCCGCAGCCTGCACTCATGGGCGCAGGAGTTCTTGCAGGAGCGGGGCGTTCCGGTGCGGTTGCACGGGGACAAGGCGGAGACCGCCTTCAGCCTCGCCTGGAAGCACGTCGGGCGCGGCAGTCGCCTTGCCGAGATCGACCCGGCGCCGGGCTATTGGCGCGACGAGATCGACCATGTCATCAAGGGGCGCGGCATCACCACGTTCGAGGAGTACGCGATCGTTCCCCGGCGTCGTCGCAGGACCAGCCTGCGGCGGTCGCACCGGGAGGCGGTGTGGGCGCTGTACGAGGCGTACGAGTCCTTACGCGTCGAGCGGGGCGTGCACGACTTCAACGATGTCCTCGCGCTTGCCCTCGCCGAGGCGGGGCGTCCCTCAACCAGGTCCCCCTACGCGGCCGTCATCGTCGACGAGGTGCAGGACCTCACACTCGTCGGCGTGCGCCTGTTGCACGCCCTCGTCGGTGACGCCCCCAACGGCCTGCTCCTGGTGGGAGATGGCCAGCAAGCGGTCTACCCCGGCGGATTCCGCCTGGCCGACGCCGACATCGAGATTCGCGGTGACCGCGCGCAGGTGCTGAGCGTCAACTACCGCAACAGCAAGCAGATCCTGGACGCGGCCCTCGCGGTGGTGGCCGACGATGCCTTCGAGGACATCGATGGCCTGCGTACGCCGGGGCGCCGTGACGTCGACCTCACGTACCACGACGGGCAGGTGGTCCGGGTCGCGGAGCCGACGGTGGACGCCCACGATCGCATGCTCCTGGACGCGCTGCGCGCCCTGCCGCACGCCGCACTGGCCGATGTCGCCGTCCTGTGCCCGTCCATGCGAGCCATCGGCCACTACCAGCGGTTGCTCTCCCATGCGGACATACCGGTGTGTCCGCTGGAGCACTACGACGGCCGCCCGGTCGACGCGGTGAAGCTGGGCACCTACCGCCGCGCCAAGGGCCTTGAGTTCAAGCGCGTGTACCTGCCGCAACACGACACGACCCTGCCGAACGGAGCGCCGAACGGCGTGAGTGACGGGGGGCCCGCACCCGAGACGGCACGGGAGCGCGAGGAACTCCTGCGAAGCCAGCTCTTCGTGGCCATGACCCGGGCCCGCGACGTGCTGTGGCTGGGAAGCGTGACCCGCCCGCCTCAGCGCTGAGCGCGGCGAATCGGTGGGCCTTGGGCGCCACCCAGCGCCGTGAACTCCTCGCGCGGTACGGGTAGTTCACGGGCGCGGGTGGTGTCCGGGGCACGTCCTTCGGGCCCTAGAGGCGGGAGTACATCGTCCCGCCGAGTGCCCAGTGGTCGCGGGGGACCTCGTCGATCATCACCCAGACGTCCTCCTGCTTGGCGTCGCAGGTGCGCACGATCGCCTCGGTCACCTCCTTGACCAGGGCTTCCTTCTGCTCGGAGGTGCGGCCGGGGAACATCTGCACGCGGATCATGGGCATGTGGTTCTCCTCAAGGGGTTGGGTGATCGGCCGCGTCGCTCACGCGGGCCGCGTCAGTCGGGCGGTCGCGTCGCTCAGGCGGTCGCGGCGGTCAGGCGGCGCGGGTCGAACAGTGAGATGTCGTGGGTGCTGGCGCCCTCGGTGGCCAGCTGGGCGATCACCTCGCCGAGCGCGGGCGCGAACTTGAAGGCGTGGCCCGAGGTTCCGGCGGCCACGGTGATCCGGTCGCTCTGGGCCGACGGGCCGATGATGAAGCCCAGGTCGGGCGAGTTGTCGTACATGCAGACGCGGCTGCGCAGGTAGCGGCCGGGCAGGGCCGGGATCCGCTTGGCGAGGAACTCCCGCACGGCCTCGACGTCCCGCGTGCTGACGTGGCGGTCGAGGGAGTCGGGGTCCGCGAGGTCGCCGCCGCTGTGGATGCCGGCCTTCACGCCGCCCGAGGGGCCGTCGACGGCGGGGTGGCCGTAGCCGACCGTGCCGTTCTCGCCCTCCCAGATCCAGTATGGCTGACGGCCGGGGTAGAAGTCCTCGGCCCGCGAGACCGGGTCGAACCAGAGCATCACCTTGCGCAGGACCTTGATGTGCGGCTGGAGCTCGGGGAGCAGTTGCGGGGCCCAGGCGCCGGCCGCGACCACCAGCCGGCCGGCCTCGTACACGCCGGTCTCCGTGCGCACCCGCACGCCGCTTCCGGTCTCCGAGAAGTCCAGCACCTTCTCGTCGAACCGCAGGTCGGCGCCGTGCTTGCGGGCGAGGTCGAGGTGGGCGGTGACGACCTGCTCGGGACGTACGTAACCCGAGGACGGGTCCCACACGGCGACGTCGCCCGGCGCGGGGTCGAACTCCGGGAAGCGCGAACGGATCTCGTCGCTCTCCAGGTACTCGAACTCCAGGCCCGCCTCCCTCGCCGAGGTGAGCGCGGCGGGCACGAGCGCGCCGCCGGCCGGGCCGACGCAGATCCCGCCCGTGCGGTGGAACAGCGTCTCGCCGCGGATCTCGCCGAGCTCGTCCCAGAGGTCGTAGGCGCGGTCGAGCAGCGGGACGTACCCGGCGCCCATGAAGTACGCCTTCCAGACCCCGCGGCTCTCGCCGTGGCTCGCGCCGCGCGCGTGCGCGGGCCCGAACCGGTCGATGCCGATCACCCGGGTGCCGCGCGCGGCCAGGTGGTAGGCGGCGGCACTGCCGAGCCCACCCAGGCCGACTATGAGGACATCAGCGGTTTCGGTCACGGACTCACTCTCCGGTGGTGGCGGTCGGGGCGGCGGTCCTCATCAGGTGGCCGACCTCCTGGCAGAGCCCTGCGGGCCTGGCGGCGAAGTGCGCGGCCACCTTGTCCCTGGTGCGGTCGGCCTGTTCCTGACTCAGCTTGAGCATGGTGTCGACCGAGTCGACGGTGAAGCGGAAGGCCCCGACGCCGTCGACGATCTGGTCGAAGTAGTCGAGCGAGGGGCCCGGGTCCCAGCCGAGGCCGTGCTCGGCCTCGAAGGCCGCCACCGTCCACTGCACCACGTCGAGCGCGTCCTGCCGGTCGGGCATCGGGTGGATGCGGCCGTGGACGTGGGTGGTGGCGAAGTTCCAGGTGGGGGCGGCCGGGGTCTTCTCGTAGACGGCGGCGGAGACGTAGGCGTTCGCGCCCTGGAAGACCAGGGTCGCGTGCTGCCCCTCGTACAGCGCCTCCCAGTGCGGGTTGGCCCGGTTGAGGTGGCCGTAGAGCGTGACGCCGCTCAGCGACTCGATCGCCTCGGGCTCGGCGGCCGGCGGGAAGATCACGGGCAGGTGGGTGGCGAACGGCGCCGCGGGTCCGTTGCTCAGCAGCAGGGCCAGCGGGTACGCGCGGATCAGTCGGACGGCTTCGGTGTCCGGGGACTGGTAGACCTTCGGAACGTACATCTCGTGCGTCTCCTTTCTCCTGGGCGCCCGCCCGACCTCCCGGAAGGCTCCGGGACCCCGGTCATCGGGCGGAGGCGGTGAGAACCTGGTCGGGAACCGCGGCCGTGACCGCCGCGAGGATCTCGCCGGCCCGCACCGCGGTGACCGAGAGCAGCGTCGAGGCCAGGCCGTGGGTGTGCTCCGTCGGGCCCTGGAGGTAGATCCCGGCACGGACCCGGTCGGTGGTGACGAGCCGGTAGTCGCGGTCGAGGTGCGGGCGGGCCTGGTCGTCCAGCTTGAGCTGGTCGGCCAACGAGCCGAGCAGGGCGAGCGGATCGGCCGGGCGGTATCCGGTGCCGAACACCACCGCGTCCGACTCGAACTCGGTCAGCTTCCCGGTGGGCAGGTGCTCCACCACCAGCCGTACCGCGTCGGCCTCCTGCGACAGGGAGGCGATCCGGCTGACGTTCATCATGACCAGCCGCGGCCGGGCGCCCCCCACCTGCTCCCGGTAGGAGCGCGCGTACAGGTCCTGGATGAGTTCGAGGTCGACGACCGCGTAGTTGGTGTTGCGGTGGTAGTCAATCAGCCGGCGGCGGACGTGCTCGGGCGCCACGTAGTACTCGTCGACGGCGTCGGGGTCGAAGATCTGGTTGGCGAACGGGGAGTCGTCCGCGGGGCTGTACCCGTAGCGCTCGAAGACGGAGCGCACCTCGGCCTCCGGGAACCTCCCGTGCAGGTGGGCCACCGCCTCGGCGGCGCTCTGCCCGGCCCCGACGACCGTGAGGCTGCGCGGGGCGAGGGAGTCGAACTCCGGTAACCGGTGCAGCAGTTCCGAGGTGTGCCAGACCCGGTCGGACCGTTCGACGCCGTCCGGCAGCCAGGGCTTCAGACCGGCGGCGATCACCACGTTCCGCGTCCGGTACACCTCCTCGGCCCCGTCGCGGTGCACCACGACGTCGAGCAGGTCGACGGTCCCGTCCGGGCCGGTCACCGGGCGGATGTCGACCACCTGGGAGCCGTAGCGCACCAGGTGCCCGACCCGCTCGGCGCACCACGCGAGGTAGTCGTGGAACTCGGTGCGCAGGGGGAACAACGACTTCTGGTTGATGAACGCGGCGAGCCGGCCCCGGTCCCGCAGGTAGCACAGGTAGCTGTGCGGGCTGGCCGGGTTCCGCATGGTGACCAGGTCTTTGAGGAACGAGACCTGCATCGTCGCCTCGTCCAGCAGCATTCCGGTGTGCCAGCCGAAGTCCGACTGGCGCTCCAGGAACAACGCGTCGCACCCGGGCGCCGCTTCCGCTTCGTCCAGTGCGAGAGCGACCGCCAGGTTCGACGGTCCGAATCCGACGCCGATCAGGTCGAGCACCGCTTCCGGCATGGTGGGGCTCCTCTGGCGAAATGGAGAACGGTTTGCCTACCGGCATGTGCGCTGCCCCCGTGGGCCGTGATGCGGCCGGGGCGGGAGGGGCCGGATTCATCCTTGATCGGGGTTCCCCGCCCAAACAAGTGGCGATGGGGGCGATGGCCCGATCGCGATCGGCTTTGGCCGATTCGAACGCGCCTGCGCATTGTTTGAGCACGCTTCAGGTCGGTTATCAGCCAAAGAGATTGACTACGCGTCAGATATCCAAGGGCGTCCAGCGCGTTCACACGGCGTCTACGTCTTTTTCTCAACTCCCGCTACAGCCGGGGGAGTAGATGGCCCTCCGGGCTCTCGGCCCGGCCGGTCCGACCATGCCGCTGACATGGCAAAACCCTCCTTCGGCGCTGCCACCATGTGGTTCAGTTCCTGTCGATGGGTGGTCGTGTCACGGCAGACAAAGTGTGGATCCGAGGTGGACAGAACGGCATCGACCGGGCGCCGCTCTTCGGCCCAACTGCGCGCTTGAAGCGGCAAGTTGGTAAAAATTCTTGACAGCTATCGCCCGTTCCCCAGTTCGATCTTCGATACAGTCGATGGGGTTACTGCCGGGCCTGGGGGCCTCCTGTCGGAGTCGACCCGGGTGCGGGTATGTCCATTCGAATACGGGGGCTAGGAGACACGGATGGCTGTGCAGAAGAGCGACCGCACACTCCCTATGACCAACCACCAGACGGATATGTCCGTCGCCCAGGACTCGACGGCGCTACACCCGCGTGCGCGACGAGCGGAGGCTCGGGCCGCCCGCGCTCCGCAGGGGAGGGTGGCGACCGATCACGGCCGTGAAGCGGCCGACGACCAGTCCCCCTCCAGCGCCCTGACACCGCGCCAACTCGAGGTTCTCTCCCTGCTGACCGACGGCATGACGAACCGTCACATCGCTCGGGCGCTCGGCATCACGGAGAAGACCGTCAAGAACCACATGCAAGCGATCTTCGCCCGGCTCAACGTGTCCGATCGGACCCAGGCCGCGGTCTACGCGGTTCGGCACCACCGGGCGGCATGACGGCGGCGGCCCAGCCGTCACCGCGCTTACTTCGCGCAGAGCCAGGTACACCACTCACCGTCCGAAAACGCCCTGCCCCTGCGTCCTTGACCGCCTCCTGTTTCCGCTGTCTTCCGTCGCGCTGATCCCGGGCCTGTCCCCGGGATCGGCCGCCGGCCCGGGGAGAAAAAAGACCGTGCTCATGGGGCTGTCGGCGGTCGAAGCATGCGACAACCAGCGACAACCCGCGATGGGTAATAAGACCTATGTACGGGCCACTTGACGGTCTGCCAACCTTCCCGTGGTCGCAACCCACCACGCAGGAGGGCCGCGGAGTCGTGAACGGCCCCCGCTGGTCGGGTTCTCAAAATCCCCGCACTGGCGCATTCGGCCAGAGACGCGTCGGGGTCCGGATGTGCCCCGCGCGGCCGGAGTGCGGCGACGATGCCGCACGCACGGCCGAGCTGGTCGTCAGAACCGTCCAGAAACTACAGCGAAAGAGGGAGCAGTGACGATCGAACTGCAACCGCCGGTGGACGACCCGATCGTCGTCGATGATCTGGAGCGTCTCTCGTTCCGGGTGGATCGCCGCGCCTACACCGATGACGACGTGGCCGCGCAGGAGATGGCCAAGATCTTCGATCGCTGCTGGTTGTACCTCGGGCACGAGTCGGAGGTGCCCGAGCCGGGCTCCTACGTGTCTCGCGACGTCGGCGGCCGCCCGGTGGTCATGTCACGCGGATCCGACGGCCAGGTCCGGGTGTTCGCCAACAGCTGCACGCACCGCGGGGCGCTGATCTGCTCGCAGCCCGCCGGGCAGGCCAAGTCGTTCCGGTGCCCCTACCACGACTGGACCTTCTCCAACCAGGGCGACCTGGTCGGGGTCCCGATTCCCGACGGGTACGGGCCGGGCTTCCGCAAGGCGGACTTCGGTCTGGCGCAGCACCGCAGTGACAGTTACCGCGGGTTTGTCTTCGTCACGTTCGACCCGGAGCAGCCGCGCACGCTGACCGAGTACCTGGCCGGCGCCACGGAGTACCTCGATCTGATCGACGACCAGTCCGAGGTCGGGATGGAGGTGATCCAAGGCGCGCAACTCCACGGGGCCCAGGCCAACTGGAAGCTCATGATGGAGAACAGCGTCGACATCTACCACTTCCGCGCACTGCACAAGCGCTACGTCAGCTACATGCAGTCGCTCGGGTCGGTTCCTCCGCGACGCCGAGGCGGCTTCGGCCGCTCCCTGGGTCTCGGCCACGGAGCCAACGAGCTGCCGCCGGCCGCGGCCCGCCCGCTGGCCCACTGGACGCCGATGTTCCCCGAGGAGGTCCGGCCGAGCATCGAGGCGACCGCCGCGCGGTTCGTCGAGCGGTTCGGCGCCGAACACGCGGAGCGGATCACCGGCACCAACCGCGCGCTGCTGATCTTCCCCAACCTGTTGATCATCGACGCGATCGCGATCACGATCCGCAAGATCGACCCGATCGGCGCCGACCGGATGGCCATCACCTCGGTCGCCCTGGCCCCCAAGGACGAGGACCCGGAGATCCGGGAGCTCCGTAAGAGCCACTACCTGACGTTCCTCGGCCCCGCCGGCTTCGCCACCCCCGACGACATCGAGATCGTCGAGTCGTGCCAGCGCGGCTACGGCAACCGCACGGTGCGCTACTCGGATCTGTCGCGCGGCATGAACAAAGAGATCCCGGAGACGACCGACGAGCTTCCCGCCCGCGAGTTCTGGCGGCAGTGGGACCGGCTGATGCACGGCGACGACGGCCACTTCGAGGCCGCTCACCAGGCCGAGCTGGAAGGGGCGGAACAGCTGTGACCAGTGAAGTGATAGTCGACGAGGCAGCCCAGGTGAGGCTGTGGCACCGGGTGAGCCAGTTCCTCTTCCGTGAGGCCCGGTTGCTCGACGAGTGGCGTCTGATCGAGTGGTACGACGAGATGCTGACCGACGACATCCGCTATGTGGTGCCGGCCACCGACATGCGCGGCGAGTCGGCCGACGCGCTCGGGCTCATCGACGACAACCCCGCCCGGCTCCGCCAGCGCATCGAGCAGCTCCTCAACGGCGAGGTGTGGTGCGAGGACCCCAGGTCGCGCACGAACCGCATGATCAGCAACGTGGAAATCCTCGCTGATCAGGGCAGCTACCTCGAGGTCGCGGCCAATGTCGTCGCCTACCGCTACGGGCACGGGCGCTCCGACGCCTACGTCGGCAAGTACCGGTTCGAACTCGTCCCCGACGGCGAGTCGTTCCGGATCCGCAAGCGGGTCGTGGTGCTCGACCACGAGACGTTGTACGAGCACGGAAAGCTCAGCATCGTCCTGTAACGGGCCGATGACACCCGCCAGTTGGCGCGCTCCACAGCCGTACTGCCCCCCACTATGGAGGACTTGACCGATGAATCAGCCGTCTGCCCGGCATGAGCGGGGCGAAGCCATCTTCAAGGAGGTCTTCGGCCGTGAACCGCGCCCCGGTTCGTACCCGGAGTTCTTGGAGATAACCGTCGACCACCTGTTCGGCGAGATCTGGGCCCGCCCGCACCTGAGCGTCGAGGAGCGCGAACTGGTCGCGCTGACCGCGGTCGCGCTGGCGCGGACCGACTGGGAGCTGCGGGGCCACATCGGTGCCGCCCTGAACCTCGGGATGTCGCGCGAGAAGGTCGTCGAGGTCATCATCCAGCTCGCCTACTACGGCGGCTGGCCGGTGGCCAACAACGGACTGCGCGTCGCCCAGGAGGTCTTCGCCGAGCTGGACAACGCCTCCGGGAAGGACGCGGACGATGACAAGTGAAGCGATTTCTCTCGACCCGGACGAGAAGGTCGACCTCTGGCGCCAGCGGTACTTCGAGGCCCAGGCGGCCGCGGAGGAGTTCGTCCTCGGAGAGCACGGCGAGGAAGGCCTGGCCGGCTGGGTCGAGGCGAACTCCCGCATCACCGCGGAACTGCTGCGGGCACAGCGGCCCGACGGGGTGTCGGCCACCGATCACTTCATGACCCGGCTGCAACGCCAGCTGATGCTGTACGACTCGGACGTGTCCACCGAGGTCGAGCCCACGGGCACCGTCCTGCGCAACGTCGACTGCGGAATCCTCCGGTACCGCAAGAAGGCCGCCCGCGACGGCGTCGTCCTGACGTTCAAGTCACCGTGCGGGTACTGCCAGGACCTCAACACCGCCATCGCCACCCGCTACGTCGAGCCGGACGTCAAGGTGTCGTGCGAGCAGGCGGGCGACGGGTGCACCTGGCGCGCGGAGTAACCGCGCGCTCCAGGGGAGGACGCGGCCGGGTCACCGCCCCGCGGACGAGCCGCTGATAGAACCGGCGGCAGCACGGTTTCCCGCCGGTCGGCCTGAGGGGTGTTCAGCGATGCCGCCGACTCGGACACTTTTTTCGCGACGTTGCCGGACCCCCGACCGAAACGTCTTCCAGCACTTCTCGACTCGTCTATCGGAGTGATTAGGCATGCCTTTGTCGATGACCGACAAAATAATCCGCCTGAACCTGATGTCCTTCCCGCGCCCCCTCAACGCGGCGCAGTTCTACCCGGCGCTCTCGACGTACAGCGTCGAGCGGCCTTTTTCGCTCGAAGATTTTCGAGGCGCGGTCGGTCACTTCTTCGAGGGGAACCCGTTCTTCACGAAGTGTCATCTGATCGAGCGGGAGTTCGAGAGCCCGGAAGAATTCCCGGTGGAATCCTTCCAGGCGCTCGTGGTCGACGAGTACCCCAATTTTTACGACGGATTCCTTCTGATGTCCGTCACGTACAAGTCGAACCCCGGCGTCCAGGGGATTTTCACGGCCTTCCCCATGTCGTTGCAGGACGGCTACCGGTGCTTCCAATTCCACCAGGCGTTGATGAGCACCATGAAGGCGGGCGAGGACCGGTTCCGCATCGCGGAGCAGCTGGCGGAGCTGCAAGTGCACACCGCCGACCTGGACGAGTACCTCCCGGTCAGGAAGCCGTCCGTCGATGAGAACGACACGGTCCGCGTCATGCCCTGGACGGTCCGCGAGACCGTCGAGCCGGCCATGCGGATCGGAACGTTCCTCGAGGCGGCCAAGGCGGAGTTCCAGAAGAGGGCCAGCGAGAACCTTCTCGTGATGAAGAACGCCTCGTACGCCGCGAGCCTGCCCCTCGGAAACCACCTCATGTTCCTGTTCGTGCCGCGCGATGTGGTCGACCGCAGTAGTGGCAACGAGATTCGCGACTACTACAACGAGAAGGCGCTGGAGACGGAGAAGACCGTCGCGCAGCTGGAGACGCTGGAGGACTTCACCAAGGCCGGCGCGGCTCTCTTCCCGTGGATCGGCACGCACCCCCGCCGATTCGCCGTCAACAATTACGGCGATGTCTCGCGGCTCGACGGGTCGGACTTCCTTCCGGCCAAGGGCACTTTGGTGCAGTACCAGTGGCACATGCCGTACGTCGTGTCGGGTGGAGCTGCCCAGGAAGGGGCGGGAATGTTCAAGACCATTTCCATCAACGGCAAGGCGTTCCACTTCGTGACCGAGCGGCGGTAGGGCGATGAACGGCGTCGAGCGGGCAAGGGAAGGTTTCTTCAGATGAAGATCATTGCGTTGTCCTGCACGCAGAAGCGTCTCCCGTCGGTGACCGACGCGTTGCTCGAGGCGGCGGTCACCGGCCTCGTCCAGGAGGCCAAGGACGCGGTGATCCAGCCGATCCGGCTGATCGACCACCGCATCGAGATGTGCGAGGCCGAAGACACGTGCCTCGATCCCAGTGTGGGCCGGTGCACGCTCGAAGACGACTTCCAGCGGGTCGTCGATCTGGCCGAGGGCGCGGACGCGATGCTGCTCGCCATGCCGGTGTACGGGGGGAACGTCCCCGCGGTGCTGAAGATCTTCCAGGAACGTCTGAAGAGCTTCATGAACGCCGCGAACCGCCCCTTCGGCAACATGACGGTGGCGACGATCGTGCATTCGCGGACGATGCTGACCGAGCCCGCACTGGGCGCGCTGTTCCCGTGGTACCTGCGCCTGAAGAACAAGAACGTGGCGTCGGTGTGCGTCAGCCAGAACGATCACCAGGAGCTGGCCGGCACCGCGGCCCACGACCTCTGTGTGGCCCTGGGGCGCCAACTCGGCATGAGCCTCGAAGCCAAGAGTTCGCCGGCTCCCAGCCGCACGGTGCTGCCGTTGCTTCAGTCACCGCCTCGTCCGCGGTGCGGCGACCCGGTCGCGTCCCGTCCGGGAGCGTGAACGGACTCGGCGCGCCAGGGACGACCACCGTCTGTCCGCCCGCCTGACCGGACCACTCTTATCGAGCTAGTGCGCGGCCCCTTACCCACCCATCTGGAGCGACTGGCTTCCAATTCGGGGGATCAAACTCGTGACCACGCCTCTCACCCTCAGACCGTTAGTCGAAACCGATCTCACCGCGGATCCGGAGCCCGAGAGTCAATGGCTCCGCACTCTGCCGGCCCAGCAGCAACCGCGGTGGAAGGACCACGGTCTGGCTGAACGGCTCGGCAGCACACTCAGTGACCTACCCGGCCTGGTGACCTGGGACGAGGTGAGCCATCTGCGGCTGCTCCTCGCCGAGGTCGCGGCCGGCGGACTACAGATCCTTCAGGCGGGCGACTGCGCCGAGGACCCCGCGGACTGCGTTCCCGAGGTGCTCAGCCGCAAGGCCGGCATGCTCGACGCGCTCGCCGGCGCGATGCAAGCCCGCACCGGCCTGTCCGTGGTGCGGGTGGGCCGGATCGCGGGGCAGTTCGCCAAGCCCCGCTCCTCCGACCTGGAGCGCCACGGAGAGCTCGAACTCCCGGCGTTCCGCGGCCACTTGGTCAACGACCCGCAGCCCGATCCGCAGCTGCGCCAGCCGGACCCGGCGCGTCTGCTCACCGGCTACCGGGCCGCTCACACCGCAACGGAATTCCTGCGCCGACTCGGCGGCGGCTGGGGTCTGCCGGCCGCGGCACCCGTGTGGACCAGTCACGAGGCCCTCGTGCTGGACTACGAGCTGCCGTTGTTGCGCGGTGGCCCGCGAGGCCTGCTCCTGTCCTCGACGCACTGGCCGTGGATCGGGGACCGCACCCGCCAGCTGGACGGTGCCCATGTGCAGCTGCTGGCCCGGGTCCAGAATCCGGTGGCCTGCAAGGTGGGCCCGACGATGACACCCGACGAGCTGGTTCAGCTCTGCTCGGTTCTGGACCCGGACCGTACGCCCGGCCGGCTGACGCTCATCTCCCGGATGGGTGCCGAGCGGGTCGAGGAACGGCTGCCGGCGTTGATGGCCGCCGTCCGCGAGGCCGGGCACCCGGTCATCTGGCTGAGCGATCCGATGCACGGCAACACCCAGCGCGGCCCGCTGGACCGCAAGACCCGCCTGCTGACCAGCGTCAAGCGCGAAGTGGAGCTCTTCCAGGAGGTCGCCGCGGCGGAGCAGGTGGTCGCAGGCGGGCTGCATCTGGAAGCCACGCCGGAGAACGTCCGCGAATGTGTGGCGGACGAGTCATGCCTCGACGACCTCCTCGACCCCCTGAGCTACACCACCCTCTGCGACCCGCGCCTCACCATCGACCAGGCCGTGGCGGTCGTGTCGGTCTGGCGTCGCTGAACCAGGGGCCACCGGGCGGCGATCCGGATGCCTGACAGGTCCTGGGCCATTGGGCCCAGGGCCTTGAGGGCGTGTTTGCCCAGTCACATCCACAACCACGCGCTACGAGTGGTGAGCCACGACCTACGAGTGGTGAGGCACCAGCCACGAGTGGTGAGGCACCAGCCACGAGTGGTGAGGCACCAGCCATGAGTGGTGAGCCATGAGCCATGAACAAGGAGCTGTCATGTCCGCGAGCACCACCCTCGAACGCTTCCGCATCGCCATGGAGAAGGGCGACCTGGCCGGCCTGGAGGAGCTGCTCACGCCGGACATCCGCTTCTACAGCTCCATGAAGTACGAGCCCATCGAGGGCCGGGACACGGTCATGGGCGTGTTCGGCGTGTTCGTGCGGACGCTCGAGGACTTCCGCTACGACGGGTCGTACGCCGGATACGGCGAGACCACCGCGGACGGGAGCGAGGCCGAGTCCGCCGTTCTGGTCTTCCGGACCGCCGTCGGCGGCCAGGAGATCCACGGCATCGACCTGCTGCACTTCGACGGGGAGGGCCTGATCAAGGAGTTCACCGCGATGGTGCGCCCGCAGTCGGCGGCGCAGGCGCTCGCGCAGGCCGTGGTCAAGGGGCTCGTCGCGGACGGGCTCGCCCCGGCGCCGACCGCGGGGTGACGGAGCGTCAACTCGCCCTCCGCGCGGGGGATCGGCTTCCCCCGCGCGCCGTCCGACATCGTCTCTTGTCGGCTGAAGATCACGAAAAGCCGCCCGCCGGGCCGCGGCCGCCGCAACAATGTGTCCATGCCACGTTTTCCTGAGGGCACCTTCACCCTCGTCACCCTCGTCACCCACCTCGTCACGACCGTCGACCCCGGCCTGGACGGAGGTCGTCATGCATAAACTGGTGGTCCTGTATCCCCCGCCCGTCGACCCCGACCACTTCCGCGACTACTACGTGAACAACCACCTCCCGCTGATCGCGAGTTGGCCCGGTCTGCTCGCGTGGCGCTACAGCTTCGACGTGGCGGCGCTGGAGGGAGAAGCGCCGTATTTCGCGATCTTCGAAGGCGACTTCGCCGACGCCGCCGCCATGGCCGCGGCCCGGGCGACGGAGCACGGCCAACGGGTGGCCGCGGATGCCGCCAACTACGCCACCGGCGGTGCGGTCGTCCTGCACTATCCGGTGCGGGACACCATCGACTGAGGCGCGCCGACACGCTCCGGGACGCGTGTCGGGGGTGCGGGCTGAGCCCTGTCCGACAGCGCGAACACGCCTGTACGGAACCCGAGTTGAGCCCGCTCGGGCTGTTCACCGTGCTGCTCGGCACCGCGCTGCCGCTCGTCGACTTCTCCATCGGCGACGTCGCCCCGCCCGCCATCGGCGGGGATCTCCAGGGCCCCGCCCTGCTCGGCTCGTCGTCGTGGGTCATGGCGTCGCGTACGCCGTACTCCCCGGCCCTCGCGGCGCGCTCCGTGGCGGAGGCCCGCCGCGAGGCGCTGAAGGTGGCCAGTGGCGCCCCCGGCAGGACTCGAACCTGCGGCCAAGCGCTTAGAAGGGGCTGCTGCGCTACAGTGACCTTAGGCCTCCGACCAGGTCGTTTGCTGACACCAAGGTGTTCTGAAGCACGACCTCCTCCGCTCATTCACCGGAGGATCGCATCCCACTTATAACTGACGACACCCCTGCCCATGCGTCACAGGCCCCAGAGTTCGCGGCGCCCGGGTTGACGGTACCGGGTCCTCGTAGGCGGCCGATCTCACGAGCGGGGGCCGCGCCGTTTCGGCCTCTCCGCTCTGTTCTCAAGTGCCTGTAGTCCTGCTGCCGCAGTCGATATGATGGGGCATCACCTGGCTTGGTAGGAGGCTTACATGGACTATAACTACGAGTCTCTGCTCGACGAACGCTTCCAGATGCTATGCCAGGCACTACTTCTGCTGGAATATCCCGGCGTTCAGTGCTACCCGGTGGGAATGCCCGACGGGGGCAGAGATGCGACCGCACCCGATGCAGGCGGAAGGGTCGTATTCCAAGTCAAGTATGCGCGCAACCCTCATGGAATCAAGAACCCATTGAAATGGGTCATCGACGCAATCGACGGTGAAGTCCATAAGGTAAAGAAGCTCGCTTCGCGAGGCGCTTCATCGTTCGTCTTGATGACGAACATGCCTGGCACCTCACATCTTGATGTCGGCCGTATGGATAAGGTCCAGGCGCATTTGGACAAAGTGATGCCCATTCCTTCATCGTGTTGGTGGAGAGACGACCTTGATCGGCGCCTTGATGGAAGCTACAATCTCAAATTGACATATCCCAGCCTCCTGTCCGGTACGGATATGATCAGGGTTCTTTGGGAGGCTACAGGTAGCGGACAGGATCAAAAAAGACGTTCAAATGCGCTGACCGCGTATTTCGCCGATCAAAGCGAACGCGATTCCAAGGTTCGTTTTAAGCAAGCCGACTTGTCTCCGAGTCCGCTATTTGATCTGTTCATTGATGTTCCCGCAGTGCCTCGGATTGGCCGTGAAAAGATTGCCAAGGCCCGACTTGACCACTATCAACGTGCTGTCGCTTCTGCACTGAGGTCGCGCCATCCTGAAGATGATTCCATCATCCTAGAGGAGCCTTATTACGTAGACTCATCTGAGCTGGTCGAGATGAGGTCCGGATCAGGTGTGATGGCAAGGCATTCGGTTGGTGCAGCCAGTCTGATCTTGAGTCATAGTTTCGGCCAGTCCGCATCGCGGATTGTACTGGAGGGAGCCCCGGGCCAGGGGAAGTCTACTTTCGCCCAATACATCTCCCAGGTTCAGAGGTGTCGTATTCTGCGATCTGATTCGGTGGCCAGCCTACCGCTGCAAGATGCCGCTAGCCCTCTGATGATGCCATTCAAGATGGAGCTACGGGACCTAGCAACATGGTTAAAAGGCATTGACCCCTGGGCGCCGGGTGAAAGCACGGAACATGGGCGTAACCGATCTCTGGAAAGCGCTCTTGCTGCTCACGTCGAACGCTATTCTGGGGGAGTCCCATTCGACGTATCTGATCTGCTCTTTGTTATCGAGGGTGCCGCCACATTGGTGATTCTCGATGCCCTCGACGAAGTGGCGGATTTGGATGATAGGCAACGCGTGGTGGATGAGGTCACTGCGGCCGCCACACGCCTCGAGGCACGCTGCCCAGACCTGAAGCTCGTAATCACTAGCCGGCCTACAGCTGTGGCGGGGTCGCCCACATTTGATGACTCAAAGTTCTATTATCTGACGCTGGCTGCGATTCGACCGAATCTTGCCATGCGGTATACGGAAAAGTGGGCCAAGGCCCGTAATCTGGAGCCTTCTGACCTGGACATGCTGCTCAGTGTATTGCGGCAAAAGCTCCAGGCGCCGCACATGGCGGAGTTGGCGAAGAATACGATGCAGCTGTCGATTCTTCTGAGTCTTACTCACCTAAGAGGTTCGACACTCCCGGATAAGAGAACCGAGCTATACGATGCCTACATTGACGTCTTCCTGAACAGGGAAGCAGAAAAAGATAGGACTGTTCGCGAGAATCGAGAACTTCTGGTCAACATTCATCGTTACTTGGGCTACTACCTGCACGCGCGTGCCGAGGTAGATGGAGCCACTGGCCGACTGAGCACCGAAGAGCTGCGTGGTGTTCTTACAGCCTTCCTCCAGAGGGAGACGGCGAGTAGCCCGTCGATGCAGCGTAGGGTAGCGGACCTCATCGATTCGCTTCTGACGGGCGTCGTTGAACGAGTGGTGGCGCTCGTTTCGCGGGTAGAAGGCACTTACGAGTTTGAAGTGCAGCCTTTGCGTGAGTATTTCGCGGCCAAATACCTTTATGAAACCGCCCCGTATGCCCCCGCCACTAGAAACCAGTCGGGAACAAAGCCAGACCGATTTGACGGGATAGCGCCAAATCCGTACTGGATGAACGTGACACGGTTCTTTGCGGGGTGTTTCTCGAAGGGTGAGCTCCTTGATTTGGCTGACCGGACTGCTCGCCTAATTGAGGATAGCCATCCCATGGACGCGGCGTACCCAAGGACGCTCGCCCTTTGCCTGTTGCAGGACTGGGTATTCACCCAGTCCGCAGCATCGATGAAGCGAATCCTGGAAACGGTATTTGATAAGGCTGGGATTCGGTGGGCAGCTTCCAAGGAGTTGAGTTCACGGAGCGCAGGATATGGCGCTGATGTATCTGTCGAATTTTCACCTTCGGCTGGTTACGAGATCCTTATCGACTGCCTTTGGCCGGTGCTGAACTCGGATATTCCGTTAGAGTCGCGCGAGGCGGTCTGTGCAATTCTGCGTCGGCAGCCTGACAATCCACTCCTTGTCGATCTTTGGCTGAAAGAAGTTGCAGGGAAAGGACCCCAGGAGCTAGTCGATTGGTGCGCCATTGGTAATTCTCTCGGGGTTTTCAGGGCCATTGGATTTGAGCGCTTCGAGAACGTCCTCGAGAAAATGGATGCTCCTAGCGTTGACTTTGGTATGGCCGCATATGTGCAAGGAGGCGGTAGCTGGGAAGAACTCTCTCCTGATGAGCGACACAGAGTAACCAGGGCAATTCTTAATGGCACAGGAGCAGGTAGGCTAGCTGTTCAATTCGCTGCGAATGGGAGTGCCATTCTGCGGGTATGCGATGTCATGTACTACGCGCACTTGATGCGACGCCCGGAGTACCTCTCTCCGGAGTATCTCCCCCACATAGTAAGCGACATGTTCGGAGGTAAATCTCCAGACGCTTATAAGGAAGCCCGCTACCAACCTCTTTTGCGGCACGTATTCGCGCTAAAGGACAGTCCCACGATCGACTTTGATTTTTGGAGGGGGCTATTTGTCGAGATGCGGAGAGCGTTTGGCAAGACTTTCCGTGAGTGCTCGCTTGCCAATCTGGCGGTGTCGACCAAGGACCCTACTGAGAGGGGAGCCGGATCCCGGTCACTATTCGATGACAATCGCCCGTTGGTGGACAGGCTGCGCAACGCTCGTCGACGGGCTCGCCAAGTGGATTGGTGGGAGGCGCAGTATGAACAAGCGGAGGATTCGATTGATCGGGGGATGTGGATTCTTGCGGCTTTCTCATGGGTACATCCAGAAGCTCTGGTGCACCTCATTGGGACTTTCAACCGTGCCATTCAGGAATTGGAAGATGAAGACTACCTGACCGTTCTTCGCGCTTGTCGAAATTCGCGAAGTTACGCTAAGTATTCTCGATCCTCAGTCTCTCTGGACGAAGCTGCTCTGGTTGATTTGAGTTGGCGGAGTTCAGCCCTGTTGCTCAGTCGCCTATCCTCTTCGAATCGCGCATTGATGCTGGCCAGGTTCTTGGGCTCCAGAACACGAGACCGCCTAGCGGGGTCTGTATTTATGGACCAACTGGTAAGGGAAATTATCACCGGAAACTTCGATTTGACGAATAGTATTCGCTCTATCTGTGCCGCTGTGCGTCGGGGGATTGCGAGTGATCCCGTGGATTACGGGTTTCATGACGTGCGGTTGCCGGATACGCGCGAAACCCGTGCGCTAGTCATTAAAAATTCATGGGAATTGCCCGCGAGCCTCGTCTCGGTGGCGCATTCTGTTCCGGATACGCGTCGCCGGTTTCATCCGGTAATGGAAATTGCAGAAGTTGGTAATTGGTTCGATGAGTGACCGTTTAGTCTTTGGTTAGAAGGCATCAGAGGGCAGCGCTAGTGCTGAATCCGTGAACTAGGGGTGCGAGTGGGACCTCCCACAGTTGGGAGGGAGCGTGGGACCCTTGGCAGGGGATAACGAGGCGATACGAGAGGAATCCAAGTGCAGGAGGCCAGCCCGCGCGGAACCTACCTGGTCATCTCGAAGGCGCTGCGGAAGGGGATCGCAGAGGGGGAGCTCACCGGTCCTCTGCCATCTGAGGCTGACCTCATGCGCTCGTACGGTGTCGCCCGCAACACGATCCGTCGTGCACTCAAGGTGCTAGAAGCGGAAGGGGCTCTTGAGTCGGCGCCCGGGATCGGCTGGCGTGTCGCCCGAGAGGGGGACCGTAGGTCTCTCGCTGAGCGGATGGCCGACTTGATCAGTGAGGACTCTCTCGCGATCGGCGACACGTATCCGTCCGAAGCAATGCTCTGCGAGCGCTTCGACGTATCGCGTACGGCGGTGCGCCGCGTGCTCGCCAACATGGAGGGAACCGGCTTGCTCGCTACCGTGCACGGCAAGGGGCGCACAGTACGCGCCCTCCCGCCGGCCCCCGGCCGGTCGTAGCCTTGGCACCCATGGGACTTAATGAGTGGGCTTACGCAACCTCCGAATCGCTGCTGGCCGAACCGCTGCCTCGAAGGTGGGCGCACTCCCTTGGGGTCGCTAAGTGTGCTCGCTCGCTGAGCCCGATCCTGGGGGACGATGCCGGGTTGCTTGAAGCTGCGGCAGTGCTGCATGACATCGGGTATTCGCGGAGCATCGCGACCACCGGTTTTCACCCGCTGGACGGGGCGCGATTCCTTCGGGATCAGGAAGGAGCGGACGAGCGGGTCGTGAGCCTCGTAGCCCACCACTCCTGCGCACTTCTTGAAGCTGAGGAGCGAGGGCTCCGGCAAGAGCTTGAGAACGAGTTCGAGCTGGAGCGCCCGGGCCTGGTAGACGCGCTGCTGTACTGCGACATGACGACCACGCCGGACGGGTCGCAGACCACGCCGACCAGTCGGGTTGGTGAGATCGTGCAGCGCTACGGCCCTGACACCATCGTCGGGCGCTTCATTCAACGGGCGGCGCCGGAGATCTACGCCGCCGCCGACCGAGTGGAGGACCGCCTAGCCGCGGTGGCTGCCGCACATCAGCCGATGTAAGGCTGCCGGCGGGAGTCGTCCAGACCATGCCGGATGCGCAGCCGCATCGAGGGATGGATGTTTAGGTCATCGAGGTCCGCTGGGTCAACCCAGCGGACCTCTTTCGACTCGCTGCTGGTGCGCAGATTCCCGCCGGTCGGGTGGGCTCGGAAGCAGATCGAGAACTGTTGCCGTACCTCTCCGTCGTCGTATGCCAAGACGTGTTCAGGGTTGGTGTAGAGCCCTACGACACCGTCGACCTCGACCGTTATGCCGGTCTCTTCCAGCACCTCACGAATGACCGTGTCACTGATGCTCTCCCCGATGTCGTGGCCGCCCCCTGGGAGTGCCCACAGGTCGTTGTCCGTCTTGTGGATGATCAGAAGCCGTCCGTCGGCGTCGCGGACGACTGCTGTGACTGACGGCACCACGGAGTTGGCCTTGGGGGCGTCGGGGTCACGAAAATAGTCGGTTCGGCTCATGCGTGCAGTCCTCCGCAATTGGCGGGTGAAGTGATGGGCTTGGCGGACTCCCAGACCCGTTCGACGCTCTCAGCGTATGCATCGAACAGTTCGCCGCCTGGCACGCGTTGGAGATGTAGCACTGGAGCCATGTACGCCCCGACCCCGTAAAGATGGCCGTTGGCCAGCATCTCCCCATCAGCGCGGTAGATCGAGTTGTAGAGCGTTGTGTTGTGCAGCCGGAACTCGACTCCCGGGAGCCCGAACAGTGAGCCGTAGTTGATGAGGGCGTTACGAATCTTGCTGGCCATGGCCGGGCCGATCCCCTCATCTTCACCTCGCACGGCCACGGCGGGGCTGTCGGGGTCCCCGAGCATGAAGCGGATGCGGACGCCGGCCGCTGACTTTTCCTTGACGACTGCGTGGAACGCGGGGTCCTCGGTGAGCCAGAAGCCCGAGTAGACGAGTACGTCGAAGTGCTCGCGCGATTGTGCGTAAAGCTGTGGCCATAGCCGGTTCGGCACAACCGACCTGTGCGGGTACAGCTTGACCAGCTCAGCGTTTCCCGCCTCGGTGACCTCTGCTGATGTCCGTTCCTCCGGCCACAGGTACGACACCTCACATTGCAGCAGGGAGGCAGCGGCGTACTGGAAGCGCCGGTAGGGCTTGCGCTTCGGATCGCCGATCCAGCGCTCAACTGTCTTGGCTGACACCCCTAATCGGGCGCCCACTTGATCCAGGGTCATGCCGCTTTCGACGATCGCGCCACGAAGCCGCTCGTTGGCCACGGCGAACTCCCAATCAGTTGGGACGACTTGGGACGACTTCAAGGTAGCCAAGTCGTGCTCGGGTCGTACAGGTGCGGGGTCGATCGTCTCCGCCGCTGAGGACAAGCTGGAAGCACATCAACCGCGAGGGGCTCGCAGAACCGAAGAGCCGAAGGGCTTGACGGGGCGAATCCGTCTCTGCATGATGAGGGACACGTAACACATGTTCCTCATCGGGTGTTCCTTGAGAACTGAACAGTGATCGTGCGGGGCTGACGCGAGAGCGGCGGTCACGGCAGGTGCCTAGGGCGAGGGTCCGGGGGCAAACCGCCGGGATGAACGTGGCTCTCCCCCTACGTGCCTGGCAGGCGCCACCCGGGTTCGGGTGTGGGGAAGTACAGCGGGGCCCCAACGCACGTGGCGGCAAGAGTGAGACCGCCCCCGTGATGACCGGGTGAAGTCGTCGGCGGCACGCCAATCGCACCGAACGGTGCGGGCCGCCTGCTGGCGTCAGAGCAGTGACGATGACGCACCCGACTTCCCGGCTCGGGGCCGGTATTCCGCAGCACGGACTACCGGCAAAGCCGTATCCGCCCTCTCTCAGGGAGCCGGCGTGAACCAACGACATCTGTGGGCGCTGCCGTGGCCGACCGGCACGGGAGCGCCGTTCCATCTCCTGGTTCGTGAGCGCGAACGAGCGCCGCGAACAACCGGTCATCTTCTACCGCTTCGCGGCCGATGGTGCCGCGCCGGTTGCCTCCTCCGCCCGTCCGGCCCGTGTGGTCGTACGGGCGGGGCAGAGGGGAGCCGGGTCCATCCGACTTCAACGGTGCGCGCCCCCGGAGCGGCTACTCCGGGGGCGCTGTTCGGGCCGTACCTACTGCTAGGGAGACACGACCCATGAACCACATTGTCACAGTTCAGGACGCTGTAATCGCGTTCGATCCGGACATTGAGCCCACGGACGCGGAGCTGGACGCGATCGTCCGCGAGGAGCCGCTGATTCTCGCTGAACAGGAACTGCTGGACGTGCAGATCGCACTCCTGGATCGGCCGGTCACGCGGCTCGGGCAGCGCCGGCTGCGCAGGGCCGCAAATAAGGTGCTCGCCGCACGGGCAGAGGTCGCCAACCGCACGAGCGCTGTCCGGGCGGGGGAGGCGGCATGAAGGCCTCGACTGTGGACGATATGCGGGCGCCGCTGAAGACGCTGCGGTTCCTCGTGGACGAATTCCCGGAGCTTCCGGCCGCAGACGTGCACGTCTCCACGCTCTTCCCGGACCGGGTGGAACTGGCCTTCCACGACGACCTGGGAGCGTTTGAGCAGTGGCGGGCCGCCCTGGCCATCCGTCCGGACGCGGTGCGCTTCGGCACGCAGGGTGTGGACGACAGCACGATGAACCTGCGGGCGGAGGGCCCTTACGGGGCCTGCACCCTCAGCCTGGTCGCCTACGGCCCGACCCCGGCCGGTCTGTGCGAGACGGAGGTGGCGGCATGATTCGCATCGTCACCCGCAAGCGCCTCGCGCTCCTCGAAGCCGACGCGCACGCCGCGTTCGAGCGCGCCCGCCTGGCGAAGGCGGACGCTGCCGCGGCATCCGATCGGCACGCGCTGGAGCTGAGCGAGGCCACCGACCGTTCTGAGCGCGCGGAGACGACCGGCCAGGAGCTGGGCGTGCTCCTGATCGAGGCCGTGCGCGAGTCGGCCGCGGCGCAGGAGCAGCTCCTGCTGCTGAGCCGCGAACTGCGCTGTGCGAGGGCGGAGTTGGTGCAGGGTCCGAAGAATGGGGACACGCTCACGGTCCTGCTGCACTTCGGCGAGCCTCACACCGTCTACCGCAGGCTCCGAGACGCCCACGCTGATACCGCCACCCACGGCGTCTCTCCGGATGCGGTGTGGAAGCCGTGCGGTGAGCGCCCCGCGTCCGCGTTCAGGTGGCGCTGCGAGGCGTTCGTCTATGACGCGGCTTCTTACGGTTGCCGCCGGGCGTTCCCGCCCGTGGCGGTGCCGGTGAGGGGTGCGGCGTGAACAGTGTTCAGACGCGTTCAGCGGAGCGGGCACTGTCGGGCGGCACGTGGTTGATCGTGTGCGGGGCGATGCTCTATTCGATCCTCACGGTCACGCCGTTGATGGCCGACCACACCGCCCCGAAGTGGGCGTGGACCGCGCCGATTCTGCCGCTGGTGGTCGATGCGGCGGTGGTCATCGTGGTCAAGCTCGATGACGTCCTGGCCCGGCTTGGTGGGCACGGGGGCACGTGGCCGGTCCTGCTGCGCTGGATGACCGGCCTCATGACGTGGGCCCTGAACATCGGGGACTCCGCGTTGAGGAAAGACCTGGTGGGAGTGGCGGTCCACTCCGTGGCGCCGCTCCTTTTGATCGTCACTGCGGAGACCAGCCTCGCCTACCGGCGCGCTCTCGCCGCGGCTCAAGCTGCTCTGCAAGCTGAGCGTCAGGCCGAGCGCGACCGGGCCGAGCAGAAGGCGCGGGAGCGGGCCGACCAGGCCCGCGCCGAAGCCCGCGAGGCACGCGAGTACGCCGCCGCGCAGGAGCGTGAACGCCGCGACCACGAGGCCCGCCTGGCCCGTGAACAGGGCGAGCGGGAAGAGCGTGAGCGACGCGAGGAACGCGAAGAGCGCGAGCGCAGGGAAGCGGCTGAGCGGGAGAGCCGTGAACGCCTTGAACGCGAGCGTGAACAGCGTGAACATGAGCGTCTGGGCCGTGAACGGCAGGCGCGTGAGCGGGCCGAAGCCGAACGGCGGGAGCGGGCTGAGAAGGCGGAGCGTGAACGGCGTGAACGTCAGGAGCGCGCGGCCCGTGAACGCGATGAACTGCTTGAACGCGGTCCCGCGCAGACCAAGCTAGAAGAGGATGAAGCCCGCCGGATCGTGACTGCGGCCTACGAGGCATCCCTGCCGGTGCGGCAGGCGGCGGAGCTGTGCGGCTGGTCGGTCGGCTGGGTCTCCACCCGCTACGCCGAACACCGCGACCCCAGCACCGGCGGCGCTGAACTCGCGATCGCGAGCCGCTGATGGGCACCGCCGCGTACGCGCGCTGCTACGACCCGTCCGGAGCCCGCTACGGCATACCGACCTTCCCGTGGAAGTTCGCCCCGGACGGCTACGCTACCCGCCGGCAGCTCCGGGCCCGGGGGCTGCGGCCCGGCGGGCAGGAAGTCGCGGCCCAGCTCATGCGCACGTCCCGCCGTCGGAGGGCGGGGGTGAGTGTGGCGTTCCTCTACCGCGTCGACCAGGCGAAGCCGGTCCGGCCGATGACGTCGCGCAAGTGGGGCGCTCTCGCGCTGGCGATGCTCGCCCGCCGTACCTGCCCCGCGTGCGGCGTGGTCTACGACTACTGCATCCCTGTCTCGCTCGGCATGTGCGTGCTCTGCGCCGACGCCGACCGCCCGCGCACCTTCTGAACTCCCCGTCGATTGAAGGAGTGATCGTGCACAGCACCGCCAAACACACCATCATTCGCGTTGCCACGACCGGCGTCATGCTGGCCGCCGCCGCGCTGGTCGAACTGCGCCTGATGAACGCCTACAGCGTTCCGATGCTGCTCGCTCTGCCGTGCGGTCTGGCCGTGGGTTTCGGCGTCGGAAGCCTGGTAGAGGCCGTGACGTCCCGGTTCACCACCACCGTCTACCGCTGCACGGCCGATGGCTGCACCTACAAGGTCCGTGTCACCCACGTCGATCCGGTTGAGCGGCGCCGCTGGCAGGAAGCCGCGGCATCCCACCCCAGTCACGAACTGAACTACCGGCCCTGACCTGCATGTTCCGCTGCCAGGACCCGGACGCAAGCTTTGGCCGGCGGCGTCCGGGTCCTGCTTACTCCCGCGAAGGAGTGCGTTCAGCATGACCGACTTGAGTACCGAACCGGTAGTGGCCCCCGCCGCTCCCGACACCCCGCCCGGCCCCGCACCAGCTCCCGAACTCTCCGACAACACCGCGACGGACATCGAGCACACCCCGGGCGGCTGGCCCGTGGTGCCGCTCGCCCTGTCCGGGGCGAACACGACCGTGAGCATGGTCGCCGCCGCCGGGCTCGCTGGTGGCCCGATCGCCGCGGCGGTCGCTGCGACCGGCGCGGCCGTGCTTGGCACCATCGCTACCTACCGCAGCCGCAACCCCCGCCCCAAGCAGGCCGCCCGCCGTGCTGCGGCCCGATCCGCGGGACGCGCGACTGCGGCACGTAGCCGCTCTGGCGGCGTCAACACCGCTGGCCGCGGCTCCGCTTCGGGCACCCGTCGTGCGGCGGGCGGGTCCGGCCGCGTTCCGCAGCAAAAGGGCGGGCACTCTGGCAGTAGGGGGCTGGGCGGTCTCGGGGCGCGCAAGCACCGCGCCCCGGCCTCCCTGAACAAGCCCGCCGGACTCAAGTCCTCTGGCCGCGGCGCGGCCGGTGGCGCGCTGGGCAAGGCGTCCCAGGTCAAGGCTCTGCGTTCCGCGCGGGCTGCGGCCGGTGGTTCGCGGGGTGAGCGGCGGGGGCAGACCACTGCGGCTCGCCGCGCGGTCGCCGATGCCCGCCGCGACGCCACGAAGCCGGGCATCCGCCCGTCAGGCGGGAGCAACGGCCGCGCCGCGGCGAACAAGTCCCGTGCGCGGGCTGGCGGTTTAGGGGGCCGGATGCTGGGTGGTGCGGGCCGTAAGGTGCGTGCGGCCCGGGATGCGGCGGTCGCCAAACAGCGGGCCCGCCGCGACACCCGCGCCGCTCGGGCCGTGGCTGGTCAGCGCTCCGCTGTCCGCAAGGCCCCGGCGCGGCAGGCGGCCCGCAAAGCACTGCGCCGTTCGGCTGCCCGCTTCCACGGGCGCCGCGTCCTCGCGGCCCTGCTGGCCCTGCCCCTGGGCTTGTTGGGGTGTCTGACCACCCCGCTCGGCCGGAAGCTCGGTATTCCCTGGCTGATGCACCCGGGGCGCCGCCTGTACCGGCGGCTGGCCGGCACGGCACGCGACCAGCGGGCCGAGCGGGACCAGGTGATCCGCGAAGAGCTTGCCGATGCCGAAGCCGCGGCCGATGAGGCCGCGGCCGAAGACACCACTGACGGGCTCGCTGAGCGGGTCGAGCGGCCTGCCCACGTAGTTCCCGAGAGCACGTCCGAGACAGTCACGAACGCCGGGGAGGCGAAGCACATGTCCGGGTTCAACTTCGAGGAGCACGCGACCGAGATGCAGGCGGCCGCGCATCTGTACCAGCCCGAGGGCTGCATGGAAATCCTGGCGATGATCGAGCAACTTCCGCAGTCGATCAGCATGATCGCGCACGTGATGCAGATCCTGTCCGAACGCGCTGACAGTGAGTTCCCGCTGGAGAAGGAAGTCGCGGACGGACTGAGCGACATCTACCAGGCGTTCATGGCCGCGATCGCGGCGGCCGAGGAACTCGGCCCGACGTTCCGGCGCGTCCACGAGCAGGACATTGCCCGCCACGAGGACCCCCGCAACGGGCCCGAAGCCGAGAAGGGCTGGAACGTCTGACATGAGCGCCACCACTGCCGTGAACAAGAAGAGGAAGCAGGCGAACAGTGGCCCGGTGCTGGACTGGAGTGCCAGTCACGGACCCGTGACCGGCGCCCTGTCCGCCACCACCGGAGCCCTCGCCGTCGCCACCACCGGCGCCGCAACCGGCATGCCGCCCGCCTGGGCCCTCGCGGTCGGCGCGGCCGGCGCGCTCGGCCACACCGTCGCCGGGCTCAAGGTCCGCAACGCCGGCCGCACCCTCGCCTTCAAAGCATCCGCCTGGCTGGTCGGGGCGGGCTGGACCACGTGGGCCATGACGTCCGGTCCGCTGTCATGGGCTGCGCTGGGATCGCTTGCCACGATCGGGGTGGGCATCGGAGCCGGAACCCGGTCCGTCGCCCTGTATGAGGAAGCCCGCGAGGACGAAGCCATCGCCGCTGCTGGTCGGCAGGTCGCGCTCGAACTGTCGGCGGAGCGCCGGGCCATCGCCGCTGAGTGGGTGGAGCGGATCCAGCGGATTTGCAGCGTTACCGTGCGGGTGCTGGCGGTCGAGTTGTGGGAGTCCGCAAACGGCTACTCCCTCGACCTCGAACCCCAGGGCGGCGTCACCTACGACCGCATCGCCCAGCACGGCCCGCAGTTGTCGGCGGATGCCAAGCTGCCTCACGGCTGCACCGCAGCCCTGGGACCGGGCATTCACCAGGGCCGCGCGATTTTGGACGTGACCACCGTGAACGTCCTCGCGGAACCGCGCACCTACCCCGACGACTACAGCCCCCTCTCCGTCCACACCGGCATCCCGTGGGGCTTTCGCACCAACGGCGAAGAAGTCCGCGCCTACCTGCGCGAGCAGTGTGCGCTGGTGGTCGGGCCCACAGGGTCGGGCAAGACGAACATGCTCCACACCATCCTCGGCGGGTTCGCCCGCGCCGAGGACATGCTGACGTTCGTCATCGACCTGAACGCCGGATCCGCGGGCCTGCCCTGGGTGCTGCCCGCCCTGAACGGGGAGTTGACCGGCCAGGACGGGAAGCCGGTCCGGCCCGGTATCGACTGGCTGGCGGGGACGTATGAGGAAGCGATGCTGATGCTCAACGCGGCCATCGCGATCGGGCTGCACCGCAAGCGCGCCTACCAGGACCTCATGGCCCGCGAGGACACCGACCTTCTGCCGGTCAGCGCGAAAATTCCTCAGATCATGCTGGTCATCGACGAAGGCGCGGAAATCCTGGTCAGCACCGACCGGCAGTTGAAGGAACTCGCGAAGAAGATCTTCGAGTTCATCCGGATGCAGCGTGCCATGGGCGGCCGTACCGTCATCACCGCGCTCGGGGCGACTGGCAGCGTGCTGGGCAACCTCCTTATCCGCCGCGAGGCCAAGGTCCGCGTCGCACTGACCGGTGGTGAGACCGAGGGCATGGACCTCTCCAAGATGTTCCCCGGGCGCCGCGGGCTGCGCGTGGACCAGGCCCCCTTCAAGGGCGCCGGCTTCATGGGTACCCCCGAGTCACCGGGCGCGCTGTTCAAGGCATGGCGGATCAAGCCCTCCCAGATCCGCGATATCACCGTGGCCACCTCCGACCGCCACCCGCGCCTGGATGACGTGTCCGCGAGGGCGGCAGGCGCTGCGTATGCCCGGCGCTGGGATGCGGAGCGCACTGCGTGGATGCGGTCCCTGCCCGCCGACGCCGGAATCCTGTCCGATCCGACTGCGGAGCCGGGCGGCGAGGGGGGTGGGCTGAACCTGTCCGCGCTGCGCGGCGTCCGGGAGCCCGGACAAGCCGGGGCGGCGCGCGAGGATGAGCTGTTGCGGCGCTTCCGCGAGGAGATCGACGCCCAGTTCGCCACCGCACCCGACCCGTCCGCATCCCCGGCCGCGTCGGGGCTGAATCTGTCCGCGCTGCGCGGCGAGGCGGACCAGGACAGTCCCGCCCAGCGGGCCGCGCTCGCGGCCCTGTTCGCCGCCGGGCCGGACGGTACGGGAGCCTCTGCCATCGCCCGCGCACTCGCCGATGAGCACGGCACGACCCGGCAGACCGTCGTCGGCTGGCTCAAGGCATGGACCGAGGACGGCACCGCGGTACGCGTCGGCGAGGGCACCAAAGCCCGCTACGTCCACCGCGACCACGCCCCCGAACCCCCCATCCAGAGCTAGCGCTTGTCGCTTGTCTCCCGCCCAGCACGAACCCCACCAGTGGGGTTGTCGCGGGGGCCGGAAACGGCTTGTGACCTGGGAGGCGACAAGCGACAAGACAAGCGAGACGACAAGACAAGCGACAAGCCAGACGACAAGCAACACGACAAGCCATCGGCGGGCAGCACCCCGGTTCACGTGCCGCCCGCCGGCCATTCCCTGGGAGGCCGTTCGTGATCGTCACCCTGTCCGCCGTCGCCCTCTTCGGCGTACTCACCTTCGTGTTCCTGCGCGACCGCACGGTCGGCCCGTTCGCCGCGGTCGTGCTGTTCCTGTTCGGGTTCTTCACCGCCGCCACCGGCGCCGCCGGACCCATCCGCTCGATGTGCGAAGCCGTCGTCACCGCCCTCAACCACGCGGCTTGATCGCTGTTGAAGGGAGCACCTTGTGCCCTATGACCGTGCGTACGAGATCACCACCGCCGCGCTGAACCCCGACCCGCTCGCCTACCAGCCCGGCCCCGCGCGGGCGGTGATGCTGCCGGGCGAGATTCCGCCCGGGGTGCAGCTCGTGACCCTGCCCGGCGGGCAGCGCGCCCTCGCCTACGTCCAGCCCCCCGCGCACACCCCGCCGCCCGCCCCGGCTGCATCGCAACCGGTTCCGGCGTGGGCCAAGACCACCGCCCTGCTCGCCCCCACCGTCGGCTTCGGTATCGCCGCGGGCGGGATCGGGCTTTCCTACGCAGCCCCGGGACTGATCGCCATGAGCCACGCTCTGTGGGCGGCCGGCGCCTTCCTTGTCGCCGCCGTCATCGGCGTCCCCGCCCTGATCGGCGGCGCCAGGCGCCGCGGTACGGGACCCACGCAGATCACGCAGAACATCACCGCGACCGGCCTGTTCGGCCGCGCCAACGGCACCATCAACCACCACTGAGGAGCATGCGATGTCGTTTGGAGAGACCCCGATCACCGTGATCGGCAACCTGACCGCCGACCCGGAACTGAAGTTCACGCCGTCCGGTGCGGCGCTCGCGAAGTTCACCATCGCCGCCACCCCGCGCACGTACGACAAAGAGTCGGGGAAGTGGACGGACGGCACCGCCACGTTCTTCCGCTGCGCCGCCTGGCGCCAGCTCGCCGAACATGCGGCGGAGTCGCTGGCCAAGGGATCGCGGGTCGTGGCCAACGGCCGGATCCGTCAGCACGACTGGACGACGGACCAGGGCGAGAAGCGGTCGATGCTCGTGCTGGAAGTCGACGAGATCGGCGCGAGCATCCGGTTCACCACCGTGACCATCAACGCCAAGCGCCCCGCGCAGAGCGCCCCCGCCGTGGGTGACGACGCGTGGAACACCGCCGCGTCGGGCGCCAAGCAGGAGAGCGACGAACCCCCCTTCTAGCTGCGCCAAGGGCGGCCCCCGTCTCGCCAAAGTCACGGGCCGCCCTTGCCAACCAGTCCACAACAGACCTGTTGGAGGCACTCCCGCATGACCCAACACCATGTCCTGCCGATCGAGGGCGGCAATGTCAGCTTGTGCACCGGCTCCAGTGCGCTGGACCTGGCCGTGGAAGCCGTCACGGGCCTTCCCACGGCCGTGGTCGGCGAGAAGGACCCAGCGGCCTCCCGGCTGCTGGCCGCCCGCCTGCCTCGCACCCGCAACCTGGGTGACATCACGACCGTCGACTGGGCCGCGCTGTCGGCCTCGATGGGACGTCCGGCGGCGCTGACCGCCGGGTTTCCCTGCCAGGACATCTCCAATGCCGGACCTCGCGGAGGGATCGCCGGTGACCGCTCAGGACTGTGGAAAACCATCGCCCACGGAGCCATTCGCTACCTACGACCCCGACTCGTCTTCTTGGAAAACGTCGCCGCCCTGCGCAGCCGGGGACTCGACGTCGTTGCCGCGGACCTGGCCGCGCTCGGGTATGACGCACGGTGGATGTGCCTACGCGCTGGAGATCCCGAAGTCGGCGCCTGCCACCGCCGCGACCGCTGGTTCGCGGTCGCCTATCCCGCTGCTGAAGACCCCCACCTCACAGTTGGGGCGCAACGGCGGCCCGCAGCACCCGGACAAACGCAAGGCCGGCGGGCACGGGCCCACGCTGGAGGACGAAGTGGTGTTCTTGCTGCCCCCGACGGCCGCATGACCCTGCTGCCCACCCCGGCCGCCGCCGACGGCACGGGCGGCCCCGGCACCTCCCCCAAACGCCGGGGCGGCATGAACCTGCGCACCGCCGTCACGCTGCTGCCCACGCCCGCGGCACGCGACTGGAAGTCGGGCGCCTCCAACCTCCTGGACACCAACTCCCGGCCCCTGAACGAGGTGGTCGTCAACCTGCTGCCGACCCCGACCGCCCGCCGCTACGGCCGCAACCAGTCCGTCTCGCTGGGTGCGAGCTCGCGCCCGTCCATCGAGTACCTGGCCCGTGACCTGGCCGACGACCGGCAGTGGGTGGCCACGAACGGCACCGACTACGGCCCCGCCATCCGCCGGTGGGAGGCGGTTTTGGGGCGCCCCGCGCCCGAGCCGACCGAGGCGGGTACCAAGGGCAACCGGCGCCTTTCGCCTGCCTTCGTGGAATGGATGATGGGCGCCGCCCCTGGCTGGGTCACCGGCCCGGACCTGGGCCTGTCGCGCGCCGACCAGCTCAAAATCCTCGGTAACGGCGTCGTCATCCACCAAGCCGCACTCGCCTACCGCGCCCTGCTCGCCACCCTCACGCCCGTCGCGGGCGAACCCGCCATGTCCCAACTCGCCCTGGACATCGCCTAGACACGCCAAGGGCGGCCCCCGTCTCGCCAAAGTCACGGGCCGCCCTTGCCAACCAGTCCACAACAGACCTGTTGGAGGCATCCAGCATGACGCAACCCACCCCCAATCCGCGAGAGTGCAATCTCGCACTCCTCGCCTGGGCCCTGGAAACGGCCCGCCGCGGCTGGCCGGTCTTCCCGCTCCGCCCCGGCGACAAACGGCCCGCCGGGCACGCCGAGCGATCCTGCCCCGGCACCGGACGGTGCGCCGACGGGCACCGCAAGCCCGAACAGCGCGCCACCACCGACCCGGACCTGATCACGGCCGCGTGGACAACGCAGCCGTACAACATCGGGATCGCGACCGGCCCGGCTGGGCTTCTGGTCGTCGACCTCGACATGCTCAAGGCGGAAGAGCAAGAAGGAGCGCCTGGCGGCGCCGAAAGCCTTTTGGCGCTCTGCGAGCGCGCCGGTCAGACCCTGCCTGCCACCTACCAGGTGCGGACCCCCAGCGGGGGCCACCACCTGTACTTCACCGCCCCTGAAGGGGTCCGGCTGGGCTGCTCGGTGAACCGGCTGGGGCGCCACGTCGACACCCGCGGCTGGGGCGGCTACGTCGTCGCCCCCGGCAGTGCCACCACCCACGGCGACTACACCGTCACTGACGAATCGCCCGTCGCCCCGCTGCCCGCCTGGCTGGCAGACGAGTTGCGCGAGCGGGCCAAGCCCGGCCCCCATACCGTCATGACGCAGGTGTGCGACGGAACGAAGGCCGCGCGGACCGCTCTGGAGCGCGAGTGCGCGGTCATCCGTGCGGCGGGTGACCACTCGCGCAACAGCACTTTGCACAAGAGCGCGTGCAAGGTGGCGCGGTTTGTGGCCTGGGGGAACATCAGCCGGGCCACCGTGGAAGAGGCAATCCAGGCGGCGGGGGAGTCCACGGGACTGCCGGCTGCCGAGTGCGCCACCACGATCCGCAGCGCCATGGACTGGATCCTCACCCACGGCACCCCCAGGGAGGCGGCATGACCACCCCCTGCTCCCCTGGATTGCCTCTCCCGGCCACGACCGGCCGCGAGCCCGCCGCCACCGCTCCCGCGCCCGGACCGAGCGTGCGGCCGAAGGACGACGCCGAAGGCGTCCTTTCAGTCCTTCCCTTCACCGTCCTCACCGAGCAGGACGCCAGCCCCGCGGCCACGGCGTGGGCAGGCGACGTCCTCGATGTGAAGATGCCCTTCCGCCACACCCCCGCTGCGCGTTCCACCTGCGCGTGCGGACGCGACCGCACTGCACACGGCGCGCAGGGAGTTCGAGCGCTGATCGAGGACCACGCCCGCCACCGCACCGTGTGCTCCCTGCGCGACACCTCGGAAAGGCGGACCGCCGCATGAACGACACCACGCCGGCCGCGCCCATCGACGGGGCCGCCCTGCTCGATGAGGTCGAAGCGTTCCACCGCCGCTTCAACGTCTTCCCCACTGAACACGCCTACACCGCCGTCACGTTGTGGGACGCGCACGCGCACCTCATGGACGCGCTGGACGGCACCGCCCGCCTCGCCTTCCTTTCCCCGGAACCCGGGTCGGGCAAGTCCCGCGCGTTGGAAATCGTGGAAACCCTCACCCCGCGCGCCGCGACCACCGTCAACGCCTCAGCCAATGCCCTGTTCCGGCTCGTGTCTGCCGACGAGGGAACGCCCACGCTCCTCTTCGACGAGATCGACACCGTTTTCGGCCCCAAGGCGGGTGGGAACGAAGAGGTCCGCGGGTTCCTCAACTCTGGCTACCGGCGCGGCGCGAAGTCACTGCGCTGCATCGGCGACGGAAACGACCAGAAGGCAGGGTTCTTCCCTTCGTTCTGCGCCGTGGCCATGGCCGGACTCGGCTCGCTCCCGGACACGATCCTCACGCGCTCGGTCATCATCCGCATGCGCAAGAAGGCGCCCAACGAGAAGTGCGAGCCCTACCGGCGCCGCATCCACGAGAAGGAAGGCCACGCGCTGCGTGACCGGCTCGCGGAATGGACCGCAACCCTGCAAAAGCAAGTCGCCGAAGCCTGGCCGGAGATGCCCGAAGGCGTCACCGACCGGCCCGCCGACGTGTGGGAGCCCCTCCTGGCGGTCGCCGACGCGGCCGGCGGGCACTGGCCCGACCGGGGCCGCGCCGCGTGCCTCGCCCTCGTCAAAGCCGCGAGCGAAGGTGATGAAGCCTCGCTTGGGGTGAAGCTGTTGACCGACTTGCGCGACCGCGTGTTCTGCGGCGTGGACCGGATGCCGACCGCGGCCATCCTCGAAGTCCTGCTCTCCCTGGACGATGCGCCGTGGTCCGACATGAGCGAGGACGGACAGAGCACCAAGCCCCTCACGGCCCGTGGACTGTCTAGGCTCTTGAGCCAGTACGTGAAGCCCGACGACACCCGGATCAAGCCCCGGGGCATCCGGGTCGGCAGCACGACCCCCAAGGGCTACTACGCGGAAGACCTTGCGGACGCCTGGAGCCGCTACTGCTCCCGGTCCGAGGAAATCCGCAACATCCGCCACGCCGCAACATCCCAGGTCACGGGGGGTGAATCTGTGGCGGATACGTGTCGTGTGGCGGATACGCCCGCCGCCGACGACGCGCCGCCCCTGATGCGGATCGTCGGCTGACCTCAGCTCAACCGTGATGCCGCCGCGCGCCCGCGCGGCGGCATCTATCCGCCACACATCCGCTATCCGCCACAGATTTAGGCCGCTGACCAGCAATGTTGCGGCGTGGCGGATGTTGCGGATCCCCGGAAGGCAAGGCGGGTCGACCCCGCCCCCCATGGAGGCCAGCATGTCCGCACATAGCGGCAACGCTCGCAAGATGCTCACGCTCCCGGAAGTCTGCGACGAACTGAACGTCTCGCGCTCGACCTTCTACGACTGGCGACAGAAGCACCGCGCCCCCCGGTGCATCAAGCTTCCGAACGGCGACCTGCGCGTGCGTCGGAGCGATCTGGACAAGTGGCTCGACGCTCACGAGGACGCTGCTTGATGGAGACGACATACAAGGTCAAGTTCTGGAAGACCGCGGTTTACAAGGGCGCCAAGGTCACCACATACACGGTGCGCTGGACGCTGGACGGGGAGGAGTTCCGCGCACCGTTCGGCAACGTGGCGTTGGCGGACAGCTTCCGCTCGGAACTCGTTACCGCCGCACGTAAGGGCGAGGCGTTCAACCGGGAGACGGGGCTTCCTGTCTCCCAACAGACGGGTGCAAGTTCGGTCAACTGGTACGACTTCGCTGTCCAGTTCGCGGACGCGCAATGGCACCGGACCGCTGGAAACACTCGAAAGAACACGGCAAAGGCGCTGACTGCCACAACCGTTGCGCTCCTGCGCGCTCAGCCCTCCGCCTGCACGCCGATGGAACTCCGCACGGCGCTTCGTGAGTACGCGTTCAACACGCGTCGTCGGGAGGAGGCGTCACTGGAGGTTGCCAACATCTTGAAGTGGGTGGAGCGCAACGCCCCGTCCATGGCGACTTGGGAGGACCCGGTCAAGGTCGACACGGTTCTGCTCTCGGTCGACACGTTACTCAACGGCAAGCGAGCAGCGGCTAGCTCCGTCAAGCGCAACCGCCGGATCCTGAACGTCGCGATGGAGTACGCGATCAAACACAAGATCCTCCGCACGAACCCTCTACCGAAGGGGCGGGGGGCGACCCCCAAGACCTCCAATGCGGTGGACCGGCGGTCCCTGATCCATCCCCAGAGAATGGCCCGGATCCTGGCTCGGATCCGGCGCCGGACGCGCGGCGGCCGGCGGCTGCATGCGTACTTCAGCACCCTGTACTACACCGGCCCGCGACCGGAAGAGGCCGTGGCGATGTACGTGGAGGACGTCACCCTGCCTCCGGTGGACGCGGAGGATCAGTGGTGCGATCTGCTGTTCCACACGGCGCAACCGGAGGTCGGGAGCAACTGGACCGACGACGGAGAAGTCCACGAAGAGCGTGGGTTGAAGGGGCGCGCCGAGGACGCCACGCGAGTCGTGCCGGGCCCGCCGGCGCTGACGAAGATCCTCCGGGAGCACATCACGGAAGAGAGCCTTAAGCCCGGTGACCGGCTGTTCCAGGGAGAATTCGGTGGGATCCTCGCCGGGTCCGTCGCTCGCCGAGCCTGGGGCACGGCTCGCAAGGCCGAGTTGACCGAGCGGGAGTGCCAGTCGCCGATGGGGCGGCGGATCTACGACATCAGGCATACCCGCCTGACGAAGTGGCTCAACGACGGCATCCCGCCGGCGCAGGTCGCCTACTGGGCGGGGAACAGCGTGGCGGTCCTGCTGTCCTTCTACGCGGGCTGCATCGAGGGGCAGCTCCCGGACCTCAAGCGCCGGATGGAGGCACAAGGGGATCTCCCCGACGTACCGGAGTAGAGATCAGGTCGCGGGAAACTTCTCCGCGTATTCTCCGTGGCCACCCGCAGAAACTCGGTGACAGCCGTACAGCGCCGTACCCGCCCGGAGCCCATCAGGGTCGGGTACGGCGCTCACGCGACTCCTACCGTCCGATCGGTACGCTGCCCTGACCAGCAAAAAGGCCCTCCCGAAGGAGGGCCGAACAGCATTGGCGCGGGAGCGCCCCCGGCAGGACTCGAACCTGCGGCCAAGCGCTTAGAAGGCGCCTGCTCTATCCACTGAGCTACGGGGGCCGGAAATGGGGCCTCGGGTGGCCCGGAGGCCGCGGCGGCGAGGGCTTGGGTCCGGGACGGGTCCCGGGCCGATGACCTTGCCGGGGACAAGGATAGGGCTCCTGTCACCTCGTCCCGGTTGCTTCACCTGCGTGGCACGATGTGGAGGTTCGGTGAAGCGAACCGATAATCGCAGGCAGGTGCGAATCGTGCAGCGCTTTTGACGCTCGCGGCGCAGGGTGTTGTGCACTCGTTATGCCTGCGTCCCACTCGTCCCATGTGCCCCATCTGTCCGTTCGGCGCGTCTCGGTGGCCTATGGACGCGCGCGGAAGTAGCCATACGCTTCAAAAAGCCGCCAAAATTGGGCATTCTTCGCATGTGGTGACCTTGGACGTACGGCCTCAGCTCATCGACGCACTCTCCGCCCTGCGCGACAGTGTCGCCGCCGTGCGCCTCCCCCTGCCCCTGCCGGGCGCGCCACGCGCCCGGCAGACGCGCAGCGAGCTGCTCGCACAGCTCGACGACTATCTGCTGCCCCGACTGCGAGATCCGCAGGCCCCGCTGCTCGCCGTCATCGGCGGATCCACCGGCGCCGGCAAGTCCACGCTCGTCAACTCCCTTGTGGGGCGCCGGGTCAGCGAGGCCGGAGTGCTGCGCCCCACCACGCGTACGCCCGTACTCGTGTGCCACCCCGACGACCGCGAGTGGTTCTCCGGCCCCCGGGTGCTGCCCGAACTCACCCGCGTATGGCTGCCGCAACAGCACGAGGACGCCGAGGGCGTCGACCTGTCCGGCGGGGACGACGAGGGGGCCGTCCGGGTCGAGACCGCCACCACGCTGCCGCGCGGACTCGCCCTCCTCGACGCCCCGGACATCGACTCGCTGGTGGTCAGCAACCGCATCCTGGCCGCCGAACTGATCTGCGCCGCCGACGTCTGGGTCATGGTCACCACCGCATCCCGGTACGCCGACGCGGTGCCCTGGCATCTGCTGCGTACCGCCAAGGAGTACGACGCGACGCTGGTCACCGTGCTCGACCGGGTGCCGCACCAGGTGCTGGCCGAAGTGTCGCGGCAGTACGGGGCGTTGCTGACCCGGGCCGGGCTCGGGGACGTGCCCCGGTTCACCGTGCCCGAACTGCCCGAGTCCGCGGGCGCCTCGCACGGGCTGCTGCCCTCCACCGCCGTCGCCGCCCTGCGCACCTGGCTCACCCACCGCAGCCAGGACCCGGCCGCCCGCCAGCAGGCCGTCGCCCGGACCGCGTCCGGCGCGATCGAGTCGCTCAACGCGCGGATGCCGGAACTGGCTTCGGCGGTCGCCGCGCAGTACGCCGCCGCGGTACGCCTCACCGCCGCCGTCGAGGACGCGTACGCCCAGGAGGGCGACCGGGTGCGGCGGCGCCTGCGGGCCGGCGAGGTGCTCGCCGGGGACGCGCTCACCCGCTGGCGCGCCCACCCGGGCGGCGGCGCCTCGGCGGGTGAACTCCTCGACGCGCTCGTGGAGAGCCTCGCCGAACTGTTGCGGTGCGCGGCCGCCGCCGCCGACGAGCGGGTCAGGGACGCCTGGGCGCGCGAACCGGCGGCGCAGGTATTCGCCGAGGGCGTACGCCACGAGGACCCCGAGGACCGCATCGGGCTCGCCGTACGGCGCTGGCGGCGGGTCCTGGAGGAGCTGGCCGAGGAGGAGGTGCGGGAGATGGAGCGCTCGCTCGCGCCCGACCCCGAGACCGTGGCCGCGCTGCTGGCCGCCGCGCTGCTCGGCGGGCGCCGGGCCCGCCGGGCGGGCGAGCGGCTCGCCGAGCGGATCGGCGCCCACGGCGCGCTGCGGCTGCGCGACAAGGGCGGCGAACTCGTCGCCACCTACATCGACCAGGTGCTCGGCGCCGAACGCGAACGGCGGCTCGCGCCGCTGGACGCCCTGGAGGTGACGCCCGAGCCGCAGGCCGGGCTGATCGCCGCACTGTCCGTGGTGCAGAAGGAGAGGAAAGCGGCATGACGCAGGAGGCCGAGGACCGCTGGGCCGACGGGCTGATCGCACGGCGCGCCGCCGAGCCCGGCGAGATGACGACCACCGCCCTGGAGGGCGAGGAGGCACAGGACGTCGCGTTCGAGCCCATCGGCGGCCCGTACATCGGCGCGGTACGGGGACGCCTTGACGCGCTGCGCGAACTGGTCGGCCTCTCCCGCACCCGGCTCGACGCCGAGGCGCTCGCCGAGGCCGGCCGGGTGCTCGACGAGGCGTCCGCGCGCCAGCGCCTGTCCGCGCGGCACACCGTCGTCGCCATCGCGGGCGCCACCGGAAGCGGCAAGTCCACGCTCTTCAACTCCCTTGCCAGGAGCCAGATTTCGGACACCGGGCTGCGCCGCCCGACCACCGGTTCCCCCATCGCGTGCAGTTGGACCGACGGCGCCGCCGGGCTGCTCGACCGGCTCGGCATCCCCGGCCGGCTGCGCCGCAGGCCCCTCGACGGCGCGGGCGGCGACCTGGAGGGCCTGGTCCTGGTCGACCTGCCCGACCTGGACTCGGCGGTCGTCTCGCACCGGCACGCCGCCGACCGGGTGCTCGCCCTGGTCGACGCGATCGTGTGGGTCGTGGACCCCGAGAAGTACGCCGACGCCGTACTCCACGAGCGCTATCTGCGGCCCCTGGCCGGGCACGCCGAGGTCAGCTTCGTCGTGCTCAACCAGGTGGACCGGCTGCCCGGAGACGCCGCCGACCAGGTGCTCGACGATCTGCGCCGGCTCCTCGACGAGGACGGCATGGCGCTCGGCGAACACGGCGAACCCGGCGCCTCGGTGCTGGCCCTGTCCGCACTGACCGGCCAGGGCGTGGGTGAACTCCGCGAACAGCTCGGCCGGTTCGTGCGGGAGCGCGGCGCCGCCGCCCGCCGCCTCGCCGCCGACGTGGACGCGGCCGCCGCCGACCTGCGTCCGCTGTACGTGGCCGACGGCCACCCCGGGCTCGGCGAACGGGCCCGCAGGGACTTCGGTGACCGCCTCGCCACGGCGGTCGGCGCCTCGGCCGCCGGGGAGGCCGCCGAACGCGAGTGGCGGCGCAACGCCCAGCGCGCCTGCGGCACACCGTGGCTGCGGCTGTGGCGCTGGTACGACCGGATCCGCGTCCCCGCCGTGCAGCGGCCCCGCTCCGGCACCAAGGCCGAGGAGCAGGTCACCGCCCGCCAGCACGTGGAGCAGGCGGTCCGCACGGTCGCCGGGGAGGCCGCGGCCGGGCTGCCCGCGCCCTGGGCGCAGGCCGTGCGTGAGGCGGCGGTACGGGGCGCCGAAGGGCTTCCCGAGGCGCTGGACGAGCTCGCGGTACGGGAGGAACGGGAGCGGGGCACCTCGCCCCGGCCTCCGTGGTGGCCGGCCGCCGTGCTGGCCCAGATGGTCATGACGGCCGTCCAGGTCGTGGGCGGGCTGTGGCTGGTGGGCCAGATCGTCGGGGTGCTCACCCCCGGACTGATCGTCCCCGCGCTCGTGATGCTGGGCGGCATCGTGGGCGGCCCGCTGATCGAGTGGGCGTGCGCGGTGGCGGCACGCGGCCCCGGGCGGCGCTACGGGCAGGAGGCCGAACGCAGACTCCGCGAGGCGGCGGCGGCCTGCGGCAGGGCCAGGGTCCTGGACCCGGTCGCGGCCGAACTGCTGCGGTACCGCGAGGTGCGCGAGCAGTACGCGGCGGTGGTGGGGGCCGGGGTGCTCACGCAAGGGTGAACGGGTTTTCCACAACGGGACGGTGATCCACAGGCCCCGGCACGTACTCCCCGTCCGGTCCAGCATGGAGATCGACAGCGCAAGGGTTCGATCGACGGCTGGACCGGGCGGGGCTTTTCTCTGCCGCGCTCCGGGCCGACGGGGCCGGAGGTCCTGCGCCGCCGAAGGGTCAAGAGGCATACGGAGTACGGGGGTTGATGTCGGTGAACGAGACGATGGTGACGCTGGTCGGCAATGTGGCCACGCAGGTGGAGTGGCGGGAGAGCGCGACGGGAGGGGTCGCGCGGTTCCGGCTCGCGGTGACCGCGCGCCGCTTCGACCGGGAGAAGCAGGCCTGGGTAGACGGGGCCACCAGCTTCTACACGGTGTGGGCGGCGCGAGCCCTCGGAATGAACCTGACCGGCTCGGTCGCCATCGGGGAACCGGTCGTGGTGCACGGCCGGTTGAAGGTCCGGGACGAGGAACGGCCGGACGGGCCGCGCCGGTTCTCGGCGGACGTCGACGCGGTGGCGATCGGGCACGACATGTCGCGGGGGACCACCGCGTTCCGGCGGGTGTTCAAGGGGGAGGCGACCCCGGTGGAACGGGCCGGAGCCCAGGGGAAGGAGGGGCCGGCGCCGAACTGGAACACGGCGTCGCCACCCGCGTCCGCACCGGCTCCGAGCGACGCGGCCGGCGCTGTTTCGGCCACGGGCTCCCCGGCGGTGGTATGGGAATCGGCCACCGGCACGGCCGAAAAGGCGGCGCCGATGGGCGTATAACCGGCTCCGATGGGCGTAGAGGAGACGGCACTTGGGGGAGAGCGGCGGGGAGGGGGCGGGAGAGGGGGCAGGGGGCGGCGGTTGGGCGAGCACGGCTCGAGTCCTGAAACTCCCCCTCTGTCCCGGGGATTTGTCGATAAGCCCAGCCCGTACACGTGTTTCGGGATAACGATTCCGAATCGGAATGGTTATCTGATGGCATCACCACGGATCGTCGACTTCCGTATCCCTAGGATTCCCGCGTACTCACGGGGCACTTGAGTCTGCCGGCGAGGCACTTCCCCACGCGCACCACGGGTGCACGCGCACCACATGCGAAAGCGCCTCGCCCGAAGGGGAATTCTGTGTTTTCAGCCGTTCACGGGCCGTGCGCCCGCAAGCGGGGTGCTCTGCGCCTCGCCACCGCCGCAGCCGTCACCGGACTTGTCGCCGCGGGTGCGATAGCCGGGGCGGGCGGGGCGTTCGCGGACACGCCCGACCAGCAGGGCCTGGGCGGCGCGACCGCCACCATCCAGGGCCTGGAGCCCGGCTCGTACGCCGACGCGGTCGTCCAGGACGACGACGGCGAGAAGAACGTCTCGGCCGGTCTGTTCCGGATGAACGTCGACGGCGGCGGCACGCTCCGCACGTACTGCATCGACATCCACAACCCCACACAGCGCGAGGCGAAGTACCGCGAGACGCCGTGGAGCGGCACCTCGCTGGCGAACAACGCCAACGCCGGCAAGATCCGTTGGATCCTGGAGCACTCCTACCCACAGAAGAACGACCTCGCCGGGCTGGCCCAGGCCGCGGGCATCGAGGGCAAGCTCAACAACGCGGAGGCCGCCGCGGCCACCCAGGTCGCCATCTGGCGCTACTCGGACAACGCCAAGGTCACGGTCAAGGACGAAGCCGGCGAGAAGCTGTCCGAGTGGCTGTACACCAGTGCGCAGGCCGCCGAGGAGCCCAAGGCCTCGCTGACCCTGGACGGCGCTTCGGTGGCGGGCAAGGCCGGTCAGAAGCTCGGTCCGGTCACCGTGCACACCAACGCCGACAAGGTCACGGTCACCCCGTCCGAGGAGCTCAAGGCCGCCGGCGTCAAGGTCGTGGACAAGACCGGTAAGGCCGCGAACTCGGCCGTCAACAACAGCCAGCTCTTCTTCGACGCCCCGGTGGGTGCCCAGCAGGGAGACGGCGCGCTGCGTCTCTCGGCCACCACCCAGGTGCCGGTCGGCCGCGCCTTCGCCAGTGACTCCAAGAGCCAGACGCAGATCCTGGCCGGCTCCAGCGACTCGACGGTCAACGCCGAGGCCAAGGTGACCTGGGCCAAGCAGGGCGCCATCCCGGCCGTGACGGTCAAGAAGGACTGCGCCAAGGGCGGCGTGGACATCACCGTCACCAACAAGGGCGACAAGCCGTACCCGGTGACCGTCGGCGGCAGGACGGTCGCCACGGTCCCCGCCGGGGCCTCGAAGACCGTGTTGTTCCCGGTCGCGGAGGACGCGAAGTACGACTTCACCATCGCGGGCCGGCACTTCTCCGGCACCCTCGACTGCAAGACCGCCGGTGCGGGCACCCCCACCCCGTCCTCGAAGCCCAGCCCCGCCTCGGCAGGTGGCAGCTCGACCGGGATCAAGGGCGGCACCGACCTCGCCGAGACCGGCAGCTCCAGCGCCACTCCGATGATCGCCGGCGCGGCGATCGTGCTGGTGCTGCTCGGCGGCGGCACGGTCTTCTTCCTCCGCAAGAAGAACACGGCGGGCCGCTGACCGGGCCCGGCACCGCTGAGTGAGCTCACCGTGAGCAGTGAGTGACAGACGCCGGCCCCGGTACGCACCCGCGTACCGGGGCCGGCGCCCGTTCACGCCGAACCGGTACGCGAGCCGCCCGCGACCCGGCACGCGACCAGCACCGGAGCGCCGCGGGAGGGCCTGGGAGGCCATACCCGTTTCCCCCGGGGGGTGGCCTTCAGGCAAGATGGGGTGTATCTGCCCACAGCCCGATTCACACTGCCGGACGGTTTCTCTTGGCTGAGTACATCTACACCATGCGCAAGACGCGCAAGGCGCACGGCGACAAGGTGATCCTTGACGACGTCACGCTGAGCTTCCTGCCGGGCGCGAAGATCGGTGTGGTCGGTCCTAACGGTGCCGGTAAGTCCACCGTTCTCAAGATCATGGCGGGGCTCGAGCAGCCCTCCAACGGCGATGCCTTCCTCTCGCCCGGGTACAGCGTCGGCATCCTCATGCAGGAGCCCCAGCTCGACGAGTCGAAGACCGTCCTGGAGAACGTGCAGGACGGCGCCGCCGAGATCATGGGCAAGCTGAAGCGGTTCAACGAGGTCGCCGAGCTCATGGCGACCGACTACTCGGACGCGCTCCTCGAGGAGATGGGCAAGCTCCAGGAGGACCTCGACCACGCCAACGCCTGGGACCTCGACGCCCAGCTCGAGCAGGCCATGGACGCCCTGGGCTGCCCGCCCGGCGACTGGCCCGTCGTCAACCTCTCCGGTGGCGAGAAGCGCCGTGTGGCGCTCTGCAAGCTGCTCATCGAGGCCCCGGACCTGCTGCTGCTCGACGAGCCCACCAACCACCTCGACGCCGAGTCGGTGAACTGGCTGGAGCAGCACCTCTCGAAGTACGCGGGCGCCGTGGTGGCCGTGACCCACGACCGGTACTTCCTGAACAACGTCGCCGAGTGGATCCTCGAACTCGACCGCGGCCGCGCGATCCCGTACGAGGGCAACTACTCCACGTACCTCGACAAGAAGTCGGCCCGCCTCAAGGTCGAGGGCCGCAAGGACGAGAAGCGCCAGAAGCGGCTCAAGGAAGAGCTGGAGTGGGTGCGGTCCAACGCCAAGGGGCGTCAGACCAAGTCCAAGGCGCGTCTGGCCCGTTACGAGGAAATGGCCGCCGAGGCCGACAAGATGCGGAAGCTGGACTTCGAAGAGATCCAGATCCCGCCGGGTCCGCGTCTGGGCTCCATCGTCGTCGAGGTCGAGAACCTCTCGAAGGCCTTCGGCGACAAGGTCCTCATCGACGACCTGAGCTTCACGCTGCCGCGCAACGGCATCGTCGGCGTCATCGGTCCCAACGGCGCCGGCAAGACCACGCTCTTCAAGATGATCCAGGGCCTGGAGACGCCGGACAACGGCTCGATCAAGGTCGGCGAGACCGTCAAGATCAGCTACGTCGACCAGAGCCGCGCCAACATCGACCCCAAGAAGACGCTGTGGGCCGTCGTCTCCGACGAGCTCGACTACATCAACGTCGGCCAGGTCGAGATGCCGTCCCGCGCCTACGTCAGCGCCTTCGGCTTCAAGGGCCCGGACCAGCAGAAGCCCGCGGGCGTGCTGTCCGGTGGTGAGCGCAACCGCCTCAACCTGGCGCTCACGCTCAAGGAGGGCGGCAACCTGCTGCTCCTCGACGAGCCCACCAACGACCTCGACGTCGAGACGCTCTCCTCGCTGGAGAACGCGCTCCTGGAGTTCCCCGGTGCCGCCGTCGTGATCTCCCACGACCGCTGGTTCCTGGACCGGGTCGCCACCCACATCCTCGCCTACGAGGGTGACTCCAAGTGGTACTGGTTCGAGGGCAACTTCGAGTCGTACGAGAAGAACAAGGTCGAGCGTCTGGGTGCGGACGCGGCTCGCCCGCACCGCGCCACGTACAAGAAGCTCACCCGGGGCTGATCGTCCGTGACCCGCCACATCTACCGCTGCCCGCTCCGCTGGTCGGACATGGATGCCTTCGGGCACGTCAACAACGCGGTCTTCGTCCGGTACCTGGAGGAAGCCCGCATCGACTTCATGTTCCGGCTGGCGCCGGGCGACGGGTCGCCCTCGTTCAAGGGCGGGTCCGTCGTGGCCCGCCACGAGATCGACTACAAGCGGCCCCTGGTGCACCGGCACGAGCCGGTCATCATCGAGTCGTGGGTGACCAGGATCGGGGCGGCGTCACTGACCATCGCCTACGAGGTCAAGGAGCCG